>CBFGNC010000003.1:0-339967 GCA_965650135.1 uncultured Fluviicola sp.
GTAATTCGTAATTCGTAATTCGTAATTCGTAATTCGTAATTCGTAATTCGTAATTCGTAATTATCTTAATGTGCGTGCATTTTCCAATTGGAAGTGATTTCACGTGAAGCTGCATTTTTATTTGCTTTCTCAGTCAAATCATTCCAGATCTGTCCGATTCCTGCTTCCAAAGCATGTCGTTCATCCTTGAACATTTCCCACATCACTGTCGGATCCTGGAAGTAATGCTTGACGAAATTGGTATCGAAATCACCCGAACGGAATGCCGGATGCATCATCACGAACTTCCCGAAGTCCAGGGTTGTTTTCAAACCTGAAATCTGGTAGTTGTTGATTGCAATGATCATTTTTTCAATAGCTTCTTCCCTGTTTTCTCCCCAAACTACCAGTTTGGCAATCATTGGATCGTAATAGATCGGAACTTCCATTCCTTCCTCAAATGCATCGTCTACACGCGCCATATCCTTTCTCGGTCTGCGGTAACGGTTCAAGGTTCCTATATCCGGAATAAATCCATTCAGTGTATCTTCTGCATAGACACGAACTTCAATCGAATGCCCGTGAATATGTAATTCATGTTGTAATTTGGGTAAACGCTCACCTCTTGCAACCCGTACCTGCCATTCCACCAGGTCTGTTCCCGTAATTTCTTCGGTAACCGGATGTTCTACCTGCAAACGGGTATTCATTTCCAGGAAGTAAAAATTCAATTCAGCATCCAACAAGAACTCAACCGTTCCTGCACCTTCGTAATTACAAGCCTTACAAACAGCAACAGCTGCTTCCCCCATTTTCTTGCGCAATTCAGGAGACAGCACTGCAGATGGAGCTTCTTCGATTACTTTTTGGTGACGACGTTGGATGGAACATTCACGCTCAAACAAATACACCGTATTTCCCAATTGGTCTGCAAAAACCTGGATTTCGATATGACGTGGTTTTGTTACGAATTTTTCAATGAATACCGCATCGTCTCCAAAAGAAGAGCGAGCTTCACTTTGAGCCATTTGCATCTGCTCTTCAAATTCTTCCACATTTTCAACCAGGCGCATTCCTTTTCCACCACCTCCGGCAGATGCTTTGATCAGAATTGGAAACCCGACCTCAGCAGCTACTTTTTTAGCTTCTTCCACATCGGTGATCGCTTCATCCACTCCTGGAACCAAGGGAACATTGTATCCTTTTACCGCTTGTTTCGCAGAAAGTTTATCCCCCATCAATTCCATCGCTTCAGGAGATGGCCCGATAAATTTGATCCCTGCTTCTTTCACCTTACGTGCAAAACCTGCATTTTCAGATAAGAAACCATAACCCGGATGAATTCCTTCCACTCCCAATTCCTTGCAATATTTCAGGATCAGATCCTGTTGCAAATAAGACTCTGACGAAGGAGATTTCCCAACGTAAACAGCTTCATCAGCCTCATGAACGTGCGGAGCGTTTGCATCCGCATCCGAATAGATTGCTACAGTGGCAATATCCATTTTCTTTAATGAACGAATGACTCTTCGTGCAATTTCTCCTCTATTTGCAATTAAAACTTTTTTCATAACCAATTTCAGTGACGGTAAAAATAATTAAAGTGCGATTAATGATCACCAAAGATCCGTTTACTTTAATAACAAAATAATGATATTAAGGGTTTGGAGTTTTATTTTCACCTGGTTCTGTTTCAAGTAAATTATTTTCTTCATCCTTTTTCTCTACCCGAATTGCAGGCGACTGCCCCGGAATATAATCCACAGGAACCCGATTTTTTCGTTTGGAATTTTTCACCTTTTTTTCCTTTCTGAATAAGTTGGTAAAGAACTCAATAATCCGTGATTGCGATAAGTTGTTGAATGACTCTTCATAATGCAAACCGACTCCTTGCGTAAATTCACCTTTATCCTTATTACTTAAAATCCCTTTATCATTGGATTCATTGAATATGGAAACCCGGAAAGTTCCATCAGCATTAATCAGGTAATCCAGGTTAAAACTTCCGATCAACGAATTCTGGGATGTTCCTGTCGAGCTATTGTTTGAAACTCCCAGTGAGGTTTTCAGGACAATGTTCTGCTTCGCACCATAAGCCCGTTGCATCCCGAACTGGAAATTCTTATCTCCGGTAGCCGCATTGTCGTTGTAACCCACGTTCATTTTCACATCTTTGGATAATTGATCCAAAGCTGTGTTGATCTGTTGCGTGACAATTTCTGCCACAGCACCATAACTTCCTCCTGCATTTCCGCCTGCTCCTTGGAATTTATTCAATAAGAGTAAGGACACAAATTGTTTCTGGATTTCATCTTTATCTGAACGAATTTTACTCAATACAGCCTTTCCGGATTCACTCACATTCGGCACTTCAATATCCAGAGTAATTGAAGGATTGGAAAGTGTCTGACCGATGTTCAGTACACAATGAACTTCTGATTTGGTAACCGCAGAACCACCGATCTGGTCCTTATTCAATTCGTCCAAACTCGCATTCACCTTGTAATATGCTTTAATGTCCAGGTTCGCATCGTATGGACTTCCCGTCCAGGTAATATTACTTCCCTGCTCGATTTCGAATGTCTTCTTTATCGGGTTCAACACAAAATCATACTGTCCGTTGTTGATGATATATTGCCCCGTCATCCTGATTTGGTTCAGATTATCAACTGACAGGAGCAAATTACCATGTCCTTCCGCCCGAATCTCTTCGTTTGTCTGATTGTTCAATATCAATCGAATTTCGGCGTCAGGTGTTGCAGTGATATCCAATTTCAAATCAACGCCTGTCAAATCAATCTTCTTTTCCACGTTGGCAGTATCCTTCTTAAAATCAATGAAATCAAATTCATTCACCTCTTTGGCTCCATACATCGGTAAATCAACCTTGGTACCACCTTGCGTTTTTGCCGTCACATTAACTTCCGTGTTTCCTTTCTCGATCAGGATACTTGCAGTTCCGGTAGCATAAGCCTTTCCATAATAAATGGTTCCTTCCTTGTATCCGGTGTTCAAAACCATGAATTTTTTAGGAGCATTCAAACGCACCCCACTAATCGGATCCCGGAATCCGCTGACAGATTCATCGAATGCCAGATCAAAACTCATGGAGAAATCTTTGAAGTTGTTGTGGAATACCGTTGCAATGGCATAAGCTGTATGGCCTTCATCATCCTGTACAGGGAAATTTCCGTAAATACCATCATTCTTCCCGTCAAACTTGAGCGGACCACTCAAATTGTAATGAGTACCCAAAATTCCAACTCTCAACCCTCCTTTTTTCAATTGCAGGTTCCCGGTAATTTCGGGTTCTTCAATACTTCCGGTAGCGTGAATTACACCTTTCAAATTTCCGGCGATCTCAGAAATAACATCCGGATCAACGAATGCATTTGCAAAAGACAGGTTCATATCCTTGAACTCCAAGTCAAAGTTGATGTTATCCTCTTTCTTCATCGGAAGGACATATCCTTTGAAATCGAAAGTTTGCAGGTCTTTGTATTTCAAATCTCCGTCCAGGATGATCTTCTTTTCCAAATCGATCCAAATTCCATTGAGATGAATATCACCTACTTCTTGCCCTTCCAGGAAGAAATCATTTAGTGTAAAATCACCGTCCACCTTGATCTCAGTAAACGGTGTGGCTAAACGGGCAGTACCATCCAGGCTTCCTTCCATTTTTATTCCGGCACCCAACAAGGATGAAAATTCCGCAATTTGCAATTCATGTGCTTTCACTATCAGATAATCCTCTGATTTTTCAGATAAGATCCCATTGACAGCCAGGAACTGATTTTCCCTTTCCAACATCAGGTGATCTATTTTCAGTTCATTTTTCTTATAGACCAATTCAGCAGTGTTCATAATATCCCACTTGTTGTTTTTAACAGAGAAATACGATGGTTTTACCTGAATCCCAAATTCACCTTCTTCGCGAACATCGACAATGAAATCAAAATCAGAGGTGTTTGCCACGTCCTTGTTCCAGACCAGATCCGTCTTATAGATATTTTTGGTTCCATCCATTTGAAGCTGGATATTTTCCACATCCAATGAATCTCTTAATTGTGTCTTACCCGCATTCAAGGTCAAAGTTCCTTCACCTTGAGCAAACTCCTGGTGCAGGGCTACATTTGTCAGATACGCATCGCTCTTCTCACTGATCAGTTTTGCGTAACTGATTTTCGAAGATTGGATATCCAACATCTGATGGTGAATCCTGGAGTCAAGATTCAATTTGACAACCGTTCCATAAGCTATATCCAACTTCGGAACGAAAATATCCAGAAATGCTTTTGAATTCTTGATTGTCGCATTCAATTCAAAATTATCTGTCGATTCCGCCAATCCTTTTGGAAACTTTTGAGGAGAGAAATAAGATGGAAAAGCGTCGGAAAGCCCGTTGTTTATTGCGATTGGAATAGTTTTGAAGTCAATTTTCCCATTCAGGTCGGCATCCACAATATCGCTTCTCAGTTCAAAGCGGTCACTTCCCGGATTTCGTTCAATATAAAGACTCAATTCGGGCAAAGACATGGTTTTACCCTTTTCAGTAAACTCAATATTATCGGCATGAATTATTCCTTCATACGTCTCAAGTGAGTTTCCTTTCAAATCGAGATCCATATTTCCAACGAAAGATGATTCGGGGTCCTTATCAAAATTTAAAATTCCCAGATTCGCCTTCTCAATTCCAACTTTGAAGTCAAAATGCTGAATTTTTGAAACGTCTATCGATCCGTTAAATGCCAATTCCAGGTTAGGATCATGTATATTCAAATTTGCATCCAGGACGTTGTTGATAAAAGAACCGTTTGTTACCGTGATATTCGTGTAGGAATAGTCGTTAAATTGAAACTTAAAAATCTCTCCCTCCAATGTTTCCAAGCGAATCAAGTCTTTCTGACCAACAACTCCACTCAGGTATACTTGCCCAGAAACTGTCCCGAAAGTGGGATTATCCAGGAATTTGGCCAAATTAAAACTATCAACCACCACATCGTACTTTTCATCCAGGGTTCGATTGAAAAAATAACCACCTTCTTTAAGCTTATTGAACGTAATCTCATGATCCAATTGTACGGAACCCAAAACGGATTGCAGTTTATCGCTTTTCAAGGCAAATTTATCGACGGAACCTCTGGCGGAAGTGTTTTTAATCTCCGCATATTGAAGCCGGTCAACCATTTCATCAAAATCCACATTTCTTCTTCCGGCATCTTTGGGAAGCCTGATCTTTTCCACATCCGAAAAATCAATCAGTGCATAATCAATCTGCTCGTTAAAATTTGAGCCCGAAAGATTCCTGAAATCCGGCAAGGAATAATTTCCGCGCACAACACTTCGCGTACCGAAGCGCAGATCCAGGTTATCGATCCTCAGGTCCTTTACTTTTTTGGTCACCGTCGCACTCAGGGAAACCATGTCATTCATTCCTTCCAAAGCAGTTCCAAACAAGGAAATATCCCAAAAACTTACCCGGGATGAATCGACTACGGCATCAAATGCCACACTGTCCACAAAATCATTGAATCCCTTTAAGGAATTCATCAGCATATTCAATTTGGAGGCATAGATTTGTGAACGCGAGGTGGTAATCTCGACATTGCTCAGTAAAACCCCTTTGTGTGGGTCAATAACTGCGTTGGCAAAAAGCCTGTTTAACCAAAAACCCGATTTTTCCTGGGTTTGCAAATGTTTCAATTGAAATGCAAGAATCCCTTTCTCCTCTTTGAAATCAACAATATGGAGAATCACATCGTTGAATCTCAAATGGTCATAGTCCATTCCAAAAGTGTTCCTGCCTTTCCGGTTGTCATCATACGAAATGGTAACCCATTCGATATCCACGTTGTCAACAGTCACCTTAGGTGGTTCCGATTTGGTTTTTCTGGACTTTTTACCGGAGAAGTAATCGGCAATGAATTCATAATTGTAATCTCCGTTGATCGAATCGCGTTCAATTCCAACCCTTCCCTTTAGAAGCCCTACGCTTTTCAAGTGAATGTACTCACCTCCAAAATCAAAACTCCTTACACGAACCATGATCTGATTCAGGGAAGCCAAGGTGTCACCATGCAAATCACGAACAAAAACGTCCTTCAGATAAACTTTGTCAAAGAAAACAATATCGATTTTACCGATTCGCAATTCGGTATTCAATTCTTTAGATAAAAAATTAGTTGCGAGCGACCCTAAATAGGTTTGAAATTGGCTGGTACGTATGGCAAATGCGAAAAGTATGAGTAACAAAAGCACCCATTCAAAAGAAATCCCTACTATTCTACCTAGTATTTTGAGTACTTTTGCCATGTATTATAATACAAATTTAACAAAGTTGAGCCAACAATCGTTCGTAATTCTGGGAATTGAGTCATCTTGCGATGACACTTCTGCCGCTGTACTCAAAGATAATACCATTTTATCGAACGTTACGGCAAGTCAGGCAATTCATGAACAGTATGGCGGTGTTGTTCCGGAACTCGCATCCCGCGCGCACCAACAAAATATCATTCCGGTGGTGGATGCAGCTTTAAAGAAGGCTTCTGTTGATTTCAAAGACATTGATCTGATTGCATTTACACAAGGACCGGGATTAATGGGTTCGCTGGTTGTCGGCACTGCTTTCGCAAAATCACTCAGTCTTGCATTGAATAAACCGATGGTTGCCGTTCACCACATGCATGCACACATTTTGGCACATTTCATCGATGAAGGAGTTCCAATGCCATCTTTCCCGTTTATTTGCATGACTGTTTCGGGTGGACATACGCAATTGGTTCGCGTAGATTCTCCGGTAGAAATGCGCGTTTTGGGAACAACCATTGATGATGCGGCCGGAGAAGCATTTGATAAAACAGCGAAAATATTAGGTTTTCCTTATCCCGGCGGACCTTTGATCGACAAATATGCCAAAGAAGGGAATCCTTCAGCTTTTACTTTTGCAAAACCACAGGTTGATGGTTACAATTTCAGCTTCAGTGGCCTGAAAACTTCCGTGCTTTACTTCATTCAGAAAGAACTGGCAAAAAACCCTGCATTCATAGAAGAGAATAAAGCCGATCTGTGTGCATCCATTCAAGCCACTATTTTGGAGATTCTCTTCAAACAACTTCGAAAAGTTTCTACGGACACAGGAATCAAGGACATTGCGATTGCCGGCGGAGTTTCTGCCAATTCAGGATTGAGAACAAAATTAGCTGAAGAAGGAAAAGCAAGAGGCTGGAATGTGTTTATCCCGAAATTCGAATATTGTACGGACAATGCGGCAATGATTGCAATAGCCGGAAAGTTTCTAGCTGAAAATAATCAGTTCGCATCCCAAACCATTAGTGCAAATGCACGATTACCATTTGTAAAACCATGAGAAAAGTTGAACTTCCGGGAGCATTTGTAGACCGCGTAACCAAAGATCCGTTCTTAGGCGAACCCTTGCTACAAGCCTTGAATGAAGAGCAACCGATTGCGATCCGGATCAATTCATCAAAAGGAACTTATGCCATCGCTAAAGCTACTGGCGACATGCAATCCGGGTTCAATAACTTGGAACCTATTCCCTGGTCGAAAAATGGGTTTTACCTGAAGGAACGCCCTATTTTCACTCTGGATCCGCATTTTCATGGAGGAAGCTATTATCCGCAGGAGGCAGGTTCACAATTTATTGATTGTATTCTAAGACAACTGAATCTCCCGGATGAACCCGTTTTATTGGATTTGTGTGCTGCTCCGGGAGGCAAAAGCACCTTGATTGCCGATTTCCTGGATGGACGTGGAATGCTTTTAGCTAACGAAGTCATTCAGAACAGATCCAAGATCTTAAAAGAGAACCTGACAAAATGGGGAGCTAAAAACAGTTTGGTAAGCAATAATGACCCTGCAGATTTTGAAGCACTTAAAAACGTATTTGATTGCATTCTGATAGATGCGCCTTGCTCCGGGGAAGGAATGTTCCGTAAAGACCAGGAAGCACGAAACGAATGGTCCGTTGAATCTGTGAATTTATGCGCTGCACGACAAAAAAGAATCGTAATGGACGTGTGGGATTCTCTGAAACCGGGAGGCTTTTTGATTTATTCTACGTGTACTTTCAATGCGCAGGAAAACGAAGAAAACGTGCAATGGATCCTGGACAAAACAGACTCGCAAATCCATTCACTGGAAATTCCTTTTGCTAAAAAAGGAAGAAATGATGTAGGTTATTATGCGCTTCCCTCCGAATTGAAAACGGAAGGTTTTTATGTCGTAGTCATTCAAAAACAGGGTGAAGAACGCATCCAAAAGATCAAATCCAGGAAAAAAAGTTCGCTTACCAAATTAAAACCGGAAGCCTGGTTCAATGAGTGGGTCGGTGATTCAAAATCAGAGTTTATTCAATGGAACAATTACGTGTTTGCAATTCCCGAAGGAAAAAGTGAATTGGTTGAAACGCTCCATTCTCATTTGCGAATCATTAAAATGGGTACTGAATTGGGAGAAATATCCCGAAAAGGGTTGATTCCGAATGAAGCCCTAGCACTTGATCCATCCGTTCTTTCAAACCGGGTTCCCAATATTGAATTAAACCGTGACCAGGCATTGCATTATTTAAAAGGTGAAACATTCAACCTGGAAGGAAAACACGGTTTTCAAACCGTTTCATTTGAAGGAACAAAGCTTGGTTGGATCAAACACCTTGGAAACAGGTTCAATAACCTCTTTCCCAAAGAATGGAGAATCCGGATGCGGATCGATTAATTCTGCGGACGAAAGAATTCCATTTTTCCTTTCTTCAGGTCCCCGATAAAAATACTCGACTGCCCTAACTTCTTTCCGAATCTCCCCGTATTCTGATGCCATAAAACCAATTCTCCATTTGGCTTTACTTCCTTCACCACGGCAAAATGTTTTTCCATATCCTCAAAATACTTCATCCCATTTTGAACACCTCCGAATTTCACTCCTTTAAATGCAATAATATCGCCGGGAGAAATACATTCCTTTTTATAATCATACCGGGTTCCGAAAACATCATACCCATTCCAGGTTGCATGTACTTCATTCAAAGCCAGACTCAATACATCCCAGCATTCACCTCTTAAAATTTTCTGTCCCATATATGGTTCAAGAACCATCAGTATTTTCGAATTCAGTGCTGGAACAGAATCACATGCTTCAATTTTCTGTGCCTTCCCATGGAGGGAAATCAAAAGAACAAATCCCAGAACGTTTAGATACTTCATGTTTGTGATGTTGATAGTATAATACAATAAATATAGAAAAGTTAAAATGCAATTTGATATTGTAATACCAACATATTTTTCCGCATTGTTTGAATGGCTTGTCCCAGTGAGTTATTTTCAAAAACAGGCCTGTTTTGCAAGCCCAAAGACAACTTCGCGCCATGAGTACCATGAATCAACCAGTTAATTCCGGCTTCAACAATAACCGACGGATCCTTTAATGCTTGGAATTGCGAATACTGAAGCTCCAGATAAGGCATCAAGGTTCCATTATCAGCAGCAAACAGGTTGTCTTTCAATTTGTATCCTACTTGAGCAAAAAGGATATTTCCTGTTCCGATCATCGGGTAATTTACACCCGCACCGTTTAATGTCCCTTCCGCATTGATTCCATTTGCAGGGTTCATTCCATTCAGCATCCGGATGTAATTTTTCCCGTAATTAAAGTTATTATAAGCAATGTAAGCATTCAATGCTGCGCCTTTTTTACCTACCGGCAGATCCAAAAACACATCAGCTCCCAACAATAGCAAAGTAGTTCTATTCGTATCTCCCGTATCGTTTAAGTGCCACATTGCCTGATTCTGATGTACCCAACCCACACCCAAGTTCAACAGCTTCTTTTTTCCTAGATAAGTTCCGCTCATATAGGGATTCGGTGTCGTTTCTTTATCCAAAAATTGCCAGAATAAATATCCGGACGTTTGAGCTCGTGGAGCTTCGATATTGAAATTTGAATTCGCATTGATTGGTGGGATCGGAACCGCACTGTTTTTGACAGACATTGGTCGGGAGATTGCTAACCGATAATTCAACCGTGCAACTTCCCCTTTCAGATAAAGAGACAGCTTTCGTCCAAACTGATCATTCACTCCATTTGTTGCTTGCTGATAGATTGGAGCATCCAGTCCCATTATATTTGCCACAGCGGGCGAAGAAAACCGTGAAACTCCTCCCCAACCGGTCAATCCGCCACCGATTTGCACTTGTTTCACTATTCTGAACTCCGTTACTGCATCATGTAAAAATGCACCAGTGTACCTTGGTTGCAGAAAACTGAAATTATTTTGTCCGAACTGAGTGTAGAAATAAACACGATTGGTCAGCTGACCAAAAACCTGGATCCGCCATCTTCTGATTCCAACATCTCCATAACTCGATTTTGGTGTTCCGTCAACCGTTGTTCCGGGATTGAACTCGGAATATCTTGCCCAGGTCTGAGCCAGGAATGTCCCCTTAATATAACTCGTTCCCGATTTATTGAGATTCAATTTCAATTCGGGAATCGAGATCCTGCTTGAATCTTTGGTTTGCGCATTCATACCCGCTGAAAATCCGAACAAATGGAATAGTACAAGTAAGTTTTTCATCATTATTTTGTTTGACAATTTTGATTTCACCAGGAAAACAACCGTTTTTAATAGAAGTAAACAAAAATAAGCACGGAAAGAAAGCTTTCGACTTCCTAACACAATAATCTTTGACAGATTTATCCAGAAAACAAAAAGCCCCGACATTTATCGTCGGGGCTTTCCTTTATATAATTAAAGTAGTCGGTAATCTATCTGAAAGTATTAATTACTCCGTTAAATGTTTTCTTAGTATCAGAGTAAATGTCCTTCACACGTGCAATCCATGAATAGGCTCCGGCCGGAACAACCTTACCATTGTAGGTGCCATCCCAAGCTGCATTCGGGTCGTGTGTTTCCCAGATAACTTCTCCCCAACGATCAAAAATCATCAATTCAAAATTATAAATATCAATTCCCGAAACATAGAATTTCCACGTTTGGTTAAACTCGTCACCATCCGGTGTAAATGCGTTTGGTGCATAGAAAATGATATCGCTATTGACAGATAAAACACGTTCTACCGTATCAATACAACCTTCAGCTGTCTCAACGATCAACTGGATGGTATACGTTGCCACAACTCCTTCCGGATAATGAAAAGTCGGATTCTGATAAGTACTGTTATTTGGTGTTGATCCCGGAGAAGACCAGGTCCAATTCACAACTCCCGGACTAGACTTATCCTGCATTTTCACGACCGTCTCAAAAATAGTGGTAGGATTCGCTGACATAGTAAAATCAGCTACCGGATTCGCAATTACATTCGCTATTCCAGGGAACGTTGCTGTGGTCACACAACCTCTAACCGAAGTTGTCACTACACTGATTGTATAAATTCCAGCTTCTGTATAAATGTAATGAATACTGTCATTTCCATAGACAACTCCCATATCTCCATTTCCAAAATCAACTATCACAGAGTCAACTTCATCATCGTGATCATTATTCAGAGCATTCATGAAAATCAGATCTCCCGGTAAACAGGAATAAGGTTTATTAACCTGGTAAAGTGGGACGATCGGTGTCGGGAAGTTAATTACCATACACGAATCAGTACTTGGAGAACCACATTGCTCCGTCAGTTCGACACAATAATTAGTTGCTGTTGTTGCAGGATCTACAATAATTGATGCTCCTGTACCAACCATTGCCCCATTCTCTTTCCAGGTAAATGTATATGGTGAACTACCACCTGTTCCCTGTACGTTCAATGTAATGGATGATTCCGGACAAATGATTGTATCCGGAGTCAGGTTCGTAATCTTCAATGCTTGAGGTTCACCGATAGTTGCTGTTGTGGTTATCACACAGTTTTTTGCATCTGTAATTGTTACCGTATGTGTTCCTGCAAATAAGTCGTTCGCCAATGGCCCTGTTGAAGCTGAAGCATTCCAGGAATAAGTATAAGGACCTGTTCCATCAACTACACTCACTTCAATGATCCCATCGTTGGCACTGTTACAAGTCACATCTACCTGATTGATGATTGTAGACACCATTCCGGGAATTTCTGAAACAATTACCTCAACCGTATCAGTACAACCTGAAGATTGTGATGTTGATACGACGCAATGATATGTCCCTGCAATTAAACCGGTCGCAGTCTGTGTTGTTTGTCCACCTGCATCGAACCAATTATAGGAAACAACTCCAAGCGGAGGTGTCATCGTTGCGGTAGCAGTTCCGTCATTTCCTCCCGGACAACTTACCATTGTGGAAGAACCGCCGAATGTTGCATTTGTATTCGGAACGTTTACATTCACATTGACTCCGCAACCAAGTGCGTCCGTTATATGAACCGTATAGGGTCCGGAAACAAGGTTTGTTGCAGTTTGAGTTGTTTGTCCTCCGGGGGTCCATGTATAAGTGAACGGCGCTGATCCTTGAGTGGGATTAACTGTAGCTGAACCAACCCCTCCGAAACAATAGTCGGTAACAGCCGTAGCTGTTCCGGCAACAACCTGACGGGTTATAAACGTAGTGTCACTAACTCCCCCAACGGCCGCATTACAAGCGGTGGCGGTTAAATAATATCCGGTGGTTCCCGGTGGAATAGTTGTTACATTCAATACTCCATTATTATATGGAAATAACCCTCCAATTGTATTTGCCCATTGAATGCTGTTATTTGATGTCGAAGTGACGGTGTAATACTGAACCGTAGCTACCGAATAATTAGAAGTGTTACCTGGCGCAATCGGTGTGAATCGTTTCCCATCCTGATTCGCGGACCAAACCGTGTTGTTTCGTCCAGGAGTAATTGTAGCTATGGTTCCTGCCGAATTTTCAAGTCCCTGAATAGCCAAACCACCGTTCCAACTTGAACAATTGGGTTTTTGACCGATCATCATATCAATCATATTACTTGTTTCGTAAAACACGATTGCTCCGTAATAACAAGTATTTGGACACGAGAAAGCATTTACACTTTCAAACAATACCACAAACTTTCTGTTTGGGGCAGTTCCAATAGTTTGATACTTGATCGGTCCAATTGGAGTTTGAGAAGGATTGATATCCGAGTAAAAAAGCATTGCAGAGTTTCTAGCTGTTGTCAGTGTAGTATTGGGAAGTGTTCCCATACCAACTAAACTCCAAGAGCAACCTGAATTTGCATTCGATGCAGTAAAACTAATCAGACCATTGGAACCAATCACACAATTCGTATAGTTTGTCCCGTAAAAATTGAATGTGAAACCCATTGGAATCAAAGCCGAAAACATATCATCCGAAAGTTGAGGAAGGGTCACTGCATTGTCCAAAGTAATTCCTGAACCCAAAATTGGGCCTCCCCCTGAACAATTTGTAATTTGAACTGTCTGACCCGCACACACTGTTGCATCCTGACCCAAACAAAGTGTTACCTGAGCGTTTAACACATTGTTTGAAACAAACAACAACATACATATTAAAATTATCTTTTTCATAATTAACTTATTGTCTTGTCTTTAAAACGATATTTTTAATTCCAGGTTGCTTGAAATTGAAATAAAAGAAAAAAAACAACAAGCAACAGGTTAAAATTATTGAAAAACAACAGATTAAAGATGAATTCAACCAATTGTTTTTTAACAGTCTGTTGATAAGCACTTGTATCTATTTAACATATCCTAAACACATCATGGTTTCATACCAAAATAAAGAACACAAAAAAACCCTGATTCACGAATGCGAATCAGGGCTGTCTGATATATTAAAGTAGTTGGTGTTTACTTTACAAGATTAATTGTTCCGTTAAAGACTTTCTTGTTGTCCCAGTAAAGATCCTTCACACGGGCAACCCACGTATAAGTTCCTTCTTTTACAGGTGTACCGTTATAGGTTCCATCCCATCCGGAATTTACGTCATGTGTTTCCCAGATTACTTCTCCCCAACGGTTGAAGATCATTAATTCAAAAGCATACTCATCGATTCCTGAAACATAGAATTTCCATGTCTGGTTGAATTCATCCCCATCCGGTGTAAATGCATTCGGAGCGTAGAAGATGATATCACTGTTCACAGTTAAAATTCGCTCAACCGTGTCAATACATCCTTCAGGAGTTTCAACAATTAACTGAATCGGATAAGTTGCCACAACACCTTCAGGGAAATGGAATGTAGGATTTTGATAAGTACTGTTGTTCGGATCAGATCCAGGCGAAGACCAGGTCCATTGTACAACGGTAGGACTTGATTTATCCTGCATTTTTACAACTGTTTCAAAGAATGTAGTTGGATTTGCAGACATGGTGAAATCAGCTACCGGATTTGCAATAATGTTCGCAATTCCGGGGAAAGTGCCTGTAGTAACACAACCACGTTCCGAAGTTACCGTAACATCAATTGTGTAAATTCCAGCTTCTGTGTATATGTAATGAATGCTGTCATTTCCATAGACAACACCCATATCTCCATTTCCATATTGCACCACTACCGAATCAATTTCATCATCGTGATCATTATTCATATCATTATAGAAGATCAGATCTCCGGGTAGACAAGAATAAGGTTTGTTAGCATGATAAAGCGGTACGATTGGTGTTGGGAAATTAACCATCATACACGAATCAGTGCTTGGCGAACCACATACTTCCGTCAACTCCACACAATATTGTGTAGCTGTAGTTAACGGATCTACTGTAATTGATGTTCCTGTTCCGATGACTGTTCCGTTCTCTTTCCACGTAAAAGTGTAATTTGAATTTGCCGGACCGTTACCACCAATACCTGCAACGCTCAATGTAACCGAAGATTCGGGACAAATAATCGTATCCTGAGTAAGGAAGTTGATTTGCAACGGAGGAGGTTGATTCAAAACCTGACTCTTTGTAATCACACAACCAAGGTTATCTGTAACAGTCACCGTTGAATTTCCAACGAATAAATCATTTGCAGTGTTCGATGTGGATGCTGAATGATCCCAAGCGTAGCTATACGGCGGTGTGCCAGCAGTAACAGAAATCGCTAAGATCCCATCATTACCTGAATTACACGATACATCTACTATGTTAGAAAAAGTTGCGGTCATTCCGGGGATTTCCGTTACTGTAACATTTACAGTTCCTGTACATCCGATAGTGGAAGTGATCACACAAGAATAAGATCCTGCCGATAAGCCTGTTGCCACTTGTGTACTTTGAGTTCCCGGATCATTCCAAGCATAAGATAATGTTCCGACTACCGGAGCCATATTTGCTGTTGCTGTACCATCCGAACCTCCAGGACATGAAACCAATGTAGAAGTTGCAGAATACGCAACCGGGTTTGCTGCAACTGTTTTTGTAACAGTTCCGGTACATCCGTTCGATAAGGTAACTGTACAAACATATGTTCCGGGCAAAAGCCCTGTAGCAGTTTGTGTTGTTTGACCGGCGGGGTCGTTCCATAAATAGGTAGCTGTTATTCCGGGAGGATTTCCGGGAACCGAGTAGTTTGCAGTAGCAGTTCCGTTGTGTCCCATCGGACAAGAAGCATTCGTAGTAGTTCCACTAAAAGATGCATTGATATTTGTTACTGTCACTGTCGCAGTAGTTGGAGGTACTGCCACTCCATTCAATGGATTTGGACTTGAAGTTACTTGAACAGTGTATGTTCCCGGAGCAACATTACTAACAGATTGAGTGGTTGGGTTACCCGGAGTATTCCACAAATACGTATAAGGTGCGAATCCTCCGTTTGGAGTTACTGTTACAGATCCTGTTGCCTGATTACAAGTAGCAGGAGTCATTGTTGCAGTCGCATTGAAGCTAATACCATTACAGTTCACTATTCCGGAAGTAGGTGTAAGTGAAATAGTTCCTGGCTGACCGCTGTAGTTTGTAATCAAAATGATGTAAATCTGTCCAATTACCGCACTTGGAATCGTAATTGTTTCAACCGATGATCCCGAATATGAACAAGATACCGGTACTGTAGATCCTGGAACAATCGAACCACAACCAGACGCAATACTTGTAAATGGTCCAAAGGCAGCAAAGTCAACATCAATACCACCACCACCGGAGCCGGTCTGAGTTAATTGAAGCGTAATCAATCCGTTACTCCCGGCACCAACTGCTACCCAATTTGGGTTAGGGGTTGATCCGAGACAAGCCCAGGAGCCCATCCCACTAGTTCCTGTACCACTTGGATAAGATCCGGAAGTTGCACAACTTGAATTACATGGTGTGGTTCCGGGTGATATCTGTCCATACAAAGACGAACTTACCAGCAATAAAACTATAAATTGAAAAATTCTTAATGTTTTCATATCAAAATCTCTTATGTAAGTTGGGTTAAATTGAGTATTCTGCAGTATAGCCGGTAATTGTACCGTTTAACTGCTGAAGTAGGATCTGGAATTCTTCTCTAGTTAATACAGCCTTTGAATCAAGCACCAACGAAGTTGCATCTTCACTTAACACAAAAGAAATAACTCTGGAGTCATTTGTCAAGATTGTTTCCAAAGCAGATTTTTGAGAAAGACCTATTCCGGTCAACCCAATAACATGATGGGTTTTCACACCCGATAAAATTTCAACACCCGCGATCTTGTTTTGATCCATGTGATTTTGAACTTCAGAACCAGCCAAATCGTATATTTTCTCATATACCTGACCGAAGGATTTGAAGGTCAAAAAAACAGTGCTGAATGCGATTAGTAATAAATATTTCTTCATTTTGGATTATTGTAATACTTTCAAAAGACGAAATTATTAAGGTTTGGTTGTCTGAATCTTTGCGAAACATTATCAATTATGCTATTTGAACAAACAAAACGGACCTCAGGTCGATTAATTTCAGATTACTTATAATGTTCTATAAAATTTCGGCTTCATTTTTAAAATTAGTTACATTTGCTTCGCATAAAAACAAAAGCATTTATATATGTCAAGTAAATACCAAGCACAGATTGACGCTTTTATGGATAAAGTAAAAGCTACCAACGGTCATGAAGCAGAATTTTTACAAGCTGTTCATGAGGTTGCTGAAGCAGTTATTCCCTTTATGGAGGAACACCCGAAATACAAGGCTGCTAAAATTTTGGATCGAATTGTCGAGCCAGAAAGAACGATTTTGTTCCGAGTTCCGTGGTTGGATGACAAAGGTGAGATTCAAGTGAATCGTGGATACCGTGTAGAATTCAACTCCGCAATCGGACCATACAAAGGAGGACTTCGTTTCCACCCTTCTGTAAATCTTTCTATCCTGAAATTCTTAGGATTCGAGCAAATCTTCAAAAACTCCCTAACAACTCTTCCGATGGGAGGTGGTAAAGGTGGTTCTGATTTCGATCCGAAAGGAAAATCAGATAACGAAGTAATGAAATTTTGTCAATCATTCATGACTGAGCTTTCTCGTCATATCGGTGCTGATACGGATGTACCTGCCGGTGATATCGGTGTTGGTGGTCGTGAAATCGGTTACATGTTCGGACAGTACAAACGTATTCGCAATGAATTTACCGGTGTATTAACAGGTAAAGCCCGCAACTGGGGTGGATCTTTGATTCGTCCGGAAGCTACAGGTTATGGAACTGTTTATTTCGCGAAAGAAATGTTGGCTACGAAAAACGACTCTTTCAAAGGGAAGATCGTTGCTGTTTCCGGTTCCGGAAACGTTGCTCAATACGCTTGTGAAAAAGCAACTCAATTGGGTGGTAAAGTAGTTACATTGTCTGACTCATCAGGATATATCTATGATGCTGAAGGTATTGACGCAGCAAAATTGGATTTCGTTATGGAATTGAAAAATGTGAAACGTGGTCGCATTGAAGAGTACGTCAAACAATATCCTTCTGCTAAATTTGTTGCAGGAAAACGTCCTTGGGAGGTGAAAGCTGACATCGCGTTGCCTTGTGCTACACAAAACGAATTGAACGGTGATGAGGCAAAAGCTTTGATCGCAAACGGAGTGATCTGTGTTGCTGAAGGAGCGAATATGCCAACTACGCCGGAAGGTATTGCTGCATTCCAGGCTGCTAACGTTTTGTTCTCACCAGGAAAAGCATCTAATGCCGGAGGTGTGGCAACTTCAGGTTTGGAAATGTCTCAAAACTCTTTACGTTTAAGCTGGACTGCTGAAGAAGTAGACGCTAAATTACATGGTATCATGGTTTCTATCCATGAAGCTTGTGTGAAATACGGTAAAGATGCCAAAGGAAATGTTGACTATGTGAAAGGTGCAAACATTGCAGGTTTCGTAAAAGTTGCTGATTCTATGATTGACCAGGGATTGGTATAATCTGAGAAATAAATTACAGGGAACCGCTTTCGTCATTGACGGAGGCGGTTTTTTCGTTTTAGGACATCGATTTTCAATCCGGAATTCGGAATTCGTAATTCGTAATTGAGTACATTTGTGTGCGATATTCAGTATGGAAAAAGAAAAGACAAAACGATTGATTGATTTCGATCGAACAGGTTTCGAAAACGAAGAACTTGTTACGATATATAAAGCGATTGCAAAACCGCGCCTGATAGAAGAAAAAATGTTGATTCTCCTACGCCAGGGGAAAATTTCCAAGTGGTTTTCAGGCTGGGGCCAAGAAGGTATTTCCGTAGGGTCTGCCTATGCAATGAAAGAAGAAGAATTCATTCTTCCGATGCATCGGAATTTGGGTGTGTTTACGACACGTGGAATTCCATTGAATCGCCTTTTTGCGCAATTCCAGGGAAAAATGTCCGGTTTTACAAAAGGCCGTGACCGCTCTTTTCACTTTGGAACAAAAGATTATAACATTGTCGGTATGATTTCACATCTCGGTCCTCAATTGGGAATCGCAGATGGGATTGCATTGGCCAATAAATTAAAAGGGAATGACCAGGCAACGATTGTATTCACTGGAGATGGTGGAGCATCGGAAGGTGATTTTCATGAATCATTAAATGTTGCAGCGGTTTGGGATCTTCCGGTGATTTTCGCTATCGAAAACAACTGCTGGGGACTATCCACTCCAAGTAATGAGCAATTCCGTTGCAAACAATTTATAGATAAAGGAATCGGTTACGGAATGGACGCTTTCCAGGTAGACGGAAATAACGTGCTTGATGTGATTCGTACTGTTCGCAAGATCGCAGATTCAATCCGTCAAAAACCACGGCCTTTCTTATTGGAATGCATGACTTTCCGTATGCGCGGTCATGAGGAAGCTTCCGGAACGAAATACTATCCTGAAGGGCTTCAAGACGAATGGGCAAAAAAAGATCCGGTTTCCAATTATGAACTTTATTTATTGGAACAAGGTGTTCTGACAGAAGAATCCGTTGCTCAAATTCAACAGGAAATTAAAGACGAAATCCAGAAAGGATTGGAAATCGCATTTGCAGAAAGCCCGATAGAAGCGGATCTTCAACGAGAATTGGACGATATTTACGCTCCTTACACTCAAACGGTCATCTCTCCTACAACTGACACAAAAACGGAGAAGCGTCTGATCGATGCCATTTCCGATTCGTTAAGAGAAAGCATGGTTCGATATCCGGACCTGGTTATTATGGGACAGGATATTGCCGAATACGGAGGTGCATTTAAAGTCACTGAAGGTTTTGTAGAGCAATTCGGTAAAGGCCGCGTTCGAAATACCCCTATTTGTGAATCAGCAATTGTTGGAGCAGGATTAGGTTTATCCATTGCAGGAATGAAAGCTATCGTAGAAATGCAGTTTGCTGACTTCGTGACTTGTGGATTCAACCAGATTATAAATAATTTGGCTAAAATTCATTGGAGATGGGGACAAAATGCTGACGTTGTTGTTCGCATGCCTACCGGAGCAAATACCGCAGCTGGCCCTTTCCACAGTCAAAGTAATGAAGCATGGTTCTTCCATACGCCCGGCCTAAAAGTGGTTTACCCTGCTTTTCCCGGAGATGCGAAAGGATTGTTGAATGCAGCAATTGAAGATCCGAATCCGGTTTTGTTCTTTGAGCACAAATTCCTCTACAGAAGTATCCGCGAAGATATTCACGATGATTATTACACGACTGAAATCGGGAAAGCCGGATATGTCCGCAAAGGGGACGATCTAACAATCATCACTTACGGATTGGGAGTTCATTGGGCAATGGAAGTATTGGATGCACATCCTGAAATCTCTGCAAACCTGGTCGACCTGAAAACACTACTTCCGTTGGATACGGAAACCATTTTCGAAGCTGTTCGTCAAACAGGAAAAGTCATCGTTCTTCACGAAGATTGCATGACAGGAGGAATCGGAGGCGAACTGGTTGCACTAATCAATGAGCATTGCTTTGATGCTTTGGATGCTCCGGTGAAACGGGTTGCTTCTTTGGATACTCCTGTACCATTTGCGGTGGCTTTGGAAAAACAATTCCTTCCGCTTGAGCGCTTTAAGCAGGCATTGATTGAATTGTATGAATTTTAAGATACGCCAAAAAATAAAAAATCCCTCGGTTGAACCGAGGGATTTTTTTGTATAAACACGTGTTTTACCGACATAAACCAAAAACGGTCGTTCGATAAATCGAACAACCGTTTTTTTATTGATCAATTTTTTATTAATCTTTTACCACCGTATAACCCGGGTATTTCGATTTGTCGAATACAAACTTGCTATCTTCAATAGTCGGGTTTGAAGTGAATTTTGTCATCGTGAAAGTCGAAACGGTTCCATCATTGGCTTTCATGATCGCTTTTTTCAATTCATTGTCATCTTTTGAAATAGAGATGATGATGGTATGATAATTTGCTTTCTTCGGGTTCTTCGGATACAAAAAGATCACATGAACCTTTTCTCCATTCAATGTTTCCTCTTTATCGTATTTGCTTTTGAACCCACTTTCCCAAATTGTCATTAATTTTTTCGGATTGATGGATTCTTCATCGTCTCCTGAAGCATCTGTTTCATAAACAGTCTTTTCTTCTTTAACGATACTCCAGGATTTGATTCCATTTGAGATCAGGGTTGTTTCACCATAAGTCGCACTGAATTTATCGCCTTTCACCCATCCTTTACCGGACATATTGGAATTTGTTCCGTTTGAGGTGTTCTTGATTGTTGCGCTAAATTCAACGTAGAACGTTTTCAGCCCTTTTATTTTTGCCGAAACTTTATCAAGAATCGCATCTGCTTTTGCATCTTGACTATAAGATAAGGTGCTTCCAAGTAAGGTCAGGCAAATAATTAAATATTTCATGTTTCACAATTTTCTGTGCAAATATCAGAAATTGTGCCAAGAATACTATTACATCCCAAAAAAAGAATTGAAAATTGATAATTGAAAAGAGGGAAACACTCAGTTTTTCTTAATTGACTTTTCAATTCTCCATTTTACATTTTCAACTGATCCCTTTCGATCTCAAAAATTCTTCCAGGCTCTCCAAATCACTGAAAAGAACTTCACGTGCCTTACTTCCCTGGAAAGGTCCTATAATTCCATAACCTTCCAACTGGTCAACAATCCGACCGGCTCTATTGTAACCCAATTTCAATTTGCGTTGCAATAAGGACGCCGAACCTTGATTATTGATGACAACGATTCGCGCAGCATCTGCAAACATGGAATCGATTTCGTCCAGGTCCATATCCCGATCCTCACTTCCATTTTCTCCAACGTATTCAGGAAGGATCAAAGCCTCAGGATATGCTCTTTGTTCTCCAATGAATCGACAGATGGCCTCCACTTCAGGAGTATCGGCGAAACCACACTGAACACGAATCAGATCTTGTCCTAGTGAGATCAACATATCTCCCCTACCAATCAACTGATCGGCTCCGGAAGAATCCAGGATGGTGCGTGAATCGATTTTAGAAAGCACCCGGAATGCTATACGCGCAGGAAAGTTTGCCTTGATCATACCCGTAATGACATTCACGGAAGGTCTTTGGGTTGCAACGATCAAATGGATTCCGATTGCGCGGGCCAATTGCGCCAAACGTGCGATCGGATGTTCTACTTCTTTTCCTGCAGTCATGATAAGATCTGCAAACTCGTCGATCAGTACGACAATATATGGCAAGTAGCGATGTCCTTTTTCCGGATTCAGTTTGCGTGCAATAAACTTGGCGTTGTATTCCTTGATTGTCCGGACCTCAGCTACCTTCAACAATTCATAGCGATTATCCATTTCAATACACAAGGAATTCAATGTGTTCACCACTTTTGAAGTATCTGTAATAATCGCATCCTCTTCTCCCGGAAGTTTTGCCAGGTAATGGCGTTCAATGCGATTGTACAATGTCAACTCCACTTTTTTCGGATCGACCAATACAAATTTGACTTGCGACGGATGCTTCTTATAAAGTATGGAAACCAGGATTGCATTCAACCCGACGGATTTACCTTGCCCGGTTGCTCCTGCCACCAATAAGTGAGGCGCTTTGGTCAAATCAAAGGTGTAAGTCTCGTTCGTAATCGTTTTACCCATTACAATCGGCAACTCGAAATCTGAATTCTGGAATCTCTCTGATGCGATAAGCGATTTCATGGAAACCATATCCGGATTGCTGTTCGGAACCTCGATACCGATGGTTCCTTTCCCAGGAATCGGAGCAATAATACGGATTCCCAAAGCGGACAAACTCAATGCGATATCATCCTCCAGGTTCTTGATCTTTGAAATCCGGACTCCAGGAGCCGGAACAATCTCGTATAATGTAACAGTAGGACCGACTGTTGCCTTAATTTTAGCAATGTCGATCTTATAATGGGAAAGCGTCTCTACAATTTTATTCTTATTCTCTTCCAGCTCCTGCTTGTTGATTGAAACCTGTCCGTTTCCGTATTCTTTTAACAAATCAATCGGAGGCAACATATAACCTGACAAATCCAATGTCGGGTCATAATCACCATATTCCTGACGGATGGAATTGAATTCATCATCAGAAAGAGTGGCATCTGTTTTTGCAATACTTACCTTGAAATCACCTTCTTCATCCTCATCGTCGTCATCTTCTTCAATGATAGCTTCCGCGTCCCGATAACTATCGGGATCAGGCTCCAACTCCGCTTCTTTTTCAGCACCATTTTGAATCACAATAAAGCTGTCTTCTTCTCCATCTCCGTATGATTCATCCTCCTCTTCATCAAAATTGACTTCAGCGGCTTCCTGTTCTGCTCTGATCTGGTCTTCACGGATTGTATTCACCACATGAATATCCGTCATACCCGCAGAAACCGGTTTGTCATCCTCGAAAAACGATTCCTTCGCTCCTTTTGCACGGTTCCACCAAGACACGATATCTGCGTTGAAGAGGATTACCAATACCATCCACAATAGCGCAACAATGGCAACGAAACTTCCAAAATTTCCAATCGTCAGTTTTAACCATTGATTGATTGCATAACCGAATGTTCCTCCTAAATAATCAATGTGCTCTACGAAATACCCCAGGAAGATAGAACTCCAGACCATGAACAAGACTGCAACAGCGATGGATCTCCTGATTGGAAGAAGCAAAATATTGAGCATCCATTTAAACCCGATCAGGAAAATAACGAATGAAATGGCAAAAGAAGAAACTCCGAACCAACGATACATGAACAAATGAGACATCCATGCGCCGAACTTACCCAACCAGTTTTCTACCGGCTCAGGATTATTATCGAAAAGAAAGCCAAAAAGTGAAACATCCAAGACGCGATCTTGATCGGATGTCCAGGTAAAAAAGTAGGAAAAGCATGAAAGAAATGTGAAAAAGGAAAACAGAACCATCGCAATCCCGAAGATTGTTTTGACCCTTTTTTTATCAAAGCGATTTGACAGACGATCCAATAAGGCATTATCAGAAGGCTTACGCTCTTTCGTAGGCTTTCCTTTCGGCTGCTGCTTCTTATCTTGATCGGAATCCGATTTCCCTTGTGCTTGCTCGCTTTTTTGCCTGTATTCGTTTTCCAGTGTCATTCTTCACGAAGTATCTCACGAAGATAACGACAGAAAGGGGCTTTAGTTAATAGCGGCTCATTTAACTATAAACAAACTAGTGTTCATTATTCGAATAGAACACTCTCATGAATTCTTCAAAGCTGATACGCTTATAATCCGAAGGGATTCCGAACAGGTCGCGATTCACCGCTTCATCCTTTTTCTCAATCAGCTCATAATGAATCAACCCATCCTGGGACGGAATGTAGTAATCAAGAGCCAAACCCTTTACTTCCGGGTAAACCTGCAGGTATTTATTTCCCAGCTTCTTCGAAAAATAACAATAATACCCCTCGGTATTTTCATCTTTCACCAGATACTTCTGAGCTTTTAATCCTGCGATTTTCTTCGATCCCATTTTTTTCTTGATCGTATATGTTTTTTTGATTGTATCGGTTTTTTTAGATAAATCCGTCTGGATCGCATATTTATTCCCATCCAATTCCAATAACAAATATGCTTTATTCAAAACCATGTTCCGGATATACACCTGGACCCCAAATTGCTGGGTTTCCGTTTCCAAACGAACAACAGTATCGTTTGTAAAAAGTGTAACATTCCACAACTTCCAAACCTTATTTGAATCCGGTGCCATCACAGTTGCTTTGTATTTCAAAACACCTGAAAATTTTGTTTGTGAAAACCCCGAAAGAGAAATGGTCAGGATAATGCCAAAAGCACAAAGAAATCGATTCATATTAGTCAAAGGTTGCAAATAAACTATTCATTTTTTGATTGTATTCATCATAACTGATGGATGTCCCTTTCGCAGGCAAAGTAAACAAACGTTTTTTGGATTCATCCATTTTTGAAATAAATTTGGTCGCTCTGTAGTCTATTCGAATCCCAAACCGATCTACAGAATAAGCCAATAAAACACCTGGCACTTCCTTGAATGTATTGTACCAATTAGGATTTTTCAATTTGATTTCCTCGGTATACCAAAGTGTGATGACATCCTGTTTGTCTTTTTTGTTCGTTGCAAGTGCCTTCTTCACATTAAATCCTGCCAATGTATCCACATCATCCGTAAATTTAACATCGTATTGTGTTTGTTCGTTCAACATATTCCGAATTTCCTTCGGTGTAAGCTTGGTCTTAAATGCTTCTTCACCATATTGGAAATAAATATCCATTTGCTTTTTGTTACAATCAAAGAGTAAAATATTTTGAAAATTCCCTCTGCTAATGTCATTTCGCACTATTCCATCTTTAAAGCTGATCTCAACTTCCTTGGGAAGGATGTTATACAAGAAAACGTTCTTCTTGTGATTGGGGTAATCTGCTGAATAGATGATTGTCCCCTCATCAATCACTTCTTCCTTGGAAGAACAGGAAAACAAGAGAACGCTACAAATTACGATTAAAATGGTTGAATGCTTTACAAACATATAATTCCTTTAATAAGAACTTAATACGCCAAATTGTTGAAAAGGTTTCGATAGCCTGAATAACTTAAAATAGTCAGACTAAACCAAATATGTATTTTTGCGGTATTAACAATCTGTTATGCATCGGAAAATTGAAATCATTGTAAACAACTCAGAATTGGCAGCTGGAACCAGAGGAGCGTCCTTAGGACCTGGAGCTATCATGACAGCAGCAAGAAAAGCAAACAATCCTTTTTTTGGATTATATCCGCTACACCCTTTACCTGATTTCAATCGATTTCTAGACCAGGAAAACGAGACCGAGCATGCTAAAAACCTGATTGGTTTCAAACTTGTTTTCGAATCAGTTGCAGAAACGACAAAGGATATTCTGAACAAAGGAGCATTCCCGCTTATTTTGGCTGGAGATCATGGCTCTGCTGCAGGAACAATTGCCGGAATCAAAGCTGCATTTCCGAACAAACGCCTGGGTGTCATCTGGATTGATGCTCATGGAGATTTACATTCTCCATATACGACCCCATCCGGAAACATCCATGGAATGCCTTTGAGCCTTTCACTTGGGAATGATAATTTAGGATATCAGCGCAATACGCCATCTGAAAAAACAGCCGCTATTTGGGACGAATTGAAACACAAATACACCAACTCCGTGAAGTTGAATCCTTCCGATCTGATATTTATCGGAGTAAGGGATACGGAACACGAAGAAGACCGGTTAATTGCTGAAAATAATATTACAAATCATACAGTGGAAGCTCTTCGCAAAGAAGGCGCGAAAACAATTGTGGAACATGCCCTGGAACAACTTCAACCATGCGAAATGATCTACGTTTCCTTTGACGTGGACTCAATGGATCCCGAAATTACTTCTTTTGGAACAGGAACTCCGGTCGGTAATGGTATTTTCCCTGAAGAAGCCGAAGAAATATTAACTTTGTTAGCTCAAAATCCAAAAACGGTTTGCATCGAATTTGTAGAAGTGAACCCGTGCCTGGATAATAAAGAAAATACAATGGCAGAAACCGCATTTTCATTACTCGATTCTGTAGCGAACGCTTTAACCAATTGAAAAGTGAGAATTGAAAATTGAAAAGGAGAGTCAGGACAATAAGAGTCAAGGCCTTCGAAGAACAATTACTCTAAACTTTTCAATTGTCCATTTTCAATTATAAATTAAAATAAACAGTCCTAATGGAAGATTTAATCAAGTCAGCAATCATTGAAAAATCAAGTCAATTACTTGGTTTTGATTGTTCTGACTCGCTAATTCAGTTTCAAAAAACAAAAAAAGAATTCGAGGGCGATACCACTTTGGTATTGTTTCCTTTAATCAAACTTGCCGGAAAATCTCCGCAGGAAATTGGAAAAGTGCTTGGTGATTTTTTAAGGGACGATATTCGCTGTATAAGTGATTATTCTATTATTGGAGGATTCTTAAACTTAAGTTTCCCGAATAGCTATTGGACGCAGCAATTGAGTGACATGGAGGCGAATGCAGATTTCGGCCTGGCTGAAAAGAACTCAAAACCGGAAATCATGGTAGAGTATTCCTCACCGAATACGAACAAACCATTGCATCTAGGGCATTTGCGAAATAATTTCCTGGGTTATTCCGTCGCACAAATTCTGGCAGCTTACGGACATCGTGTGATAAAAACACAAATCATCAACGACCGTGGAATTCATATTTGCAAAAGCATGCTTGCCTGGCAAAAGTTCTCTCCATTGAATGAAAAAGGAGAACGTGAAAACCCGGGAAACACGGGTCTTAAAGGTGATAAACTGGTCGGTAAATACTACGTTGAATTCGATAAGCGTTTCAATGCTGAGGCAAAAGAGATCATTGCAGAATGGAACTCTGGAAAATTTGAGGGCTATCCGGAAGCAACAGTTGCCAAATTTCATGAGTTTACGGAAGCAAAAGCCGGAAAAGAAGAAAAAGCAATTGCCGGATTGGACGATAAGATCAAGGAATTGGCAAAGAATGAAACATCCATCCTGCGTGAAGCGAAAGATTTATTGGTTCGCTGGGAAGGAAGAGATCCGGAAGTTTACCTGCTTTGGACAACCATGAATAGTTGGGTTTACGATGGTTTCAATCAGACCTACGAAAAAATGGGGGTTGATTTCGACCGTTTGTATTATGAGTCCGACACCTTTATTTTGGGGAAAGATCTGGTTAACGAAGGTTTGGCAAAAGGTGTCTTCTACAAAAAAGAAGATGGATCCGTTTGGATCGATTTGACCGGAGAAGGTTTGGACCACAAGCTTTTGTTGCGTTCTGACGGAACTTCTGTTTACATGACACAAGATCTGGGAACCGCGGTAGACCGTTTCAACGATTATCCTGAATTGACCGGGATTATTTATACCGTAGGGAATGAACAGGATTATCATTTCCAGGTACTTTTCCTGATTTTAAAGAAATTAGGATATTCCTGGGCAGAATCCTGCTTCCATTTATCTTATGGAATGGTGGACTTGCCATCCGGTAAAATGAAATCCCGCGAAGGAACAGTGGTCGACGCGGACGATTTGATGGACGAAGTAATCGAAAGCGCAAAAGAAATGACTTCGGAACGTGGCCATTTGGAAGGAATGAGCGATGCAGATCGCGAAACCTTGTACAAGACGATTGGAATGGGCGGACTGAAGTATTATTTACTGAAAGTCGACCCGAAGAAACGAATGATGTTCAATCCTGCAGAATCCATCGAATTGAATGGACACACAGGTCCTTTTATTCAATATACGCACGCACGGATTCAATCACTTCTTCGAAAAGCCAGCGGATTCAGCCTCGATATGAACACAGAACTTGGATCTTCCGAAAAGGAGATCATCAAGCAATTGGCATTATATCCTGCCATCATTGAGGATGCCGCAAAGACATACGCTCCTTCAACTGTAGCAAACTACACGTATGAATTGGTGAAATTGTTCAATCAATTCTACCAAAACGTGATGATCCTGAGTGAAACAGACGAAAAGCAGAAAGCATTGCGCCTGACAGTAAGTCAGAATGTGGCTAAAGTGATTAAAAGTTCTATGAATCTATTAGGAATTACCGTTCCGGACAAAATGTAGTGAACTGGCAAGCCTGTTCAAACTATGGATTCCTAATTACGAATTAAGCGCATCGATTGCTATAGAGAGTTCCAAATCAAATGATAAAGGAAAAGGGTTCAACTGATGCTGAACCCTTTTTTACTCTAACTATCAGTCAAAGACTGATGTCAATTGCACATTAATTTTTCTAATGTGTAATCTTTTATTAAACTTTTCCACCCGTAATCAGGCGGGCTATTACAATAATGACAACTGCACCAACCGTGGCTGTCAATAAAACTCCCCAAATGTTATCTGCGGGAAAAATATGCAGTAACCCGAACAGCCAGGCTCCCACAATACCTCCTAAAATCCCTATGACAATATTGAATAAAACTCCTCCTCTGGAACTGTCCATGATTGCTCCGGCTAACCAACCGGCAACACCTCCTATAATCAATGCTACTAACCAACTCATAATTCCGATTTTTAGATGTGAACCGGTAGTTAACTTAACAAAAATGAGCGAAAAAAAAAAGAGTTTCTGAGCCTTTTAGAATAAGTTAACAGAATATGAAATTCATTTTGAATTCCCCAAAAAAGCATACATCAGGATATTTGCTCCCATTTGAAGTGCCTGCTTTCTTTTTTCTTCCGAATCGTTGTGGACAGCCTGATCTTCCCAGCCATCACTTAAATCCGTTTCGTAAGTATACAAGCAAACCAATCTTCCTTCAATGATAATTCCGAAGGCTTGCGGGCGCTTTCCGTCGTGCTCATGAATCTTGGGTAAACCATTGAAATCGTATTTCTGATGAAAGATCGGATGAGAAAAGGGAAGTTCCACCAATGAATTGTTTGGGAACACTTTTTTCAATTCTTCACGGACGAATTTATCCATTCCATAATTATCATCGATGTGCAAAAAACCGCCACCAACCAGGTAATTTCTCAGGTTTTCAGCTTCTGTCAATGAAAAAACGACATTTCCGTGTCCGGTCATATGTACAAAAGGATACAAACTCAATTCAGGACTTCCAACATCGACATAAGGTGCTTCTTTCGAAATAGTTGTTCCCAGGTTGGAGTTGCAAAACTGAGCCAGATTCGGCAATGCGGTCGGATTTGCATAATAATCTCCACCTCCGTTATATTTCAAAAATGCAATCTGATAGCTTCCCTGAGTCCACGCAGATGAACCAAAAAAAAGTATGGTGATTATAAGTAATGCTTTCATATTAACTATTAATTGCCAAAACACACGCAACCATTCCGGCTGTTTCTGTTCTTAATCGTGAGTCTCCCAAATGTACGGCTTCGTAACCGTGTTTCAAAGCGAGTTTCAATTCCGCTTCACTGAAATCACCTTCAGGACCGATTAAAATGCGGGAAGAATGATTCAATTGATTGACGGATTTCTTGTCACCCTCCATACAATGCGCAATTCCACCCTTCGGATTATTTGCGACAAATTCGGGGAAACCCTGAAGTCCTTCAATTTCCAGTAAGAAATCGTGTTGTGCCTGTTTCATTGCTGAAATTGCAACCCGCTGCAAGCGATCCAGTTTCAATTGAACACGCTCCGATCGTTCGCAATTCAAAAAAGTGAGTTTCGTTGCTCCGATCTCCACTATTTTCTCTACCATCCATTCCATGCGATCCAGGTTTTTTGTTGGAGCAATTGCCAGGTGGAATCCAGGTTCGGTTCGAGTTCTAAGTTCTTTTGAAACTACTTTTACGATACATTTCTTCGGATGCGCATCCGTAACTTCTGCAGTGACGATGAGTCCCGTTCCATTCAACAGCAAGAACTGATCACCGATCTCATAACGCAATACACGAATGATGTGTTTTGATTCCTCTTCCGGAAGAGCAAATATTTCCGAATCCGGGATTTGTAGGAGAAAAAAGCGTCTCATCAATTGAGTATTTGAACCAACATTTCTTTTAATAACTGACCGTCGGAAGTGGAACTATTCCCTACTCCTTTCGCTTTCAGATCGTAATTATGCAGGATTTCCACATTGCGCGCCAGGATTTTAGGCGGATAATTCGGGCAATTGCGGATCAATTCCTTTGCAACAAACGGATGCAAGCCAACAGAAGAAGCAATTGATTCAGGTGTTTTATTGGGTGCAAAATGAACACGCATCATGTTTGTGAACAACTTGAAAACGGATGGAATAACCACAATAATCGAATGATCTTTCGGATTTTTCTCAAAATAATCTGCAATTTGAAATGCTTTCAAGGTGTCCCGGATTGCAATGGCATTTACTAATTCAAATACATTATAGTCCTTCGAAATACCGATGTTCTCTTCAATATGAATATCCGAAATCTTGGTTCCTTTTTCCAAGACGATTGCCAGTTTGTCCAATTCATTGACAATACGGGACAGATCATTTCCCAAAAATTCACCTAATAAAGCGGCTGCCTTGGAGGTAATTTCGTATCCCTCCGACCGGACGTAAGTTGCAATCCATTCCGTCAGGTTATAATCTTTTACTTTCTCGGATTTGAAATTCACCCCAACCTTTGCCAAGTCCTTGGTAAACTTACGCTTTCCGTCGAGTGCCTTGTATTTATGACACAGAACCAAAATATTACTTTCCACCAGATTCGGAAGCAATTTTTCCAGTTCATAAATATCTTTCATATCCTGGGCTTCACGGACAACCACTACTTTTCGCGTTCCCATGAATGGAAAACTTCGGGCCTCGCTCATGAGTGTCAATGCGTCAATGTCGCGTCCGTAATAAACTGCCAGGTTAAAATCTTTCTCAGATTCATCCACTGCATGTTCAATCAAAGCATCGGAGATCAAGTCTATGAAATACGGTTCTTCACCATGTAACACATACAAAGGCTGGAATTGGCCATTTTTAATGTCTTTCAGAAGAGATTTGTAATCCATACTCAAAATTACGAAATCAATTACGAATTACGAGTTGCGAATTGCGAATTATGGATTGATTTTAGGTGTATACGCTATTTTTGCGCGCAGATTAATAGTTCTCGCAGATTCTATCCACCAAACTGGTCAAATCAAAGATCCAAAATTGCGAGTTTGAGAAGAATCGAAAATTTTCATTCGGCATTCGTAATTAGGAATTCGTAATTAGGAACCAGGAATTCGTAATTTTACAGTATGTCGTATCCTTCGTTGAATTTACCTCCGGCACAATTAAAGCTTTCGAAAGAGAAGGAAGAGTTTTTCGTCTGGTGTATTATCCGCCGGAAGAACTTACTTCTGACACCTGAAGAATGGGTTCGTCAGCATGTAATCCATTACCTCATCCATCACAAGAAAACCCCGATAGAACGAATCAATAGCGAACATTTGCTGAAAATCAACGGACAAAACAGAAGATGCGATGTGGTCATCATCGACGGTTATGGAAAACCCAAATTGATTATTGAATGTAAAGCTCCCGATATTTCCCTGGACGAAAAAGTGTTTTTACAAACGAGCAATTACATCCGGGAAAGCAAAGCTGCTTTTTTTTGGATGACCAACGGAATGAACCATGTGATTGTGGAATGTGCAAATCCAGATGTGTTTTTGGAGGAATTACCGGATTTATAATTGAGAAGTCAGATTGTAAAATTGAGAAGTTTTAGATTGCTGTAAATTTGAATGAATTCCCTTCTACCTTTTCAATTCTCAATTCTCACTTAATTGGCGTGTTTTGCTTCCAATTTGAATTCGCTCGTTGTATGGAACGTCAAATCCGGATAATCTTTCTCAGCCATTTGAAGCAAGAAGGATGTTTCAGCCAGGAACACGAGGTTCCCATCCTTATCTTTCGCTAAATACTGTGATTTTGCACGCGTGAAATCCTTCAATTGCTCTTCATTATCTGTGGTGATCCAACACGCTTTGTGATAATTTTTCGGGACAAAACGACATTTCGCTCCGTATTCGTGATCCAAACGGTAAGCAATCACTTCAAATTGAAGTTGCCCCACCGTTCCGATAATTTTTCTATTTCCAGGTTGCTGAATAAACATTTGTGCCACACCTTCGTCCATTAGCTGTGTAATTCCTTTTTCCAATTGCTTGGATTTCATCGGATCCAGGTTTTCCAATTCCTGGAACAACTCAGGCGAGAAACTTGGAATTCCTTTAAACATGAAATGTTCACCTTCATTCAAGGTATCTCCGATTTTAAAGTTCCCGGTGTCGTACAAACCGATCACATCACCAGGATATGCCTCGTCGATCACACTTTTATCCTGCGCCATGAAAGAAGTCGGATTCGGAAATTTGAATTTCTTATCCAAACGTACATGGTTATAAAAGGTATTTCGTTCGAATTTCCCAGAAACAATGCGCAAAAACGCAATACGATCACGGTGCTTCGGATCCAGGTTGGCGTGAATTTTAAATACAAATCCGGAGAATTTCTTATCGGAAGGTTCTACCCGTTTTAAATCTGTTTCTCTCCCTCTTGGAGAAGGCGAAATGCGAACAAAAGTATCCAACAATTCCTTCACCCCGAAGTTGTTTACAGCCGAACCGAAAAACACCGGAGCCACATCTCCCGAAAGGTATGCATCGCGGTCAAAAGCATCGTAAACGCCTTCAATCGTTTCCAATTCTTCTCTTAATTCCGCAGCCGGTTTATCCCCAACTAAGTCATCCAATTCTTCCGAGTTGATATCGGAAAGTGAAACAATGTCTGTAGAAATTTTCGTCTTATTTGCAGCAAACAGATTGATATTCTTGTCGTAGATATTGTAAACTCCTTTGAAGCGGTCTCCCATTCCAATCGGCCAGGCCAAAGGACGAACATGAATGTCCAAAGACGATTCCAATTCATCCAACAATTCAAACGGATCCTTTCCTTCGCGGTCCATTTTATTAATGAAGATGATAACGGGCGTTTTACGCATACGGCAAACCTCCATCAATCGCTTGGTTTGCTCTTCCACACCATTTGCACAGTCGATCACCAGGATTACACTATCAACAGCGGTCAGAGTTCTATAAGTATCTTCAGCAAAATCCTTGTGCCCCGGAGTATCCAGGATATTGATTTGCTTTCCGGAATATTCAAAAGCCATCACGGACGTAGCAACCGAAATCCCACGTTGTTTTTCAATTTCCATGAAATCCGAAGTAGCCGTCTTCTTGATCTTATTGTTCTTTACAGCACCCGCGGATTGAATTGCACCACCAAAAAGCAATAACTTTTCAGTCAATGTTGTTTTACCTGCATCGGGATGCGAGATAATTCCAAAGGTTCTGCGCTTTTCAATTTCTACGTCGTTGCTCATGATTGCTATTTATTGGGTGCAAAAATAGTTCAAAAATCACGAATGGGAAAATCGAATCGGGACATACAATGTTCATAAACTGTTTTTCAGCAAATTAAAAATAACAAAGCACTGAAAAAGAAATAGTTATCACTTAATCTGTTCGCTTCTTTGCGAACAAGCGAATTCTGGAATTTTAGCATCTCAATCATGCAAATTTTTAGTCCATTCAAAAACTGTTATTTCAGTTGGTAAGAAAGGATGATTTCATGGGTACCGTCACTTTGAATTGCAGGAGAGTTGTTAAAAATAAACTCGTATGAATAACCCAATCGAAATTTACCAATAATATCGTAACCAATCATTGGTCCAGCCGAAAACCTGCCTCCAAGGCTAGGAATTGTGCTCGTAGCACCAAACCAAAAGTTTTTCTTAAATGTTGCTGATAATGCGACAGAAGAACAAATCTCCTTCCCGTCTGTATAAGATTGTAGTCTTGGAGTCAATTGCCATTTTTCACCCAAATCAAAAGTATAATCTGCAAATACCCAAAAATTAGGTACACAGTCATATGGGAAAATAGAGTCTTTAAAATGACCACCATTCAATTGGGTCACACTTAAACCCACGTTCCATTTTTCAGCGTGTAAAGCAACTCCAAAATCACATTGAAAAATGGGTTTCAGCTGCCTGTTTTGAAACATTGGTTCAGGGTTTTGAGGAAAAACAAACTTGGAACCATCGATTTTTAGTGTTTTTATCCCTCCGGAAGCACCAATTGACAAAAACATGTTCTTGATTGGAATATGATATGCATACGATAATAAAGCAGTATGGGATTTATGCAAACCAATTACATCGTATTCATAACTCACACCAATTCCACTATTGATTCGATCAATTTTAGTTGCGTAATTTACCCACAAAGTTGTCGGTGCACCATTGATCTTTGTCCATTGATTTCGCCATTGCGCATTTGCATGATGCCTATACACCGTTCCTGTCATGGCTGGATTTGTATGCATGTAATTATTCCAAAAGAATGCACTTCTTGGTTCTTGTTGGGCATTCAAATCGGTTGAAAAAATTAACCCTGCGGTTAATACTATAAAAAGGCCTGTTAGGTTCATTCATTTTTAATTTAGATTGCGAACATAGTAAAAACGGAGAATAAATACATAACATTTTGCATACCTGAATCATTTCCGCACTAATCCAGTATATACGGGATCATGATTTACTCTTCAAAAGCTGCACTTTTTCTTATCTTCGTCCTATGAAAGTTTCGATACATCCATCCTGGAAAAAGGCCCTTCAAGCATCTTTTGAAGCTCCATATTTTGAAAAACTGGTTCAATTCGTAAAAGAGGAATATACCAAGTTTCCAAATCAGATTTTCCCTGAAGGAAAATTCATTTTCAGAGCTTTTGACAGTTGCCCTTTTGACCAGGTTAAAGTCGTGATTTTGGGTCAGGATCCCTATCCGACGAGAGGTCATGCACACGGACTTTGTTTCAGTTGTGATTCTCATGTTCGGCCATTACCCAAAAGTTTACAAAACATTTTCAAGGAATTGGAAGACGATTTAGGAATCCCTGCTCCACCAAACGGAGATTTGAGTCATTGGGCGAATCAAGGGGTTTTATTGTTGAATTCGATCCTAACCGTCCGGGAAGGACAACCCCTTTCACATGCAAACCAGGGCTGGGAGAAATTCACTGATGATGTCATTCAAACGATCAACGATGAATTGGAAGGTGTGATTTTTGTTTTGTGGGGATCTCCTGCACAGGCAAAAGCTTCACGCGTGGATCCGAACAAACATTTTATCCTCAAAGCACCGCATCCGTCTCCCTTGTCTGCGTATCGTGGATTTTTCGGAAGCAAGCCTTTTTCAACCATTAACGGGATTTTGGAAAAGAAAAAGAAACAACCGATTAAGTGGGGATAAATAATTGAAAATGGAGAATTGATCAGTGAAAAGACCTTTAATTATAAAGGCTGAAATATATTTATCGAACTATCAGATTATCTAAAGCTTTTCAATTTTACATTTTCAATTCTCAATTCTTCCATAAAACCTTACTTTTGCATTGATGAATTTGCAAAATGATTTAATCTTACGCGCTGCAAAAGGCGAAGATATTGAACGTTACCCCGTTTGGTTAATGCGCCAGGCAGGAAGAATTTTACCGGAATACCGCGCTGTTCGTGAAAGTGTCAGCGGGTTTAAAGAACTGGTTGAAAACCCGGCCTTAGCGGCTGAAGTGACTATCCAGCCGGTTGATATCCTGGATGTGGATGCAGCTATTATCTTTTCGGATATTTTAGTGGTTCCCGAGGCGATGAACATTCCTTATCAAATGATCGAGAAACGCGGACCTTGGTTTGAACATACGATCCGTTCGGAAGAAGAAGCCAAACGATTGGAATTTGATTTCGATGTGGAAGACCGTCTAGGTTACGTGTTGGAGGCAATCCGTCTTACCGTAAAGCAATTAAACGGACGTGTTCCGGTAATCGGATTTGCGGGCGCACCCTGGACTATCTTGTGTTACATGGTTGAAGGCCACGGTTCAAAAACATTCAGCGAAGCGCGCAAATTATTATATACCAATCCGACTTTGGCACATCAATTGCTACAGCACGTCACAGATATTACAATTGCTTATTTAAAAGCACAAGTTAAAGCTGGAGCGAGTATGATACAAGTTTTCGATTCATGGGCTGGAATTTTAGGAACGGAGCAGTACGCGACTTTTTCCCTTCCTTATTTGTCTCAAATAGCATCTGCTATTGAAGATGTTCCGGTAACCTTGTTTTCGAAAGGAGCCTTCACTTCTGTTCCTGCTTTAGCGAAATTGGATTGTAATACGATTGGGCTCGATTGGAACATGGATATTCCTGCAATGAGATCTTTGATTGGCGATTCCAGAACTTTACAAGGTAATTTAGATCCTTGTGCTTTATACGGTTCTCATCAAAGTATTGAGTTAGAAACAATAAAAATGTTAAATTCGTTTGGCAATAATAAAAGACATATTGTAAATTTAGGCCACGGTGTTTATCCGGATGTCGACCCAGAAAAGGTTAAAACATTCATTAAAACTGTAAAATCTTATGAAACCAAATAGTATGAAACTAAAACAACTTGTTGCATTAACTGCTTTGATCGGACTTCCGATTATTGCATCGGCACAAAGTGGAGACAACCTTGTGGATAACGGAGGATTCGAATCCAACGCAGGGAAACCGAAGAAATTAGGTCAAATTGATTTGGCAACAGGATGGAAATCTCCAACCGGTGCCCGTGCAGATTATTTTTTGGGCGATTCAAAAGTACCGGACGTAGGTGCTCCTGATAATGCTTATGGGAAAGAAAGTGCTAAGGAAGGTGAAAACTATGCCGGGATCTTTGCATTTTCCTATGGAAACAAGTTGCCGAGAACATACATTATGACCAAATTAAAAACACCTTTGAAAAAAGATGTTACTTATTGTATCTCGTTCTACGTTTCCATGTCCGAATCATCCAAATATGCTTGTAACCAAATAGGTGCAAACATTTCGAAGAAAGAATTCGGAACAGATCAGAAAGTACATTTGATCGACCAGACACAAATCCAGCATCCGGACAATAAAGTGTTCAATGCTTCGTACAACTGGGAAAAAGTATGTTCTTCATATAAAGCTGAAGGAGGAGAAAAATTCCTTACGATCGGTAATTTCACATCCGACCAGGATACCAAATACGAAACAAACAAGAAACCGAAAGATTCAAAAATCACTCAGATAGTTGCTGCATACTACTATATCGATGATGTAGTTGTTACGATGTTGGATAAAGACGAGGATTGTAAATGTTACGACGCTGACAAGGACAAAAACGAAATGTCTACAACTGTTTACATGAAACAAGTTGCTGATAATGATAAAATGTCAACAAAAGACCGTATCGAAAAACAGGAGATTTATTTCGGATTCGGTAAAACGTTCCTTACTCCACAAGCAAAAGCGGCTCTTGATATCGTAGCGAAGGTACTTACTGAGAATCCTGCAATGACAATCACCGTGATTGGAAACAATAATGCTGAAGAGGATAAATTGGCCGAGAAAAAGGATTTCTATGCTGATATGGATACCAAACGAAATCAAGTGGTTAAGGAATACCTGATCGCTAAAGGAATCAACGCTTCGCGTTTGAAATCTGAAAGCAAAGGAAGTGATACTCCTAGCCCGGAAGTGAAAGAAACGGATGATGACGATTTGAAATTGGCGAAAAACAGACGCGTTATTTTCAAAGTGAACTAATCTTATTCAAGAATAAAAAAGAAAAACCATCTGCAGTCGCGGATGGTTTTTCTTTTTTAAGTTCAAATGGTTTAAACGGTTCAAAAAGTTTAAATTATTGAACTCTTGTAACCTTTGGAACTTTTTAAACTCTTTATCATGGCAAACACCTTCCCCATTTATAGAAAACTGGATGGATTCAGTCGCTTTTATAAGATTGAAAATGCTGATGCATTCATAGAGGTGACCATTCAACAAGGAAAAATTCAGCATCAAATCATTCAGGCTGTTCAATTTCCTGAGAAACTTCGGATCCAGGATATGATTTCTTGTTCATTTAACTATGTTCCAATGAGTAAGGAAGAAATCGACACTTATTTTTCCTAAAAAAATCATCTTCTGACAAGTGAATTTCTATTCATTTTTTTTATTTTAGTCACAGACAAAAAACCAATATCCGTGCTGAAGTTTTCGAGTTTCCTGATTATCATCCTACTTGCATTTAGTTGTACGCTTTCAGCTGAACAAGAAAACAGACTGAATAAGCAGTTGTCCAAGTACGTCAGATCCTACAACAATAACAATACACTTGAATATGCCGGATTGACTCATCCGGCTGTGGTACGCTACTATTCCTCGCTGGGGGATTCGGACTTTATTCAACATTTCAGTAACCAGACCAACGAACAAGCGGTTAGTTTGGACAATCCATTATTCAGAGATATGAAAAGCGAAGGAAATTGGATTGAACGAAAATATACGATTCTTAGGGAAACCTCCGAAAAAACGGATACGGATTATGAAATCTACGCAATTTCATCGGATGCAGGTAACAATTGGTTTTTCCTTACCCAAGAAGATTACAGGCTTCGAAAGATCCCACTCAAAAAACGACTGTTCTTAAAATAACGCATGACAAGACTATTACTACTACTATTCACACATTCATTCCTGGTCTCATTCGGACAAGGATGGAACCCTGTTGGCTCAAGGGCAGTTTCACTTGCAAATGCCAGCATCTGCCTGGATGATGTTTGGGCATATCATCACAATCCGGGTGCCACTGCCTCCATTAAAACCATTTCTGTCGGTGCTTATTATGAAACCCGGTTTCTAACAAAGGAGCTGCAAACACAAGCATTGGCGGTTGCTATTCCATTGAAAGTGGGAGTTATTTCTGCCGGTGCGCAATTTTTCGGTTACCAACAATACCGAAATACCCGGGCCGGTTTGGGTTATAGCATGAAATTCACCGATTTTCTTCAGGTTGGCGTCCAGGGAAATATTCAAACACTGAGACTCGGGGGAAATTACGGCTCAACTGTCAGCGGAACTGTAGAAGCGGGTCTTCTTGCAAAAATTTCGGAAAAATGGAGTGTGGGTGTTTCCGTGATGAATATCGGAAGGCAACGGATCAATCCGACGAATGATCGTTTTGCTACCGTTATGCGAGGCGGATGCCAATACAGACCTTCCAAAAAAGTATCCCTGTTTGCTGAAGTCGAAAAGCAGATTATAACCAAAATCTCGTTCAAAGGTGCGGTCGAATACCAACCGGTACAATCATTCTATATTCGTTTCGGGGCACAAAGTGCTCCTATGGAATTCGCGCTCGGAATTGGTTATAAAATAGCAGGTTTTTCAATTGATTTAGGGTCAAAATACCATCAAACACTGGGTTGGTCTCCCAACTTCGGTTTAAACTACCAATTCAAGGAACATGCGAAAAAATAGGCTTTTACTTATTTTTTTCATGAGTCTCGGTTCTTTCCTTTTTGGTCAGGAGCGGAATGAGATTATCCAACAACGGGTTGAATTCATTGCCGAACAATCCGAGTCGGAAGAGTTGGATCTGACAAACATTTTTGATCAACTCAATTATTTCTTTGACAATCCGATTAACTTGAATAACACCAATGCAGACGAACTGCGTTCATTGGGTTTACTTACAGAGGTCCAGATTACAGACGTACTGCTGCATGTGGAACGATTTGGCAAATTCATCAGCATCTATGAACTCCAATCGTTGAAATATTGGGATCTGAACACCATTTCTTTAATACGTCCATTTGTAAAGGTCGATGATCGATTGGAAAACATCCACATTACATTCAAGGATGCGATCAAAAACGGGAAGATTGAATGGTATACCCGTTATCAGCGCACTCCCGAACGAAAAAAAGGATACAATGCCGTAACAGACTCCATTTTAAATAACTCAAACAGTTACTATCATGGGAATGCGGATAAATATTATACCCGTTTCAGATATACCTACCGGACAAATATCAGTTTGGGATTTACTTCAGAAAAAGATCCTGGTGAAGAGTTTTTTAAAGGCTCACAGAAAAACGGTTTTGATTATTACTCTTTTCATGCTTTTTATAAAGGCGGAAAATACATTCGGGCAGTTGCCGCCGGAGATTACCAGATTCAGATCGGTCAAGGATTGAATACCTGGAGCGGTTACGCTTTTGGGAAAAGTGCAGATATCTTCTCAACAAAGAAGGCTGCCAATCTTTTACGACCTTATACTTCCGTTGATGAAAATCGCTTTTTCAGAGGTGGAGCAGCAATTCTCGGTTACAAGAAATGGAACCTCCTGACTTTTTACAGTAACAAAAAAATAGACGGTTCGGGAATAAATGATTCGCTAACCGATGATTTGGAATTTGTAACGACCATTGACCTATCGGGCTTACATCGTACGAACAGTGAAATTGCAAAGAAAAACAGGCTCAGTGAACAGGTCATCGGTAATTATCTGAGTTATAATTCCACCCGGTTCAATGCTGGAATTGCCGTGGTGAACCAGCAATACAACCAACCGCTTCAAAAAGATACGCTTCCATACAATTTATATGCTTTCCGGGGGAAAAACACTACCGCTATCAGCGGGGATTACAATTTTGTCCTTCGGAATTTCAACTTTTTCGGGGAAGTTTCCTACAGCACCCATTCCAAATCATTTGCCCAGCTTCACGGCTTGATGGCTATCCTGGATCCTAATGTTTCCATTTCCGTAATTTACCGGAATTATTCCAAGGGATACTTCTCATTTTACAACAATGGATTTTCAGAAGGTAGCAATACGCAAAATGAAACCGGGTTATTCTCAGGTATCAAGGTACGGCTTGCTTCAGCTTGGTCTGTCAGTTCCTACATTGACTTCTTCCGCTTTCCATGGTTGAAATACCAGGTTGATGCACCTTCAAAAGGATATGAATTTTTAGTTCAGCCGACCTACAAACCAAACAAGTCCTTAGAATTGTACGCGCGATTCAGGCAACAGGTCCGGCAAAAAAATTCCAGGGATACAGATGGAACCATCACTCCAATTGAAAATGTTATTCAGAACAATTACCGTTTGAACCTATCCTACAAAGTCCTTGAAAGCTTCACCTTGAAAAGCAGAATTGAATATGTGACCATTAATCGGAAAAGCAACGCCGCAGAAGACGGATGGATTTTTACCCAGGATTTTTTGTTCAAACCTAAAAACTTACCTTTTGATCTGACCTTGCGTTATGCCTTGTTCGATACGGACAGTTATGACACGCGGATTTACACCTTCGAGAACAATGCCCTTTATGTCTTTTCTATTCCCGCTTATTATTACCAGGGTTCCCGGGCCTATGCTTTAGTAAGGTTCTCATTTCTGAGACATTGTGACTTATGGATTCGCTATGGAACATATTTGTATTCCAACAAAAAAGTCATCAGTTCCGGACCGGAAGAAATAAAAGGTTCGAAAAAATCGGATATTACGGTACAGCTGCGAGTGAGTTTCTAGTTTAAACGGTTACTATGCAAACATTTTTCCTTCTTTTACATACTCTTTCCTAATCCCTTCAATGAGATTAGACCGGCTGATCTCATTACTTCCTTCCTCGGCAGTTTTCAAACAGGCAAATTGAACTACATTAACAATATTAGCTCCGCTGAGATTATAGGTCCGGGATATCTGTTCAATGGAAATATCCTCTTGTAAAGCCAGATTTTCAGGTAAGATGTCTTTCCATAGCAACAACCGTTCAGTTGCCCCGGGCATATCATACTCGATCATGGATTGGAATCGGCGGGTAAAAGCTGTATCCAGGTTACTTTTTAAATTAGATGCCAAAATAACCAGTCCGGGATGATTCTCGATTCGTTGCAATAAATAAGAAACCTCCTGATTAGCATATTTATCATGAGAATCCTTCACACTTGTACGTTTTCCAAATACCGCATCCGCTTCATCAAAGAAAAGGATCCATTCTTTATTAGCAGCTTTATCAAACAAGCGTGAGAGGTTCTTTTCCGTTTCTCCAATGTATTTGGAAACCACCAAAGATAGATCTATTCGGTAAACATCCCGACCTGTATACTTTCCAAGAAGTGTTGCAGTAAGTGTTTTTCCGGTTCCAGGTGCTCCGTAAAAAAGAACTCTGTAACCGGGTTTTATTTTCCCTGAAAGCCCCCATCCATTCATTAATTGATCCCGATGTTTCAACCAGGATTGAATCTCCAGTATCTGGTCCAGTGTTTTTTTCTGTAAAACGAGATTTTCCCATTCAAGGCTTGTCTCAATAAGTTGTGCAGGGAATCCGGCGCCCATTCGAGGTTTTTGCACTTCACCTGTCGTTATAATATCTACATACTCTTCATCAATAATCAATCTGCCACTCATTCTTGGTTCAAATGCAGACCCTTCACCAAATGAAAGAATTCCGGAATTGAAGAGCCCTGATTCAAGTTGAAAATACTTTAGAAAGTACATCCTGCTCTCCAATTTTTTTCCTGCCAGCAAGTAAAGAAGTGTATCTCCGGTGGGGAAAAACAATTCACGGTCTTTAGCACGTACGAGTCCCATCTCCGGACATTCTTTACCTTGAGGTAAGTAAACAGATAATAAATCAGGAATTAATTCCGGCAGCATATAAGGAGAAAGTGACAAGGTTAGGGCAACCAGATCAATTTCGGTAAGTACTCCCTGTGCGGGTATCTTACTTAAAGATTCTTCAGAAAGAAAAGATGTAATATCCGGAAATTCAATTTCCTCTTCCGATTGAACGGTTTTCATTCGATAATGAACTATCTCGCTCAGGAAGAGGAACAGTTGATCCCAGATAGCAACAGAAGTGATCGCTGATTTATTTAGCATGTGAATTTAGTTTGTGATTGAAGTTATGGATAAACGAATTCAATAGGAGAATTCAGATTTAAATCTAATTTAAAATTCTCAATAAAAGAAGTGATTTTGCCTTTCCTGCTAAAAAGTTTTTTCGTTTATCAGAACATAAATAGATTACGTTCTTCTCCTATTATATTTGCTTCAGTAAAAACAATAACTTAATCAAACTAACGTTTATCACTTATACAACCATAAAAATACAATTTTAACACTTAAAAAAAGCTAAAAATTTGCATTTAAGTAAAAAATCTTTTTATATTTAAGCCCAGACTTAACTACGGTCTTCTTTCCAGTTTTATTATCATCATACTGACTTAGCTTTTCCAGGAGCTATCAACAAAATAGATTTACTTTTTATAGAATTGGTTTTTCCAAAACTTTGAAAGTAAGTGGCATTAAAAATTTGATGTTCATTCTTTTAGGAGATTGTTCAGTGCATTTTTTCTGCCTGAAAATTGTTATCGTATTTATGGAAAACAAGGGAACACATTATCGATAGATAATCTGCACTTGCGCATCGCACGAAACACCTGTCAGGTGTGTTTTCAGTTGATTTCCTTGCTTGTTTCTGCAGAACGGGCCGATAACAAGGACGAGAAATATAGGGCTTTCGGGCATCTGTTTTGAACGTGTTTTTTGCAGACTGGAAACTGTAAAGAACGCATCATTTCACGTGTTTCCGGCAATAATCGATCATTTCAAGAGCACTACTGGAAATGTTCCGAACTTATTGATTAGCGCTATTTGGCTAGACTGAAACCTTAAAAAGACGACTGTTCACTGACAGAATTGGTATTCAACTTATTGAGAACCGATTCGACCTTATTGAAACTCTTTTCTAATGCTATTTCTTGCCAACTAAAAGTTCATCGAAAGTCCTCCTTTCTCTCGTTCGACACATTTACGGTCATTTTAGAACATTAAATCAACAATTTAAACAGTATTAAGAACCACAAAACACACTATCATGATTTACGAAGCATTGTACATTTTGGTTGGAGAATTGAATAGTTACCTGGCAAGCCAGGGACTTAATGAAGATGTTATACTCGATAACATTGCGTTTGTCGAGAACGAATCAGATTCAACAGAACCAATGACAGATAAAGTGGTACTGACGCTCCTCAACCTGAATGAAGAAGTTACCATGCGGAATCTTCCAAACAATCGGGTAGAGAATAACAAAGTAGCTTACCGTAACAACAAAATTAATCTGAACCTATATATCATCTTCAGTTCGAACAAAACCGGTTACGACATCTCTTTGAAGTATCTTTCACGCTTACTGGAATTCTTTCAGGGAAAAAGTGTATTCACCCAGTCCAACACCAATTTCGATCATTCCGATCCTATTTTGAGTTCCATGGGTGATTTCAGGTATACCTTGGAGTTGTATACTCCCACCTTTGAAAACCTCAATTACATTTGGGGAACATTGGGAGGAAAACAGCGACCATCTGCACTTTACAAAATGAGCTTAGTGGTAATTGATCGTGAAAAAACATTAATCGAATCTCCACAAATCACACAAAACTCCGGAAATATTATTGTCACCAATCCAATCTGATTTTACACCTTTATTATGAGCTATTCACAATTATACCGGACTCTTGCCGACGTGCAGGTGCTGCATGAATATTATCTGAACAGTGGTTCCGACTCCTTTAGAGGAATGGAAAAAGATCAGCAGCGATTGATGTTCAAAAATTATGCTTTCAATGGGTTTCTTCAGGTAATTCCAACAGCACAAACACTTCGTACCCTAGAGAATCAAAAACTTCTATTGCGAACAAACCCGCTTGGTTTACAACTATTGGCACAAGTCGAACCCGCAATGGCAGATGAACCAGCCAAACCGTTCATTCCACTTGCTAACGATCTGGAATTACATTTTTTGGTCAAAATCGGTGACCCTGCTTTTGAGATCTACACCGATTTGACATTGGTCAAGAATGAGATTTTTTATTTCGCAAATATCCAACCTGCAGGTGCGCCACCAAACTTTCCCGTTTTACCTGTAGCACCTGACCAGGAAAGTGACCCCGAGTACATTTCCAATGACTATCGCCTGGATGAAACGCTTTCAAAAGAGGTATTGGAAAAAATGCAAATTCCACCCGGAGATCAATTCGGGCTATTGGGAGTCCTCGTACTCAGAATGCATGGAATTCATCAAATCACCGATAATGATGGTAATGTTCCGGCAACTCCGATCACTTTCGTGATGGAATTTGCCAATCGAAGTACCATCTGGAAATATTACTTTCAAAACTCTGATTATTATGCAGAAACAACTAGCCCAAAACCACTTACCAAAAACGGATACATCGTGATCGATCAGTCACAGCTCACACTCCGGAACAAAGATCCGGAAATTCAACCCGGAGATTATGTATTCGATCTGAATCCATACTACTACCCCGCACCGGATGTCAGAAAAACAGAAATTGAAGCGGGGAATTTTTATTCAGTAATTTATATCTAAACACAATAAACAATGGCGTTAACATTAAATACACCAGGCGTTTACGTGGAAGAAGTCAACTTACTTCCACCGTCAGTTGCTCAAGTAGCAACAGCAGTTCCGGCCTTTATCGGGTACACGGAAAAAGCATTAGCATTGGATGGTTCTCCTTTAAGACCAGATCTTTTGGCACCTCCTGTTCCCGTAAGGATTACTTCTATGTTGGATTATGAAACACAATTCGGGAAAGCACAAAACCAACAAGGTATTACGGTTTCAGTAACAGGTAATTCGATCAATTCTGATCTACTACCTGCAGACCGCAGCGATTTTCTCATGTATTATTCCATGCAAATGTATTTTGCGAACGGAGGTGGTTCATGCTACATCGTTTCAGTAGGAGATTATAGTACTCCACCTTCTGCAACAACGCTTAAAACAGGCCTTACAGCAATAGAGAAAGAAGATGAGCCAACCTTGCTTCTTTACCCGGACGGCACCACCCTATCTGCGGATGATCTTTACGGATTGTACAACGATACCTTGATGCAGTGCAACAAATTACAAGATCGATTTACGATCATTGACACACGTATGAGTAACCTTACGATTGTGAACACCGCAACTGATTTTTCAGAATTACGCGGGAAGATTTCCAACGATCCTGAATACGTTAAATATGGTGCTGCTTACTATCCATATCTGAAAACAACAGTTGATTATCAGTATCTTGATTCGGATGTGGATGTTTCTATTACAACCGCTGCCGATTACGATGGCGATGTAGCAGCAATTAATACCGCTTCTGTAAACAATTCCAGAATCCTGCTGGATGGTTATAAAACAGATTTGTCCACGTATGAAACAGCAGCGGCAGGAGCTCCTGACATTACTACAGCACTTGTTGAAGGGCAAAACGCAGTGGCAAAGATAAGTCAGATCACCAACGTTTCTTCCACTCTTATTTCATCTCTGAACGACATTATAGCTATTGCAGATGAAGTAATTTCCTCAAATCCACCTGCATCGACAGGAACAGTAAGTACGCTTAGAGGACAAATTGCAGCATGGATCACCAGCCATCCGACAGCTATGAATACTGCTCTTATTACAGATACATCTGCCCTGAATGCATTGGATAATACCAATACGCAATCAGACGTGAGTACAGCGATTGGTGATGCAATCACATCGCTTGGAACCCCGGATATCGGAACAGCACTTGCAACTTTGCAGAGCACGCAAATCGCTGGCTTGATCACAGCATTGATGCCGTTTTCGACCGTTACTACTTCCATGCAGCTAGATGCTATTAAAATCAGTAACAATGCTTTGTACAACCGTATCAAAACTTCCATCAGCCAGGTTCCGGTATTGTTGCCTCCAAGCTCATCTATTGCAGGAGTTTATGCAAGAGTTGACGGATCATCAGGTGTATGGAAAGCTCCGGCAAATACCAGCCTGAATTACGTAATCGGACCGAACTACAACATTTCGAATGATTTGCAGGATGGAATGAACGTAGATACCCTTTCAGGAAAATCCATCAACGCCATTCGCTCATTTACCGGGAAAGGTACTCTTGTTTGGGGAGCCCGAACCTTGAATGGCAACAGTACGGAATGGAAGTACATTTCTGTGCGTCGTTTCTACAACATGGTAGAAGAATCCGTTAAGAAAGCAACCGAAGGGTTCGTATTTCAAGCAAACGATGCCAACACTTGGGTGCAGGTACGTGCAATGATCGAGAACTTCCTGATTTTGCAATGGAAAGCCGGGGCACTTGCCGGAGCGAAACCGGAGCAGGCATTCTTTGTAAGAGTTGGACTCGGATCTACTATGACAGCCGACGATGTATTAAACGGTCGCATGATCGTGGAAATCGGAATGGCAGTAGTAAGACCTGCGGAATTCATTGTCCTGCGTTTCTCTCACATGATGCAACAAGCATAGTTTACAATCACTAACAACAAAAAATAAATTATTATGGCAACATATCCATTATCCAAGTTTCACTTTCAGGTAGAATGGGGAGGAACAAAAATCGGTTTCACAGAGATCTCAGGACTTGATTCAGAACTGGAAGTTATTGAATATCGTCAGGGAGCAAGCCCGGAATACAGCAAGATCAAAATGCCCGGACTTCGAAAATTTTCGAATATCACCTTGAAACGAGGGATGTTTCAGGGAGACAATGAATACTACGATTGGTTGAATTCCGTGCAATTGAATACCATTGAACGTCGTGATATCACAATCTCTTTGCTGAACCAGGATCACGAACCGATTGTAGTTTGGAAAGTCCGAAATGCTTTTCCAACGAAAGTGCAATCTACCGATTTGAAAGCAGACGGAAATGAAGTAGCTATCGAATCGATGGAAATCGTACACGAAGGTTTATCTATTCAAAACGATTAATCATGGCCAACTACTATCCGCCCAGAGGATTTCACTTTCAGGTGCAATTTCTCAACAAGCAGTTCGCAGTGATCGATTCGATGTTCCAATCTGTCTCGGGACTTTCTGCTAGCGTTGAAATAACGGAAGTAGTTGAGGGAGGTGAAAACCGCTTCAAACATAAATTGCCTCAGAGCGTCAGGTTTCCGAACCTGGTGCTCAAACGAGGCATGGTTCCCGACTCCACACTGCTGCGTTGGTGCAACAATGCTATTGAGAATTTCGAATTCACCCCGATGGATTTGTTAATCATCCTGATGAACGATCAGATGTTACCTCTCAAAACCTGGAGTATCAAAGGAGCGCTTCCCGTAAAATGCGAAGTCTCGGAACTCAATGCAGAGACCAGCAACATCGTAATAGAAACCATTGAACTGACTTACAAATATTTCACCATACCGAATGTTAGTTTTTAAATAGACGGTAAGTAACAGAACCATTATGCCGATAGAAATCAAAGAATTACACGTGCGAATCCAGGTCAACGATGATCAATCAAAAAAGGATCAGAAACCTGAACAATCAATGGACCAGTTAATGGACACCTGTCTGGATGAAGTATTTACAATTATGAACGACAAAAAAGAACGGTGATGAAACCATCAATAAATATAAAAGGCGACGTAAACGGACAACTCAAGAAGCTGGAAATCCAAGCCTATTCGGATGAGAAATATCAAAAGAAAGTTCCTGATGGGTTGTTTAAAACGCTTATCAATCCTGAAAAGTTCGTTCTGAACCACAAGGTTGAATACATTGTTCCGGAAACTACGGAAGGTAAACCGCAAGCGTATTTTCAAAACGCCCCACCTTCGGACATTGAACTGGAATTTTTGTTCGACGATACAGGTGTATTTGATGATGGTGATTTTAGTATTTTGCAAAAAAGAGAATCATCGGGTGTCGAAGCTGACATTGCTAAGTTCATGAAAATTGCATATGAGATCAACCCTGAAACTCACCGGCCTAATTACCTTCATATTAACTGGGGAGCTTTACAATTCCAGGGAGTTTTGGCAGAAGTATCCATAGAATACAAACTTTTTGCTCCGGATGGTAAACCATTGAGAGCAACTGCCAAGGTAAAGTTCCGCAAATTCATCGAACCTAAAAAAGAGGCTGCTAATTCCAATAATCAATCTCCGGATCTCACGCATGTGCGCATCGTGGAAGAAGGCGATACTTTACCACTCATGTCTGAACGTATTTACGGCGACTCCAAGTATTACCTGGAAGTGGCTCGTGTGAACAAATTAACCACATTCCGAAAACTAAAAGCCGGACAACAATTATTCTTTCCACCCATTCAAAAACCTGACTAATGAACAATACCGGAATCATACAAACTGGAAAAAGTCCGGATCTTGTTACTCACCAAATCCTGGTTGAAGGACATGAGATTCCGGGGACATATCCTGTTTTGGGCATATCCGTGCGCAAAGAATTTAACCGGATAGCCAGCGCACGCATCACTTTTTTCGAAGGAACTCCAACAGATCAAAATTTCCAGATCAGCAACAGCGCATTTTTTGTTCCGGGTAAAAAAATCCAGATCAATGTAGGTTACCATTCTGACAACAAAATGATTTTCAAAGGAATGATTATCCGTCATTCGATCAAAGTGCGCAACGGAAAATCTTCCCTTGTGGTAGAATGCAAAGATGAATCGGTGAAAATGACTATCGGCAGAAAATCAAAATTCTTTTACGACAGCACGGACAGTGATGTGTTTGATGAATTGATCAATGCATACAAATTGGAAAAGCAGATTGAGAAAACAAATTATAAACATGAAAAGTTGGTCCAGTACAACGCTTCAGATTGGGATTTTTTGGTTTCACGCTCACAAGCAAACGGAATGGTTTGCTTCACCGATAATGGTAAACTCATTATCGGCAAACCCAATCCGGGACAAGATCCGATCGAAACAGTGGCCTATGGACTATCTATTATGGAATTCGATGCGGAAATTGACGCACGGAACCAATTTTCAAAAGTTACGGCCTACAGTTGGAACCAGGCAGACCAGGAAATCAGCAAGATCGAAGCAAATAATTCACCCGTAAAGACTAATGGAAACCTTGATTCCGCTCAACTGGCAAAAGTAATCGGACTGAAAGACCTGGAGTTAAAATCCGGTGGCAACATGAACGAATCGGAAGCTCAGGATTGGGCGAATTCCAAAATGGTCTTCCAACAAATGGCAAAAGTGCGCGGAAGAGTTCGTTTTCAGGGAATTGACAAGGTAAAACCCGGAACAGTATTGAAACTGGAGGGCATAAGCGACCGTTTTAACGGAAACATTTTTATCTCCGGCGTGCAGCATAACATTACCAGCGGACTTTGGACCGTTGATGCGCAATTCGGGCTTGATCCTGTTTGGTTTTCAGAAACATACGATATCAATGATGCGCCTGCCGCAGGGCTAACTCCTGCTGTAAGAGGATTACAATACGGAGTTGTTTCACAATTACAGGATGATCCTTCCGGAGAATATCGTATCATGGTAAAGCTGCCCATTGTAAACAGCGAAGAGCAAGGAATTTGGTGTCGCTTAGCAACACTTGACGCCGGAGAAAACCGCGGATCATTCTTCTTACCGGAAATAGGTGACGAGGTATTGGTTGGATTTATCAATGAAGATCCGAACAATGCAGTGATTGTAGGGATGCTGAACAGCAGCGCTAAACCTGCGCCGTTAAAAGCAGAAGATGCAAACAATATCAAAGGTTTCATAACCCGCAGTGAGTTGAAATTTCTGTTCGATGACGACAAGAAATCAGTCACCATCGAAACTCCGGCCGGTAAAAAGGTGATCATCGACGAAGATGCTGATGAAATCATGCTGCAAGATGAGCATTCCAATAGTTTGAAAATGAACAAAGATGGAATTTCTATTGAAAGTGGAAAAGACCTGGTCATGAAAGCTAAGGGCGATGTCACAATTGAAGGTGTGAATATTGATATCAAGGGTCAGTCAGAGGTGAAAATTGCCGGAAGTGCAGGAACAGAAGTGAGTTCAAGTGCCACAACGACAATCAAAGGTTCAATCGTTCAAATCAATTGATCATGGGACAACCAGCAGCACGCACAACGGACATGCATGTATGTCCCATGGTAACAGGAAACGTTCCGCATGTCGGAGGACCGATTCTTCCTCCGGGTGAACCAACCGTACTCATCGGAGGAATGCCCGCAGCACGTATGGGAGATATGGCAACTTGCAGCGGTCCACCCGATACAATTACCAGTGGATCGGCAACCGTACTGATCGGTGGAAAACCAGCCGCCAGGATGACGGATACAACAGCTCATGGCGGAACAATCGTTGCCGGTTTGGCAACAGTATTAATCGGATAATAATTTACAACATGGAAATAAACGAATCATTCTTAGGCACCGGTTGGAGTTTTCCACCGAGTTTTGACAAAACAAACAAGTTTGTCCGGATGAGTTCGGACGAAAAAGATATCATGGAAAGCCTGCAGGTTTTGCTATCGACCAGACCTAACGAACGCATTATGCTGCCGGATTATGGCTGCAATTTGGAATCACTGCTTTTCGAATCTATCAACCTGACACTGACCACACAGATTACGGAAATTATCCGTACTGCAATTCTTTATTACGAACCACGAATTGATCTGGAAAATGTAACGCTGGACCAGGAACACATTCTGGACGGCAGGATCGACATCATTCTTGATTACCGCATCCGCACCACAAATTCAAGACGGAATATGGTTTACCCATTCTACCGAATCGAAGGAAATGATATTTCATACACTAAAACCGGAATCATATGAGCAATTGTAACGACATAGCAGAAGTCCTCAAAAGAAACGGGCTTGATCAATCGATGCGCTACGACCGTTCGCTTGATCCTGAAAACGTCAAACTGATGGGATTCGGTTTAGAGGACTGGATGAAATTCACCTATAACTTTGCAAAAAATGTAAACTATTTTGATGAATCCAGTGATGTGGATCCCAATGGAAACTGGCAGGATTTCTTTCCGGATCCGGCAGGGATTCAAACACTCATTGATCAATTGGAGAACGATAACAAACTAACTCCTCATTTGACTCTTTTCGTATGTTTTCTAACCCTAATCAATCAATCTACCAATCGGTTGAACGGGTTTACGAAAAGACACCTGGATTTTTATTATTCGGAAGTGCTTCAGTTAAATCATTTGAACGAAGAACCGGATCGTGTAAGTATTATTTTCGAACTTGCTCGTGCTTTCTCACAGGAAAAAATCGCTGAAGGAACCGAACTTAACGGAGAGAAAGACAGCACAGATGTTACACGCGTCTATCTTTTGGAAGACGAAATGGTCTTAAATCAGGCAAAAATAGCAAGTATTAAAAGTGTTTACAATGCTCCTGATTCACCCGTAAACAACAGTTACGGTGTAAAAGCCGCAGCAAATGCATCCAGTTATGATGGGGCCGGAGCAAAATTTCCCGGTGATGATACCAGCTGGTATCCCTTCGGTTATGCGGGAACTCCGGACAATCGCCCCGAACAAAATACCGCACGTCTTGGTTTCGCTGTTGCTTCGCATACGCTTGAATTGTCAGAAGGAAAACGCCAGGTAGTCGTTCAGGCTCAATTCTCCGGTTCTCCGGTAGCTTTAACAAATGCTTCCAATCCCTCTTTTATTTCGGTCTATTATACCGGAGCCAAAGGATGGGTTGGTCCAATTTCACTTTCCACCAATTCCATTGCTATCAATGAGAACAATGGAGCTTTTCAAAATTACACCACCGGTTTCAACGGGCAATTAAGCACCCTGTGTATAGAACTGCAGCCGGAGCAAGAAGCAGTTGTTAATTACGATCAGACAATTCACGGTGAAAATTACAGAACGATTCATCCGGTTTTCCGTTTTGAGGTTGCCACAGAAGGCTTAGGGGGCTATGACATTTACCGCTACTTTTCAAAACCAATCTCTCATCTTCGCTTAAAAGTGAATGTACTTAATATGAGAGCTTTGACGATCGAAAGTGATACCGGCACCCTGAACGTCAAGAAACCATTCTATCCTTTCACCACCAATCCGGTAAAAGGATCTGCATTTTCTGTATTTCATCCGGAAGTTTTCAGTAAAAAGTGGAAACACCTGGACATATCTATTCATTGGAAAAACACACCAGATAGCTTCAAAAATTATTATGAAGGTTACGACAAGGCATTTTTGGGAACAGTTACCCAGGATAAATTCAATAGCATTATCCCGCTAATTAAAAATACCAGTGCAAATTACAAATCGTCAGGGACAAACCCAACGGCGGTAGAACAGACTGTTTATAAATTTGTCAATTTTGCAGATTTCTATACTTATATCGTTGACGGGAATTCTTATTTTAAAGCAGATTCCTGGATATTTTCTAATGGCAGCTGGAATATACCGGTTCAAAATAACCTTGCCTTATTTGCAACAGATGGGGGAACTCCTGTCGAGTTCAAAACCAATTTCGGAATCTCGAATAGCAGCTTTACTGAAAATACTTCCGGACCGGTCCGCTTGACTCTCGATCAATCCTTTTTACAGGAAATATACCCACGGATCTATTCCCTGGCAATGATGAGTACGAATCCCAATGTTCCTATTCCCAATCAGCCCTATATTCCGTTTGCAGATGCAATCTCATTGAGTTACTCGGCAACTGACGAGCTGAATTTAACCTTGAATACACAACAGGATTTTAACAATCGCAGCCTCCAGTTATTCCATATTCACCCTTTTGGAGAAGCAGAAGAAAACCCTTTTTTGAAAGGATTTTATGACGGTCAATCTACAGATTGCACGCTAACTCCTGAATATTGTAAAGGAGGAAGTTTGTTCATCGGAATGGAAAATGCAGAAGTATTGCAACAGGTATCTCTGCTCATTCAGGTGCTGGAAGGATCCGAAAACCCACTTGGAGAATCGTTCAGCGGCACCCAAAAAGTGCATTGGTCGATTCTATGCAATAACCAATGGAAAAAGCTGGATTCTACGCTCATGCTCGTCAATCAAACAGATAATTTCCTTCAATCCGGGTTGGTCAAATTCAATATTCCAGTTGAAGCAAGTTCGGATAATACACTGCTCCCACCCGGAATGTTCTGGATAAGGGCAAAAATGTATAAAAATTACGATGCCGTATGCCGTGTACTTGGAATATTCAGTCAGGCAGCTACCGCCATTTTCGATAATCGGGGAAATGAACTTTCTCATCTTGAAAAGGGGCTTCCAGCCGGAACAATTACGAAACTCGTTTCACGTATTGCAGCAGTTAAGTCCATATCCCAACCTTACAATTCCTTCGGAGGAAGACCGAAAGAAACAGATGCCTTATATTACAAACGGGTCAGCGAACGATTGAGACATAAAAATCGGGCAATCAATTTATGGGATTACGAACATCTTGTACTCCAGAATTTTTCGGAAATCTACAAAGTAAAATGCCTCACACACACCTGTGATTGTTCGTTTCAGTCGCCGGGTAATGTCACTTTGGTAGTGATTCCTGACACCCTTCAACGCAATGTATTTGATCCTTATCAGCCACGTGTCAGTAAAGCGACTCTAAACCGCATCGAATCGTTTATTTCAGAATTGAACTCGCTCCATGTTAAAACACATGTAGTCAATCCGGATTACGAAGAAATCAAAGTATCACTGAAAGTAAAGTTTTACCCGCAGTTCGATGAAGCTTTGTATATCGATCAGCTCAACGAGGACATCACCCGATTTCTTTCTCCCTGGGCCTTTGCTGAGCGTGAGATAATCAATTTCGGTGGAAAGCTGTATCTCAGTGTATTGATCGATTACATCGAAGAGCTTCCCTACGTGGATTATCTGCAAGATGTTCAGCTTTTCCAAAATGGAATTGCTTCAACAGTTGCAGAACCATCTTCTCCGAAAGCCATTCTGTCTTCAGCAAAACGACACGATATTTCGACCGCTATTTATTCATGTTCCACTCCTAACACAGCAACTGAACAATGCCAACTCTAAAAAACAGTATCACCATTAACCGGGACGTATCTACGGAAAACGATCTCGATTTTGACTACCTGCGACGCATCGGTATCCAGCATATTGCATCGATGGGAGGTGGACTCTGGACGGATTATAACGAGCATGATCCGGGAATCAGCATCCTTGAAATGCTTTCGTATGCAATTACCGATCTGGGAAACAGAGCCAGCCTTTCTATAGCCGATCTACTAACAGGTCCGGAAGGGAGCGCACCCATATCCCAGCAATTTTATACCGCGGATCAGATCCTTCCGAACCGTGCACTCACAGCACTCGATTACCGAAAACTATTCATGGATATTGAAGGGGTTCGTAACTGCTGGATCATTCCTTACGATGTGAAAGTCTACGCCAACTGCAAAGATGGATCGCTTGCCTATAACCCGGAATTGTTTCCAAACATTTTGCCGGAAGACCTCGGGGAATTCAATCTAAAAGGGCTCAACCGCATTTTGGTGGATTTCGATGTAGATCAAGACGATCCGCAGCGTCAGCAAAAAATTGATGCCATTAAATTGCTTATCAAGACCAAGTACCACGCAAACCGAAATTTGTGCGAGGATTTGGTCAAAATTGACGAAGTAGAAGAACAACCGATCTCTATTTGTGTACAGGTAGGCCTGGAAAACGAAGCCGATGAAGATGAAGTCAATGCACGTATTCTCCTTGCTATCGAAGAATATCTGTCACCACGTGTACGCTTTTATTCATTGAAGCAAATGCTCGAAAAGGGATACCGGATGGATGAAGTATTCGAAGGGCCACTTCTGGACCACGGATTCATTGACACCGCGGAACTCAGAGAAGCCGGACTCCGAAAAGAAGTCCGTTTGTCCGACATAATTAACATCATCATGGATATTCCCGGAGTGAAACAGGTGACGGAAATCTCGATCGGGAACTGCTCAGGATCAAATAATCCGGATACTTGGTTAATTTGCATTGATCCGAACAAACGGCCCCGTCTCTGCGACCAAAGTGTTTTCAATTATAAAAAAGAACAACTCCCTGTTCGGGTAAATGAAAAAAGATCAGAGGAAATCTATCAGGAACTAAAGGCCGAGGAAGATGCATCCGATGATCAAGCTGCACTGAACCGTTTTCCTGAAACCCCTTCCGGAGAATCACTGGAAACAGGCTGGTATACGACTATTCAGAATGATTTCCCTGACACTTATGGAATCGGACAAGAAGGGTTGGCATCTTCCGCTGATACCATGCGGCGATCAAAAGCAAAACAGCTGAAAGCCTATTTGTTATTCTTCGATCAGATTCTAGCGTCCTACTTTTCACATCTGGAAAATGCGAAAAAGCTCCTGTCTATTAATTCTGACCTCAGTAATACCTACTTTACCCAAGCGGTATCAGATATTAACGGTTTCACCGACCTGGTGAATAATTATCCGCAGAACGATAATACCTTATTGTCCGAACAATTATTCGAAGGATTGGCAGACGATATAGCAAGAAGAAATGAATTGCTGGATCACTTGCTGGCTCGTTTTGCAGAGAATTTCAGTAAGTATGCTTTTGTTATGAAAGAATTATATGGTTCTTTCACCAGTGAAATGGTCCTGAAATCCAAAGAACTTTTCATAAAGGAGTATGTCACTTTGAGCAGTGAACGGGGACTTGGATTCAACTACTACCATCAGCCGGTTTCAGAATTATGGGATACCGGAAATGTATCAGGAGTTGAAAAACGGGTAGCAAGGCTCTCCGGAATGAAAAACTATTTCCGCCGGAATCTGTCAGAATCGTTTATCGAAGTATATGAACAAAGCCCGGGAGTGTTCAAATGGCGAATCCGCAATGTTTCGGCAACCGTCATACTTTCTGCAGAAAACACCTATACAAGCTACAAAAAAGCAATCAATAATTTGTATTTCGCTGTACTTCAGTTGATTGAAAGCAGCGAGGAAAAAATTGAAAAAGCGTTTGAAGCCGGAGTCATTTCTGATCAGGTCATTGACAACATACAGGTAAAAGTATCCGGAGGTGGAAATTTCTACTTTGCCGTCATCGACCCGGAACTTCCGAACACGGATCCGAATTACACGGTTGCCAAACAGTTGATTTATTTTCCGGACGCTGCACAAATGGAAGCTTCACTGTTGGAAACGATTCGTTTCATGAAATACGATTTCACCGAAGAAGGCATGTTCATGGTGGAACATATTTTACTGAGACCGGACAGCAATTATCCCGATACTCCCTCCGAATATTTTCTACCGGTTTGTGCAGACGATTGCAAAGAATCCTGTTGTGGGATCGATCCTTACTCGTTCAGAGTGAGTGTGGTATTACCCGGTTACACACAGCGTTTCTCGGATATTTACTTTCGAAATTTCATGGAAGAACTCATCCGGGAAGAACTTCCTTCTCATGTACTCGCTAAAATATGTTGGATCGGATCCAGAAAAGGTGAAGTACCGAATGCAGATAATCAATTACTACTATTCGAAAAAACGTACAAGGATTATCTCATCGCTAAATCACCACTTAATTCCTTCCATCCGGAAGATGAATTGAAAGATTTCATAGAGATCCTGACAGACCTTCATACCATTTTCCCAACAGGAAAATTACATAACTGTGACGCCGAAGAAGAAGAACAAAGCGATGATATCATCCTTGGAAGAACAAAATTAGGAACATTATAATTAAAAGAAATAAGTAAAAAATATGGAAACAAAGTTGACCACAATCACACCCACTTACCGCACATTTGTGCCGGACCAGGTACTTACAGCTGGGCAGTTGAATGAATTCCTGAATTACTTTGAAGATCAGGATCGATTATCCCGCATTTTTCTAAGCGGCGTAGGAATCGTATGCGGTTTCAAAGTTCAATACAATTCAACTGGCGAATTGGTCATTTCACAAGGAGCAGGAATTACCACGGATGGTGATTTGTTTAAACTCTCAAAAACTGACCCTACAGATCCTGCATTGGAACTAATCGATATTCCGGACCTGAGATATACCTACTACCGTGCTTTTGATGATAGCAATGCGAGATACACTCCTTTCTTTTGGAGAACGATCAATAATGCGGAAGTACAGTTAAATCTTTGGGAAGCTATTCCGGAAGCAGATGCTTCCCCTTCCGATCAACTCATCAGTACCAGAACGGATCTCCAGAATTTGGTTGTGTTGCTCTATCTCGAAAGTTATGAGGAAGATCCGAATGCATGTACCGGTATTGAGTGTGAAAACCAGGGAATTAAAAACATTCGCAAACTGCGTGTATTATTCACTTCCCAATCGGATGCGGATTACATTCTTTCAAACGATACCATTTTTGATACGAATTACCTCATCTCAACGTATTTGAATATCGATGAAGTGGCTATTCAACGCGTAACGGTAAATACGACCAATTCAGCAAGTTTCGCCGCATTGAGATCCAACTACCTGAGTGCCATTCAATCGGAGAACATCATCGGGAGACTCAAAAACGGTTACACTACCATGTTGAGTAAACTCGGAATGACCGCAAAAGCGAATGAAATCGAGTCGAAAATAGATCAGTTCTTCGGAACCGGGGCAACCTATCCTTACTTGTTCTTCCAATACAGGTATGATCTTTTACGCGACCTGGTGAACGGATACAATGAATTGAAAGATTTGTTCTTGGAAAGTGTATGCAACTGCAATCCGGATATTCATTCATTTCCGAAGCACCTCATGCTGGGTCGACTCATTCCAACACAGCAAGACCGGTACTTAAAACAATACCGTCATGAATTTTATAAATCTCCGATTTTGGAAGATGAAAAGAATTGGTGTGAACGTTTCAATTTGTATGTAGACCGTACCATAGAAATGCTTGATTCCTATCAGGGAGATATTCCTGCAGGCGAAGTCCGCATTACACCTTCGATCTATCGTTCTACCCTGGAAAATAAAGCGGTTCCTTTTTATCTGGGATTCGGAAATTTCCCCCGCTTACTGGAAACATGGAATTACGACAAATACAAAGTCAACAAACAAAACCGCAACCTGAGTTATTATACCTCATTCCTTGATCCGTCCGGTCCGATTCAGTTCCCCTTGAGATACAACCTTGAGCCGCACAACTTCCTGAATATCGAAGGGCATCAGGGCTATACTTACCAGATGGCCATGCAGCGAATTAATGACCTCAAAAATCAATATGGGTTGGCATTTGACGTAAAAGCGCTTGGGATTACGATTAATGAAACTGATCCGATCAATATGGACGATTATGCTTGTCAGTTTGAAGACTTGCAGATACTCCTGAACGCTTGGAAACAGGAACATAACTGCTTACTTGGTAAAGTTTCCAAATACTATTCGGCTTTCAGTACGCAAACGTTGGGGGCAAATTATTTGGTGGAAGACTACATGTACCCGATTGCTGATGGAGAAGTTGTTGCTGCGGACAACAATGCGGTTAAAGAAAATATGTTTACCGGAGCAAACTCTTTAGGTGTTATTATGTTACCTGTCATTGACCGATTCCATGGTTGTTCCGGAAACGACATCATGGCCCAGGTAAATAATCTAATTGACCGGTTCGATTACGGTCAGGAATCAAAAGACCTGGTCGATGCAACTTTAAAAGCCCCCAATGATGTATTGTCCCATGCCTATGTATTGATTGACAAAAGTCCGGCAACACTGGCTGATGTACTCCCAAGTGTCATAGAGTCCGTAAATACAAGTGCAACAAACCTTTGCGGTGCTGCAAGGAAAACGTATGTCAAAGCCTCAACTATTTCTTCACAAATTTCAAGACCGGTGTTGTCCATGCTATACAACCTTTCGATAGATACCACAGCCTTGTGTTGCAGCGCCGAAAAACTTCAATTAATTTACGATGAAATTGAAAAGCGGAAAAAAGATATCCTGATCGGATTAAGTTTGGCAAAATTCCAGGAACAACATCCGGGAATGGAGCATCTTGCAGGAGTACATCAAGGAGATACGTTCCTTTTGGTTTATATCCGTGATGCAGTGAACGGAATCGGCGCAAACACAGTAGTTGCTGATTTCACCTTACCGTATCTCTGTTGCTCTGATTGCAGACCGGTTGGATTCATTATGCCGGAGATCATTGTGGACCTTCGTTTGGGAAGCAATTCCGTTTGTGTGAAAGAAGGGGAAACGACTAATATACCATTGTTCCGCTATCCTGCTGATGGAACAGTAGCCCTATCACCTGCCGTCGAAGGAATTGATGCTGAAGGTGATCAATTGGTTATCAATCCTGCATTGGTACCTGAAAGTGTTTACGACCAAGTGATCCATTTCACCCTGAATGGTCATGAAACCAGTGCGGAACTCACTTTGCATAAAGCTACGGCAGCTACCATGATTGTTCCTGATAACCCTATAACCAGTACAACTGTCGATTTTGATTGTGAACTTCCCGGCGGTACCGATCCAACGGTTTATTCTTTCTTTTGGGATTTCGGTGACGGAACAACATCCGTGGAACAGAATCCTACACACACTTACGCCATGCCGATAACCGAGGCAACCGTAAGATTGACGGTTATTTCAGGAAACCAAGATCAGTGCCCGGCAACAATCGAAAAAACACTATTGTTCTCCATTGATCCCGGATTGTGTGAAGCGGAATCCACAACTAACTTCAATACGCTGAAGAACCAACTGGACCAGATTATCAAAGATAACAGCCTGACCCAGGCATCCGTTCAAAACCTGAAGGTATTCTATGCAGATGTCGCCAAGTCTGTTCCTGTTTATCTTTCGGGAGACCAAAACAGTCTATTGGGATCGAAGATAAATGACTTGTCACAAGCCATATTCGATGACGTTTATGCTGTATTTAATGCAGGAGGAAACGTGGATCCCCTGGTAAGTGTTTATCACAACTCGATGCACACGGGACTTACCCTTGTACGCTGCCAGGAAGAAGCTCTTTTTGTCAATCCCATGATCTTAAAGATGATCGAAGGCTTCACCAACGGAATGGATGTCAAAAAAAATCCTTCGTTTCCGAACATGGGAATCCAATCCAACACTCCGTACAATATTAATTTCCTGAATAATGTATTGAGCCTGCGCAAGGTAAATTCAGTTTCATGGACAAAACTGAATGAACTCCTGGTTGCAGTTTCCTGGGAAAAGTAATCTCGATGATCCGTATCAATCTGTCATGAAAACTGAAACTCAACATATCGTCCATAAACTGATTGTGGAAGTAGAGACCAACTCTAAGGAAAAAGGGATTACCCTGAAAGACAATGCTGCCGGCTTCGTGTCGGGCAGCTTGTCTCCTGTGTTGGAAGAACTCTTCGAAGAATTGGAGAAAAAACTGAACGGGAGAGTACTCACTCTCGAAAGTCTTTCAATCCAGCTGTCTGCCACATCAACGGACCTGACTTACGGTGATATTGACAGATTGATCGGTTCTGCTATCCGGAAAGAAATCGAGGCACAGATTCCGCTTTCCCTAGAGTCAGTTCCCGATTCGCTTACTCCGGGACCTGTGATCTCCATGCCGAAAAGGCAGTTCCAATCCATTTTTCATTTCCTGAAAACGGGAACAAAACCTTGGTGGATTGCGAATAACACTTCTTTGACCCAATTAATGGAGACAGCCAATCTGCTGGAATTGGCAGTTACGGATACCGAAACACTTGTCCGGGAACTTCATTCGAACACAGGCGAATCTTTTCTGAAACGCCTGGTTCTTCAGTTACCGGAATCGGTTCTGATCGAATGGTTTACACGCGCCTTTCATTTCCCGGAAAAACTTCCGGATATACTGGCAAAGATTCCGATCCGTTTTCCAGATGAAACGATCAAAAAAAACTGGTGGATTTCGCTTTTCCGGGCCTTTTATGAATTTCGGCAAACAGGACGTATTTCAATAGATAAAGCGGAGTATCTGACTGCTCTAATAGCTTTCAAGCAAGAAGCTGATCCGGAAACACTGATCCGGTTTATACGTTCCATCACAGGCCAAGCCATTCCATTGAAACAGGAAAAAATGGTTCAGATCCTCCAGGAAAACAGGGAAAAACAGGTCTCCTCCAAGGAGGAAAAGAGAATCGAACAGGATCAAAAAGAGGATAAAACCGGAACAACTGATTTTTATACACCGGTTGAAAATGCAGGTTTGATTCTCCTTCACCCTTTTTTGAATCCCTTTTTCACAGAAATCGGATTATGGGAGAATGGTCAACTAACCGATCCGGAACTGGCGGTCCATGTGCTGCATTTTTTGGCAACCGGACAGGAAAACTCCAGGGAATATGAACTTCAATTTGAAAAATTCCTTTGTGATATTCCGGAAGAAGAACCCATCCGGCAAGAACTTCCTTTATCAAAAGAAATCAAGGAAGAAGCCCAAAAACTGCTGGAGGCCGTCCTGGAACATTGGACAGCACTCCGGAGTGATTCCCCGGAACTGCTTCGCAACGAATTTTTGCAGCGTGAAGCGAAAATCATCATCGAAGAATTTCAGTCTACCCGGCTGGTATTCGAACGTAAGGCACAGGATATTCTCCTCGAAAAACTTCCCTGGAACCTGGGGATCGTTAAAATCGACTGGCGGGAAGACCTCCTATTTGTAGAATGGTAAGAAACAATACGCATGAAGACGAAAGTCCAATCTCCCGATAAATCATCCGGCACTCCTTTTCGGAGCCGCGGCGCTATACAGGCAAAATTGTCCGTCAACCAACCCGGCGACCGGCATGAAGCTGAAGCAGACTCTGCGGCTGAACGCGTTGTAAATGGCTCCTCTCCTACCGGACCAACAGCATCCGGAAGCCCGGCTTCGGTGCAATTGAAACCAATCGCACAAACCGTAACTCCGCGTATTCAGCGCAAAGAAGCTCCCGGTCAAATGGGACAGCTGGATGTGGAAGGTACCGAAGATAAAATGGGTGCAATCAGTCATGAAGGAATTATTCAGCGAAAAGAAGAAGACGCTGAACCGGTTCAGCGCATGGAAGAAGGTGGTTCGGAACCGGAAGCACAGGAATCAGAACCGGATAGCGATGGTGCGGATGAAGCCGACACTCCGGATGATGGAGGTGGTGAAGAAGTCCAAATGAAAGAAGATGATGATACCCCAGTTCAAACCAAACGATTCGATCAGGCACCGACTCCCCCTTCACCAAATATTGGTTCCCAGCTTCAAAGTACCAAAGGCCAAGGCAGTGCCCTTCCTTCAGATGTGAAGACAGAAATGGAATCCGGATTTGGTGCCGATTTCAGCAACGTTAGAATCCATACCGGAACCAAGGCTGCGGACATGAACCAGTCACTAAGAGCGAAAGCTTTCACCAATAAAGGGGATATCTATTTCAACCAGGGTAAATTTGATCCGGCATCCAGCGATGGAAAACTCCTGCTTGCCCACGAGCTCACTCATACTATTCAGCAGGGAGCCTCTACACCCAAAACGGATGTTAAGGCACCTGAAAAACAAACAAATCCGGAGAACGCTCCCCAAGATAAAAAAGAAGCTAAAGCAATCTCTAAAACAGAAGCTCCTGCTTTAAAAGTAGTCGTTCCCGATCAAAAAGGCGGAGCAGTTCCTGCATCAAAAGGCAGCAAAAAAGAACTGCCGAAAGGAGGTAAAAAAGACAAAAACGGAAAAGAATCAACGGAAGAAGCTCCCAAGGAAGAAGCTACTCCGGAAAAGAAAAAACCGGATCCGAAAGCAGATCCTAACTTCCTGGCAGTAACTCAGAATATTGCGGTAGCAGCCAATCAGCAATCTGAGCACCAACCGGCTGGAGTACTTTCTGAAGATTCGCAAGAAGCAGCCGAATCTCCGGGAAATGAACGGGAAAGTATTGCACAGGCTGAGCAGGTAGACGAAATGAAAGAAGCGGAACCCAAACCGTTCAATGCGGCTTCTTTCAAAGCCAAACTCATGGCTCGTATCGACAGCATGCAACTGCCCGAAAACCAAGATGAAGCCGATAATTTCGACGAAAACAACAACATCGATGAAGTCAACAAACAGGCTGTTGAAGATGTTAATGCAGAAAAAGATGCATCTGTAGGACCGGTAGCTGAGACCAGTCAAGCTGCTCCGCAAACTGAAAAAGTTCCGAAACGTAAAACAGTTCCACTCAAACCGCTTCAAAAAGGGAAAAAACCTGGCAATGTTGGAGCATCAAAAGCTGTTCCTCCAAAACGCGGAGAAGAAGAGATCTCCCAGCCACTTAAGGAGCAAACTGCGGAGGTAGATCAGCAGATGGCAAAAAACAATGTGACGGACGAACAACTGGAAAAATCCCAGGAACCGAAGTTCACACAGGCACTTGACAGTAAAAAAGAAGCAAACACCAAAGCCGAAGAAGCTCCTAAAAACTTTCGTAAGAAAGAAGACGAAACGTTGCAGGGAACTTCCGCGAAATCAGATGCGGCAAGCCAGGAACAACTCGCAGGCATGCATGCTATGCGTGGCGGAGCGTTCCAAAAAGTCATGGGTAACCAAAAAGCAACCGGTAAAAAAGATACCAGTGAACGCGAACGGATTGCCGGTGAAATCAATGCCATCTACGAGGAAACAAAGAAAGATGTGGAAGGGATCCTTGATACGCTCGAAGACCGCGTTGCCTCCATGTTCGAGATTACCGCTGAAAAAGCGAAGAAAACATTTGAAGACTATGTAGAAGGCTGTATGGCCTGGTACAAGGTGGAGCGCTACAGCGGACCACTTGGACTGATCAAATGGACCAAAGACCTTTTTGTCGGTTTACCGGATGAAGTAAATAAATTCTTTGTAAAAGGTAAAGAGAAATTTACCGAAGTCATGGAAGAAGGGATCAATGTGATTGCCAAACACGTGGCCGGGCAGCTCAACATGGCACAAAACCGCATCAAACGTGGTCAAAAAGATGTTACCAAATACGTGGAAGGACTTCCTAAAAACTTGCGTCATCTCGGAAAAGAAGCTGCCAGTGAAATCCAGGATAAATTTGCTGCCTTGCAGGATGATGTGAACAGCCGCGAAGAAGCACTGATCGACACATTAGCTCAGGAATACGTAGCTGCAATGCAAGAAGTGGATGAGCGCATCGAAGAAATGAAAGCGGAAAACCGCGGACTCATCGACGCAGTCATGGGCTTCATCAACGGAGTGATCGACACCATCAACAAGCTGGTGGAAATGATCACTAACCTGTTTGCTGCCATCAAGAGCGTTATCGGGATCATTATCCAGGATCCGATCGGGTTCATGGGCAACCTCTTCGACGGGATCGGGAAAGGGATCGATGCTTTCAAAGCCAATATTCAAACCCATCTACTGAGCGGTTTATTGGAATGGCTCACCGGTTCACTCGGACCAATGGGAATTGTGATGCCGAAAGACATCTTCAGCCTCAGTGGAATTTTCAACCTGGTGTTACAAGTCCTCGGGCTCGGCTGGGAATACATCCGCCTGAAAGCCGTGAAAATGATGGGGGAACCGGTCGTAAAAGCACTCGAAGGCGGCTACGACATGTTCAAAACCTTCGCCACCAAAGGCATCGACGGAATCTGGGAATTCCTTAAAGACAAGTTCTCTGACCTCAAAGAAGTGGTCATCGACGCCATCAAGGACATGTTGATTACTCAAGTAATCCAGGCAGGTATCAAGTGGTTGTTGAGCCTGTTGATTCCCGGAGCAGGATTCATCAAAGCCATTATGGCCATCAAGGACTTGATTGTCTTCTTCGTGGAATCAGCCATGATGCTCATTCCGGCTATCACCGAAGCAATCCTGGCAATGGCCGCAGGTTCCATAGCCGGTGTAGCCAAAGCCATCGAATTCGGTTTGGCAAAACTCATCGGACTGGTGATCAATCTCTTTGCCAAACTCATCGGTTTGGGAGGATTGGCCAAAAAAGTACAAGCGATCTTTGGCAAAATCCGTAAACGCGTAGATAAAGCAGTAAGCAAATTGTTGAAAAAGGCGAAGAAGGCTGGAAGGAAGTTGATGCGGAAGTTGGGAATTGGGAAGAAGAAAGACAAGCAAGGAAAAGAAGAACGCTCCAAGAAGGAAATGGAGGCCGATTTGAAAATGGGTATCAAAGAAGGTACCACGTATGTAAAATCATCTGAGGGTAAGGACAAAAAAGAAATTGATAAGAGATTAAAGCAAATTGGAAACAAGTACGATCTAAAAATACTGAACCTTGTTGTCGATAAAAATAACCCCGATGGTATGGATAAAGTCCATGTCCATGGGGAGGTAAATCCTGTGAATAACAGCGAAATAATTGAAGTTAACCTGGTAAATGGCTCAGTATCACGTCCACCAGTAGGAAGAGCCTACCTAGTTAAGCAACAATTTAGTTACGGACCACACTATGTGGCTTATTTACACACTGGTGAATTGTTTGATCTTGGTTATAACCCCAAAAATAAAAACAGCCACGGTGATCCAATCATTGAGATTGACCGTAAAAAAATGAACTCTATAAAAGCGGTAGGAGCTGTATCTGTTTCTGCAAGCGATATAGATTCATCTGTATTAAATAAGAAATTGAGAACTAAAGTTAATGCTAAGATTGCTCAATACGAAGGACAAGGCTACAAAATTACGGTAAATGATTGTTTAGTATTTTCGTTAGATATATTAAATAGTATATTTAATTCAGGTATACCTAATCCACCAAAGGATGATGGTCAATATGAGACCTGGTTTAATGGATTAACAAAGAAAGAGAAATGAGCAATTTTATTAGTAAATTGAGTAAAAGATACGATATCCAAATTCCCTTTTCTACAGAACCGGAAAAAGGGCAAAACTCGTATTCACTTGATAGCGAAGGCAACATTACATCCCTTTATTTGAATGACGTGGATATTAAAAGTCTCGAGGTACTTTTACCCATATCAGACAAACTAGAAGAACTCTCCGTTAAGAACTGTTCTATCAACCAGATACAATCCCCGAATGCTTTCCCCAACCTTAAGAAACTTATTCTAGTTGAAGAGTCATTCGAACAAATGGCTCTAAACAATTTGGTTCAATTACAGAGTTTAATTGAATTGGATTTAAACTTGACCGAAATTAAAGATTCTTCTCCCTTAAGGGAGTTAAAGAATTTAAGGAAACTAGATCTTAGTTTTAGTGTTGAACTAGAGAAAATTAATGGATTAGAGAAGCTTAACTTTTTAGAGCATCTTGAGGTACAATATTCATCTATTGATGACCTTGAAAACGTTGCCATACATGAGAATATTCAATCTATAAATTTTAAAGGAAACAGTATTTCTAAGATATCCAACCTGGAGAGATATCCTAATTTAGCTGAACTAGTATTATCCAGTAATAGTATTAAAAAAATTGAAGGGTTGAATCCACTGAAAAAATTGAAGAGATTGAACCTTTGCTTTAACAACATTGAGAAAATAGATGGGTTAAATGATTTGATCAATTTAGAAATATTGGATTTGTCTGGGCAAGAAATTAAAAAAATTGAAGGATTAGACCAATTGATTAATCTGAAAGAATTGAATCTTTTGATGAATAGTATTACCAAAGTTGAAAATCTGAATAATTTGAAAAACCTTGAATATTTGTTATTTGACATGAATAGTATTAGTGAATTTGACACAACATTTCTGAACAATTTAAAATCACCATGCTATATTTCATTAATAGGAAATCCTATAACTCATTTGGATGCCACCCTTCCAGATACAATCACTGTTGATTACAAAACGGATCATTGGGTGCGTAGGGTTATTTAAAAGTTTAACTAAGGCATATTTTATGAATTTAGATTAAGGTATGATAATTTATTGCCTCAGAGTACCGCCATTTTAAAGAATAAAAACTCATGAGCATAGCATTCATAAACAAGTTAAAACGTGATTTTGATCTGGAAATCGTACAATCTAACGAACCGAACGTATGGGAAAACACCTTCGATGTAGACGAGTTTGGTAATATCAGAAGTTTGCATCTTCATGATGTTGAAATCAAGACACTGGATATTTTTACTCCAATTGCTCACTCTCTAATAGAATTAACAATTGCAGGTGCAAACATTGAGAATATTGAAACAATCAAGTCTTTCACGAAACTGGAATACCTTGATTTAAGTTTTAATCCACTACTTACCTCAACACTTTCAAACCTTGATCATTTAAGCAAACTGAAAGAACTTCACCTTAGAGGAACAAATATAACGGACACTTCAATCCTTGGCGGAATTAGCACTTTGGAGAACTTGTTATTAAGTGGTTCGGATGTGCTTGACAGTGTCAATGGTTTGGAAAGCCTAATTAACCTGAAGCACCTAGAAGTAAATCTAACCGAAATTAGTGAGATTGAAAAAATAAAGGTGAGTGATTCGCTTCGTTCCTTAAGTCTTAAATCATCACTCATCGATAGAATTTCAGGGCTTGACCGTTTCATTAACCTAGAAGATCTTTATTTGAACTCTTGCAATGTCGAAAAACTCGAAGGATTGGATCATCTGAAATCTTTAAAGAGACTTAATTTTAACGGTTCAAATATTTCAGAAATTCAGGGGCTTGAAAATTTGATAAGTCTTGAGGTTTTAGACTTCGGAGACAATGAAATTACAAGTATTAAAGGATTAGAAAATCTGACGAATTTAAAAAAACTGAACTTGAGTTTGAATGAAATCAAGAAGGTCGAAAATTTAAACGGATTGGTGAACCTTGAACGCTTGATGCTTGATGGGAATCAAATAGTCGACTTTGACTTGACTTTATTGAAAGAATTAAAAAAACCTTGTATAATATCATTATCCTACAATCCAATAACAAGTTTGGATGTAAAAGTTCCTGAGAACATAGAGCTACAATTTGAGACAAAAGGTACAATTTATCGGGTTCTGTTCTGAAAACGTATTATTGTAGCACATAGAAAATCTGAAGCAGCTAAACAGCGACTTGATTGTGTCCCCGCTCTCACGGAAGCAATCCTGGCAATGGCAGCAGGTTCCATAGCCGGCGTAGCCAAAGCCATCGAATTCGGATTGGCAAAACTCATCGGACTGGTGATCAATCTCTTCGCCAAACTCATCGGTTTGGGAGGATTGGCCAAAAAGGTACAAGCGATCTTTGGCAAAATCCGTAAACGCGTAGATAAAGCAGTAAGCAAATTGTTGAAAAGGGCAAAGAAGGGTGGAAGAATTTTGTGCAAAAAAACAGTACTAAAAAGTTGACGGTATTCTCAAAAAACGCTATTTTTAAAAGACCATCAATTCAAATACAATACCACTAAAACTGAACAAACCAAATCGAACAATAGAACCACTCATCCACTCATTCACATCTGCAAACACTCCAGGAAAGAATCCCCACAACCACTAACCCTGTATGAAAGAAACTATTCAAAAATCCGATAAATCATCCGGCACTCCTTTTCGGAGCCGCGGCGCGGTGCAAGCAAAATTGTCCGTCAACCAACCCGGCGACCGGCATGAAGCTGAAGCAGACTCTGCGGCAGAGCGTGTCGTGAATGGCTCCTCTCCTACCGGATCAACAGCATCCGGAAGCCCGGCTTCGGTGCAATTGAAACCGATCGCACAAACCGTAACTCCGCGTATTCAGCGGAAAGAAGCTCCCGGTCAAATGGGACAGCTGGACGTGGAAGGCACCGAAGACAAAATGGGTGCAATCGGTCATGAAGGAATAATTCAGCGAAAAGAAACCGATCCGGGAACAGACCTTACTGCTACGGCACTGGATGGTCAGTTGCAGGAAACCAAAGGACAGGGAAATCCGCTTGCTCCTGAAGTGAAATCAGAAATGGAATCCGGCTTCGGGGCTGATTTCGGCGATGTACGGACCCATACGGGAACGAAAGCTGCTGATATGAATCAATCCCTGAAATCCAAAGCCTTTACCAACCAGGGGGACATTTATTTCAACCAGGGAAATTTCGATCCGAATTCAAAAGATGGAAAACAACTGCTCGCTCATGAACTCACGCATACCATCCAGCAAGGAGCGGCTAAGACGGTTGCTGGCAAGGACAACAAGTCCAATCCGGAGAAGAAAGAGATCAATCCGGCGGATGTTGCCATGGCAAAAAACCAGGCCAAAAACAATCCCGGAACAGAAGAAAAAGCAGAAAAGCTCATTAAAGAAGCTACCTCTGAATTGAAAGGAAAACAACCGGCTCAAGCAAATCAAAATACGCCTGCTGAAACGGAAAATGTTGCCGAAAAACAGCCAGCCGTTCAGGGAAAACTGGCTGAAGATGCCAAGAAAGAACAAGAAAATTCCAAGGAAGAAGCCAAAGCTTCGGAGGAAGGAAAAGCGGAAGCTAAAAATCCGGAAGCACAACCGGCGGAAGCAGTAGATAAAGCTATCGAAAAAGAAGTTACCGAAAAAGCAAAGGAAAAAGAGCCGAAGGAAGAGAAAGCAGCAAAATCAACTACCAAAGGCCCCGCAGAAAAAGAAAAACCCGAAGAAGGAGAAGACAAAAAAGGCGGGGAAGGAAAATCCCAAAAAGAGGAAGATCCGGGTCCCGAAGGCGTGAAGGAAGATTACGACAATCCGCCACCGGTAAAAGACGCCAAAGTGGAAGAGGCAACCGATAAAGCCGGTGAAGGTGTGGGCGTGGACGAAGAAGCCAATGTCAACGTGGAAGGATTGACCATGACGGCTCAGCAATTCCGTGACCAGGGAAAAAATTCCCTCGACCGTGTGAAGACACAGGCAGAAAACCGGGAAAAAGCAGAGAAGAAAAAGCACGAACTCGACAAGAAAATCGAAGGTTCTGACAAAGCTCTGAAAACGGCTGAGAAAAATACACAGATCCGTGAAAAGAAGATGACAAAGGTGATGGACAAAGCGATCGCCACTTCCAAGCAGCGCCAGGAAAAAGTAAGCAGCGAAGTAGGTGGATTTACCGATGAAGTCAAAAAGAACAAAGGAACCGCCACTGATTTAAAGAAAGAAACTGCCGGACTCAATAAGGGTTCCAAAGAAAATTCCAATCCCGACGAAAAAGAATCAGGAGAATTGAGCTCCAACTACGAAGAAATGGAAAGCGGAACGGCTACCATGGCAGATGGAATCATGGGTGTAGGAAACGTTGCCGCCAAACAAAAAGCGGATTCAAAGATGGCCAAAACCAAGAATGCAAAAACGGAAAAAGATTACAACCAATCCAAAGCCAACATTCAAAAGTCGAAGCAAAAAATTTCCTCCGAGAAAAGCCGGAACACCAAAGCAAAATCAGACAGTAAATCACTGAAACCAAAATTCCAGGCGAGTAAAAAACAGGAAGAACAACTGACCAAGGAAGGAAAATCCCTGATGAAAACCTCCTTTGAAATGGAAAATGAAACGCACCGTGCGCAGTATTTCTATTACAAAGACATGCAAAGCATCGAGGGAACCGACGAAATGATCGTGCAGGAAGAACTTCGTGCCCAGTCCGAACTTTCCAACGGACCGGAAGCCTTGCTGTTTCGCTATGCCAACATGAAAAGTGATGGAGAACGGGAAACTTTTGTAGCCTCATTGAGTGAATCCGACCGATTGGCTTTAGGTTCGCAGCTCCAGGCCTTTAACATGAACTTTGAAGCCTGGATCGAAACCAAAAAAATGGAATTGGGTGACCGCGTGGAGCAGAAACGTGCTGAAAAGATCGATCACTACAATGGCAAACGAAACAAATCATTACAATCGCCGCTTAACAAAGCCACCAAGAACATCGATAAGATCTCCAAAACCGGGCTCTTGTGGACCAGTATGACCAAATCCCTGGAAGCTATGTGGGAAGGATTGAAGAACATTACCTGGGCCGATGTTTCCAAGATCGGGCTGGCCATGATCAATCCGCTCGAAACCTACAACACCATTGCGGAAGCAGTTGGTGGAATCTGGACCGATCTGAGCAGCTGGGAAGGATTCAGTGAAGACCCGGTGGGAATGATCTTGCAAAAAGGATCCAGTGTGGGAGTGAAATTATTGACCATTGCCGGAGTAGTAACCGGGTTATTGGGAGTCCTTACCGTAGTAACCGGTATTGCAGCCTTCTTCTTCCCTCCACTTTGGGTTGTCGTAGGCTGGCTGGGCAGTGCTACAGCCACCATGTTCTCCGTTACCTTCTGGTTGGGATTGATCACCACCGTATTGAGTGTACTCTCGGGGATCAAGAACATTTTCAATGTGCATACCGCTAAAACCGCAGAGCAAATCTACCAGGGAAATAACAAGATCAAGACCGATGCCGCCAATACGACTGCCGGGGTGATGGCCATGGTGGGCGCCAAATCCCCGCCTGTTCCACTCGACAGGAGCAAAATCGGGAAGATTAAGAATATGGTAGTAAAGACCTATAAATCCAGCAAAGGTTTTATTAAGCGTGGTGTACGCAAAATTCCACGCCTGATCAGTGCCTCTTTCAAAAAAGAGACCTGGACCGGTTTGTATGCCAGCTTTAAGAAATTCTCCTCCAAAAAGATCGATAATTTGTTTGGCGGCGGGAACAAGAAGAACCTTGTGAACAAAACAGACAAGGTAACCGATGTTGCACCGAAAAAAATACTAAAAAATGTCGATGAACCGAAAGTGCCTGCTCAATCTTCCGGAACCGGCAAGTTTGAGAAAAAAATGCCGGAGAAAACAAAGCCGGTGGATCTCGACACCAAAACCACGACCAAAACTCCGGACTTGGATCCAAATGCACCCGTAACGAATAAGTTACCGGAAACCAATAAGTTGCCGGAAACCAATAAAATTCCGGAGCCAAGTGCTTCCGATCTGAAGAAGGTGGAGAAAGACATCCATCCGGAGAAATCAGATTTGGACAAAGCGGATGCACCCAAAGACACACAAGTTGCAAACGGGGAAAAACCGCCGAAATCTAAAGTGCTGGAAGATAACCCTGATTTGAAAGATAAAGATTTAGACAACTTCAAGAAGTACGAAGATGACGTGGATCCTTCAACCAAGAAAAAGATGGAGGATGATGCCGATTCAGAAGTGAAAAAAGGAAAAGACCACGATAGCAAAGCAAAAGCATTAGTAATGGCACGGATCATCGTTGCTGCTAATGATAAAGTCGATACCCCTATTCCAGGGTTACTTGCTGAATTAGCTCCATTAAAAGCAATGGAGGGAGTTAAAGACTTTAAAGCTGAATCAAATGGAAATGGGAAATTTGAAATATATTTGATTGCAAGTAAGATCAAAGCAGGTGATTATGATATTGATCCGGAGAAGGAGAACAATCAAAATTCAGTATCTGGGCAAAGTAGAAAGTATAAAGTAGATAATATAACATTTAAAGGTTTAGTTCAAAACAGGCCTTTAAGTGAGTTAACTCATCATGATCTGTATAAAGCTTTTCAAAATACTGGATATAAACCTTCTAATCATGCGATTAAAAGATTGAAAGATGTGAGAACAGAGAGATTAGGATTTAAAACACTTAATGATATTAAACAAATTATTAATAAAGGAAATCTTTTTGATGCTAATGATGGTCTTGTAGGAATATCTTATCAAGGAATGGAAGTGATTTTAAACCCCATTAATAATATAATAGTAACTTTCCGACCAGCTAAAATAAGATAATATGTACTTGAAAAATAATTCTTCGTGTTTCGAATTGAAAATTTTATCCTATAGTGATTCTGTAGCAAGTTTACAAGAGGATCGCGATTGGTTAGATGTTAGTATTCACGTGGTTGATGGTTCTTTAGAATGGCAAACAACAGGAACCTTTTTAAGGGTTCCTGAACTGCAAATTATACTCAACAAACTAATTGAAGTTTTTCAAAAACCAACTACCTCTGTTGAAAGAATAAATTTGATAGAGAATGAATTGGCTTTTTCAATTGGTCCAAATGAAATTTCCATTCATCTTGATTTCTATGCACATCCAAAAGGTAAAAATTATGATTACAATGAAGATAGTGAATATACAATATCTTTTATTTTAGATACACCTATTCTTAATAATCTTATACATGGTATAGAAAGAGATATAAGGCGTTTCCCCCGACTAGTATGATTAAAAAAGATTATCCCTAGTACATGGTATAGTATTGATGAAAAGGGTAAAATACATCAGTTTCAAGTCGATCACAATGGATTTAGTCATTGGGCAGGAAGTGAAAATGGCGCCTCGGGAATAAAACTTCACAACACAACAAGAAAGAGATTACAAGAATACTATAAAGACTTTTTAAAATGACAACTATTTTTCAAACAGATAACATCACGATCAAAGTACAATTAAGTAATCATAATAGCTTTGATTCTATATTCGGGAGATTAAATTTTGAACTTAAAAACGAACGGATTTCAGATAATGAAGAACATAATCTTAGTTTTTTTTATGTAGATTGTGATATTCTGGAAACTTTTTTGACTAAAAATGATTCAATTGAAAATGATCTTTTTCAGTTGGATGATTCTCATCTTATTGAATACTGGAAACGTTGGAAAAATTTCACTGAAAATGTTGACCTTATAAAGAATGAAACACCTGAGGTTGAATTCTTCAATGATAACTTTTTTAAAAATGGCGTGATTTTCCGAAGTAGTTTTTTTAATCACATATTTATTTTTTTCGTTTTAAAAAATTCAATAATCAGGTTCGTGATTTGGTCAGAAAAGGATTTGAAAGTGATTCGAATAGATATTTCAAAAGAAGAGTTAATAAAAGCTTTAAATTCGTTTAAAAATTTCTTTGAACAGGAAAATTTATCGATGAAAATCAATTAAATTGATACTTATACTCGGTAGCAAAAACGATTAGAATCATGTCGGGTGGTCCAATATAGTCTAAATAGAAATTTCATGTTGGAATTCATTCTTAAAAACGTCAATAATTTATCAGAGTATGTTATGGCTACTGCACTCTCCAATGTGATTGTTGACGAGAGTCTAGTTTCTGAATCTAAAGAATTACAGCTATTTATTTCTAGTGTGTTAAAATATCTGCAAAACGATCTATCTTCCAATAAATCGAATGATACATTTTCGAAATTCATATCCACGTTCGGAACTAGGCACGATTCTTAAATGATTTTTTAGCCTTTCATGTTTTCAGACAGCGATTAAATATAATTATTCTGTTTTAATTTTTCCAATTCGGCACGTCCCATAAACAACCAGGGGTTTTGCCCCGACAAAGATTTGTGAGGATGATTCGCATTATGATCAATCTGCCATTCATAAGCCATTGCATTAACTTCCTGAATGAAAGTGAAAAAAGGAAAAGACCACGATAGCAAAGCAAAAGCATTGGTAATGGCGCGGATCATTGTTGCTGCTAATGATAAAGTCGATACCCCTATTCCAGGGTTACTTGCTGAATTAGCTCCATTAAAAGCAATGGAGGGAGTTAAAGACTTTAAAGCTGAATCAAATGGAAATGGGAAATTTGAAATATATTTGATTGCAAGCAAGATCAAAGCAGGTGATTATGATATTGATCCGGAGAATGAGGGGAAAGAAAATAATCAGCTAAAATCTAAAGAACTTCAAAACCTTATATCTTAGATGGTCATAACCGATTAAAAGCACTAGCTAAATTAAATATGGATTTACCTGGTGAAGCTAAAATTATGCGATTGACGAAAGAAGAAGCTGTAAAGCTTTACAAAGATAAAATGGAGTACATTTTGAAATCAGTGAATAATGATCGAGGAAATTGAAAAACACATTAATATTTTTTATAGACACATTCAGCGTTTTAATTATTTGTTGAAACAGAATTTTGAATTCAATTCGTATCCCACTTATAATGATGCTGGAAAATTATTTCCTCGAAAAGGAGAGTTTATAGATGGGGATTTGACTTATAAATATCAATTTCATGGTAAAGGATGTACAATAATCATAAATGAAATATGGATCAATTATAATATTGATATATTGAATAATAATGAAAGTACTGTTACTGCTTGGGATATTAAAAAATTCATGGAAACTTATACTGGTCAAACCTTAGAATACAAAGCTAGTCAAATGGATCAGGTACTTCTTGAACTAGAAAAGAAGCATGTTTTAATTAGAAGGACTCCTGAATTTATGGTTTTTAATATTATTGATACCAAATAAATTAATTACATATATCCTACAATCTTTATATTAAAAAGAAATATTAGCTACAAGCAGTACATTACACCCTTAATGAAAATTGGACCTAAATGGTTGGAAATAAATATATGGAAAAGAGAATTTATATTGATTTTAGAGAAATAACTGAAATTTCAGATTTGCATGATAAATTAAATGAGGAATTAGGCTTCCCGGATTTTTACGGAAGGAATGTCAATGCGTTGATAGATTGTTTGCAGAGTATGAGATTTCCGGAGGAAGGAATGAGTAAAGTTGTTTTAGAGAAAGAAGAGGTTTTGGTTTTGGATTTGAAAAATTTTTCTAATGCAAAAATGATCATCGTAAACAGTTTATTAGTTGCCGTAGAAGCGGTTAATCAAAGAGAAATAGATAGAAATAGAAAACATAGTATTATTCTCGCTTTATCATAAATATTTAAAGTTTACTAAATAGAGAATGATCCTATATAGTATTGGTTTAAAGAAGTATTATAAAAAGGCCATATCACGTGGTCTTTTTTTGTTGTAAATCGAACGGCTATGCTCAAGGCGTAGAGAAAATTTATTTGAAAACGGATACTCCCAAAGACACCCAAGTGGCAAACGGGGAAAAACCGCCGAAATCTGAAGTATTGGAAGATAGCCCTGATTTGTAGACAACTTCAAGAAGTACGAAGATGACGTGGATCCTTCAGACTTCGACTGTTTTATTATTCCACTATTATCCGGATCAATCGGCTATTTATTCCCGGAGGAAGCCAGCCGTTCTTGATTGAAATCCGCAGGTAATAAACTCCCTTCTGGGAAGGAACAGTGAATGTTGCGCTCGTTTCCAATGAATCAAAGAGGGTGATACCATTCATCCATAGTATCTTCTCTTCACCTATTTGTTTTTCTTCATGAAACACACAAAATACCAACCAGTCAGGATAAACGGAATTTTTACCAAAGGAAACCGGTTTTCCGTACTGATTCTCCAGTGTCAAGGGAAGCTGGATCACATCCCCTGCATGGAAAGTATATCTTGGCTTAGGAGTCGTGATATTGATCCTGGCATAAGAACGAAAATTGTCAATTAGGATGTATTGAAGTTCTCCCTTACCGGTTTGAAAAGTATGGACATTTTCTCCGGCAAGCTCCCAGTTCGGGATATAAGCAACACTTTTTCCCTGGAGACTCTCTTCTATATTCCATATATCAAACTGGTTACGACGGTATTGAACGTTGTTCAGAGATAAAGAAACATTCCCCGTATAGAAACTGTATTTGGAAGCTTTTTGATAAGAGTTTGCGAAAACCACCGGCGTATCCCCCACTTTTTCCTTAATCTGTCCTGCCCAGATTTTCCAGCCATAAAATTCAGGCATCAATTTACTTCCTACAGCCGGTACGAGATCGAAAGCAAGATTTGTCCTGATAAATAAGAACAACACGCAAGATACCACTGAAAGTATCACCATCCATTTTTTCAACCGGACAGTTGAAGTTACATAGTTGTAACCCAAAACAAGTATCGGAACAAATGCAGCTGCTGTCCAGTTTGCCTCAACCGGCGCATTCAAAGTTGAAAGCAGGAAAAACACCATAAAACCGACAAAACTATATTTCATTGCTTTTTCCATCGGATTCTGTACCCTGTATTTGAAAGCACTAAAAAAAAGTAGTATCCCCGTAATTGGTCCCGCAATCATTAACTGTCCCAGAATAAATAGTACTGAATCCAAGGGCTTATAAGGATCCTGGGATTTTGTCAATACATGGTATTGATATGAAGGATAATCATTGCTGATCTGCCAAAGTATGTGAGGAAGATAAGCCATTACAGATACCATAACGATTAAGTAGAATTGTTTCTTCTTCAATAAGCTGAGATTAGAAATCAGCGTAAAGAAAATAATCAGCAAACCATGGTACTTGCAATAAAGCAGAGCCGCAATATTCAATCCCAATAAAAGTGCATATGTAAACCTATTGTTTTCCGACCAACGTTTATAAAGCAGAAAAAATGTGGCAGTAAAAAACAATAATGGTGCATCCGGTACTGCTATGAACCCATAGACTTCCAGACAGCTTATAGAACAAGCCATTAGGAAAAACAACAAAAAGCTACGACGGTTGGTTAATAAAAAGGTGATCCAAATAAAAAACGTTCCCATTAATACGATCAGCAATCGCGTGCCAAGTTCATTGTGAAAGAGCGCATATCCTGTCTTTATTAAAAGTGCTATAGCCGGTGGATGATCAAAATACCCATAATCCAGGTTTCCGGAGTACATCCAGTAATAAGCTTCATCATTTGCAAGGCCTGTAAAAGCTGCCTGGATAAGATTGATTAACAGCCAGCCAAGTAATAAGGCGATATTGCACAAAGCAGTGTGATTCCGGTAGTATGTCCGAATAGCAATAAAGATTGTTTTCATTTAGCATCGAAGATAACTTTTATAAGCTAAAACAAGTACCGGCAATTAAAACCGCTCTTCAATTTTTAGATTGACATTTAACATCCTTTACCACACTTTAACAGCGAAGAGTTTTATGCCTGCTATTCCTCCCGTAACTTGTAGTTGAAACAATTAAAAGCAAGTGATATGAATAAGCGAATCGCCATTTTGGCTACAGACGGATTTGAGGAGAGTGAGTTGCAATCACCCAAGGAAGCCATTGAAAAACAAGGCTGGAAGGCTGAAATTGTGAGCCTGAAAAGCGGTACAATCAAAGCATGGACCAACGGCAACTGGGGGAAAGAATATCCTGTTAACAATATTATTGACGATGTGAAAGCTTCGGAATACGACGGGCTGTTGATTCCCGGCGGTGTTATTAATCCGGATAAATTGAGAAAAGAAAACAAGGTATTGGATTTTGTCAAGGCTTTTTTTGATGAAAAAAAACCGGTTGCAGCTATATGTCATGGACCACAGGTGTTGATCAGCGCCGGAGTGGTAAAAGGTCGCGAAATGACTTCCTATGAAACGGTTAAAATTGATTTACAAAATGCCGGAGCAGCTTGGGTCGATGAAGAAGTGGTGGTTGACAAAGGATTGGTTACAAGTCGTTCCCCGCAAGATCTTCCTGCTTTCAACAAGAAAATAATCGAAGAATTTAAGGAAGGGATTCACGAGAGATCATAGGTATTACAATCAGAAACAGTGTGAGTATTGAGGGAAAAAGAAAAGGTCTTGAAATTCAAGACCTTTTCTTTTTGGGAGGGAGACGGGTCTCGAACCCGCGACCTCTGGTACCACAAACCAGCGCTCTAACCAACTGAGCTACAACCTCCGTATAGTGGCGCAAAAATAAGTATTTCTATTTAAATTCCTACACTGAAATGCATTTTTTTTTCAGGATTCGGGTAATCGGGAGATAATGAACTGATTCCGATTTATTTATCACAACTAAATATTGGTTGTTAATAACACGCGTTCAGTCGCTCATATTCGCTACTTCGAATCCCTACATTTGTCTTATGGATGAAAAGAAACTTAAAATCAGTGTTTTTGGAGCAGGGCATTTGGGCCGGATTCATATTCGATTGATTTTGGAACTAAGCGATTTATTTGAATTAATCGGTTTCTATGATCCTTCAGACGAATCCGCAGAAAAAACCACTTCCGAATTCAAGGTTCAGAGATGGGACGATATGCAGGCATTGATAGATGCTTCTGACTGCGTGGACGTCGTTGCTCCTACTCTTCACCATTATGATATCGCTTACAAAGCACTTCGTTCGAGCAAGAACGTGTTCATCGAAAAACCACTTGCAGAAACAATAGAACAAGCGAAGATCTTACTGGATTTATCCCGGGAAGCCGGAGTCATTGTTCAGGTCGGTCATGTAGAACGATTCAACCCCGCTTTTCAGGCAGCCGAACCATTGATTGTAAAACCGATGTTCTTTGAAATTCATCGTTTGGCGCAATACAATCCGCGTGGAACAGATGTTTCCGTCATCCTGGACCTGATGATCCACGACCTGGATATTGTGCTTAGCTGCGTAAACTCTTCTATCCGGCGAATTTCCGCCAGTGGTGTCAGCGTCGTAAGCAGAACCCCCGACATTACTTCGGTCCGCATTGAGTTCGACAATGGTTGCGTCGCCAATCTCACTGCATCGCGCATGTCATTGAACAACATGCGGAAAACACGTATTTTTCAAAAAACAGGATATCTTGTAATTGATTTCCTGAATCAGTCGGTAGATCAGATCATGATCACACCAAAGGATCAGGAAGCACCCGGTTTCTTCAGCTTTGAACTCAATGACGATGTCAATTTCTCGGCGCTTAAACCTGAAATCAGAAAGACCAATGCCATCCAGGAAGAGCTTCGTTCTTTCTATAACTCCATCGTTCATAATCAGCCGGTTATCGTTTCAATTGATGACGCGTATCGTGCGCTGGATGTAGCTTATCAGATCATCGATAAATTGAAATCAGCACATCTCTCGGTTTTCGACAATAATTAACGTAAATTTGCGTTAGCTACGGATAGGCTTATCTATGAAATATTTATACATTTTTATTTTACTTTCCTTCGGATTGTCTGGTTGCGTTAAGAACAACCCGCTACCTGTTTATTTAGAAATAAACAATTGGACGCTAAGTTCCAATCCGAATTCCGGTGTTCTTCCCAATACGGATCCTAAGGTATTAACCCAAAATTTCTCAGATGTCTGGGTATATATCGATGGGAAAATCATCGGGGTTTTTGAGGTTCCATGCAAAATCCCGGTTCTTGTTTCCGGTTCATGTAAAGTGACGCTTTATCCTGCAATTAGAAACAATGGTATTTCGGCTACAAAAAAGATCTATCCTTTTGTGGAACCGTTTGAAAACACCTTAGAGCTTACTCCGGGCGAAACCTATACGTTCAATCCGATCACCCGTTATAACTCGAATACGCAGTTTTGGATCGAAGACTTTGATGAATCAACCGTAAAAATTGCCCCCGATGCCAGTGCTTCGAATGCGGACATGAATGTTGAAGGAAATTCGGCAATTGGGCCTTGGGACAATTATGGCCATATTGCATTAAATACAACCGATTCATTGTGGATCGGAGTTACAAGCGACTTTTTATATCTCCCGAAAAGTGGAGCAGAAGTCTATATGGAGGTCGATTATAGAAACACCAATTCCATTCTTACAGGACTTGTTTCATACGCTGCCGGTGTAGCAACAGATCATCCGAATGTTTCCATGAATGCCCAAACATCAGATGTGCAATGGAAAAAGATCTATATTGATTTGAAAGACATTGTTTCAAACACTGCCTCAGCAAACAATTACAAAGCTTATTTGAGAACACTTTTAGATGCTGGTCTTAGCTCAAGCGACGTTTACATTGACAATATCAAAATTGTACACTTTTAGAAGAATGGTGTAATGCAAAAATTGTTCAGAGCTCTATTTATTGGAAGTGATTTTTTAACCGCAGCATTATCCTGGGCCTTATTTTATTACTATCGGAAAACCAATATTGAGCACGAAGAATTCTCGTTTAACCAAACCTTCTATTACGGAATACTTTTTATTCCATTGCTTTGGCTTTTATTCTATACCCTACAGGGAACTTATCAGGATGTCCGAAGGTTGTATCGCTTAAAAATTCTCTCTTATACCGCTTTCGCAACTATTTTCGGGTCCATAGTCCTCTTCTTTGCATTGTTGATTGATGACGATGTCAATACTTACTTGAATTACTACCGTTCCCTTTTAACACTGACCCTTCTCCACTTTGGGTTCACGTTTTTCTCCAGGCTGGTTATCACGAGTATTCTCGTTGGCAGAATTCATTCGCGGAAAGACGGATTTAAAACTCTTTTGATCGGCGGTTCTGAAAAAGCGGTTGCCATTTATCAGGAAATAGAAGGAATTGAAAAAGGTGGCGGAAATCAATTTGTGGGTTTTGTAAACCTAAATGGAATTGATAAACTATTGGAGAACAAAATGCCTTATTTAGGACATGTAGACCAATTGGAGAAAATCATTGCCGAAAATCACATCGAAGAAATCATTATCGCTCTTGAAAGTACGGAACACGAGCGTCTGAAAACAATTATTTCCAGAATAAACGGCGACAATATTGTCATCAAGGTTCTTCCAGATATGTACGATATCTTATCGGGATCCGTAAAACTGAACAATATCTTTGGAGCCCTGTTGATGGAGGTCAACGCCGAAGTGATGCCTTATTGGCAGCGCGTTGCAAAACGATTATTCGATATTGTCTTTTCCCTGCTTGCCATTATCATTTTGATTCCTGTTTACATCTTCCTGGCAATCGGTGTGAGATTATCCTCACCGGGTCCTATCCTGTTTTTCCAGGAACGCATCGGCTTGAATGGAAAACCTTTCAAGATCATTAAATTCCGTACGATGTATATCGACGCGGAAAAAGCAGGCCCCCAACTTTCGAGTACAGATGATCCGCGAATTACCCCGATTGGTAAATTCATGCGCAAAGCCCGCCTGGATGAATTCCTGCAATTTTTCAATGTGTTGAAAGGCGACATGTCTTTGGTCGGTCCACGACCTGAAAGACAGTTCTTCATCGACCAGATAAAAGCCCGGGAACCTCAATTCCTGGAGTTAACGAAAGTAAGACCCGGAATTACGTCTTGGGGACAAGTGAAGTATGGTTATGCCGAAAACGTGGATCAGATGATCCAACGGATGAAATTCGACTTGCTTTATCTCCGGAACAGATCCATCGCATTAGATCTGAAAATACTTTTGCATACAGTAATGATTATAGTGAAAGCAAAAGGAAAATAATGAAAGTTGCAATAACCGGCGGAAACGGACATATCGGCAATGCTGTTATCGAGGAACTGCTTCGCCGCAATTATAGTATAAAAGCACTAGTCCATTCCAAAAGCAATTTCTTAGAATCCCGGAACATTGAAACGGTAAAAGGCTCATTACATGATGAAGCTTCTTTGCTCGAGCTTTTGAAAGACTGTGATTACCTCATCCATTGTGCAGCACTCATTTCGATTACCGGCGAACAAAATCAATTAGTTCAAAAAACCAATATCGAAGGATTGGAGAATGTACTGAAAGCAGCAAAGAAGTGTCAGCTGAAGCGCATTGTTCATTTATCTTCCGTACATGCATATGATCATCTTCCAGTGGATGAAAAGATGAATGAAACACGCAATTTTGTTTCCGACTCAGCTTACGCGTATGATAAAAGTAAGCGAGACGGTCAATTGATTGCTCGCAAGTATTTTGAAGAAGGATTACCCATTATCGTTGTAAATCCCACATGTGTTTTTGGCCCGCCAAACTATGCTCAATGCAAGCAAAACAATGCATTTGTTGCTATGTCTAAAAGAAAGGTCCCGTTTGTTTTCAAAGGAGGCTACGATTGGGTCGATGTGCGTGATGTCGCAAACTCAATTTGTAACGCATTAACGCAAGGAACATTAGGAGAATCCTATATTCTTGGTGGAAGCTATTACACTTTGAAAGATTTATCCCGCGTAGTGGCCAAAGTTTCCAATAAACGGATTCCATGTTTTGAGGTTCCGATTGGCTTGGTTAAATCGTTTCTCCCGATTATAGGAACCTATTACAAAATCAGGAAGCAGGACCCTTCCGTTACGCGTCAAAGTATAGAGATTCTCGAATTCGGGAATAAGCACATTGAATCTGAGAAAGCAAAAAAAGAATTAGGCCATAATCCACGGTCTATTGACGAGACGATGAAAGATTTATTATCTTGGCATCACGAGAATCACTAGTATGACACAAGAAACCTTTTATTACTTCTGCTACGCCTGGATTGGCGTGGGAATCACCGCTTTTTTAGGCCTTCAATTCAAAGATGCTCCTTACGGAAAATTCACCACTTCCAAATGGGGACCGACGATGTCGAATCGCTGGGGTTGGGTAATCATGGAAGCCTTTGTCTTGGTAGTATTGTATTCGTTCATTTTGACAAGCCCCAAGCAACTTTCAGCAGTCGATTGGACGATTGTCGGATTGTTTACCGCGCACTACGTCAATCGCAGTTTTATCTATCCTTTCCGTACACGGACAAAAGGAAAGCAAATTCCTGTAAGTATTGTCGGAATGGCCATGTTTCACAACTTGGCAAACGGATTCCTGATCGGTTACTACCTCACGCATTTCTCTTCTTACACCAATGACTGGTTCACTTCTTGGCAGTTCATTCTTGGGGTTAGCTTGTTTGTAGTCGGTATGTTCACAAATATCTATTCTGATACGGTTTTAATCAACCTGAGAAAGAATCCTGCAGACGGATACAAAATCCCTTACGGAGGACCGTTCAAATTGATTTCCGCCCCCAATTTGGGTGGTGAGTTATTGGAGTGGATCGGTTTTGCAATTCTTTGCTGGAATCTTCCTGCTTTTTGTTTTGCATTCTTTACCTTTTGCAACTTGTTTCCGCGTGCTCTGGCAAACCACAAATGGTATAAGCAAACCTTCCCGGATTATCCGAAAGACCGAAAAGCGGTTATTCCTTTTATTTGTTGATTTTGTTAAACAGTAGGTACGCGACGCATCGCGTACCTACTGTTATATTATCGCGTGCCTACTAGTTATATTTTTTCATACACCGCAATTGCCTCAATATGGCTGGTATGCGGAAATTGATCTACCAAAGATAATTTGGTCAGTTTGTAGCCTCCTTGTTCCAGGGTTTCCGTGTCACGTGCCTGAGTAGACGGATTACACGAAATGTATACCAAGTGAGAAGCACCTAGAGCAATTACTTTCTGTAATGTTTTCGGAGCAATTCCAGCTCTTGGCGGATCCAATACAATCGTATCGATCCGATTCAAATATTCAGGATGCAATGTCAGGAATTTCCCCACATCTGCAGCAAAGAAATGCAAGTGTTCCAGGTTATTTCGCTTGGCGTTCCGTTTCGCATCCTCGATAGCTTCCTCTACAATATCCACACCGATGATTTCACCTGCATTCACACGTTGTGCAACCAACTGACCGATTGTTCCTGTTCCACAGAACAGATCCATAATCACTCCGCCGTCTTTTGCATGATCACATACATAATCGATTGCTTTAGTATACAAACGTTCCGCACTCTTCGGATTTGTCTGGAAGAAACTTTCCATGCTGATTTCAAATGAAAGACCAAGCATTTTCTCAACGACTACCGAATCACCGAAAAGTAAGGTACTTGTACCATTTTCAATCTTCGCCCGATCCGCAATATTGTCATTGATCGTATGCCAGATTCCAGCCAGTCGGTTTCCTAATTTTTCCTTTAGGAAATCCACCACTTGTCTGGTGTCGAATTTCTTAATTCCGGTAGAACTTGTAACGATGTGCAAAAGGATCTTGTCCTGATCAAATGATTTCCGAACGACAATATGGCGGAAAAATCCTTCTTTCTTTGGTGGATGCCAGGCCGGAAGCCCGAAGGTTTTTAACAGATCCCTGAATTCGGGAAGAATCGTTTCCCATTGCTCATCAAACAAACCACTCGGCTTATTGAGATTCTCCACTTTCCACCAGGTCCCTCTGCGCTTGAACCCCAGAGCAAACGCATCGTCAATTTCTTCGCCCGTTTCCGGAACGTGCTCGATACACGAAAAGCTATACTCCATTTTGTTTCTGTAAAAGAACGCTTCAGGAGAAGAAATAAAAGTGTCAAATAAGGAGCTTGGATCTTGAATTCGTCCTATCTTACGGTAGACGTCCAGCGTGGATTTCTTTTTGTATTCTTGCTGGATTTCAATCGGAACAAACAAATAAGGGGCTCCGGAAATCTCTTGAAACGGCAATTGCTTTTCCATAGGGGATCGTTCCAGAACTTCCAGCAATTTGCATTCTGCATGGCGTTTTCTTTTCTTATCGACTCGCGCTCTTACAAACTGACCCGGAAAGGTGTTTTCAACGAATAAAATAAAATCTCCTCCTTCTTCCGATTTCATGCGGGCAATTCCCTGACCACCAAATGCAAAATCGTCGATTTTAATTTCAATAATTTGATTTCTATGTACCACTTTGATTGTTGTTCTTATTCGGTCAAGATTGACCGATTACAATTCTTGATTTACAATATCCTGAATTGATTTATTTTCTAAAATACGCAGTGTTTCGTTTCGAACATCGATAAACACTTTGTTCAAGCCACATGTTTTTTCGTCCGTGCATTCGTCACAACGCTGGTAGTAATTCAAACTGACACAGGGAAGTAATGCAATCGGACCATTGAACAGCCTGATAATTGTGGAAATCTGAATTTGAGCCGGAGTTTGTCTTAAAAAGTAACCTCCTCCCTTTCCCATTTTGGAATTCAGGATACCTTGTTTTTTTAAGTCCAGTAAAATGGATTCGAGGAATTTTCTCGGGATACGACTGTTTTCGGCAATTTCAAGAATCAAAGTTGGCTCATTAGCATCCTTCTTTGCCAAGTAGGTCAAAGCATGTAATGCATATTTTGTCTTCTTTGATAACATGAACCGCAGTCTATCAGGCTAATTTACAATTAAATTTGAAATACAATTGTTATATCAATCCTTTAATCACACCTTTATCGGACGCTTCAATAAAAGATAAAATTTCTCTTCTGATCGGAGAATCCGGAATGGTTTCTTTTACAATCTCCAGGGATTTTGTAACGTGGCTGTTTTGTACAAAGATAATTCTGTAGATATCCTCTATCTCGCGCACTTGCTCATCCGTATAACCACGTCTTCTCAATCCAACAGAATTGATTCCTGCATAGGTAATCGGTTCACGTGCACATTTCACATAAGGAGGAACATTTTTACGGATCAATGAACCGCCGGCAACGAATGCGTGTGCACCGATGTGAATGAACTGCTGTGATCCGCAACGACCTTCCAGGATGGCATAATCGCCAACTACACAGTGTCCGGACAACCCGGAATAACTTGCCATGATGACATTATTTCCAATCTGACAATCATGCGCAACATGCACATAAGTCATCAATAAACAATCTTTCCCAACGGTTGTCTTCCACATGTCTTTCGTACCGCGATGAATCGTAACACATTCCCTGATTACGGTTCTATCACCAATCTCAACAGTGGTATATTCACCATCAAATTTCAAATCCTGGGGAATAACTGCAATAACAGCTCCCGGATAAATTTCGCAATTCTCTCCAATTCTAGCGCCAGGATAAATGGTTACATTCGGATGGATTTTCGTTCCTGCCCCAATGACAACATCATCGTAAATCGTACTGAATGATTCTATAATTACCCCTTCTCCCAATGTTGCATTAGGAGAGACATGTGCTAGTGGACTTATCATACTTCTGCTTTATCTTTAATGACTTGTGCAAGCATTTCAGCTTCCATCACGTGTTTTCCGTTTACATACGCGTTTCCATGCATATGCACTAACCCACGTCTGATAGGTGAAATTAAGGTTAATTCAAATACCAAGGTATCACCAGGGACAACTTTTTGTTTGAATTTCACATTGTCGATTTTCATGAAATAGGTAGAATACAAATGCGGATCTTCCACTTTGCTCAGTGCAAAGATACCTCCACATTGTGCCGTTGCTTCAATTTGAAGTACTCCCGGAAAAATCGGATTACCTGGGAAATGCCCTTGAAACATCGGCTCATTCATCGTAACGTTCTTCACTCCGACAATTTTATCATCGGTAATCTCCATGATCTTGTCAACCAACAAAAATGGATATCTGTGCGGAAGCATACGCTCAATGTCATTGATATTGTATAGCGGTTCACGCTCCAAATCAAATGAACGCGTACCTTTTTCCTGTCTTTTAATCTCTTCTTTCAAGACTTTTGCAAAACGCGTATTTCCTGAATGTCCCGGACGTGCTGCCAGGATATGTCCTTTGATGAATTTACCAACCAAAGCCAGATCTCCTAGGATATCCAACAATTTATGGCGAGCCGGTTCGTTTTCGAACTGCAATTTCAAGCTATTCAAAACACCGATTCCATCGTAATTCACTTTCAACTTGTCTTTTCCAAGTAATTTCGCCAAACGGTCCAATTCCTCTTCTTTCACATCATTGCGTTCAACCAATACGATCGCATTGTCCAAACTTCCACCTTTGATCAGGTTATTTTGAGCAAGAAACTCCAATTCTCCCAAAAAGCAAAATGTTCTGCATGCAGCGATGTCTTTTTCGAATTCACCCAAGTGATACATACTTGCATGTTGTGTACCCAATGCCGGGGAATTGTAATCCACCATCACGGTTACCCGGTATTCTTTATCCGGAACAGCCAAGAATTCGATTCCTCTTTCAGCATCTTCCCACTTGATATTTTCAGTCAACTCCAGGTACTGGCGGTCGGCTTTCTGTTCTTGCTTCCCAACGCGTTGGATTTCCCGAACAAACAACAAAGAAGATCCGTCCATAATCGGAATCTCAGGCCCTGTCAATGTAATCAACGCGTTATCCACTTCCATTCCGTACAATGCCGCCAATACATGCTCTGTTGTGTATACTTTGGCACCATTTGATTCCAATGTAGTTCCACGATCAGTAGAAACTACCAAGTCCGCATCAGCTTTAATTATCGGTTGACCATCTACATCCAATCGTTGAAATTTATATCCATGATTTTCAGCAGCCGGGTGAATTTCCATTACAACTGATTCTCCTGTATGTAAACCGACACCGGTGAATGTGATTTTTTCCTTAAGGGTAAATTGTTTTTCCGACATATTATTCTGCAGATTTTGAAAGTGTTTTGATTTTATCTTCTAATTCTGATAATTTCTTGATTATGATTGGAAGTCTTCTGAATCCGACGAATGATTTCTTATAATCATCCATTGGAATGGCAGGTGAGCCCATCAGTACTTCCGCTTTTTTGATTGTATTCGGAATTCCGGATTGTGCCACAATCTTGGTTCCATCAGCAATGTGAAGATGTCCGCTGATTCCAGCTTGTCCTCCGACCAACACATGCTTCCCGATTTTTGCTGATCCGGCAACTCCTGCCTGGGCAGCAATAGCTGAATGATGTCCGACTTCCACATTGTGAGCCAAGTGAACCAGGTTATCTATCTTAACGCCTTGACGGATAATTGTAGAACCCATCGTAGCGCAATCAATTGTTGCATTTGAACCGATTTCCACATCGTCTTCCAAAACGACGTTCCCAATCTGGGGAACTTTTGAAAAAACACCCTTTTCATCAGGAGCAAAACCGAAACCATCACTACCGATTACCACACCGGCATGTAACACACAACGATTACCGATTTTGGTATCCGCATAGATCTTCACTCCGGCATGGATTGTACAATCATCACCAATTACCACTCCGTCACCGATATAAGCCTGCGGATAAATTTTTGCATTCTTCCCGATTACCGTATTTTCTCCGATATAAGCAAATGCACCCAAATACAGACCTTCACCGACCTTAGCCGACTCCGAAATAAAAGATGGGGTTTCGATTTTCGGTTGTTTTTGGCGCATCTGGTTGTACACATCCAACAACTTCGCGAAACAGGCATAAGCATCATCCACTTTGACCAGGGTCAATGTTCCGGGAAGGTCTTTCGCAGGATTGAATGTTTTATTTACAATACAGATACTTGATTGTGTCGTGTAAATGTATTCCTCGTATTTGGGATTCGACAGGAATGAAAGTGTACCCGCAGTTCCTTCTTCGATTTTAGCCAAGCCGGAAACCGTAACATCCGAGTTACCAACGACTTCACCATTCAGGATAGTAGCTATTTGTAGCGCTGAAAATTCCATTGGACAAAATTAGTAAAAACCTTTAGGTTATGTGAGTGTTAAGGTATGATTTATTAACAGAACATTGTGTTGTAATGCTTGAATCCGAAGCTAATTGCGCTCAAATTGATAAAACTCGATATGATCCTTAAACCAACTGGTTCGTGCAAACAATGTATCCCCTTTTTCACGGGGTAAAACCACAAATTGCTCGGGCATCGGCTCCGCTTTCAAATTCGATTTCGAAAAGTCGATCAATCCCGATTTTTTCATCAAATACTGGATATACTCCTCATCCTTCACTCCCAGTTCGTTCATCTGCTTTGTCAACTCACTGTTTTCTTTCAGGTAAACAAAACTTTTTACATTTGGGAAATTGATCATACGCCCATATCCGGTAGTTGTATTCTTGAATTCCTGGATGGATCCTTTCGGCCATACCGCTTCAGCAATAAATGCATCTTCCGGGATTGAAAACCACAGTTCAATATTTTTTCCGTTTATTTCCTTTTCAATCTTGTAAACCTTTATATCCCCTTGCTTCTTACTCGAACCAAAGGAAATTGATCCGTCATCCAAAAAGGACACAATCATTGAATCCGTCAGATGATGCTTATCAAAAATCCGTTGGTTATCTTCCGAAATGACAACTACTTTTCCTAAAAAGGTATTTTTCACCCGGTTCTCAGGTAACCAGGTGCAACCCCTGTTCCTGAAAAAGAAAAAAACAAAGATGAGCCCGATTCCAAAACCTACTCCATATAAACGTAGGCGTCTCCAAAAATTCTTCATGTAAACTAGTTGTAAATTTCAAAAAAAAGGTCCGACTAGCGGACCTTTATTCTATTGAATTCTTAATTAAATCAGTGCATCCAACTTAGCAGTCAACTGTCCTTTCGGAACAGCTCCAACTGATTTGTCAGCAATTTCCCCACCTTTGACAAAAATGATTGTCGGGATGTTACGAATTCCAAATTGAGCAGAAACCCCCGGGTTTAAGTCAACATTCACTTTACCTATAATTGCTTTACCGTCGTATTCATTTGCCATTTCCTCAACGATAGGACCTATCAGTCTACATGGACCACACCATTCTGCCCAAAAGTCTACCATTACCGGTTTGTCTGATTTCAATACAAGCTCTTCAAAGTTTGCATCTGTGATTTCTAATGCCATAATTGTTTCAATTTAATGTGACTTCTTTCGTCGGTCTAAAGTTACTATTTGTTTTTTGTTTGCAAAAGCTTTGCCATTACAAATTACACTGTCAGATTGTCATGCTGAACAACCATTTTCTTCATTGTTTTCTGATTATCCGTCTCCAGACAATAGAAATAGGTTCCATTCTCCAATTCATTCGAATCAAACCGGACGATATGTCCACCGGAAGAAAACGACTTATTATGAATGACTTTGACCCCTTCCATTTTTGCGTTCAAAATTGAAAACACAACACTCTTCTCCTGTTCGATTGTAAAGTAAAATTCCAACTCACCACTTTGCAACTTACTTTCCAGGTCAAATAACAGAGCATATTCCTCTTTCTTCAAAACTCCTTTGGAAAATCGCTTAATTACGGACTTGTAAGCGATATATAACATCATGATTGCGGCCAATGCAATCAGTGTACCCAATACTTTGCTTTCCCAAGAGCGAATTCCTTTTACAAAATTTACGCGGAATAAGATCAATAAAGTGATTGTGAGACTAAGACCGACAAGGGTCAATATGGTTCTTTTTTTCATAGTTAAAGGGAAATGATTCCCGGGATTATTTGTGCTTTTTCGTAAACTGCAATAATTGAATCCACATCCAACATCATTTCTTTCACACTCACACTGACAAATTTGCCATTACTTGACTCATGGAACTGGATCTGCGCAGTTTCATCAAACAAGGCAGTAGTCTGAGCTAAGGAGTGAGGAGTGTTCGGTACAATAAACTTGAAAAAATAGACATTTGGCCATTCTTCCATACTCAATTGCTCTTTCAACTTATCAAAGGCTCCTTCATTCATGGTTTTAAATATTTCGGCAACAAAGATAAGCGCTTTATGGCTAGTAAGAGGTCTTTTTTGAGTTGATCTTTATTCTTTTCCAGATCACGAAAGGTAATCCATCCATTTTGGGAAGCTTCCTTCAATCCTTTTTGAATCAACATCGGATCCGGTTCAACACCGAATACCGGGTCTTCATCTATCCAATCAAGGGCTGCAAACTGATCTGAAAACGCGCGTTCCATCTTCAAACCCTCTTCCAAAATTGCAGGTAATCCTTGTGGTGCCTGGATTTGGGCAAAGGTCATTTTCCAGTGATTCTTGGCTTTCATATATCCTTCCCATAAGACCAAAGCCTCATCCGTCACAACCAAATTATAGTTGAATTCAGGATTCTCCGGTTTTTGAAAAAGCCGGCTGCTATCCGCAATCCGGGCCAATTGATTCAATCGAACCAACTTTGGCTTCAGGGTCAACCACAACAAAGGCTTGGCAAGAATTGATTTTTTGAGTTCAAAAACCTCCATTTCCAATGCTTCCTCCACTTCATCCAGATTTTCAACACGAAGAAGTGCCAGTATCTCGTCCGGGGTCACTGTTCAGGTTCCTTTTGGTTTTTGCGCATGCGGATATTGAGAAACTCAACCAGCAAGGCATAAACCATCGCGAAATAGATATATCCTTTCGGAATGTGCTGACCGAATGATTCGGCAATCAGCAATACTCCGATCGTTACCAGGAAACCAAGCGCAATCATCTTGATGGTTGGCCGGGCATTGATAAAATCCGCAATCGGTTTCGCGAATATCAACATGATGATCATGGAAATAATCACCGCCAAAACAATAATGATAAAAGGATTACCATGTGTTTCATGCCGAATATCATTGGTCATACCAATTGCAGAAATCACGGAGTCGAAACTGAAAATAAAGTCAATTGCCACGATTTGCAAAACAACTGCACCCAAACGGACTTTTTTCTTCTTTTTAGCTTCTTCATGGGTTCCTTTCACACTCGAGTGCATCTCTCCAACCGATTTATAGATCAGGAAAAGTCCACCAATCAAAAGAACCAGTGAATGTGCTGTGAATTTGATATCATAAACTGTAAACAGCGGTGTTTTATCCAAGGTCATAATGTAGGAAACAACACTCAGCAGAAGCAATCGGATGATCAATGCCAAACTCAAACCTAAAAGGCGGGCTTTGCGTTGATCCTGTTTTACTAACGAATCCGTGATGATCGAAATAAAAATGATGTTATCGATTCCTAATACGATTTCCAGTAGTGTTAAAACTACTAGGTAAAAAATTCCAATGCCGGTCGTTAATATATGAAAATCCACTTCTTTATTTTTTGGACAAATTTAGTGTCAATTAAACTATAAAAAATGGATTTGTGTTTTTTTTCATTTTTAACAGAATTATTCGATTTTAAATTTGGTTTTAAAGAACTGATTTTCTTACATTAGCGATATTGAACCTTGCCCTATTAAGAGGCATTCAAACCAATCAGAGAGTCCAGCTGTCTTTTTCGTAGTAGTTTTTAGCAGTTTGGGCTCTCTTTGTTTTTTTCAATTAAGAATTGAAAAGGAGAATTCGCTTCAAATAAATCAATACGAAACAAGCCACTACACTTTTTAAAATCTTTTCAATTTTAAATTTTCAATTAATTTGCTCTTTTCGTAAACGATTTGAAGTAAGCTTCCAACACAGCACTGTTCTGTTCGTTCATGGTACTGATCTCCAATAATTTCGGTTTACCATTTGTGCTTTCTGCAAAGAATGAATCCAAATGTCTGTCCAGATCTGCCTGGGAAGAAGCTTGAAAATATTCCAATTGATAAGTCTTTGCAATGTCTTCCGTTGACAATTCCTGTTCTGCAACAAAGATTTTTTTCCACTGTTTTGTTGATTTCGGTCCGGGGATAATGTTGAATATATCGCCCCCACCATTATTGACCAAAACAATTCTCAAATTAGACGGAAGATGTTTACTCCACCAAGCGTTGGAATCATAAAAAAAGGATAAATCACCTGTTATCAGGACATGTGCTTCATTCGGAGAAGCAATCGCAGAACCAACTGATGTTGAACTACTTCCATCAATACCGCTAGTTCCTCTATTGCACCAATAACTTACTGTTTTGATCGGATCAAATAACAAAGCATAACGGATCAACGAACTGTTTGAAATATGCAGGTTGCAGTAATCAGGAATGACATCCATGACAAATTCCATTGCTTTCAGGTCACTCCAAGGTTGAGCGGCACAAAGTTGTTCCTGGTCGTCCGAACCAAACTGGTCCACTTTCTTCCAGGCAAAACCAAAACGCGATTTATGCGGATTTTTCTCTACGAACTCCCGGATCAATTCCAACCCTTTTAATGCCGGGACCGGTGCGGTAAATCGCAAATTCTGATACGTATCCATGAAGGGAAAATCCGCTCCGAAACGAATCACCGGTGCTTTAGATTGGCGCAAGAACACCTTGATTTTCTTGGAAATAATAGCACCTCCGATTGTAACAATACAATCCGGATGAAAGGCCTGTATTTCTGACTCCGGGATAAGGTTCAGGGTCCGATCTATCGTAGAGACAAAATACGGACTGTACATGTTGGAAGTATGTTCCACCAAAACTGCAACTGAACCGTCCAACGCCAATCGTTCCAATTGCTCTTGCAAATCCGGATCTTTTTGATGCTGTCCGACGATGATCAGCCTTTTTTCAGAATTACCCCATAAAATCTCCAACTTACTCTTACTGTTCCTGGATAAACCGGATTCTGTTTCAGCCAATTCTATCCAGTTCTTTATAATATGAATATCCTCTGTTGTTTCATACAATGGCTCCGAAAAAGGAATATTCAAATGAACAGGTCCTTTCCTTGTACCGATTGCAGCTTGTAATACTTCTGACAGAATTCGTTCAAAATGCCAGCGCTGATTTTCTGAATGAATCTCATTCAGCTGAGCACTTTTCAGCACCATTTGGTCGAATACCCGATCCTGCCGAATGGTTTGCCCATCTCCCTGATCAACCCATTCCACCGGTCTGTCGGCAGAAATAACGATTAATGGTGTTTCCTGGTAAAATGCTTCTGCAATTGCCGGATAATAATTCAGAGGTGCCGATCCGGAAGTACATGTAATAACAACCGGTTTTTTAAGTTTCTGTGCCATTCCATGTGCATAAAATGCAGCTACCCGCTCATCCGGAACAACAAAAACCTGGAAATGAGGGTCTTCGTCAAAAGCAATACTTAGCGGAGCATTTCTAGATCCGGGAGAAATAACGACGTGCGTCACACCTACTTTTTTACAACCATCAACCAGGAGTTGCACTTCCAATTTTGCACTTGAAATCATGGTGTAAATTTAGTGTGTTTCACGGTTCAAAGGGTTTAAGAAGTTCAAAAAGTTTCAAAGACTCAAAATGCACTCAATAAAATTCAAATAGCTTTTTTTTCAATAAAAATCAATTTTGAACATTTGAACATTTGAACATTTGAACATTTGAACATTTTGAAAACATCACTATATTTTCTTCATCACCCGCATCAGGGTTTCCGCCTTATGTTCGGTTTCTTCCCATTCCAGATCAGGAATAGAGTCAATGGTAAATCCGCCTCCCACATATAGGAATGCTTTATCCCGGAATAATTGCGCACAACGCAGATTTACGAACAGGTTGGTATTTCCTTCTTCAAACAATCCGATAAATCCGGTGTACAATTTACGGTCATGCATTTCCCGGGTTGCAATTGCTTCAATCGCATTTCTTCTTGGAGTCCCGCAAACTGCAGGAGTCGGATGAAGATCCAATGCAATCGACCAGGCATTCGGTTTGGTCAAAAGTGCTTTAAAATCTGTTTTCAAATGCTGAACCGGGCCTGCCTGAACTACATAAGGTCCTTCGGATTCAATTTCCACACATTTGTTCCGCACCAGGCTTTCCTTGATTGCATCCACCACGAAGGCATGTTCCTCCAATTCTTTAGGAGTCCATTCATGTTCCTCATTTTCACCGTGGGTTCCGGCTAAAGCAACTGTTTTACAAACCATTCCTTCCTGGTTCATTAGTAATTCCGGAGTTGCACCGATCCACGTCCCGAATTTATCCGAAGAAATAAGGTAGCAGAATGCATTGGGATATGTACCGTCTAAAATATGGAACAGGTCAAATGCTTTTTCTCCTTGAAATGGCGTTTGCTTGATTCGGGAGAAAACACCTTTCTCGACTCCCAGCAAGGGAAATGAATTCAAAAAAGCTTGTGCTTCTATCTGGTAATCTCTTCTTGAAATAACCGTGGGAATTTCACTGCTGTAATGGAAATCAAAAGTCGGATCGAATTCGCTTGTTTCATTGAAATGAAAAGTCTGTTCATGCAAGAAGTCGGACACTACAAAACCGGATGGTTTTTCATCTCCGTTCAAAGCTAAAAATTCGCCTCTTTTGATAACAGGGGCTTTTTCTTTGGGCAATCTATAAATCAGTAAATCTTTCACGATCTTGGAACAATCATTACGGTTAAACGTCCGGTACAGATCAGGCGATCATTCGCTTCATCGAAAATATCCACTTGCCAGATGTGTGTTCGTGAGCCCGCATGAACGATCTTCCCGATCGCTTTTACAGAACCCGTTTTCACACTTCCGATGTGATTTGCATTGATTTCAATCCCAACCGGGGCTTCCTTACTCAAATCAAGTAACAAGGTAGAACCGATGGAACCGATCGATTCGATCAACGCAGCACTGGCCCCACCATGCAACAGCCCCATGGGTTGGTGTGTACGATGATCAACAGGCATGGTTGCAACGATATAATCCTCCCCGATTTCCACACACTTGATATCCAAATGTCCCAACATGGTATTGTTGGAATACTTATTGATCTCTTCCAGCGAAACGCTATTCAATTTTCTCATCGGCTCTTATTCTTTCAGGATAAAATTACTACTTAAAGAGGTCTTGAATACAACAGATGTTCTTTTTTTTCGTTTCCGTCCTGAAATCTTTGATCAACCGAATATGAGTAAGCCCATACTGACTTTGCCTTGCAAACAAAATCTTCAAACGTTCGAAAAAAGAGAATTAGATTATTACTGTAATTCGTGTGATAAAGTATTGACTGACTTCCGTGAAAAGTCGGATTCCGAAATCGAATTTATTATTGCTAATGCAACGAAACAAATTTGTGGCATCATGCACTATCACCAAGCCGACCATAAACGTTCTACTATAGTTATTTCTCAATATCAATCACGGGTCGGTTTGTCCTTATTGGGAATATTAGGATTTCTAGGACCTGTATTGACCTCTTGTGAAGAAGCATCTACCCGGAGTCACGAAATTAAAGCCAAGAAAGATGCATTCAACACGTTACATTTTCCACTGATTCTCAAAGGAACTTTAACGGATAACAATTCTTTCGATCCTTTGATTGATTCAGAAGTTGAATTGATCCAGGATGGGAAGGTTGTCCGAAAAGAAAAAATCAATGAAAAAGGGGAATTTGAAATCAGAATTTTGGAAAAAGACCTGAAGAACGAAGCATTTGAATTGGCTTATCATTCACCCAAGAACTTTTCAGACACTATAGAAGAAAAGGTTTCAACAGTTGGAACCAGTCCCTTACTAATCGAATTGTATGCTATTCCTGCACCGGTTATGCATATTGAAAAAATAAATTATTCATTAAAAGAATCGATGATTCCACTTGCTATGTATGGTTTTTACAGTCCAGCTATCACTCCATCGGAAGCCATCCCTCCACTGCCATACGATATTCATCGACCTCTTCAATTCGAAAGAACATTTGAATTGAAAGAGAATGTCATTCAATTTCCTATTAAAAAATGATAATCGAATTTTTTCAACTCAGAAATAAAACCCCAAAATAAAGCAAACCTACACTTTACATTTTTTCCAAATTGCGGAATCGATTAATTCCTATTTTCATTTCATCAAACTACAATTATGAACAAGCCAATCATGTCACTCCCTTGTAATCAATCGCATACGCGAATGGCAAAGCGTGACGGTGGTTACTACTGTTCCAGTTGTGAAAAGGTATTGACCGATTTTCGTCAGAAGTCGGAAACTGAAATCAAACACATTATTACATCAAACCCCGGAAAGGTTTGCGGAATTTTCCATAATCATCAAATCAGTTCTAAAACATCACATGTTGCATTGTCCAATGCCTCCTATAGAGTGGGATTATCTTTACTGGGTATACTTGGTTTTTTGGGTCCGGTAATCTCATCCTGTGAGTCGGCGCCGGACGATGCAACCAGTGTGAAACAAAAAGCTTTCAACAAACTGAAATTCCCGATGAAGATCAGCGGGCAACTAAAGGATGAAAAGACAGGAAAGCCTTTAGCAAAATCTCCTGTAGAAATCCAGCAGGAAGGAAAGACCATTTTGAAAGGTTATACAGATGAAGCAGGGAACTTTGAATTGACAATCACTAAAAAAGACCTGAAAAGCGAAACCTTTGATCTGATTTACCTGTCAAAAAATCATGGTGCTGATACACTGCACCGGCAAAATATCGAATCGTTTGCAAAAGGAAAGAAATTGATCCTTACACTAAAGGCGGAAGCTGTTAAATGCAATGTAAAGAATGGAGAGATTCCTATTCCGGGAGAACCGATTATAGAAGGAGAAGTTGCGCCGGATTATTACGACGAACCGACATCAGGGATAGCAATACCGGAAGATCCATCTGCTGAATAAAAAGAAAAACTGAGCCACAAATAATAATTAACACCGATTTCTACCTACACCTAAATCAGATAAGGAGACTTGCGAAAGCAGTCTCCTTATTTTTTTAAATAAGGAGTGACGCGATACATCGCGTCACTCCTTTATTCCATATTCCTTGCAAGCCATTTCAACAAACCCGAAACCGAATTTGTACAGATTCGCATCCGTAATCAAAAGGAAAACTACTTTATTCTCTTCCAGTTTTTTGTTCAGATCCTGATCTTTAACCAAGGTTTCCTGGGTAAATGAGGCCGGATAGATTTGTTCGTTGTAATACCAGAACTCGCCTCCGTTGAACAGAGAATTAGAAATATTTGAATTGTACAAGCCCCAATAGAAACTATCGGCAATCATCAATACTTTCGGATCTTTCGTTTCAGGTGCCCGATCCGGATGAAATTCCGGATAAGCCAATTTAAGATCCGGAATCCCCAATAACAGATTCATTCCACTTCCAATATCGTTATCGTCCCGTCTTGGCCTACCTGATTCAACAATTTTATCTAAGACAAGGGATGGGATTTGCGTTTTACAAGTGGAAGCAACATATTTTCCAATGGAATCAGCCGCCAGGTATTGTCCGTAAACACTCCAATGGATTCCTGTTTTTGGGAAAAGAGGGTACTTCGAACTTTTCTTCATCGATTCAAACCAACTGTGCATATCAATATAGGAAACATCCTGTTTGATGAATTGTTTCTTGAACACATCGTAGTTTATCTCGCTTTTTCGTTCTCTTTTGTAATGGTCCGGAATGTATTCGGGGTAGAAGCTTCCTTTTCCGGGAGCAAAAATGACAACTAATTTGATTCCTTTACTTTCAAGTGTATCCTGAATAGATTTCCATTTATGAGTGATTTCCCGTATTTTATTTTCCCCCAGGAAATCCATTCCATAATACGCTTTGATATAATTTTCCTCGTATAGGTAATCCTCTTTTCCTCTTATAACGCCAAGAGCATGTGCTATATTGAAAAAACTATAGTTCCATTGGTTGTATAAACGCACCCAACCCGGCCGAAACCCTGTATGCTCCTGGATGTATTTATCTTGTCCTTCCTGGTATTTTCCCGAAAACCAATTTTTCTTTGTCAACTCCGGTTTCGTTGATAGTTCGTAAGCTCCCTTAAGCGGTATTTCCTCATAAAACCGGAATTTATGCTGAATCATAGGCAAAAACAACAAAGCAATTATTCCTGCAAAAACAATTTGTTTTAAACGTTTATATGTCGGTTGTTTATTCATTTTAAAAACGGAAATAAATGAATGGATTGAAGCCTGAGGAGATTACTGAACTTGCACTCATAATAAACAGCAAGATCGTAAAAAATAAGAAAAGCCCGTTTGCGAAGAAGGAATAGGAATTTCGCATGTAGACAAAGTCTTGCATTTGCTTTCCCACCTTAAATGCAGCAAGGAAGGCAAAGAAAGCTGCAACAAACAACAAAGGCCAGAAATTCGGAAGGGTAATAAAAGTGGAATCCCAACTAAAATCAAATAAACGCTCGAAGTAAAGCCCAACCTGGCTCAGATCGTCTTCGATATGAAAAATGACCCAACCCATCATCACAATGAAAAAAGTGACGGCAATCGAAAACACGCTCCCCAGTTTATTTAAAAGCTTCACCAGGAATATGCGGTCTAAAATCAGAAACGTTCCATGAAAGGCTCCCCAAACTACGAAATTCCAGGAAGCTCCGTGCCAGAAACCGGAAAGGATAAACACCAAAGCCAAATTAAAATACAAGCGGGTTTTGGATGAAACGCGATTTCCCCCCAGCGGAATATAGAGATAATCACGCATGAAATTCCCCAAAGTCATATGCCACCTGCGCCAAAATTCCGTGATGCTTTTGGAACTGTACGGACTATTGAAATTCTCCGGGAAATGAAACCCCATAATCTTGCCCAATCCAATCGCCATATCGGAATAGCCGGAGAAATCAAAATAGATCTGCATGGTATAGGCGAGAATTCCTATCCAGGCGGTGGAAGCGCTCAATAAATGAAAATCCGTATCAAAGATTACTTTTGCCTGTTCCGCCATGACATTGGCGATCAATACTTTTTTGGCTAAACCAATGGAAAAACGATAGAAACCAACCAGTTTTTCATCGATATTTTCCTTTCGTTCAATTACCTCATCCGCAATTTCTTGGAAGCGCACAATTGGTCCGGCAATCAGTTTTGGAAAAGCCAGCAAATACAGTAAATAGTCTTTTAAATTCTTTAATGGTGCATGCTTTCCGCGGTAAACATCGACCGTATAAGTGATGGATTCAAATGTAAAAAAGGAGATCCCGATAGGCATGATCACTTTGGTCCAGGTAACTTCCTTAAGCCCAAAACTTTCGAGCAATGCATTGGCATTTCCAATGAAAAAATTAGAGTATTTAAAGTAGGCCAAGAGACCTAGATTGATTGTCAGAGAGATTATCAGGAGTATTCTCTTCTTCCTGGCTTCATTGGAACGATGGATTGTCCGCACCAGCAAAAAATCCAGGAAGGAAGTTCCAAGCAGGATAAAAACAAATACCGGAGCGCCCCACGTGTAAAATAAAATACTGAAAAAGAAGATCACCCAATTCTTCAGAAATTTAGGAACCACATGATAGACCAACAGGAAGAAAGGCAGAAAGTAAAAAAGGAAGATTGTACTGCTAAAAACCACTTGTCTGAATTTCGGATTCCGAAGATAATAAAAGTGGGGACGCGATTAATCACGTCCCCACTTTATTTCCAAATTTTTCTTTTTATTTCTATTTGCTTTTTTTCTCTAACGCCAAATCAATCACTTCCCGCATTTTTTTGACATAGTGAAATTTCAATCCTTTCACATAATCTGCGGTGATTTCCTCTACGTCTTTACGGTTGCGTTCACACAAGATGATTTCCTTGATATTTGCACGTTTGGCAGCCAGGATTTTCTCCTTGATCCCTCCAACCGGAAGTACTTCTCCACGCAAAGTGATCTCTCCTGTCATTGCCAAGTTTTTCTTCACTTTTCTACCGGAGAATGAACTTGCCAATGACGTCAACATGGTGATCCCGGCACTTGGGCCATCTTTTGGAGTTGCTCCTTCCGGAACGTGGATGTGTACATTTTTCTCATCGAACAGATCCTGCTCCAAATCCAACCAATCACTATGCGCTTTTAAAAACTCCAAAGCTATCACAGCGGATTCTTTCATCACATCTCCCAGGTTCCCCGTCAGGGTCAGTTTTCCTTTTCCTTTTGTCAAAGAAGATTCGATGAACAGGATATCACCTCCCACGCTTGTCCATGCCAAACCTGTCACGACCCCCGGAACATCATTATTATCGTATTTCGTTTTTTCGCGACCAGCTCCCAAAATGGTTGCCAGTTCTTCCATGTCAATCTTTTCGTCGAATTTCTCTTCCAAAGCAACTTGTTTTGCCCTATGTCGAGCCAATTTCGCCAACTTTTTATCCAATCCGCGAACTCCGGATTCATTGGTGTAATTTTCAATGATCCGCTCGAGGGTTTTACGATCAACAACCAATTGCTTTTTTGTGATCCCATGAGCTTCCAATTGTTTTGGCAACAAGTGTTTTTTCGCGATTTCAATTTTTTCCTCAATCGTATACCCGTTCACCTCGATAATTTCCATCCGGTCCAACAAAGGTCCCTGAACGGTCGACAAGCTGTTCGCAGTTGCAATGAACATGACTTTAGACAAGTCAAATTCCGTTTCCACGTAATTGTCATAGAAGGCACTGTTTTGTTCCGGATCCAAAACCTCCAATAAAGCGGAAGACGGATCTCCGTGATTGCTTCTTCCCAGTTTGTCGATTTCATCCAATACGAATACCGGATTTGCCGAACCTGCTTTTTTCAAATGCTGGATCACGCGACCCGGCATTGCACCAATATATGTTTTGCGGTGTCCACGGATTTCAGCTTCGTCATGTACACCTCCTAAAGACATCCTCACATATTTTCTTCCCAAAGCTTCTGCAACAGATTTACCTAAAGAAGTTTTACCAACTCCCGGAGGTCCGTAGAAACATAAAATCGGTGATTTCATATCGCCCTTCAGTTTCAAAACTGCCAGGTATTCCAGAATGCGCTCCTTTACTTTTTCCAAACCGAAATGATCCCGCTCCAGGATTTTTGCTGCATGCTTCAAATCCAGGTTATCCGTTGAATACTCATTCCAAGGCAAATCCAACAAGGTATCCAGGTAATTCAATTGAACCGTATACTCCGCTCCTTGCGGATTCATGCGTTGCAACTTCGCCAACTCCTTATAGAACAATTTCGAAACTTCTTTCGACCATAACTTTTTAGCTGACCGGTCTTCCAGGTCTTTTACGTCCTGTTCCTGTGGATTGTCTCCCAATTCGTCCTGGATGGTACGGATCTGTTGATGTAAGAAATATTCCCTTTGTTGGCGGTCCATATCCAATCGTACTTTGGATTGGATCTCATTGCGCATTTCCAGCAATTGAGACTCCAAAGTAAGATGTTCCACCACCATGCGTGCACGTTTGCGGAAATCCAATTCCTCCAATAATTCCTGTTTCTTCTTCACATCTGCATTCATATTGGATGAGATGAAATTCACCATGAAGGTCGGTGATTCGATATTTCCAATTGCAAATGCAGCTTCCGAAGGAATATTCGGGCTGTCCTTAATTATCTGAAGTGCGAGTTCCTTTACATTCCGGAACAACAATTCCATCTCCTGGTCATCTTTCTCAGGAAGTACCTCCGTCAAAAAATTCACTTTCGCCCGCATGTAGGGTTCCGTTTGATTCGGTTCTACGATTTCAAACCGGCGTTTCCCCTGGATGATAACCGTTGATGAACCATCAGGCATTTTCAATAAGCGAACAATCTGGGCAACGGTACCAACCCGATGCAAGTCGTTAAACTCAGGGCTTTCTTCTTCCTGATCGATTTGAGCGACAACCCCTATGATTTTCTTTCCGCTGTTGGCATCTTGTAACAACTTCAACGATTTATCTCTCCCAATGGTAATCGGAATCATTACTCCAGGAAAAAGCACATTGTTTCGCAAAGGTAGAATTGGTAAGTCTTCCGGGAATATCTCCTTATTCATATTGTCTTCGTCGTCCTGGGACATCAAAGGCAAAAATTCTGCATCTTCTCCGGATGAGACAATAATTGTATTATCGAATGAATCTTTCATGTATGTGTATATTAACGCCAAAATGTCATTTTTCTTATTAATCAGATTGGCTAGTTTCAAATGAATGTTTGACGATAGGGATTGTCAAGTGTTGTGCCAATTAAAAATCCCTGACGAATTGACAGACAACAATCAAAAATAAATTTGTTTATTTGCTAAGATTACAGAAACCAAGTGCGCAGCGATATTAAAACGAAACATCGAAAGAAATATACTGACCATCAAACTATGAATCAATTACTTAATTATATCGTTGTTGTCATATTCGGAGTTATTTTGATATTGCCGGTAGTTAATGATAATTTGCACATCTTTCAATTTGAGCGCAAAACTGAAAACAGGAAATTCAGTGATTCATTAAGCATCTCCATTAATAAGCTTGATAATTTCCCGAAAGATTTCGAAAATTATCTCAGTGACAATTTCGCCTTTCGCACTCCTTTGATTACCCTTTCCAAGGAAATGAAATTTCGGTATTTTAAAATTTCTCCTGACAAAAACGAAATCATTATTGGCAAGAAAAACCGTTGTTTCATAGCCAACGATCACCTTCGGATATATGAAGGAGATATCACTTTCGATAAAGGCTGGTTAGATACAATTGAAACGGAATGGACAAGGAGAAAAAACTACCTGGATAGTTTAGGAATTCCCGTTCACTTGATTATTGCTCCAATTGCACACGAAATTTATCCGGAGGAATTACCGTCCAATATTTTAAAAAGAAAAGGAGATGACCCTATTACATTGGTCACAAAACGGTTAAACAAACGATACCCGCATTTGGTGTTTAATCCTATACCGATTCTATTAGCCAATAAAGCAAAGGAAAAACTCTATTACGAGCTGGATAATCACTGGACCGAAAACGGAGGTTTTTTAGTCTCCAGATCCCTTCTTCAGGAAATCAAACGGAATGACTACCCGAATTTGGATTTAAGTCCCTTAGATGACTTTAAATGGAAAAAAACGAATCGCGATTTTGGCCATTTTGTGAATGTCCTGGCCGTTGAAGATTTACATGAATCCATTTTACTAATTGACAAATACCCACGGGGTGTTGAAGAATTACCTGTTCTACCATTGAATTTCCATAAAGAAGGTGTAAGTGTCGCTGACCAGCAAGCACATTTCCGTAACAAAAACTGTAAAAACAAACTACGTGTTTTAGTCATCCGGGATTCTTTTGGAGGAGCGTTGATGCCTGCCTTTAAAGCTTGTTTCGGGGAAAGCCTGTTTATTTTTGATTCCTGGAAATATCAACTCAACAAATCAATCATTGAAAATTACAAACCTGATCTCATCATCTTTGTGACCTACGAAGAAAAGTTAAAAACGTATTCCAATCCTTCCAGTTGGGAGTAGTAATCCAGATAGAAAATGCTCTTTAGTAGTTTGGTCTTCCTTTTTTATTTTTTACCTGCGGTATTGATCGCTTATTACCTCAGTCCGCGCAATGGTAAAAATATTGTTTTATTGATTTTCAGTTTACTTTTTTACGCTTGGAGTGGTACCGGACTAACCTTGTTACTAATTACGTCCGTAACTGTCAATTTTATTATAGCCAAACAAATTAATAAGCAAAAACAGGCAAAAAACTGGTTAATTGTCGGAATCATATTCAACGTCCTGTTACTGGTCTTTTTCAAATACACCGGTTTTCTGATTGATAATGTCTTGGGATTGTTCCAAACACAAAATTCCGGTTGGTTCAAGGTGGCACTTCCCCTGGGAATTTCCTTTTATACATTTCACCAGATTTCCATGCTACGGGATATCTACCGGGATCCGCAACTGCCTAAAGTGAGCTATCCGCGCACACTATTGTATGTTGTATTCTTTCCACAACTGGTCGCCGGTCCCATCGTCCGCTATAAGGACATCATTTACCAGCTGATTGAACGAAAAGAATCCATTCAACAAGTTGCGCTGGGAATCAAACGGTTCATTGTCGGATTATTCAAAAAAGTAATTATTGCCAATACCATGGCGGCAATAGCTGATTCCATTATGGATGCCAATCAGGCAACTTTGACAACGAGTGCAGCGTGGCTTGGTATATTGGCTTACACCTTACAAATTTATTTTGATTTCTCCGGATACTCGGATATGGCGATCGGCTTGTCCCGTATGTTCGGAATTCGATTACTTGAAAACTTCGAATTTCCTTATATTGCCACCAGCATCAAGGATTTTTGGCGTAGATGGCATATTTCGCTGTCTACCTGGTTCCGTGATTATGTCTATATCCCGCTGGGAGGAAATCGTGTCAGTAAAACACGCGTTTACATCAATCTATTCCTTGTCTTTGTATTGACCGGTTTTTGGCATGGAGCATCCTGGAGCTTTATTTTTTGGGGTGTTTTTCATGGTTTCTTTCTTATCATTGAGCGATTAGGATTTGAACCGATCTTGAACCGCTTACCACTCATTCTGCGTTGGGCATATACGATGTTCATTGTAATGATAGGCTGGATCTTTTTCCGAATTGAAGTTTTTTCAGATGCCTGTTCATACATCGCACATCTGTTCACCAGCCAATCCGGAGCTGTTAAGACATGGGATTATTTCTTAGACAATGAACGCATTACACTCATAATCCTAGCTATCGTTATGAGTGTCTTACCATTCAATAAATGGCTGAAAACTACCGAAACCCCTTTGGGAATTGGAAATCAACTGATCTCATTCAGTCGTGCATTGCTATTGTTGGTAGCCTTTCTCTACTGTGTGATGGAGTTAACAAGCAGTTCTTACAATCCATTTATCTATTTCAATTTCTAAGCGATTGCTGAATGTGAGTGAGTTTTTCAAATGTTATTCTGCCTTTGGGATAAGATCCTAAAAATCGATAATTGGCAAGCATATTGGAATCCCATCAGTAACCCATACAATTTAAATCCTTTATTTCTAGGGAAAATAGGTGAATGGAACCTTTCATCTTCACAATTAAAACTATACGATTAGTTATTCAATCCTAAACAATTGATAGAAAGCTGGTTTTTATACCTATCTTGCCGAACTAACAGATTGTAATGAGCGAAATAGGTTCGGTGAAATGGAAGAAGAAAGATTTGGAACACTTCTTTCCCACATTAAAAAAACGCGTTGATGGATACTTCAGCGAAAACAAGATAAAAAAACAAGGAAACCGTAAGCTCTATTTCAAAGCTATTGCCCTTTTAGGAATTTATCTGACTCCTTTCATTTTACTTCTGACAATTCAATTGCCGGTTTTTGCCCAATTGTTATTGTGGGCACTTATGGGATTCGCTTTGGCAGGTATCGGAATGAGTGTCATGCACGATGCGAATCATGGAGCTTTTTCAAAAAATAAAGTGCTTAACTATTTCATGGGACATACCCTCAACTTGTTGGGTGGTTCTGTTTGCAATTGGAAAATGCAGCATAATGTCTTACATCATACTTATACGAACATAGCAAATATGGACGAGGATATCGATGATAAGTTACTGATGCGTTTTTGCCCGCATTCCGAACGAAAAGCGTATCACCGTTTCCAATTCATCTATGTGGTTTTCTTTTATTCCATATTGACTTTATATTGGGTAACCTTAAAAGATTTTGTCCAATTCATCCAATACCGCAAACACCGAACTTTTTGCGAAGAGAAGAAAAGCAGTATTCGCAAATTCACCCAGATCATTTTAATGAAAACCGTTTACTTTTTCACTATTCTGTACTTACCGATCGGCATCATTGGTTTACCGGTAGGTGCAACCATCGGAGGTTTCCTGATCATGCAGGCAATTGCCGGATTTATTCTTGCCTTGGTTTTCCAGTTGGCTCATACCGTTGAAGGAACAAGTCATCCGCTTCCAAATTCAGAAGGAATCATTGAAAACGACTGGGCAATCCATCAGCTGCAAACAACTGCCAACTTTGCCCGCAAAAGCAAATGGATCTCCTGGTATGTCGGTGGATTGAATTTCCAGGTAGAGCATCATTTGTTTCCTTACATCTCGCATGTTCATTATCCACATATTGCGGAAATTGTGAAAGAGACTGCAGAAGAATTCGGTGTTCCTTATTTGGAAAACCAAACTTTTATGAACGCGGTGAACTCACATTTCACATTCTTGTACCAGTTGGGAAAACCTTGTGTTGTTGAAGTAGAAGCAATCCGGGCTTAGAACACTTGTTCAAGTTTTCACCACACTTAATTAATTTCCTGTACTTTTCAAAAAAAGTGTCGTTAGTGTTCTTGCCCAATAACGGGGAACAGCATGTGTTTCCTGTAAGAATGCTACCAGTTCATTTGATTTCTTTTCTGCAGCATTGAAATCTTTCAGGGTTTCCATCCAAAATACGATTGGCTTGCCTGTTTTTTCGATAACTTGTTCGTCACTTACGTCCCAGTATTCTTTTTTCATTCGTACAAAATTACTTCCCGTTACGAAAGTACTGATCTATTTCCACCTTTTTTTCATTGCCAAAAAAATGTGGAGCCAAAAAAGTCTAGGCCTGTACTAGAAAATCTAAAAACTACGCGACCTGAAGCGAAGCATTCAAAACTCATCCAACCGCCTCAGCGGATTGGACTCAAACAATGAATGTTTTTTCCGCTTCACTTGCTTGTTTTTCACGATTTACAGCGTAAGGGCCAACATCAGAACCCTCCGTTAACAAAAAAATAACACTTGGCACGGGATTTGTTTTGGGTTGGGAACTAAACAACATACATGAAACTTTTTTTCTACTTTTTAGCCTTATCCGTATTGTTGATTTCCTGTAAAAAAGGAAAAACCTTAAAGCACGAAGTTGCTGTTCAATTCATTACAACCACTAATTCGGGCATTTATCCGGAAGGACTCTTCCCTCCTTTCAATGCAAATGATCCGACAGAATCGTCACATAGTCCGAATTATGCACATGAATATTCCAAGGAGCAGATAGCAGAACGGTTCAATTTGAAACTGAAGTCTTGCCTGGACAAAAACAATATCTTTCTCCAGGAAGATTCTACAGCATACGTTTTGGTCATCACAGGAATGAACCTCAGCGAAACACTGAAACGCCAAAGTTATATCGATAGTTGTGGATTCAATAATCCGGTCAATTATGTTTACTATTCGGATTTACGATTTTCAATCAGCGCTGAACTTTATAAAAATGGTGTTCTCCTTTCCACTTTTAAGGAAGAAGGTAATTCACACGACTCGGTCAGATCCAAAAAGGATAGTTGTAATGCTCCAAAGATTCTCCGTACGGCCCGATCCGCTTCCTCCCTGGTAGACCAGGTTGCCAAAGAACTGCGTGTTCGTGTTTCCAAGAAACTATTTGACCTGGAAGGATAAAATTCAGCTTAAAATCAACATAATTGAAATGGATCCCAAACAAATTGAATGAAATAAGCTATTTTTAATCTGTCACATTATTCACGTTGAATCCGGCATTATTAAATTCTATGAGAATCTTTATCTTTTTAGCAATCAGTCTATTCCATGCAATGGGATTTTCACAATCGAATCCGAAACCAAATGAAGCGGATTTCGCGGGATTAAAAACCATCCAACCAAAAACGATCCCGAACCTGGAAATTCCGGGAACAAATCCTCCCGATCTGATTATCACTCATACTGGATTTTCGCTCCTATACAACGAGCCCCACGAACAGGCTTCATGGGTGGCATATGAATTGACGAAAGAGGAAACCACCAAAAAGTTCGAGCGAACGGACAAATTTATCCCGGATCCGAAAGTAAGTACTAAAACGGCCAATAATGCAGATTACGCAGGAGCAGGTTACGATCGTGGACATTTAGCTCCGGCAGCAGATATGGGCTGGTCGGAAATTACGGTGGCTGAAAGTTTCTACTACAGCAATATGAGCCCTCAGGAACCAAGTTTCAATCGTGGAATCTGGAAGAAAACGGAAGAGTTAGTACGGGATTGGGCGATTGAAAACAATTCATTGTTTATCATAACCGGTCCGGTTTTAACTACAGGTCTTAAAACCATCGGGAAAAATGAAGTATCCGTTCCGAAGTATTATTACAAGGTCATTTTGGATTATTCGCAACCTTCGGTAAAAGGGATCGGATTCATCATGCCCAATGCGGACTCGAAAGAATCTCCTGCTCATTTTGCAGTATCCATCGACAGTATTGAACAATTTACCGGGATTGATTTTTTTCCATTATTACCCGATGACCAGGAAAATCTAATTGAAAAAACGCTTTGCATGGATTGCTGGACTTGGAACGACAATCAGGGAACTTCAACTCCGAAAAAGAAGGTCGAAACTGCACAAACCGGTAAAACAGCAGCTGTGCAATGTTCCAAAATTACCCAATCCAAGAAACGTTGCAAACGCATGACGAAAAGTCCAAATGGGTATTGTTCACAGCATGGAGGAAACTAAAAAAGACTTTTCATACCATCAAAAAAAAGCGCAACATATACATGCTGCGCTTTTCTGTTAAATAGCTAAGTCAAATCAATACTTCACCACTCTTTTCTGTGCCGTTTTTGATTCACTACTGATCTGAAGAATGAACATATTCCCCTGTAGTTCACTTAGATCAAGATTTTGCATCGCCTGGTAATTTGTTACCGTTTGAAGCAATTTTCCGTTCATATCAAAGATTTGGATAGTTCCTCCCGTTTCTGAAATTCCATTGATCCGAACAAGACCTGTTGTCGGATTCGGATACACCGTGAACAAATCTCCCTCAATGACACTTTCCTCAATTCCAAGACTTTCTGAAATCGGATCGAAGTTGATTCCACAAGGTCCGTTGTTGCTTAAAAATGCGCTTCTAACCGCAGCTGCTTTGACAAATAAATCTGTAACCGGTTCAAAAAGTGTTACTGCAGGTGCATTTTGACGCTTAAACAGGTAAGCATAATCCAACTCCACAAATTCACCGTTACTTAGAGCAGTTTTTCCAAAGGAATATGCATTTCGTCGATCTCCTCCCGGATTTGCGGTAGACCCTGTACCGCCAGGATCCATTTCAGACCAGTTAAAACCTGGAGAAATTCCTCCCGTACCAAAATTGTAGCTGTCTTCTCCTCCAGAATACATATATCTTGTGGGAATTGTTGTTGTTCCAACATCTCCTGAAAACCCTGTTCCACCATAAAAAACGGTGTCTCCGAAACGGAAATATCCTGTAAATAAATGATACCATTCTTCAGCAGTTGCAGGATCTGATACGCTAGGAGAAGCACCTGCTCCTGTAAATACATTGCCTGAATACAACCCCGTGTATTCATTATCTGTTATTCCATCATTGTATCCATAGCCATTTACCGATTGTCCGGGAAGAATTCCGATTCCATTATCTAAACCGTCATTTGCTTGTTTGAAGCCTTTTAAGACCATCACTCCCTGTGCTGCTAAAGTATCGTGAAAACCAATCCGTCCTGAGTTATCTTCATCAAACAAATCCGAATTATAATTATAGACCATTCCCAAATCGACATTGGTACCTGCATAATCATCGTTGCTATTCCCTAAATCGCCATCAAATCGACCGCCGAAGAATAAGGAATCAATAACAGCTCCACGTGAATATATCTGGATTTTACGCATCAATACATCGTCAAATGATTCCGTAGTATCACAAGATTGTGTATAGATGTAACTATGGAACTCAAGCGCTTTACTGTCGTCTCCGCTTGTTCGGTAATGGGTAATGCTAAATACACAATCGGTTCCGTAAATAGTTGGATAATCTCCCAAAAGCGGTTCATAAACACCATTTGTATTGATATCTGCAAAAGGTGCAAGATTTGCCGTTTGACCTAAAGCTGTATTCCCATGTGCAGGCCAGTTCCGAATTTCCCATACCGGGAGATAAGTCGACGACCCTGATTGAACGGAATCAATATGATCCAGGATCATCTGCATAGTCACGTGATATGGCCGGTTGTATTTTGATTCGATAACCGGATCATACATACCACTTGTCGTAAAAGGTCCCGGAAGCTCATTGTACTGATTTGAAAAATCAGATTTCGCATTTGAAATCGTATCATTCGCACCAATAAACCCAACAAAATGTTCGCTTAAATTATAACATGTTGAAATCCCTGCGTTATGAAAGGCTCCACCAACTGCCGGGGCGGGATTGGTAATCACTTTCGTCCCCATTCCGGTCCATACTCTTAAATTTTGTAATGATTTAATAAATGACCAGTATTCATTCTCTGTCAATTTTGGAATTTTCGAATATGCTTCGCAATAGACTGTTTGTCCATAGCTGGCATGATCATTTAAATCCCAGGACAAACCTTTTACATCATGCGAACCAACCAAAAGCATTCCATTGGGATTTTTCAGCATATGATAAACAAACATGACGGTTGATATCGAATCAATCGACTGGAAATTCTGATTTGCCCTGTAGAACATCGCCGCGTTTGTATTGTTTCCTTTATAGTACAGATGATAGGTATTGTCTTTGTATTCGATCTGGCTTGTATTTGAATTGGGAGGAGCAGTGAATGTTCCACTGTTTATCATGGTTCCCGCAGCATCATAGTGTTCGATTGCAGCCCCGTTGCTTACCCCGATTGTCGTTGAATCAATTAAAAAAGAACTTACTGAACGGTTAGTTGCAATTCCGGTTGTTACACTTGTATAATTGCTTGCCGCCGTTCGGGTAAAGATGGTTGCGCTTGACACTCCTGCTCCTAAAACCACTTTCTCCAAACCGTTTACCACAAACAAATTCCCGGTTTTATAGCCAGACAATACTGTATTTACATAAGAAGGTACTGTAGTAATTGATGCACTAACAGTTTCCTGAGTTGGCGCCGTGAAAGTACCCGTATTGAGTGCTACACGTACCAGCGAACCTGTACTTTTAACAACGTAGGTTACCAGTTGATTCCCCACCAATTTCGGTTCAAAATAAGCCAATTTGTAATCCGTAGTGCCGGTAAGTGTGCTGATCAAAGCCCCGCTTGTTTTGTCGACTTTTAACCAAAGTAATCTCATGACCGTATTCGAGGATGAAATACCCAAAACATAATACCGTTCGTTTCCACTCTCAATAGCAGTCATCAAGAAAAATTCCTGAGTAGTCGCAGGCATATTTACGGTGTAGATATACTCGTCAAATGTTTCCAAATCACCAAGTGCCGAAATGTGTTCTTTAAGAAGGTACAACTCGCTAAACCCTCTTCCTATAAAGGTAAACAGATCAACTTCTTTTTGAGCATCTTCACGAGCATAACTCGAAAAAGAAGTGGTTGGATTAGAACCGCTAGCATGCAAAAAAGTCCGATTAAACTGAGAAAAAGCAAGTGCGCTTGACAATAGAAAAAGACAGGTAGAAATTATTTTCATACGATAAGGGAGTTAAGCTGTTAATATCCGTTTACTAAACTTAACTAAAGTAATCGTACCTCGTACTTGCGGGTTATATTTTAACAGTTATTTCACAAAAAAAACCATCCGTCTAATGACGAATGGTTTTCTAATAATACACGCTGTCGTTTTGATTGATGCTGTTGACATCGGGATGTACCAAGAATAATCAACAGAATACCCGACCCGACAGAACTAATACTTCACGACTCTTTTTTGTGCAGTTTTCGATTCGCTGCTGATCTGAAGGATGAACATATTTCCTTGTAATTCACTTAGATCAAGATTTTGCATCGCCTGGTAATTGGTTACCGTTTGAAGCAATTTTCCATTGATATCAAAGATCCGGATTGTTCCTCCCGTTTCTGAAATTCCATTGACCTGAACAAGACCTGTTGTCGGATTCGGATACACGGTGAACAAATCTCCCTCAATGACACTTTCCTCAATTCCAAGACTTTCTGAAATCGGATCGAAATTGATTCCACAAGGTCCTTCGTTGCTTAAAAATGCGCTTCGGACGGCACTTGCTTTCACAAACAAATCTGTAACCGGTTCCAGAATGCCAGTGGTTGGTTCATTCTTGCGTTTAATCAAATAAGCATAATCCAACTCAATTGTTTCGCCATTGCTTAGGGTTGTTTTTCCGAAAGAATATGCTCCACGGCGGTCTCCTGAAGGATTTGAAGTCGATCCCGTTCCACACGGCTCAAATTCCGACCAGGAAAATCCCGGATCAACACCTGCGGTTCCCCAATGTAAGGTGTCAGAATCTCCCGGAAACATGTAATTTGTCGCTATTGCAGTGACACATGGCGCGCCTGAAAAACCGGTACCACCATAATACATTTCATCACCAAATTGGAACCGACCGTCCAAAACATTATACCAGGAAATTGCAGATGTCGGATCAGATTGACCAGCCGGAGCATTTGTTCCGGTATACGCAGCAGAAGCATACAAACCGGAATATTCGTTATCTATCACTCCATCATTGAAGCCATAGCCATTCACCGATTTTCCCGGTTGGATTCCGATTCCATTATCCAATCCGTCGTCTGCCTGTTTGAATCCTTTCAAGACCAGGATTCCCTGAGCAGGAAGCGTATCATTGAAACCCGGTCTGCCAGAATTAGGTTCATCAAAGAGGTCTCCGTTGTAGTTGTAGATCAATCCCAAATCCACATTCGTTCCAATATAATCATCGTTGTAATTCCCCATATCTCCGTCAAAATGACCACCAAAGAATAAGGAATCGATCTCCACTCCGCGTGAAATAATTTTTACTTTACGCATCAGAACATCATCGAAAGTTTCATTGGTATCGCATAATTGGGTGTATACATAACTGTGAAATTCAAGCGCGTTATTGGCGTTTCCATTGTCTCTGTAATGCGTGATACTGAAAACACAATCATTTCCATAGATTTGCGGATAATCCCCCAAAAGCGGTTCGTAAACTCCATTTGAATTGGCATCAACAAACGGGGCAAGATCTGCGGCCTGACCCAAAGCCGTATTTCCATGCGCCGGCCAATTCCTGATTCCAACTACAGGAATATAGGAAGAAGAACCCATTTGCACAGAATCGATGTGATCCTCGATCATTTGAAGACTCACATGACATGGTCTGTTGTATTTTGCTTCCACCACTTCATCATAGAGTGCATTTGTAGTGTATGGACCAGGAAGTTCATCGTATTGGTCTGCATAAGTTGATTGGTCATTCGCAAGTGTATCTGTATTTGTAAATCCAACAAAACGCTCATTCAGGTTATAACAAGCCGAACGATTATCATAAGTTGAACCTGTTAGTCCATTAGGTGATACCGCTATCACTTTTGTACCCAACCCGATTGTGGCTATGCCTTTCGAACCGGTTTTGAATTTATAGGAATACTCTGAAAAATCCAGGACCGGTGTTTCCAGGTACTTTTCACAGAAAACACTCATCCCTGCACTCGCGTTTCCTGAAAGATCTTCCGAAACTCCTTTTGTCAATCCATTTCCAAGGATAAAATTTGCACCGTTTGAAGAGAAGATCTGATAAATTGCAGGAACAATCCCCTTCAGGGAATCAGTTACAGTAAAGGACGCGTTTGCTTTAAAGAAAGAGGAAGGCGTACCTGTTCCCATCGGTTTAGTGAAAATATGATATCCATTATCTATAAATGCCACTTGATTGATTGAAAGAATCGAATTCGACGAGAAGGTTCCTGAAGTTACCAAGCTCCCTGAAGCGTTGTAGTGTTCAATAGCCATTCCATTGGTAATCCCGATTGTTGTCGGGTTGATCAGGAATGAACTCACGGATCTGTTCGCAGCGATTCCTGTTGTAATCGAAGAATAGGTGTTTGCAGCTGTTCTTGTAAAAAGCTTTGCAGAAGTTATTCCACCGGCAAAAACTACTTTTTCAAGACCATTCACAAGCAATAGGTTCCCGCTTTTCCATCCATTGATCGTATTTGCAAAACCGGAAGAAGTTGTAATTGTCGCATCTACCATTTCCTCGGAAGGAAGGGCAAAAGAAGTGGTATTAATTGCCAGACGAATCAATCCGCCAGAGCTTTTCACGTGATAGGAAACCAATTCATTCCCGATCATTTTTGCTTCAAAATAGCCCAAACGATAGTTATAGGTACTCACCTGAGAACTTAACAAAGCACCGGTATTTTTGTCGACTTTGAGCCAAACAATGTTTAAGGCACTGTTATTTCCGATCTCCAGGGTATAAAAACGCTCCGTTTGATTTTCCGCTACTCCGAGAATGTATTGATTCTGTAAACCGGAAGGTACGGTCAGCGTGTAATTTTGATGAACTGCTTCAAGCACTTCACCCTGACCATCTAATTTTTGGGTAACCAGTTCGATCTGGTTTGAAGTACCATTACCCAGACTGAACAAATACTGCTGGTTTTGATCATCTAAAAAGGTACAACTCGAAAAGGTAGATCTCGTTGAAGTTGCATGCAAATAGGTCCTGTTGAATTGGGAAAAAACAAATCCACTCAACAACAGAAAAAGACAGGTAGAAATTATCTTCATGGCGTAATAATTTAAGGGTTAAACATAAATTTATAACGCTCAATTTAAAGGAACGGTTGGAAGATAAATCAGTTATTACTTCAAAATACCTTGTGATTTATTCTGCTGTAGATTTAACAGGATTAAAGGAAAGTAAACATCTTACGGATCTTAGCAAGACTATTTGTTATTCCCCCAATTTAAAATTCTTGGACTTTTTAAGTAGGTTTGTTTATCCAAATCGAAATAAGCACTATGAACAACGATAATAAACTTGGTTTTCTAAATCTTACTGTCATCATCTTAACTTTTTATGTTTTAGGAGCATTGGTAGTTGATACTTTTTGGGTGTTATCTCCGGAAACCTCCAAGCTTCTAACCTATTTTGACTATGCGATCTGTGCATTCTTCTTTTTTGAGTTCTTATACAGATTCATGTATGCAGAGAATAAACTTGTTTTTATGAAATGGGGATGGATTGATTTACTTTCATGTATTCCGATGGTTGATTTTTTACGTGCAGGCAGAATTTTGAGGCTAATTCGTTTATTTAGAATCATTCGAGCCTTTCGTTCATCCCGTCAATTACTCAATCATATCTTTGCAAACAAAGCAAAAGGGGCTTTAACATCTGTTTCCGTGTTGGCTATTCTCTTAATCATATTCTCATCAATTGCTATTCTTGCAGTTGAAACCGATCCAAAAAGCAACATTAAAAACGCTGAAGATGCCATTTGGTGGACCTACACAACGATTACCACTGTAGGATATGGAGACAAATACCCGGTTACGACCGAAGGTAGAATCTTAGCCATGATTTTAATGACATTTGGCGTCGGATTTTTTGGAACTTTTACTGCTTATATAGCTTCCATTTTTGTCGCTAACAATCAAGAAACAAGTAAATAAATTGAGAAATAATTACCCACCGATCTTCGCCAGGTAATCAAACAGGTAATGATCACCTTCCGTGAGTTCCAATCCGCGTCTGCTCATCATTGCATTGGCAGATTGCTTAGCTTTTGCCAGGTCAAAAAGTTCCGTTCCGTTTACAGCTCCCCAGGAGAAAGAAGGAATGAATTTTTTAGGAAATTCACCTCCGAAAACATTGCAGGAAACTCCCACAACCGTTGCCGTATTGAACATCGTATTGATGGCACATTTACTGTGATCCCCCATACACACTCCCATGAATTGCAAACCGGTTTCTACTTCTGCTCCCTGTTCATAAGACCAGGAACGAATCATCGAGTAATTGTTCTTCAAATTTGAAGTATTCGTATCCGCACCAAAATTGCACCATTCACCAACCATTGAATTTCCTAAGAACCCGTCGTGTCCTTTATTCGAATAAGCCTGAAATACACAATTGGAAATTTCACCGCCCACCTTACAAAACGGACCTATTGTTGTTGCTCCGTATATTTTAGAGCCCATTTTCACGACACCGTGTTCTCCAAGGGAGAATGGTCCGCGAATCATGGAACCTTCCATAATCTCGGCATCGTTGGCTATATAGATCGGCCCGGAAGTAGTATTTAAAAAAGATCCTTCAACAGACGCCCCCGTTTCGAGAAAAATCAATGACGGATCACCGATAATCGTATTTGATGAAGGAATGTATTGCGATTCTCTGCCACCTGTCAATAAAAAATAATCTGCCACCAGGATTTCGTCATTCTTTTGGAACAAATCCCAACGCTGGGTCAATTCCAACGGATGCTGCTCTGTCCATTTAACCTTTTCAGTTGCCTCTCCTCTTCTTGCAATCCAGGTATCTCCTGAAACCAAGACCTGGTTATCTTCCAGATGCACTACTGCGGCGGCAATGGCTTCATTGGGAATAATTGCTGCATTTACTTCCACTTCTCCTTTACCCGAAACCCGGGGAAATTTCTTTGAAATGTATTTTTCAGTTTGAAATGAGACAGTAGCTTCCGGAATCCATTTTTCCCATCGTTCTTTGTTGGTCAGAATACCCACTCTTAAATCACCAACAGGGCGTGTAAGTGTCAAAGGCGCAAAGCGCAAGTGTAATTCGTTATCGTGAAGAATGATGTTCATGGCAATCTTATTTGTTAAGTGAAGATAAACAATTCTCCATTACAAATTCCGAATTCCGAGTTACGAATTGTTAACCTACTTCTGAAAAAAGTGTGATAAAGCAACCGGTAATTAAAATAATTCAGCAAGTCTCGGATCGTTATAATCAGAAATAAAGAACAATATATTCGGATAATTCATAAATTCTTCAGCGCTGTGTGTGGTTGTCACAATAATTACTTTCATTCCTGCATTCAAAGCTGCTTCCGCGCCTTTCGGAACATCTTCAAACACGATGCAGGATTCGGGTTCCACTCCCAGAAGTGCTGCGCCTTTCAAAAACACTTCCGGATTGGGTTTACTCTCAATCACATCTTCAGCGCCGACTATAGCCTGGAAGTACGAACGAATAGCTAAATTGTCCAATACAAAATCAATATTGAAACGATTGGCTGCGGATCCGATTGCCATGGAAATCCCTGACATACGTGCTGCTTCAAACAGTTCTCTCAATCCGGGGATCAATTCCAAATGCGGCCCATACAATTCCCGGTACAACTCTTCTTTTCGCAGAGAGTACAATTCAATAATCTCTTCACTCAGCGTTCCTTCTCCAAACACGCGATCCAGCAATTCGTGGTTCTTTCCGTACATCTGTTGCTTCACTTCCTCTTTGGTCAATCCGGCTTTCAGATCATCGTTCAGTATTTTGTTCCAGACTTTTAAATGGAAGTCCATGTCGTCGATCATGGTCCCGTTCAAGTCGAATAAGAATGCTTTTGGATTTAATGACATATGTTCAATTGTTCAACGGGTTCAATACTTCAAAAAATCAGACTGTTCGAACATCTTGAACCTTTTGGACATTTTCAGTCCCCGGTTTTGAGATGAGCCACAATCCTATAAAAGTTAATAATCCATTCAAAATCAGCAATTCATTTCCAAAACGGTATCCACCAACGAGTTCCTTATTGACCATTATTCCACCTGTCCAAAGCGGCATATACTGGCTTATATAATAACAAACCACCGGAATAACAACACATACAATCGGAACCATCCATTCGTTTAACTTCCGTTTCAGGACAATCCCAAAGGTGAACAATCCAAGCAGCGGCCCATAAGTATAGCCCGCCACAGTCAGAATTAATCCGATGAGGTCGGTTTTAGGATTTACATCGACATAAGCCTTTGTAGCCAGAATGATGCATAGAAACAAGATTGAAAACCCAATATGGACGAAGAGTTTAATTCGTTGTTTTTGAGCTTCAGTTCTACGTTCAAAGTGTAAAAAATCAATGCAGAATCCGGTCGTTAAAGCAGCTAAAGCGCTATCCGCAGAGGCATAAGAAGAAGCCGTTATTCCCAACAGGAAGAAAATTCCGGCAATCTTTCCGAAATTGTTCAATGCAAGGGTCGGGAAAGTATGATCTGTTTTTACAGGTAACTCAATTTGGAAGTGATTTGCATAAACGTACAATGCTCCTCCCAAAAGCAGAAATAAAAAGTTCGTAATGACTAAAACAGTTGTAAATGAATACATGTTTTTTTGGGCTTCCCCGATATTCTTGCAGGTCAGGTTTTTTTGCATCAAATCCTGGTCCAGTCCTGTCATGGCAATTGCGAGAAACATTCCCCCGAAAAATTGTTTATAGAAATACAAGGGGGAATTTGGATCATCAAAGAAAAAGATGCGGGACATGGAGTAATTACCCGATGTTTTGGTTGCTGTTATTTTATCGTATAATCCGCTCCAATTAACTCCAAGTGCATTCGATATGATAACGGTGCAAATGATTACAGCACTAACCAAAAAAACCGTTTGGAAGGTATCCGTGTAGACGATGGTCTTTATTCCTCCCTTAAAAGTATAAACCCATATCAATGCTACTGTAGTTAGTGCAGTGACCCAATACGCAACTCCTAAATCTTTAAACAAAAACAAATGCAGGACTTCTGTTGCCAGATAGAGGCGTGTAGCTGATCCCAGGGTTCGCGACAGGATAAAGAAACCCGCTCCCGTTTTATAACTTACAATTCCAAAACGGGTCTGTAAATACTGGTAAATAGATGTTACATTCAAGCGGTAATACAAAGGCATCAACACCTGGGCAATGATAATATACCCGATCACATAACCTAATACGATTTGAAAATAAGCCATTCCTTCGCTTGCCACTTTACCAGGTACGGAAATGAAAGTTACCCCTGAAAGTGACGCTCCGATCATTCCAAAAGCAACCAAATACCAAGGACTTTGTTTGTTACCCGTAAAAAACGAATCGGAATCCGCATTTCGCGAAGTCAGGAATGAAATTAAAATAAGTAATGCGAAATAAGCTATTAATACTGTTGCAATAACCCAGGGCGCTAATGTATTGGTCATGGAATAAAATTAGTATAAAAAACAAAGGGGTGGAAAATTTTCCACCCCTTTGTTTTAAATTGAATATGCTTATTTCGATGCCATTTCAACGAACTCATCATAAGAAATCTCTTTTGAGTTCAGTTTCACTGTATCCTTGAAATATTGTGTCAATTTTGTTTCAGCCAACATATCGTAAATACGATTTGCCTCTTCGCGATTTTGCAAAGCACCTGCTGCCTGTTTTGTCAATTCTGCATCTTCCGGTGCAGGAATTCCATATTGTGCAAACTGGTTAGCAATCAATCCTTTTGTAAACTCGATCACTTCCGCATTGTCCAATTTGATATCATTCGCTTTGAAGATATGACCTTGGATCAACTGCCATTTCAAATCTTTCGCATAACTGTCATAATCAGCTTCGATCTGTTCGATAGTGATCGGTTTGTCGTTCGACAATTGGATCCAACGCTTCAGGAATGTATCCGGAAGGTTCACCGGTGTGTTTTCTACTAAATCACGGTAAACTTCGCGTGTCAACAAACGGTCCGAATCATTTGCAAACATATTTTTCAAATCTGCCCCGATACGCTCACGCAATTCTTTTTCAGAAGAAACCGCTCCGTCACCGAATAATTTGTCAAACAAATCCTGGTTCAATTCAGCCAACTCCATGCGTTTGATATCGTTGATTGTCATTTGGTAAGAATCCGAATGATTCGCCAATTCTTCCGGCTTGATCCCAAGCATCGCAGCTTTGTCGGTATCACCGCGGGTAATTGCAGTAGCGGAAACGGTTACTTTATCTCCCACTTTTTTACCAACCAATGATTTTTTCACTTTTTTATCTTCGATAAACTCCATTGAAGTTGTTGAAGAATGCATAATTCCACCTTCCTTGATGGATCCGTCCTCATTTAACTCAACAAATTGAGCCAAAAGCATGTCCGTTTCACCCACCTCATCCGTAGAAGTCATTTTTCCATAACGACGACGTAAATCATCAATCTGCTGATCCACCAATTTATCGTCGATCTTCACTTGTACGTAATCGTATTTGCTTTTATTCGTCAATTTCAAATCAATTGCCGGAGAATAACCGATTTCGTAAACGAATTCAAAATCTCCCGGATTGTCGAAATCACCTTTCACTTCCGTTCCATCTTTCGGAATCGGATTTCCCAGAATATCTAATTTATTTTCCTGTACGTAAGCATACAACGCATCTGAAACCAATTTGTTCATTTCTTCAGCCAATACACCTTTTCCGTATTGCTTCTGAATCAAGCCCATTGGAACCTTTCCCGGACGGAATCCAGGAATTTTCGCTTGCTTGCGATATTTATCTAAAGATGCAGCTACTTTACCTTGGTAGTCTGCCGGTGAAACCTGCACCGTTAACAATGCTGTTTCTGCATTAACTTCTTGACGTGTTACGTTCATTCCGTTTTCTTTTAATTCTTAACTTGTATAAACAAAAAATGGTCTTCATTGACAAACAACGAGACCATTTTAAAGTGCGGATGGAGGGACTCGAACCCGCACACCTCTCGGCACTAGATCCTAAGTCTAGCGTGTCTACCAATTTCACCACATCCGCATAATCTATAAACACAACCGTGTTCTATAAACTTATTTCAATTTTCAGGATTTCGATTAATCCGTTTCCCTATTTGGGTGCACAAAATTAGTGATTATTTCAAATCTTGCAAGCAGAAGATGCGTTTTTTCATTAAAAAATGTAAAAAAGTGGTTCTATTTCGTTTGAGCATTGGAAAACGAAGCACTTAAACACTTGTCAACTACTTGTAAGTGAATTTACTAACATGCTAATTTCGCTAATTTACTTATTTCCTTCTGAACACCTCCAACATAGGCTTACCTACCGCTGTATTTGGTCTTTGAACATCCAATATATGAACCAAAGTTGCGGAAATATCCACAATTTCATACGGTGTGAAAACTTCCTGTGGAAGAATCTCTTTCCCATAAAACAAGACAGGTACATGCGTATCGTAATTGAATGCGGAACCGTGACTCGTGCCTTTATGAGATCCGGGAGTATCTGTAGTTTTTGGCAAATAACCCGGCTGAAGAATGAAAATCAATTCCCCGCTTCGTTCTTTGTCATATCCCGATGCGACCATCTGCTGCCAGTTTTCATCCGTTTTGGATTGCAATTCTTCTTTCGTATAAACGCGCTTCACTTCCGTCCACTTGGCAATTTCAGATTTAAAGAATGAGATTACTTGAGGCTCCAATTCTTTTCCAAGAATATCATTCGTCAAATAAACATTGTCGTTTTCAATTGTGTTCAGGTAATCTTTTCCGAATTTCGCTGTGCAGGCTGTGCGCAAGCTATCCATCTTGTTTTTCAGGAATAAATATCCTCCGGGCAATTGATGGTCCGCTAAAAACTGGGGAACAGGGACAACAGCATGGTCAGCCGTTAAAAACACGACATATTGTCCTTTACCGATCTCCTTGTCTAAAGTTTGGAATAAGCGCGCCAATTCCTGATCCAAACGGAAATACATGTCTTCCATTTCCAGGGAATACGGTCCGAAAGTATGACCGGCAATATCCGGAGTGGAATAACTGATCGTCAAAAAGTCTGTAGTTGCATGCTTACCCAACTGTTCCTTTGAAAGTGCCTGAATGGCAAAATCTGTCAAAAAAGTGTTTGCTGCAGGCATGATTGTAAATAAAGTCAATTGATCTACTGCTGCAGCCTTACTGAAATCATACGGGAAAACAGGACTGGTTTTTCCTCCTACCAATCCTTCGTAGGGAGAATCATCTTGTTTGATATAGGTATAGCAAGCAGAATCTTTCAATAAATTCCAGGGTTGATTCACATATTTTGACACTAATTGCAATTCATTGAACTGATTCACCCAACCGGGCAGTTGTTTCTTGTAAAAAGTGGAAGTGATAAAATTTCCCGTTGCATAATCATACCAATAAGAGCCATCCGACAAATGACCTGCAGGTAAAATTGCACTTCGGTCTTTAATGGAGATTCCAATGACTTTGGAACTTGGATAAGTCAGTTTCAATTGATCGGTTATCGTATTGGAACGTAAAAAAACGGGAGAGCATTTGCCATATGAACTGGTTGAGCCAACTGTTGAAACGGTGGTATCCTGCACACAATTCACTTCTTTTCCAAAAGGCCGGTGAAACCACTCATTTGCTACAATTCCATGATTACTTGGCGTACTTCCCGTATAGATTGATGCATGTCCCGGGCCTGTATATGTCGGGACGTAATTATAAGTCACATTTCTGAAATGAGTTCCTTTGTCCATCAATCGTTTGAAACCATCTTTTCCGAATTGCGGATAAAAACGATAGAGATAATCGTAACACATTTGGTCAACGACAATTCCAACAACCACTTTTGGTGCATCTTTTTGGGCAATCAGTTGATTGGAAACCGATCCAAAGCAAAGCAACAATAAAAAGGACAAAAATTTCATAACTCTATATTCTAAGTATTCACTGTCATCTCCCACGGAGGAACTCGGATGGGTACAGAAAATGGAATTTAACCCAACTTCATCTTTTTCGTGGGGAATATTATTCTAACAAAACTAGGATTTGAATTCAAGAAATCGCGAAATTTGCTGTAAAATTTCAATTATGTTAGGTTTAAAATTGCCAACCGACCCGCGCTGGGTGAATATTGTAGAGAAAAACATTGCCGAAATCCTGACTGATCATGCTTTCTGTGAACAAAAGGCGGCGAGCAATGCCATTTCCATCATTGTTCAGTATCCTCAATATCCGGATATGGTTAAAGCCATGGTTGAAATTTGCCAGGAAGAAATGGAACATTTCGGAATGGTGCACGACAAGATTATGGAACGAGGCTATCAATTGGGATTTGAACGGAGAGATCCCTATGTTCACGATTTACACAGTTTTCTCAAGGTAACACACTCCGGAAACCCGAAGAAATCCCACCTGGTGAATCAATTACTTTTTGCAGCCATGATTGAAGCACGCAGTTGTGAACGGTTCAAAATCCTGTCTGAAGAAATCAACGATGCAGATTTACGCGAATTTTACCGCAGCCTGATGGAAAGTGAGGCACGTCACTACACTGTCTTTTTGAACTTCGCACGAAAATATGGCGAAGGAATTGATGTGGATGCACGCTGGAAACAATTCCTGGATTTTGAAGCTTCTTTGATGGACAAGTACGGGAAAGCGGAAACTATGCACGGATAATCAATTGAAAAGGAAGCTGCACTAACGCTTTACTTTTTTATTGTCAATTGTACATTTTCAATTGTTGGGGATTGGAATGGTCAATATGACTTCTGTTCCTGGAAATTCACTATCAGTTTCATCCGCAGGACTTATAGAAATACCAAATCCTTCCTTATTTTTTTCCTGGAATGATTTCAGGCGTTCTTCCGTAATTTTCGTACCGTACGATTTATGCCCGGTATCGCGTTCATTCTTAATGGATTCATTATAACCGATGCCATTGTCCCGGATCACCACTTTCAAACGGCCGTCTTCTTTATAAAAACCAATAAATAATTCAGCTCCGATTGTCCTTTTCGAAATTCCGTGGATGATTGCGTTCTCCACATAAGGCTGAACCAGCATAGGAGGAATGCATGGATACAAAGGAAGTTCGTTAAAATTACAGGCTATCCGGTACGAGAAATTATTTTTGAAACGCATTTTTTCCAATAGAATGTAGTTGTTCAAGGTTTCATACTCTTCCGAGATTGTAATGTAAGAAACCCTGGAATTTGCCAGTGTCTGCCGGATCAGCTTTGCAAAACGAAGCAGGTATTTTTCCGCATTCTCATTCTCTTCATACAACAGGAAACTATGAATAGAGTTCAGGGAATTGAAAATGAAATGGGGGTTCATCTGCGCGGCCAAGGCCATCCGCTCCAGCTCCATCATCCGGTTCAGCAGCTCATTTTTACGGTTTGCCGCTCTAACGGTATATTTCAAAACCCCATAAAACAAAAGGATAATCAAACCGATATACAACAGCATAAAATACCAGCGCAGGAAAATAATCTTTTCGACCGTAAAACTGCAGATCTGCTTGGGATCGCTCCACTTATTGAACGAATCAAGAGTAGAAACCTCCAAATTATAGGTACCGGCTGAAGGATTGTTCAAAATAATTTCTCCTTTATTTGTCCTTACCCAGGTCTGGTCAGTACCAAAGCGGTATCTGTATCCCGTATTTCCTTCCAGGTATTTGTTCAACAGGGAAACCTTAACCAAATCTGTTTCAGATTTAAAATGGTGTTTGTCGGGTGCTTCCTTGTTTTGATAAAATGCATGTATGGAAAATAATTCCAGCGGGCAGTCATTCTTCTGTTTTTTCACCTTCAAAAAGTCAATTTTCTGAACACCATACTTGGTAGCAAGGTACACTAGGTCATTGTAAGAATACACATTCGATATTTCTGCACTTGAAAACAGTTTCTTAGGAATGAATGTTTTGCAGACCGGGCGCCCGTCTTTCTTTACAAACAAAAACAATCCTTTATCACTGACTACCCAAAGGCGGTCTTTTTCATCAAAGAAAATATTCAGAATTTGTTTTCCCATTGAGATTGTTGAAGTCAAAGGTTCTCCAATCTCCTTTTCCATATTTATTTTATACAGGCCGTCAGCATCCGAAACAGCAATCAATCCCCAGACATCATTGTACAGCATCTGCCTGATCGATTTTTTCAGAACGGGCCGGTATTTCCCCTCTATTCTCGCATTTTTAATATCAAAAACATTCACTCCCGTATCATAAACAATGAATGCTTTTTTGCGCTTCATAATATAAAACCAAACGTAAGCCCTGGAAAGCTTATTCCGTTTGGCAGGTCTCAAGTCAATCGTATAAGTTGATTTCCTGTTAGTTTCATCGATTTCAGTAGAAGAACGGTTGATCCCCACTACAAAAGAATCCGTCACATACACCGGATTGGAAGAATAAGAATCGTCTACGTCTTTCCAGCCGCTCCAGTCGGCAACACCTTTCTGAAAAGCAAAACCATCATTTACAGGTACTAAATTGAACCTGCGGAGAATTTTCCCGACATCTTTACACAAATACGGAGCATACAGCTGCTGCCATTTTCCCACGTATTGTGTTATGATTATTTTATCCTTGTTGCCATCAATAAATCTGACTTCTTCGGAAAACGCATTGTTATTGATCACTAACTGCTCAAAAGCTTCATCGGGAAGAGCAAACACGCCTTTTTCAAGGGTGGTGATCCACAATGTCTTATTAAGATCGCTGTATGCAGAACTCACCGAATAATTCGGAAGGTAATGTTTAATAAGCGTGAGCTTGCGTGTTTTGGGATTGAATCGGTATTTTTTCATCCCGCCTTTGTAGAATCCAACATACAAAAAATGCTTGTCCGCATCCAGTGAAATCACTTCATCCTCATTAACCAGTAATTCAAAACGTTTATCATGATGCACATAAAGCTTCGAATAGGTAAAAAAGAACTGGAATCCTTTGTGTTTTTTTGTCCGGGTAATACCTGCGGTACGCAATCTCCCGGCGGCAATACGTTCTTTATTCTTGTTAACAAAGTAAACATCCGGAAATCTATGATTTGCCTGTAAACAAAGTAATTCCTGGTCTGTCTCAAAAAAAATAGTTTTGTTGGGATACCCGTTTGACAACTGCTCTATCTTACCGTTTTTATCTATCCGGATAATAATTCCTAAACCATATACACAGTAAGTAACGGATCGATCTTTCCCTACACAAAATGAAACGTATGCATTCCTCCCTTGGGGAATATGCTTTTTGAGTAAGTAGTTATACTTGTATGGTCGTATTTTCCCATCTTTGAAAACGCTCAGCATCCCATTAAAACCTGAAAACCAAACACCTCCATCAAAATCTTCACAGATCCGGAAATTGATATTATCGCACAAACCGTTCTGAGTGGTATATATATGAGATTCGAATCCATCATATCTCACAACACCCCGGTCTGTTAAAATCCATAAAAGTCCCGTTTTATCCTGGTGAACCTGGTAAGTCTCCGAACTAGGCAGTCCGTTTTCCCTTCCGAAATGACGGTAGTTGTATTCCCATGAAACACGATTCGTTTGTGCATTCACTTCTGTAGCAATCGCAGCAAAGAAGAATCCCCACAAAAGATATCTGATCAAATTAAAAACGCTATAAGGTATGTTTAATCTCACAAATGTAAAAGATTCTGTTAAAGATAGCCGTCATTGAGCACAATTCGCATCCGGCATCGGATTTCGAATTCAATTCATATTGATTGGAATCGTCACTATTACCCGAGTTCCTGGGAATTCCGGATCGGAATTATCCACATTCCCAATTGAAACGTTGTAGGCACCATTTTTTCCCTGCAAAGATTTTAAACGTTCTTCCGTGATTTGTGTTCCGTAAGATTTATGTTTAGATTCTTTTTTCTCTTTTTTGGATGCAGAATACCCAATCCCATTATCCTGAATCAAGACTTTTAACAGTCCGTCTTCCAAATAAAATTTCAGGAACAATTCACCACCATCCGGTCGCTTTACCAAACCATGGAGGATTGCATTCTCAACATATGGCTGGATCAACATCGGCGGAATGCACGGATAAACCGGCAACTGGCGGAGTTCATATTCAATAGCGAAATCGAATATATCTTTGAAACGCATCTTTTCGAGTAAAATGTAATTCTTCAAAGTTTCACATTCTTCTTCGATTGTAATAAAAGACCTCCTGGAATTTGCCAATGTCTGCCTGATCAATCGGGCAAACCGCAACAAATATTTTTCTGCATTTTCATTTTCCTCATACAAAAGAAAACTATGGATCGAATTCAAGGAATTGAAAATGAAATGAGGATTCATCTGAGCGGCCAAAGCCATTCTTTCCAACTCCATCATTCGGTTCAGAAGGTGATTTTTTCTATTTACGGCACCAATCATGTACCTCAAAATGGCATAAAATAAAATTCCCACCAAGGTGATGTAAATCAAAATAAAATACCATCTGAGAAAAACGATTTTTTCCACCGTGAAATTGGCCATGATTTTTGGTTTCGACCAATGATTGTACATATCCAAACAGGAAATTTCCAGACTGAAATCACCATCACTCGGATTGTTTATAATGATCTCCCCCTTATCAGATTTGATCCATGTCTCATCTTTACCAAACCGATATCTGTACAACGGATTCTTACTCAGGCTTTTATTGGAAATGGAAATTTCGATCAAATCCGTTCTTGAAGGAAACACTTTTCTACAAGTAAGCTCCTTGTTTTTTGCAAATGCTCGAACGGAAACCAATTCAATCGGACATCCCTTCTTTTCATTCTTCACTTTCAGCACATCTATTTTCTGTACTCCGAATTTGGTCGTCACGTAAAGCACATCATTATAGGCATACAAATCTGTAATTTCAGCACTTGACAGCAATTTTCTATTGATAAATTTCCGTAAAACAACCTTCCCATTTTTATTTTCCAGAAAAAACAATCCGTTTTCAGCTGCTATCCAAAGCCTGTTCTTCTCATCAAAGCAAAAAGTCAAGATCTGGGTTCCCATTTTGAAATCCGGAGCAAGAACCGAAGCTTTTTCTGTCTTTATATCAATACTGTAAATGCCGGCTGTATTTGAACTGGCGAGCAAGCCCCAGGCTTTGTTATATCTCAATTGACTGAACCTTTTGTCTGTTATAACAGGTCGATGCTGCGTGGTAATTACTGATTTTTTTATATTGAAAACGAAAATCCCTTCATTAAACAATATAAACATTCGTTGATCTGATGTAATATAAAAACAATGAAACGCGCTGACAACTTTTACTTTCTTCAGTTGCCTCAAATCAATATTGTTGGTAAGCTTTTCGTTGATTTCTCCAATAACACCATTGTATCTCGAAATTCCAAAAATTGAAGAATCCGATGCATAAACCGGATTCATGACATAATGTGCATAAACATCCTTCCAACCACTCCAATCCACGATATCTTTTTCAAATGCAAATCCATCATCGACCGGAACCAAATTGTACTTGTAGAGAATCTTCCCCACGTCCTTACATAAAAAAGGAGGATACAATTGTTGCCATTTGCCTACATAGTGAGTAAGGATTATTTTGTTCTTATTTCCATTGACAAAACGAACCTCTTCGTTCAGGATAACGTCATTGATTGCCAATTGCTTGAACGCTTCATCGTAAATCGAAAACAACCCTTTCTCAAGTGTGGTCATCCAAAGCGTGCCATTAAAATCCTTGTATGCCGAAGTCACCGAATAATTTGGCAAGTAATGTTCCACTAAATCAAGTTGATTTGTCACCGGATTAAACTTGAACTTCTTTAATCCGTTTTTATAGAATCCAACATATAAGAATTGGTCATCCGCATCCAAAGAAATGACTTCATGATCCTGCTCCAATAAATTAATTCCGGCCTTGTTGCATAAGTATAATTTCACATCCGACATGATGAAATAATGTCCTTTGTGATTCAATGCCCTGGTTGTTCCGGTAATGTATGTTTTTCCAACAAAAAAACGGTTACCATCACGAACAAAAAATACAGGCGTAACAGGAGTTAAACCATTTTTATCATGACAAATCACATTATTCCCAAAATCGAAAAAACAGCATCCCTTTGTCAGTCTCTCCGGAAATTGACTTACTTTCCCCTTACTGCTGACGCTAATGATTTCTTTTCTCAGAACCGAATACACAATTGAACTATCTTTCTTTACATGCAATGAAACACAGGTATTCCGCCCTATTGGGATCGTTTCTTTAAGAACATGGTTATACCGGTATGGAGCCATTTTTCCATCCTTGAAAACGCTCAACAAACCGTTGTATCCAACAAACCAAACTCCTCCATTCGGATCTTCAACTATTCTGAAATTCACATTGTCACTCAGACCATTGTCCACCGTATATTTGTGAAATTCAAATCCATCATACCGAACTACTCCGCGATCTGTCAAAATCCACAAGAGTCCCGACTTATCCTGGTAAACCTGGTAACTTTCCGAACTTGGCAATCCATTTTCAATCCCAAAATGACTGTAATTGTATTCCCAAGAGATCTGATTCCCCTGAGCGAATACTACCGAAGTAATTCCGACAAAAAAAATCCCCGATAAAAAGTACTTAATCAATTGAAAATGCATGATGCATGTTTATGCAGCAAATGTAATAGAATCCAAGAATTTTAGTCAATTTTTAGTTAAATCAAAACTAGTTGGCATGATTAATAGTTAGCTTTACTAACTATCCTTAAAAAATGACAACACAAGAATGGCCGTTGGGTCGCTTTTTTAGTTTCCTGACGAAACAGTATATCGGTAAGTTGGCTTTACGATTGGCACACACACCTGTCGAACGCTACTATTTCCCACTCTATCTGATCGGAAAGAATAACGGAACTATCAGTCAGCAGGAACTTGCAGACCAATTACTAATGGATAAAGTTTCTATGGTCCGGATTCTCGACACCTTGACTTTGGATGGATTCATCGAACGCAAAACCAACCCGGTTGACCGAAGACAGCACCTACTCAACATCACTCCGAAAGCGGAACCGTGGATCCTGGAAATCGAAAAGGGAATTAAAGAAACAAATGATTACTTCTTTAGCTTGCTAGACCCAAGTTTACACGCTAACTTTGAGTTAATCCTTACTGAGCTCATTACAAAAACACAAGAAATACAGGCAGATCAATTCGAATTTTTCTATCCAAAAAAAATAAACTCATGATCTTAAAAACCACGCCCATTTTAGCACTTGCACTTCTTTTAAACGCTTGTGGAGAAGAAAAGGACGATTTAAAAGCACAAAAGGCTCCCGTTGTTACCGTTGATATTGTCCGGATTAAAGCAGGTGAAGTGCTTCGCTCCATTGCGATTCCGGGTTCCGTTATCCCAAACGAACAAGTGGATGTCTATTCGGAAGTTTCCGGCAGGATTCAGCACATATCCTTCAAGGAAGGACAAAGCGTAACAAAAGGATCGGTCATTATCCAGGTGGATTCAGATATTCTAAAAGCGCAAAAAGCACAATTGATGGTGGAACAGGATCTGGCGGAAAAAGACGAAGCCCGAAAAAGAAACCTATACCAGGCAAAAGGACTCAGCTTACAGGAATACGAAGTTTCCCAATCGGCACTTGCCGATACAAAGGCTAAGTTGGACCTGTTGAATGTCCAGATCTCGAAAGCAACCATCCGCGCTCCCTTTTCAGGGAAAATCGGACTGAGACATGTCAGTGAAGGAGCATTCATTTCCCCAACCACCCTGATTACTTCAATTGTCCAGGAAAATCCGGTTAAAATCGAATTCTCCGTTCCGGAAAAATATGCAAACAATGTTGCTGTCGGTCAGGTAATTGAGTTCAGTCAAGACGGAAATTCCAAGACCTATCGCGGAAAAGTGTATGCTTTTGAACCCCGTATTAATGAAGGAACACGTATGATGACCGTACGCGCTTCTCTTCCGAACCCGGGAGGATTAATTGCCGGATCATTCGTCTCGATCAGTTACGACATGGGCAAGGAAGAAAATGCCTTCATGGTGCCTGCAGAAAGTGTTATTCCCATTCTCAAAGGGCAAAAGATATTGGTCGTTCGCAATGGTTTAGTGGAAGAGGTTCCGGTTGAAATTGGAATCAGGACACCTGATAAAGTGCAAGTGATCGGAAACTTGAAAGAAGGAGACCAGGTATTGATTTCAGGACTATTAGCGGTTCGTCCGGGAATGCCGGTAAAAACTAAATTGAGCACCAAATGAATATCGCGTCTTTAAGTATCAAACGCCCGGTAATGGCCTCGGTTCTATCCATTATCGTCGTGCTTTTTGGTGTTATTGGGTTTCTTTTCCTTGGAATCCGGGAGTTTCCTTCAGTCGATCCACCCGTCATTACCGTTACAACCAATTATCCCGGAGCGAACCCGAATGTCATCGAATCCCAAATTACAGAACCGTTGGAAGAATCTATTAACGGAATTGCGGGAATCAGGACAATCAGTTCAACCAGTTCCGACGGTAAAAGCACCATCACGGTTGAATTCGATTTGGGCGTGGATTTGGATGCAGCAGCAAATGATGTGCGGGATAAAGTTTCCGCTGCTGTCCGGAACCTTCCACCCGACGCTGATCCACCCATTGTTGTAAAGTCGGATGCGAATGCCGAAACCATCTTTTCTTTAACAGTCCAATCGGATAAGAAATCGCTTTTGGAATTGTCAGACCTCGGGAATAATGTCTTCAAAGAACGACTTCAAACTATCGAAGGAATTTCGGAAATCCGGATTTGGGGAGAGAAGAAATTCGCCATGAAACTCAACCTGGATCCGGAAAAAATGACCGGGTTGAATGTTACTGCCTTCGAAGTTCAAAACGCATTGTTAAATCAGAATGTCGAGTTGCCATCCGGGCGAATCGAAGGAAATGCAGTAGAATTGACCATTCGCACCTTTGGTCGACTATCCACGGAAGAAGAATTCAATAACTTGGTAATCGCCAAACAAGGAACACAAATCGTTCGTTTAAAAGATGTCGGACTCGCTGTTCTTTCACCTGAAAATGAACGCACCCTATTGCGCGGAAATCACGGAACTCCCATGATCGGAATAGCTGTAAACCCACAACCAGGAGCAAATTATATTGAGATTGTCGATAACATCTATAAAAAGGTAAATCAAATCAAAAAGGAATTACCGGCCGATGTACGTTTAGGAGTTGCTCTCGATGCAACACAAAACATCCGCAAATCTATTTCAGAAGTAGAGGAAACCATCCTGATCGCTTTCGGATTGGTAGTGATCATTATTTTCCTTTTCCTGCGTGATTGGCGTACTACTTTGATTCCTATTATTGCGATCCCCATTTCCCTGATCGGTACTTTCTTCATCATGTACATCTCCGATTTTTCCATCAACTTACTCACTTTATTGGGAATCGTTCTGGCAACCGGTTTGGTGGTCGATGATGCGATCGTTGTGATGGAAAATATTTATGCGCGTGTCGAAAAAGGAGAAAATCCGATTGAAGCCGCACACAAAGGTTCTGCAGAAATTTTCTTTGCCATTATCTCTACGACCATCACACTTACAGCCGTTTTCCTCCCAGTTATTTTCCTACAGGGTTTAACAGGTCGTTTATTCCGCGAATTCGGTATTGTGGTTGCCGGATCGGTGATCATTTCTGCCTTCATTTCCCTGACATTGACCCCGATGATGAGCTCACGCCTGCTCAAAAAGCAGGAACGGCATTCTCGTTTTTACAAAATGACCGAGGTCTGGCTGGATAAATTGATGTCGGGTTATCGAAATGGTCTCACACGTTTCATGAAGCGTCCGTGGGTAGCATTTATCGTAATGGCATTGTGTATTGTCCTGTTCATTTGGAATTATTTGGGCTTGCAATCTGAATTGGCTCCTATGGAAGATAAGGGGCGTTTCCAGATACGATCTACAGCTCCTGAAGGAACCTCGTTCGAGCGCATGGATCAGTACCAGCAACAATTGATCAGTCTAATTGACACCTTACCGGAAAAGGACAATATTTTGGGAGTTACTTCTCCAAGTATGAGTTCCAATGCGGTCAACACAAGTTTCCTTCGTATAAACCTGGTTCCGGGAAAAGATCGAAAACGATCCCAGGAAGACATTGTAAATGCATTGACCCCGATCTTGAATTCCTATAACTTTGCCCGGAACATTATAGTTCAGGAACCTACAATTGGTGGCGGACGGTCAGCAGGTTTGTCAGTGCAATACATTTTACAGGCCCCAACTTACGAGCAAATGAAAGAGGTACTTCCTAAATTTTTGGAAAAGGCTTCTACTGATCCGACCTTCAAAACCGTTGATGTGGATTTGAAATTCAACAAACCGGAATTACAAGTGGAAATTGACAGGGATAAAGCACTAAGCATGGGCGTTGACGTGAAGGAAATAGCATCCACGCTTCAATTGTATTTTTCCGGACAACGTTATGGATATTTCATTCTAAACGGAAAACAATACCAGGTTATTGGACAGGCTGTACGCAGCAAACGCGACGATCCTGCAGATCTGAGTGCAATACAGGTGCGGACAGATTCCGGAAACCTGATCCCGATTGATAACTTGGTAAAAATTACCAATGAGTCTAGTCCGCCTCAGTTATTCCGATACAATCGTTATGTTTCGGCAACTGTTTCCGCTCAACCGAATGATGGATTTACTGTCGGAGACGGAATCAAAGCAATGGACAAGATCGCAGAAGAAATACTTCCTGAAAGTTTTTCACATAGTTTGGGCGGACAGTCCAAAGAGTTCTCTGAAAGCGGAAGCAGTATCCTATTCGCGTTCATATTCGCACTTGTTCTGGTTTACCTGGTCCTGGCTGCCCAGTTTGAAAGTTACCGCGATCCATGGATCATTCTTTGTACGGTTCCCTTAGCTTTATCAGGTGCATTTTTGTCTCTATGGCTTACAGACCAGACTTTAAATATATTCTCCGAGATCGGGATCATCGTATTGGTTGGATTGGTAACAAAAAACGGGATTTTGATTGTAGAATTCGCCAATCAGCGCCGTGAAGACGGGCTAAGTATCAAAGAGGCTATTATCGATGCTTCTGCACAGCGTTTCAGACCCATTTTGATGACGACACTCGCTACTATCCTGGGAGCACTTCCAATCGCCCTGGCTTTGGGAGATGCTGCAACAAGTCGGATTTCCATGGGAATTTCAATTGTCGGTGGATTGGCTTTTTCCTTAATACTCACCCTATTTGTGATTCCCGGATTGTACATCTATTTCACATCTAAAAAACCGAAAGTAAAGGCATGAAAAAAATAGCTCTTCTTCTAATGCTTCTTTCAGGTAATTCTGCTTTTTCTCAGCAAATTTTAAGCTTTGAAGAAGTCATCAAACGGACCCTGGAAAAAAACTTTGATGTATTGATCCAACGCAATAATGTGCAGATTGCTGACAACTCCAACAACATTGGTGCTGCAGGATATTTACCAACTGTTGGTGTAAATGCGGATCAAAACTGGACTTCAACCAATACACGTCAGGAATTCTTCTCCGGGCAGGTAAACCAGAAAAACGGAGCCAATAATAATTCACTCACTGCAGCAGCCCGATTGAATTGGACTTTCTTCGACGGATTTGCCATGTTTGCAAGAGACAAGCGGCTTCAGCTTTCAGAAGATCTGGCAACCGTTAATCTGACTGCTCAAATGGAAATGTCGATCTACCAGGCTTCTGTCTTGTATTATAGTTTGCAATATTACAAACGCATGCAAACCGTTTACGAAGAAGCTATTCAATTGTCGAAAGAGCGATTTGACCTGATTTCTTTGCGTGCGAAAAATGGAGCTGCAAATGAGCTGGAACTGCTTCAGGCAAAACTGGATCTGAATGCAGACAGTTCAAACTACCTCAATCATTTGAACCTGATCGGCAAAATGAAGGTTGACCTGGCGATGGTGATGGGAGAAGCAGGAACAACTTCATTCGACGTTGACGATAACATTCCGGCAATTCCAACGCTTAATCAAAGTATCATCCTCGAAAATGCACTGGCACAAAACACCAGCTTGCTGGTTCAGAAAAGTCAGATTGCAATTATCGACCTACAACGCAAGGAACTGCAAAGCCGTTATTACCCGCAATTGTCTTTTTATGCGCAGTATTCTGCAACCATTTCCAAAAGTGAAGTCGGAGTGCTTTCCTCCAATCGCAGTTTGGGGCCGGGTGTCGGTTTCACCTTGAGTTGGACTATTTTGGATGGTTTAGCCAATGTGACAGCGGTAAAAAACAATAAACTTCAAAAAGAAAATGCGGAATTTGCCGTTCAGAAACAGGAGCAGATAATCCGAACTGAAGTGGATAAAGCTTGGCAGGACTACACTTTTTCGGAACGCATGTATCGTCTGGAAAGCAGCTCGATCATCAATACAACTGAAATGTTCGGGATTGCGCAAAAATCTTTCGAAAACGGTTCATTAACGCAATTCGAATTACGTGAAATCCAGTTTTCTATCATCCAGGCAAAGAATCGCCAGTTGACTTCCGAATTCAATCTGAGAACTGCCATTTTGAACCTGGCATTGTTTACCGGTGATTATAAGAAACTGATTCCGTAAGCACATGAAATATTTTGTAGAAACGCGATGCGTTTTTTGTAGGGACGTGATGCCTCGCGTTCCTACAAAAAATGCGTTTGTAAATCGCGGATCACATCTTCCTTCTTTTGACGCGAAATCGGAATTTTCAACCCGTTTTTCAGTTTAATGTATCCACCTTCTTCCTTGAGGTATTCGTCTACAAATTTCATGTTGATAATGAACGATTTATGCGGACGAATGAAGTTCACATTTGTACGCAATTTATCATCGAAAAACTTCAAGGGTTTGGAAACCAGTATTTCCTTGCCATCATCCAGGAATATCTTGCAATAAGAGCTGTCTGCTTCGAAGGAAACAATTGAATCCAGGCGAACAAAGCACATTCCATCCGCAGTGGGAATAGAAATCTTACGTTCTCCATTTCCATAAGAAATCATGATTTGATCCGCACTCATTGAACGTCTTTCCCGCACTTTATCAAGAGCCTGGTTCACTGCTTCAACAAACAATTCCGAATCAATCGGTTTCATCAGATAATCAAGAGCCTGATATCTGAACGCTTTCACAGCATATTGGTCAAAAGCAGTAGTGAAAATAATCTGGGCAGCAAAAGCATCACTTTCGTCTAATACATCAAATCCGGTTCCATCGCCCAGATTGATATCAATAAAAATCAGATCAGCTTCGGTTTCATTAATTAACTGAACCGCAGATTTGAACGAATCAGCCTCTCCAAGAACCTGGAAATTAGGAAAATAACGTTCTAAATATTTTGAAATAACCCTCCTCGCATCAACCTCATCATCAATAATTAATACCCTCTTAGTTTTCATAGTCATATCAGTAAATAGTTGTAATATCCCTTTAAGTAATTGTCGTTAGTTATCTTGTAAATATGAATGAGTAGATAATTTGAAAATCTGACCTAATTGGTAGTAATTTACAAAAAAAAGAGTAATATCCTTTTAGATACGCAAATAGAATTTCATTGTAGCGGGTGAAATAGTTCATCCCTAAAAAGCTTACCATAGACAGAAGTTCCTGTTTAGAATTCCAAAATTAAGAAACGTTACAAAATTGACTTTATTTTATACTGCCAATATTTCACAATGTCCATGTTCATTAAAAAAAAGTAACTTTAGTGCTTCAAAATGAACCATGACAAAATTGTTACTTTCGGTGGTAATTGCAGTTTGCGTAATCCTCACTTCCTCTTTCGGTTTCAACAAAACATCGGATGACCAAACCGTAAAGTACAAGACGGAATATGTTATCGTACTTGTTATCGATGGCCCTCGTTTCACGGAAACATTCGGGGATTCAACTTACAAATACATTCCGCATTTAGGTAACGAGTTAAAAAGAGAAGGTGTTCTTTTAAGCAATTTCAGAAATAACGGACCAACCTACACGATTTCAGGACATTCCGCAATTGTTACCGGGAGATATCAGCACCTCTCAAATGCAGGAAAACAATTCCCGAAATACCCATCCATGTTCCAATATTACCTGAAAGAAAAATCAGTTCCAAAATCGGATGCATGGGTTATTTCGAGTAAAGGAAAATTGGAAGTCTTAAGCAATACTTCGTATAAAAAATGGCAGAATGTGTTCAAACCATGTTCCTATTGTGGACTCAATGGAAATGGAGCAGATTACACAGGAGACCAGGAAACATTTGATAAGGTAACAGACGTTCTTTCCGGTAAAAACCCACCACACCTGATGCTGATCAATTTGCTGGCTGCAGATTCCTACGCACATTCTAAAGAGTGGGACAGGTATTTGAGATCGATTCAACAATGTGACGATTATGCATTCCAATTGTGGAATCTTATTCAGTCCAGCGAAAAACTAAAAGACAAAACAACCCTGATCGTCACCAATGATCATGGCCGGCATTTGGATGGACACAAAGACGGATATATCAGTCACGGCGATAATTGCGAAGGATGCAGACACATCAGTTTGTTGGCAATAGGTCCTGATTTCAAGAAGAACTTTGAATCCAAAAATGCTGCCGAACAATTAGACATCAGTAAAACCATCTCGGAAATACTGCATTTCTCTATGCCAACCGGAAAAGGAAGGGTTTTGACAGAACTCTTTAAATAATTGCGAATTACGAGATCCGAAATCCGAATTATCAGATTCCAAAATTACACGCTACTTGTTCTTAAGAAGAAATCTGCAACCTTATTCCCCGTCCATGAAGTACCAGCGACCGTCAATTTTTTCAAAACGGGAATCTTCTGTGTGCCGAGTCAATTGTTTTGTTTCATCCAGGTAGGTAGCAACAAATTTGACACGTTTTTCCGAAGAAGAAATGATCTCCAAACTGATCCAGGTGCTGTTTGACGCCCATTCCAAAATCGATTTCGGATGGTAGTATTTTCTGAATTTCGGAGAGGTCGTTTCCAGGATGTAGGAAACATTTTTGGTAACATATGCCGAATACCTGGAACGCATCAGTTCTTCTGCTGTCTCGGGAAAACGGGTTCCTGAAAGGAATGGACCACAACATTCTCCGAACGGTTTTTGACTTCCGCAATGACACGTAACCAGTATTTCAGAACTCATGGTTTCTTTTTCCGAATAGCTTCATCCATTTGTAACTTGGCCACATTCGGTCGAATGAAATTTTCCTTCGTATCAATCAAAGGTTCGTAAGGATAATTTCCGAACAATGTCGATAAGCGGTTGATTGCAAACACTTTCTTTGTGTAGTGATTCGAAAGGATGATCATACAGATGGTATCTTGTCTCAAGGATGCATAACACCCCGTATTTCCGTGCCACCAACCGGTATGAAAAAACAGGGTCGATTTCCCTTTGTCTTCCCGCATCCGGAAACCCAGGCCATAATTACTTTTCCCTTTGTGCTCGTAACTGTAACCTTTGAAAATCTCCTTCTTGATCTGTTTACTTAAGAAGGCATCCGAATAAGTTCCCTTATCCAGTTTCAATAAATCCCTCGCTGTTGTGTACAAATTTTTATCGCCGTAAACGCCATCCAGGTTGGTGAATGGTTCCAATGCATTCCTTGAATCATAGGATCGCGCCAGGGAATCCGAATTTTTGGATCCGTCGTTGATAAAGGAATCTGTCATTTCCAACGGATCGAAGACCAATTCCTTGGCAATCCGTGGAAACTTCTTGTGTGTGATCCGTTCGGCAATTAAAGCCAGTAACACATAATTGGTATTGCAATAGGAGAACTGTGAATTCGGAGGAAAATACAAAGGCATCTTGTAGGTATTCAAAAGCTGAACAATCTTTTGATTTGTCAGGGTTTTGGTCGCAGGCCAAATGGAATAAGGGAAATATCCGTAATATGGAATTCCGCTTCTGTGATTCAATAGCATTCTGACAGTTATTCCCTCATACATGATTTCAGGTAAATACGACCGGATGTCCTTATCTAAAACAACCAGGTTCGAGTCCACCAATTTGCAAATAACAATGGCCGTCACCACTTTCGAAATCGAGGCAACATGCAGGGGAGTATGTTTATCAACCCGTTGTTTGAATTGATGGTTCGCTATTCCTTTGTAGCGCTCGTAAATAATTTTCCCGTTTTTTGCAACCAGGAACATTCCGTTAAAATCGGGAGCGATGTGATTACTATAGAACGAACTGATACTGTCGTAATAATGCCGAACAAACGTTTTCGGGATGGGATTGAATTGGGGGAATCGAAATTGATCTACAGCAGTTTCGGCATCTGTTTTTTTAGCAACCTTGACTTCTGTCTGGCAGCCAAAAATCAAAAAAAAGAACACTAAAAGGGTTGTAAATCGAGTAAATCCGAAAATCATGGCGCAAAGATAGGAAAACGCTTTATCCTTGCAAGCAACTATTAATAAGTATACTCTGCTGTCATTTTGCGAATCAGTCCATCCCGACCTTTCACCTGCAAAGTCACCGTGAAAGCCACAGGCTTACCTTTATTAGCACTTTTTGCTTTTGTCAATGCATCGATCACTTCTTGTGTAATTGCTCCTCCGGTAATCGGCGGAATCGGTGTTGCGATCAAGGGAGAATTTACCTGGTAGTTCATCACTTCAAAACCAGGATTCTCCAGGATTGAATTATCATCGTACCCGGCTCGTAAGTTCACTTTATCCAGTGTCACAACAGCAGAACTTGCAGGAGAAACTCCCCAGAAAATTGTTGGTGCAGGTAAATTCAAAACCCGAAATTGCCATGTTCCGACAACATTCTTATCCTTGAAGTTACGGGCAATTACCGTGATGTTTTTTGCTGAAGCATGCGGTTTCAAAATAAAACACGAATCTGTTCTGAAAATCTGAGCTTGATCACTTTCCAGATCAAGGAATGCCGTTTCTGCCCCCGCACCAATTTTAATTTTATTATCATAGCCGCGATAGACCACATTATACTCGGGAAAACCCAAAGTAATTTGAGAAAAACTAAAATGACAAATCACACATGTGATTAAACTGATAATTATTTTCATATAACAGGTGTTAAATTCATTACTAAATATACCAATTTATAATTAACTTGTTTACATGAAAAATTACAGACCGATAACAGCCATTCTTTTTACAACACTTCTTCTTTCTTGTGGAGACAACCAAGAGGAGAAACAGGAAACCGAAACTCCCGTTGAATCTCAGGCACTGAATGAGGAGCCACAATCGGAACCGGAAAAGGAGTCAAAGAAACCGAAAGAAGATACACATGTCAAAATCACCAATACGGAAGACAAACTGATTGACAAGGTTTGGCAACTTCCTGAAGTGAAGTCCTTATCAGATAAGATAGAACGTGAATCAAAGGGGAAACGCCATTTGGTAGGGCGCATCTCCTCCACTCCATCTGATGATCAGGAATATTACGGTGTTTCGGTTTCAGAAGACAATGGTGAAGCCCTGGCGACCTATTTTGAATTCCGCATTTATCCCGATAATTCGATCTATTATTACGACGTGGTGGAAGACCGGGAATTGACTTTAAAAGAATGGCGGGCTCAGAAAAAGTAATCCAAGCCCGCCAAATATTAAGTGTTGCGGTTTCCTATTTGAATAGCTGCACAAATCCTTGTCCTTCGAACAATTCATCTTGTGCACCCTTTGCGGTGTACTTGTAAAAATAAACACCTTCATTTACCAGGTTTCCACCTGAATCCTTCCCATCCCAACTGAATGGTACTGCACTTGAAATATAAACGGGATTTCCCCAGCGATTCACTACCGTCACGTTCAATTCCTTGATATTCAATAATTCGAATGTAAAGAAGTCATTTACATGATCTCCATTTGGCGTAAAAATGTTCGGAGCCTTGATATCAACCGGAACAATAACCGGTGGAATCGGTGGAACAGGAGGAGGAAGAACAACTACCGTAACAAATGCCGTATCCGTACAGTTTCCATTGATTGCAACCAAAATTACGTTATACGACCCGACAGAATCATATACCTGATTCTGAGAAGACAGATCTGTTGTGGAATTTGTGTTTCCATTTCCAAAATACCAATCAAAATCATTCGAATTCGAACTTCCGTTGGTGAAAGTAACTGATAAAGGACCATATCCGGAAGTTGGATTTGCAGAAACTTGTGCTGTCGGGGGATTTAAGGTCGTTACCAAAACAGAATCTGTTCTATGGCAACCTTGGTTTTCAACATCAATGTAATACCAGCCTGCACCTAAATTCTGCCAAACAGATGCGTTGATCTCATTCGGATTATTAGCTCCGGGACCATTCCAGGTGTAAATCGGTTGTCCTACGAACGGACCGTGTAACAAAGTATAAACGGCTCCATCATTAACTCCACAATCCGTTGGTTGAGCTGCAACCGTATCAAATCCCCAAGGCATTGCCGTAATGGATACATTAACAGAATCACGAAGAATACATCCTGATCCGCTCGGACTGACTGCAGAGACAGTGTACCAACCGGAAGTTGCAGGAGTGATCGTCGGGGTTGTTACCCCCGTTTCCCATGTGAAATTCGGATTCGGATAATTTGCTGTTGCCGTAATTGTTTCCGGTTCATTTTCACAAAAAGTCACGTTCGGTCCCGCGCTGATCTGAGACGGATCGTAAGTGATCACAATTGTATCTGATTGCGGACAAACCGTATTGAAGGTAATATTGTCAATTGCAAAGTCATTATTCCCGCTCGAAACCTGTGCTACGATACTGATTGTAGCAGAAGTACTACTTCCTGAATTCCAGGGCTGAATAAATTGTTGCCAGTTACAAGATAAAAGTGTCGGGCTAAATACCGGTCCGATTTGAACACCGTCAATAAAGAATTGCAAGACCGCCACATTGGACTGTGTGATATTCTCCACACTGGTTACCCATGCAGAAAACGAATAATCGGTACTTGGATCTACGGCAATTGTTTGCGACCAAACCGTTGTATTCGGAACATTCGACCCGTTTACGACCAACATATTTCCAGGCCCTGTCGTTCCTAAATCACTGCACGCTCCAAAATTATTGTGCACCAGGTTAGGACTTGTTGTAATGGCGTAAGTACCCGGGTTCGTTAACAAACCGAAGCTTCCTCCTGTTCCGGGACCATAACCTGTTGTGAAATCTGTATTTCCGGATTCGAAATCGCCGTTTACAACTAAATTCTGTGTATAGTTTGCCACGTTCAGGATCAAAGTAGTCGGAGAAGTAATGGTTACACTCGACTGATTTCCGGGAGCAATATTCCAATTATAGTAATCGTAACCTGCAGGAACAGTATATGTAATAGACGCTCCCGGACAAAGCATAGTGTCATTTCCCAAATTCAACGGAGGGTACTGGCTGCAAGGAGATGTGGAACAACATTCAAAAATCATGGAATCAATAATCAGTCCGCAACCCGGACCAGGACGATTGTAATTAAAGGAGATACTTGTAATTGAGCCGTTCCATTCAACCCATCCACTCGAATTATCCATATTGGAATTTACCTGTGTAGAGTTTCCCGGGTTAGAAAGATGACCCACCACGTCTGTCAAACCGTCGTATGCCGGAGAAATTGCATTCAAATACTCATTCTGTCCTCCGTCCAAATCAGTAAATTGAATGCGTACGTTGCATACGGGTTGCGAGAAGGTGATTGTAATAGGAATACTTAATGATGGATCGAAAATAGCTGCCGGCGTTACCATCCCAGTTGTATAATTAGGATCCCCCGCGGCAGAAATATTCCTGAATCCCAGAGGAGAAGTAATTGTATAGCTTACCGGACCACTACAAGTATTGAAAGACGGACTCGTTGCAGAGGTAACTGAACTTGTAGAAATCCAACCTAAATTATCCGAAGCAATCTGGGCATTTGAAATGTGAGTGAAACTCACTAATAAGATGATTAAGGAGAGCGTTTTCATATTAACGAATCTAAACGTAAATCAATCGATGTAAAAGAATATAGCGATACGATACCACATTTTACACCATTTTTTTTCTTCATAGTACAAATCTATGAAGACTAAACGGATATAGTAACTATTTAGTTGCGTGGAAAATCTTTTTTTTTGGTTTTTAACATTTTATTAAGAAAATATCTACTCACTAAAAAGCATCCTCGCTTGAATAAGATTAACTAACTTTGCAACTATGAAATTCAATGAATTAGGATTAAACGATTTGGTCCTTGAAGCCATTCATCACATGGGCTTCGAAAATGCAACTCCAATCCAACAGTTTTCCATTCCAGAAATCCTTGCCGGTAGTGATCTACTTGCTTGTGCACAAACCGGAACAGGTAAGACCGCCGCATTCATTCTTCCTATTTTGCATAAGCTGACAGGAAAGGAAGATGCTTCCATAAATACACTGATCCTGGTTCCTACCAGGGAACTTGCCATTCAGATAGAACAAGAAATACAAGGCCTGTCCTATTTTGTTTCGGTTGGTTCCGTTGCGATCTACGGTGGTGGCGACGGCACCCGTTGGGAAGAACAAAAAAACGCATTAGTTGAAGGAACGGATATCATCGTTGCTACTCCGGGAAAATTACTTTCTCACATCATGCAGGGTTATGTCGATTTTTCTCAACTGGAGCATTTGATCCTGGATGAAGCGGACAAGATGTTGGACATGGGTTTCTCGGATGACATCGAGCGAATCATTTCCCATCTTCCCAAAAAGAGACAAACTTTACTTTTCAGTGCTACCATGCCATCGAAAATTAAAAATCTGGCATCGAAGATTCTAATCCATCCAAAAGAGATTGCCCTTTCCATTTCGAAACCGGCAGCCGGAGTTACACAAAATGTGATTCTTTGCTTTGATGAACAGAAGAATAAAGTACTTGATTTTATTTTGAAAGAACGCGCCAACTACGATAGCATTATCATTTTCACTTCAGCTAAAAGCAAAGTGCATGAAATTGTTTATGCTCTGAGAAAGGCGGGTTATAAGAACACGCAAGGTGTTTCTTCAAACCTGGAACAGGAAGAGCGCGAAGAGGTGTTGAGAGGATTCAGGTCCAAACGCACACGTATTTTGGTTGCAACGGATGTAATGAGTCGTGGAATCGATATCAAAGAAATCAATCTGGTAATCAATTATGATGCTCCCAGAGATGCCGAAGATTACGTTCACCGGATTGGTAGAACAGCGCGTGCAAACACAAAAGGAGAGGCATATACATTGATCAATCAGAAAGATATGCCTAAACTTTCACGTATCGAACGATTGATTGAAATGGAGATCCAGCGCGTTGCTATTCCTGAAGAATTAGGAGCAACTCCTGAATGGAAAACTTCCGGTTCGGGTTCGAATCATTCCTCCGGTGGAAAAAACAAGAATCGCAATAAGAAAAAATATTACGGGAAGAAGAAGGCGGATTAATTCAGTCACATTAAGAGTGGTGGTTTATTCGTTATACGAATATGACCACTTCTCCACTTTCCGCATTGCGAACCCGTTCTGAATACCCTTTGAAAAAGTAAGGGATATTATCCTCCTCACCATTCACGATACGGTTTTTCACCTTTCCAAATGTCAAAATGGAAATCTCAAAATTGGGGAGTCCTGTTTTTAATACAGGTTGTTCCGAACCATCTTCCCAAAAGTAAATGCCCCCAAAGTTCCGTCTGGCAACTTCCAGAATATACGATCCTGCTTGTGCACAGAAGTCATCAATCATTTCTTCATCCGAAAGATCCGAAAAATCTGAAAAATCCTCAATCAAACTGTCCAATACGTTCAAACTTCTGATCGAATAATCAAATGCTCCGTCATATTTGGAATTAAATGCACGTACAATTTTTTCAGCGTTCGCGGTTGCTCTACTGATAAACTCCTGTTGTATTTTATCAAAGATATCTTCCCCTGAATCGATTGTGATTGGTGGTTCTTCGTCTTTGACTTCGACTTTTCTGTACTTGAAAAATTCAAACAATTTCATGTAACAATTTTCTGATTAGATGTGTAGCGTAGTTCTGAATGCAAAAATACAACTTTTTTAATCATCCTTATTGTCAAAGCTTATTTGTATCAAATTATTTTTCAACGATTGTTCATAACACAATTGTGTGTTTTTTAATCCATATAACGAACGTCTTCCCGATAGGGGATTTTCTCTATTTTCCGAACATCAATAGTCACATGTCCGAACTCTTCCGAAACCTTACCGTAGATGGCATAAATACCTTTTCCACGAAATGGATACTTCAATGCAACATCCTGAAATTGAACTGTATCCAATTGCTCACCTTCCGCATCGAACAAAGTCCCGAAATGCACAATCTGGTTTTTAGCACTCACAATCCGTTTCACAGTAACCAAGTATCCATATGTCACTATCTCCCGATTCACATGATCCATCAGGTTCCTTGCCAAGACATGATCGCTTGGTCTTTCTTTCAAGATGTCAAATGGATTACAGAGCGGAAACTCCAACAACTCCATGTGCTCAAAAACTTCTTCAAAATCAGTTTCCTGCAGCTCCGGAAATACAAATTCACGGCGCTCCTGTAAAAACAACTGGGATTGTGTTGTTGATTTCACCAAGACTTTATGAAAGTTCAAATGTGCGTTCCACATCAGTTCTTTTTTCGGAATCCCGAATGAACGCAGTGCTCCAATCCGGATCAACAAAAGTAATTGTTCCAGTGGAAGTGCAATCCGGTGCAACAAATCATTAAATCCATTGAATTCACCACCCGAATTCCGTTCCTGGACCAACCGCTGAAGATGTTTCAATTCAATCCCTGCAATGTGCTGGAATCCCAGGTAAATAGTTGTTCCATCAATGATTGTTTCCGCGCAACTGTGATTGATACACGGAGCTTCAACCGTTGCTCCTAATTTCTTAGCTTCCAACACATATACTTCCGTCCGATAAAATCCACCAAAATTATTGATTGTCGCAACCATGTATTCCAACGGATAATAAGCTTTCAGATATAAACATTGGTAACTTTCCACTGCATACGAAGCCGAATGTCCTTTGGAAAAAGCATAACCTGCAAAACTTTCAATCTGACGCCATATTTCCTGAATATCCTTTTCCGAATGTCCGCGCTGTCTTGAATTTTCAAAAAACTTCGTCTGCACCAATAAAAATTCATCACGGGATCTGAATTTACCTGACATTCCTCTTCTCAACACATCCGATTCAGCCAGGTCCAATCCCCCAAACTGATTCGCCACTTTGATCACATCTTCCTGGTAAACCATCACGCCATAAGTATCCGGCATGATATCCAATAAAACCGGATGAGCTTCTTTGATCCGTTCCGGATTCCGATGTCTCAAAATATACTCCCGCATCATTCCTGAAGAAGCCACACCAGGCCGGATGATCGAACTTGCAGCAACCAATTCCAGATAGGTGTTGGTTTGTAATTTGATCAGCAGCATGCGCATTCCCGGAGATTCGACATAAAAACAACCGATTGCTTTTGCTTCCTGCAGCAATCTGTTGATTCGATTATCCGCAATAAATCTTCGCACATCGTGAATGTCATGAGGAGGGTTTTCGGGTTGATTGTACGCGATAATATCCAAGGTATCCCGAATTTTACCTAAGCCCCTTTGTGAAAGGATATCAAACTTATACAAACCTACATCTTCCGCTTCGATCATTGAAAATTGGGTGGTCTTATATCCTTTCGATGTCAAAAATGTGGACGTAAAGTAGTTGATCGGCTTTTCACTGATAATCATTCCTCCTGCATGAACGCTCAAATGGGAAGGAAGTCCGGCAATGAGTCCGCTATACTTCAAGACTAATTCCTGGATCGGATCATTCTTCCGCAATCCGTTTTTATCTCCCGAAAGCACATCTATATCCGTTTTGGGCAAACCGAACACTTTCCCCAACTCACGGATAGTCGCTTTGTATTGAAAGGTATTGTAAGTACAAATGAGTGCTGTGTTCTCAAATCGATCAAAGATGTATTGTATCACATCATCCCGATCCCGCCAGGAAAAATCAATGTCAAAATCGGGGGGATTCTGTCGGTATAAATTGATGAACCGTTCAAAATACAAGTCCAGTTCGAGCGGATCGACATCTGTAATTCCCAACAAATAAGCAACCAGGCTATTTGCTCCGCTTCCTCTTCCAACATAGTAATAACCCTTCGATTTCGCATAGGAAATAATGTCCCATGCAATCAAAAAGTAAGTGATGTAGTTTTTCTCACTGATGACTTTGATTTCCTTGTCGATCCGTTGTTGAATTTCCGGTGTGCTGTTGTCGTACCGGTGTTTCAATCCTTCGTCACAAAGCGAACGGATAAGTTCCAGGTCCTTTTCCCTGGAATCACCGTAGAAAGCCAAATTCTGGGAAGTTACTTGGGGAGCGAATTCAAATTCAATGGAACATTTTTCCAGGATTTTTTCTGAATGAAGCACCATGTATCCGAACTCTTCATAGTTCTCCAATAAGTTTGTCCGTGATAAAAACAGTGCGTCTTCCCTGCTCTGATCTTCGGGAGCTAATCTTGAAAGCAACACATTCTGGTCAATCGCACGCAACAGGCGATGGGTATTGAAATCGCGTTTTGAACGAAAAGTCATGGACGGTAGTGCCACATATTTATCCCAACTTGCAGACCCGTTCATCCGAAAACGGTTTAATTGATAGGCAGCTACTCCTATAAACTCATACACTTCCAAACTTTCCGGTTCTTTTCCCCAAGGGTAAAAAACCAGGCAATTCTCAAATTTTGGAGCTTTCGCCGGAAAAGGCTTTTCTTCATGTGTGTGTTTACTCAGGAACCTGTTTATCTCCAAAAAACCTTCATTGTTCTTTGCCAAAACCACGTAGCAACACGAAATTCCATTCCGAAAATCAACTCCAACAACCGGAACACGGCCGTTTTCCTTACTGTACCGCACAAAATTCAAAACCCCGGAAGTATTATTAATATCTGTCAAAGCGATCCGTTCATATCCGGCATTTGCTCCCCATTGAACCAATTCTTCCGGGTTCACCATTCCATACTTCAAGCTGTAACACGAATGATTGTTTAACATCTTTAATTAATTACGTCCCGATAGCTATCGGGATCCTTTTACCAATAAGAAACCAAATTCCTGATGTCACCCTTACTGTACCTTCTCCCTCGATCCGGCAGTAGCTATGACATCAGAAATCCGATTTTCAATTATTTTCAATCATTTCCCTCCGTTCATCTGCGCTATAGGTGGGAGGTGTAGATGGTAGGTTAGGACTCTGAACAGAGGGAAACAATTGAATTGATTTATCTATTGGTTAGGTTTTCATTGGTTATCTTTTCTCATTTTAATTATTCATTTGTGAAAACCATCCCCCTCCGACCGGTTAGGTTTCAGTGGTAAGCGAAGGGGAATGATTTCCGTGATCGGGTTGGTTAGGGTTAAATCATCCTGCTTTTCAGGGTGTTCTCCTTGTAGCTCAAACCTATTTGTTTTCGGATATTCGATAATTCCGTTCCCATTTTTCTTGTTTTCAGCAAAAATGTTAGACAATCCGGTTTGCAACTATTGTTGGAGTTTCTCCCCGAAAAGGATTGAAATGTCCGATACTCTTCACACGCATTCCTACAGCTCTTTGAATAGCCCGTTCTCCAAAGCGTTCCCGAATGTCGTCCATTGAATGATACAAGGTTGCCAATCGCGACCCTTCATCAAACAAACGCATCTGGTAATTTCCATGAACCAACTCACTCATTCGCACTCCAACCAAACGAACCAAAAGTCGTCGGTTGTGCAGCTTCTCAAACAGGTCCATCACAATCGGAATAATCTCGTGATCCGCGGCCGAATAAGGGATTCGATGCTGCAAGGTTTTCGTTTGAAAGTCGGAATAGCGAATTTTTACGGTCACACAAGCACACACTTTCTTTCCTTTCCGCAACTGGAATACCAGGTTCTCTGCCAAAGCGAAAACAATGGCCCGCAACCGGACAACATCAATGGTATCCTGCTCAAAGGTCCGTTCACTGGAAATCGATTTCCGTTCGCTGTATTGGATCACCGGGCTCGTATCAATTCCCTGCGCTTTTTTCCAGATGGCGATTCCATTTTGCCCGAGCACACTTTCGAGCATTTCCACAGGCATTTGCTGAATGGTTCCTATCCGCTTCACCCCCAAACTGCAAAGCATTTGATAAGTTTTCAGTCCGACCATCGGAATTTTCTGCACTGAAAGCGGGTTCAGGAATAATTTCTCCGCTCCATCGATGACGTTCATCTGATTATTGGGTTTCGCTTCTCCCGTCGCTATTTTTGAAACGGTCTTGTTCACCGACATTCCAAAGGAAATTGGCAATCCCGTTTCACGTATGATCTTTTGACGCAATTCCCCCGCATATTTGTAGCATCCGAAAAAACGGTCCATCCCTGAAAGATCCATATAGAATTCATCAATCGATGATTTTTCCACCAGTGGAACCGATTCCTGGATAATGTCTGTCACCATCCGTGAATACTTTGTGTAATTAGCCGAATTCCCACTGATGACAATGGCTTCCGGGCAACGTTCTTTTGCCATTTTCATCGGCATGGCGGAATGGATTCCAAACCTCCGGGCTTCGTAGCTGCAACTCGCAACCACTCCACGGTCGGATGAACCTCCGATTAAAATCGGCAACCCATTCAGGCGGCTATCTTCCAAACGTTCACAGGAGACAAAAAAAGTATCCAAATCCATGTGAACGATACTGCGTTGTTGTTCGTTCATGTCTCGTATTTTTTAAATTTTACGACTGCATAACGTTTCCGAACAGCGAATCCTCTTGCAAAAAAGAGTACTTTTTATTAACTTGGATCCGGAATCAAAATTACACTTTTGATTATTTTAAAATCAATTAATGATTAATATTTAATCAACAAGGCAAAGATAGTTATCAACCACGTAAAAGATTTACGAACAACTATTCCTTTTGATTTTTTTCTTTAAACCAATTAAAAGATGGCTAATTTGTAGATTTTCCGTATCTTTTAGTGAAAATAAATATTTATGAAGCAACTCCTTTTTCTTATTGTCCTACTGTTCGGAAAATTAGCCTATGCCGACGGTTTGGATGAAATCCGGATTTATGTGAACCAAAAACTGGTTGCAACCAGTTATGAAGGAGCTTCTCTAACTTTGGAACTAAAGGTTTCCGTAGGCGACACGTTAAGATTTGAGATTTCTACTGATTGGGGAGGCACGGAACATTCTTCAATCAGTGTATTCGATCATCAGAGCAGCGAAAAAATAAGCGAGCTGACAAGGATTAATGAAAAACGCCAGGGAGATTTTCAGCAAGTAATAACTCCCGGTCTGCTGGACAGTGAAATGTTGTATGTTTTCAATTTTAATCCTCAAGTGAATCGCACCTGGAAGTTTGCACGGATTGTTTTGAAGGCGAAAGCAAAATAGCCACCTTCCAGATGAGCATTCCAACACTATGAAAAAATTCCTCCTAAGAACACTAATACTACTTACATCCATTTATATTTCGGGTTGTATTCTACTCTATTTTTACCAGGAAAACCTCCTGTTTCATCCTGAAAAGCTGGATAAATCTTTTCAATTCACATTTGAACAAAAATTCGAGGAAAGAACCATTACAGCAACGGACGGTAAAAAACTGAGCTGTGTTTTATTTAAAGTCCCGCATTCAAAAGGGCTGATTTTCTACCTGCACGGAAATTCCGGCTCGATCAACTCTTGCAGAATCGTTGCAGAAACATTTACCCGTTTGAATTACGATGTTTTTATGCTGGATTACAGGGGCTACGGAAAAAGTGAAGGAGAAATTACGGAAGAAGCACAAACACACCGGGACATTCGGACAGCCTACAATGAATTAAAAAAATCTTATCCGGAAGACAAGATAGCAGTTCTAGGTTATTCGATTGGAACCGGATTTGCCGCAAAACTGGCATCGGACAATCATCCGAAATTGCTGATCCTGCATGCACCTTATTATAACATGACCGATCTGATGAAGCATAAATACCCGATCCTGCCTGCTTTTATTTTACGGTACAAACTGAAAACAAACGAATACTTGAAAAGTTGTCAAATGCCGGTAATTGTTTTTCATGGAGATCGGGATCATGGAGTTTATACCGGTTCATCCAGTAAGCTGAAACAGGAATTTAAAACTCAGGATACGCTGATACTATTGAAGGATGTCGATCATAATGGAATCATTAAGAGTGAGGAATACCAACAGTTGATTCCGGAATTATTGAAATAATCCCTATATCACCTACAAACACAGGGTAAATAGACACATATCTATCCATATATAGCAAGTAAAATCATTTGATAACAGCAGGAATCAGGTAATCCCGGATCATCGCATCCACCTGGGAATGTCCGTAAGGCTTGTTATAAGCTGTTGCAGTAATCACAATAACCAAAGGTTGATCTTTGAATACCATAATCTTATTTCCTCCATTTCCACTACAGTAATAAACCTCGTATTCCTTACCTTCTACCAGGTAGGTCTTATTCCAAAATAAGTAACCGTAGTATTCATCTTTAGCAATGGGCATTTGATGGGAAAGGCTTTTTCCGACCCAATCTTTGGGTAAAAGCTGCTTTCCATCCCAACTTCCTTGGTTCTTGTAAAGCTGTCCGTATTTGGCAAAATCCAAAGATCTCAGCCGTATACCTCCCGCGGTATTAGCCACTTTCTGAGGAGTAAACTGCCATTTATAGTTTGTAATTCCAAGCGGTTGAAACAGGTTTTTGTCGGCATACTTTTCCAATCCACCTGGAACTGATTGATGGATCACATCTCCCAAAAGAACCACTCCCGCAGTAAAATACTCCCATCTTTTCTTCTCCAATTTTGTTTCATCAACCGGAAGATTCAAGGTAAAGTCAACCCAATTGGGTGTCGGATACATCTTTTCTTCCCCTCCGGGAGATTGTGGATCCGAATCAAGACCTGTAAAGACAGAACTCATCGTTAGAAGATCCTTTAGTGAAACACTATCCTTTACCGGCGAATAATTCTGATACTTCTTCAAATCATAAAATGCACTCAGCCCTTGTTCTTCATTTCGGATATATCCATCCCGAATAGCAATCCCCAACAGTGTTGAAGCAAATGATTTTCCAACAGATCGCATATCGTGAAGCGCATTTCTTTTAGCACCATTGAAGTATTCTTCCAGCAACAATTTTCCATCTTTAATGACTACAATACTTGTGATATCCTTGTAATTCTGTGTCAGAATCTTTTTATTCAGTGCTTCTATTTTTGTTGTGTCGATGTAATCTGTTGAAATCTGCCAATCCTTCAAGGGTTTGATTGCTTGGACCCGAGCCAATTTCTCGTTGATTTTCACTTCCGGAACCAGTATGTTGATTTTCCCTTCAGCAATGAGATCGCCAACCAAAACTTCTGTCTGTTTCAAATAAGGCCTGATTTCTATTTTAAGTACATGCTCTCCACTAGTCAATGCATCCTGTCCACCACTCATTAAAAAACGATTCCATAGAAATATACCCCATGAATCTTCGTTGGAAGAACTAATCAATGGAATTCGAAACACGGTTCTTTGATTTTTACTTTCAACACTTCCAGCTCCTGCATTCAGGTTCTCTTCGTATATTTTTTTTCCATCAACCAGGAACGTAAATTGGTAATTCCCATTTTTGACCAACTCATCAACAGCCGCCCCAGGTGAAAGCTTGTGCAGGTAATTGGTTAATGAGTTTCCCATAAAAACACGAATATTAAAGTCCGCTTTCTGTTTCAATTCAAAATTCGTCAGAAAGTCGGATTGCTGAAAAGCTTCAATTGGAATGGTCTTTCCCATGAAGGCGATCTTCCCGATGTTATCCTTATGAACCGGATAGGAGATTGAATCACTTGTCACAATATTGGAAAGCTGGGCAAATGATATACAAGTGATGAAAATGAATGGTAGTAAAAGGAATAGTTGTCTTATCATAGTACTAAAGGTAAGACTTTTTAAAAAAATAAGCCCACAAAAAAGGCGACTCTTACGAATCGCCTTTCCTATTGATAAAGTGTATTTTTCGATTTTTATTTTTTCACAGAGTCAACTACAGCTTTGAACGCCTCAGGGTGGTTCATTGCCAAGTCAGCTAAAACTTTACGGTTCAATTCGACACCGCTTTTGTTTACAGCTCCCATGAATTGAGAATAGCTCATTCCGTGTAAACGTGCACCAGCGTTGATACGCGTGATCCACAATGAGCGGAAGTTTCTTTTCTTTTGCTTACGACCTTCGTAAGCATAATTCAATCCTTTTTCAATAGCATTTTTTGCTACTGTCCAAACATTTTTTCTACGGCCGTAGTATCCTTTGGCCAACTTCATAAAGTTCTTTCTGCGAGCTCTTGAAGCAACGTGATTTACCGATCTTGGCATAACTTTTTCGTTTTTAATATGGAGTGCAACATTTTTTCAGTTGACTTTGTACTCAATACTTGGTTAACAATACCGAAGTTTAAATCCTGGCGCGACGCCCGGATTACTTCATATTCAACATTAATTTAACATTAGACAAATCTGATTGGTGAACCAAACCTGCGTGAGTCAAATTACGTTTTTGCTTCTTGGTTTTTTTCGTAAGAATGTGGCTTTTGAAAGCGTGTTTTCTCTTGATCTTACCAGATCCAGTTACAGTGAATCTCTTCTTTGCACTGGATGTTGTTTTCATTTTTGGCATTTTTCTCTTTTTTTAAAAAATGAACACTTTATCAAACTTATAATTGAAAATTGAGAGCGTAAAATTGAAAAGAGGGTTAAGTCTTTTCAATTATCAATTCTCCATTTTACTATTTCTTTTTAGGGTTGATCATCACGATCATTCTCTTCCCTTCCAGTTTCGGCATTTGCTCCAATGTCCCCAAATCTGCCAATTCCTGGACAAATTTCAATAACAGGATTTCACCTCTATCTTTGAAGACAATTGTTCTACCGCGGAAAAACACATATGCCTTCACTTTTGAACCCTCTTCCAAGAACTTACGGGCATGAGACAATTTAAATTGAAAATCATGATCATCCGTATTCGGACCAAAACGAATCTCTTTCAAAATGACTTTGCTTTGCTTCGCTTTTAATTCCTTTTGTTTTCTTTTTTGGTTATATAAGAATTTACGGTAATCCATAATCTTACAAACCGGAGGAACGGCATTCGGAGAGATTTCAACCAAGTCCAACTCCTGCTCCTCTGCTAATTGCAATGCCGCAGCCAAGCTCAATACTTGTGGTTCTTCTCCCTCAACAACTAAACGGATTTCACGAGCGGTGATCTTCCCGTTTATTTTGTGTTCGTCGTTATTTTCTTTTCTTACTGGTTTTCTACTGTCTTTTCTCATTCAGTTAATTAAACATTTGTCGACAATTCTTTTTCTATCGCTTGACTCACTATACCTGCAAAAGCTTCTATATCCATAGAACCTCTGTCTCCTTCACCCCGCTGTCTTACAGATACTTGCTTTTCTTCAGCTTCCTTCTCTCCAACAACCAGCATGAATGGGATTTTTTTCAGTTCCGCCTCACGTATTTTCTTGCCTATCTTTTCGTTACGGTCATCAACGAAGCCGCGAATATCGGAATTATTTAGCAATTCTAAAACATCTTTCGCATATTCATTGTATTTATCACTAATCGGTAGGATTGCAACTTGCTCGGTAGCCAACCATAAAGGGAAGTCTCCTGCACAGTGTTCCAATAACACGGCAACAAAACGTTCCATTGATCCGAAAGGTGCGCGGTGAATCATCACCGGGCGGTGTTTTTGGTTATCCGCACCTGTGTATTCCAATTCAAAACGCTCCGGTAAATTGTAATCCACCTGGATTGTTCCAAGCTGCCACTCTCTTCCCAACGCATCCTGAACCATAAAATCCAGTTTCGGTCCGTAGAACGCTGCTTCACCTAACTCAACAATTGTCGGAAGGTTCTTCTCTGCAGCAGCTTCGATGATCGCATTTTCCGCTTTCGCCCAATTTTCATCCGAACCGATGTATTTTGTTGGGTTCTCCGGGTCACGCAAAGAAATCTGGGCTTTGAAATTCTGGAAATCCAATGTCTTGAAAATATACAACACCAGGTCGATCACTTTCTTGAACTCTTCCTTCACCTGATCCTGCGTACAGAAAATATGCGCATCATCCTGTGTAAATCCGCGAACGCGTGTCAATCCGTGCAACTCACCACTTTGTTCATAACGGTAAACTGTTCCGAACTCTGCAAAACGAGCCGGCAAATCCTTATAAGAACGCGGTTTGCTTTTGAAAATCTCACAGTGATGCGGGCAATTCATTGGTTTCAACAAGAATTCCTCATCCGGGTCCGGAGTTTTAATTGCCTGGAACGAATCAGCCCCATATTTCTCGTAATGGCCGGAGGTCACATACAATTCCTTGTTACCAATATGTGGAGTAATCACTTGTTCGTAACCTGCCTTGCGTTGTGCTTTCTTCAGGAAATTTTCCAGGCGCTCACGCAATGCAGCTCCTTTCGGTAACCATAAAGGCAAGCCCTGTCCCACTTTCTGCGAGAAAGTGAACAATTCCAATTCCTTTCCAAGTTTACGGTGGTCACGACGTTTTGCCTCTTCCACTTTCTCCAGGTATTCAGTCAACTCAGCTTGTTTCGGGAATGTAATTCCATAAACACGCGTCAATTGCTTATTCTTCTCGTCACCGCGCCAATAAGCACCCGCAATGGACATCAACTTCACGGCTTTGATAAAACCGGTATCAGGGATATGAGGTCCACGGCACAAATCGGTAAAATTACCTTGTGTATAGAATGTAATGGAGCCATCAGGTAAATCCTGGATCAACTCCAATTTATACGGGTCTTCTTTCTCTGTGAAATAAGCCAATGCATCCGCTTTTGAAACCTCTTTACGTACGTAAGGGTTCTTTAGCTTTGCAAGCTCCTTCATTTTTTGTTCGATTTTATCCAGATCTTCTTCCTTGAAGGAATAATCCATAAAATCCACATCGTAGTAATACCCGTTTGTAATCGGAGGCCCGATTGCCAACTTGATTCCAGGGTAATAGAACTCCAGTGCTTCGGCCATTAAGTGAGCTGAAGAGTGCCACATGGTCGATTTACCTTCCACATCATTCCAGGTCAATAACTGCAATGCACAGTCATCGGTCAACGGACGAGTTGCGTCAATTACCACGTTATCCACTTTGGCTGCCAATACGTTACGCGCCAATCCTTCAGAAATGCTAAGAGCAACATCCAATGCTGTTGCTCCTGCCTCGTATTGTCTAACTGATCCATCAGGAAGAGTTACATTAATCATCACTTATAAAATTTAGTGCAAAAATAGGCTTTATCTGTCAAACAAGCCTCATTTCCGCAATTTATGGTTCAATCCCGTAAACTAAAACTATCCCTTCGTTTGCCACTTTTCCGGAACTGATGGCATACTCGATATGAATATTTCTCAGACGATCCGCGTCGGGGTTTTTCGCCTGGTATAGATCGTTCAATTCTGATGTGCTGAATTTCAAGTTTTTACCTTGCGTCTTTTTAAATTCTTTGATCAATACTCTTTCTTTTACATCCGGAGCAGCATCATAAATCTTGATAGTCAAAGGGACGCTGCATTTTTTAGTACTGATTGCAAATTTATATTCGTCCAAAAGGAAAGTATAAACTTCAATGTTCTTGACCTGTTTTGAAGAACGTACGGTATAGTAGGTAATTTTGGAACCTTCGTAGCGCGTTCCTTTGATCATTTCCTTACAGTCTTGCTTCAAGGTACTCATTTGAGCTTCCAATTCGCTTTCACCTCCTCCGGATACCAATCCGACCCATAAAAAACTGACAACTAGTGGAAGGGTTAACTTAAATAGCTTTATCATAAAAAAATTATTTTCCTGGTTTAACAATATTTGCACGTACCATTTTCACTTCCTTTGCCAAAGCCTGATATTCTTCTTCAGTCAATTCCGGTGTTTCAACATTGATGTTTTTTGACACTTTCTTCACGGAAGCCATATTTTCATACGTTTTCAAAACACCTTCGTAAAGTTTAATCACCTCTTTCAGGCGTGCGTCTTCTTGTGCCGGGTGACTTTTGAACCCTTTAATGATGTTTTTAAGCAAGCTCATTTGTTCAACCAATGATTTCCCAACTTCGCTTTTATCGGTCATGTTATCAACCCCCAAATACAATCCTTCGATCCAGGCACCGGCAAATTGGATATCGCCCAAATATTTCAAATCGTTGTTCTGCATGTATTCATCCGATTTATCCTGAATTTCATAAATCAAATCCTGCAAAGCTTCCACATCTCCAAGACCCTTGTCAAATTTCGCGATCAATTCCTTGTCTGAAAAAACACTTTCCAATCCAACTTTCGAACCCATTTTTTGGACAACCACCAAATATTCACGAGCTTCCTGGGTTTTTGAATTGATAGCACAATAGGCCAAATCAGTAGAATAAACACCCAGGTTTAATAACTGATCCACTTTTACAGCATATTTATCCGCATTCGCATTGGAGTTGGTTTTACCGGCAACGTATTCCAAACCGGCAGCTTTAAAAGCATTTGCAAGGCTTATCGGTTGTGGCAATACATAATCATCTTCAGAAGATTCAGCTGAGCCATCGACAGTTTCAACAGCAGTGGTCTCCATCTTTTCCGACTCACCACCTCCACATGATGCTAAGCCTAAGGAAAGAGCAATAGCAGGCAAGAAATAATTCAGTTTCAACATAATTTGGTTTGTAAAGTTTTGATTGTAAAGAAACAAAGAAAAATTAATTTGAGATGTTATCTATCCAACAATTTATTAGATTAGAGTTGTTTTTATTAAAACCGCTGGACGTATGCCACTATTACCAATTTCACTGGGGTTCATTCTTGGTATCCTGTTTTCGTTTGTTTCCGACGGAAATTCAGGTCTTGTCGGACTCATTCTAATTTCTGTTTTTGCTTTCTTTATCTTGGCTTCGGTGTTTTATTCCTTATTCAGGACAGATTTTTTCTCAAAGAGTTTTACTGTATTTACTTTCAGTTTCTTTTTCCTGCTTCTCGGATTCACTAAACTGGAGTTGGTAAAGGAGTCCGTTTCCAAACCACAGAAGCTTTCAAACCGGATCAATTTTGGAACGGTTTTCAAAAGTAAAATATCCGAGTCGGGATACCAGACCATTCATCTTTCTTTGGATAAGACCAGCGATGGAAGGAAACAAACCTCAGCTCAAGGAAAGGTCATCCTGACACTCGACACACTGGAACAAATCTATGAAACAGGAGATTTTGTTGCCTTTAAGACAGAATTGCAGTCTTTCCGAAATGAGACCAACCCGGGAAGTTTTGATGCGGAATATTACTACGGTACACATCATTATGTAGGAAGGGCGTTTATCACTTCCAATTGCATTTCAAAAATCGGTACACACGAAAACCTCAGCACCTTCTTTTCCAAGTGGCAAAATCAGATCGGGGACAACTTGAAATCCCGCTTACCGGAATCCGTTTCAGGAATCGGAGTTGCCCTCCTACTTGGCGACAAGGCCGACATTGACCAGGAAGTCCTTGATTCTTTCTCGAATACGGGAGCAATGCATGTACTGGCAGTTTCGGGTTTGCATGTAGGGATCATCCTGATTATTTTTCAATACATCCTGAGTTTCTTCAGCAGATGGATTTCAAAGAAGCAATCCATCTTATTTTCCGTCGTGCTCATTTGGGGATTCGGATTATTGAGCGGCGCCTCTCCATCCGTAATCCGGGCGGTTGTGATGTTCAGCATACTTGCTCTCGGACAGGTGCTCAGCAGGAAAAACAACGGGATGAACAACCTGATTCTTTCTGCGATTGTATTATTGATGTATGATCCTTATTACCTGTTCGATATCGGGTTTCAATTATCGTACGTTGCATTGATCGGAATCCTGTTATTCCAAAATCCTGTTTACAAACTTATCCTGGTGAAACAAAAGTGGCTGGACTGGTTGTGGAAAGGAAGTGCTGTCGGAATTGCAGCCACGATTGCAACGACACCCTTCATGCTTTATTGGTTTCATCAGTTCCCGAATTACTTCTTGCTTTCCAACATCGTGGTAATGCTCCTGGGATTTATCGTCCTGCTCTTTCTGATCATTCTCATTTTCACCGCCTGGATTCCTTATTTCAATTCGCTTGTCATCTTTTTGACTGCCGTTTCATTGCAAGCCCTGGTAATCGGAATTCAAACCGTAGACCGGATTCCTGGCGGTGTTTCCAGCGGATTTGAACTGAACTTTCTCCAGTTTTTGATTATCGGGACACTCATCGCATATGGATCATACAGCTTACTGATCAAACGAACCGTTCCGAAAATAGCATTAGCCGGATTTTGCATGTGCCTGATCTTTATCTCCTGGAAAAGGGAAGTAAAATTTGAGAAGAATGAACTTCAGATCTTTTCAAGTAAATCTTTTTGCGGCATGATTCAATACAAAGGACGCCTCCTTACTTTTGCCGAAAACACTCCGAAAAACAAGCAAATTCTGCAAACACTCAAAAATGCAGTCCGGAATTCCGGTTTAAACCTGGATCAATCAATTATGCTTGAATCAGGTAATAAAATACGGCTGGACGATCAGGAAATATTATTCACAAAAGAGGAAAATGGCTGGAAAGTGAACATCGACACACTTCAATTTGAGTATCAAATCTTTGGAACTCCTGAGAAAAAACATCAAAAGGAATTATTGTCCCAGCGACTTCAGAAGTATTTGTACAAAGACGAACGGATTATGCCTTTTCGCATTTCAATTTAAAGGCATAAAGAACAAATCATATCTTCTCGTTACCAGGACATTTTTATCACTTATGGAAGCTGCTTCCACCACATATAGGTCTTGTTTTAATTCCGCATCGTATACTTTCTTGAAGGAGAATGTGTAGTCCGCAGCTTTGAAATTCGGGATTTCATTCTTCATCTGAAGAGCTGCCAATTTGAGAACAATCCCTTGAGCAGCGGTACTTTTTGTTTCACTGATAAAACGCATCACCAGGAAAACATTATTCAGAAAACGTTCCTTTTCTTCCCCTTGCAAACTGAATTCCTTGTTTTTCATGGTGGAGTAAAACGTCAGATCGTCATTGGGAGTATATCCCAAATCTCGTGTCAGCCAATCCTCCTTCATGTATTTTTCCGCCCAGACCTGGTTGGAGATTCCGGTTTGAAACTCGTCAATAAAGTCCATTTTCCGAAGAACATTGCGGTTATTCAAAAAACATTGTGCGATGATGAACTCACAAGTTGAATCATGCACGAGTTCAAACCAATGTGTCTCCATATACAACACTTCCGTGGTATCCGAAAGCAGCATCATTTTCTGATTCTCGATCAGCGGATCTATTTCTTTGGTGGAAAACCCGCTTTTACTCATCCGGTATTTCACCTCGAAAAGCGAGTCCAGCCGTTGATAGGATTGAGGTTTCACAACAAGTGATTCCCCGTAGGTTAAAGCCACATACTTTTTGTTGACCGCAGCAAAATCACTTCCTAATTGTTCTTCCAGTTTTTCCTTCCGGATCCTCGCCAGATCCTCCAAGCTCGGTCCGGGAATGTACTTCAAACCGCAGGAGGTAAACGAGATTAGGATCAACGAAAAATAGACAAAACGACTTAGAAAGTTTATTCCTGACATATGTATAACTTTATCTTACCAAAAATAACGAATTTTGTCGCGTGAAATTGAGCTACCGCGTACTTCTAACTTTTATTCTGATTTCATTTTCTTTTCTGGCGCAAAAAACGGTGTCAGGTAAGCGAACAAATCATGCTATCACTCTGGATGGAATGATCCTGGAGGTGGCTTGGGATGAAGCGGAAACTGCAGGCGATTTCATCAATAACTATCCGAATCCCGGAGTTTCAAGCCCCTATAAAAGTGAAGTGAAATTCTTGTACGATGACCAATACATCTATATCGGAGCGAAACTATCCGATAATCGGCCGGATTCCATCATTGCTTTCTTATCCGAAAGGGATGATTATGGAAATGCCGATTGGTTCGGGGTGTTGATCGATCCATATGGTGCCGGACAGAATGCTTTCGGTTTTTACGTCACTGCAGCAGGAACCGAACTGGATGCAATCATCAATCAAACCAACGAAGATTACTCATGGAATGCCGTTTGGAGAAGCAAAGTGAAACGTATTGCGGAAGGATGGAGCATAGAAATCCGGATCCCGTTGACCCAATTACGCTTTCCAAAAGAACAGATTCAGAATTGGAAAATCAATTTTGTCCGGCAAGTGCGCAGAAACAGGGAAAAATCTTATTGGTCACCCGTTGACCCGCAACAGTACGGTGAAATTGCACAAAGCGGATACTTAAAGGGAATTGAAAATTTGGGAACTCCGTTAAGGCTTTCTTTTTCGCCCTACTCCACCATGTATCTAGAGGATAGTTACGACGAAAATACCCAAACCCAAAACTGGGGATTCAGACCACGATTCGGAATGGATATGAAAGTCGGACTCAGTGAATCATTTACTTTGGATGCAACGCTCATTCCCGATTTCGGTCAGACAGTTTCCGACCGGCTCGTCCTAAACCTGTCTCCTTTTGAAGTGCGCTATCCTGAAAACAGGCCTTTCTTTTTGGAAGGAATGGATTTATTCGGAATCGGAGATTTGTTTTATTCCCGAAGAATCGGTGCGGAAAGTTACCTCAAAGAACAAGCGTTGGACTCTGCAGCAAAAGACCCCAACAACCGGATCAATTCTATTCCGGACAGAGCACAGCTGATTAACGCTTTGAAGATTTCAGGCAGGACAAAAGGCGGATTGGGAATCGGAGTATTTAACGCTATTGAGAACAAATCTTTTCTGCATTACGAAGATTCTGTTGGAAATGACCACAAGATATTGGCTCACCCGGTTTCGAATTACAATGTGTTCGTCCTATCGCAAAACCTGAAAAACAATGCCAATATTTCGCTTTTGAACACCAATGTGTTCCGGCCTGAGATCAACCTGATCTCCAATGTCAGTACACTGGAAGGACTGGTTTTCAATAAATCCAAAGTGTACAGCATATCAGCAAACACACAGGTTTCAGTCAATTCCATGGGAAACAGCACGAATGTGGGACGTTCATCCTCTATCAGTTTCCGAAAAGTAAAAGGGGTCAACCAATTCAATATCGATTATTACGATTCTGATAACAATTACAATCCAACCGAATTGGGCTTTTTGCCCCGGAATAACTTTTTGGGTTTCTACGGTCGATACACCTGGACCGGATATCAAGCCACAAAACGACTTCTTCGTAGAAATTTTTCTGCAGAAAGTACCCTTGAATATTTATACAAACCAACCAAACTGGGCTATTGGTCGATTAACACGGAATACATTATCACCACCAAAAATTCCTTTCCACGGGCGTTTCCTTGAATGTTTATCCTTTGGGAGAACACGATTTCTTCGAATCCCGTGTATTTGGAATTCCCGTTCATTTCCCTGCCTCCTTCCAATATGGAGGTTTCTATTCGAGTGATTATTCCAAGCGTTTTGCATTGGATTTCTATGCTTATCATCGTGTCTATGACCGGAAAGGCATGTCGAATGTGGATTTGAACATCAGTCCGCGAATCCGCATTGCTCCGAAGGTTTTCACGGTGTTGAGTTCGACAGTCACCCATTATTTCCACAACTTCGGTTATGTCCGCGTAACCGATACAAATTATACCGACCAGATCACTTTGGGAAATCGCGAACGTTGGATCGTTACAAACTCCATCGCATTAGATTACACTTTTACCAAAACATTCCGGTTAAAACTGCGATTCAACCACTATTGGCAGGAAGTTTCGTATAAATCCTTCATGAAACTATTAGACGATGGCAGTTACAGTGCTTCTTCTTATACCGGAATGGATTCTTTAGGTCACAGTTACCACAACACCAGTTTCAATGCCTTTACCGTCGATTTTGATTTACGCTGGGTGATTTATCCCGGAAGTGAAATTCGTTTCGTTTGGAAGTACAATATCTATGCTTCAAAAAACGGGTTGGATTACGGTTACTTCAATACTTTCCGCAATTTGTTCGATAATCCCTATTTGAATTCTTTTTCAGTGAAAGGATTGTTTTATATCGATGCCGGGAAGTGGTTCCGAAAGAAAAGTGTTTGATTTTATAAAATGTATGTACGCGACACATCGGGAATTAATCAAATACGCACCCAAACTTAATTTTCACCGCAAATGCGCAAATTTTTAGCTCGGCTACCGCACTCGCTTCTACACAATATAAATACAGGATTTTTAGTGTTTACGGGGTAAAGAGACGACTGGTAAGCGCCTCCAATATTTGTGCATTTGTGGGAAAATATAAATGGTTTCCAGCGTAAAATGGTTTGGGTGCTAATATTACATATATGCGACGCATCGCGTACCTACATTTTTTGTTTTTTCTGTTTCGAGTTCACCAAATAAACTCCCCCAACAATCACGATCATTCCTAAAAACTGGGAAATATGAAAAGTTTCGTGATTCAAAAACACTCCTAAGATTACTGCTACAATCGGAATCATATACGTCACAGAGCTTGCAAACATGGGAGATTTCAACGCAATAATTTGGTTGAATAACAACAAAGCCAGACAAGTCCCGAAAACACTCAGGATACTGATGTAGCCCAAAGCTTCAAATGCGTGTTCGTTGGTTTTAAGGACACTTGAGGTCTGGAGAGAAAGTGTAACAATCCAGGCGGGAATTGCCAAAAAGGTAAACGACAAGGACGCAATCTCCAAAGATTTGAATTCGCTGAGTTTGTATTTGATCGTATTCAGACTCGTTGCATACATGACGGTTGCCAGGAGAATTGCCCCGACATGCAAGAGCGAAATTTCAATCGGTGCGTTATTCAGGATTCCTACAAGAATGCAAATTCCTGCAAAGGCCACAGCCAATCCGACGACCTGCTTCAAACGGATCCTTTGCTTAAAGAATAGATAGCCTAAAATCAACGTAAAAAATGGGGTGAAGCTGTTCAACATCCCCGCCAATCCGGAGGTTAGTTTGGTTTCGGCAAAAGTGAACAGGAATGCTGGGAAAAAGTTTCCACAAGTTCCGACCAGCAGTAGATAAACAACTTGTTTCCAATGTTTGATTTTGCGCAGGTTCATCAATCCGAAGGGCAGCATCACCAAACCGGCAATTGCCATTCGAAGTGCTCCTACTTGCGAATCAGAAAAAATGTGACCTCCGACCTCATCATACATTCCCCGTTTCATCAGGATAAAGGAACTGCCCCAAATGAGGGCTAAAATCAATAAGAAAAGCCAGCTTCGTAAATCCTTACTCATTGGAAGAATTCTCAATTTTCTTGCGTGCGTTCCCCATTTTAAGACGGATTGCTATTAAAGATGGTAAACCGATATGAATCAAAAAGAACAAGACATACCCGATCGGTTTCAATTCGAACTCAGAAGGTAATTTGCCATTCGCAATGGTTCTGTCTAATCCAAAACCGAAATAATAACTCAATGCCACTTTTGATTCTACCTGGAAATGGACCAATTCATAATCGTAGTGAAAAATCCCGTCATACATCGGAATCGGGATAAAAATGCACAAAACCAGCAACAACAACCCAAACAGGAATCCGAATAAAATTGGTTTTTTCAATAATGTTCTCATGAATGCTACTTTGCTTGTTAACTATTCTTTTTACAGAGTTAAAACTTTTAGAGACCCGAGATAAAACCATTACTAAGTATTATCTCCATTAGTCCAGACTCTCCAGATCTCTTTTATTTCAGCGCCTTGAATCCTTCTGAAAAGAATACCCGGTCACGATTCACGCGTTCTTCCAAAGCCTCCCTGAATTCACCATATTTCCCTTCCGGAATACAATTCACAGGAAAAAAAAGTTGCAAATCCTCAATGTATTCAAAGTATAATGTCTGTTGATGCGTTTCCACCCTTCTCAATCCGGAAAAGAACAGGAGACGAACTTCGCGATCGGCCACAACCACTGCTTTGTGGGTAATTCCAACACGAAACCAACGCTGAGCTATCGCCAGGAAAGCAAACTGGTCTAAAAACATGATTCCATAAACGACCGCTATCGGCCATGCCTCCATCGTAAGCAAAAACACGGTAATCATTGAAAAAAGAGCTAATAGTCCTTCAATCACCAAAAACAGGCGAACCTGCTTTTTCCGTTCAGAAGAAACGGGCGTACTCCACAGGAATCGTTCGGGTTTTCGCGTCATGGAGACACCGACCCAGCGACTTACCGATCTCCGGATAATCAGCAACAATAAAAACGTTGCGACTCCGACAAAAATGTGGAACTTGAATGGAAGCTCCGCAATAGCGATATTTAAGAACCGGATATCGAACGCTACACAAATGATAAAGGCAAATGCAGGAAAAGAGAAGAATATCAGTAAAATGTTTATGGAACGATTCATCTATTATTGGATCATTTTAATCTTTGCCTTCAACTCTTCGATCTTATTCTGAGCAGCGGCAATTTTCGCTTCTACGTCTTTCTTCAAGATGTCCGCACCCTTTGATTTCGCAAAGAAACCAAGGTTGTTCTCAAATTGCAGTATATCCGATTTCAGCTTGTTTATCTTATCATGCAAGTCGTATTTCTCTCTTGCCATTGCTCTTTCCGCATTCGGATCACCTTTCATTGTATCCAGACGTGCCTGGAACAAGATTTTTTCCTGCTCGGCACCTTCCAATTTCAATTTCTTGTAATGACCATCCAACGCTTCTTTGTAAGCATTGAAAACACGGTCTTTCTCTTTCATCGGAACATGACCGATTTCATTGTATTCAGTCGCAAAACCTTTCAACAGGTTCAACGCTTCTTTTTTGTCTTCCGGAATAGTCGCCGTTTTAACACGTTCGATCAATTCCAATTTTTTCTCCAGGTTCCCTTCAAACTCCTTGTCTTTCGAACTGAAATGCGCCTGTTTTGCTTCAAAGAAATGGTCACAGGCAGCACGGAATTCTTTCCATAACTTCTGCTCAAATCGCTGACCGGCACTTCCAAGGGCTTTCCAATCTTTTTGAATCGTAAGGATCTGGTCTGTCGTCTTTTTCCATTCTGTCGAATGTTTGATTTCTTCCAGCTTATCAACCAATTGTTGTTTCTTGGCAGCTACCTCATCAAATTTTCCTCTGATGGAATCAAAAAACGTTTTCTTCTTTGCAAAGAACTCGTCGCATGCTGCACGAAACTCTTTCCAGACTTCTTCGTTTTCCTTGCGTGGGCCAAAACCGATTTTCTTCCACTCATCCTGTAAAGCCAAAAGGGTTGTTGTGGCAGTATCCCACTCTTTTGTATTTGTAGATTCGAAATCTTTCACCAATTCAATTGCCTTGTTTGCAATCTCCTTTTTCAATTCCAGGTTCGCAGCCAATTCGGTACGTTTCTCATCATAAAAAACCTGGATACGCGCATATATCGCTCTCACTGCATCCCAGTAGGAATTCTTCAGGCTTTCCCAAGCGTCGTTCCCGACCGGGCCAGTTTCGTCCCATTCATTCTGAAGCGTTTTAATAGCTTGTTCAACGTCTTTCAGGTTTTCCACTTGTGACAATTCCTGGATCCGGCGAATCACATCCAACTTCAATTGGTGGTTACGGTGCAGGTCATGCTCACGCAACTCGCGGTAAATCTTGATATGGTAAAAGAATGTTTCCAACAAACGGGAATATTCCGATTGGATATCCTGGCGCTTTTCTCGGGGAATATCCCCTACTTCTTTCCAGGCATCGTGAATCTCTTTGTAAGCAGTCATGGCCGCACCGATATTTTCTTCTTTCTCTACAACGTCTTTCAGTCGTTCCAGAAGCGCTTTCTTGCGGCGCAAGTTCGATTCCTCCGCTTCCTTTTTCGCTTTTTGCAAACCACCTTTGCGATCACGGAATTCATTGTACAGTTTATAAAATTCTTCTCGTAGGGCATCATCCGCTTTCTCCTCAACCGGTTCACCCTTTTCCCGGGCTTCCAATTGTTTAATTTGGAATTGACGATCCTCTTCCAGAACTACATCTTCAAATTGATTACGTAATTCACTCACTTCACGTGCTACAGCCAATACATCTTCTTGCTGCACGAGATTTTTTAACGACTCTAATAAACTTGCCTTTTCCATGATAAAGCTTTTAGTGGTTTCTCAATTTACAAATATTTAACCAACTACAGTTGACATTTCGAAATTTGTCAGGGAGATGAAGCGCGCAATTCTGGCTTCGATCTCATCGTGTGTAATTTCCAATAAGCGTTGTGTTCCGAATTTTTCCACACAGAAAGATGCCAAAGCAGATCCTGCAATAATGGCACGTTTCATGTTTTCAAAAGAAGCATCATCCGTGGATGCGATATAACCGATAAAACCACCAGCAAACGTATCTCCTGCTCCGGTTGGATCAAACACATCTTCCAACGGCAAAGCCGGCGCGAAGAATACTTTATCTTCCTGGAACAACAATGCGCCGTGTTCTCCTTTTTTAATGATCAGTGTTTTCGGCCCCATCGCACGAATCACGCGACTTGCCTTAACCAATGAATATTCTCCTGACAATTGTCGTGCTTCTTCATCATTGATGATCAGAACGTCAATTAGCTTCAATGTTTCTTTCAGATCATCCAATGCAATATCCATCCAAAAATTCATGGTATCCATTGCGATCAACTTAGGTCTTTTCGTCAAACGCTCAATTACCTGGCGTTGTACTTGCGGACTTAAATTCCCCAACATCAAATATTCAGCACCTTGATAGGATTCAGGAATGATCGGATCAAAATCACCCAATACATTCAATTCCGTTACCAAAGTATCTCTTGAATTCATATCGTTGTGGTAACGCCCGGACCAAAAGAAAGTTTTCTCACCTTGTTTGATTTGCAATCCTTCCAGGGCAACTCCTTTGGAACGAAGCATGTCCAAGGTTTCCTCCGGGAAATCATCCCCAACTACAGAAACGATGCGTTGATCTTTTATAAAGTTAGATGCGGACAACGCAATAAAGGTTCCTGCCCCACCTACAATCTTATCTGTTTTTCCGAATGGTGTCTCAATTGCATCGAATGCAACACTACCAACTGTCAATAGACTCATTTTCTTAATTTATTTGGGCAAATGTACGTAATTATTTAGGTTTAAAACGTTTGGAATCCATTAACTATTTGAGTAAAATAAGTACTCATACTTTGCAATTACTTTAAATTTTAAAACTTTTTACGTGTAATTTGTTTTTATTTAAACAAAAATTAATCTATTCATTTTTCGGTACGTTTATTGTTTATCTCGATTTCGAATTAAACCAACTGTTATGAAAAAACATGTTACATTCTTTGGATTATTCGCTCTTGCAGCGCTTGGAACAGTAAACGCACAAGAAAGATCGAACTTCGGAACAGATTTCCAACCAATCAGAAAAGATTTGGTTGCTTGGGATGCCGTTCGAGGTGAATGGTTGGCTTCTTCAATGGAAGCAATGGCGAATAAAAAACCAACTCCGGACCGTAATTTCCCGGAAGAATACACCCCCGCAGAAATGTTTGGTGCAATGCCAAGCACAACACAAGACAAAGTCCGATCTCAAATTCAGCGATCGAGTACCAACACAACAGACAGTCTTTCACGTTCTCAATGGACGCGTTTGAACAGCTTCACCAGCAGAACTCCCGATTGCAAACCGGTGATGGGACGTACTTATGGAGATCCGCATTTGAAATCATTTGACGGAGCAACTTATTCTTTCCAGACCGTAGGAGAGTTCACATTGGTGAAATCCGGAAGTGGAAACGTGAACGTGCAAGTTCGTCAACGCAACCAATCGGATGATTTTTCCCTGAATACTGCTGTAGCAATGAATGTTGGTGGAGACCGTGTTTGTTTCTATGCCAATGAAAAACCGGATGGAAACACTTCCACTCCAATCCGTATCGATGGAGAAGCTGCTTACGTAGATGGAGCGAACTATTACCTGGAACACGGCGGAACAATCAGCCGTTCAAATAAGAATGACTATGTCATCACTTGGCCTACCGGTGAACGTGTAAAACTGGACGCTTCTCAAACGGGAGGTATGAGCTTTTACAATATCGCAGTTGAAATCTATCCCTGTGCAGATTCCTATGATGGAATTCTGGGAAATGCCAACGGAAGAAGTTCGGACGATTTTGATGTGCGCAATCCGCAAGGAGGAATAGCATCTTCCAATTGGAACATGGGTGTTTTCGGCTCAACCAATCAACGCGATCAACTATTGGAAAAAGAATACCTGGCATTCCTGGCAAAGGATTTCGCAAGACAATACCGCATTACACCGGAAACATCTTTATTCGATTATGGTTTCAACCAAAGCACGTATGCTTTCACAGACGAGTCTTTTCCGCGTGTTCACAGAACCTTGGGTGACTTGAACAACGACGATTACAGAAGAGCACAACGAGAATGTGAACGAAGAGGATTCTCAGGTAGCGACTTGAGCGCTTGTATCTACGACAATGGTTTCTTACGTATCGAACCAACTCCAAAACCAAACATTCCGAATCGCACAGTTGGCAGACAGATGGATCCTGTGAGAACTCCAACTCCAAACGTAAACCCGGGTCAGAAACCCTATAGAGAACGTTATCCTGAACCAAGATTAGGAGAAACTCCTGGTGGTGGAAATCAAGGCGGAGGCGTTCCGAGAGGAGGTAATACTTCCGGAGTAGGAACGACAAAACCGATTGATTCCGACAAGCCGTTGGTTCGTGAAACAACAAAACCGGCAACTCAAAACCCGGAATCGGCAGGTGGATCAACAACTAGACCGGTAGTTCATAAAGAGTCAACAACAAGTGCTCCGGTGGAAACAAAAAATCCTGAACCTATTAAAGAACCTGAGGTTGTCAGACCGAAACCGGTTTATTCGGAACCAGTTAAAACACAACCTGTTTACACCGAACCGGTCAGAACACAACCCGTTTACAGTGAACCTGTAAGAACACAACCGATAAAAACAGAACCAAGATATACACCCCCACCAAGTAATCCCGTGTCAACACCGGTGCAACGCCCAGCGAGTACGCCAGTTTCGACACCGGTTTCAAAACCATCAACACCAATAACCACCCCTGTAAGAAGAGGAGGTTAACATAGAAAGGAGTCTTAATGACTCCTTTTTTTATTCTCCTACTTTTTTGCTTTGGAAAAAGTAGGCAAAATACCTCATTCAAAACCAACTAATATTAATTCCGAAAAATAAGACTGTTTTTGTGTTATCTAATTTGAAATCCACGGGGATTTGCAGATACAAATCTTCACAGTCTGCCGGATTCTTCCCGAAACATGAAACAAATTAAGAATCGAACGTTAATTACTATTTGGAGACCAACTAGTTTAACGGTTGGTTTAGACGTAAATTTGATTTATGAAGTGGAAGAAGTGGCTGGTGAGATCGTTGAAGTGGTTCTTTGGAATCCTTTTGACACTTGTTGCGCTCATTACTTTCCTCATCTATATTTTCAAAGATGACATTATCGACTATGCTATTGCTGAAATTAACAAGACCCTCAAAACCGAAGTTCATGTAGATGAGATTGATGTCACCTTTTGGGCGACTTTTCCCAATCTCAGTCTCGACTTCAATAAAGTCTTCATCCAAGATGCATTTTCCTATTCCACAAGAAGAGACACTTTGCTGTATACCGAACAGATCCGCTTGAAGTTCAACCCGATGGATATTTGGAATGAAAAGTACAATGTCAAGAAAATCGATATCCTGCCCGGAACACTTCAATTGAAAGTCGATACGACCGGCGCGGTGAATTACGATATCTTCCGGGAATCCGAATCGGAGGAAAAAACCAATTTCAATTTGACGCTGGAGTCCATTCATGCTACCGGTATGCGCTTTTCCTATTCGAACAAGGTGAATGAGAACAGTTACAAGACCAAAGTACAGGACATTCATCTGGTCGGGAACTTCACCCAGGACAAATTTGACATTGCAACCGAGGCGAGCTTTTATATCCAACGCATTCAAAACGGTTTGGTTCCGTTTATCATCAACCAGCAGGCTTCAACAGAAGTTGCCATTCATATCGACCAGGTTTCGGAAACCTTTTCTATCGACGGCGGTAAATTACTGCTTTCCGGAATCCCTTTCGATTTTGATGTGAAAGTGGATACCAATGAAGTCAAACTCCGCATCGATGCAAACAAGATTCCATTGGCTGATCTTGCAAATAAATTGGCTGTTAAAGAAGTGAAAACGGTTTCACAACTGAAAGGGTCAGGAACAGGAACCTTTCATCTTGACTTTCAGAATAAATTATTGAAGGATTCGTATCCGAAAGTGGATTGCAAATTCTCTATTGACAATGGACGATTGACCGAGCCAACGAAAGGATTAACGCTGCGGAACATTGATCTGAAAGGATATTACTCTACTTTGAAAGGGAAAGACCAGGAGGAATTGACAATCAAAAACGTCTCTTTTCAAACAATCAGCGGCCCTTTTTCAGGTAACCTGGCCATTCGCAGATTCTCTAAGCCAAGTTATCGTGGTTCTGCGAAAGGTTCGTTGGACCTGGAAGTGATCCAAGCCTTATTCAAAATCCCGAAGATTGAAGAGCTTTCCGGAAGAGTGAAAGTAAACACCGATTTTCACCTGGAAACCGTTTTTGAAAACAATGAAGCCATCGTGGAAATTGTAGACGGAAACGGAACCGCATTGATGGACAACGTGGATTTTAGCCTTCAGAACGATTCGCGGAAATTCTACGACATTTATGGGAACCTCATTCTTAACAGGAGTGAAGCGGTTTTGGAAGGGCTGAAAGTACACATCGGCGAATCCGACATGGAACTTAACGGAAGTTTCAACTACATTGACCAATTCCTTCAGGATAAACACACTTTGGATGTGGCTGTCATTGCGGAAAGCAAGAAAATCAACCTGAAGGATTTCACCAACACCATTGCCGGAGACCCGAAAACCACCACTACCAATCGGGAATGGATGTTGCCGACATTGATCAATGGAAATGTAAAGCTCAATGTGGATGCGATTCATATGGAGAAACATATTTTCACCCAAATCAACGGCGAAATGACCGTTGGAAACAGAAGCATCTCCATCCAGAAATTGCATGGAATAACCGGAAACGCAACTGTTCGTGGAACTTTGGCTGTAGTCGAAACTTCACCGGAATATTTCGAGTTGGCGACCAATTTGAGTTCAAAAGACATTTATTTCAAACCGATATTCCGGGAATGGAACAATTTTGACCAGACAGTCATCCAGGAAGATAACATCAGCGGGCGTGCAGAAGCTATTTTGGACCTGAAAGCTCCTTTCGACTTGCAATACGGTGTGTTAAAGGATGAAATCGAAGCACAGATCCAATTGAAGATCATTGGCGGACAGCTGAAAAACGTCAGTACGTTCACTGCCCTGACAAAAGATCTGAAAACGGCCAAAACCAAGATGATTTTGAAATCACGGGAAATCGATGCGCTTGGAGACAAACTGAACAACATCCAATTCGAGACATTGGAAAATACGATCTTCATCAAGAAAAGTGTGATTATCATCCCGAAAATGGAAATCAAGTCCAGTGCTATTGACATTACAGTGGATGGAAAACATAAATTCAACAACGACATCGACTACAAATTTGCCTTCCGTTTCCGCGAATTAAAACAGAAAAAAGACGAATCCGAATTCGGTATCGTAGAAGACGATGGAACAGGAATCAAAGTATTTGTTCGCATGTATGGAAACCTCGCCAATCCGATTATCGAATGGGACAAAACTTCACGGAAAGAAGAGGCGAAACAAAATCGCGAAGAAGCGAAACAAGAGGCCATTTCCATCCTGAAATCAGAATTGGGCCTATTCAAGAAAGATACAACGATCAAAAAATACCAACCTCCCAAAAAGGATTATGAAGTCTTGAAAATCGAATTCGGGAAGGAAGAAGAAGTCAATCCGTTCGAGGAAAAGAAAAAGATCGAAAAGGAGAAAAAAGGAATCAAGAAATTCGGTGAGAAACTGAAAGAGAAGGGCAAACCTGATGAGAAGGAGGAATTCACGGTGGAGTAATTCGTAATTCTATCTGTATTTTTATTCACTAAACAAATCGTATGACCGGAATCCAATCTTTTATTGACATGCTTTTTATCGGAGTGATCACCCTCTTTCCGGTAGTTAATCCAATCGGATCCGCATTTATTGTAAATCCCTATTTGTCGAACCTGGGGATCCAGGAAAAAAGGAAAGCCGTCAAGAAGATTGCCCTTTATGCATTCATTTTATGCACAATTGCTCTTTTTGCCGGTCATTGGATTTTGGAGATTTTCGGTATTACTATTCCTGTTGTTCAACTTGCCGGTGGAATCATGATCTGTAAGATCGGATGGGAATTTCTGTCTTCCGATAAAAAAGAAGAAAAAAAGCACTCCAACGAATCCGATACGAGTCATGATTCGCATTATGAACTGGTTCGGGACAAACTATTTTATCCCATCACATTTCCAATAACGACCGGAGCCGGATCTATTTCCGTTCTTTTCACCTTAAGTGCCCACAGCGCAAACGTGCACATCAATTTATACCTCATCAATACGGGAGCAATTCTTCTGGCAATTATCGTCATCTGTTCAATGATTTACTTTTTCTATCTGAACACCAAAAAAATTATCCGCGTAATTGGTAAGGAAGGAGAACAAATCCTCAATCGTATCATGGCTTTCCTCATTTTTTGTGTCGGATTGCAGATTGGAATAACGGGGATCAAAGCGCTGTTTTAAATTCCAAATTACGAATGCCTAATTCCGAATTAAAGATCTTATTCGTTGGAACGTTCTTTCCAACTATGGAGAATCAAATCCAAAAATCATTCTTAGTTGTGATCATTGATTAACCCACCACCATTCAACCAATTCGGAATTCGTAATTCTCTTTTATGGAATTTTGAACCAACATGCATCTTAGGTGTAACTAGTTGTAATTCTAAACTGCATGTTATGAGATTCGTTACCATCCTTTGCATTCTTTTACTTGGAACCGGCGCCGCCTTTTCCCAATCCATTTCCGGGAACATGAATTCCGAAGCTCACAGCGAAGCACTTCGCTATGGGAATATAGACATCTATAAAGGGGATAAACTTGTTGCTTCTGTCCTGACGGATAAACTCGGGAATTTTGCCGTTGCACTCGACACCGGAACTTATGTCTGCGTGATGAACTACGCAGGCTTCTCACCCATCACCAAAGAAATCAAAGTCACCGGTGATGAGGTGGCCAATTTCAAAATGAAGGAAGACCCAAGCGCTCCAAAACGCACCGTGCGATCCGAAGATGGCGATATGCGCGAGGAATTCAGGACACTCAGCGAAGTTGCTATCAGCAGTGATCGATTGGAGAAAAAGAGGGTTTCCGGATCTAGATCGGCAAAAAGCGAAGCCTATTATTCTGCACCTGCTGTCGGTGGCACAGTCATGGCCATCCCTCCCGATTCAAGAAGCGGTGAACTTGGTACTTCGATCAGAAATGGTGTTACAGCAAGTTCAAATCAACTGACTGCCGGCGAGATCAACGATTTTTCGAAATGGAAGATGTGGCAAGACCTTTCAAAAGGTGAATTGGCAAGTTATCAAAAGATGTGGGAAATTGCTCCATCGGGAAGATATACGGTGATGCTGCAATCCGAAAGCGGAATCCCGATCGTGGATGCCATCGTTCAACTGCTTTTGAATCGGGATGTTGTTTTCACTACGCGAACGGACAATACCGGGAAAGCGGAATGTTGGTTGACCATCAAGAACGAAACACCCCTTATCAACGGAAAATTGTCCATCCAGATCAATTATAACGGAAAAACATCCACCATCAATAAAGTAACTGCTTTTGAAAATGGATTGAATCACCAGAAGCTGACAGTCTCTTGTCAGGAAGTGGAAAATGTCGATGTTGCTTTCGTAGTGGATGCCACAGGATCCATGGGCGATGAGATCAGCTTTTTGCAGGCAGAAATGAGTGATATTATTTTCCAGTCAAAACAAATTAGTAACAAACTGAATTTCCGGTTCGCGAATGTCTATTACCGAGATGAAGGGGATTCGTATGTTACTAAAAGCATGAATTTTAATCGCATCTTATCTGAATCCGATGCCTTCATCAACGAACAAGCTGCCGGTGGCGGTGGCGATTTCCCGGAAGCAATGGACGTGGGTTTGGATTCTGCAATCAACAACCTGAGCTGGAGTGAAAGTGCACGTGCACGCATCCTGTTCCTGATCCTGGATGCTCCGCCACACCAAAGCTCCGCTGTCAACGAACGTTTACAACGGTTGATTCTTCAGGCTGCAGAAAAAGGAATCCGTATTGTGCCCATTGGAGCAAGTGGAATCGACAAAAGCACGGAATACCTGATGCGTACCTTGGCTTTGGGAACAAACGGGACGTATACTTTCCTGACCGATCACAGCGGAATTGGAAACAGCCATATCAAACCTTCCACCGACACGTATGAAGTGGAAACATTGAATGCCATCCTGGTGCGTATCATGAAAAGTTATACCTACATGCCGGATTGCCAACAGAACATTCCCGACCTGGCCTTGAACATCCCGGACTCCATCGTATCAACGATTCCCGCAAAAGATTCCAGTGATACGAATGCGACAACCGATCCGAAAACATTGAACATCACCTGGAGCTATTATCCCAATCCGACAAATGGAATTATTCACATCCTTCCGAATACCGACATCAAGGAGTTGCATGTCTCGGATCTAAGCGGAAAAGTGTTGCAAGTGATTTCGAAATTGAAAAAAGACGAGCGCATCCAGGTGGACTTGTCCGGATATGCAACCGGAATCTACCTGATCCGTTACCTGGATGAGAACAACCATTGGTTGAGTGGGAAAGTGGTGTTGCAACGTACCAGCTAGGTAAATTGAAAATGTAAAATGGACAATTGAAAAGGCTTTTCAATTTTAAATTCAAAATATATCCGTTACCAAAAGGTTCAAAGAATTCCCAACTACCGGAAGATCTTTGGGCCTTTTGAGTTTTTGTATGTCGGATCAACTTTTCAATTTTCAATTTTAAAATTCTCAATTCTCATGTAACTTTTTCCACCTTTGTCAAACATACAGTTGTACCCAAACTGTAATTAACACGAATGAAGGACAAGCAAGATGCATTTCTCAAACTCTACGAGCCGGTTCATGAACGGTTTGAACGCTTCTGCAGGGCGCGGGTTTACAATGAAATGGATTTCAGGGATTTGATGAATGACAGCCTGGTGGTTGCTTATGAAAAGTTCGATACACTGAGATCAACCGAAGCTTTCCTTTCTTTCCTGTTTAGCATTTGCGTACGTGTTTTAGGTAATTATCACCAAAAGAAGCGCGAAAACCGAATTCCGGAAGGAAATGCCCACTTGGAAATTTGGGACAAAAGTACCAATCCGCAATCTCATGCAGACGTTCATTACCTGTATGAAGCGTTGGCTCAATTGCCCCACGAACAAAAAGAAAGCATTATCCTCTTTGAAATTTCGGGATTCAGTATTCAAGAGATCTCGGTCATTCAACATGCGTCCGAATCAGCTGTAAAACAACGGTTGAAACGCGGACGTGAAAAACTGATGGAAATCCTCACCTATGAATCTTCTTTAAAAACAGTACAACGTCATGGATAAGCAACGAAATTTAGATCAACTCTTCCGGCTTGCAAAACAGGACCAGGCGGTGCAGTCTTTTGAAACAACAAAAGAACGATTCATTCATTCCGCTTCCCCGGTGAATAAAACCAAAGCAAAACAAGTATTCACTAAAAACCGGATCATCATGTTAGCAACTGTAAGTACCATAAGCCTTTCCTTGTTTCTATTATTAAACAACGGAAAAACTAGTCAACCCAACCTAAAACCTGATAAAACCAGTGTAAAGCAAACAATCCCGGAAAATAAAAATTCCGAACCCAAACAAGTCACATTCGAAACAAGCAGGCAACTAAACAGCTCTTCCGTCAAATCAGCATCTCCTTTCTTGGCATCCATTCAGGAATTGGTCACCGAGCTGCCATTCACTTCGGAAAACAAGTCCATAGAAGGTAGAATGGAAGACCAAACAAACTGGAATTCAAAACCTCCGAAAGGAATGGATGAGCTTCCGTACCAATTTCCGAAACTGACAGAGGAAGAAATTGCCATTACCAAAAAGAAGAAGAAATCCATGTTGAAAGCGTTGGCAAAACACGACAAGGATTCCTACATTTTTATTCCTAGTGGTTCCTTTGATTACAATGGAAAAACCGTTTCCGTTCAAGCATATTATATGGGAACGTGTGAGGTTACTAACTTCGAGTACCGCACCTTCCTGTTCGATCTGCTGATCCAAGGGCGAAAAGACGAATTCCTGAAGGCAAAACCGGACCAATCAGCTTGGTTGGACTTCTCATTCGGCGGATATCCCGCTTTTAAAGAAAATTACTTTTCAAATAAGGCGTTCAATGATTATCCGGTAGTCACGATTTCCCGGGAAGGAGCCGAATTGTATTGTAAATGGCTTTCACAGGAAGTACGGAAATACGTGGGCGTTGAGAAGGAAGCACAATACAACGATGTACGCCTGCCTTTGCGGGTAGAATGGGTTAAAGCAGCAAGTAATGAAGGAAAACAACTTCCTTATCCCTGGAAAGGTCCATTTGTGAGACACTCTACAGGCGCTTTTGAAGGTGCTTTTCAATCTAATTTTGTTCATGGAGTAGCCGACACGATCTTTGAAACTACTGCCGGCAGTACAGCTGGAGGAGATCTTTTAGCTCCAAGCAAATCCTTTTGGCCAAGCGAATTGGGTTTGTACAATATGAGTGGAAATGCTGCGGAAATGGTTTACGAAGGAATGAATAGAACAGAGCCCGGAACTGCAGGTGGAAGCTGGATGAGTTTCGAAGATGAAATCAAAATTTATGCTCCGGATCCTTATAAAGGAATCATCGACCCTAAACCAACTATTGGATTCCGGGTGGTAAGCACGTATTTTATTTCAGGCAAATAGAAACCAATCCACCAATAAAATATGCTTCGTGCTCTTTGTATTCTTCGTGTTCTTCGTGGCAAATACACCACAAGGGACACGAAGCACACGAGGATTTCTTTAGTTCGAGTTCCCGGAATAACTCTTCCTTAAAAATAATAACTGAACCCTATACCACCCCAGGCATGATTACCCGCATCCTTAAATAATTTGGATTGAAAATGACCATAGGCAGCGAAAGTGATTCTACCCCAAAGCATCCTGAAACCGAATTCCTGCTCCGAGACCAAACGGGAAATCTGTGAATCCGGAACACGAGCTTCACTTGGTTTTGCAAGAAGTGATCCCTGGAGTGTCCCGTCATAGGCAACTGCGCGGACTTCCGGATTGAAATAAAGGAAGTATTGCTTTTCGTTGGTGATATACCCCACTTTCAACATCCCAACTACCCGCGTTTCATTCGTTAGGCTCCCAACAGTGGTGAAACTGCTTGCCTCTGCTCTCAACCACTTCGTTTTGGTGAACCAGGTTTTCGTAAATCCGAATCCCAGGTTGATAATTAAACCCGTTTTTAGCTGGTATTGCCAACCCAAAGGTTTGTTGTTGTTCGTCCACCGGTGAATGGCAGTTTGTGTTTCCTTACCGAATGCAGGTTTTCCGATCCATCCGGTATTCAAACTCCAACTCAGCGTATAATTCTTTGACTTACTCCCGGCACTGAACTTAGCCGTATAGCCATAAGTTGCCGCATAAGGCCTGTTGCCCAAAAGTAAACTGTCAGCTGTAATTGTTGATGGGGTGAATACTTTTTGTGCAACGCCCGTTTGCAAACCCCGTTGAACATCCGGAACACGGAAGAAAAATTTATTCAACCATTTCAGGTCGATGTCCAGGTGATCATACTGTAAAAAGATTCCCTGCGAGTAATATCGGTCTGTTCCCGCAAACAAATCATTTTCGTATCGGATGGTGTAGGCCTCTTTATACAACAAGCTGTCTTGGGCAAAAGCCTCCAAATTCAGTAACCCGATCAAACCAATTAAAAGTAAGCGCATAGAAGAAGTACGTCCGTGAATGGATCTTGGATTTTTCATAAAGAATAAATCGATAATGGAACAAAAAGCTCCTTTCGCGGGCTTCCCAAACAAGACAAAAGGACGACAAAAGGGCGACAAATAACGTAATCAAAAGAGTCTGATCCACAACAAGAAACAACTATAAAAAGATGTAAATCAATAGATTAAACCAAAAAAAAAGAACATCCGGCATGTCTCAAAATCCCATCAATCTTTCGGATGGATTTACAAACCAACAATCCAACCTGAAGTAATAATAACTTTGGGTTTGTTCAAACTTTCAATTATGAAATATATATATGTCGTATTAACCGGTTGTATTTTGTCAATTTATTCAACAGCTCAGTCCACCATTAATATCATGGATGGAGTTGTTTTTTTCGATGGATATGCCGGTGTTGTCAGTGATCCTACTCCAGCGGGAGTTATACGATTCAGAAATGACCTGATGACCAAAAAGATCACGTCTCAGCAATTAGATTCAATCGGAGATGAATTAACTATTAACATCACTATTTCAGTGCTTTGCGACAATTATGACCGGATAGGCGGAGTGAATTTAGCCATGGTTCCGAAAGGCAGTACCACTTACAATACTGCAACTGTTCCCAAAATAGAGATTGGGCGGTTCATTACACCTTTCATGAATAAGAATGTATCACCGACTTCCGTTCCTTATTCTTTCGTAGTGAATAATATTGCACGGATTTTGAAATCTGCGGATTTGAATGCTGATTATGACTTTTGGCTGGAACTGGAAGTATTTGGTGTACCCTACGCTGCAAACACACAAATTGCCGGCTGTTCCGGGAGAAACGATGTGTTCCAGGGGCGGGTTGACTTTATCAGCAACGGTCCGGATTTGAGTTTTCAACCGAATACAATTATTCAGCCCTTGTCCTTCAAAGCAGATTTCAATAATTACAATGCCGCAGCAACAGATGCCATCGGATCAACCGTTAAAACGATCAATTTTACGACTTCTCAAACCATTTTTGATGTCACGCTTTATTTAATTACTTCCAATCATGGTGCAGGTAATAATGGGGAAGAATACGTAAGAAGAGTTCACAATGTGACTTTTGACGGAACCCAGGTTTTAACCTACACTCCGGGTGGAAAATCATGCGAACCATACCGTCAGTACAACACCCAGTCAAATGGAATTTACGGGGCAAGTGCGCAAACAGCTTCCTGGTGGACCGACTGGAACAACTGGTGTCCCGGAGATACCATTGCCATCCGGAAAATCAGCCTGGGAACTTTAACTGCAGGAAGTCATTCTTTTAAAATCGAAGTCCCGGCGGCTCAATTCTCCGGGCAGGATGGAAATTTCCCGCTTTCATTGTATTTACAAGGAAGTAATACAGGAACTTTGAGTATTGAAGAATTAGATCCATCCTCCGTTAAACTCTTTCCCAACCCGGCAAAAGACTTCGTAGAAGTTCGAACGGAAAAAGAAATGTTGAACATCGAATTAATGGATGCTTCAGGGAAAACGATCCGTACAGAAACTAAAAACACAATCGATCTCATCGGGTTGGATACAGGAATTTACATCATCCAGGTTCATTTTACGGACGGAATGAAAAGTAGCCGACGCTTTATTAAGCAATAGTAATAAATTAGTAGGTAATGATTAAGAGGAGTATTTTTAAAGTACTTCTCTTTTTCATTTTGTAGCAATCCCAAGCTGAAAGTTGGTTTTTTATAAATGATTTAATTAAAGCTTCATTTTCCGAGCTTCCTGTAATTATCCCACAGGTTATACCCGACCGTAATCCCGCCCCACATGTGGTTCAATGCATATTTGAATAACCGCGATTGGTAATGGGCATGCCCACTGATGAAAAACCGGTTGTAACGCAGATAGATCCCGATCTGTTGTTCCGAAACCAAACGCTCGATCGAACCCGCAGGAAGAGCTGCCTCACTGGGCCTTACAAAAATGGCACCTTGCAAAGTCCCGTCGTAAGCGACCACTCTCAACTCAGGAGTATAATACAGGTAGAACTGTCTCCGTATCCCGATGTAACCGAGTTTCAGCTTTCCCTGGACCCGCATCTCATCCGTCAGGTTTCCAACCGTTATGAAATCACTTAAATCCAGGCGAATCCATCTGGAGCGGGTGAAGAACGATTTCGTAAACCCAAAGTTGAGATCCAGGATGAATCCCGTATTCAGTTGATACTGCCATCCCTTGGGCTGCGCATTGTTGATCCATCTATGAACTGTTTTCTGCGTGTATTCACCAAAAGCCGGCTTACCGATGAAACCGAAACTGAGCCCCCACATCAAGGTATAATTCCGGCTCTTGCTCCGGGAGAAAAACCGGTTGCCATATGCGATGGTTGCCGCGTAAGGCCTGTCACCAACCAACAAGGTATCCGACAAAATAGTGGAAGGTGTGTAATCTTTCTGTGCAATCCCCGATTCCAGGTTTCTTTCAATGTGTGGAACAGGAATGAAGAAGTGCTTCAGCCATTTGACCTGCAAATTGTGATGATCGTACTGGAGAAAGATCCCTTGGGAGTAATAGCAATCACTCGCAGTGAAGAAATCATTTTCATACGTCAAATGAAAAGTTTGATAGCGGTAAAGTGAATCTACCTGGCCAAAACTCAGTGAATGAAGCAGCAATACCAATACACCTGCACGAAAACTCATTTTCATAACCCTGTTATTTAAATTTGTGTCGGATGTGTGTGTGTATGGCGATACCACTGAACTTTTATGCAAAGTAACATTGGCCTTCCAAACAAATTTACAGTCTTTACCTATTCAGAATCGGGTGTTATAATTTTTTAAGATTTCGGAACTTCGGAAATGCATGCAGGTAATTTTTCTGAAAAGTGACCTTAAAAGGCGATTATTCCTTAACTTAAAGCTTGCTAATTTTGAGTTACACAGAAAAAAACACCATGGAATACCGCATTGAAAAAGATACGATGGGCGAAGTGAAAGTCCCGGCTGAAGCCTATTGGGGAGCCCAAACCGAACGCAGTATTGAAAATTTCAAAATTGCACAAGATATCAGCAGGATGCCAAAGGAAATCATCCGTGCCTTTGCTTACCTCAAAAAAGCAGCTGCGCTGACGAACCTGGACGCAGGAGTACTCTCCCAAGAAAAATCGGACCTCATCGGGAAAGTGGCAGACGAGATCCTTGCAGGAAAACTGGACGACCAGTTCCCTTTGGTAGTCTGGCAAACCGGAAGCGGAACGCAAAGCAATATGAACGTCAATGAAGTGATTGCATACCGTGCACATGTCCTGAACGGCGGGGCTTTGACGGATAAGGAAAAAGTGCTCCACCCGAACGACGACGTGAACAAATCGCAATCTTCGAACGACACCTTCCCCACTGCGATGCACATTGCAGCATACCAAGTCCTAATGGAAGTAACCATTCCCGGAATTGAGAAACTGCGCGACACCCTGGCTCAAAAAAGCAAAGACTACATGAAAGTCGTGAAAATCGGCCGGACCCATTTCATGGATGCCACTCCCCTGACCTTGGGACAGGAAATCAGCGGATACGTGAGCCAGTTGAACCACGGATTGAAAGCCATTAAAAATACTTTGGCTCACCTGAGCGAATTGGCTTTGGGCGGTACTGCTGTCGGAACGGGAATCAACACGCCGCCCGGATATTCCGAAAACGTAGCGAAGCACATTGCAACTTTGACAGGCTTGCCTTTCATCACCGCAGAAAATAAATTCGAAGCACTGGCAGCACACGACGCCATTGTGGAAGCACACGGAGCTTTGAAAACAGTAGCGGTGAGCTTGATGAAGATCGCGAATGACGTGCGCATGCTGTCCTCAGGTCCACGAAGCGGGATCGGGGAAATCCACATTCCGGACAACGAACCGGGTTCTTCCATTATGCCCGGAAAAGTCAACCCGACGCAGTGTGAAGCCCTGACCATGATCGCTGCACAAGTAATGGGAAATGACGTCGCAATCGGGATCGGCGGCTCAAACGGGCATTTCGAACTGAACGTATTCAAACCCGTCATGATTGCCAACTTCCTGCATTCCGCACGATTGATCGGCGACGGCTGTGTTTCCTTTAACGACAAATGTGCCGTGGGAATCGAACCGATTACCGCAAACATCAAGAAGCACCTCGACAACAGCTTGATGCTCGTAACGGCATTGAATCCCAAAATCGGTTATTACAAAGCTGCCGAAATTGCCCAGAAAGCGCACGCAGAGGGAACAACCCTGAAAGAGATGGCCGTAAAACTCGGTTATCTGACAGCAGAAGAATTCGATCAATGGGTGATTCCGGAGAAAATGGTTTAGATAATTACGAATGCCGAATTACGAATTACGAATTGAAAAACGGGGTCTGTGACGCTTATATGGTTTGAAAAGAGTAGGCGCGCAATGCGTCGCGCGCCTACTCTTTTCAAATATCGATTCAATTTCACACATCTGTAACATGACCACGAATCCCTAATTCAGAATTCGTAAGATCAATGCGGCCCATGCTCTTCCGGCTTGGCTTCCTTCGTTTCAGGCGCTTTCGTACCGAAATTACGCAGGTTGTATGTCACCGTGAACATGTAGTAGCGGTTCAGAACGTTCGATTTCACGTCTTCGATGTAAGATTCCGTGACGTTACGCGTAATGCTGTTGTTGTTATTCAGGATATCGAACACCGAAACGCGCAATTCCAATTGTTTCTTCTTCAATAACTTGTATCCGATCCCGCCGTTCCACAACATGATCGTCTGGTTGTATCCTGAGCCCAAACCGGCATAGGCATTCACCGAATAGGTACTGTTGATAACGAGGCGTTCCTTGATGATCCAGTTGAACCGCGCACTGATGTTGTGCAGGAAATACTGGTTCTGTGCTACATTCTGTCTAGTATTCACCACGTTGTTGAAGTTGAGCGTGTACCCGACCGTAAAGTCGATCTTTTCACTGATGTTGCTGGAAACGGTTAATCCTCCGTTTGCATTCGCAGTCTTTGCTTTATTGACCACATTGTTGATCAGACCCGGTGCAACCGTATATGCACCACCTACATAGAAATTCATGTTCAGTTTCAATTTCGTGATGGGAATTCCATACGAAATGGTTGTACGTGCATTCCAGCTTCCATCCAGGTTCACGGGTTGACGGAACTGTGCGCCGCGCTGCAAAAGCACATTGCCATTCACCACCGTATCACTGGTTGCAATGATGGTTCCGTTCGAAATGTAATTTTGGTTCATTTCCCCGCCAAAGAACACGTTGAAGTTCGTTGCTTTCTGAATATTCGTTGCATTGAAACGACCGAAAACACGGTGATTGTACTGCTGCTTCAAATCCGGGTTACCCGAAGACAAGGACAGCGGGTTGGAATTATCGATGACATTCTGCAATTGGTCGATGGTCGGATTCCGGGTACCGGCGCGGTAAGCAATCATCAAACTTTTCGACTTGGTGAATTCATACCTGAAACGCGCATTGGGCAAGACGGAGTTGAATGCCAGGTTCACATCGCGATCCGTAGGGAATTGCTGCACATTCATCAGTAAGGAATTTTGGTAACTCACTCCCAATTGGAACCCAACTTTCTTCTTCTGGTAGCGGAAATTCGTTCCTCCTTCATTGACAATCGTCTGGTTCTCGAAAACGTTTGAGAGGGTCGTGTCCATAAACGCATAGCTATTCGTGGTAGAATCAAAATCGTAAGTGCGTTTATCCGCATTGCTCACCAGGTAGGACGGCGCATAGTAAAACTCGCTCGACCAGGCAACGCTCAAGGGTTCCGTAAACGAAAAACGCCCGTTCACCCCGTATCCGTTCGTTGCGTTATCCGTATGCTGATTGATTCCCGCTAAGGAATCCTGGTTCAATTCATTGTAGTAATGCGATGCCGATTCCTGTCCGCTGTTTCCTTCTTTCAAGGTATAGGTTCCGGTGATATTCGCTGAAAAAGTACGTCTCGGTTTCACAAAACGGTGACGCCACAGGATGCTCGTACTCGCGTTCAAACCTTTGCTGTCGTTAAAAGTCTGGTTATTGATCTGGTTGATCAGTCCGCCGTTCCCGTCCAAAGTTGTTCCATCGGTTCCCTGTGTTTTGTTATTCCCCTGGTAACTCAACTTGGGATTGATCACCAGGGAATTCATCGAATCCAAAGCAATATCGAACTTGAAATTCAGGCGGTGATTCGCATTTTTCATCAGGGCCGTGAAGTCTTCCTTGTAGTTTTGTCCGCTCGTTGTAGACAAGACATAAGTCCGGTTCGTCACTTGCGAATTATCTGTTTTCGAGGCATTGAAGAAGTAGCTTCCACTTACTTTCGTCAGTTTCTTCGCTCCCCATTTGTCGGAATAATTCAATCCCAAACCATGCGAGGTGCTCACTCCGCTTTGCTGCGACACGAGGTAATTCTCATTGTCACCACCTCCTCCACCAGGCCCTCTTCGGGTTTGAGTACTTGCCGTTGAACCTGTAACTCCCAGGATATCGTCCGTAGAGAAGTTCTGCTGGTTCACATTGTTCGACATCCCGACCACGGAAAAGCGGCGTGTTCCTTTGAAAAAGTTCACATTCGCGCCCGCCATGTACAAGTCGTTCGGATAGCCGTAACCCGCATACAATTTCCCAAACTGCCCGTTGTTCTTCCCCGATTTCGTGACAATATTCAAGGCTTTCGCCTCGTTTCCATCCGAAATCCCGGTAAACTTCGCCTGGTCGCTCGCCTGGTCATAGACCTGGATCTTCGAAACGATCTCGGCCGGCAAATTCTTCATCGCAGCAGCCGCATCATCCCCGAAAAATTCCTGTCCGTCGATCATCACCTTCGTGATCTGCTCACCTTGCGCCTTCACCACTCCATTCTCCAGGGTGATTCCAGGCATTTTCGTGATGAGGTCCTGCACCGTGGCATCGGGATTCGTCTTATAGGCATCCGCATTGTACTGCGTGGTATCTCCTTTTTGCTCCACCCGGACCGCTTTCGCTTCCACCGTTACACCGTCGATCAGCTTGGCATCCGTCTTCATCAGGAAATCCATCACCGTTTTCCCTTCCGGAAGTTCAATGCGTTTCACCTGGTCCGTATATTCGAAGACACTTACCTTCAGGAAATACGTTCCGGGAACCAAATCGGTGAAGGTGTACACTCCATTCTCATCCGAAGCCGTAACCTTGACTACCGCGGAATCTGGCACAGAAAGCAGTTCCACGCGTGCATCCATCAAAGAAGTCTGTTTGTCCGTGACCTTACCCGAAAGTTCCGTTTGTGAATAACCGCTAAAAGCAAAAAGAACGAAAGTGAGAACTATAAAGCGTACGAGGTAAATCTGCATAAATGGGTTTGTTTGTATTCTTTGATTGTTCCGGCGGCGAAAGGTTTAGCCGATCGAAAGAAAAATCCGGTGGGAATAGCAAAAATCGTGCCCAGAGAAGGTTCAAAAGTTGAAAAGGGTGAAAAGAGTTCAAAAGTTCAAAAGGTGAAAAGGGTTCAAAAGGTTCAAAGGTTGAAAAAGGTTCAACCGCAAAGAGTGCACACTTACGCTGACCTTGCTCAACCGAAGCGGTTATACGAAGGTAAAGAGCTTCAGCATAGGCACACCAGTCTCGCTTTATGCAATTGAAAGAAAAGCCTATTTTTGAAACCATTAAAGCAAGCCATGAAGACTGTTCTATTGTTTCTAATCCTATTTTTCGTCACAAGTGTTGTTCAATCTCAGAAAAACGCGTTGGTACTCACCATTCTCCGGGAGGGAACGAAGATTCCTGTTTCCGGGGTTGAAATACTGGTAATGGGCAAGTTTCAGGAACCTATCACCACTCTCACCACGGATAACAGGGGCCGTATCACTTACCTGACAAACAAGAGTTCCTTGTACGTCAACATCCGTTCCAATGACCTGAATTTAAAATCCACCTTTGAACCCGTCAATCTCACCACGCTGAGTTCGGATACTTCTTTCCGCTTCATTTTTCTTACCCCACGCGATTCGGTGGAAGCAGCGCAGATCAAACGCATTCTCCAGAAACTGCCCGAAGACAAAAGCACAAAGCCGGATGCGTATACCTGCACGGATTTCACGCAGCAAAATAGTAACGCCCGAATCATTGATTCCTGTCTTACAGCCCGGATCACTTACCCGGAAAAAGCCCGCGAAGCAGGACTCTCCGCCAACCTGAACGTCAAGTTCATTGTGGACAAGAACGGACAGCTCTGCAACCTCGAAATCATCAGCCCCACTTACACCATTTTCGAAGAAGAAATCCTGCGTGCAGCCGCCAATCTCACCAATCTGCCAATAGCCGTTTGCAAGGGCAAAAAATTCCCGGCTTATTATACGCTTCCGGTGCGGTTTGGGGTGGAGTAATGTGTTTACCATTTGCCTTGCACCTGTTTACAAATTTGTGCAGACCGGTTGATCATTTCTTCCGGTAATAAGTTGGGAGAGGTATCTCAAAAACCGGTGTTTATTTGTTAAAAAAGGTCGCGATTCTTGTCAAACGGCACGTTAAATCCATAACATTTTCATACTCTATCTATGCTCTATCCATGCTTTACCTATGCTCTATCCGTAGATGACCTATGGGTAGGCCTAAAAAGAGATGTTTTCGGTTGTTTTTTTGGGGAGAGGGAGGTTACGGATGTGGGAAGGAAAAGAGCGGGTTGTGGTGGTTAAAATGATGTGTTTTATTTTCCCAGCATCTTATCCCGGATCACTTTCGGATCGTAGTCAAAGTATTCCATGTTCATGCGGTGGGACAATTCTTTTGCCAAGTCTTCACTCTGTGACTTTTGCGGAAGTTTCGTCAGCTCTCTTTTACCGCGATAATTCGTACCGAGGAGGCAAACTGCAAATAGATAATCCGTATAACTGGTTGATTGCACGCGGGAATATGCCGTGGTGGTTTGTTTCACGGGGACCACCGTCAGAATGCCGTACTTCGTGTAATCAATTGTTTTCCCGATCTTAATAAACCCCAAATAAGCCGTATACTCCCGGAAAGTCTGAGTTTCCAGGTTAATAACCACATGATTGCTTGTAAAAACGATTACTATCCCCACCAAAAACAAGCCAATCCCCATAAAAACATTCCCCAAAAGGGCCAGTGGGGATAATCCCAATAAAATATAGCCTAAGATCAAAGCGTTCGAAGGGAATACTTTCCCGTTTCTGAAATTAAGGTCCATTGGTTGGTCAAGCGTATCCATTGATTGATTTTTTTTGGTGAAGGTAGGGAATTCCTGGCTTATACGATCGTGGTCGGATTTGAGGAAGAGTAGGATTCAAGAAATTAGAAAAACAAAAAATTACTATCTTCATAGCCTTATAGCAAATAGCCAACTTTCTTGAATCTAACTATAGAAGCTTTTTATGACAATCCAGCAATACATTGACGCATTAAACAAAAGATACAAACTTGCAAATGCAACTGAACACACTTTTAGAGGAGATTTACAACAACTCATTGAGACAATTACACCTGAAATTTCAGCTACAAACGAACCGAAAAGAATCGCTTGCGGAGCACCGGATTATGTCTTAATGCGTAAGGAAATTCCAGTGGGATTTATTGAAGCAAAGGATATTAATGACAAGGATTTAGAAGGTAAGAAAATTACTGGAAATAAGAATCAGTTTGACCGCTATAAAAGTTCTTTGAACAATTTGATTTTTACGGACTATTTAGATTTTCATTTTTATTTGGACGGAGTATTTAAAACATCCGTACGAATAGCAGAAGTTCATGAAAATGAAATTGTTGGATTAACTAAAAACTACAATGAGTTTACCAACCTGATTCAGGACTTTACAAAAAACATTAGTCAAACGATCAAAAGCAGTCAACGCTTAGCCGAATTAATGGCAGGAAAAGCAAGGCTATTGGCTGATATTATTGAAAAATCATTGATTGAAGATTTAGCAGATAATTTGAATCCGGAAACGGAATTGGAGCAACAAATGAAAGCATTCAAAGATGTCTTAATTCATGACATTACTCCTAAGCAATTTGCAGATGTTTATTCCCAAACGATTGCTTATGGAATGTTTGCGGCTCGTTTACATGACCCAACACTTCCAACATTTAGCCGTGAAGAAGCTGCTCAGTTGATTCCAAAATCAAACCCATTCTTAAGGAAGTTGTTTCAATTCATTGCCGGATACGATTTGGATACACGCATTCGTTGGGTAGTAGATAGTTTAGTTGAAATATTCTTGGCGTGTAATGTGGAGCAATTACTTAAAAACTATGGTAAGAGTACCCAGATGAATGATCCGATCATTCACTTTTACGAAACATTTCTAAGTGAGTACGATGCTAGTCTGCGTAAACAGCGTGGAGTTTGGTATACACCCGCACCTGTTGTGAATTTCATTGTACGCGCAGTTGATGAAGTCTTGAAAACAGAGTTCGGATTAGCTCAAGGTCTAGCAGATACGAGCAAAATAAAAGTAAAGCGCAAACACATAACAAAATCTACAGCTGACCAACGCTCCAAGAATAAGGAAGTAGAAACGGAAGAAGAAGTTCACAGGGTCCAAATTTTAGATCCGGCTACCGGAACGGGGACTTTTTTAGCGGAAGTCATCAAACACATTCATAAAAAGTTCAAAGGACAAGAAGGAATATGGAGCAGCTACGTTGAAAATAATTTGATTCCCCGTTTGAATGGGTTTGAGTTACTCATGGCTTCTTATGCAATGGCACATTTGCAATTGGATCTGTTATTAACTGAAACTGGATTTAAACCCACCAAAGAACAACGGTTGCGGGTTTATTTAACCAATAGTTTGGAAGAGTACCACCAGGATACGGGAACACTCTTTGCCAATTGGTTGAGTACAGAAGCTAACGAGGCTAATCACATTAAGCGGGATACACCGGTAATGTGTGTAATTGGAAATCCGCCATACAGTGGTGAAAGTTTCAACAAAGGGGAATGGATTATGAATCTTATGGAGGATTATAAAAAAGAGCCTGGAGGTAAAGAAAAATTAAAAGAGCGCAACCCCAAATCAATCAATGCTGATGAATATAAATTTATAAGATATGCAGAGCATTTTATTGAAAAAAATGAATCTGGAGTTCTAGCTTTTATTAATCCCCATAGTTTTTTAGATAGTCCTGTTTTTCGTGGAATGAGGTGGCATTTATTAAGATCATTTGATAAAGTTTATATTCTTGATTTGCATGGAAACTCAACAAAAAAAGAAACAAATATTGATGGTTCAAATGACCAAAATGTTTTCAATATAATGCAGGGAGTTTCGATAAATATTTTTGTGAAAAACGGAAAAAAGCTTAATGCGGATTTAGGAAAAGTATTCCAAAAAGATGTTTATGGGAAAAGAGAAATTAAATTTGATTTTTTAACGTCAAATTCAATTAATTCAATTGATTGGAAGGAAATAAGTACTGCTGGTCCAAATTATCCCTTTATTCATAGGGATTTTACTTCGTTGAGTGAATATGAAAAAGGATTTCGAGTAGATAAATTGTATTTGATTAAATCAAGTGGGGTTAAAACTCATGATGATTCGAATTTAATTGGTTCTAACTTAATAGAGTTAAAACTAAAAATCGAAAAGAAAGGAATTCAGTTTGATGAAGATAAAGTTAAGAAATATGCGTACCGACCTTTTGATAATGATTTTATTTATTATGACACTAAAATATTAGGTAGGGCTAGAGAGAAAACAATTTATCATCTTCTTTATGAAAATCTAGGCTTGAAATTGGTTTCTCAACCTCAAGCTGCAAATTTAAATTTCTTTGACTGTGTTTTTATTGCTAATAAATTGACTGATACCAATATGTTCAGAAGAGGTGGCCCTGTAGTATTCCCTCTTTATCTTTATTCAGAAACTACCAATCAACAAACAATCGAGCCAACTCAAACAAGGCTTCCCAATCTCAATAAAGAAATCGTAGTTCAAATTGCCAAAGGTTTGGACTTAACATTTGAGAATGAAAAGACCAATGAAAGAGGAACATTCGCTCCAATAGATTTACTAGATTACATCTATGCAGTATTGCATTCTCCAAATTATCGAGATACTTACAAGGAATTCTTAAAAATAGATTTCCCTCGTGTACCCTATCCGACAGATACGACCAACTTTTGGAAATTGGTAAAATTAGGCGGTGAATTACGCCAAATACATTTGCTTGAAAGTGAGACAGTAGAAAATTACATCACAACTTATCCAAAATCAGGTAATAACATGATTACTCGAAAATTAGCTCAAAAAGATTGGGAATTATTTGATATTGAAAATCAATTAGGAAGAATTTGGATCAATGATGAGCAATATTTTGACAAAATTCCACTAACTGCATGGGAGTTTTATATTGGGGGTTATCAACCCGCTCAAAAATGGCTTAAAGACAGAAGAGAACGGGAATTGAGTTTTGAGGATATTTTACACTATCAAAAGATCATTGTGGCTTTAACTGAGACTAGTAGGATTATGGGAGAGATTGATAAGGTTTTTGTAATCTAATAATTGCAATGAATGATCAATTCATAATAAAACAACGCAAATAATCATTTCGAAATCGAATATATCTGCTTCGGTAAACCGCATTTATTTTCTTCTCGAAATGTGGTAAATACTGAAACTGATGCTTACCCTCGGATATTTCAACTAAAAATGATTGTGGGGTGAAAGGGAATTTGCATGTTTGTGTCTAGAATTGGAGCTATAAAGTCTTCAAAAACTAAACTATAATCTATCTACAAACAAATAACATCTTGTATCATGCTATTTTTTACACCTAATGATCTAGAAACACTTAATAAATATGTCGGGAAATCAAAACGTGATATTGCTGAACAGGAATTTAATGATGTTTATGATTATCTGAAAAATGTTTATCAGAAAGTCAAATACTGGGCAGATGAATTGAATAAAAATGCATTTAATGGTAGAGGAGTTGTCTCAATTAATCGCAGACCAACGAATCGAGTGGGCAACTTTGACTCATATTTGTGGGCTCAGGTTTATCCTAATACAGATTCTCCAAGTCAAATTGCATATACAATCGAAATTAATAATGAAAGTGGATTCTTAATTAAAATTGATACTATAAGACAAGGCAATAATGAGATACGCCAAAAATATGACGTTTACAGAGGCGATTACTATAATTCTCCAATCATCCTTCATCTTGATAAAAATGAAATCCTGAACAAAGACTGGAATTACCTTTTAAACATCTCGGAAGATTTCATAAAACAAACCATAAACTACTATTATGAGCTTCTTAATACAACCGGATTAAAAGCAATTGTAGATAAATCAAAAATCACTTTGAAGGAAGATATAGATCATTTTCCTATCAATCAGATTCTTTACGGTCCTCCTGGAACTGGAAAAACACACCGATTGAAATCCGAGTACTTCCCTAAGTATACCACTAAAGAAACATCGATTACTTCGGAACAACATTTTGAGGAAGTTGTACGTGAATTAACTTGGTGGCAAGTAATTGCAATTGCCGTTATTGAACTAGGGAAATGTAAAGTTGGAGACATTTTAAAACACAAGTGGGTAATTCAGAAAGCGAAACTTTCCAACTCTAATACAGTTCGTCCAACGGTTTGGGGTCAACTACAAAGTCATACAGTTGAATCTTGTGAATATGTGAATGTCAAAGCCAAACAGCAGCCATTCATCTTTAATAAATCAGAAGATTCTTACTGGGAAATCTTAGATGAAGAAGTAAAGGAATTAGTACCTGAACTTTACGAAATTATAGAATCTGTAAACAACTTCCTTCCAAATCCTGAGAAAGAGATTAAGCGTTATGTTTTCACTACTTTCCACCAATCGTTCAATTATGAGGATTTTATCGAAGGAATTAAACCGATTCTTAATGATGGACAGGAAAGTGAGCAATTGATTTATAAAATTGAAGACGGTATTTTTAAAGAGCTGTGCAAACGAGCTGAAAGTGATCCAAATAATCAATATGCAATATTTATTGATGAAATTAATCGAGGAAACGTTTCAGCCATTTTTGGAGAGTTAATTACATTAATTGAAACAGATAAACGGAAAGATGGCGAACATCCTATGAGCGCGAAATTGCCTTACTCTAAAAAGTCGTTTACAGTTCCTTCAAATGTTGACATAATCGGCACCATGAATACCGCTGATCGCTCGGTTGAAGCCCTAGACACCGCTCTTCGCCGTCGCTTTTCGTTTGTAGAAATGCTTCCTGAACCAGAACTATTGGAAAATAACACTATCGAAGGGTTGAACCTCGCTACACTGTTAAAAACCATCAACGAACGGATAGAAATACTTGTTGATCGTGACCACACCATCGGTCATGCATTCTTTATCAATGACAAATCAATTGATGATTTAAAACACACGTTTAAGAACAAAATCATTCCATTGCTTCAAGAATACTTCTATGGTAATTATCAAAAAATGGCGTTAGTTCTTGGGAGTTCTTTCTTCAAAATCACAGAACAAAAATCAGTGGTTTTTGCTGAAAAAACAACTGACTATGATTTTAGCGGTAAAGTCTATACGATTCATGATTGCACGAATGAAAACTTCAACTTTATAGAAGCACTTCATAAACTCATGAACAATACTACCTCACAGCTATCACAGACCGCAACAGATTCGGACTATGTCAAAAATTGATGTCTACGAACACGGAGTTTTAAGAATAGGTGAACAAGGTTTTTTGTTTACTCATTGGCAGGCATGCACCAAGTTCAATGAAGCTCACAGCAATGAATATTTCGACATACTCCACAACGGGCTCCGCTTCAAACACTATGTAGGCGCACTTCAAATCGGTAATCTCGTCATTCAAATCCATCCGAAAGCAGACAAAAATGAGGACGATGACAAATGGAAAGGGGTATTGATCCAAATGCTAAAAGCGTGTGGTCATCTTAAAGCACAAACTCATGACAATGCGCACCTAGATAAACAGCACTTCAATCTCCTGGAATTGTATTTTGAGTATTTCCTGGCTGAACTGGAGAAATTGATCCATCAAGGATTGATAAAGCGCTACAGGGAAAATACTGGCAATGTGAAAGCATTAAAAGGAAAACTGGATTTTGCGAGGAACATTCGCCACAACCTGGTTCACCAAGAACGTTTTTACACCACTCATCAGGTTTATGACGTAAACCACCGCTTGCACCAGATATTGCAGTATGCATTGGAAATTGTCAGTCAATTTTCCAGAGGTACACAGTTAAGTGATCGATGCGGAAGAACCCGGTTAACCTTTCCGGAAGTTTCTGCTATTCGTCCGGCGAAAGCACGCTTGGACCAGATTTACCTGGACCGTAAAACAGCATCCTATGAACGTGCGCTGCAATTGGCAAAACTAATTATTCTCAACTACTCACCTGATATCGAACAAGGACAGCATAAAATGATTTCTCTCTTATTCGATATGAACGTCTTGTGGGAAGAGTATGTCTATACCGTGTTACGAAAAAGCAAACAATTACGCGAAGCCGGTTGGAAAGTTCACGGACAGCAATCCAAACTTTTCTATTCTTCGGGGAGATATATCCGCCCGGATATCGTTCTGACAGACGAAAAAGAAACGATTATCATCGATACAAAATGGAAGATTCCTTCAAACAACTCAGCCAGCATTGAAGATTTAAAACAAATGTATATCTATGGACGGTTTTGGAGTTCTGCAAAACTTATTCTCCTATATCCGGGACAGAAACACAATCCTTCTTTTAAACTCTTTCGGAACGATCATGGAGATAACATTCAACATGCCTGTAAAGTAGCAAGGATTTCTGTATTAAGTGGTCCGAATCAATTAAACTCTCTCGTAGCAAATGAGATGATGCACTTGATGGAATTATCCATTCAAGAACCAGAAAACCACAAATAATCACCAAAACTCCACACTTAATAACAAGCTGATTTGCTTTAACATATCTTAGCTAAAGGTCCAGTATAACGAATTGAAATCCTTCTACATTTGACGTGTACTTAAACTGAAACAACATGACAACAACAAACAATTTGCATGCAGATGAACCTCCGTCGGGATATTCACCTTTAGAAAAAATTATTTCAGAACAATATGTTGACTATGCTGAAATAATAGCCACCGTTCGTAAACATTCTTTTGAAGCCACTCTTTATCCAGTTCTAAAAAAAGTAGACGACTATATCAAAGCCAACAACTACGAATCAATTCCAAACATTATTGGTACATTGCTTACCACCATTAATGATAAACTTGCAGAAGTTAGTGGTCGGGAAAAAGAAATCTTGGAAGAATTGACAAGTGAATTATTCAAAGAACAATTAACCGTTTTAAATTCAACGAAAGAAGGCCAATTGTGCTGGCAAAAATGTTTACCGGTTCTAAAAGAAACTTGCGAATTTAAAGCTTACAACTTTGAGTTATTAGCCGAATTACTAGGTTTAAATTTCATAAAAAAGAGCAGATCCAATGATCAGTTCACTAGAATAAATCTGACCCCTTTAAATCCTAAAATGCTCAGCATATCAAAACAGGATGAGAATAATTTATACGTCGCTAAGAGTATAGAGAGGGAGCTGCCATATTATTTATGGATTGGTCCCGAAGGAAAAGATTTAAAACTTATAAGGGCATTAAAAGATAAGGAATGGATTAGAAACATCCCCGAATTCAAGAAATTATTCAAATCAATCTCTGATCCTAACTATTCTTTTTGTGCTTCATCAGAAAACAAAGAAAAATTGTTAGTTCTTTTTGCAGAATTGAAAAGAGAACAATTGATTCGACCAAAAACAAACAGAGGACACTTTTACCCTTTAGGACGATATGGCAGCGACCTTGGCAAAAGGCTATTTGAAAAAGAACCAAAAAGATACCTGGAGAATTTGAAGCGGAGAAAAGGTGAGTACAATAGTGTTTTAGCCGAAGTTCAAAAAATAATCCGTCTAAATTGCGGAAAAAATCCCGACCTATAGTCGACCTTGACCAAGGTCTCAATTTTTCATCAAAAAAAACAACTCAAATTTGTCTCATAAATTTTTAATAAAATGAATAAAATCAATTACTTAATTAGTAAATACAATCTGCGGATTATAGATGCAATTGTATTAAGAAAGAGGTTCATCGGAATGGTGGACCATTATGTACTTTTTGGTGGTTACAGCAATGAGAACCAGCCAATATTTTTAGCCAATTACAAAACCGGAGTCCAATTTGTTCCTCATAGCGACATGGTAAAATACCTAAGTATGTTGGAACCAGAAAGAATTGTTCCTTTTAAAGGAAATGAAAATGAGAGGTTAGCAGCAATTGAGCGGGCAAAATCTCGAATTGGAGAACGTGCGTATGATTATGTTACAAATAACTGCGAGCATTTTGTAACTTGGGTACATACCGGTAAACATAGCAGTAAGCAAGTGGCAGATGTAGGAGTTGGATTAATGATCGTGGGAGCTGTATCAACTATCGGTGGTGGTATGGGTAAGAAAAATGATGTTGCCCTGGTTATTGGAATTGGTGCGTTATTACTTGGTGCACTTTTAAAATTTGGATTCAACGATTCAAAAGAGATTTAGATTTGGTTTTCCCATTAAATTAATGGGAAAACTTCCCCTAAAACACCCTCCCCCGTTCCTTCTTCCGCAGCTTCTTTCTCATCTCTCTTGGAAAATCATCGGTGTGCTTCACTTTTCCGGGGAAGAGTCTTTCCAGATCATCATAGAAGAAGCGGAAACCATCTGCCGAAACGAAATAAGCTGCGGTTTTGTCCTTACGGAAATAATAGGCCGTACCACCTTTGAAAGAATAGCGATACACCTCCGTCCAATCATCCGGGTGGATAGTCATTTGGCGGGTCCTTCTCCGGAATAGAAAACCGTATTTACCCAAGGGGCGTTCGAAGAACAGGACACCGTCCCGAAGTGTTGCTCGAATATACGTGTATACAAACAACTCGTACACCAGCCATAGCAGCACGATACCAACCCATAAGGCTTGGATATGCTTCGTATCGTCGATAAATACCCAGATCAACCCAACCGGAAAAAATGCAAAAAACAGCGTATTGAAGGTAATATTCAACAAGTTATTCCATACATATACCCGGTTATCTTTAATACCTGAAGTTTCCATCCTCCAAAAATAAGGAAATCGCCCACACCTGATCGAAATGTTAACCGCTGCCGATCCCTATACTCTTTTTACTTTGCCTCCTGATGGTCAAATCCGTAATTATCTGTTTCTTTGTCTCATCAAAACAATCACAGGAATGAAACCTCAACCCATGATTACCGTGCGCTTTGTCAAGCGACTTCTATCAGTACTTATAGGAGCGTTTCTTTTATCGATGATCTTTCCAGGTTTTGCAACCATATTAGGAAGTATTTTCATTCCAGTGATCACTGTAGTTGTGCTAGTATTTCAAGCCGGCTTTCCAAAAACAGAGATCACAGTAGATGAAGAAACCATTTGTTTCAAAAGGAACTTTCCTAGCTGGTATCCTCTTAGTAAATATTACATGCATGAATTGACCGTCCCGCATGCAGATTGGGATAACTGGATAAAGATCGTTCTATCCGGTGAAGATTCAATGCATTATTATTACCTGTTCCTAAAAGATCAGCGCTTGCGTTTTGCTGCTGAAACACTGGAAAATGCTGATCTGGAATACTGGATCCAAAAGAAATTCCCCGACAGGCCTTTGCAACTAACACGCAGTTTCAAAAAATATCGCGATTGTTACGAGAACCTCAAAGAAAAGAACCGGATGAAGGTGTTTTAAGCTTTAAATCACAGATAATTACTTTTTTATTTAAAATCAAGATCGAAATAATTCACCTAAGAGGATCTAAATCCGGCGCATTGGTGAACGAGATCGGGCACCTGTGCAGGAAATGACAGACAAATTCACCTTTTGTTTGAGGCGGAACGCTGAGTTTAAGGTGAATTCTGGCATGATCTGCTAACAGGTCGATCGGTTTACCTGCGCCTAGACTTTTTTGGCTCCACCTTTTTTTGGCAATGAAAAAAAGGTGGAAATTGCTCGTAGAATGTATAACCTTCTTCGCCAGCTACAAAGCAGCCCGAAGGATTATCCTTTTTTCTTGCCCTCCCCTCTGACGGAGTCTGACACTCGTCAGAGTCATCAAGACCTTTATCCCCCTCCAAAGGGGGAGTTTACAAACGGTTAAATAGCTAAATATCAATATATTGAAAGGGGTGATTCGAAATTGGGTTCTAAAAAGGGTAATATTGTACTCCTAACGTTCCCGGAGGGTTATAGATAATCCGTTACATTCCTACAACTTCCACTTAAAAATTCAACTTCTAAATACAGTAATCTGTTTAGCACACCTTTCCACTGGTCGAATTTATATTGATGGGTATTGTCTTAAGTATCGTAATGAGCGAAATGTATAAATATTGTTTATTTCATTAATTATTAGTAGGTTGCGACTCAAATAATCGCTATCACTATGAAAATAATAAATCTTAACATAAGATATTTAGTAATCTTAACTCTATGCTTCAATTCATGTGTTAACAATAAAATAATTGTATACTCTGACAATAGATATCAACCAATTAAAAAAGTAGAAACAAACAGTTATAAATCACCACAGGAAAGAGAAGGACAAGATAAAAATAATGTATTAGGAATTGCGATATCAGGTGGTGGCTCAAGAGCCCAGTATTTCGGACTTGGCGTATTAATCAGTTTGGATGAATTAAAAAAAGGTGATGAAACCTTTTTGAATGAAATAGATTATTTATCAACTGTTTCCGGAGGAGGGTTTGCTGCAGGCTACTATTTAACGCTAAAGAAAAATGATGTTTTAGATAAAACTTTTTTAGACTTTTGGAAATCGGATTATAGAAAGAAAAGATTACAAGAATTCTTATTCATGTCTGCTAAGACAACTTCTGTTTTTAAACTCCCTCGTTATGAAAAAAATAAAGTCCGTAAAAATTATCCAAACATGATTGACTATGAATTGTTACAAAGTGGTAAGATTAATCCCAAGAATGATAAGACTATAAATCGTTTGTTTCTAAGTGATTTTTTTATCCCCGCATCTTCAAATGAAAAGGTTACCATGCCCATGTTTGTTACAAATGGAACTATCTATAATAATGGTGAAAGACTCCCATTTATGCCACATATAATAGACGCTTTTAAAATTAATGGATCTATTCTTCCAAACGAACCCTTTACAATGAATAAAGGATTTGGACTCCCATTATCTTACGCCATTTCAGGTAGCGCTGCATTTCCAGGTGTTTTACCAATGTTAAAATTTAGCCTTGAAAACAATCCGGATTCAGTAATTAGGGTTATTGACGGAGGAGCCGTAGACAACTTAGGATTTACAACGCTTTTTGAATTACTAGATTCTGATACACTTGATGATGTAAATAAGAAAGCATTGATTGTTGATTGTGGAGGTTTTGGAAATGAAATACAGAAACAAAAGAATAACAGGGTAAAAATAGGCAAATTGCTAAAAAAATCATTGCTATATACTGTAGATATTAATCTTTTAAACTCGAGTGAAAATATAAAGTATCTTGCTAAATACTATAATATTCAAGAAGGTAATATACAACGTATCGGATTTTCAACCATCAAAAACAAATTCATTGAATTAGAATCAATAGCTGATCAAAGCACTAAGGAAGCACACAACCAATTAAAAGAGAGAATTAAAAGCAAAAAGATGAACTGGGAAGATGTATATCGGGACTTTGCTAGTAGAAATGGTTTTGATGTGAATAATCTCTCTGAGATTCCTTCTGACAAATTTCAGAATTTTACAATGAAAGATGTATTCGAATTATTTGAATTAGCTTCTCAGGTTGATACCAAAATCAAAATATATCCTTGGGAAAGAGAAATTCTGGTTCTTGCAGGCAGATATGCAGTTTATTTGCAACGGAATGAGATTGTAAAACTGCTTTAAATGCCAATTATCATTTTTCATTTCGACTGGTTTTTCCTGAATGGCGAGTTTATACATCGTGGAATTTAATAAATTATCAATTTACGGAACGACATGGATACAATCGACATTATTAATATGGTACTTGTGATCATATCAATTATCATTTCATTAGTTGCAATTCTCTTGCCCCTAAGAAAAATTTCAAAATTGACTTCACGGTTGGTTGATTTTCAGTTCGATCAAACATCACAGAAAATTATTCTGACTTACTTGATTGGAAATACCGGAAATGTAGAATGGTACTTAAAGGAAGTTTTATTAATGGTTTACTCTGATAGTGCGAAGAAAACAACAAAGCTGCATATTCAGACTGATAATATACCGAGGATAATTGAACCAAACAGAGTTAATCTAGTAAGTTTGAGTAGCCAAGAAATACAATTCACAACTGCTGAATTTGGTTCTGAACTTGCCAGGAGAAGCGGAATTAATCAAGACTTCCAAATCTATGTGCAATTTGATTTACTTAATCCTAATGGATCAAGTATTATTTATCGAGCAGCGATAAAAGGTCTTTTGAAGGATAAGGATAGAACCGGAGCATATTGGCAAACTGTAGATTTAAGTAAAATCGATGAACTTTCTTCTGATTATCATTTGGTACTCAAAAAATAAAATTAGAAGAGTGATTAAATCTTTGCTCTATTTTTTCATATTCAACTTTTTTGAGATCAAATCATTTAATCGATCCATAGCTTCAACATGAAAATCATCATTGCCCCTGAAGGTTTTGTTATCTGTATAGACAATTAATTGATTAAGATCAGGAAGTGTTTTAAACTCTTCAAATACGGGAGGTAAGAGTTTACAATACTCTGTTAAGAAAAGTGAGATGATAATTCGAGAAATTTTAAGCATCGAATAAGTATGCTCAGTATTTGTATTTTGGTTAAACATTTGAGAAAACTGTAATACAGACACATAAGTGGGATGAACGTACCAAGATAAAATTGCATATAAATTGGAAAATTTTTCATTTACTCCACTATTTAAGAAAAAATCACGTTGACTTAAAAGAACGAGTTTCCCATTTCTGAATGTTACTTCATATTTCCTTTTGGAAATCCAATCGTCTACATTTTTTTGTTTCTCAGGGGTCAAATTCAGATATTTCGGGTTTTGCTTCAGCTTATTGATTAAATCCTCGATATCCTGCTTTTCTTTCTTTTTTTTCGCTAATAGTTCAGGTTTAGTAGGATCTTCTCCTCTTTGTCTTTCATTTAGCCCCGCTAAAACCCAGATAGTATGAAGAAAATCTCTAGTATTTAAGTCGTTATTTGTATTGTATATATTGGAAAATGTTGAATATGCTTCGAATTGTGTTCTTGTCAAAACAGCTATTGGCGTAGGATCAACGATTTTTTGAGCAGTTATATTTGTAATTCTATTTTTGTACGAAACGCCATCTAATAATTCAAGAATCCCCATACCTTTAGCTACAACCATTTGAAGAAGGATAAAAGCATCATTGATTTGAAGGGTTTGGAACTTTTTAGGCAGATTACTTGGGCTTTTTTGCATAACAATAGTAGCTGCATCCAAAACATATCTGTATGCATTTTCCAGATCTTCTTCTTTTGAAGAAGTCACTAACATGAGATAATATGATAATTCCTTTTCATCCATCTTAAACAACCTTATCTTCTCCAAATTTCTACTGCTCTGTCATAAAGAAAATGGGCTCTCTTTTGAATCTCGTTTTCATTCCACTCCTCAAGTTCCAAATATGGTGCAAGAGTTTCTATTCCGGCCGAATAGTGTCTCAATCCAGGTTTGTTTGCTCTTCCAACTTTCTTTGTTGTCCAATCTGAATCACGAATGGATGCGTTTAAAGATTGAGTGATGATTGCAAGATTTCCTAGGGTGTAAAGGATTCTATTTCGAAAATCTCGTTCTTCTTTAGTTCCCAGTTCCCCCCAATGGTTTTTCCATTTTTTTGGCATCAAGTGTTCAAGACTATACTTGCGCATACCGAGTAATTGAGTTGCCTGTCTGTTTCGATTCCTGATCTTGGATTCGATGAAATAGATAATTCCTGCAGATTGCTTGTTAATCAAATAAGTACTTTTGAATCCATTCTCCAATTCTGAATCATCGGGGAAGTAATTTACTCTGTCTGCGCTTTTTTCGATGTGTTCATAAAAAGCTTCAGCGGTCAATACTTCATGAGAAATGAGTCGGTCCGTAAAGAGTTGATTGTAGTTCTTAGTAGTAGCGTGAACGACCATTCGCCGCATCAAATAACTTTCCAATGCTTTATACAACTTGTTACGTTCAGATTCTTCACGAACGTGTTTTTGAATGTATAACACGTATGGGATAAGTGTAGTAGTATCCAAACCGAAAATGATCGCATTGATTCTTTCAATACCATAATCAGCGCTCAATTCATGTTCGACAATCTCATAATCAAAACTATCTCTGAAAACCACAGCATAATCTTTGATTTCAAGAAGTATTTCTGTTCTATCAAGTTTGTACTCCTTGATAAGTGTTTTGTATGATTCAAAAAGTGACTCTACTTTCGAAAATTCAATTTTATCTTCTGTTTTGACCTTCAATGAAGCATCTTGTATCTTGATTTGTAAGTAAGAGTAGAAAAACAAATCAATACAGGTTCTACGCAATCTACCGGCAGTCAGTTCACGATCCCAATAACGTTTTGTTTCTTCATCGTCTCCTTCAAAGATATTACGCCAGTATTCATTATATAAGTTCAAGTCATCCCGCTTAAAAAAATAGTTCTTTAAAAGCTCGGCTGTCGTCAATCGAACACCTAAGGAGTTAATGGTGTCAAAGATTTGTTGTTCATCTTCATTTTCATCCAAATCAATTCCTACAAATAAGATTCTTGATAAAATGATGTTAAAATTGAGTTTATTCGGATCTAAATTTTTCTTAAAGTAATTATATGCGTGAATAATCTTGTCGTGATCAGGACCGGTGAGATCAACCAATTCGGTTAGACTCAATACCTGCTTAAATGAAGCAATATCATTATGATTATGATAGAGTGCAAACTCGTTGTTCAGGAGTTTAAAAATTCGTTCAAATGAGGCGTTGTTATCTGTTCTAAGACATAGTACCTTGAAGAAAATATTTAAGGTTGTAAGACGCTGTTGTCCGTCAATAACTGTCCTAACATCTCCTACTGGATTAGACGTATTGGTCGGCTGCTGTTTCAAAATAACAGATCCTAAAAAATAGGGGCGGTTTGAAATACTTACCGCTTCCATATCTTCAAGTAGCCGTTCCCATTGTTCATCTCCCCAAACATAAGCTCTTTGAAAGAAAGGAATTTCTAAAATTCTATTGCCATTAAAAATATCGTTGATTGTTCGTTTTCCAGCATCCATTGTGTTAGGTATTTGGTTATTTAATTTGTTATGCTCAGTAGGGGCGATAAAAATAGTTTAAATTCATCAGAAAGGATCACCACTACATTCTTGATTACTTTAGTTTAGAAAATTGTTCAAACTTCTTTATTGATTTTGCCATGCTTTTACCTTCTTCTGAATTCCCTTCGGTTTCTTGTATCAATTGGTAATCCTCGGAGATTTTAAAACAATACACATAGCAAGAACTCTCTACCCCTTTAGATCTAGGATTAAATCCTTGCATACCAAGCTTTTGAAAATGTATCTCTATTTCAACCGCTTCATCTCTTGACTCTGCTTCCGCTTGATAACACGGATCGGTGTCTTTATATCGACCAGCATCAACATGTTCAAAAAGTTCTGCTGTTAAAATATTCTCAACGAGCCTCCTTTGCGGATTATTAGTAATTCCGATGTAAAATTCGGGATAATCACCTCCCTGTGAAGTTTTAAAATCTTCAATTTCTTCCTTAATGGTTTCAGTGCTTTTTGACATAGTGGAGTATATTTAATTAAATACAAAGAATTAGGAGATGCTTCGAAACAATTGATGATCTCATGAGTTTCGAATTGTACATGAGTTCAACTTACACTTTCGTGAAGACTACGTTGTACATTTTATGAAAATTGTTTTTTTGGAATTTTGCAATATGAACCTAAGATAAAATTCTCAAGGGTTAGCTTATAGTCTTTATCTAATGTACAATACCGCCATAATACTAGATCAATAACAGATGCTTTTTCTTGAATAGAATCTGAAATATTCAAGCAAAGTTCGTCAGGTGAATTGAACCCTAGTATATCTGCTAATCTTAATAAATGACGATCAGGTTTGGCAAAATTTAGTCCAATGTTTTTTGCCAAATGATAGGACGTGGCTTTTCCCATGTATGGAAAAGTCTGGATGTAAGATATTCCTTCATTAAATATTCTATTCTTAAGATATTGAAAAGAATTCGATTTGATATAATCAACAATATATAGGATAGCATTGATTTTACCTTCATGATTGAAAACGATCTTTGTTTGCTCCTTAATCTTTTCTCGATTCTCACAAATCCAATCAATAGACTCGAATCCTCTCATAATATGTTTAACTTTTGGAAATATTTTTTGCACCACACGGTCATTCATTCCACTAGCTATAACTACCCATGAAATCTCTTTCAAGAACTCAGATGAGCTTATATCATTGAATGAAATATTATCTTGCCAATCGATTTCATGAGCATAACCATTGTCAATTACAATGTTCTTTGCAAAGAAATATGCATGAGATAATTGTGAATAAAACTCCATACTATAATTTTACTTTGGGTTTTACGGAGATTAGCAAAAAGGTTTCATTATTTAAGTATTTCATTCCAGGCACGAATATCTTTACTCCCATCCGCATTTTGCATTTTTCTTGATACTGTACTCAATGAATCTGAAACCATTTTTCGTTCAATACTATTTGCTGCTTTTAAATAGTTATCAACGTGGATAGTTTGCCCGGTTTTATCTTTTATTGGTTCTAAAACCTTTTTACTGGCTTCAGTAAAGAAATGTTTAAGCATTGCCTTTGGAGTTTTGTCGCCTGAATAATTAGAAAAAACCTCAATCCCAAGTGCCTCTACGTGGTATCCAGAAAGTTGCCTTCTTTCTGGAAGAGTCGAAATAATAGATTTTGCCAACTTAATTACGGGAATCAATTTACCCGAATTTTTGATGTTGACGTATCGTAAAGTTTCGACAAATTTCTTTGGTTGAATTATCTTGGACCATTCATTTGGATCTGTAGATGATGGAATCCGAATCCCATTCCCATCTTTTAATGCTGGAAGTATCTGAATTGAATATTCTGAAGTGAAGTTAATTGTTACAGCTTTTTTTCCAGAAACAATATCTGTAGTAGGTAAACTTTCACGAATTCTATTGTATATATAATCTTTTACTTCATTCGGATTCAGATGCATCAATTCAGATTTATTTAGAATTGCTAATGTATCGATATCGCTAAGTCCTTCAACGAAAGTGTTTTTTGACAGTGATCCACCATACCTTAAATCAATAGTTCCATCAACACCTAAATTTAGTGCCTTTTTTATTCCTTGGATATGCTTCTGAATTTGATTAGTATCTCTGTCATTCACATCAGATAATAGAGTTCTAATTAAATCAGTCACTTCAATTTCGAAGGCCTGACCTTTTGCCTGCTCTTCACTTCGAATTTTCTTACTAATTTCATCTGGTGAATTACTACCAGGAAAAAATACACCTCCTGAACCGCCCATGTTATTTAAAATTTGATTGAAAAGTTTTGAAATGCTTCTCAAGTATTTTGCCAAATCCAGGACCACCTAATTCATCAAATTGTTCAAAATTTTGATACTTGATAAAGTCCTTCATTGTATATTTCATTTTCTCGAGATAATACGTGTTTTGAGTAATAGACATCGATTTAACTTTTGCATCACTTACATGAATACCTAAATCAACATTAAGTGCCCCATAATTTGATTGATATATTGCCGAATCGTTGTAATATGAATATTTTAACCAAGTTAGTCCGTCAAAAATTTCCGCGCCTACTAAAAAATACAATATCGTTGTTATTGGATCTAAACTTCCAAAGATATGCAATGGTGATGAAATACCTGCGCCGTCTAAAGCACGTCTAATTTCAGCTATATTAACCATCCGACTTAAAATCGAACTACCTAATTCTCTTTCAGTTAATCCAATTATTGAAAAACCTGATAAATCTTGGATATTGTCAATGATATTTTGAACTTTTACAAATTGTTGGTCTTTAGTCTCAGGTTTTATTAAGAAATCTGATAAAAAGTTTGGATGAGTACTAAATAATGCTTTTGCTGAATCAATTTGATCCTTTAATGAAATTCTATGATTACCATGATCGTAACTCACCGCAATTGCAGCTTTATACTCCGGCCATTTGCTTAATACACTATTCAATTGATTTACATCCCATGCTTTTATGTCATAGTTGAATTTTGATGTTGCCGAAATATCATATCCGCCGCCAGTTTCATAACCGCCACTATCAATGAACGTAAGCTCTGTACAAATTGAATCTTCATCAAATGGTATATGACTGTAAAATATATCATAAGCACTTACTAAAAGAGTCTCTGTAAGAAATTCCTTAGCAAACTGAAAGGCGTCTGCAACTTCCGAGGTGTCAGGAGATCTTTTACTTCTTTTCTTTTTAAAGCCGTAACCTTTGCTTGAAAACGATGGGACCATTAATGGGGTTTCAAGTCGAACACCTAATGGGTGTTCAATAATATTACTTCTAGCACTCATATATTTTCCTTAAGTCTTTACAGGTTAAACATTCATTACACGGTTGATCTAAACCGAGTTCACAACTATATGTCAAATGAATTGGAACTTTTTCTATTGAGCAATAATTGGTAATTTCTTTTTTGTTCCAAGTGAGAAAAGGAGCAGCGACTTGTACCAAATCACCGCTATATTCTTTGATAATCGATTGAACTTGATTTAAAAAATTCTCACCACAGTCATAGTATGTGGTTCCTGAATGAATTCCAATTGCAATTATTCCAAATGATTTTGAAAAACTCATTAATGCTAAAAAGATAAGTGCAGCATTTCTACCTAGAATAAAGCCTTTCGTAATATTAAGTCCACTCACCTTTAGAATATTTAGTTTGTATCCATAATACTCACTGATTTTTGTTATTGCGTTTAATTCATTCTTGTGAGAGGGTTGTCCAAGATTTAAAAAGACCAGTTCAATTTCAAAACCAAGGTCTTTATAAAATTGAATGCAGGCAGTCGAATCTATTCCACCACTAGTAAGAATTAGAACGTTATTTTTTTGATCGATCAATTATTTACATTTTAAATTTGCATTTCAAAGTCAGTCGGCGGTCCACTTCATATTAACAGTCCATTTCGTATGCTCTCCAATTTTATACGGAGTATCCCTTGACCTTCTATCATATCCCAAGGACTCGATCAATTCCTTGTCTGCCCATTTTATATAATCAGTATCTCCATTACTAAGAAGAGCTTCAAGTTCAATCAATTGTGCTTGAGTTGGTAATAGTTCTAAAACATCGTATTGAAGAATTTCCCAACAATCCCATCCTTTTGCTTTTTTTAATGGAGTTCTTACTCTCCCTACAAATTCATAATTGACGTAAGGGAAGTTTGTAGAAGATAACACTTGACCTTTTACATCTATCAATTCTTCGTAAAATTCACGCCAATGAGATATTTCTCTATCCTCACACGTATTAAACCAATCAATAAATTTTACTGCATTTTTGGCTGGAACGAAAACTGCAAGATCATCTTTTTTCAATCCGTTTGTTGAAAGTTTTAAATCATCCGTTGCCTCAAATTGTTTTAAAATTTGACGAGTTACAGGAAGTCTCTTATATTTCCCACCGACTGGTTGATAGAAATTCCAATTAGAGTTCTTTACAAGTAAATATTTATCATTAACCTGTATTCTATAAACGTAAGACATTGAAAACCGAACGTGCTTTCCTCTCATAGCAAGATACCAACTACGAAATACCAGACCTATTCTTTTGTGATGTTTCAAAACATCCCCACCTAGTTCTACGACAAATAATATTACAAATAAACCAATACCTTGTCCTAAGAACTCAGATTTTAAACTCGGATTTGTGTAGTAGGAAATCCACAAAAAGACTACTGCCGCAAGAATTTGTAATAGGTATTTTACCACTAGTTTTGTAGTTATGTAAGTTTGATGACAAAATAAAGTATCTCATAATAGAATATCAACCGTATTTATACGGTATTTTGATTGCGGTAAACCACATTTCTATCAAAAGACTATTAAAAACAATAAGTGACAACCTAATTGGAGGCAGTTATCTTTTTGTGAACCCATTGCAACAAAGCCAATAACTTTGGAATAGGTTATTTTTCATAGAGGAATAGTAATAAAATTCAAACATTTTGTTGATCACTAGCAGCTAGTATTATTTCAGAACGAATAAACTCACTACGATTTACTCTAGAAGTCCTACTATTCGTACCAGCATACATACTTGAATAATATTTGGAATATATATTAGTCACTTTATCCTCATTTTTGTTATCTAAAATAAGCTGTTCGTTTTTTAATAAAGGGGTAATTACATTTTCAACTCTTTGGTTTGAGAAACATAATTCACAAACAAGACTAAAGAAATTAGACTTTCTATACCAAATTGAATCAACTGGAAGCTCGCTATCCAGAATATTAATAATTACATCAGCAACCAATTGTTTATTTTTTTCAAAGTTAGGGTACTCGTCATTATACTTAGCGATATAATTTTCGACCTCTTTATCTTGTGTAAAATATCCGTCTTCCTCTAACGTAGATAAAACTAGTAAGATGAAATGCAAGTCTGCCATTCTTGTTAATTCGCTTTCACTAAATATTGGCACCTTATGCTCTGCTTCTCTAATTTTATCTAAAATTGTTTTAGCGCATGAAATAAATTCGCCATTGTAAATCGCATTATTTATTTCAATTGCTGTTAATGTAAAGTTTGTAGAATTAATTCTTTTAAAAATTTCAATTATAGTATCTGGATCGACATCTTTTAGATCTCTTATAGTAACGTCATAATTAAGAAAGTCTTTTTGATCTTGTTCCGATAAATCTTTGAACTTCGGAATATCTTTTTCAAAGTTATGATTGCCTTCAATGTATCTTTGAATAGTAGTTAATCTTTGTTGACCATCAACAACTACATTTTGAGTTGTCAATGTACTAAGATCAATACCTTTTTGTGAAATATAAATTTCTGGGAAAGGATAACCTTCTAAAATTGTTCTTATAAAATTCTCCATATGAATCGGCGTCCAAACAAATTCACGTTGAAATTCTGGTTGAAGAACTAATTCGTTTCTTTGTATTTTACCGATTAAATCAGAAATCGATTTTTTATCAGGTGTTGCCGGAATTTGTCTTGCCATATTAAATACTGTTTATTTTTTTTGTGATTTCTTCAATTGAAGAGCGATAATATTTTTCTGCGTAATGTTGATTTTTAAATAATCCCGCTTTGACTACATAATTACCCACTTCGGATTTAGCATGAGATATACTCTTAAAAAAATCGTCCCAATTCTGTTTCAATTCAATAAATACATTTGTGTTTTGTGGTAATAAATCAGGACGCATCCATCCTCTAACAAAGTAGTTAATAAATTTCATGTATTTTCTATACTGTTCTCTATTAAGTCTTATGCTATGATTTTTGATTCGATATTGAAACTCACTTATCAATTCAAAGAATTTATCAAAAAGCTTTTCATTATACATTACTACATCAATATCTGAATCAAATGTAAACTCTGTAAATTTGTATGGGCTAAAACCAAATTTGGAAGAACCAACAATCATAACTTCATAAAATTCGATCTCAAATTGATCTGCAATTCTTTTACGGAAATAATAATATTCATCTTCCCTACCTGAAAAAACATGAGGTAATCCATGAAAATAATTTTTTTGAGTAAAGATCTTTTTTTGATCGTCATTTTCAAGATTCTTTATTTCTAATTTGTAATTCTCTTTAGTCACGTTCTTTATTTTTCATGCAGTTGATCTATATATAAACCATTACTTACAATCAATTTCTCATTGGAGTCCAAAACTGAATTATATTGCGAATAGTGTTCAATACTACACAATAATTCTGAAAAAAAGCAGGGTGTTTTAAAACTTCCAGAAAATAAACTGACTCTGTAAAGCAAATGAAATTATATCCAAAGAACAGTGGGTACAGTAATTATAGAGATTTTGTTCGATCGTCTATATGAACCAAACTTAATGTTGTAAAAGTCATTAGATTAAATTCAGAAAGCCCAATAAAACCAAATGATATTAGGTATAAACTAAAAGCGAGAGTATGGATTATAAGACCTGGATCTTTCTGTTTTTCATTTCTAGGATATTGAATAGTTTTGATTAATCTATTTCAAGAAATCACTTCTCATCCTCATCAGCAGTAGGAACGATAAGTCGTGTAACATTTACTTTCATTACTGTAGCAATCATCCTCAAAGTTTCTAAAGATGGTTGGGCATTATTAGTACAATAACTTGAAATACGACTTTTCGATAATCCAGTTAGCTCACTTAACTCAGTTTGTGACATGTTCTTTTCTGCAAGAACAATTTTAATTCGGTTATGAAGTGTTTTTTCGTCTTTACCCAAAATCATGATTTTGATAACTAATATATGTAATACTAGCGATTTTAAAGGTCTTTCAGAGTACAAGATAAACGTGATTAATGTTCTTAAAACAATATAAAATCAAATATAAAACATATTAATTTACTTTATATTTGATTTTATTAATCAATATTTGTATTTTTGAGTTGTAAGAATTTTTAATTATATCAAAAACTAATTGGAAGAATAATTGAAATGGTAACTTTGTAATGAAAAACAAAGAAAGTTACCCAAAATATTAGAGTAGCGTTAGCTATTAGGTCTTGTTATCGAAAATCGCCAAATTAAAGATCCGCAAGAACTGATAGACTAACCACTCCTGGAAACGGGCGTGGTTGTCTTTGGTTTACTGCGGATGGGCGTTTGGCGATGCCTCGATAACAGTAAGCTGAGCACCACGCCTGCTTGTTTTATCAACTTTCTGTTTTGGTGCTGAACAGGAATTAAACCTACTCCGAATGGAAGCATTGCCAAACGCACCAATAGAAAACCAAAAGACATTTAATTGTAGTAAAGTAATCATTATAAATCTGATCAAGCAAGATTTGATCAATTGGAAAATGATCAATTTATTACAGAACATGCAAGTTCGCGCAGATGATTATCAGCTTGACCTCGGAGCGATTATTTTTGAGATCATGGATTTGGATCATCGCAAAGATGTTGATGAGTTATTTGAGAAGTATCTAGAAATGTCGAGACCCATACTCAAATTAATCGTCAGCCAATCAAACCGGAAAATTGATGTGCTTGCTTCCAAAATCTATGATTACCTGGAACAGTTCCGTCAGAAATAAAAAAAATCACAGATTCCCAGTCAAAGTGGTCAACTAACAAAGCTTGACCATTAAATGCCCATTTAAAGCGGGCAACTAATTTTTATTATCCTTCAGGACTAAAAAAATGGCTAAAAAACATCAACAGCCCGCTTAAAACGGGCAACTAACTTTTAATTACCCTTGAAGTGAAATTTTGACCGAATAAAATGCTAACTGCCCACTAAGGGCGGGCAGTTAGCATTTTTGATCAGGCAACAGCCAATTCAAAAACTAAGAAATCAAGTTAAGAAGCGGTTAAGCTGAACTAGACTCAGAACGGTCTTTAGTACAAGTGGCGAATGGTTCGTCTATCAAAAAGTAAACTTAGACAAGTCGGATCATGAAATTGATCCGGTCAGAAAATAAGATTCGTCGAAACTGATTGGACTCGGAACCGGGTCGAAACCGACTAAGATTAAAGACATCGTAAAAACTGAAACAGATTCGTCGATTAAAAAGAAAAGTTAGTCAAAAGAGATCATTTAATTCGTCCAGTCGGAAACAAAGATTCGTCGAAATCGATTCGATAGGAATCTTAGTGGAATTGACTAAAATGTGAATGGAGTAAGACAGGTGTCATTACTCCATTCACTAATCAACCTAACCTAACCACCTAAATCGGTTACAAGATACTATTTCAATCCTATTCCCGGTAAAATCTGTGAATTATGTAAGTTTCTGAATAATTGTGTAAAGTACTCTACCATTGGTGTAATGTTGATGTAGTATGGTGTAAAGTTGTACAAACATGGTGTAATGTTCGACTAAACGAAATGGTCATTTCTTTGACAATGAATGGAGTATTGAAGATCTTAATGAAAAACTTTCATTATGAACGATCTTAGCTTATTTAATTCTTTCACAGGAAAGAATTTTTCTCCCAAAAGAAATGGCTCCAATGCAGTCATTTATACACGAGTTTCGCATGTTTCCCAAGAGGAAAATACCAGTTTAGAATCCCAAAAGAAGTATTGTGAGAATTTTGCTGCCAGAAGAGGTTTGCAAGTCATTGATTACTTCGGCGGAACCCATGAATCTGCAAAGACAGATGATCGAAAAGAATTCTCGAGAATGTTGACTTTTATCAAACGAAACAAGCAAGTTAATTACATCATCGTTTACTCTTATGAACGTTTCTCCAGGTCTGGTTTGAATGGAGCGAAAATTGCTAGTGATCTGTTGCGGGACCTAAACGTAAAAACACTTGCCGTAACTCAGGAGCTTGATCCGACAACTGCATCTGGAATGTTTCAGCAAAACATCTTCTTTCTGTTTAGTCAAATGGATAACGATCTACGAAAAGATAAAACAATTACGGGTATGCGGGAATTATTACGCAAAGGCTACTGGCCTTTGAACTTGCCAAGTGGTTACACAAACTTATTTCCAGGTAAAGCCGTCAATCAGCAGCTGGTAATTAATGAAGAGGGTGAAATGATCCGAAAAGCATTTTTGTGGAAGGCGAATGAAAAAATGCGTAATGCTGATATTATCCGCAGATATGAAACCTTGGGTTACAAAATGAAAGAGACCCGCTTAGGCATGATTTTTAAAAATACGTTCTACTGTGGAATTATTACAAATAGCTTGATTCCCGGAGAGGTGATTATTGGAAAACATGAACCGCTGGTATCTAAAGAATTATTCTTGAAGGTAAATAATATTGTTGCAAGCAAGAATTCACAACCGCTTATTCATCTGAAATACAACAATGAGTTGCCTTTAAAAATCTTCACAAAATGTAAGACTTGTGGAAGGTCCATGACTGGATATTTGGTGAATAAGAAAGGGTTGTTTTATTACAACTGTAATCAAAAAGGCTGTAAGAGTAATAAAAGTGCTAAGAATCTACATCTTCAATTCCAGGGCTTATTAACCGGACTGAAACTCAATCAGGATTTAATGCCATTGCTTGATGACGGAATTCGAATTTTGTTCCATACGATCTTCAAGGAACAGATGGAAGAACAAAGCTTGATGCAGTCTAGAAAAAATGAAATTCTTCGGAAACTTGAACTGGTTGAAGAGCGGTTTGCCATTGGTGAGATTACCAAGGAAATCTTTGAAAAATATCAAACAAAATATCAGGCAGAAATTCAAAGTATATTCATTCCAAAGAATAAGGGATCATATCAATTAAAAATCGGAAACTGCATTGAATTTGCAAGACAAATCAGTCAGGAACCAAAACAATTGTGGGATACAGGAACTATTGATCAACGCACACGATTACAGTTGTTACTATTTCCCGAAGGCGCGACCTATGATCCGAAATCAGAATTATTGGAAGCTGTGAGCACCTGCGAGTTTTTCAATCCACAAATATCAAAAGGCAGTGAAACTAACAGTACAAATCAAAAAAAGCTACTACCACTTTCGAATTTCACTCCAAGTGAAGCGCTTTGTGGAAGTGCTTCTTTAAAACAGAAATGGACTTGCTCGTATGTTATCATGAAACTTGAAAAAGGAGATATTGCTCAAGAATTCTATAAAAACTTGGTTGAATTTATGGAGGATTTTTGTCTTTTGGCGGTAAGTGCTTATTTGAACCGGAGTAAAAAATAAATATGGTGCGATATTATAGAATGCATACCGGATATAATTACCTTATAATAACCTGCGGCACTACATGAAGTTAGCTGATAACAACATGGAATAACATGGAGTGACTTAGGGTTTTACTGGGTTTCAGGAATTTTTCACTGAATTTATGTAAGATTTAGTGGGATGAATGCGTTATATCGGTATGGAAGCAAATCACCCACCTGAAGAACTCTTTTCAAGAGCTTATGCCCGTTTTTATCATTCTTTGAAGAAACGTTATTTATCAGGCATTGAAATGGCTAAAAACAAAACCTATGCAGAAACGTATTACAGGCAGTCTTTGTTTAGTGAAAATCCATTGATTCCCCGTTATTCGGTCTTTTACCATACACTCGCATCAACTTACATGCATTTCCAGAAATTAGGTCATCCAAATCCGCTAAAACAAACATTTGAGCATCTTCCTGGGATTCGTTCATCGGCAGTCGATATAATTGAACGAACATTCATACTTCACACTCAAAGGTACGAATCCTTGGACCAGTTGCATTGGCTCTACGTTCAGGGAATTGAAGATGCCGGAAAGTCCGTCTTGGAATTGATTGACCAGGACCAACGTTTGATCAGTTTCAACAATGAACGAATTATTTTGCTTTTGGCATTTATCCAAGCAATTCAGGATCTATTGGATGATTTTTCGGCAAAAGACGAAATCTCCGGAGAGTCAACCGATTTGGTTCTGCCATCACACACGAGTAAACTTACCCGTTCGCAACAGGTTTTGATCTTCTATTATGCTTCACAAGTACTTGGGATCAAACACAAAAAGAACGTCAGCAAGTCTGCCCATGCATTACATACTTTTCTCGGGATTCCATATACCCAAATTACCCATTCAGAATTATACAAAAAGCTATTGAATCCACTCACGTTTTCAGGTAGGAAAGCTACACTTCAAAACCTGGTAATTGTTCGGTCTTTCTTTGAGGGTTTAGGTTCTGTTTCTGCGACTAATCTCATTGATTCGGACATTGAAAAAATTAAAGAATCCAAATGAATTTATTTATAAGAAGATACGTTGAATGTTGTCAAATTGTTTTTGTTCAATTAGTCTTTGAAAAAGGTTTCACCCTTTATTAACCAAGAAAATCCGAAGCATTCTACTGCGAGTGCTTCCATCCAGAATGTTAAATGATGTTTTTGATAAAAGTTTTCTGGAATCAATCCCAAAAATCCTCCAAAAAAAATTACCATTAAAGCTATAATCATTATTATCCCGCATACTCTGTAGATTCTATTTCTAATTACTTTCTTTTTACCTCTTGCTTCCTTGGTTCTTTTATTTGATTTTGTAAATAGAAATATTGACATAAAAGATAAACACGCTAAAAATACTCCTGCTGAGATGTAGTGAATATTTTCCCGTAATGCACTTTTTGACAAGATTGTGACACAATACGCTTTGGAAGTATCATGGCATATTTCTGAAAGATTTCCAGTTGGAAACATCACTACAAAAAACACCGCGACACCAGCAAGTAAAGAAACATAAAGGTCTATTGGTTCCTTTCCCTTATAGATGATTAGAAAAATACCTAGAATACTTAGTATTCCAATAAACACACCTGATACTCTTGTATAATAATAATGGCTTATTGATTCCAATGATTCAGTAAAACCAGAAGAGATATACAATGACAATAGGAGGAGAAAAGGTAAAGCCATTCCAAGAACGCCTATCGTTTTTCTTAGTGTCTTACCATTGGTTAACCAAATTCTGTCATCATCAGTAAATTCAGTTTTTAGAAAAGAATTGATTTTTGGTAATTTTGTTTCTTCCATTTGAATAGTAGTTAAAGTTTCTAATTGCAACTATTCATAACATCAAAGATGAAGATTAGAATTGTGTGCTATTGCGCCAATTTCGTGAATAGGTTACTTTTTAATGAATCAATAATACATATTTTTTTGATGGAAAAGTGTGATTATGAGTTCGTTTCTTTAATTCAAATGTTAAAACTTAGAAAAAGCTCTTTTTTTGGAGTACCCCAATATTTTTTTGTGATTTGTTTCTGTACTATACTTGCTCTAATTACGGTTTTAAAGCCGTGAATAAAACAAAAAGTATCAACTAATTAAAAACACCTTTAATCATGGAAACAGTTGTTAAACTCGCTATTGAACGTATGAGCGAGGAAATTGAAAAATTAAAAGCACTGGTAAGCGAACAACAAAGACGCATTACTTTATTGGAAAAGAACGGAAATCGCACATTGCCTATTGAACCGATCCCGAACAAAAAAGAAGACGAACTGCTCAATAATCAGCAGGTAAAACGTATTCTGAACATCGGTAAGAATTCACTTATTAAATTGGTCCGGGATGGCGTACTTGTCGCGATTCGCATGAACGAGCGAACGGTTCGTTTTTCAAGGGCTGCGATCATGGAGTATATCGAGCGGAAGCAGGGTTCAATTATTCATTGAACATACAGTTAAATGAGGCTATCTCCAGTTGAGATAGCCTCATTGTTTTTGTAAGGATAAATGAAATTTCAATGTTCTATTTCTTTCCCTAGCCATGTACCATACTTTTTCCATTCTTCGTAGTGGATACACCACTCAGAAATCCAAGGTATAATCGTAACCAATGGAAGAATCCGGAACGGTGATCGGTCAATTCTTGGATGATATAGACACAGTGTATCATCCAGGTAAAGATGTGTCTTTGAATGGTGCTTAATCCCATTTATACGGATTCTATCAAAACGATCAACACGTCCGAATTCGTCAATACGTGGCTTGTATTCCAGTGAAACCTCGTATCGATTTCCATTGACAATTAAAACGCCAGAACCCCAAATTGCCCCGTTTACGATTCTTACTTTAATCCAGTCAAAATGCTTTTCAACAAGCTCCTTTTCTAGCAAAAGATTCCAGTCTACGTTTTTAAAGTAGTCGGCATACATTCTATTCTCCAAAATTGCTGTGGCTCTCATTTTTCACTCCTCTATTTTCCGTAATCAACCCGTTTCTGTCAGTGTAAGCTGCACCACTAAGAATAAGACCATTGGCTTTTGTAAGCTCATCTGAGTCAAAACGAGACATTAGCTTAACTTGTTCTCTAAGTGATTCTTTGTATTGTCCTTCACCGAATAAATCGATATAAGCTTCTCCGCTTTGGTCGAAATCCTGTTTTAGTCTATTCCATTTCGTATGGAAATCCTTGATAAAAGCATAAAAAGCTTCATAATGCTTGTCTGTCCAGGTATCCGTAAAAACTTCATTCGGATCAACAGGGTTTCTGATCTGGAATTTCTCTCCGGTTCGAACTGATCGGGCATGCTGATCCATGATGTTTTGAATAACTTCATCAATCGTATCGTAGATTGATTCTTGTTCGGTGTAAAATCTCCCCATCAAAGTTGTCAATACTATACTGGAAACAGCATAGTCCTTATTGGTGAAATAAATGTCTCGTGCGCGTTTTACTAGTTGCACTCCACGCTGTAAAGGCAATTTGTTGTAAAGATCATTTTCAGGAAGTTGCTCCTGTTCAATTTTTGCTTCCAGGAGTAGTTGCTCCGAAAATCGTTTTAACATTGATCGTTGCGCAGAATTTGCAACATCCAAGAACCATTTTGAAAAACCTTTAGGATTACTGAAAGACCATGAAGCTAGCTTCTTTTCGGGAATTGCTAAACGGTCAGTATCATCAGTTGTTACCATACAACCGATTAAAATATCCATATGGAAATCGTCTTTGTAATTTAAGCGGACGCAACGATCTTTTTTCTCCATTATGGATTTGTAGTATGGGTCGCGCTCCAGAGCTTCTACCAGAGCATTGTAAACATCCACCGGATTGTATTTCTTATGTAACACATGGATATGCAGAACGATGTCTAAGTCAAAATCATCCCCATTAATTGGTTTTACAGTTGTACCGATCCGTTTAGACCCCTGTACATATAGCTCGATTTCTACACCGGCGAAAAATGCTTCATCCTTTTTCAGGAGTTCAAATATCGCATTATAAGCACTCTCCATGCGCTCGGCACGAGTTGGGTTCAATTCCAACTGGTGAGCGATTCGGGCAAGCAATTCTTCCCGTTGAATTTCGTAGTTTTTAAAAATTTTTGTCATCACTTTATTTTTGATTGATTGTGTATTTTGTATGCTCACCTATGCGAGCAATTTGCTGTCCGTTTTTCATTAATCGTAGTTGTTCTATGTCAGAACTTTCAACGATTGCATATCGGCCTGAAACGAATTTCTCACCTTCCGCTAGTTCTATCAAAGCAGTTTCCTGATCCGGGGTCGGCAATAGTTCTACAATATCGTAGATGAGAACTTCGTAGCATTTGTGATGATCGCTCCATTTAAGATGTTTGGAATAACGCCCGATTTGCTTGTATTTGATTTTTCTGAAGACTTCTCTGTCAAGAATAGCTGTGTCTACCAATTCTTCAATAAATTCTCTGTTTGCGCTTGTTTCACGCTCCATTCCTTCTTCGAACCATTTTACCACATTGATGACGTACTTTCCGTCAACGCAAAAGCGAAGGTCTCCATCACTTGTCCGATCAACACCTACACCTCTGGTCGGACAATCCGGCATGTGACCCCAAGATTCGAAAAGATGATCTGCACCATAGCGTTTGTAAACACCTCCAACAGGCTGAAGCTGGTTCTCAATTCGTCTATTAAATACCAATAAATACTTGTTTGAATGGGGAATTCTTATTCTGTACAAATAGCTAATTGAGAACCTTATTTTTTGTTTGCGGTACTTTCCAAATCTGGTTTGGAAGTAAAGTTTTAGAGTTCTTCTGTTCTTCCACAGCGTTGGAACTCCTTTTGTTAAGATAAGTTTTAGTAGAAATTCAATCATATTGACCAGCATTTTGTTTTTGTTATTGTTTACCTTTTTTTTCATTGGTTACACCTTTGTACTTCCCTCCGGTCACTTTTACGCTCATGAATTGCCCATTCTCCTTATTGCGTTTGGTGTACAATCCGGTTAAGGGGTTTAGTACTTGTGAGCGATCTCTTACTGCTCCTTTTCGAGAATTATCTCCAGTTGGATCATTTTTTGCCATTTTTTACTTTATTTGCAATTAATTATTCGGTCTCTTTACCCTCATACCAAAAACGATAGTTGATTCGTTTACAGGTAATTTGACCACTATTCACACATGTACTAAAAACGATACTATCGATTTTGGTATTAATAAAGAAGAGGACCAGAAATGGATGATTTAATAATATCCGAAGAAATCAAAAACAGCAGTAGTGTAGAATTGATGGAATACATTGCTCTGAAAAGCGATTTCCCTACTGAAGCCAAAGAAGCATTTGAAGTATTTTGCTATCGTTTTGGAAAAGAATTGAAAGAAAAAGCGGAGATCATCTGTAACAACTGGAATTACAATGAAGTTGTAGCGCTTGATATTGTTAATTGTACATTTAATAGAGTGTGGAAATACGCATCATTCAACTCTTCTAAGGCAAAAGGAACGGATATGGATAAAGCGATTCGGGTATGGTTATTCAGAATTGCGCAGTCTCAGTTGGCAAACCATCACAATAACAGCACGTGTTATGATCTTACACAGGAAGAGGATTTGAGTATTATCAGTAGTGTAGATGAACTTGCTGAACACATTGGAACGGACGTAGAAAAGAAAAAAGAATTACGAAAAGCTCTTGATTTCCTTAATGATGCATTATCTACATTGACTGATAAGCACAAAGTTATTTTCTTAACATACAAAGCGTACGAGAAAAACGGAAAACGTATTGTACCTCATGCAGTAGCTGCAAAATTACGTGCGAATCTTGGTTTAGTTCAAAGTACAGTTAAGGTTTATAAAAATCAAGCATACGAATTAGTAGAAAATTATATAAAACAAAATCATGGCAAAATCAGATAATACATCCCCTTTAATTATCACAATGGATAATCTGGAAGAATGGTTAGGATCAACCGGATATTTGTTTCCTACAAATGATCTAGAAATAGCAAGATTTGATAAGCTATACGACGATTACGCATTCAAGCTTTCAGAAACAAGAATTGATATTAGTTCAATAATGAGCGATACATATTCGTGTAAATCATCGGTCCCCCAAATTATCCAGATAGATAATAATGCAATTAACGAACTGAAAATGGTTGCCAGGAATGGAGATATTCAAGTTCCGGAAGATATTGTGTCCAAAATGAAAGCTAAACATCGTAAGAAGGATGACAACGGTAAAAAATAGCTCTGATTTATTGATTAAGCAACTGGCGGAATCGATATCAGGCTTACATGATGATCGTGCGGCACTACTTGAATCTATAATCGAAGACGAGGGAATCGAATTGTTTTACGACGATTACGGCAATAGTTTTGATGGTATGACTTTCTTCGATGATGCATTTTACATGCACCTTAATGAGAGTCGAGGAAACAAAAGTGGAACTGCAAGAGGTAGATTTACCTTAGCCCACGAATTGGGTCATTATTTTATTGAAAACCACAGGATCGGTCTTATAAATGGACTGTTAAAGCCACATGGTTCAATAAACAGAACAAAGCAATCAGAGAGAATAGAGCGTGAAGCAGATTATTTTGCAGCTTGCTTGTTGATGCCAGAGAATGATTTTAAAAAAGAAGTACAAGGGAAAAAGTTTGATTTCAACGTTTTGGAGCATCTAAAAGATTCTTTCAATGTTAGTCTAACTGCAACTGCTTTACGATACAAAGACATCGGGAATAACGAAATCATGGTCATTTATGCTGTGGATGGAAAAATTAAATGGAAATTCGAAAGTGAACGATTTCCATACAAATACTTGGCTGAAAAATATCCTAATATCCCTGAAAACACTTTAATGGATCAATGTTTCAAAGGAAAAGCTAATGCTGGAACAACCGCAGATATATGGGCGGTAGAATGGTTCGATAATGTTTCACAACAAAGCTTACAGAAGAAGTTTAAGGAGCATTGCATTATGCATGAAAATAAAGTACTAAGTGTAATTTGGCAAGCATGAATCATTAGAATACTGGGGTTACTAATGATTTATAAAATGTCAAACCAATTCAAACGGAAAATAATCCCGATTCTCCGTTACTTGTCGTTTCAGTTCTTTCATGAACCTGGCTGCATTATCAATCATCGATATTTTGTTATACTTGAAAATAACACTCGAATCGGACATATTGAATTCTGGGATAGAAATGGAACTTGCATGACCAGTAATTTTACTCAGTACAGTTAGAGGGACAAAATTAATGAGATTCGTAATGAATGATCTACGCCCGATATGGGAAGTAACGTAATCACATACCCTTTTCGTTTCGAATTGCTTATTTCCATGTGCATCAGTATAAGAAAGTGTAATCTCTTCCGTAAATCCACATTGCTCAGCGATCACCTTTACGAGATCATTAAATACTTGTTCGTCCATTTTAGAAGCAAGTTTACCACCATTCGCATTAATTGCATCCTGTAATGGTTTTAGGATTGGTATAACCACCTCTGTATCTGTTTTCTGTGATAAATAGCGTGCGTAATTAAACGAAACATCATTCTTTGAGTAAGTGTTGTTCGGAATGATTTTTTGTGCATCAGACCATCTGCAACCAGTAAACAATAATGTGAGAAGCATCAGTTTTGTGTTATTCAATTCATCTGTTGGCGGATTGTATTTTATGATCTCTTGAATTTGCTCCATATCAAAGTAGATTTTATCCTCTGTTACCATTCGAATCTTCTTTGTTGGATGGAGTTCCGTTGTAGGATTGAATACTGCAATTTTAAACTTTCGCGCTATTCGTTTCAATACTGCTTTAAAATCTTTATAAATACTCCAAACTGTATTAATTCTATTTGATCGGATTCTGATAGTATCAATGAAGCTGTTGTATAATTCTTCATTGATTTCATTACTGAACAATTGTTTTCCAATCTTCTTTTCAAAATCAATTAAGCGATTTCTAAGTGTTTTGTAGTTTTCCCGGGTTTTCTTTTTTAGGTCCGGATCATTTAAAACATGATCATTTATGAAATCCACTATCCTTACCCGAGTTACTGTTGAACGATCATCTTTCTTTTTGATCTTACTATCCAATTCCTGCTTTAAACGATCGGGTGTTACAGTTTCTGTTGTGATCAGATAATTGAAAATATCTGTTGCTTGTTTTTCAAGCTGTAGAAGCGTTGTGCGTTTGGATTTATTCTTCGGAAGTTTCTCTTCCAAATCCCATTCTGATTTTGTAACTTTAACTCCGGTATAATACTTGAGCGGTTTATACACGAATAGTTGTTTCAAAGCATCGAATTCTTTGTAACCGAAGTTCATAATTGCTAATACAGGAATCTCACCCTCGATTCCAGTTTTTAGTATGAAATTGATCTTTAATTTCATGGTGATTCGTTTTATGATTGATCCAAACATATAAGTAATAACTCATACGAGGGGTACTAAAAAGGGTAGGAAAATTGGAGGTTTGACCCCCAATTCCCCTGAAATCCTTCTAATTCCTTTCCATGTAACGAATCCGCTGAATCCTTTATTGTGATTGGGTTTCCGGGATTCTAAAGGATTTGTGAGATTTTAACTACACTTCTCCAAAGGGGGAAACAGAGAGCGCACTCTTAGGTTACAAGAAATAATTCACCTAAGAGGATAAGATCAATACTCTTCCAACTTCAGCGGGATCACAAAATACACGCTGAACTGGTGACTGTTGATGCGGTTGCCGAAAACATCCGGGCCGAAACGGATTGCGTACTCGTAGGAGAAATTCACCCAGGGAATTCCCGGGTTGATTCCTAGCCGTGGTTTGAGACAAAACGAGCCGTGTGTGAAATCGGTGTAATATACTCCGCTGATCCCCAGGTTCACATAGCGCGTTGTTACCTGGAAACCGATCTTGGGGCCGAGGATAAAGGCATCCTTGCGCCAGAGAAAATTGAATTCCGCGCCGTAGACCGGTCCGCGGATCCATCCGGGTTCGGTAGATCTGCTTAAAAAACTTGTAGTAACTTCCTCGTATCTTGCCGGACTGAAAGAAACTTCTCCAAACAGGCGGTTCCCTTGGTAGAAATTGACATAGAGAAAACGCGAGTCCCAGCTTGTCATGAAATCCTTGAAATCTTCTCCATAATCCTTATTTTGCCGGTAAGCCTTCCGTTCAGCCTTTTCCTTCGCACGTAGGATCGAATCAATGATTGTAACATCCGGCAATTCCGGGATGGTGTAAAAAACAGAATCCGACTTCACCTCCACACGAGCCCAATGACTGCTATACCCCTGTCCAAGGCTCCAGTTGCGGACAATGAATTCAACGGTCACTAGTGTATCTTCGTAAATCCCTTTTTTTCCCGGAATCTTACATTTGAAGACTTCTCCCGGTTGTTTGTGAATGAAATTATAGGAACAACCGACGGGAGACTTATAATTATTCGTATAACTTGTCTTGAGCTCGTAATCGTATTTATTGAAATCCAGGTTCATGGGAATCTTCACAAACAAATAGCGTTCACTCCATGCCTGAGCCTCCACCGAACCAGAGGACATGCAGATAATCAGAAAAAGTAGTATGCGGATTCGGTTTTTCACAGTTCTAAATTAACTTTTCCCCGGTTGTCTGATACTAAAATCCACAGTTCTTTTTTTTACCACGAAGAACACGAGGTTTTTATTTGACCAGAGTAGAAAAGATTATCCGAATAGCAATTAAAAAACACTTCTTTGCGTGCTTTGTGGTAAGAATTAATCACGAGGCTCACGAAGAACACGAGGTTTTAATCTTGTTTTGATGTTTCCAGCACTTTCTTCAACGACTGCAACAAATTCTGCTCGAAATCATTCACGATGGAAGTACTCCACAGCTGACCGTAAAAAGGAATGTTAGAATGGATCAAATACGAGGTCGTCAACTTCAGGGAAGTCCGTCCATCTTCCAGTCGCTTTAATTCATACCCAATGTATTTGAATTCCAGGCTTTTGTTTTTCAAGACATGATCGACCGTCGGGCTCGCGCTCAAGCTGGATTTATCCACATCTATCGCGAAACTGAGTTTCCGGTTCGTTTTGCTTTCAATTACCGACTCATGCAATACGATCCCGTTTTCAAAATAACCCAAGCGCACGTTGGTTTTCGGATTGTAGGTGGAATGCGTCGGCTGCGGAACTCCGAATGCATTCAAAGTACCCGGAGCGTTTACACTTCTTAGGTCCGGAACAGCAAAGAGGTGTTTCCATACCACCGAATCGGGTTGATTGATGATTAGCTCGTTACTGATTGCGTGTTCCGTGGTGTATTTTGGAAGCTGTTTCTCGGCCATTCCTAAAACAAGCGGTACCAGGAGAATCGGAAGTGCCTGTTTTTTGATTGTTTGATCTTTCTTTTCCCGCGTCAAAAAATAAAAGCCGATACTGGCCAAGATCGAAATCAGGATGTAAGGATATCCGATAACGAGCAAGCAAACCATATCTTCCAGGTTGGTCGCTACTGCAATGGATAAGAAAAGAAGAATCGAGATCAATGGGAACAGGACTGCTTTCCACCAACTTCTGCGGTAACCTTTTCCGCTAAAGAAGAAAGGAATAAAGCCTATGACCATCGGGCTAAGGACCAGGTAAGAAATCGAATTGAGATCCATCAGGTTCCATCCTCCCAATAAGCGGACGATAAATGCATAAACCACTGAAAGGAGAATTCCGAGGTATTGTTTCATGTTGTTCCAGTTTGTCCAAATGTACGGATAAAACAATATCGTTTGATGCGGGATCGGACCGGATAGAAACGCTTAGGAACGAGATGCATCGGGATTAATCACAATATGCATCACACTTAATTTTTACCGCAAATGCGCAAATTTTTAGCTCAGCTACCGCACGGTGTAAATAAAAAAAATAGTGTTTACCGGTAAAGAGGCGACTGGTAAGCGCCTCCAATATTTGTACATTTGTGGGAAAATATAAAACGGTTTCCATCGTAAAATGGTTTGGGTGCAAATAATGCATATATCCCGATGCGTCGCGCCCATACGTCAGATTATATTTTTAATTATTACAAATTCGCAAAGAAATCATTCCCTTTATCGTCCGTAATGATAAACGCCGGGAAATCCTTGATCGTAATCTTTCTCACTGCTTCCATTCCCATCTCTTCGAAGTCTACCACTTCAACGGAAAGAATGTTCTCTTTCGCCAGGATTGCTGCAGGGCCACCGATGGAACCCAAATAGAATCCGCCGTATTTGTTACACGCATTCGTTACGTCTTTCGAACGGTTTCCTTTTGCCAGCATGATCATACTTCCTCCCATACTTTGGAACAGGTCCACGTAGGAATCCATACGACCCGCCGTAGTTGGTCCGAAACTTCCTGAAGCCATTCCTTGCGGAGTTTTTGCAGGACCTGCGTAGTAAACCGGGTGATTCTTGAAATAATCCGGCATTGGTTCACCTGCATCCAGCATTTCCTTGATGCGTGCATGAGCTGCGTCGCGGGCAACGATCAGGGTACCGTTCAGTTTCAAACGCGTTTTGATCGGGTATTTAGACAATTCAGCCAGTACTTCAGCCATTGGCCGATCCAAGTCAATTGAAACCGGTGGCTCCCAATGCGGAGGAATCTCCGGCAACAAACGACGCGGATTTTTCTCCAATTGCTCCACGAACAATCCGTCTTTGGTGATTTTCGCCTTGATATTGCGGTCTGCCGAACAGGAAACTCCCAATCCAACCGGACAAGAAGCAGCATGACGTGGCAAACGGATCACACGCACATCGTGCGTAAAGTATTTCCCTCCGAATTGAGCTCCGATCGTACTTTCCTGGCAAATTTTATTGATGCGTTTTTCCCACTCGATATCACGGAAAGCCTGGCCTCCCATGTTTCCTTCCGTAGGTAAATGATCGTAATAACCCGCAGAAGCTTTCTTCACTGCTGCCAAATTCGCTTCAGCGGAAGTACCACCCACTACGAACGCCAAATGGTATGGCGGACAAGCGGAAGTTCCCAGGTCTTTTATTTTCTCTTTGATGAATTCCTCCAATGAAGCATCATTCAATAAGGACTTTGTTTTCTGGTACAAGAAGGTTTTATTGGCTGAACCTCCACCCTTTGCCAAAAACAGGAATTCGTATTTCGAACCCTGATTCGCGTAAATGTCGATTTGAGCAGGAAGATTGGAACCCGAGTTCTTCTCTTCGAACATGTCTAAAGCCACGATCTGGGAATAGCGCAAATTCTTCTCCTGGTACGTATTGTAAATTCCTTTGGAAAGGTATTCCGCATCATTTGCCCCCGTGTAAACATCTTCCCCTTTTTTACCCACCACGATAGCCGTTCCGGTATCCTGACAAGATGGAAGCTGGCCTTCTGCCGCAATCGTTGCGTTTTGCAACAAGTTGTAAGCTACAAAACGGTCGTTATCCGTTGCTTCCGGATCATCCAAAATGGCACGTAATTTCTCCAAGTGAGAAGTCCGTAAGTAGAACGATACATCACTCAATGCCTCCTGTGCCAAGAACTCCAATCCTTTCGGGTCGATGTTCAACACTTCCCGGTTCCCGATTTTATCAACGGTTACATAGTCGGAAGAAACTTTGCGGTATTCAGTCGTATCTTTTTGGATCGGATACGGTTCCTGGTAAAAAAAGTCAGCCATAATTTTCGTTATTCAAGTGCAAAATTAATGAAAAAGCGTTTTTCTTAACTGAAAGAGGCAATTAAGAATAAAGATAAATAGCAATCGGCAAAGTCCTCCCCCTCTATCCCCCTCCAAAGGGGGAAGCTCTAATTCCTCTTTCAAGGAAAAGAATAATTCTAAAATTGAACAAAACTTCGAAGCTAAGTTCGATTTACTTAGCGAATCCTCAACTCCCCCTTTGGAGGGGGATAAAAGGGGGAGGAAAAGTGAAAATAGAATTGAGGACAATTTACCCGACAAAACCCCGTTTTTAATTACATTCGTAACACATGAATTTATACTCGAACAAACAAACATGGAAAATTGTGCTGCTTATCGTGGCATTGATAACCGTAGCTGCTTCGCTTTGGGTATCGAATTCAACGGTTCAGAAAGTATCTGACCGCGAGCGTTTGCGGGCAAAACAATGGGCAGATGCGATCAAGAAAAAAGCGGAACTGGTGGAGTTTACCAACCGGGCATTCCAACAATTGCGCGGGTATGAGCGACGGAAAATCAAATTGTACCTCGACGCGATCAAAGAAGTCTCCAAGGTACCGGCCGAAGGAAACTGTTTTCCCGATTATCGCTTTCCCAGCAGTCTCATCGATGAGAACAAAGACATCCCCGTCATCCTGGTAGATGACCAGAACCAGATTTCCAGCTATACCAATATTGATTTCGATACGGCTGATCTGCACGCAATATATCCCGGATTGACAAAAAAGGAATTAAATCGCAAATACGAAGACAGTTTATTGGTCCTGACTACCGTCTGGGAGAAAAAGCATCAACCTTTCCGGATTGAAGTGGTCCAGGGATTGACAATGACTTCTTTTTACACCGACACCAAACGCACCATCCAACTGGAACGGGAGCGCGATTCCCTGATTTCTGCCTTCAACAATGAATTGATCAACGACTCGAAGCTGATTCCCGTGGTTTTAATGGATAAACACAAGGATTCCTTAATTGCGAGCAACTTGCCGAAGAACAAAACTTCTCATAAAAACCTTAAGAAGACATTGCATTCCTTGGAATTGGTAAATGAGCCGATCAAGATCTCCTTTGGTGGAAATGAAGTGAACCTGCTTTATTTTGACAATTCGGATGAGTTGAAGCAATTGCAATTCTTCCCCTATATCCAGTTCTTGATAATCGGTCTCTTCATCTTCATCGGCTACTTGCTTTTCAGTACGTTCAGAAAGGCGGAACAAAACCAGGTTTGGGCGGGAATGGCAAAGGAAACAGCCCACCAGATGGGAACTCCGCTTTCTTCCCTGATGGCTTGGATCCAGTTATTAGAAACACAGGACGTGGACCAAAGCATTATTGTTGAAATGCAAAAAGATGTGGAACGTTTGGATACTGTTTCGCAACGCTTTTCAAAGATCGGATCCGAAACACAATTGATTCAAAGCGACATTCGCGTCACTATCCAGGGCGTGATGGATTATTTGCGTCCGCGGATTTCACAGAAAGTGGAAATGACCACGCATTTTGAAGACGAGCCTATCTTGGTGAATCACAATAAATCCCTGATGGAATGGGTGATGGAAAACATTATCCGCAACGCTGTGGATGCCATGGAATCGAAAGGGAAATTGGATGTGACGGTCAAAACCGTTCCTGAGCGTGTGTACATTGAAATCACCGATACGGGGAAAGGACTGTTACCCAAACAATTCAAATCAATTTTTGAACCGGGTTATACGACCAAGAAACGCGGCTGGGGATTGGGTCTTTCCTTGGTAAAACGGATCGTAAAGGAATATCACAAAGGAAAAGTATACGTAGTACATTCGGAAATCGGGAAAGGAACCACCATCCGGGTGAGCTTGCCATTGAAATAATTCAAATTAACCACGAAGAGCACAAAGCACACAAGGAATATTTTGCTCGTTGGACATTCAAATAATCATTAATCTTCAGTCTCCGGAAATAAGAGAAATTCCTAATAAAATTTCGTGGTCTTCGTGCGCTTTGTGGTCAAAAAAATATGGGATCACACGTTTACATCGATATCCCCGCATTTGAAATGTCCTTCCGGGCAAACCTTTCCTCCGTGTAAACCACACGGTCTGCAGGCCAATGCTTCCTTTGTTTCGCGAATCTCACTGTCGTCTGAAAGTGGCCCGAAACCAAAACGTGGAACGGTTGCACAGAAAAACGCAGTTACAGGAGCATTTACGGCTGTTGCCATGTGTAAAGGCCCGGAATCATTTACAAAACAACGGGTAGCTTTTTCAAATAAGGCACAGGATTCCAGGAGATTCAGCTTTCCTGCCAGGTTGTTTTCAGAAGGCAGCTCTGCTGCTTCAAGTACGCGTTGACACAAGTCAAAATCAGTTGGCCCACCCACCAGGTAAACAGCACCTTTCCGTTTCAGGTTATTCGCCAATTCGATCCATTTCGCTTCCGGAAGTTGTTTCGTGAACCAGACAGATGCCGGTGCAAGCGTGTAAAACGGCGGATTGGTATAAGGGGCAACTTTCGCTCGGTCTTCAGCAGATGGAAAAACAGCAGGACGAACCAATCTTGCCGCACCATGATGGGCGATGCATTCCAGGTTGCGTTCCACTTCGTGTTTCCCCGTTCCGATTTCATGCTTGATCTTGATATCGTAACAAAAGGAAAAGGGATTCTTGTCAAAGCCCACTTTGTGTTTTGCCTTTGAAAGGAATGTAATGCTCCCGGAACTTCCGAAGCGCTGAAGATTGATCACCTCATCGTACTTCTTTGTTCGGAAAACGCCGATCAACCGGCGCATCTCTTTCCACTTCCCTTCTTTCTTGTTAAAAGAAAACACTTCGTGAATCTCCGGATGATTTTTTAAAATGGCTTCATTGCCTTTCCGCACCAGGACATCGATCTCTGCTTCGGGATGCAGCCGTTTCAATTCACTCACGACAGGAGTAGCCAGGATGACATCTCCCAAAAAAGCTGTTTGAATGATTAAAAACCGTTGCATGAGGTAAAAGTAATCAAAAAACAAAACGAGTCAGGGTGATTTCTTTTATCAGCAGAGATACCAAGTCAGTCTTTCATAAGAAGTTTTTTTTGATAATCTGAAAACCTGATTTGGTTACACTATTCTTTATTCATTAACTTTATGTTCTTATTTCCAAACTATGAAATCGCAGCTACTCCTGGCGTTCCTTTTTTTAGGGTTCATTCATTCGCAATCCTATGCACAATCTTATTGGCAGCAAAAAGTCGATTATACCATCAACGTGAAATTGGATGATGTGAACCACAGTTTGAGTGGCTACGAACGTTTCACCTATCAAAACAATTCTCCGCAAACGCTCGATTTCCTCTACATTCACTTGTGGCCAAATGCATACACAGGCGGGAAAACAGCATTGGGAAAGCAATTATATGAAAGTGGTGAAACGCTCCTCAATTTCGGCAAAGATTCCATCCGCGGAGGAATTGATTCACTTCATTTTCAAGTCGACGGGCAGGATGTTTCTTTTGCTTTCGACCCGCAAAACCCGGATATTGCAAAGTTGCAATTGAATACGCCATTAAAACCCGGTGAATCGATAACCGTTACCACACCTTTTCATGTAAAAATTCCTTCGGGAGAGATTTCGCGCCTGGGACATGTAGGACAATCGTATCAAATCACACAATGGTATCCGAAACCTGCGGTTTATGACAAGAATGGATGGAATCAAATTCCTTACCTGACACAAGGAGAATTCTATTCGGAATATGGAACTTTTGATGTTTCAATCACCCTTCCCAAAAACTATGTAGTTGGAGCAACCGGAGATTTGCAGACAGCAACTGAGATTGCTTTCATGGATGAAAAGGCAAACTATACAAAGGATAATTTTCAATCGCTCCTGCAAAAAGAGAACCGCAGCAATAAATTTCCCGCTTCCTCTGCCGAATGGAAAACGATCCGTTACACTCAAAAAGATGTACACGATTTTGCCTGGTTTGCAGATAAGCGTTATGCTGTCCTGAAAGGAGAAGTGGAATTGCCACATTCCAAACGAAAAGTGACGACTTGGGCTTTGTTCACACCCAAAAATGCCGCTTTGTGGAAACGCGCACCGGAATACATCCACGATGGAACCTATTATTATTCTCTTTGGAACGGTGATTACCCATACAACCAGGTTACTGCTGTAGACGGAACGATTTCTGCCGGAGGAGGAATGGAATACCCCAATGTAACGGTGATTGGAAATGCCGGTTCGGATACAGAACTGGAAGTGGTGATCGTTCACGAAGTGGGACACAACTGGTTTTATGGCATCCTGGGAAGCAACGAGCGCGTTCACGGATGGATGGACGAAGGAATGAACACCATGAACGAAATGCGTTACATGTACACCAAGTATCCGAATAACACGTATTTTTCAAACCAGATCCTGAACGGTAAATTTCACTTCGATCACCTGAGCCATTACGATTCGGGAGATTTCATTTACCGCATTGTTGCCGGCCTTGGTGAAGATCAACCGATCGAAACACATTCAGCAAGGTTTTCGGATGTCAATTATGGCGCCGTGATGTATATGAAAACGGGCTTGGTCTTTAACTATCTCAAACAATACCTGGGCGATTCCTTGTACGACCAATGCATGCAAAGCTATTATAGCGAATGGAGTTTCAGACATCCGCAGCCGGAAGACATGCGCGCCACCCTGGAACGCGTTTCAGGAAAAGATTTATCGTGGCTTTTTACCGACTTGATCCAAACTACCAATCACATTGATTATAAGATCACGAAAGTGAAATCATTCGGAGGAAAAACAACCGTTACCGTAAAAAATGCGGGACAGGTCGACGGACCGATTGAGGTGACCAGTTTTATCAAAGGACAAAAAATCCAGACACTTTGGGTCGAAAACGGAGCGAACAAAACGGAAGTGACTTTTGATTCGGAAATGGATGCCGTGCAGATCAACACAAGCGGAAGAGCTCCTGAAATCAATCAAACAAATAACTACTGGCATCAAAAAGGATTGTTCGGGAAAATAGAACCGCCGCGTTTGCAATTTGCAATCGGAAAGAACGAACCAACCCGAAGTAACTTGTTCTGGAGCCCGATCCTTGGAGGAAACCAATACGACAAATTCATGCTGGGATTGGCCCTGCACAACTTCAGCATTCCGAATAACCGCTTTCAGTTTCTTTTGGCTCCGATGTATTCTTTCGGTGGAAAACGAATTTCAGGAATTGCAGAGGCGAGTATCACCTGCTTACCGAAAAAGAATCTCAAGCTTTCCCGTTTCGGGGTTTCGCTCCGTTCCTTCAAGAACGACACCTTGGGAAGAAACGATGGTTACTATGTGTCAATTTTACCTTATTGGACGGCAAAAATCGGAAACCGCATCGGCGGACCGATCAGTCAGAACATCCGTGTGCAGTCTATGTACCGCTTGGACGTCTTCAGGCCGAAACAACGCGAACTGGTTGGCGGTTACCTGCAATACGATTTCAATTATACGAAAGCGGACCACATCGTGGATCTGCAAGTCCGCTCAGACTATGCGGCAAATCCCGTGAACAGCGACAACCTATCGCGTTCATCCATCGCAGCGACCTACAAATACCGCTACATCAAAAACAAGCGTTCACGCTGGGTGGAATTGCGTTTGTTTGCCGGAAATTACTGGAATTTCAACATGTACCATTCCGGGAATGTGGCAAACTATGCCTATGCTTTAAGCGGCGCAAGCGGTGGCCAGGATCTCTTCACGGAAGATTATTTCTTCGGCCGCTCCGCTCAAAGTGGAATCTGGTCGCAACAGCGCCTGGACAACATGGGTGGATTCCGTTCGACAGTCGGGAATGGGAAATCCGGGTATTTTGGTACAACGACCACTTGGATGACCACCGCCAACTTTTATATGGAAACACCAATCGGTCCGAAGATATTTGGAATCTATGCCGATTTCGGGGTATTCGACCAGGCCTACAAATCAAAACCAACTCAGGCGTATGATGTAGGATTGGCGATGCGATTGGGAACTGTTTTCGGGATTTACTTTCCTGTTCTTCAATCGGAAAATATTACCAGTGCCTATCTGACACAGAATTATGCAGAGCGGATCCGGTTCACTGTGAAATTCAATTTGACGAATAAACCGCTTAATTACCTGAAGTTGTTGCCGTGATTGTTTCCACAGAGGAACACTGAAGAGCACTGAAGTATAAAGTTGATTATGCAGAACAGATCCGTTTGAGTCAACCGAGGCGATTTCATAACACATTGATCCCTGAATGTTTACAGATTTTGAATCTTGACATTACGTTTGTAAATCCAGTGTGGAAATATCCTGTCAATCCAATACTTGAATCGTTTTTCCAAATGTGATTCGTTGGTGTATCATTTACCACAAATGCACGAATTTTTTAGGCTGCCTACCGGTCAGCCTTTTGCGTTCTTAATCGATAAAAGCTCAGATGGTATTTTGAGTCGACCGGTAGGCGACTCTTTTTATTTGCGCATTTGTGGTAAAAACAGAAAGTTATTGTGATTACCTTACAAATTCTGCTTCCGTATTCATCTATGCCCGTCCGTGGGATGAACCTGCACATTCCTTCCCAAAGTTTTAAAACGCACACCATTCTCTTGCAGAACGGTAATGGTAATATGTCCGGTCTTACTCCATTTCAGATCCTGGACCGTTCCGGCTTTTCCTTTGTGAGTTCCGGCTGTGACCAAACATTGATCGCCGTTTTTCAAATTGAGTGATTCTTTTTCCAAAGGTTTCCTTCTTTAATTATTTTACAATAATAACATCCACTCCTTTCATTATCCATATTGTACCACTTATGCTCTGCTAAAACTTCTTCACAATCTTTTCCTTTTGCAGCAAAACCTGCATCGATTAAAAACCATGGAAGTCTTTCCCGAAACCATCTTCTTAAGTGATATGGATGTCTATTCATCTTGTACGTTTAACCTGAATTTAATTAATGATTCAGTTTAGCTATTTATCTCATCCATCAAATTTATAGGTTCGGATTTATTCTTCCGCTTTCTCCTCATTTTACTGATGATTAAAACAACCAAAAATGAAAATAGAAAACTGACGAACCCATCGTAAATCAAATGATTCATGATCACACCGTGAAAGGTTAGATCCGGTGAGAAATAATACAATTTATAGGGGAATCCGAGCCGTATGAAAAATTCGACTCCGGGATGAGTTGATTGATAGAAATACTGGATCAGAATGATCATTGACTGAAGACCGATGGCGATCAGTCCTGCTAAGACCATTTTTAGAATGATTCCTTTCATAGAAAATTTATAACTTTTGTACACCGGTGGAAGGACTCTTTGTAATTCGAGACCTTCCAAACAATTCGTAATCCTTACACCTGGGACAATAATCATTGAGGATTCTTCCATGTTTCAGCTGTTTTTAGCGAATTAAATGTAGCACTAAATTTGCTTGAATGGAACAAATTTCTTTGACCTGAAAAGAACCGGGATTACTCCACAATACTATCCATCACCCGTTTCCGGTAAGCTTCCAGCAATCGGTGTTTGGAATAATATCCCAAAACCTGGTCGTTGTCGATGACAGGCAAATAATTCAATTTGGAAGTCTCAAACATATCCATCACCTGTTCCATGGTATTCCGCGGATTCAAGGAATAACGGATCGGTTCCATCACCAATTCCAAAGGAGTATTCGGTTCGGAAGAATAAACCGGTAAAATGGTCGGTAAGTCGTCGAGATAGATCATTCCCAATAAAATTCCACTATCGGAGACAATCGGTATCAGTGCCTGATGCGCATGTTGGATGGTCAGGAACAAGGTCGAAACAGTATCAGTGGGTTTCAGAACCACCAGTATCTCTTCCATAATATCGACGCTTTCAATCGAAGATAAAACATGACGGTCCTTATCTGCCCGAACGACATGACCTTCGTCTGCCAGCTTCACGATATCCATCGAATCATTCAGATAACGTTTCGAAATAGCAAAACTGATAGAAGAAACAATCATCAGGGGAATCATCAGATCATAGCCTCCAGTGATTTCAGCAATCAGGAATATAGCAGTTAAAGGCGCATGAAACAATCCGCTGAGTAATCCTGCCATTCCGACCATGGTGAAATTGGCAACCGGAAGCCCAAAGCCGATTCCTGCGAGATTCCATCCATAGGCGAATGCAAAACCGGTATAACTCCCAACGAATAAAGAAGGTGCAAAATTCCCCCCGTTTCCACCCGAACCCAATGTAAGCCCGGTCGCAATGGCTTTCATGAAAATCACCACCCCGATAAACAGCAGTGGAAACCACGATTGCTTGAACGATTCGAACAAGGTTCCATCCAAAAGACCGAATACCTTTTCGGTTGAAAGCGAGCGGATGCTGTCATACCCTTCACCGAATAAGGAAGGAAAGATGAAAATGAGTGTTGACAGCAGCAAAGCGCCTACGATTCCTTTTTGGTAGGCTTTCAGTTTCCAATGTTCCATCCAGGTTTCTATCTTATTGAATACCCTGTTGTGATAAACAGATATAAAACCGGTTAGAAGTCCCAATACAATATAAAAAGGCACATTCCGCAATTCGAAATCAGCCATATTCTTGAACGACAATAAAATGCTTTCATTCAGAATAGCCGCCGAAAGCAAAGCTCCTGAAGCAGAGGCCAACATCAAGGGAATAAAGGCCGTGATCCCGACATCCGCCAACAATACTTCCATCGTAAACAACACTCCCGCAATAGGCGCGTTAAATGCTGCTGCAATTCCAGCTGCTACACCACAAGCCAATAATAAGGTTCGTTCCTTGGTGGAAAGTTTATAAACGCGGGCGTAATTGGATCCGAATGCTGCGCCGGTTATGGTTACCGGGGACTCTAATCCGGCCGAACCACCAAAACCAACCGTAACGGATGAGGTGATGACTTGTGCATACATCTGCTTGCGTGGCATGATGCTCGATTTCTTGTTGATTGCATAAATGATGCGCCAGGTTCCCTTCTCCAACTTCCCGTTCAACAAACGCCTGGTAATAAAGATGGTAAGGACAATTCCGAAAACCGGCAAAATTAAATCGACGTACTTGAAATGCAATTGCTGATTGAGTTCTTTTGCAAAGATCAAGACTATGTGGGCAAACGATTTGAGCACCACCACCGCCAAAGCAGAGGACAATCCAACGATTACACTTGAAATGAGTAAGAATTGCCGGGGAGTTAAACTATTTCTGAGAAAGAAAATTCCGCCGTTGAGTTTTCGCAAAAATTGAGTCAACATGGGCTAAAAATACAACTTATAATTGCCAATTGCGAATTAGAAAAATTGAAAATGTCAAATTGAGAATTGAAAAGCAGACTATCCAAAAGAAGAACAAATCCCTCCTCCTCAATTTTAACTTTTTAGTTTTCAATGAATAAAAGAACCAATTGTGCTATCATTTGAACGATTAGTGCTATCAAACTTTTCACGTTTCGAGTTCATTTGTAATTCTATTAAATCGATAAACTATGAGCTCAACAGCACAAAGACCGAATTTCAAATCTCACTATGACAATTTCATTGGAGGGAAATTTGTGGCTCCCGTTTCAGGAGCATATTTTGATAACATTTCACCGATCGACGGGAAAGCCTTCACCAAAGCAGCAAGATCAACAAAGGAAGACATCGAACTCGCTTTAGACGCCGCACATGCTGCATTTCCATCCTGGTCAAAAACATCCGTTACGAATCGCTCCAACCTGTTATTGAAAATTGCAGATATCATGGAAGCAAACCTGGAATTGCTTGCAACCGTTGAAACCATAGACAATGGAAAGGCAATTCGCGAAACCCGCGCAGCAGATTTACCTTTATGTGTGGATCATTTCCGCTATTTTGCCGGAGTCATCCGCTCGGAAGAGGGAACGATCTCGGAGCATGATGAGCATACCGTAAGCATCAATTTACATGAACCGTTGGGAGTAGTCGGTCAGATCATCCCATGGAATTTCCCCTTATTGATGGCCACCTGGAAAATTGCTCCTGCCCTGGCTGCCGGAAATTGCGTGATCGTAAAACCTGCAGAACAAACCCCAACTTCCATTATGGTCCTGATGGAATTGATCCAACATATTTTGCCGGCAGGAGTTTTAAATGTGGTGACCGGTTTTGGCCCGGAAGCCGGAAAACCATTAGCGACATCGCCACGTGTGCAGAAAGTAGCTTTTACAGGAGAAACTACAACCGGAAGATTAATCATGCAATATGCCTCTGAAAACCTGATTCCCGTTACGATGGAATTGGGAGGCAAATCCCCTAATATCTTCTTCCCTTCCGTTGCGGATCACGATGATGCATTTTTTGATAAAGCGGTTGAAGGAGCCGTATTGTTTGCACTGAATCAAGGGGAAGTTTGTACTTGTCCTTCCCGAATTCTGGTGCATGAATCCATTTACGACAAATTCATGAAACGTGTCATCGAACGTACAAACGCCATCGTTACCGGAAATCCATTGGATGGAAATGTGATGATGGGGGCACAAGCTTCGAATGATCAATACGAAAAGATCCAATCCTATTTGAAAATTGGGATTGAAGAAGGTGCTGAAGTTTTGGCAGGTGGTGGTGCAAATCAACTTCCCGGAGAACTCGGTGGCGGATATTACATTCAACCGACTATCTTGAAAGGACACAACAAAATGCGCGTCTTCCAGGAAGAAATTTTCGGACCGGTTGTTTGTGTTACGACATTCAAAACGACAGAAGAAGCTTTGGAAATAGCAAATGATACTTTATATGGTTTGGGAGCCGGAGTGTGGACGCGTGATGCACATGAATTGTACCAGGTTCCGAGAGCCATTCAAGCCGGACGTGTTTGGGTGAACAGTTATCACGCCTATCCGGCTCATGCTCCGTTTGGAGGATATAAAAAATCAGGATTTGGTCGTGAAACACATAAAATGATGTTGGCTCATTACAGACAAACCAAAAACATGTTAATTTCTTATGACAAGAATAAACTCGGATTCTTTTAATTGAAGAGTTCAATAACGAAATCACATTGAAACCTTAAATAATTGAAATTTAAAGATGTTCGGGGGTGAGAGACTGCGGTCTCTCTATTCAATCAAGCCTGCGAAGCAATTTGTTTCGCGGGCTTTTTTTGAGAATACACTTTTTAATACTCAGAAACTATGCATGCACGGATTGATATCACAACGGAAGCTATAGGAGTCATTAATCAGCTGAAAAAGCGCTTCGGGGAATTGATGTTTCATCAAAGTGGCGGTTGCTGCGACGGTTCCCAGCCCATGTGTTTTGAAAAGGGTGAATTTAAAGTCGGAGGAAGTGATGTTTGTTTGGGAGAAATTGAAGGTTGTGAATTCTGGATGAGTAAAGATCAGTTTGAATATTGGAAATTCACACATCTGACATTAGCTGTTACCGCAGGAAGAGGTTCCAGTTTTTCAATTGAGATTCCGATGGGAATCCGGTTTATCATCAAAAGCCGATTGTTCACAGAAGAAGAATCTGCAGATCTAACTCCCCTGAAATTTAAAACCGATTAATTCCCTGACATTGTTGGAATTGCTTTGGAGTAATCCCTTCTATTTTCTTGAATGCGCGGATGAAGTAGTTACAATCGTCAAAACCCGATTCAAAACAAACCTGATTCACCTGGATATCGCGATTTTTCAATAACGATTTTGCGAACTTAATGCGTTCTTTTAAAACAAACTCATTCGGACTCATTCCTAATTCTCTTTTGAAATAACGGTAAAAAGAGGTCTTACTCATACATGCTTCATTCGTTAAATCAGATACCGTTAGTTTATCGTTGATGTGTTCCCGGATAAACTGGACAATGTGCTTTAACAAAGATGAATGGTCTTGAAAACTGTTTTCCTGGATAGCATTCCTGGTTTGCAGCTGAATCATATGAATCAATAGTTCTTGTAGTGCAATATCCGCAAGCACATCTTTTGCCTGGTTGGAACTCATGCAAACCTTGATGAGTTTATTGATGGTTGCAGCCATCTCCTCGTTATTGTAAAAGAAATAGTCCGAGTGATTCAATTTCCAAAAATGGGTTGATTGTCCTTTGGGATAACGTTCATTGAGGAAATGCAAGGTGTCTTCAATTTTTTGGTGGTCGATTGCCAAAGCCAAACATTGGGTCGGATTATCAAAACTAGCTTCGGGAAAATCAATTTTCATTTCTACCTGTGAAGGAACAATTACTGTTTCTCCCGGGAAATAGTCAAATTCCGGATCATCAAATAAATGCATGACCTTCTTTCCACGCAACATACTTGTGACCACCAAATCATTAAATTTCAACGGAACCGAATGCGACTCCTGGTAGGTTTCAAACAAATTCAATTCACAATAATCCAAGGTGTGAACGGTTCGGTTTTCAACCAATGTTTTTAATGATGATTCATTGGTCAGCTGAGGAGTAAGCAATTTTTGTCCTGAAGTTCTCATAGTTCCAATTAGCCCTTTAAGGTAAGCATTTTCAGGGAAATAAAATGAATTATCCATTAGTAATTATCACGAATTTCTCGCTTGATAATTAACCAATTCATCATGCATAATTGCTTAGTGAATTACGCTCACATTTCCCCGGAAAAAGTACTCCTGATTGTTTCCATCCACTACTTTCAGAACGTAGACATAGAGATTCGGTTCGACCAGTTTTCCGCTTTGCCGGTGAATTCCATCCCAACCTACTGTCGGGTCATTCGTTTGGAATACCACTTGCCCCCAACGGTCCACAATGGAAAACTCGTATTTGGAAATGTCATGGAATGAAACCACCGGGATGAAAATCGGATTCAATCCACCCGGAGTAAAGGCATTCGGTACATAGACCAATGGCTCAATGACCGCACACACATTGTTTGAAAAACTCAATTCCTGGATTCCATACTGATCGATGGCTTCTTCCGCAATCACATAATAACAGACTTTACCGCTATGCTCAAAGCCCAACTCATCCACCAGATCCTCAAAATAACGTTGACTTGGAGGTACAATTGCAGTAGGTGTTGCAGGGAAAGCTCCATCAATCCCACGATAAATCTGGTATTGCAGAACACCTCCGTCGTAATCGCCGTATGGAGACCAATTCAGGTAAGTCGACAATTTTGTCTGATCCGCCGTTACCCGCAATAAGACCGTTCTGGCTTTATTTGAAATCACTCCCGAATTTCCACAACTGTCAACTACAACAGCACGGTACGTATAACTGAAGTTGTTCACGTCGACATCTGTGTCCGTGATTGAAAGCGTGTTAGTCGTAGCGGGAACTTCTCCAAGCAAATCAAATTGACCGGTTGCCAAATTGAACTTTTCAAAACGCACTGCCTGTACATTGGTTCCGGTCGAAATTTCATGACGCAAAACAATCGTATTTTGATCTACCGTTGCAACACGCAGGTAATTGATTGCAGGTGGCAAAGGTGCTGTAATCAAAAACGATTGAAGGTTTGAAAATGCCGAGAATCCGTTGGAATTATTTGCCTGGATGGTGACTGTATAATTTTGCAGCGGGATACAATCCAGGTTGTAAAATTCATCCGTCGTTGTTGCTACCGCAACCCATGGACCTGTTCCTTGTTTCACAAAGATGGTATAACCGGTTAAGCCTGCTCCCCAACCAACATAAGGTGTCCAGGTCAATTCTGCTTGTGAAGTACAACTGTTCGTTGTATACGTTAAGAACATACTGGTATGTAATTCGGCTTTCGCAGAAGTTTGATAAGTTGGTGGAATTGCCGGTGTAAAACACGAGTCAAAAGCTGCAATCGAATAAGTTTCAGGTCCGGTAACCGGAATAGGGTGAGTATAGGTTGTATTTGCAATTCCCCAAACAGTATCGATTTCAACAATGAATCCATTTGCGTCCTTATGATAAATAATGTATCCGTAAGTATCCGGTGCATAATTCTGATCCCAGGTAATCACCACATTACCGGTAAGTGTATCAATTGAAACACTTGAGATGACCGGGATTTTCGGTGTGATATCATCTTGCAGGTTATCTCCTATTATATTTGAAGACCACTGGCACGTCGGAGTGGAATATACGACCTGGTAATTCAGGAATGCAGAACAGATGTCGATTGTATCTATGAAATGGATCGTATTGTATGGAAGTACCGCTATCGAAGTCCATGTTCCGGTTGGATATTCCCTGTAAATCGTGCAAAAATTATCCATTCCCGGAAGTGGGCTCGGAGCAGGAAGATTCCAATCCAGCACTGCTGTTCCGTTTGCGGGGTTCAATAAATCCAAGTGGACATTTTTAACCGTATCGCTTGATAAAGTAACATTACATCCGGATTTCACCTGAACGTAGTAATCGTTTTCAAGACCCGGATTTGGAACAGTAACAGTAGTTGTCCCGATCGGATAATTTCCGATTAGTCCGTTTTGGATGGAATACAACTCGAAATCCACAAAGGTATTGTTCGGATCCAGGACCGGATCCCAGGTAATATCCAGGTTGCCGTTCGGTTGAGATGAAATGCAGTTGATTGTCGTAGCGGGGATAATTCCCGGATTCTTTACATGAATGGTGATTGTCTTGAAGGTTGTTTTCGGGATCTGGCAGAAATTATCCTGCACTCTGAACACGAATGTGTACGTCTTTTCATCATCGATATTCCCATGAACATCAACCAAATGTGCACAATCCGTTTGCCAAGAAAAATTAGTCGATACTCCTTGAACTCCGGTGATGATCGGTGTCTGATTCAAGGTTGCACAAGGCGCCACATCACAACCGGAAGTACTCGTGAAATTTGTCCCGAATTGGGAACCGCTCGCATTGAGGTAATTGCTCTGAGGAGTTCCATCCTGCAAAAATTCCACATCCGTTGCCGTAAGTGTAAAGTTGACCAATGTTCCAGCATTCACTGTCGTTTCAAAAAGACCTGCAAAAGGCCCGTTGATTACGGGAGCATTATTGGGTGCTGCACAATTCGTGACGATTAGTTGCATTTCCCGTTCAACTTCGGCTATCAGGACCCCATTCCGGTAAGATTGTGCAATGACTTTGACTACAAATCCACCAATGGTGAATGAACGAAAACTCAAGTGCCCGTTTTGTGAATCTAAGACCAGCGGAACATTTCCGGCATTGAATGTCGCATCCGGAGTTGGATTGGTAGCACTAAAACCAGGTTCGTAGGGAACAAAATCAGGATCTACCGGAGGATTATAAGTGGTTCCTTGGATACGATCCATCGGGGCTGCCAAAATCGTAACGACAGAATCCAGGTCTTCATCTACCGGATGCATATTGTACTCATAGTTTTCACCGGCACAAACGACCAAATAGGGATCTTGCAAAAATCGGGGCGAATTATCCGTACAAACCCCGGCCACTGCTCCGGGAATCGCATACATCGTCGCCCGGATTGTCACCCCGTAATTGGTCGGATTCGTCAAATTGGTAATATTTCCGTTTCGTGAAAAGTTCTTGTAAGTAATAATCCAACCTTGCGAAGGCGGAACTCCGGATAAAACAACAGGACTGGATTGGTAAATGATCTTTTCAATTGCTCCCACTCCATTTCCTCCATTCGCTCCCGACCCACATGAAAGTGGATTTGGGGAACCCGGAACTTGCGTACAACTGGGTGAAATGTCTGTTCTGCTGACAAACAAAACAGGAATTGTGGACACGGAAGGATGATTCCAGACATCCAAATTTTCAGAAACCGGATTTACATCTACACCATTGCAATCGCGGTAAAAAACCAATTGGAACACATAGCCGTTTCCTGTACATTTCCATGTTATCTCACCACCCATTACGTGAGTAGCATGTGCTTTCAATGCGAAAACACTTAAGATCAACAGGAGAGCAACTCGAATCATATTATTAATAACGTAAAAAACGTTGTTTTAGTTTAAATTACTCTGCGTACTTTGCTTTTTGCAGCGGTGAAAACAAATACTTTTTAACCGCAAAGAGACGAAGGGCGCAAAGATCTGAGCATCATTGTCATGAGAAAATCATCCCAACTACTTGAATACTTATTTTAAAAACGTAAAAAAATAGAATGCGTTGTGTTTTAACCCGCCGTAATGATTAAAAAGTCTTCGAAATTCAAGTATTGATTTGCCAATTCCTGAATCCGAGCCGGAGTAATGTGCTTTACTTTCTGAATTGCTTCATCATAAAATGCTAAAGTAAGATCGTACATGTCCACACTGTTATACATATCCAACATGGCGTATGGTCCGTCCGCGCTTTTTAACAATTGGCCCAACATGTAATTTTTGACCAAGCCCAATTCATCCTCCGATACCAATTCGGTTTGCAAACGTTTCATTTCGAATTTGATCTCATTCAATGTCAAATCCAACACTTCTTTTCCAACTTCGGTAACAATGACAAAATAGCCTGTCCGGTTCATGTCCATCATTCCTGAACCGATTCCGTAAGTATATCCCTTATCCTCGCGGATATTGGACATTAGCCTGGAACCGAAATAATCCCCCAGGATGGTATTCAGAACTTGGAAATCAATGTAATCCGGATGTGATTTCGGGAATAGGAAGCGTCCCATTCGGATTGCACACTGCACCGCATCATTTTTCGGAAAATCAACGCGCTCTGCTTGAAACTTGAAGTCTCCGGCGTGTTGAACCTTTCCGTCAACGGCCCATTTACCAAACAGGTCAATCAAAGCGTCCACTTCATCCACTTCCAAATCACCAACGAGTGTAATGCGCGTCAAGCCTTCCAAATAATGTTGTTTCCAATATTTCTTGTATGCCATCAAACTCGGTTCATCGTAATCGGATTCATCCGAGATAGTCGAATAATCGGCATTTGATGCGAATAAGTGTTTTCGGAATTGCTGTTGCGCAACGTATTTCACCTTCTGCTGATTGACCGCAAACTGCTGTCTCATGGAACGCAATACATCTTCCACTTCCGTTTCCCTGAAAGCAAGCCCCTGAATAGCATCTGCAACGATATTGGAGATTGCACGAATGTGTTCGCGCAGGCAATAAATGCTTACGACTGCTGTTTCGAAGGAAATGTCGGTATCCAAAAACCCGCCTAAGGCATCAATTTTTTCGTGAATTTCCACAGACGAAAATTCATTCGTCCCTGATAACAAGAGGCTGTGAACAATTGCCGGGATACTTTTGTTTCCACGGGTAATTCCCGCATCAAAAAACAGGTCCAAACGAACAGTTTCATTGGGAACTTCATTCATCCAAAGCAATTTGACGTGTTGCGTAACGTCAAAAATCTGAGGTTTCACAAACGAAATGTGATCTACCTGTTTCGTTTCTGGTTGTTGGTTTCTCACACTCATTCTTTGATGGATTTAACGCGTAAAAGGGAAGTATTCTCCTTTTTAAACAATTGATTTGCAACTAGTCTTATCTGTTCGGCAGTGATACTTTGGTATAAGTTATTTTCCTCGTTCACCCCGTTTGCATCTCCCAGTAATTCATACATGCACAAGTTCATTGCCCGATTCAGCAGACCTTGTTCCTGGAATTCTTTCACTGTCCGTATCTTGTTCAAAAGTTTGGAGGTTTCCGCTTCGGACATGAGTTCTTTTTTGAGATCATCAAACAAAGGCCAAAGCGCTTTATCCAGTTCTTCGAATGTCACCCCGTCGCTCAATTTCCCATCGATGATCAGCAATCCTTCATCCAAAGAACCGGTGATATATGCATTGATCGAGGTTACCAATTTCAGTTCTTTTTTTAGTTTGGAATACAGACGGGAAGATTTTTCACGTCCCAAAGCATCCGAAATGATATCGGTCACATAGTATTCGAAACTCTTCCGTTCCGGCATTTTGAAGGAATAGTAAAAAGCATCGTTGGGAACTTTCCGTTCGATGGTCAATTCACGAAACTCCTTTTGAACAGGTTCCTTTGGCAGCATCCGTTCCGGTTTCAGTGATGCCGGAATATCTCCGTACCATTTCTCAACCAATCGTTTCGTTTCCTCCAGAGAAATATTTCCTGCAATACACAAAATTGCATTTGCGGGATGGTAATGTGCTTTAAAGAACGACTTCACATCGTCCATTGTCGCCTCTTCAATGTGCTGGATATTTTTCCCGATGGTTGCCCATTTATAAGGATGTTTCTTGTAAGCCAAGGGTCTCAATTCCAACCAGACATCTCCGTAAGGCTGATTCAGGTACCGTTGCTTGAACTCCTCGATCACCACATTGCGTTGTACTTCCAAACTTTTCGGAGTGAAAGCCAAAGAAAGCATCCGGTCACTTTCCAACCACAGTGCGGTTTCAATGTTCTGAACCGGAAGTGTATCGTAATAGTTTGTGATATCGTTTGAAGTAAAGGCGTTGCTTTCACCGCCCGCACGCTGCAATGGAGCATCGAAATCAGGGATATTTACGGAACCGCCAAACATCAGGTGCTCGAATAAATGCGCAAAACCTGTCTTATCTTCCGATTCGTCCCTGGCGCCCACATCGTAAAGCGTATTGACCACAGCCATTGGGGTAGTCGGATCAAAATGGTGCAGGACCGTCAATCCGTTTTCTAATTTAAATCGATTAAATTCAATCATGCAAATGTGTATTTTGCGTCACCTCGTTCGTTCAAAGCAAGCTTAAATTCAGTAATTATTTCTGCGACAATATCTCCGGCGGGTTTCATTTCCTTGATCAATCCGGAAATTTGCCCAACTTCCAATTCACCTTCAATCAAATCTCCTTCGAACATGCCTTTTTTTGCTCTTCCTCTTCCCAGAAGCTCATGTAACTCCTCATTCGTAGCGCAACGTTCATATGCTTCTTCCACTTTTTCAAAGAATGGGTTCTTAATAAGACGAACCGGGGTCAATTCTTTCAAAGTCAGCATGGTCCCGCCTTCATTCAATTTCAGCACTTCATCTTTAAAGTTCTGATGTGCGGATGATTCGGGCGATGCAATAAAACGGGAACCGATCTGGACCGCATCTGCTCCTAAAGTCATTGCTGCGAGCATTCCCCTACCCGTTCCGATACCTCCGGCCGCGATCAATGGAATCGAAACAACAGCCTTCACCAATGGAATCAGGCACATGGTGGTTGTTTCATCCCGGCCGTTGTGGCCACCTGCTTCAAATCCTTCCGCGACGATCGCATCCACTCCGGCTTCCTGTGCCTTCAAAGCGAATTTTGCTGAAGAAACCACGTGAACAACTGTAATTCCCGCTTCTTTTAAGCGAGCTGTGTAAGTTTTCGGATTTCCAGCTGAAGTAAACACAATGGGAACCTGGTGTTTGATAATCGTTTCGATATGTGCTTCAATGTTGGGGTAAAGCATGGGAAGGTTCACTGCGAAAGGTTTCTGTGTCGCTTCCTTGCATTTGCGGATATGTTCGTCCAGGATTTCAGGATACATGGATCCGGAACCGATGATTCCGAGTCCGCCGGCATTTGAAACAGCGCTGGCTAATTCCCACCCGGAACACCAGATCATTCCTGCCTGGATCAAGGGATATTTTATCTGAAAAAGTTCAGTGATTTTATTTTTCATGAGAGAGATTCCTGCTTTCGGTTTTCAATAACGAAAATACAAAGAATCCCTTGAAAAGAATCCTTTCAAGGAATACATTTCCCTAAATCAAAATATCAGAAGAGTACTGGAATCATTGTCGTCCGATTAAAATCCCAACTTCATCTCAATCTTGCTCTTACTTTTTTCCAAGGCAAAAAAAGTAAGCAAAAATGCCTTTATCCCGATTTCAGCCTTCAAGCAGCCATCCGTTCCTGACCGATCTAAGGAAAGACGGGGTCAGGACCCCAAATGGAACCCTGTAGTAGTTTTGCAAACACTACAGGATTAGCACTTTCCAAGATCGGTAACTGAAACGGATTGCTTTTTCTTCCAAGTTACAATTAGAAGAACGGGTAATAATTTTCACTTCGAAGTTGCAATTTACGGGTCGTGTAATCGGGATTTATCTCCGCGGCTAAAAATCTCACAAAAAAGCAAGTTCCTTTCCCGATAAGTAACCTCTATTGCAACAAAGGTCGGCAAAGCTAGAGATCATACGGATCTCAGTTGGAAAATTTATTTTTATCGGGAACTAATGAACTGGAATTATTAAAAAACTCTCTTTCGGAATGAGATTCTGTGTATAACGAAATAGTACTGTCAAAAAAGCAATTGTTGTTATCTATTTTTTGATGAACCTCAAAATTTATATCCGATGTAAAAAGATATAATTACACCCACATCTCCCTCCTTCCGTTTATTATTTTCCGTCCCCTTTTGAACGGAAGAAAATTCTCTATAAATACCTGCTCCAACGTGAGAACCCAAATAAAAGCAGGCTATTGGTTTATATTTAATTCCGTATCCTAAATTGAACTCCAAATAATGATGTCTGTTTGTCACTTCTCCTCCATAATAAGACGATGTACTAAGATATTTCTGATAAGAAAAAAAATAATCCGCATTGAACAGGAGATAAGAGCTAAAATGTGTGTCATCTCCATTCGGATAGAATCGGTAATTGAACTCACAACCCACATTTTTTTGAGATTTATTGATCGTTCGCCCTAATCGGAATTGCGGACCAATATCAAACTGATGTTTTTTGTAATTAAGCGTGAATAAAACGGCTGTGGGAAGTCCATAGCGGGTTAACGATTGATTGATTGAAACACCGTAATGGAGTTGTCTTTTAGGCTTCGTGTCATCTTCATTCTTCCCTATAGAATCTATCAATCCATTGTAATTGGTAGAATAGGACAAATTATTATCCAACTTTTCGTTTAAATATTTATTTTGAGCACTAACAGCAAATGTTGCCAAGCAAATAATAATTAGTATATATTTTTTCATGATTTTAAAATTTATAACCGATAAAAACAGAACCAAGAAAGCCTCCGCTTTTTCCATTTACTTTATTTGTTACCTCTCCATCAATAATATCCTGTCTAACAGCACTAAAAGTACCCAGACCTACATGCGTGCCTAAATAAAGACCTTTAACTATTGTGAATTTTATTCCGACTCCCAAATTAAGTTCGACGCTATTTTTTATGTCTCTGATATGAGAATTGTATATATCTGTGTAACTTGTGTTATAGTTGAGATAACCGATATTAAAGAATAAATAGGGGTTATACCATTTAGTGTCTCCGAGTACATAAAATTTATAATTAAACTCTGCACCAATAACTCTTCGATATGCTATTGCGAACTCACTTAACCCAAATTTAGGGCCAATATCAAATTGGTGTTTTTTAAAGCTAAGAGTAAATAAAACCGAAGAAGGTAATCCGTATTTTGTTATTGATTGGTTGATTGAAACACCGTAATGCAGTTGTCTTTTAGGCTTCGTGTCATCTTCATTCTTCTCAATAGAATCTATCAATCCATTGTAATTGGTAAAGTAAGACAAATTAGCATCCAACTTTTCGATAGACTTTCTATTTTGCGTAAGTCCTAAAAACGGTAATGAGTAGCAAAGTAGTGTAATTAATTTCTTCATAAATAGTGCGTATCATTTCGCCTGGAAAATCTATTTTCGAGATAGTGGAAAATGTCATTTCAGTGCATAGCTATTGGCTCGACAAGTATACTAATTCTTTGATTCTTGGTTACAATTTTGCGCAATAAAAAATCAATATTGCAAACACTCACAACCAATTTACTCAATTGTGTAAAATTTTAAAAAAACAAAAAGCCCCGATCCTGGTTACGAATCGGGGCTTTAAATTCAAATGAATTTCTTATTCTGCCTTCAATTGCTTGATAGACGCATCTATTTCTTTAGAAAGTTCCGGCATTTGTTTTTTCAGGTTTTCCATAGACTTGATCGTCTCTTCCTTAAATTCACCGTAACCGCTGCATTCTTTCATTTCTTTACGCAATTTCTCTTGACTTTCCTTGTCATTCTTTCCTTCGTAAATTTTCTTACATTTCGCTTCTTCCGCTTTATGCTCTTCAATGAATTTCTTTTGGAAAGTACCGTCAAAATTTTTCTCACGATCACCTTTCATCATCTCTGTAGCCATGTCGGTACATTCGCACAATTCACTTTGTTTCGTACAAGATTGAATCGTCATGAATCCCAATCCGATTACAGCAATTAGTTTTAAATTTTTCATTCACCTGATTTTAAGTTGTCGTAAATATAATCCTAATTACGAATTACGGGGTCCGAATTTATCAAACATCCTTACTTAATATAAGCTCACAGGTAAAGGATTGATATCCATCAACGCTCAACAAAAAAACACCGAAACGATCAAATTTTCTTCTTCCTCCCCCTTAATCCCCCTCCAAAGGGGGAGAAGAAAAATTCCAGAATTACTTCCAGCCTCCACCAAGTGCCCTGTACAAATTAACAACCGATTGCAACTGGTCCAATTTGTCGTTGATCCCGTTCATTTGGGCAGCGATCAGGTTTTGCTCCGAGCTTAAAACATCCGTATAATTCGTTCCCGAACGGTTGCTTATCAATTCCTGTGTATTTTCAACCGCCACTGTCAGGGATTCGATTTGCATGTTGCGAATCCGCTCTCTTTCCGTAGCATTTCGGTAGGCAAAAAGCGCGTTTGAGACTTCCATCCCACTTCGTAAAATCACATCCTGGAAATTATAGAATGCAATTTGTTGATCCGCCTTCGCTATTCTCAAACGCGCTTTATTCTGACCTCTATTGAAAATGGGTTGTGTCAATCCCCCAATGATATTATAAAAAATAGACTGACTGAACAGATCCTGGATCTTGAAGCTCGCAAAACCACCGTTCGCCGTTAATGTCAGCGAGGGGTAGAAATACGTTTTTGCTACATTGGTGTTTTCAAAAGCTGCAATAAATGAATATTCCGCAGCTTGTACGTCCGGCCTGTTTTTCAATAATTGGGATGAAACTCCCAAACGCAGATCCGTATAGATCACCTGCTCATCCAAAGTACCACGCGCAATCTTTTCAGGACCGCGGGCCAAAAGGTAATTCAACAAATTTTCCGCTTGCCAGATCTGATTTTGCAGTTCCGGAATCATCACTTCAGCCGCATATTGATTGGCTTGGCTTTGCAAAACCTCAGCACTGGTAACCTTTCCCGACTCTTGTAAGGCCGCCAGTGTTTCCACCTCTTTCTTGCGGATTTCAATGGTTTCCTGTGTAATTTTCAATTGCTTGTCGAAAGCCAACAGGTTGTAATACGTATTTGAAATGTCAACAATCAGTTGTGTCTGGATAGCGCGTTTTGATGCGTCACTTTCCAACATTCCCGCAATTGCCCCTCTTTTTGCACTTCGCAGTTTTCCCCAGATGTCTGCTTCCCAGGATGTCCCTAATTGGATCCGGTTGGTATGCGTGGTCAATTTGATAAATCCTTTAGGTGCATTGATGGCACGACTTGATTGTTTTGCATCCGTGGAGTTTACATCCAATTGCAAACTCGGCAAAAAAGCCATTTTAGTCTGCTTCAAATACGCCTGGCTGCTATTGATCCGCTCAACCGCTTGCTTCAGGTTCAGGTTTTGCGCAAGGCCTTTCTCAATCAGGTCTTGCAGGATAGGATCTGAAAAAAGTTTTTTCCATTCCAGGTCAGCCATTGAAGTGGTATCCGCCGATGTATTATCGCGGTACAATTCAGCCGACTTTACTTCATCCGGTCGCTCATAACGGGTTGTCACACAACTGGAAACAACGAGTATCAAAGCAAATAAGATGGTATTTATTGTTCGTTTCATTTTCATGGATTGATTCATTTTAATGTGCGATTTCTTCCTCTGCCTCAGCAGATTCATCCTGGATTGGTCTGACCCGCTCCTGTAATCGTTGGAAGACGATGAATAGGATCGGAATCACCAGGACTCCGAAAATGGTCCCTACAAACATTCCGCCGACCGCTCCTGTTCCGATGGAGGTATTTCCTGCAGCTCCAACCCCGGTTGAAAGCATCAAAGGCAACAATCCGAAGATAAATGCAAATGAAGTCATCAGGATCGGTCGAAGGCGGGCAGTTGCACCACTCACCGCGGCATCCACGATACTCATTCCATTCTTTCTGCGATCAAGCGCATATTCTACAATCAGGATGGCATTTTTTGCCAGGAGACCGACCAACATTACAATGGTGATTTGTGTATAGATGTTGTTATCCACTTCAAAGATCTTATCGAAGATAAATACTCCGGACAAACCGATCGGAAGTGAAATCAGTACGGCAAGTGGCAGAATGTAACTCTCATATTGTGCACACAAAAGGAAGTAAACAAAGACAACAACCAATAGGAAAATATACAAAGTTTGATTTCCTCCCGCGCTTTCTTCCCTCGTTAACCCGGAGAACTCATAAGAATAACCTGCCGGCAGGTTCGTTTTGGCCACTTCTTCAATTGCTTTCATGGCGTCTCCGGAACTGAAACCTTTATTCGGCACACCTGTTACAGCAATTGCAGTAAACAAGTTGAAACGGGAAATCACTTGCGGGCCATACACCTGTTTCATAGTAATGAATTCGGAGATCGGTGCCATTTCCCCGGTTGTATTCCGGACGTAGATCGAATTCAAACTTTCAATGTTCTTTCTGCTACCCGGTTCCGCCTGGTAAATGACGCGGTATTGCTTTCCAAACTTGTTGAAATTGGAAGCATAGACTCCACCGTAATAACCTTGGAGTACACTCATCACATCATTCACGGTCATTCCTGCCTGTTTGATTTTCGGCACATTGATATCAATCTGATACTGCGGAAAATTCGGGTTGAATGAGGTTGCGGCGTATTGGATTTCAGGCCGTTGGCCCAAAGCTCCCAAAAAGTTCTGCGCCACATCATTGAATTTATTGATATCTCCTCCGGATTTATCCTGTAACTGGAATTCAAATCCGGAAGTATTCCCGAATCCCTGGATCGTTGGCGGAGAAAAGAAAATGATCTTAGCATCTTTGATGTGGGCTGTTTTCGCAAATAATTCCTCAATCACCGTTTTCACGTCACGATCACGCTCATCCCACAATTTCATCCGGGCAAGTACCATTCCGTAAGAACTCCCTGCACCGGAAATGATGGAACGACCTACTACGCGCAGCGTGAATTTCGTTTCAGGGACGGCACGAACAATATTATCAATTTCAGTAAGCACTTCTGCCGTACGTTCCTGTGAAGTTCCCGGAGCTAAAGTAATATCGGAGAAAATCGTTCCCATATCTTCCGCCGGAACAAATCCTTTCGGGGTTGTTTTCATTCCCCAAACCAATAATCCGGTAAAAATCAACAGGATTGCAGCTACCATCCATTTCCTTCTGCTGAAAAGCGAAACTACGCGTTTGTACCGGTTGGTCATCTTCCCGAAAGAAGTATTGAACGCCGTGTTGAAACGCATTCTGAATGTCGGTTTCTGTCCATGTTCATCTTTATGCGGTTTCAATAACAAAGCACAAAGCGCGGGGCTCAAAGTCAAGGCATTCACCGCCGAAAGAATGATCGAGATTGCCAGTGTCAAACCGAATTGTTTGTAAAAGACTCCTGTCGATCCTTGAATAAAACTTACCGGTATAAACACCGCTGCCATCACCAATGTGATTGAAACAATTGCTCCCGTGATTTCATCCATAGCATCGATCGTTGCTTTTTTGGACGATTTGTATCCTTCGTCCAGTTTCGCATGGACGGCTTCCACAACTACAATCGCATCATCCACCACAATACCGATAGCCAGCACCAATGCAAACAAAGTCAGGAGGTTGATACTGAACCCGAAAAGATTCAGGAAGAAGAAGGTACCGATAATTGCCACAGGAACACTGATTGCAGGAATCAATGTGGAACGGAAATCCTGCAGGAACAGGAATACTACCAGGAAGACCAGGATAAATGCTTCGAGGAGCGTATGGAACACTTTCTCAATGGATGCATCCAGGAAATCGTTTACGTTTACGATAGTCGAATATTTTACACCTTTCGGGAAAGAAGCCTGAGCTTCATCCAATACTTTCAAGGTTCCTTCAATTACATCCTGCGCATTGGATCCGGCAGTCTGGTTTACCGCGACTCCCAAGCCGAATTTACCATTTACCCTTACCGAACTGGCATAACTTTGCGAACCTAATTCAATGCGTGCAATGTCTTTTAAATACAAGATCTCACCGTTTTCTCCTACGCGAATGACGATATTGCTGAATTCCGTTTCTTCCTTCAAGCGACCTTTGTACTTGATGGTGTACTGGTAACTTTGATCTCCTTGTTCACCGAATTGCCCCGGAGCAGCTTCGATATTTTGTTCCGCCAACGCTTTATTCACATCATCCGGAACCAAACCATAACTTGCCATCGCATCCGGCCTCAACCAAATTCGCATGGAATAATCCATCAATCCAAAGGCAGTTGCATCCCCGACACCTTTGATCCGTTTGATCTGGGGAATCAGGTTAATGTTTGCGTAGTTCTGCAAGAAAGTCTGGTCGTAAGTAGAATCCTCACTATACAAGTTAAAGATCAGCAAGTTACTTGCCTGGCGTTTTGTTGTGACTACTCCGGCGCGGTTCACCTCTGTCGGAAGCAAACTCGTTGCTCTCGAAACCCGGTTTTGAACGTTCACTGCTGCCAGATCGGGATTTGTTCCCAATTTAAAGTAAACCGTGATTGTTGCTGTACCGTCATTTCCGGCAGTGGAAGTCATGTAAGTCATATCTTCCACTCCATTGATCTGTTCTTCGAGTGGAATAACAACGTTGTTCAGCACCACGTCTGCGTTTGCACCCTGATAGGAAGCAGACACCTGGACGGTTGGCGGTGCAATATCCGGATATTGGGAAACTGGAATGGCCACAAGGCCCAAAATTCCAAGAATCACGATCAATATCGAGATAACCGTAGACAATACGGGTTTTTCTATGAATTTTTTAAACATAATCCGTTTTTAAGAATTGGATGTAAATCGACGTGAACCTTATTGATTCAATTCTGCATAAATAGCTTTGGTATCTGCCTTTACAGGTTTGATCTTCATTCCGTCCTTCAGGAATTGAATTCCTTCCAAAACGACCTGGTTTCCTAATTTCGCTCCCTTGGTTACAATATAGAAATGTCCGCTTGTTGCTTCCATCACCTCTACATTCACCATGCTGATAGCTCCTCCTTTCCCAACAGTATAAATGAATTTCTTCCCTTGAATATCGGCTACGGCGCGTTGTGGAATCAAAAACCCTTTGGAAATTTCTTGCGGGATCAGGACCTGGGCACTTCCTCCGCTTCTCAACAAATTCAAACTGTTTGAAAATGTTGCACGGATCCGGGCAGATCCTGTTTGTTGGTCGATCAATCCGTTAATAGAACCGATCACTCCTTTGTCCGGGTAAACTGAACCGTCCGAAAGAACCAATGAAACGGCAGGCGTGTTTGCAATTTTCGCTTTCAGGTCTGCTCCTTTTGTATTTCGGATGAATTCCAGCAATTGCTTCTCATTCATGGAGAAATACGCGTAGATCTTCGAAATATTGGAAACGGTTGTTAAGGGTTTTGCCATATTGCTTGAAACCAGGCTTCCCGGTTTAAAGGTCAGGCTTCCGATCACTCCATCAACCGGACTTGAAATGCGCGTGTATCCCAGGTTCACATTCGCATTGACCAATGTTGCTTCGGCCTGTGCCAAATCTGCCAGTCGCGATTGCAAAGTCAGATCTGCTTCCTGCAATTCGTATTTGTTCACAATGTTCTTCTCCACCAGGGATTTGGTTTTTTGAACTTGTAAACGCGCCAGGCTAACTCCAGCTTCTGCACTTTTCACAGATGCACGCGCCGTGCGAACCAACTGCTCGTATTGTGGTGCGGAGATCGTGAATAATACTTGTCCCTTTTTCACAAACTGACCCTCATCCACGAAGATTTTCTCTACAAATCCGTCAATCTTAGGATGAATATCTACATTCTCTATTCCTTCTAACGTTGCGGGATAAGTTGTTTGGATGGTGGTGTTTTGTTGTTCCAGGGTTAAAACCTGGTAAGGTCTGATCCCAGCGGCGGGAGCGGGTGCTTCTTCCGAACTGCAAGAAGCCAGAAATACTAACGACAGTGCCGCCAGTAAGTGGTTTGTTTTGATTACAATCATAAATTTTTGTCTTTTTAGAAACTCTACAATGAGGATTAGTACGAGTTTGAATCTTGTTACTGTTTTTAACTATCGGTCAAATTCCAGTGCAAAGGTGTGTCTAAACTCAGAATAAAAACTTATTCAAATCATGCAATTAATTATGTAAATCAAATAATTTACTTTTTTTAACTAATCGATTCAAAAGACTCTCCAGCCTTGGGGTAAGTCACAGATCCACGAATTCTGACTTCCAACGGAATCATTTATTTTCTTATTTGGAAAACACAAGGTTAGAATAGCGAAAATAAATTATCTCATATTAACTGACTCCACGAAACGATTTCGGGGTGAGTTGTGTTTGCTTCTTGAAGAAATTATTGAAATTGGATGGATGTTCGAATCCTAAAGTATAAGCAATCTCAGCAACGGAACTATCCGTATGTCGCAGCAAAGCCTTGGCTTCATTGGCAAGGCGCGAAGAAATAATCTCCGTAGTACTTTTTCCGGTAACATCTTTAATTGAACGGTTCAGATGGTTCACATGGATGGCTAATTTCTCCGCAAAATCGCTTGGTTTTTTTAGCGCCAGGGATTGATCGGAAGAATCAATCGGGAATTGTCTTTCGAGCATTTCCATAAATAATGCAGTCAATACAACCGATGCCGCCGGCTTTTTATCTTCACGGATATTTTGGAAACACAGCTTGTTTGTCTGGTGAAGCAAGAGATGCAAATAATGGACAATCACTTCGTATTTCTTTACATAATCACCCTCCACTTCGTTATGGATCTGCTCAAAAATAAATTCAAAGATTTTCGCTTGTTCATCTGTTAAAGGATATACCGGATTCATTGCCATATTCATCAACGGAGTATCCCTGAAAAGCGTATCCAACAAGTATGTCTCAATAAAATGGTTGTTGAACAAACAGAAAGATCCTTGTTGGTCTTCGGATACCGGCTCCCACACATGCGGAACATTCCGGTGATAAAAAACGAGCGTCTTACCCGAAATCGGAACTTTCGAATCCTCAAAATGAATGATCCCATCGCCTACTACCAGTGAAATCTTGTGAAAATCAGTCCGGTGCAACTCCGTGATACGGGCACACTGGATCTGTCCTCGTTTAAAGACATTGAAGTGACTCATTTTAGACAAGTGAGAGAACTGATCCATTGTTCCCTTATTCAGAATACTTGCGTAAAATTCCTGTAAAGTCAATAGTCCATTCATGGCATAGAATTATGTTTTTCAAATATACGACTTTTTCAAATCACGAATTGAGAAATACGAATGTCGAATGGAAAATGGAGAAGTTAAAAAGACTTGAGACAGAAGACAATAGACTCAGATGATTCTGTCTTCTGTCTTACGTCTCTGGTCTTTAAGTCTTCTAATTAAATTTCTTTGAAAATCACAATTCCGTTATGTCCTCCGAAACCGAAGGTATTACTCATAGCTGCTTTTACATTCTTTTCTACAGCCTGATTCCTGATAATGTTGAATGTGCCTGGAATAGCGGGATCCAACTGATGAAGATTAATTGTCGGGGGAATCAGTTTTTCGTTGATGGATTTGATGGAAAGAATTGCTTCTACTGCTCCGGCGGCCCCCAATAAATGCCCGGTCATGGATTTGGTAGCACTGATGCTTAACGAACTGTTATTCCCAAAAACAGATTTGATCGCCGTGATCTCACTTAAATCCCCGACGGAGGTAGAGGTTGCGTGCGCATTCAAATAATCTATCTGACCCGGATTCAATTGTGCTTCTTCCATTGCCAGTTCCATTGCTTTTATGGCACCAATTCCTTCCGGATGAGTCGCCGTCATGTGGTATGCATCCGCAGTCATAGAAGCTCCGACCAATTCGGCATAGATTTTTGCCCCACGCTTTTTCGCATGTTCATATTCTTCCAAAATCAAAGCTCCTGCCCCTTCGCCCATTACAAATCCGTCTCTCTCACTATCAAACGGACGACTTGCCTCCTTCGGGTGTTCATTGTTTGTCGACATTGCTTTCATGGCATTGAATCCGGCGATCGATGCTTCTGTAATAGGAGCTTCCGAACCACCTGAAACAAATACCTTTGCCTTGCCCAACCGAATGTAATTGAACGCATCCATCAATGCAGTATTGGAGGTAGCACAAGCTGAAACAGTCGTATAATTGATTCCCTGCAAGCCAAATTTGATGGAAATCATTCCGGAAGCCATATTTGCAATTAGTTTCGGAACAAAAAAAGGATTGAATTTGGGAATAAAATTCGTTTGGACATAATTCTTCACCTCTTCTTCGAAAGTTCCCATTCCACCTTGTCCGGTTCCCCAGATAACACCCATATCAAACGGATCCATTTTGGTGATTTCCAACCCGGAATCTTCCAAGGCCTGAGCAGCCGCATACAAGGCATATTGGGTGAACAAATCACTTTTTTTAATCTCCGCATGGGTCAGATACTTCTCCGGATCGAATCCATCGATTTCACAGGCAAATTGCGTCTTGAAATGCGTCGCATCAAAACGGGTGATCAGACCGGCACCACTTTTACCCTTCAGGCTATTCTTCCAAAACTCATCCACAGTCTTACCTAATGGATTTACAGTTCCCATGCCTGTTACAACAACTCGTTTCATGTTATTTTTTATTTCGTTTAAAAGGATTCAAAAAAGTGGTTAGTTTTTAGTGGTTAGACTAAAACTATTGAACTATTCAATCCTTTCGTTCTTCAAAAGCATACAGGTTGAAACCGCATAGGCGTATTTCTTTCCGGATTCATCCGTTAATGAAGCCTCCACCAAAGCTGTTGAATTTCCCAAATGAATCATTTTTCCAATCGCCGTGAGCACACCTGATTTAGCGTGTACCATTTTCAGGAAATTGACCTTCAATTCCAAAGTCGTATAAACTATTCCTTTCGGCAACAAGGAATGAAGGGTGCAGCCCATTGCAGAATCCAGGATAGCTGTGATGACTCCGCCGTGTACACTTCCATTGGGATTGTAATGAAATTCCTGCGGTTCAAAATAAAAACTCGCTTTCCCTTCTTCCAATTCGCCCAATGAGAAATCAAGGGTATTGACCAAAGGAGAAGCCGGAGCCTCCCCTCTTTTGATTGCCAACAAATATTCCAGCCCTGAAAGGTCTTTGGACAACTCTACTCCTTCCAACGGATTTCCCCACGAGTAGAAGCGTTCACGTTGTTTAATTGCTTCCATGTTTATGATGGTTTAAAGAGTTCAAAAAGTTAAAAGGGTTCAATTTTGAACTATTATACATTTACGAATTCTTTGGACATTCCGACCGGAACCAACCATTGATTCTTCTCCAAAGCCAGGATCAGTTCGTCGGCTACTTCTTTTGGTGGAATTCCATTCTCTCCCCCGATCTCTTTTGAAAAGTCGGTGTTTACCAATGGCGGTATCAATTCAAAAACATTCAACCGGTCTTCAAAGGTATTTCGCAAAACATCGGTGTATGCTTTCAATGCCGCTTTGCTCGCCGTGTACGTCGGCAACATATTTTGGGGGTAATAAGCAACGATGGATGTCACATTCACAACCGCTGAATTCTCATTCGCCAAGAGAGTTGGCAATAATTTCTCCGTCAGCCCGACAATCGACAAATAATTGGTCTCCATTTCCCGGCTTGCTTTTGACAATGCATCTGCATTTGCTTCCAATTGATACACATCCGCATAACCTGCATTGTTAATAACCAGGTTCAATTCCGGATGTTCCTGTTTGATCTGAGACACCAATTGGTCTGTACTTTGTGCATCCGTTACGTCTCCTGAAATCGGGATCACATTTTCCAACTTATCGGCCGCCTGCTTTAATTTGTCTGCATTGCGACCAGTGATTAATACTTTGTTTCCCAATTGTGAGAATTGTTTTGCTAATTCGAAACCGATTCCTGCTGAACCTCCTGTGATTAAGATTGTGTTTCCGTTTGTTTTCATGTGTTTTATTTAAATTTTTGTTGATCTGCTGTGGCAGATATTTATCGAAAGCAGTGCTTTCTCTTATTTGTTTGTATGAAGTTTAAAGACTGAAGACTGAAGACTATAGACAGAAGACAGAAGACCAAAGACAGAACTGTCCAGAGTCTTTGGTCTCTGATCTTAAGTCTTAGATTATATTTTCTATAAGCATTGCTGTTGCGCCACCACCGCCGTTACAGATCGCAGCCATTCCGTATTTTGCATTTTGTTGCTGAAGCGTATGTGTCAGAGTGACTAAGATTCGTGCACCGGAAGCTCCTAATGGGTGTCCGACTGCAACCGCTCCACCTTTCACATTCACTTTTTCCAGGTCGACGCCGGCTAAACGTGCATTGATAATCGGAACATTGGAATACGCTTCGTTCATTTCAAAGAAATCAATTTCATCAACTCCAACACCTGCTTTTTGAAGCGTTTTCTCAATTGCGATTGAAGGAGAAGTGGTAAACCATTCCGGAGCTTGGGCAGCATCTGAAAAAGCCACAATTCTAGCTAAAGGCTTCAAATTATGTTCCTTCAGAAATTTTTCCGAAACGATAACCAGGATGGCTGCACCATCATTTAGATTCGAGGCATTTGCAGCAGTAATGGAACCGTCTGCTTCAAAAATAGGTTTCAACTGGCTCACTTTTTCCGGATTCAGTTTCTCGATATCTTCGTCTGTAGCGTAAACGAATTCTCCTTTTTTCGTTTTCACGGTAATCGGAGTGATTTCTTCTTTGAAACTTCCCGAAGTGTGTGCGTTTTTTGCCTTTGAGAAAGACTTCAAGGTGTAATCATCCTGCTCTTCCCTGGAAATCCCATACTTCGTATTTGCCAGTTCGGCAGCACTTCCCATATGGAAATCGTGATACGGATCCCACAAACCATCTTTGAGCATTCCGTCAATGATATTCTGATTTCCCGTTTTGTGTCCTTCCCGATGATTTTCAATGTAAAAAGGTGCATTCGACATGCTTTCCATTCCACCGGCCACAACCACATCGCTGTCGCCTAAAAGAATGGATTGAACCGCATAAGAAACAGATTTTATCCCTGAAGAGCAGATCTTATTGATGGTTGTTGCGTCCACTTCATCCGGAATTCCTGCAGCACGGGCAGCTTGTCTTGCAGGAGCCTGACCTACATTTGCCGAGAGTACATTCCCCAGGATTACCTCATCAACGTCATTTGCGTTGATTCCTGCACTGGTGAGCGCGCTTTTGATTACTTCTGCAGCCAATTGAGGTGCAGAAAATGATGCCAAAGATCCCATGAAACCACCTGTTCCGGTTCGTTTAGCTGCTAAGATATAAGCCTTGTTTTCCATGTTTTTTATTTTATTCTATTAGTTGATTTGTCAATTCGCAAGTTTGCGATATTGCGAACCTACAATATACCAATCGGTATATTTTTAGGTAAAAAAATTTTATGTTGTTATTTCTATGATCATTTTCCGGATCAGATCCAGGTTTGAATTCAAATGTTTTTTGTTCTTAAAAGTTTTGGACAAGAGCATTCCGCCTTCTATGAGGGAAACAAAATAATCTGCAAAAACTGCCGCATCTATTTCAGGGGAAAAGATCTCTTTTTTAATTCCGTATGCTACTACACTTCGAATGTGATCGTGCCAATCCTGCATGGCCTTTTGGACCCTCCCGAACAATTCCGGGTTGGAATCGTCTGCATCCACAGCCGTATTCAGCAAGGGACAACCACCGGACATGTAAACCTTTTCAAAAACTTCGGAGTAAAAATCGACATAAACCAGCAATTGGGCAACCGGGTCTTTCAAACCCAACGAGCGTTTGACAATCTCGCTCTTAATAATGTTGTGATTGTGATCAAAAGCAACAGCCGCCAATTCGTCCTTATCCCTGAAATTTCCGTAGATACTTCCTTTCGTGAGGCCGGTAGCAGTCGTAATATCCGAAATAGAAGTTCCGTCATATCCTTTCTTATTGAAGATAGGAGCCGTCGTCTCTATAATGAATTGTCTCGTACGTTCTGCTTTTGTCATGAATATTGAATCAAATACAAAACAAATGTAAGCGATTTTTTTAATTATATACCGATTGGTATATAATTTATGGTTTTTTTAGAAATGGGATGATAGAAAAGGGTTTAAGGCTTGGATTCAGCTTCCTCCAAAACAATTGGCTTTCCTACTTTTTTCCAAAGCCAAAAAAGTAGCAAAAACGCTTTTGCCCAATTACAGCATTCAGCTAAGCTGCCCGCGCGAGCCTATCAGCGGAAAGAAGGGATCAGGATCCCAAATGACAAGCACTTTCCGGGATTGGCAGTCGCACCGTCAGCTTATCAACTCCTCAAAAACAATTTGTAGAGCGGTTGCGATTCGTCGGTTACCTTGAGATTTACCGGTTGTGTAATTGGACGAACGTCCGCTAAGACAATCGCTTTAAGTGGTATCGATTTGATGTTCCGAGAAATCAGGTGTTCGAATTTGGTTAGGTTACAACAAAAAGAAATTCGTGTTCGAAGTTTCGATTTGGTTTCCTCCCTTGAGGGAGGATTAAGAAGGGTGATGAACCCAAATCTCCCGCAAATCATTATTTCAGTGTGTTTTCTATCGAATCAAAGTGGTTCGAATCTCGTTGGCTTTTAAACTACTTTTTTTGAATTTTTGAACACTGAATTGATTTCAAGAATTATTGTGTAGTATTGAGGCAATAACGTAACAAAAGCTATTCACAACAATTCCTGAAATTTAGTGGGAAATCCGGATTTAATTGGTTGTAAATAGTTAGAGTTGTGCGTATACATAAGTTAGTAGAAATTTTGCGCTTAGACAAAACATTAAAATAAGTTAGAAAAGGTTATTCTTTACAAGAAATTTCCCAATTTGACAAATCCATTAACTTTACTCGAACACCCATATCTGAAGGTTTTCTTGGTGGAATGCCAAATATTTCAGAATGAGAATAGTTTAATTCTTCCGGCACATGTGAAAGGTTTAATGGCAGTGGTGTTTGTCTAATGCCAAAAACTAGCATCGAAATTATTCCATTGTTTTCTGGTACTTTAGCACGCTCCAATGATTCTTTTGGAGTCGAATATTCTGACCAATCTACAGACAATCCTCCATCACCTTTTGCATCAAAAGCAACAGGCCTAATCATTCTCTTAACATTAGTTTCTGTAAAATCAATATTTTGCTTATGAACTCTCATAAAAACTGAATGCTCATCTGCGATTTCAAGCACCTCCATATTTAAGATTTAATAGGCAATGGAAGCATTTGAAACTTAAAATCATTTAAAACAAACTCGCCTTCAGTATATTGTCTTTTAGGTGTGTCAGAATAAAAACTCCCCTTATTATTTATGTGATCAATATTTACAAAAAGACGAAAGTTATCATCATACCAAACGACATCAATTGTCCCTTTTGGACCGTGATACATTTTTGGCAAGTGCAAACTTCCTGAAAAAATCATACGCAACCATTTGTAAAAATGAATTATAAAATTAGCTGCGGATTTCCATGATTCTATGTTATAACTTAAAGCCCCTTCATCATCCCAATTATCTTCTAGTTTGAGGATATACTTAGCTTCAATAAAGATATTTTGAAGTTCCACATCCCCATGTGGTATTTTTAATTCTAGTTCATTACTAATGAACAATGAAAAATCAGCTGAAATAGTTTCAGTATCACGATGTGGTTTAATCCAAGTCGATTTATCAATAGTTTGCCAATCCGATGAAGGTGAATGTTTTGGTGAGTAAACAGTACTTTTGTAATTATACGTGTCATTAATTTTTTGTACAGCTGACGTTCTTCTAAAGTTTTGATTAAAGCGAGCTTTTTTATCAACTTCTAAATAAGTGTCCATAATCTTATGTTTAAATCAATTTAAAATCCGCTAGAGAACTCTCCCGAAGATTTTTGTCTCTTTCGATTGCTTTTTCAATTGCGGTTTTCAATTCTATTAAGTCCGGTAGCCCTATGTGCAAATGTAATTCGTTTATTGGATTAGCGTTTTGGTATTCAATGAAGAGTTTATGTAGAATAATGCCATACTTTTCATTAGAACCTTCAGATTCCATAAAACGAATATCAGTCAAAATTTTAAAATCTCTGAAATTATTCGAATTCTCTATTCTATATTCTCTCGCTTTATCTGTAAGTCTGATTTTTTCAAAGTTTGAAAGGATTGTAAGTAAATTCGCTTTTAACCTATCCGTTTCTTTAGAATTGATATTAATACTGGAAAGCTCTTTATATGATTCTGCTAAATCCTTTGAAAGTATCGAGACATCCTCATTCTCAGCAGAAAACAATTCTGTAAAACTAAGTAGTGTCCGGAATAAAGCATCCCCATCAGCTTTTAAAATATCGCTTAAATCACTCGCAATATCTCCAAAAAATCTTCCAACTTCCACTTTATTCAAATAATCTATAAGATTATCCAACTGGCTATCAGTAAGATCTTTGATTATCTTAAATCCAGGAAACACTTCCTTAGGTACCAGTATTTTTGCCATAATAATTCAATTTCAATCCGTGAATATAAGTTGAATATATTAAAAAATAACGCGTAAAACCGTTATTATTCCTTAATAAATTATATTTCAATTCATAATTCTAAAGAAAGAGAAAAACTTCTACTAACAGCGCCTAATGGAGCAAAGCTAACATCCCTAATTCTTTCTAACATTAATTGCTAAATTTAAGTCTGCGGTTTCGACATGGGTTCACTGCTAAACTTCGCCCTGCTCCAAGCCGCCAAACGTTATTTTGCAACCGAGAACATCGGTGAAGACTTTTATGTGATAAATAATGAAGAATTAAAGAAGTTAACGGAAAAATTTGATTATGATTCTTTAATCGAATACATTGGTAAGCATCGAATATTTATTAAGGAATACAATCGATATGAATAATTATGCGTTTGAGGAATATAAGGAGGGATACCTGCCTGAATTCAATACCCTTGCCAAGTTAAAACTTGAAGAATTAATTGGTTTAAAATAATGAGCCTTCATCCTTCTGGCAATCATTTTATCCAGCTATCCGGCAAGAATCTGAGAAGGTCGGTTTTTGTATTTTGAATTCTGATTTTTTTAATTTTAAAGTCTATTAATTGATCAACAGCTATGAGCGAGGAAACTATAATCTGGATTTCTGCCGGCGGACTTTTAGCCCTGGTAGTTTTAATCGTGGTTCTGGCCAATTGGCTGACAGCCCGGAATAATCAAAAACTTGCCGATCGCATGATGCGTGACATGAAAGACGGAACCTATGATCCCAACAAAAAGTATATGGGAAACCAGGGAGGATGGGAAAAAGGCGATGACAATTATACAAATAGTGAGTATAACAGGCACTGAAAGTTTATTGAAAATGGAGAAGTAAAAACTACTTCACAAACAAAGCCGGGTATTCCTCTTCGTGGTTTACAAAAAATTCGATTTCAGCGGGTAAGTTCGTCCTACCGAATAAACGGGATATCGGATCCCCTGTTCCTTCGCTGAAATAAGATTCCAGGTTTCTGTATTGAACGATCTCAACACTCTTGATGATGTCCTTTCCCAACCAGTAAATGTTTTTGATTTTACCGTAGGAAAAAACTTTCAATCCGATTCCTTGCAGATCCGGAATGATGTCGGAGAATTCTATCAAATCCTTGACAAGTCTAACAGGTATAGCCATAACGCAACATTTTTATTTTCAGCCAATTACAGGTAGATTTCAATCTGCCGTTTTTGATTACACCGGAAAGTTACGACTTTTTATTTTGGTCCTGAATAAGAACTTTTGAACAGTTTTAAAACTTAACAATTCGGTCACATTGCATTCCCCTTATCCTACCTGCAATTTTCACTTTTGAATTGTTCAAAAACCGATTGTTTTGTAACTTTAATTCATGGAATTCGGAAAAATTGATCGCAGTTTATTGGATAAAGTGAATTTTCACCTACCGGAAGACGGCGTTTTTACAAAACAGCTCAAATCGGCGACAAAACAGCCTAAATTATTCCTCGGCGGGGCAAAATGGGGTCGGAAAGAATGGGTCGGTCTTATTTACCCGGTCAAAACAAAGGAATCCGAATTCCTGGACCAGTACATCCGGAATTTCAACGGAATCGAACTCAATACGACCCATTACCAGATTTATCCTGCGGCAACCATCCGAAAATGGGCAGACAAAGCTGCCGGAACAGATTTCAAATTCTGTCCAAAATTCCCACAATCCATCAGTCATTACAGCGACCTTTCCAGTGCAAAAGCACGTGCGGATACCGACCGTTTCCTGGATTCTGTCCTGAATTTCGGCGAACATTTAGGCCCGGCATTTCTTCAATTAAGTGAGCGATTCGGCCCGCAACGGAGAGAAGCGCTTTTCAATTACCTTCAGAAATTGCCGAAAGACTTCCCGGTAACCCTGGAGGTCCGTCACCCGGATTGGTTCGGAAACGCTGAAATCCGAAAAGAATTATTCCAGGTTCTGCACGAATCATCCGTAGGAGCTGTGATAACGGATGTTTCAGGAAGAAGGGATTGTGCCCATATGGAAGTGACTTCTCCGCTTACCTTTATCCGGTTTGTTGGAAACGGCCTTCATCCGACAGATTATGAGCGCATCGACGATTGGGTGAAACGGATCAAATCCTGGTTGCAAAAAGACATCCGGGAAATCCATTTTTACATGCATCAGCCGGATGAACTCTATACACCGCAATTGACGGATTACCTGGTAAAAGAACTCAATAAAAAGTGCGGTTTATCGCTGCAAGCTCCCAAATTGATTGAAACTACGGGAAACCTATTTTCCTAATTATCAATTATGAATGACAAAATTATCAAGAAAAATGGATCTTTCTTGATAATTAAGAATTGATACTTTTTTAATCGTTTTGTTTATTTTTCATTGAATCCCTTGTCGGTTTCAAACAATTATTACCTTTATCGCTCACTGTTCACTAATTCCAATGGTCAGAACCATTATACCATTTTTCACAATATCTTGCGTAACGAGTGTAAACTTGGTGTATCATCCCTTTTGGATGGATTGGAATGACACTATTCATACAACATGCCTCAAAACAAATTTGCCATCGCCCGCTATGCGATCATCGATGAGCTACTCCAGAGAAATCCCTATGTAAAAACCTCCACCATTACTGAAACCTGCAAACGGAATCTCGGATATGAGGTTTCCCGTCGAACTATTCAGTTGGATTTGAATTCGATGAAGAACGACCCTTTTCTGGGGTTCCTCGCTCCTATCGAATACTGCTCCAAAAGAAAAGCCTATTACTATACAAACTCGGATTATCAATTCGGTTATCAGCAATTGAATTTCACGGAAGTCGACTTGTTGGAAAACGCTTGTAATATAGCTTCAAGTCATTTGAAACCGGATCAACGAGCCATTCTCGGGGATGTTTTGTTTAAAATCAAGAAAAGATACATGGCGAAATAAAATTTCGCCATCTGAACTTATCCTTGTAAGCTATATTTATTTGTTACCATTTCACTGAGTTATGATTTTCGAAGCAATACAACTGCTTTCCGGGCAATTAAATGACTACTTGAAGATCCGCTTCAGGTTGACAGAAGATATTGTATTCATTTCCCCCATCAAAGATTCGGCAAAAGCTTTCCCGAACCGGGTTGGAATAACGCTCGTAGGATTGGAACGTGAAACGGCAGGAGGAATCAGTTTTCAAAGAAGAGCAGTTTCGGACTCCACTTCGGCGCAAAGTGCCCCATCCTGGCAAGTCAGTCTGAGCCTGTTGATTTCAGTCATTTTCCAGGAAAAGCAATACGAAGAATCACTTCGTTTGTTTTCAGCTGTAATTGCTTTTATCCAAAAGAACAACATGGTCCGGTCCGCAAATGAAAACCTGTCTTTTTCGCTGGAAGTGGTCAATCTGACTTTACATGAATTATCCAACCTCTGGAGTATTTCAGGGGAAAACTATTATCCGTCGGTAGTTTGTAAAATCCGTTTGCTGGAAGTCGATGCAGGAGAAATCATGGACCTTTCCTATATCATTTCGAAACCTGAAAGTAATACGCAGTTGAAATGAATCAGCAAGGAGCATATCGTATCTGGCTTAAACTTGTCATCAAGCATGAGTATTTCGATGCGCAACAATGCGGGTTGACCCTGGAACCGGATTCAATTACAAACAGATTGCTTCAAAAGGCAGGGATTCTTCTGAAACAACAGAATTCGTGTACTTGGATCCTGGTAGCTGAAGATGAGATCAATTTGGATCCCGGGACTAATTTGTGTTTTCAGCTCAAAACAAAACAAGCGGATTTTTACTATTACACGGACCAATCTACTGTTGATGGCAAATCCTGGTCACTTGCGGATCATAATAAGTCCGGGATCTGGAAATTATTAACTATTCCTCTTACGGATAAACGAATAAGTGCATCGGATGCAGAAACAATTGAAATCCAGTTGAACAGCGCTTTAAAACACATCGAATTCCTGGTATTCCCGAATCAGTCCTATTCCATGGAACCTTTGGAAATACGTGAACAACGCGGGAAAGTGGCATTTGATAAACGGGAAGAACTGACCCTTCCGGGAACGGAGAAAACGGTATTCCGTTTTGTTTCTTCGGAAACAGTACCCATGAAACAGCAAAGTGCTTATCAATTTCATTTGTGGGAACTTCGAAACAGCGGAGAAAACCTTTTGAGCAGGCTTCCCGATTTCCCACTGGTACAATCGCTTTCACCCTTCAGTCCGAAGGACACTATAACAAGTTACATCTATTTATAAATCAATACAATAAATCCAATATGAGTACAATGAAAACACCTGGAGTATACGTCGTTGAGAAGAACGCGTTTCCAAATTCCGTTGTTGAAGCTGCTACTGCCGTACCCGCATTTATCGGGTATACGGAGTTTGCCAAGGACGGAAACAAATCTTTGTTGAATAAGCCTTGGAAGGTGAACTCCCTGGCAGAATTCAGACAGTATTTCGGTGGAGCCCCTACTCCAAAGTTTACCGTTGCCGAGGCAAAAGATGGCGATGAAGAAGACCCTAAATTGGGAATCTCCTTCCTTGAGTTAAACGGAAAGAAGTATACTGTCCAACGAGACGATAAGTACAACTTCTACTACCAGATGCGGTTTTTCTTTGCAAATGGCGGAGCTACCTGTTACGTTGTTTCTGTGGATGAAAAATACACCAATGACCTGTCTGAAGAAAAATTGACAAATGGTATCGGGGCACTTTTGAAAGAAGAAGAACCAACGATGGTACTTGTTCCGGAAGCGGTTTATCTGGAAACAGTGGATTCGTGTTCAAATGTTCAGGTAGCTGCATTGAGACATTGTGGTGGAGACATGAAAAACCGGGTAGGTATCTTCGATATTTTTGATGGTTTCATGGACGACGATACAAAAGTAAATGACTTCCGTGAGAAAATCGGTACGGAATTCCTGGATTATGGAACCGTTTATTACCCTTGGCTGAATACTTCCATCGTTCCTGATACGGATATCAACTTCCTGAATTTTACGGATGCATCTAAAATTGTCCCTATCCTTACAGAAGCTGATAAAGACGGAAAACTAACGGATTTCATTGCAAATGTGGGTAAAAAACCGGAGGACCTGGAGTTGTTGGATATTGAAACAACACACAAGGTCTTGGCTCGTCACTCTTCCGCTTACAGTGAATTGATGCGTGAAATGATACTGATCGTAAACATGTTGCCGCCGTCAACTGCTATGGCTGGAATTTACACCTTAGTTGATGCTACGAAAGAAGTTTGGAAAGCACCTGCCAATATTGGAGTCAATAATGTCATCAGCCCGACGGTAAGTATCTCATTCAAGAACCAGGAAGACCTGAATGTTCCGATGAACGGTAAAGCAGTGAACGCAATTCGCTATTTTGTCGGGGAAGGTGTGAAAGTTTGGGGAGCACGTACTATGGACGGAAACTCATTGGATTGGAGATACATCAATGTGCGAAGAACCATGATCATGTTGGAAGAATCCATTAAAAATGCTGCAAAAGCATACGTATTCGAACCTAACACCGCAAACACCTGGGTAAGTGTAAGAAGTATGATCTACAATTTCCTGAATGGTATCTGGAAAAGAGGTGGATTGGCAGGATCAACTCCGGAAGATGCCTACAGCGTCCACATCGGATTGGGTGACACCATGACCCCGGAAGACATTTTGGAAGGTATCATGCGAATCACCATTCTGGTTGCGATTTCAAGACCGGCTGAATTCATCGAGATTACATTCCAACAACAAATGCAAAAAAGCTAAAATAATTCAAAATTGAGAATTGAAAATTGAAAAGAGAATGCTCTTTCAATAATATAAAGGATAATCTACTTAGAAGTGTAATCCTCCTTTTCAATTCTCCATTTTACATTTTCAATTAATAAAAAAAAGAAATCATGGCAGGAGAAAAGCAAGATAATGTATGGCCTCTACCGAAGTTTTACTTCCAGGTAAAATTAGGTGATAAGGAGGTTCCGTTCCAGGAAGTGTCCGGATTGGATATTGAAGCTCAGATAATTGAGTACAGACATGGAAACAGTAAGGAGTTTTCAACGATCAAGATGCCCGGAATTAAGAAAACAGGAAATGTGACCTTGAAAAAAGGTGTTTTCGTGAAAGACAACGGATTCTGGGATTGGTTCAATAAAATCAAGATGAATACAATTGAACGTCAAACAGTTGTAATCAGTTTATTGGATGAAGCCGGAAAACCGACGATGGTTTGGACGCTCAACAATGCCTGGCCGACAAAAATCAGTGGAACAGATATGAAATCCGACGGTAATGAAGTGGCAGTTGAAACATTGGAGATCGCTCACGACGGATTAAGTATTGCTAACAGTTAATAATACAAAAACATGGCCGATCCAACATGGGAACTTCCCGTTTCTTTTTATTTCCAGGTGAAAATCGGAAATGAAGAGTTTGCGTTCAAAGAAGTCACCGGATTATCAGCTGAAATAGAAACAGAAAGTGTTAAAGAAGGGGGTATGAATGAATTTACGTACCTCCTTCCGAAACAAGTGAAGCATGGTAATCTGAGTCTCCAAAGAGCGCTGAATCCCATCAGCAGTTCCGATGTTTCCTGGATCAAAGAAATTTTGGAAGGAGATTTCTCCGTTCCGATCATTCCACGGGATATCATCGTGAATTTATTGGGACAAGATGGGGCTCCCATTTATACCTGGACGTGTTCAAAAGCTTATCCGGTGAAATGGCAAGTCGGAAAGCTCGATGCGCAGGCCAACAGTATTTTGATTGAAACGATCGAATTTGCATACCAGACCTTGAAACGTTCTTAGAACTTATGTCAATTATTATCAAAGAAATCAGCATCCGGACTACCATTGAGCGAAAAGCCAGCTCAACGGGTGATCTGGACATGAAAGTAGCTAAACTCAAAAAAGACATTTTGAGAGAGGTGCAGGAAACATTGCGTAAACAACGAATCAAAAAAGGAGACCGATAATGGGGGAATTAGTCAAGTTGAAAATCTTAGGGTACGAAACTCAAAGTTATTCCGAGTCGAAAAAGAGCGGGGAATTCACCACCCAGGTGAACCCGGATACTTTGAAACTGGGAAAACGTTTGAATTATTCTCAAAATGGGGAAGCTCAAGGTATTGCAAACTTGCGAAAATTCCGTTCCCAGGCTTTGGATTCCCTTTCCTTCCAGGTCTTGATGGACGATACGGGGATTATTCCAAATAAATCAGGAAAGATAAAAGACCGGATCAACTTGCTTGAAAAAGCCATCTATCGCATCAATTCAGAAAGCCATGAACCCAGCTACACCAAAGTGATCTGGGGAACATTCATCTTTCGGGGAAGGGTTGAAAGTATCAATTACGACTACAGTTTGTTCTCTCCGGATGGAACTCCACTTAGAGTGAAAGTTTCCTTCTCTTTTGCAGGGTATTTTGACAAAGACACCACACAAATGAATTCTCCGGATCTTTCACGCGTGATCACTTTCCGTGCAGGAGACAGCATTGCACGTTACTGCGATGAGATCTATGGTGACGCGTCATTCTGTCACGAAATCGCTGCATTCAATAACCTCAGTGAGTTTCGGAAAATTGAACCCGGAACAAAAATCCAATTTCCTCCATTAGCAAGAAAATGAGCGTATCTCCAGAAAAAAATAGTGAAGGCCTTGTTACTTTTTCCATTTATAGTGAAGGAAGTAAGATAAGCGACAGTTTCGAAATGGTCTCTATTTGGGTCCGTAAAGAAGTCAATCGCATAGGTCGTGCAACCTTGATTTTCGAGGCAGGCGATATGCCAAACAAAGAAATTCCCGAAAGCGACGATGATTCATTCGCGCCCGGAAAAAAAATTCGCGTTGAAGCGGGGTATCAAAGTAATGAGCGCGTGATTTTTGAAGGGGTTGTCATTACACATAATATCGATATACCCGAAGACGAAGCAGCAACATTGGAAATTGAATGTACGGACTTTGTTTTTCCAGCTACTTTATCCCGAAAAAATCAGTATTTCGAACAGAAAACAGACAGCGCTATCATCAAGGAAGTTCTCGGTAACTATTCCGATATTACAGCCACTGTGGACGTAACAACGGTCACTCACCCGGAACTAGTCCAGTATTACTGCTCCGATTGGGATTTCATTTGTTCGCGCGCAGATGCCAACGGTTTGATCGTCATTTCCGACGGAAGCAAAGTTAATGTCATAAAACCGGCGGTCTCAGCCTCACCCGTTCTAAAAGTTACTTATGGCCAGGATTTGGTCTCCTTCCGCGGAGAATTGCAGACTTCGGATCAAACAGTGGGAGTGGATGCCTACGCATGGGATATTGCAACACAAGCAGTGATTAAGGCAGCATCCGCCACCCCAACATTGAACCAGCAAGGCGACCAGACATCTTCCGATTTGTCGGAATCCATTGGAGGAGAGCGATGGGAAGTCCAAACAGAAAGTTATGGCGATTCATCGCAGCTTCAGACCTGGGCGGATGCACAATCACTGAAAGCAGGCCTGGCGCGGATCCGGGGTGAAATCAAATTCCAGGGAAGTACGCTTGCCGTACCGGGTTGCCTGATCACATTGGACGGTCTCGGAAAACGATTCAACGGTGATGCCTTTATCGGTTTTGTAGAACATGAAATTCATGGTGGTGAATGGTTAACGACTGCAGGAATGGGTGTAGATCCCGAATTGGCAACACAAAATCCGGATGTGGTGACTCCTCCCGCCTCCGGGCTTCTTCCCGGGATCGAAGGTTTACATATTGGAGTTGTTCGCAAAATTGATGGCGATCCGGCCAAGGAATACCGTATCCAAGTGGAGATACCACTTCTGAACACGGACAAAAACCTGGTTTGGGCGCGACTGAGTAATTTTTGGAGCAGTAAAAGTTTTGGGGCTTTTTTCATCCCGAACATTGGTGATGAAGTGGTGCTCGGATTTCTGAACAACGATCCTACCTACCCTATCATTTTGGGAAGTATGTACAGTTCGGCCAATGCGGCCCCACTCGAAATTGACGCGAAGAATCCGATTCAGCTGATGCAAACCAAAAATGGAATCAAGTTCGAAATGGATGATGAAAACAAGGTGGTAACAGTAACTACTCCCGGCGCCAATAAAATGGTTCTGAGTGATAAAGACAAGTCGGTCACCATGGCAGATCAAAATGGAAACAAGATCGTGCTTTCCGATAGCGGAATCCTTATCCAGGCAGCCAAGGAAATTACCATCAAAGCCGGTACAGAAGTAAAAGTAGATGCCGGAACAAATGCCAATGTGAAAGCAGGAGTTAACGTAGCTGTAAAAGGCACGAATGTCGAACTGACCGCCGATGCAAGTTTTACAGCAAAAGGAAATGCCTCCGCAGAGCTATCTGCTGCCGGACAAACAGCGGTAAAAGGAGCAATTGTAATGATCAATTAAAAGAATATGAGTTTAGCTGCACGATTAACAGATATGCATACTTGTCCGATGGTGACGCCCGGAGTACCTCCGGTGCCACATGTCGGCGGACCAATTACAGGCCCGGGAGCTCCAACCGTTTTGATCGGTGGATTACCTGCTGCGGTGATGGGAGATATGTGTGTATGCGTTGGTCCACCCGATAGTATCGTGATGGGATCGACCACTGTTCTGATCAGTGGAAAACCTGCTGCCCGAATGGGTGATACCTGTGCACATGGCGGCGCAATTGTATTGGGATGTCCAACAGTAATTATTGGAGGATAAGATGGACGACAAGACATATTTAGGAACCGGTTGGGGATTTCCCGTGCGATTCAATCAGCGCGGGGTACACTTGGTTTCCGACGAAGAGGATATTTGTGAGAGTTTGCGGATTTTATTTTCCACCATTCCCGGTGAGCGCGTTTTCCGTTATAACTACGGTTGCCCGATTGATAAATGGGTTTTCTCGAAAATCGACCTTTCGGAGCGCACCATGATTATCGACATCATCGAGCAAGCCATCCGTGAAGGAGAGCCCCGAATTGTAACCGATTCGGTGGATGTGGAAATCCGGGATGCAATGGAAGGAATTTTATGGATAAAAATTGAATTCACCATCCGACAAACAAATAGTAGAAGCAGCATGGTTTATCCATTTTACTTTTTGGAAGGAACACAGCTTTAACTAATTATGAATGCCGAATTACGAATTAATTGAGAATTGAAAAGGTAAAAGTGAATGGAGAATGTAAAATTGAGAAGTGAAAAGATAAAAGTGATAATCAATCAAGACTGCATTAATTCTTGCCTGTTATCGAAAGCTTTATTTTCTCTTCTTTTCAATTATCAATTGTCCATTTTCAATTAAACAAGATGGAACCAAAGGACGGACATAGCAGAAAAGATCGTTTAGATCGCTTACGCGTTCCCAGTACATTCAAAATGCTGGACAACGATAAAGCTGTCATGCTCCAAAAGCTGATTCAAATTGCCGGTTGGATCCGTTTTTACAACGAACGGGAAATTCCGGACGGTTATTTCAAAAACTTCCTGCATGAATTGGAAGATGTGCTTGAAGGTATGCGGTTGAAACATGCTCATGAGGCAATCGGGAAAATGGAACCCTCCCAGGCTTTGCTTCTTGCCTTTGTAGAAAACCTGCAAAAGGTAACGGAGAGCTACAACGGTCGATGGAATGATTTTGCGAATTGGTACCTGACAGAATACCTGAAAGTCAGTCCGCTTTCTGTGCAAGGAGACCGCGTCTGGCTGGCATTTGATAAAGCAACACCAGGTACAATCACGATCGAAAAGAACACCGGATTCAATCGTAAAAATGGAGACCAGAATATATTGACTTATCGGTTGGAGGACGAGGTGATTGTCCAGGATATTGCTGCAGTCTCTGCATATTCTGTCTGTTTTGAACGGAATCCATACCACTATCCTGCTGCGAACCTGAACTTTGTAACTGCCGTTAAAACACGGAACCTGATTCACGATAAACCGGTCGAGGATCGCACATTGATGTTCGATCACCAGTATCATTCGAATGAGACACGAGCCATTGGGATCAGAATTTCCGCACCCTCACTTCTACTGCGTGAAGGAAAACGCATTGTAAAGATTTACTTCGAAGCGGAAAATAAGGAATGGCTGAAACTGCTTGAAAAAACTGAAACGGAATTACTGAAAATTGAAAATAACCTTCAAAAATTAAGGGCTAACATTTTCAATAATTTGTTTTACATCACCATCAGTACGGCTACCGGTTGGACGAATGTATCTATTTTCAAGGTCCGAAAGGATGCTACCAAAAACAGGTTGATCCTGGAGTTCTTACTCCCGGAAGATTTTCCTTCCACAGTGGGATGCACCCAGGATGTCCATCATTTTCAGTCGGAGTTTCCCGCCATTCAGATTCGCCTCAATTTCGATGCCTGGCTTTATCCCTTCTCCTGGATCCGCAAATTGTCCATCCAACGGATCATTATCCGCACAGCTGTTGAAGGAATCAACGATGTCCAGGTTTATAACGAATTGGGGAAAATCGATAACACCAAATCCTTCCCTCCCTTCGGAATCAATACTTCTGCAGGAACCTGGATGGCAATCGGGAATTATGAGATGGCGATTAAAAACACAAGCAGCATTGATATTTGCGTCAAATGGAATCAACTTCCCCTGCATTCCAAAGGTTTGAAGGGACATTATGCCGCTTATACCGGCAACATTGATAATGATTCGTTTAAGATCCGCACCCGTTACCTGAGTGACAACAGCTGGTTTCCGACGACAGGAAAAAGTCTTTTTCCTCTGTTCCGGGATGCGGAAGTACTTGATTCGAATGCCGCTAAACTGGACAAAGCTGTTTCCGACGATAGCGATTTCAACAAAATCATCATCAAGAAGATGGTTCCTTTCGAACTGCCTGAAGATGCTTACAAATACACGATTAAGACACGCACCGGTTTCGTTAAGTTAACCCTGGTAAGTCCGGATATGGGATTTGGAAATCAAGAGTACCGGGATTTGTTCACCGAGCGCATGATGATGAAGAAATGGAAGAAAAAACGCCTTCCTGTTTTGCATCCTCCAATCTTTCCTCACGTAGAGAATATCACCTTGGATTACACTGCCGAGGACATAATCGATTTGCGGAAAAACACCCGGAACAGCCAGGTTATTGTAGATCAACTGCACCCGTTCGGAGTTGTTTCTTCCCTTGATTCGAGTACAAATACCGGAATTCCTTTTGTCTTTTCCCAGGAAACCGATGCCAGCATCCTGATGGGTTTCAAGCATGTAAAAGGAGGAGAAGTTTTTTCAACTTTTATCGTTTTCAAGGCAATCAGCAATGAGATGACCCTCGATGATATTCCAAAGATCGTCATGTATTGGGGAGACGGGTATTACTGGGAAGAAATTCCGAGAGGATTTATCTTGAAGGACGATACAAAACAAATGACCGTAAGTGGGAATCTCGTCTACAATTTCCCGATACACATTCCTCCCAATCTATACGACAAGGACGGAATTTTATGGATCCGCACCGGTTTCGTGAAGAATCATGAATTTGTTCCGGAGATTCAGGCGATTCACAACAATGCAGGTTTAGTCATCCTGGAAACGGATGAAACCTCCATCGAAAAAATGCAATCGTTTAAAAACTCCGATGGAGCTTTGGAACCCGAGAAGAAATTGCCTGGGATTACCAGTATTGAACAGATCACTTCCTATTACGCCGGCCAGGAAATGGAAGACCTGAAAAGTATGCAGGCTCGTGTTTCCGAATTTGTAACACATCGTGGACGAGCTGTAACAGCACGCGATTTTGAATTGATAACCCTCCAGGAGTTTTCGGATATAGGCAAGGTATTGTGTCTGCCAAATACCAACTTAAAAAACGATAAGCAAGGAGTTGTCACCGTAGTGGTAATTCCTCAAAACAAATTCAAGACCATTGAAAATTCAAAACCGATGGTCCCTTCGGGTTTGCTTTCACGTATCGAGGACTTCTTGAGTGCACGGACTTCAAAAAATGTATTTGTAGATGTGATTAATCCGGTTTATGAGGAATTGCAGGTGAAATGTGTCATTCGACTGGTGGATGCAAATCAAGCTGTTTCTTTGGAGTCTATCCAGGAAATTTGTGACAATTTCATTGCTCCCTGGCAATCCAAAGAGATGCTTCCGAAATTCGGAGAAGGCATTCATCTTTCACGGGTTTACAATGCGATCAAGGAAATTGATTTCGTTGCTGAAATTGAATATTTTGCAATAATCCGGGTATCACAAGACAAGACCCCGTCCGGAAAACGCATGTTCTATCATTTATACAAACACGAGGAGGAAACTGACATTCTTATTCCCGATCAACCATACAAATTATTCGTTCCGGCAGAAACACACATCATACAAGTGGAGGAAAAAGACAAATCGGTTTACCCTTACGGCTTAGGCGATATGGAAATCGGAAAAACATTTATCCTTTGAAAAAATCAGGATCATGGCTATTAGAAACAGAAATACATTAATCGAAGGCTTTAGTAAAGGACAACGTCCGACTGCTGATGATTTTAAGAACTTAATTGATTCAAGTGTCAATATCCTGGATGACGGATTTTCAAAAGATGCCCAATCCGGGATCAAACTGGCCCCTATTTCCGAACAGGAAGGAACCGTAATGACTTTCCTTCAGAACATGACTGATGAGGTGGGCGGTCGCTGGGAATTTGATGTTCTCAACAACGACCTGAAAATCAGTCACGTCAATAAAACAGGAAAAGGCCAATTAATCCTTTTGAAACAAAACGGTGAAATTGAAATCGGGAAAGACGCTTGTGATTTCACGGTAAAAGGAACCCTGAATGCAGAACAACGTTCCGGAAAAAAAGTGGACAAGAAAATTCCGGCTGATGGAAAATGGCACGACCTGACAGATTTCCTGGAAGGAATCCATGCCTTGGAAGTGGTTTGTGTTATGGGAAAACGACATACCGGAAAACATGCGGTGTTAGTCGCATACGCCACTCATTGTTTCGGGGCAAAACCACGTATCCGGAAAATCAGGTCTCATTTTGGAGTCTTTGGAAACAAGTTACTCATCCGTTGGGTAAAAGCTAAAAACGAGCGCGCATGTAAATTACAAGTAAGAACCCGGTTCATGCTTGGAAACGATATCCTGATCCGGGGATCGATCACCTCACTTTGGGACAATCCATTGCTGGAAAATTTGTAGGCCATGTTTATTAAGAAAAGAGAACGTACGGACAATTTTTACCAGGAGCTTCAGGAGAAAACCCTGGTGCGCCTGCAAGAACTCAGTGGGGATGTCTGGACAGATTACAATATCCATGATCCGGGCGTTACCATTTCGGATAATATGAATTACGCCTTGTTCGAGCTCCAGTACAAACTCGAGCTTCCCTTCCGCTCCTTTATTGGTCCGGATAGCAGTGAATATGCAAGCAAAGGGATTCTGTCTGCTGAAACCATATTCTCCCAATCCATTGTGACTCCCGAGGACTATGAACAATTATTCCTGGACCATATCGAAAACCTGGAAAGCTGTTCGGTTGAATTCGACAAGGGATTCTACCATATCCGCGCTTGCGTTTCTGTCAGAAACCCTTCCATCACCAGTGAAAACATCAAGGAGGAATTATTCGTCCTGTATCATCAAAACAGGAATCTATGTGAAGACTTGCGGTGGGATGATATCCAGATTCTTACAAAACTGACCGGAAAACGCAAAAAAAGAGCCGAAGACACTCCTCAAATTGAACAAGTGGACCATTCGGACCATTCCGAAGAGCCAATCAAAATTCATAATTATCATTCGTTCCAATTGGATTTCCCGGATGTCTACGGACTTGGTCAACGAGGACTTCCCTACGAAGCCACGGAACGCAACAAAGCGCATGTACTGCAATTGAAAGGATATTTACTGATGATGGATTTCCTGATTGCAAATGTTACCGAACAGATTCAAAACACTCCGAAACTGCTCAGCTTCAATGAGCCTCCTCCGGCAGGAACGGTTTCTTTGGTTTCCATACCCGACGTGGCAAAAGTGGTTGATCGCGCTAAATTCAGCAAGAATAACCAATTGCAGACAGCTGCATCAATACAGAATAAAAAATCCGGATTCCTCGATATCCTGGACACCTTGTACGGCGAAGATACGGGTCAATTTTTCCAGGATTTTCAGCCTCCGAAATCCAAGATCAATTACCGTTCTACACTGACACGGGAACTGCCGGAACTAAACAGGAACCGTTTCCGCTCATTCAACAAACTGAAGCCTACGGAAAGCAATATCGTATTCAAGGAATTGTTCTCACTCCTTCACGGAAGTAAAATCGAATCGGAAATTCCTATTCGCGACCTGCTCAAAAAACTGGACCTGGACTTACTTCCTGACTCCGTATTCTTTGAGCAATACCAGGTTTATCTGGACATAGCTCCAATTTCGGGAGTTTTCTACAACCCGATTTTCAATGAAACTCCACAAAACATTCCCGAACAGGAAATGGAGTGGAAAGAAGAATATTTTGCTTCCCTTCAAGCAGAAATCAGCCTGATCCGAAGAAATGCCATCTTTGAAAGTTTCCTGGAAGTTGGAGCCAACCCCAGGAATTACCGCATGATCCAATTAAGCGAAAACAGTCGTTGGATTTTGGTATTTCGCTATCCCGGAAAAGAAGAATGGATGATTTTAGGTTCCTATCGAACCAAAGAACACCTGATCCGTTCCGCCAACCGCTTTTGGGCATTCATGCGTTTTTTAAATCCGGAAAGACACCTGTTTTACCTCGTTGAACACCACTTATTGCAGGTTGCTTATCCGAACAAACAAACCCGGGAAGAAGGCAACACTTTATCAATTGTGGCTTCCAGCCGTTTTGAAAATGAGGAAATGCACGCACGTCTGGAGCAATTGTTACGGGAGCGGCTTCCGGCACATCTGACAATCAGGCTGTACCGTGTTCAACCGGATCATATCTATGATTTCGAGCAGATCTATTTCAAATGGCGGGAAGCTTTAGCAGATAGAAACAGCAAAAAACTGGTTCATTTTTCCGAATCGATCCAGGCATTTTTCCGTGTTAGCAAACCATTTCTACAGCACATCCAATGAACAGCATTTCATCCATAGCGCTCCATGTGACTGCCAGCGATGAATCGTTCATTCAAAACTGGTACCGGGATTTCGACCTTTTCGCAGAAAAGCATATCACAGCTGTCGCAGACAGGGTACTAATGCGTTGTGACCAGTACGGATTCGAAATTGAAATTTCAAAACTGGACATTGATCTGGGAAGTATTGCGGAAGATAATTTTGAGACGGATTTCGAGCGGCTTCTCGAAGAAAAACTGGAAGAATGCCTGATCAAGGAAATTCTTTATCCCACGAAAAAAGAAGACAAACGATTGGAGGAATCGGATTACCAATTTGATGCCCTAAAGCAGTTCCTTTTACATGGTACCTTGAATTGGAACCTCGCCAAACGTTTCAAGAATATCACGGAATTATTTCAGCTCGTACTCAAAAACAGGGCAAAGGAATTGAGTTCATTCCTCAAATCCTATGGTCATTTCACAAGCCTTCAGCATCGCATGATCTACCAATTTGAAGACCCGGGTTTGTTCCATGTCGTAAAATTGGTTGCACCCGGAGAATTTTCCTTTATTCAATCGTATGTCGCGTTTTTACGGATCAAATATGCAGAAGTTCCAAATAGTGCAATTCGGGAGGAAGAGCGGAGAGTTGTAATTTGGAAAGTTGTTTATTCCTATATATTGAATAACCAGAGTTCGACATTCAACACGAAATTATTTGTCCGCGAAACCGTCGGGAGCCTCGCTGCTCACATTAATATGAGTTATGGAGAATTGCTGAAGACCCTCACTTTTTTCCTGGACCACGGTTTTGGAAGTGCAATTCCCTCCGGTTTGCAAGTTATTTTACTCGAACTGAAACAGGAAGAACATAGCTCCTATATGGCCTTACGAATTCAAAAACCGGACGAGTGGCCACATATTTTGCGGGAACTAAAATCCTCCGGGCAAGATTTCAAATTGCAGGAAAACGACCTGGACCAATTGCGTACCTTGCTCGAAAACGAGAAAAACGTACTTCAGATCATCAAACCGCTCCGCGAAACGGAAATCTTCGACCTGGTTCGTTTACTTGTTCCTTCAGACGCTTCATTTGTGATTGAATATGCACACCATTTGAATAAACAAAACCAAAGCGGGGCACTTCAGGGAAAATCAAGTGGTGATTTCCTCCTTTTCAAATGGCAGGTTATCCTTCCTTTACTCGCACTTTCGAAAAGTTCAGCTGTCAATAAGGAATATTTGGTTTGGCAAGTTTTCAAACGGTTATCTGCCCGCTATAACATTGAAATTTGGCAAATTGTCACCTTTGCATACAAAGAAACCGATACATGGAAAGTTCAGAACGGGCTTAGGGAATTGGTGCTACAACTTTATCTTGAATTGGTCCAGGGGAAACCAAAATCCGCAGAGACCAAGACATTCGATTCAGTTCATTTTCAAATCCGGTTATTGGAGGAAAAGACAAAATTGAGCAAAGACCAATTGCTTGAATTGAAATCGAAATTGAGCTCTTCCCTCTTCCGGGAATTGCTGCTTGACCGTTTGGGGGAATCTGCCCGTCACCGGTTACTTGCAATCATTCTGCCTTCCAGGTCCATTGAGCTTTCTGCATTCATGCATGTTCTGGACCAATCCGGAAACGGTGCAAAAATAGAAGGCCGTACCATCGGTTCCATTCAACGGTTGAAATGGTCTTTCTTGTTTGATGTGATGGAAGATGTGAAAAATCAAGTTTTTAACCACGAATTCATTGTCATGCGTGTTTTGGAACGAACCGGGGCGCATTATAACCTGAGCTTGAAACAATTGGTGGATTATTTCTACCTGGATTTCAAACATTCCAATTTTTCCCTACCTTTTAACCTGTTTAAAATACTGGCTTCCATTAAGTTGAAAATCGATTCAAATGAACCCGTTGCGGCAGATAAAAAATCCCTTGACAAATCATTCGATTCAAAGAAGCAAGCTGAGAACAGGAAATTATTGATACGCCATTTCACTGAAAACGAGCAAAGCATGCCGATGATCAATGCCATTTCACAGGATGTGGAGTGGATGAAGTTCCTCTCCCCGATTTTGGATGCAACGCAACGCCTGGTGGATTACATTCAGCGTAAGTGGAAGATCCGTATCAATAATCAATTGCTGCTTCAGACCGTTTTCCAATTCTCAAAAAATGCTTCGCATCGAAGCCAAAAAGAATTGATGGCCGAATTGTGGAACCTGGTTCAAAAGAGTCTGAGCCGTGCACAACGGATTCAATTAATCAAGGAATTCCTCTCATCAAGCAGTCAGGAAGTCCTGCTCAAGGAATTGAATTCAACCCTTAGGAAAGAAGTCGAAAAGGATCTGAAAGATGAACCGGAAGAAGAACTCATAGAAGAAGAACTTATGGAAGAAAACAACAACTCAAATGTATTCATTGACAATGCCGGATTGATCCTGATCGCCCCCTTTTTACCACGGCTTTTCACCATGCTGGAACTAACCGAAACCGGAAAATTCAAAAACAGGGATGCACAAATAAAGGCCATTTTTCTTACCCAATATGCGGTTTTTGGAAATAGAGAATTTCCCGAATACACCCTGCAATTGAATAAGCTTCTCACCAATTTCAAAACAGGAGTCCCTATTCCAAGAAAATCAGTCCTGACGGATGAAGACAAAACCATCGTTGACAGCATGCTGGAAGGTGTTCTCCAGAACTGGGGGCGGTTGACCAATACCACGGTTGCAGGATTACAGGAAGGTTTCTTGCGCAGGGAAGGAAGATTGGAAGAATTGGAAGATACCTATTTATTAACCGTTGAATCCAAAGGATACGACATGTTACTGGATCACGTACCCTGGAATTTCAGAACCGTCAAATTCAGTTGGATGCAGAAAGCGATCCAGGTGAAATGGAGGTAAAAAGAATGCAAAAGGACGAAAGGAATCCTAAGTGAAAAATTTAAAGGTGGATTGAACTATTGACAAATTAAATAAACAGATTATGAAAGCAAATAAGAGTAACATCACCGGAGAAAAGCAAAATTCGACGATTCAATCGAAAGCGCGTAATCAGGCACATGAAGGATCTATTCTTCAGGCTTATAAAAAAGGAACGGCTCAGTTGCAATCAGCAGACGAGGAAGAACCCGTTCAGGGAAAGTTTGAAACGGCTCAATTGGCTTCCGAAGAAGACGAAGAACCTGCCCAGCGACAAGAAAATAAAACGGGCTTACCCGACAACCTGAAATCCGGAGTAGAAAACCTTTCCGGTCATAGCCTGGACGATGTGAAAGTGCATTATAACTCTTCGCAACCTGCATCCTTGCAGGCACATGCTTATGCCCAGGGAACAGATATCCATGTAGCTCCCGGACAAGAAAAACACCTGCCTCATGAAGCCTGGCACGTCGTGCAGCAAAAACAGGGCCGCGTGAAGCCTACCAGGCAATTAAAAGGAAAAACCAATATCAATGATGACCAGGGATTGGAAAAAGAAGCCGATGTGATGGGTGCGAAGGCAATGCAATTGCAAGCAATAAATCAAACAGAACTTAAAACAACTCACTCAAATTCAAAAACTGCACAATTAGAAGATGCAGCCTACGGAGAAACATCTGTTCACTGGGATACTGCCACACTTGGAGGAGATAAAGTAGGAATAAAAATGGATGCGAAAAAACTTAAAAAAAGCTCTATTTCAAAGGTGGATAACCTGAAAGGTTCTCCACCAGGCTCAGGTCAACAAAAAGGACTAATGGGTTATTTACCCACAAATCCAAAATTACCCACAACAAAAAAATATATAAAAGGGCATCTGTTAAATCATAATATCGGTGGTCCTGGGAAAGATTTTAACATGTATCCGATTACTGCTTCAGCTAATAAAGCTCATTTAATGGGAATCGAAACACAAGTTAAAAATTGGGTATCTTCCGGTGATACCGTTGATTATAGTGTCGAAGTAAACCAAATATCAAATACACTGGATAGTGTTTCGGCAGGTAGCAAAGCAGGTACTGTCACAGCAAGTTTTGTATGTAATGCATCCAATGGATCAGAGAGTATTAGTACGGAAATACCTTCTCAACTTGATTTTAAGTCAACTCCACAGGAACCCTCCTCTGTTTTGGTCGATTTGGGAATGAAAGGGATCTTTAGATGTCTCTATGATTATGCCGTAGAAGAAAATGATCCCACTGATTTAATCTGGGACGTTGCCGTTAAAGTAGCAGAACATCTTAAAGCAGATAGGGATGAAATGTTCGATATATTAACTTCAGTCGTCATTTTTGATGGGGTTGAAGATCTTCCACCAGAAGCATTTTTAACTTTAAAAAAGCATGTTGAGTTTCTAACAACCGCAAGTTTCAAAATTGAAAAATAGTTTATGAAGACACTTACCTCAAAAGACTCATCTAAACCTGAAAAAACCGGGTCAAAAAATCAAGCTTCGGCAGAAGTAATTATTCAGGCATATAAAAATTCAAATGCAGCCAATTCTGTAGCACAATTGGAATCTTATTCGGAAACTGTAACGCGCTCGGAAGACATCACTGCACAAGACATGAACGATTGGGGAACTGTCAGAACCAAATTGGGCGGTATTGCCAAAGGGAAAGATGCGAATTCAAAAATCGCAGAAAGGGCAAATTCCTCATTGGAAGCACTTGGTCTAAACAGTGGAACTGCAATGAGTGCACACATGATCCCAAACCGGATCGGAGGAGCCGGCGGAGCAATAAATGTTCGGCCATGGGATGCTGCTTTTGAATCCGGAACATGGGAAAATAGTGTCGAAAAGGTGTTTAATAATGCTGTTCCCGGGGATGCAGGCGGATCTATTTCCTATGAAGTGGAAACAACGGACATGGATGATGAGAAAGCAGATGAAATCATTGAACAAAGTTCGAATGAAGATGAAAAGGCAGTTGCAAAACACAAAGACAATATCAAACCCATTCCCTTATCCGTTTCTGCTACTGTTGGAGGAGTGGATCTTCCTGACACAGATGGCCCAATAGCAAATCTAATATCTTGATTTATCCATGAAAAATTCCATCCAATACTTCCAGACTTTGCTCCATACGGCTTTTGCGCTCTATTTCGGGCAGGAAAGTGAGTATAAATCATTGGAGGAAATTCCTTTCCCTAAAAAGGATGAACTTGGTAAATGGACCGGAAAAGAGCTTTTGTGGGAAGAGAGAGTTGCTTTGTTATTGGCCCTGATGCCGCACGTGAGTCCTCAAACCTTAGATTTGTTTTTCATCCTGAATAAGAACCTGGATCGTCCGTATACCGAATTCGGAGGCTGGAAAGGTACATCCCATTCCGGATTCTTACCAACCGGTGAAACAGCAGCTTTTCTCCTGGCCATCAATTCAGGGGAAAAACGCAAAGTGGTGGTCAATCTTTTTGATCAGACACATTGGTTTTATAGGGAGAATGTCATCCGGTTGGAAGGCCAGGGAATCGGCGAACCTTATTTGAGCGGGAAGCTGTGTGTTTCGGATGAGTTCCTGGCAAAAGTCTACCGCGATGGAAACTACCGTCCGGATTACAGCAGCGACTTCCCCGCCCGACGGATGGAAACACCTTTGGAATGGGATGACCTGGTGCTGCAATACAACCTGAAAGAGGAACTGGACCAAATAGCACAATGGCTGGAGCACGGTCATGCTATCCGCGAGCAATGGAACCTGGACAAGTTCCTGAAAAGCGGTTACCGCTGTTTATTTCATGGTCCTCCGGGAACCGGGAAAACACTGACCGCTTCTTTACTTGGAAAACAGCACGGGATGGATGTATACCGAATCGATCTGTCGATGGTGGTTTCCAAATACATCGGTGAAACGGAAAAGAACCTGGCAAAAATATTCGACCGGGCAGAACACCAAAACTGGATCTTGTTCTTTGATGAGGCGGATGCCTTATTCGGAAAACGAACAGAAACTTCGGATTCCAATGACCGGCATGCAAACCAAGAGGTGGCCTACCTGCTTCAACGGATAGAGGACTTTCCCGGAATGGTGATCCTGGCAACGAACATCAAAGATAACCTGGACGAGGCTTTTTTTCGCAGATTTCAATCGATATTGTACTTCCCGGTTCCCAACCAGCAATTGCGTTACGATTTGTGGAAGCGGTTAATTCCCGGCGATTGGCTGGATGATCAGGCAGAAGAACTGTTGCGTGAAGCATCCATTATTAAACTTTCGGGAGGAAGCATGCTCAATGTGGTTCAATCGTGTGCATTACAGCTTTACAATCCTAAAAATTCCAACAAGCTGAACCTGGAGCTGCTTAAAAACACCATCAAGAAGGAGCTGGAAAAAGAGGGGAAACTCGTGAATTAAGAATTGAATTATGAAAACTATTGCAGGATTATTGATATTAATGGTTGTTTCACTTCATGTTTCAGGTCAGGGACAACGTGGACAAACTTATACCGCTCCTTGGGATATCCCGGCATTGGAAGATCCATACTTTTTCGAGCCCTATTTTGATACCATTTATATTCATGACACCGTTTACGTCTCAAATGCAGATGCTTTTTTAAAACGGTATTACAATGGAAAAATCACCTTGAACGAATTAGTCAAGAACCAACAGATCCTCGATAGTATCTTACGCAACCTGAGTACTGTTTCAGGAAAGGAATTATTCTACAATTATTTCGGTCATCACCGCTTTCCCAGAGCTTTATCGAATAGTATCTCTATCAAGGAATTTTCATTGGAAGAAGACCTTCAGTTCAAACGGAGACAATTCAATTCAGGTGTTCCGGCTATCGGAGCATTAAGCAATGAACTGTTGTTCCGGTTCAATGGTGCTTATCGGACCAACCGGTTCCTGACCAATCCGGAAGCTGTTCTCCGCGCAATTTCATACATTTTCAAAACACTTCAGTCGGACACTACGAAGATCCGCTCCATTAACCTGTACTTCCCGGATTTCAATTTCAAGGAAAAAAGAGCCATGACCCAATTTGTGAAATCCGTACGAATGGTACTGGATGCGGCAAAACAGTATGACATCTCAACCATGAAACTCAAAGTCTTCTTCCACAATCAGAAGAACCCGGAAATCATCGGCGAAGATTTTCTCTACAGTTTGATGATCAAGGCAAGTGAGGTTGTCTTATTGGATCCCACCAATGTAATTGACGATTATTACGTGGAAGGTGATCCCTTTTCCAAGGACGATATTGAGAATGTCGGTTTGTTCACCCGTATGAACAGTCACTTCTATCTTGCACGATTCACGAATGGAAATCCGGAAATCAGGGACAGTATTACTGATTTTTCAGTAGATTCTATCCGGGAAATTGCTCTTGGGGATATCCCTGAAAACAACTGGGAATCTTACTTGTGGTTCCTGATCGGACTTATCGTACTCGTTATCCTGATTGTACTCTTGTACTTCTTCTATCCTCCTTTCTCCTACATCCTGAACCAGAATATGGGAATCATCCTGGCTTCTTCAATTGTATTTACAATTGAGTTTTTCATGCTTGCAGGAGTTGTTTTCCAAAATATGTGTACTGAAGACGAGAGTACTTCTCTTAATGAAAATCCTACATTATTGTTCTGCATGCCCATCCTCATGGTCGTTGTTTTACCTTTGATGCGGCAGTTTTCGCGGAATAAGAAATTGCCTTAACTGATTAGATTTGTTCATTATCAACACTTGAATCATCAAAAAACCTGATTCTTTCATAGTTAAGCAATACAATTCCATCTTTCTCAAAGACCCGGCTTGATACCAGTTTTAACTCAAGCTTATTTTGTATACCCTCAAAAATGGAGGTTCCCGCACCCAATGCTATCGGATCAAGCATGATGGTATAACTATCAATCAAACCTGCATCTGAAAGCTGCGTAAGAAGACTTCCGCTTCCCAAAATAGTGATGTCTTTCTCCGAGTTCTGCTTTAATTGTTTCAGTTGTTCAATCACGTTTCCATTTAGGATAGATGTATTCTGCCAGTTCACCTCCTTCAAGGTATTTGAACATACCATTTTTTTGGAATTGTTCATGTTTTCCGCCACTATCGGGAATAATTCTGCAGCCATTGGGGTTGGCCAAAAACCTGCCATCATTTCGTATGTTTTCCTCCCGAAAAGCAATATATTATCGGTACCTGAAGCGTCATTTGCAAATTTAGCAGCTTCGCCTCCATGCGGGTGCCAACTTGTATCTTCGTTCTGACCTTTAAAAAATCCATTCAAGGTAATGAATGTAAAAGATGTTAGTTTACTCATAACTTTTTTTAGCAAAGTAACGATTGATCTTTTACTGAAACATTGACCTGGATCAAAAAATCATTTGGATTTCAATCGACTAAGGGTTTCTTGTTTCATATCAAGGTATGAGGCCACTATTTTATTGGAAACACGCTGCACTACTTTTGGATTTTCCCGGAGCAATTGCTCGTATCTTTCTTTTGCCGATAAAGTAACCAGGCTCTCAATTTTCCTGTTTTGAAAGGAATAGGCCATTTCCATGATTTTCAGGTAGAAATTTTTCCATCCCGGAATCTCTTCCACTAAGCGGTAAAAATCGTCGTGACTTATTGCCAAAACTTCTGTTTCTTCTAATGAATCCAAAAATTCAAATGATGGTCTTTGAGAAATAAAACTGGTTAACGCAGTACCGATTGAAGGTGCCATCATGATGTACCTCGTTTTCTCGTATCCTTCTTTTGTGATGAAATAGGTTCGGAGGCATCCGCTATGGATGAAGTAAAATTCTTTGGAAACATCATCCGCAGCCAGCAAAATCTCATTCTTCTTAATTTGTCGGGACTTAAAACAACTTACTATCCGATCCAGATCTTCCTCTTCAAAGTTTGAAAATACTTGCATTAATTGCTTCAAATTGTTTTTTGCCTCCATACTATTCTAAAAAGAGATCCCTGACAAATTATTTGAGCTTCTTCATTCCAACGTAATTGTAATTTTGGTTTTCGGAATCAACTACTAAAATTTCGAGGATGGTGAAATGCAAAATATTGATCCCGGGGTTGTCGGCGGTTACCGGTACGGTCGGATCTTTATTAATTGACGTACAAACAGCTTTAATTTCTCCATATGCTTTCCGGTTTCCATTGTAATCCGCTACATTGACATTGAGGAAGAAATCTGCATTTAATTTTGCAGCCTTAATCGTTGAAAACGCCTTATAATTGTCGAAAAGCACTTTACTGTCACTTGCATATTTCAATGGTTTAGATCCGTAAGCTTCCGGATTATCGAATACCTGGAATTCTCCTTTATCAAAGGCATATTTGTTCAGGTAAACCGGCACTCGGATAATGAAGGTATCCTTCAAATTTACTTGTTTGCGAGCCAAATCGAGTTTTTTGATCCATCCTGCTTTTTCCTTTTCAAATAGATCCAGGTTAAACTCATAGGTTTTAGCATTGACAGGATCTGTCAATTTACAGTATTTAAATGCGTTATCAGCAGAAGTTCCTTTGCTGTATTCGAGGTTCAGTAAGAAGATCGTCCGATCATCCAAAAAATCGATCCCTTTCCACGTTTTCGGACTGGTGAAAACGATCAATTCTTTTGCCTGCAATGCTTTTTCAATGGGCATATACAAGGTCCAATTATTGGGTCCCTGCAGTTCGAACACAACCGAGTTTTTAAACTCAAATGTACAGTGCTCCTGAAACGACAGGATATTTTTGATGATGCATTGCGATCCGGTAATTACGGTGTCCAATTCGCGGTATCCGCATACATTTTTCTTGTCCTTGATGAAAATCCCCGTGTATTTCTTTTTTGCACTGAATACATTCTTCCCTGTCTCCCCGACAACAATCGTATCCCCTTTTGAATACGTGTGTTTTGAAACAGTTGATTGATACCTTTTCAATTTCTCAGCTTCCTGGGCAAAGATTGAATTAAATGAACAAACAACGAATAGAACCAGTAAGAATGAATGCTGCATATTTCAATTTGGTTTTAGTGATCACTAAAAGTTATGCCAAAAATAGTTTATTTACTGCCGAATTGCGAATGCGGATAGACGAATTACGGATTCTTCTTTTTGTGCTTCAATTTCTTGAAGGTATAAACATATCCAAGTGTATACATGTTCAATGCATTCTTATTCATTTTTTGAATATCGAATTGATTTTGATAGGATGCCGTAAAGGAGTGGTGTTTCGACAATTTGTATTCCGCTTCCAGTGAAACACAGGCTTTATCCAATTTACCATTGTAGCGGTAATTGAAGATATTCCAGGTTTCGAAAGATGCCCCGAAATCCCACTTTTTCTTCGGGCTCCACGAAACCTCTACCCGGTTTCGCCAAAAATAATAGGTTGAACGGGCCAATTCATTGGTAAAGGCAATCGTTCTGTTTTCTCCAAAACCGGCAGTGCGGAAAGCAAACTTAAAATCCTTGATTTCTTTCTTCACTTTCAATCCGGCTTCCAAGCGGTAAAAATTATAGCCCTGATCGATCACAAAACGGGTTGTGAGATCTCCACTCAACCATTTCTTGAACGTATGCTTTCCGGATACATAAAAATAGCTACCGGGATTGGTTGTTCCATCCAAATAAACACGGGAAATATACTGGGCACTGATTTCGTTTTTCTTATTCAGCGGGAGAACGCCCTTCACCTTAAACCAAATCTGGTTATCGATCCGGTAATTGTTCGGACTATTGGAGAGATCCACATCCTGTGACCAGGACCCGAGTGCGACGAATAAGAAAAGAAAAACAAGGATCCGCATATCGTTTCAGTTGGATTAAAGATATTGTTTTTCCTAAGAATTGCGGTTTTTTAAAAATGATTATTCATTCACTTCTCGTCGTATCTCCATGGATCCTTTTGCCCATTCATGCATGTCGGATGAACTCCATCTTCTTACCGATTGCGGAAAAATTCGTTGCAGCGCACCTTTGAACGTTTTCGACTGAATTTCCCGGAAAGCCGGATCATTGATCTTGCTGTTGTTACTGACGACGGCAGGACCTGCGATATCCAACAGGACTTTTCCTTTGAAATTCGGTTCGCTGTAAACGATCAGATGAGTACTGTCCGGAATAGCGATTCCATCCATGTAGTATTGATTGATGGTCGGATATTTTCCCTGTGGAAAGAAATTCGAATATGAATCGGCGTTGTAGGCTTGAGATGACATGTCATTGATACTGGAATCCGAAATAAGCACACTGCTGATATGCACCGTTTTCCAACGTTCCAACCTTATCCGGGACAAATCGATTTTAGCTCTCGGATATTCCTCATCCCGGATCTCCAAAGCCGCCGCGTAATACTTAAGGGCCGAAGCATAATTCAATTGCGTATATGCCGCATCAGCCGTATCCAATAAAGCTTCATATTTCTGAAGAGTTGCACGCGCAAGTTCCGTGTTACACCGGGTAATCTGATTGATTGCATATTCTTCGTTCCGAAATCGCAAAGCTATGTTATATTGCTCGGTAGCTTCAGCATATTTTTGCTTGATAAATAGCGAATCTGCAACCTGGATTGCCGTCATATATTCAGCTTCATGCGCTTGCTGCTCCTTCTTGAATTTCTTGAATTCAGCAGCACTAACGGCTTCTCTTCCCAAGGTAGAAACAGCATTGAAAATCTGGTATGCTCCCTGAACACCAATATTAAACTGGCCAAAAGCACTCGTAGATCCCAATAGAATGAATAAAAGTAAGACTTTATGCATACGCTATAAAAAAATGGACAATACTCAAATTTAATGCCAGAAACTCCAACAAAAAATGGTCTAATCCTTCAAAATTAAAGCAATACCCGAATGATTCCAATTAATTATTTTGGAAAAAGACTACTTTTAAACTTGTAAATAATCTAAAATAACCATGTTATTTGAAGACATCGCCTATTTATGTGCGTTAGGTCTAGCTACCCTTTGCTCGACGATTCTCTTATTCACCTTGGTTAGAACCAATTCAAAGCTTCCCGAAGCATGGAGAACATCTCCCTCATTCCAAAATTTCAAGCGAAGTGTTTTTCTTTTAATGGTCTATCTTCTAATTGACTTTTTTGGCGAATTTATTTCATTTCATCTTGCATGGAATGGAATTTACAATGGCTTTGTAATGAGCATTAGCAACACGCTTTATATTCTATTTCTATTTGGCTATTTTTTCATCAACACGACCTTATCATGGAAGCGATACACCTATATTTTGCTTTATCTAATTTTTGTAATCTATTTGATCTCAGGAGGATATTATTATCCGAATTGTGTACTTCCCGGCACTTATGTGATTATTATCTATGTTTCTCATTTCCTGGTAGCTCTCCTTTACATAACTGAGCTGCTTATTAAACGTAGCTCGGCTCATTTCAAATTTCACTTAACAATTAGTCTGAGCATCTTGATTTATACGATCCTGGCATCTGTGGTTGGCGTCTACACTTGGTTCGATATGGAAGCTAACTTATTATATTCCGAGCTCATTATTGATCTTCACTTTACTCTTTTATGCTTATTTTACTTTTCATTGGCATTGACATTCATCATTGAAATCCTAAAACTGCGTCGTAAGTAATGACCTTCAATTTGCTTTTTTAACTCTTAAATCATTCGGATAAAAACAATATGATAAATAAGATCTTCCTATTTATAACAATATATCAAATACTCATTGCATTAGGAGTTGTCCTCGCAGGGATCCTCTTATTCATGTTGCGCAAAACTGCTGTAAAACTACCCGAAAAATGGCGGAAATCCGTACCGATAATCAATTTTCAACTCAGTATCTTTCTACTAATGATCTACCTAGTAATCACTTTAATTTGTGAGATTATTTCCTACTATCTCGCGAAGCATGGTATCTACAATGGTTTTGTTTTGAGTATTAACATGACCTTATCCACCCCGTTTCTGTTTGGTTTTCTATTGATCAATACATTCAAATCTTGGAAACAGTATTCGTATATCATTTTATATGGTGCTTTGGTGACCTATTTTATAACCGGAGGGTATTATCATCCACGTTCTATTTCCGGTGGAAATTCCTCTTTGATTATATCAACCATTTGTTTTTTAGGTGCACTCATTCACTTAACAGACTTACTTATCAACCCAAAATCAGATTATTTTAAGTTTCAATTAAAAATAACCGTTAGCTTACTCATTTTCAATCTGCTGTCAAACGTACTCAGTTCATTTTGTTGGTTCAATAATGAATTCAGCACACGCTATTTCGAACCTGTTTTTTACATACATCTTTCTAATGCCACCTTGTTTTACCTTTCATTCATATTCATATTCATCATTGAAATACGAAAATTACAACGTCAGTAACTTTAGAGAAAACTGCTTAGAACTAAGCAGTTCTATTGTCTTTAACACAACTACCTTTGTTTCAGATTAAACATATTGATTGATTGAACTTAATTATATTTGATCACATTATCCGCCACCAAATCTTTACTTGACAACCGCTGGATGATTTAATGTCTCTTTGTGGTTATCTGAGTTATTGTGTCAATTATGCAGAATATGTATTTTAATGTCTATTTTAAATAGATTTGCTGAATAAACCCTAATTTGAAGATTACGTGCCGCTCGAGGAATTCTTATCCTTATCCTTAATTGTTCTAGGAATTATTCTTTCTCTGATTCTCCAGTTTAAGTTACGTAAATCCCGAGCTGAATTACCTGAAGGATGGAAAAATTCCATGCCTGCCAGGAATTTACTCCTTGGTGCTTCATTCTTGTCAGTTTACTTGATACTCAGTTTTATTTCCGAATCCATTTCATTTTATCTGGCAAAACGTTATATCTACAACAGCTTTGTATTCAGTATTTACTTTACCTTATCCGTTCCATTTTTATTTGGGTTTCTATTTATACACACTCAGTCGACTTGGAAAAGGTATGCATATTTCCTTCTTTATGGAATTCTCATTTCGTATTTTATTCAGGGAGGATATTATCATCCACGTTGTGTACTTTCAATCAATTCAAGTTTACTTATTTTCAGTATTTATTTCTTAGCCACGCTTTTAAATTTGCATGACTTACTTCTCAATCCCAAATCAAATCATTTCAGTTTCCAATTAAAAATCAATTTGACACTTCTCATTTACGCACTTGTTAGTGTAATAGTGACGTCCTTCCACTGGGGTGAAACAATGAAGATCGGAGATGTTTATTCACAAGTTATTTTCTATATTCATTTTATCAATATAGGCCTGTTCTATTTCTCTCTCTCCCTTATCTTTATATTTGAAATCCTAAAATTGCGCCGCAGGTAACATTCTGTTTACTTCATCTGGCAATTTCCGGAAATATGCTTAGTTCTAACCATATTTAATCTCTTTACCTCAGGTATCTTTGTTTCAGATTAAACAGATTGATTGAACTTATCATATTTGATCACATTATCCGCCACCTTATCAAAACACTCAACAACCGTAAGATGAACCTAACACATCTTACGGTTTGTATGGGTTGCTTCACTCTATTTTGATGATAACAATTAATTATGTGCAAAAAATCTATTTTTAAGGTTAGAAAATATTAGAGATTAGGTCAATCCCCTAATACCGCTACTTTGGATTTGTTGTGCCATCAAGTAGTTTGAACATTTTATATTGAAAACAAACGTGTCATCTGAAAACAGTCTTCTTAATATCTATTTCTTTTCCGTAGCACTGGGGATTATTACTTCGATCATACTGTTATTTGGTTTGAGTAAATCTACTTCAAATCTGCCCGAAATATGGAGAAATTCAAAATCATTAAGAACGTTTCGTCTAAGTGTTTACTTCTTAATGATTTTCTTACTGTGTGTGTTTGTAAGTGATATTGTTAGTACTTATCTTTCAAAACATCATATCTACAATAATTACGTGTTTAGTATTTATTACACGATATCGACACCTTTTCTATTCGGATTCCTGTTTATTAATACACAAAAATATTGGAAACGATTTTGTTATATTGTTCTTTATTTTATTCCAGTCGTATACCTTATTTCAGGAGGGTATTATCATCCTAAAAGTGCTTATACGAGTACGACTTATTTACTTATTAACAGCACTTATTTTTTAGCTGCCTTATTGCATCTCATAGATTTACTTGTGACACCGAAATTAGATTATTTCAAATTTCAATTAAAGATTAATTTATCATTCTTGATCTGGGCACTCCTTTCAACAATCATTACTTCTTTTATATCCTCCGATACAGAAGAAAGTGTACTTTATTTTGACTTTTTCTTTTTTACGAATGTTTTCATCATTATACTTCTTTACCTTTCGTTTGCATTTATTTTCGTTATTGAAATTCTAAAATTACGTCGTGGATAACGCTATTTTCGTCATATTAATCGTTGTTGTTCTCCTCCTGATTGTATTTGGGATAGGGATCTATTTTGTTATCACGCGGCTGTACAGGCAACTCCGAAAAGGGGAGGCAGAAGCCATTGAATCCATCATTTCCTCACAAGAACGTGAGCGGACAAGTATTTCCAGAGAAGTGCACGACAATTTGGGCCCCATGTTGTCCATCACCCAAATGCAGATTGGTTATCTGATTGAGCAAACAGAGGCAACGACCCAAAAAGAGCTGTTAATAAAGATGCAAAAACAGGTTCAGGAAGCCATCAAGCAATGTAGGAACATTTCACACATGATTTCGTCCGAGGTCAATTCCTCCAAATCGTTTCAGGCTGTGCTTCAAGAACAAATCACCTTTATCAATGAGTTTGGAAATATCCATACCACATTATCAATTCCAAAAGATTTTCCTTCAATTGATCCGGCAAAAGGAACTTCACTCGTACGGGTTTTCCAGGAATTATTGGTCAATACAATTCGTCATTCGGGGGCAACCCAGGTAAGCATCAAGATTGAAAAAACATCGGATTACCTGTTTTTCAATTACCAGGACAATGGCAAAGGATTTCAGTTGAAATCTGTTCTGCTTGGACTGGGAATACAGAACATCACCAAACGTATCGAAATCATTGGAGGAAAACAACTGTGGAATGAAGGAATCAGCACTTCCGGAATGAATTTACAGATCATGATTCCACTCCAAAAAATCATTTTATGAAAATACTCATTGTTGACGACCATTTCGTTTTTAGGGAAGGACTACATCTATTGTTGGAGCAATCGAATCCGGAGTTTGAAATAGTAGAAGCGGCTAATGGAAAGGAAGCTTTATTACTAGTCAGGACTATCACGATTGACGCTATCCTAATGGATGCAGAAATGCCTGAAATGAACGGATTGGAATGTTTGAAAGCATTGAAAAAAAGCGCTTTCTCTGATATACCGGTGGTGATGCTGACCATGCACAACCAGTTGAATCACATGCTGCAAGCATACGATCTGGGAGCTAACGGCTACCTGGTGAAAGATTCCTCAATCAAGGAAGTTGTCCTGGCTATTGAAACAGTCATTCGCGGAGAAGAATACTACGCTACGGCTATACGTACTCCATTCCTGAAAGAACTGAGTCGTAGGGAACACACTTTTATGGATAAAGCAAATAAGCTGACTTCCCGTGAAATCGAGGTCTTGCAAATGATCTGCAGGGAGTTTTCCACCGAAGAAATTGCTTCCAACCTGTTTGTATCGCCGCTTACTATAAATAACCACCGCAGAAGCCTGATTGCGAAAACGGGTGCGAAAAACGTAGCCGGATTAGTCATGTATGCTGTGAAGAACGGATTGTTCGTTATTGAGTAATTTTTTGACACCAAAAGAAAAACAGGTATCTTAGTCCAAAGAGTTCCTAATATGATTCATTTGAACACCCGTATTTTGAAGCAAGCCGGTTTCCCGGTAGTTTGTTTATTCATCCTATTTCTTGTTTCCTGTAAAAAGAAGAATCCGGCTCCTGAACCGGGCTACGAAGCTGCCCAGGAATATAATTTGCAGAATATCTCTTATGGATCTGATAATCAGCAAAAAATGGATATCTATCTGCCTGCCAATAGAAATTCGAATACCAAAGTGTTCGTTTTGATCCATGGTGGTGGATGGAGTGGTGGCGACAAAACTGATTTCACAAGTTTGTTGAATTCATTGAAAACCTATTATCCGGATCACGCAATCATCAACATCAATTATCGTTTGGCAACACAAGCCAGTCCGGCATTTCCGAAACAGATCGATGACATCCAGGCAGCATTAACTGAAATAGGCCTTCCGAAATATAACGTTTCGTCACAGTTTCTTTTGTTTGGGGCTTCTGCCGGCGGGCATCTTTCATTACTTATTGCTTATGCACATGATCCAAACCATCATGTAAAGGGAATTTGCAATACGGTTGGCCCCTCAGATCTCACAGATCCGAATTATCTGAACAATCCGGTTTACAGTTCCGCTTATGATGTATTGATCAGCGGAGGCATTCAGAATCAAACGGGAATTGAAGAAGTAAGCCCTGCATTGCATGTCACTGCAACTTCTCCCCCGACAATCTCATTTTACGGAAGCGCCGATCCCTTGGTTCCTTCGACACAAATGGCTCGTTTACACGACGCATTGAATGCAAATGGCGTGTATAACCAGGCAACAATGTACCAGGGAGCAGGACATGGCAATTGGGACCAAGCTCAGTCAAACGATTGCATTGCGAAAATTGTCCTGTTTGTGAATGCTTATTTTCAGTAAAGACAGAGAAATCAATTAAAATTTACAGGTTTATCCATTGGTTTGGGATCCCAGCTACCTTCAAATTTGAATGTGAGTTTACCAAAATAATCGGAAGAGTAAAAAGCCACCCGATCCAAAGTCGCATCGATCTCACTTTTGTCCAGGTTATCTGCTTCACGCAAGGAAAGTACATACGTCCAATCCGCTTTAACACTTATTGCCGAACCATACATCGTGTGATTGACTTCCAATACGTTCTTGAAAAACGCTTCCTGATTGCGATCCGGAACCCGTAACAAAGGACTCATTACCTGGAAATAATACTTATCCGGATTCTGTGGAAAGTTGAATACGTCAATCCACACTGTCGACCCTTTGTAGGTCATGTTCCATTGTCCGGGTTTATCGCCTCGACATAATCCCGGATCCACTCCCAACTCAGCAAGGCTCTGCTCAATCAGGAAAGATGTTGCGTCCAAATTCATGTCGGAAAAATAGTGAAAAAAGTTTTTTGAGGCAATATTTAGAAGATTTAAGACTATAGACCAAAGACTTTAGACAGCCCCGTCTTTGGTCTCTCATCTTTCGTCTTAAATCTCGGATTATATTTTCAATTCCTTTTATGCGTAAGTTTATCATTCAAAACCTTTTGAAAACAATGAATCCGAAAAAAACTCCATGGTATTTTCTATTCTTGCTTATCCTGGCGGGTGAATCGGTATTCATTCTTCCCTTTGTTCTTTCCCGGGTATTTCGCCCCATTGTATTAGAGGCTTTTGATCTGGACAACTTTCAACTGGGAATCTGTTTCTCAATTTACGGAATTGTGGCACTGCTATCTTACCTGTTCGGCGGACCGATTGCTGATAAATTCCCACCGAGAAAATTGATTGCAGTAGCTTTGTGGATGACTGCCTTGGGTGGTTTTATCTATGCAACATTTCCGAATTTTACTACCTTGAAAATCCTCTACGGATATTGGGGATTCACCACCATTTTCCTCTTTTGGGCTCCCATGATCAAAGCTACCCGTGTTTGGGGTGGTTCCACTTCACAAGGAAAGGCATTCGGTTTTTTAGATGGTGGACGTGGATTGGTAGGTGCATTATTTGGAACCATGGGAGTTTTAGTATTTTCATTTTTTCTCACTTCTGAAATTTCCCATGCATCCATCCGGGAAAGTCAAACGGCTTTCAGACAGGTTATCCTGATTTCTTCTTCGATGATCATTCTTGTTGGAATCCTGGTCTGGTTTTTCATGAAATTGGATTCCAAAACGGAACAAGAACTAAAACTGGACAAAATCACCTTTCCCCAAATTCAAAAAGTGATCAGCTTGCCATCCGTATGGTTATTGATGATTATCATCTTGTGTGCTTATGTGGGGTATAAAATAACCGATGTATTCTCCCTGTACGCACAAGATGTGATGAAATACAACCAGGTGAAATCTGCCCAGGTGGGAACATTCCTCCTTTTTATCCGACCAATCATAGGAGTTCTTATCGGGATCCTGGCAGACCGTTGGCAAACCACTTCCTTGTTATTTGTGAGTTTCATTATAAGTTTCTTCGGAGCGCTCTTATTTGCAATGGGGTTCATTACTGCCTCTAACTCATTCCTGTTTCTCCTTTCGATCCTGATTGTAGCAAGCGGTGTTTATGCAGCCCGCTGTTTGTATTTCGCCGTCATGGAAAGGGGTCAGATTCCCCTGGAACTAACAGGGACTGCTGTGGGATTGATTTCATTGGTCGGTTTTACTCCTGATATCTTTGCCGGACCGGTGATGGGTTTTTTACTGGATGACTCCAAAGGAATTGTCGGACACCAACATGTGTTTTGGATGCTGGCCCTGTTTTCGCTGATCGGAGGAGTAGCAGCATGGTTTTATTTTAGATTGTATCACGCACCGAATAAGGAAATTCAGCATAAGAGTTAACGATTCATACAGGTTAGCTTCCATCTTTGAACTGAACCCCTCCTCCTAAACTAGGATTATAGGGTGTGCTTACACCGTTATCGGTCACTGTCACATTAATAGTGGGATCATCGTAATTTTGCACTCCGCCCTTCACATCAATATCTCCCGGTCCGTAAGACGGTGTAGCAATACACTCATAAGAACAATTTTCCTTAGCCTCATCTTTTCCATCAAAACACTTGTCAAATTCTTTTTCCGCTTCATGAAGGTGGTGACTGTTAGCTGCCGGAGACCCGGGAACAATATTTCCATCTTTTGCTCCTCCAAGCCCACCCCAACGTTTATTTACGACATGGAGTTGCGTCGCATTCCTGCCTGTATTCGCCTGGTTCACGATCCAACCTGCCCAATCGGAATCTCCTGTAATTGTACCGTCCCGTTTCTTTTCTCCCTTATTGTAACTTACTGTATTTTTCGTGCATTCTTCAAAGGTATTTGTACCATTGTTCCCAACCACATTAATCTTTCGGGTTGTACCCCTGGCGTAGGCAAAATACTGAATCGGCTGAAGCCCGCTTACCCCCGATATTTCTTTTAACTGAGCCGTCTTATCATCTGATGAGGTTATTCCGAGCGATTTCGCCCCCATTAAATCTGCTTCTTTCTCCAGTCCTGCATCATCGTTTATGGAAGTTCCCTCGAGTTGAACTGTTGGTTTTACACGACCTTGAGCCTGCTGGACTACGTGCCATGCTTCATGTGGCAGGTGTTTTTCCTGACCCGAAGCCACATGGATATCCGTTCCCTGCGCATAAGCGTGAGCCTGCATTTGTGCCGGTTTGGAAGAATTGTAATGCACCTTCACATGGTCCATACTCATTCCCGAAAGTGATTCAACCCCGCTTTTCAATTGATTCGGCAAGCCTGTATTATTCGCTTTTTCTTTCAACTGCTTTACAGACTCACCCACCGGGCTGCAATCGGCCATACTTTGGCAAGCTTTCAATTGTTTTGAATTTTCACTATTTAAAACGGATTGCTGCATCTTATGTTGTCGCCCCACTTCCGGACGGTTATCCACATGCTGATGACTTGCTGTGCCTCCTTCTTTGTTCTGAGAATCAGTTTGGGAGACTGTTTCATTCCCTTTTGCTACTAATGCGTTCATAGTGAGAGTTATCGGTTACTCAAACATATCAATAAAAACCGTAGCAATCAAATTAAAAGAAGAAACCGATCAAAAACAATAAAAGTCCGCAGAAAATCATAATAGTCGCCACCAACAAGGACCATTTTAAAAAGGCTATAACCAAATCATACCTTTCCTGCGTTTCACTTTCCTGAATTTCTTTCAAAACCCTCCTAAAGCGGAAGATAAAACGGATAACCGGAAAACTTTTCTTCTCTTTCTCTCCGGCTGCTTCTTTTTCATCATTCAGTTGTTTTATATGGGCAACTATCTTGTAATAGGAAAACACGAAAATCAATGTATTCAATATCAAACCTACAACCATCAACAGAACTCCCACCAATTGTGCAACATTTATTTCAACATCCATGGTCAATTTTTTAAGTGAATTTTTCTAAAGTGCTAACCGCGCTGATTCAGCGCCTGGTAATTTCAGGATCTATCCTTTTTCTTGGGAACCTTTCCTCCTTCCTTACGCGCTTCCGAAAGTCCGATAGCGACAGCCTGTTTTTTACTTGTGACTTTCTTCCCTGAACCTGATTTCAGCTTCCCTTCCTTCATTTCATGCATGGCTTTTTCCACTTTCTCACCAGCCTTTTTTCCATATTTTGCCATAACGAATATTTTAAGAAAATAAGTTAGGACAATTGAAAAAGAGAAAATTCTATTTTTTGTTAAAAGATGCCGGAAGATCTTTTCGGTAAATCACAATTTATTTTAAAACCAAAAATAATGCAACATCTAGCAAAAGTTGTGTAACTCATCTGGCAGTCCCAGAGGTGAACTTTACGGCAACACGTTCCCATTTCAGAAACACAACTATGGTTCAGGTTATAAAAGAAGGTATCCTATTGGAAAAAACTGCTCATGATTTTGAAAGTCATGGAGTACTCAATCCGGGTGCAATCCGCGAAGGAAATGTGGTACACTTGTTTTACCGGGCCGTGAAAGCAGGAAATTATTCTTCGATCGGCCATTGCACGCTGGACGGTCCTCATCAAATCGTCAGCCGTAATACGGATCCCGTTATTTTTCCCGAATTCGCTTATGAAGTTCATGGCGTAGAAGATGCCAGGATTTGTAAAATCGACGATACTTACTACCTGACTTATACGGCTTATGACGGGGCGAATGCGCTTGGTGCCCTGGCTACTTCAAGAGATTTGAAAACATTTGAAAAACAAGGTGTTATTGTACCTAAGCTCTCCTATCCCGAATTTGAAAGCTTATTGGAAAAAGCCGGTATTTCAAAAGAACGTTATCTGGGTTATTGCAACTCTGCCCGGTTCATACCGGAAATAACCCAAGCCAATCTGGTATGGGATAAAGATGTGCTCTTCTTTCCACAACGCATCCAGGGAAAACTGTGTTTTCTTCACCGGATCAAACCGGATATCCAATTGGTGGCGATTGATGAATTAAGTGACCTGACTCCCGAATTTTGGGAGACTTATCTTTCGGACCTGGAAAACAATACGGTCCTTGTTCCGAGATACGACCATGAAATAAGTTACATCGGCGGTGGCGCTCCCCCGATAGAAACAGAATCGGGATGGCTTTTGATTTATCATGGAGTGAAATGTGCTCCGGAAGGCAACATCTATTCGGCTTGTGCATCCTTATTGGACATCCATGATCCTAAAAAGGAAATTGCCCGTTTAAATTATCCATTGTTCGAACCTGAGTACCCATGGGAAATCGACGGAGAAGTTGACAATGTTTGTTTCCCTTGTGGAACCGCACTTTTCGGTGACACACTATACATTTATTACGGAGCCGCAGACGAACAGATCGCTTATGCTTCCTTAAGTCTTTCAGAGCTCATTTCAGAACTCAAACTAAATACGATTAAAGATGAAACAGTTTAACAACAAAAATTCGATGGTACAGCCAATGCTACTGAATCAGATACCTATGAACAATTTAAAGGTATCAAACCAACAGGTTCCGGTAGTTCTATTGGTCACTTCTTATCCACCCAGAGAATGTGGGATTGCAACTTATTCCCAGGACCTGTTCCATGCTTTGGAAGAGCAATTTGAACATTCCTTTGAAATACAAGTATGTGCTCTTGAAACCGAACCGATGAACCAAGCTTTTTATCCCGAAGAAGTTGTTTACAGACTTCAAACGGATCGGGCTATCGAATATGCCGAACTCGCAACTAAAATCAATCAGAATGATCGGATAGACCTATTAGTTATCCAGCATGAATTCGGACTTTTCCAAACGGAGGATGAAAGCATTTTCCTGAAATTTATCCAAGCTATTGAAAAACCGGTAGTCACTGTTTTTCATACCGTATTACCTTCCCCCGACGGGAAGCGCAAAGCACTTGTCCGAAACATTTGCCTTTTCTCGGATTCCATTATTGTCATGACGAATCATTCTGCGGAAATCCTGAAAACCGAGTACGCTGTTCCATCGAAAAAAATAACCATCATTCCTCATGGAACACATTTGGTGCATCACCTGGACAAAGAAGCCCTAAAGCAAAAATATGACCTGAAGGGAAGAACCATCCTCTCCACTTTCGGACTGCTGAGTTCGGGCAAAGGAATTGACACAACCCTTGATTCCCTTCCCCAAATCATCAATCAAAACCCGGATGTGATCTTCCTGATTATCGGAAAGACCCATCCCGGAGTAATTGCAGCGGAAGGAGAAGCATATCGCGACAGCCTGAAGGCCAAAATAAAAGCATTGGACCTGGAAGATCACGTAATTTTCATCAACAAATACCTTTCATTGAAAGATTTGTTGGAATACCTGCAGCTGACAGACATTTATCTTTTTACTTCACTGGATCGGGATCAAGCTGTTAGCGGAACTTTTTCGTATGCCATGAGTTGTGGCTGTCCCATCGTCTCCACTCCGATTCCTCATGCAAAAGAGTTCCTGAATGAGGAAACAGGCATAATTGTCGATTTTAACAACCCCGACCAATTGGTAAGCGCGGTTAATCGACTGCTGGAAGACGAACCTTTGAGAAATTCGTATCGCATCAACGGATTGGAACGCATTGCTTCCACTGCCTGGGAAAATTCTGCACTTGCACACGTGGCACTTTTCCAGGAACTGATCCCGGACAAAATACAGTTGCAATACAGTTTGCCTGACATCAATTTATCACATTTCAGCAAATTGACAACCCGGTTCGGGATGATCCAATTTTCCAAAATCAATCAACCGGACATCAGTTCAGGATATACATTGGATGACAATGCCCGGGCAATGATTGCCAGTTGCATGTATTATGAAACGACAATGGATGGCGCCAGCCTGGTTGCAATCCGCACCTACCTGGATTTCATTGCATTTTGTCAACAACCGGAAGGTGACTTTCTCAACTATGTAGATGAAAATCACCAGTTCACTTCTCAGAATAGCGAAGTAAACCTTTCCGATTCGAATGGAAGAGCAATCTGGGCATTGGGATATCTGATCTCAAAACAGGCGATTTTACCGAAACATTTTGGGGAACAGGCAAATTCCATACTTCAGATGGCTCTGAAAAGAGTTCACTACATGCATTCTCCCCGTGCAATGGCTTTTACTATTAAAGGATTGCACTACAGTAACCTGGAAAATAAGTCTGAAGAGGTGACTACACTAATCAAATTATTGGCGGACCGATTAGTCGGGATTTACCGTCACGAATCAGAAGAGAACTGGCCTTGGTTTGAAAGCTATCTGACCTATGCCAATAGCGTTTTGCCTGAAGCATTATTATATGCCTGGAGGGAAACAGGTGATCAGTTTTATAAATTCGTTGCAAAAACATCTTTCGATTTCCTATTGTCGATGACATTCAACAGAAATGGAATCAAGTTGATCTCGAATAAAAGCTGGTTGCATAAGGGCCACAAATCGGAAGAATTCGGAGAACAGCCGGTTGACGTTGCTTACACCATTTTGGCACTTGACCAGTTTTACGAAGTCTTCGGCGATATGAGCTATCTTGCAAAATCCCAAAGCGCTTTCAGTTGGTTTCTGGGAAATAATCATTTATCACAAGTCATTTACAACCCCTGCACAGGTGGTTGCTATGACGGGCTCGAACAAAAACATGTAAATCTGAATCAGGGAGCAGAATCTACTGTGAGTTACCTGATCGCTAGAATGACAGTTGCGAACCAAAAGAAAATGAGAAACACGCGCATCCCCAAGCTGCGTCTGATCGCACAGGAACAAGGCGAATAACTCTTCACGAATTACTGGCATGAAGAATAGGGCGAATGATTTGATCCAATTGATGCGGGAAGAAGGCTTAACACTTGTTTTAGCCGAAAGCATGACGTGTGGCCTTGCCGCGATGAAACTTTCTTCCTGCATTGGTGTTTCTGATGTGTTGCTTGCTTCAATTGTATGTTATACACCTAAGGCTAAAATACAGCTGTTACAAGTGAAGCTTGCAACCATCAAGCGCCATACTTGCGAATCCCGCCAAGTGACACGCCAGATGACCGGAAATCTCGCTAAAATGTTAAAGGCCGACATTTACGCAGCAATTACCGGGCTTGCCTCCGAAGATGGGAGTGAAACAAAGGACAAACCGGTAGGAACTGTGTTTTATTCAATCCGTTATAACGCAAAAATCCATGATTTCCGGAAAGTATTCCGCGGTTCACCCTTGGAAATAAAAACCAAGGCTGCATTGTGGTTATACAAACTGATCCTGAAATTGGTCCGGAATGAAAATCCCGATTAACTACTCACCTGTCTCCGAGTGTGGCGCATTGACTTTCTTTGATTGGGATGAACCTGCCTGCCGGAGATAAATAGATAAAAAGACAATCGCAAAAATAGAGAGGAATTCACTTTGCCAGTTCTGGAAAGATTCGAACCAGAATTTGGAGTGACCGAGGTAGGCAAAACAGGTCGTCAGTGGCAGGCCTTCCAAGGATTGTTGTTCGTTGAAATTGAGAAAGCTTCCATACCAATGAAGTCCGAAGGACAACAGGAACAGCAAAACCAATACGATTGACAGTGAATTTTTGTAAAACAGTAATACAAGACCTCCTTTTTTTACCGACCAGGGAGAATTCTTCAACGGCTCACATTCTCCATCCTTGTCCTTTGGTTCATCTTCCATGGGGCGCGATTCTGACGATCCTTCCTGTTTCATGAAAATGGTTAGTACAACTAACAGTGCCATTTGTAAGAACTCACTTTCCCAATTCTCAAACGTAGCCTGCAGAAAATGCCCACTTACCAGGTATGTTCCAATACTAGTTGCAGGTTTACCGTAAGTCTCCAGGAAATCATTGTGGTCATTCCATCCGGTATAGATTTGTCCCGACAAAGAACATATCATCAGGAACAGGAATGTGATCGATAATGCGTTCCGTTTTAGAAAGCCGGGTCTTTTCATAGAAATGTATATAAGTATTCTGTTTGGTTAAAAGGAGGGGGTGCATTTCCCTCCTTTAACGTTTGATCCATTTACCACGCATGGATCTGCCTAAAATATCTTATTATGGTTTATCTCAGCAAAACTGAGAATCGTGTAACCGGTATTTGATCATCTGAACTTTCCAAGTATAAAAGGGGGATCTTAACCTTTCACCTCAATCACCCCCTTTTATCGTAACCTAACTCTTAAACCTCTAGATTTTCTTCAAACTAAAAGTAGAACGTCGGAAGAATTATCCGCTTATATAATTGTCGAGGGCATTTACATAATTTTGAGATTTGTTAAAATTCCAAAGTCTAAATGCGATTTGCATTATTTTAAAGTCAGTTATCACTCTCTTCCAGCTATTTCCCGTAACTGCAAAGCATTCGTATATCCCGCTTCAAAGTAGGTATTGTTGAAATAAACAGAGCTATCCCGGCTGTCTGTAGGGATGGCTTCACGGAATTTTTCCAGGTCCGCCATTTCATACGACGATTTGAACAATATCGGATTTCCATGGAGCCTGAGATAGAAAGAAGATGTGGTATGTATGAAATGAGTTTCCATTCCGGGAAAATCCACATTGCAAAAAGTAATTCCTGCAGCAGCCAACTTTCGCTGAACCGTCTCATTCCACCAGGAAACATGCCTGAACTCAACCACATTCTCCTGAGAGTTCGGAATGGTTGCCAACACCAATGAAAGATTCTCTTCAGTATAGTGAAAAGAAGGTGGAAGCTGGAACAGGAAATGCAAACATTTCTCTCCCAAACCCGTTCGAATCAAATTCTGAAAATCCCTTACAAGTGAATCAGAATCACTTAACTTCCGGATATGAGTGATCTGTTTACTCATTTTGACCGAGAACCGAAAACCAGATGGAGTTACTTCATGGTACTTTTTCAGATCTTTTTCTTTGGGAGTTCTATAAAAAGTACCATTCAGCTCAACGGTATTGAAAATGGTACTGTAATATTCCAACCAATCTTTTGGCTGAAGCCCTTCGGGATAAAATTTTTTCTTCCATGAAGGATAATAATAGCCCGAACATCCGATATATTTTTTCTTCATCTTCATTAACAATTTACAACAATAACTATTTCCATACCAGGCGTCGATGGCTTAACTTTAAGCTATTCACCGGCTTGCCGTTTTTTAATATTTATTAAAATCACGAGTTATGAAACAGGAAATAAGAAAACCGGAGTCTTCGGAAGAAATACACCAGGATAATCCTTCAGGAATGAAGGAAACGGCTAATAAAACGGATCGGCGAAAACCAAAAAAAGGACTTCCCATAAAAAACGCAGAACGAAAAAGCCCAAATTCCTAAACTCAATTTTAGTTTCAATCAAATAAGCTCAGTTGTCCGTCATCTTTCGGAGGCTGAGCTTTTCCATAAATGGTTCTTCCGCCATACTTGTAAGATTCTGCACGTTCGCGGTCAATTGCTTTTTCAAACAAATCTTTATCCGGTACAAATTGTTGTTCCACGATCTGTGCCACCAGGTGCAGGTTTCTGATTGCCTGAGTCCTGTCCGAATTTCCGAGCCTGGCTTTCTCAACAGCAGTACGCAGCACTTGGATCGTATCGTCGTAAACCGTAGTCGGAACCGGGAACGGATGACCGTCCTTACCGCCATGGGCAAATGAAAAACGTCCCGGATCACTGAATCTGGAAGGAGTGCCATGAATGATCTCACTGACCAAAGCAAGTGATTGGACTGTTCTCGGCCCCACACCTTCCAGGAGGAGCAATGACTCAAAATCCCGCAGTCCTTTGTCGTGTGCAACCGCCAGAACACTTCCTAAACGTTTCAGATTCACATCTTCTGCTCTTAAATCATGATGAGAAGGAAGGATCAGTTTCTGAACTTCCGAAATGACCAGGGAAGGTTTTTCAGCAACCAGTTCAAGTATTCCGGATTTTGCGGACGTCGCTTTCTTATCTGTCAGGTTCAGGATTTCTCCCTGGTTCTTCCCGTATATAAAGCTGTGTGGTGTCTCTACAAATGACTGCACCTTCTCCGAATGCCAATGATATCTCCGAGCCATTCCGGACGAGTCATCCATTCCTTGTTGGATCACAACCCATTCACCTTCATCAGTCACGACAAAATTGTGCATGTATATTTGAAAACCATCTTGAATGGTGTTATTGTCGACCTTGGCTGTAAGCCTGCTGGAACGTACAAGTTCATTCCCATCCAGTCCCGTTTTATCCGAAAAACGCAACAGTTCGTTCGGAGTTTCACGCGAATGCTTTCCTTTTCCACCTGCAATATAGATTCCCAATTCATTTGAACGTGGATTGACAGCTCCTTTCAAAGCTCCCATGACAGAGGTCGTAATCCCCGAAGAATGCCAATCCATTCCCAATACACAACCAAATGCCTGGAACCAGAACGGGTCACTTAACCGACTCAGAACAGCCGATTTCCCATATTCCAATATGATGGCTTCAACAATAGCTCCGCCCAGTGAACGCATGCGCTCAGCCAACCACACGGGTACTTTCCCATAGTGCAACGGAAGATCCGCATAACGCCTGGAATCGAAATAAAGTTTGGGCATATACAAAGTTACGGAAGGATAATCACTCTGAATCAAGGTGAACTGTTAAAAAGCCGCCACATCCGATATTACTATACCCTGTTTTTTTCCACCCAATCCTGGATGAAACCCATAACCTTGCCTTTGACAGCATTTCCTTTTTCTGACGAGAGCCAAATTCCAATCCCAACCCCTGTTGCCGTACCGATTGCGAACGCCTTTACAATTTTTGAAAATTGCGCAGGTTTCTTTTTGCTTTTTGCATTATTTTCAATTGATTTCATCTTGTATCTTTTTTAGTTTTCTTTATTACCTGAATATCTAAAATAACACTTTGAACAGCTGGAAATCTTACACAATTCGCACATTCATTTCCGTAATCGCCAAATTATCTTAAATGATCCGACAGCACTTTTTCTGCGGGATTGAATGTCTTAACTTTAAGAGGATGACTTGATCCATTCAAGTGGAGATCATTAATAATCAATTAAAACTCGCAAGATGGGAACAGAGAATAATTATGAATTCAAGGACAGACCGGATAAAGGGGAAGGAAGCGATCACGATTCAATGAAAACACTGTCTTCAACCACACGCAAATTGTCGGAGAATGGGTATGTGACGCAGTTCAAAGCATTGAAAAACGGATTGGAATCATTAGAAACACACAAGGTATTTGCTCCGGACGAAGTGAAAATTATCAATTTTTACCGGTTTGAAGGGGAATCTGACCCCTCGGACAATGCAATCCTATATGTCCTGGAAACCAGCACCGGGGAAAAGGGAACTCTGACAGATGCTTATGGTGTTTACACGGATCAGAAAGTATCTGAATTCGTGCAACAAGTCGAAGAGATTGAGAAGGCAAAGAGCAATCCACCGATAGATGGAAGACCGGAAGACCAGGAAGCAGGTTGACAGCTTTGGTTTATATCATTAGAAACCCTCAAACCGGATTAAAGGTTTGAGGGTTTCTAATTTTTGTGCATTCTTTTATTTACTCTAAAATCAATTTTCCGGTTTAAGTGTTCTCCTGTTCAAGAATACAAAACCAATTAAATTTGGATTCTACGAATCACTTTTGTAACTTTCATTGAATTCACTTTTCATTTAATAACTACTCTGCGTTAGGTCGACCTCTACACCTACATCGATGTTACAATGTTGTATCATTAAAACGTTAGAGAGTTATGAAAAAACTATTTCTTTTGGCCGTTATCGCTGTTAGTATCACTTCATTGACAGCCCAAGTAAAAATCGGGGACAATCCCAATACGATCAATGCCAATTCCATGCTTGAACTTGAGAGTACCAACAAAGGTTTTTTACCGCCAAGGATTGCTCTCAACAGTCTTTCAAGTACTGCTCCCATGACTGCTACCATTGCAGAAGGTACGATGGTTTACAGTGATGGAGGTACGCTTCCGGATGGATACTACTATTGGAATTCCACAAGATGGGTCTTGCTCAGCACCGCGCGTGACAATTATGTACGTGTAAGAACCGAAGCAGACTTTCCTGCACCGGTGGCAGGAGTTATCACACTCGTATCCGGTGTCGAATACGAGATTAACGGAACAATTACATTAGCTAATTCCATCAATCTGAATGGATGTACTATAAAAGGTGAAGATTCCTCGAACGATAAGCTGGTCTATACCGGGGGAGGTTCGATGTTTACCGGTAATAAGACGGGAAACCTCCGCTTCCTTACATTAACGGCAGCTTCAGGAAGCGTTTTTGGTATTGACGCATTGGGAACAGCTCAGAACATGATTGTGCAGAACTGTTTCTTTTTGGGTTCCAGCAGTGTCGGGACAATTGCCGGAGTAGGCGGAACTGTTTTTTTTGCTACAGTAGCTTATTTTGTGAATACCAACGGGATCACGTTTCAGAACGACAACAATGTGGTGTTGAACAACACACTTTGGGATGTGTCCAACTCCAATATTTACGAACGTTTTGTCGGTACTTTCAACGTGATCCAGTTGCTTGGGGGTGACCGGTTGGCAACTTCTACAAACACAGCTACAGCACTCGATATCAGTGGAATTACAAGTGTTGTGGCAGGATCGGTTAAAGTTGTTATGTTCGTTGGAACTGGAACATACGTTACAGGAACCTTCACAAATGCCTGGGAAGTTGAGGCAACGGGAATCAGTACCCAGAAAGATGAAGTTGCAGGTGGGAACATGTATGTAACTACTCCTGTGGCAACCACATTCGTGGCAACCAATACGCCTGTAAAAGTTTTGGGAACAACTACTTCAGCAGGTCTTTTCCGTATGACCAGCCCGGCAAACAACCGGATCACGTATAGCGGAAGCAAGACAAGATCATTTTACGTCTCAGGAGCAATGAGTATCTCGCAGCCCAACAGCAATCGCTTTTTCTCATTCTATATCGCGAAAAACGGGGTGATTATCCCGGAATCGAGACAAGATATCAAGGTGGTAAACAGTACGGATCAAGTGTCATTGCCGATTTCCTGTCGTGTATCACTGGCACCCGGCGATTATATTGAAGTTTGGGTAGCAAACCAAACGGCGACAACCGATGTAACGGTTCAAACTCTGAACCTTTCAGTCCAATAAAAAAACCGGATGTTATGAAAAAGCTCATTATCATTGGTTTCGTACTGTTCGCCGGATCTTCAGAAATCCGGGCACAACTGACAAATTCGGGCAATATCCGAACATTTACCGGGGCAAATGTTACCATTTACGGCGATGTGACCAACAACGGAACGATTGCAGATTCCGGGACGCTGATTACGCTGGCCGGTTCAAATCTGCAAACATTCGGAGGAAGTTCCATTACTACTCTTAAAAATCTACTTCTGAACAATAGCGACGCAACCGGTATTACCCTGGCACAAGCTTTGAATGTTCGCGGAGCATTGACTTTTACGGATGGATATCTGAATACAACTGCTACGAATATACTGACGATGACTAGTACATCGAGTGTAGTTTCCGTGAGCAATAACAGCTTTGTTTCAGGTCCGATGGTTAAAACCGGAAATACGGCCTTTGTCTTTCCAGTAGGGAAAAATGTGGTTTATGCACCCATTGCCGTTTCTGCACCTGCTGTTGGTACCGATCAGTTCACAGCAGAATATTTCCAGGTATCCCCAACCCCGGTTTATCCTGCATCGACCCACGAACCGGCTTTGGATCACGTATCGGAATGCGAATATTGGATACTCGACCGCACAACCGGCTCTTCCAATGTATCAGTCACATTGAGTTGGGACACACGCAGTTGTGGCGTCACTGCCCTTCCCGATTTGCGCGTAGCCAGATGGGATGGCGCACAATGGACGGATAAAGGAAATGGCGGAACAACCGGTACAACGGCCGCCGGAACTGTGATTTCTTCCGCAGCGGTTACTGCCTTCAGTCCATTTACTCTCGCTTCTTCGACCTTGACAAATCCGTTGCCTGTCGAACTTCTGACATTTGCCGTCAACTGTGAAAATGAACAGGTGGTTCTTCGGTGGAGCACTGCCAGTGAACAACACAATGACTTTTTCACGATTGAGAATAGCCCCGACGCATTGAATTGGCAAACGGCAACAACAGTTGACGGAGCAGGAACAACCGATTTAGTGACGAACTACTCGTGGATCGACCATTCGAATCCGGGTAGGGACATGTATTATCGTTTATCACAAACGGACGACAACGGTGAAAAAACCGTTCACGACATCATTTATCTCAAAAACTGTGAGATGCCGGAAAACAAGCTGAGTATTTATCCGAATCCGGCTAAGAGTATTGTGAACATTGTGACAGCCGAAAAAATCACCGGAATAACCGTCATGAACCCGGAAGGAAAATCAATCGGAGTACCGGTTGATTATGAGTATCGACAACTTAATTTCGGGCAATTCCCGAATGGAGTCTACCTGATCCGGATAAATACACCTCAAAAAACGTTCAACGAGAAAGTGGTGGTTTCGCGGGATTGATTAACTAGTTATTGATTAGGCCCTGATTCGAAAGAGTCGGGGCTTTTTCGTTTCTTGTTATATGGAATTCCAACCGGAATGAGCCAGGCATCACACCAGTTGAAGGGTTCGGTAAATGCAGAAGAGAACTACAAATGCAGTCCTCTTCTTATTGTTAAAGACAACCAATTCCAGCCGGTGAATTACTCTTCTTTGCTTTCTCTCATTAACAGCAACTACTAAAGGCTCATCAACCGAAATCATTTCTTTTTCAAGATCTTATCATTTCACATTATCCTTGAAAAAATCCTGTAATGATTTCATCAATTCATCTGCGTCATGTTTAAATTCACGCTTAAATGATTCGTTTTTTTCGTACATCTGATGATCCATTTTCTTTATGTTATTTTCAAATGCGAGGTTTCTTTCATGAAGTTCTGCTTTCAATGTTGACAAATCACTTTTAGTTTTAAGATAATCCGATTTCAATTTCTCCGAATTTTTCCCATTTGCTTTTGCAAGAGCAACTTCCATTTTTATCAAGTCATTTTCCATATTGACAATCAAACTATCGGATTCTTTTTTGAAACCGTTCCAGTCAGCGGTTACTTTTTCTCTATAAGCCTCATCTTGTGATCTTTTTGCAGCTTCCAGCTTTTGGTTTGCTTCTTTCAAATGTTGATTTGCCTCCTTTACTTCTTTATTCGAATTTTGATTGCAACTAAACATCAATGTTGTTACAGCTAAAGCTAATATGGTTCTGTTTTTCATTTTTTTTGTTTTATGATTGATATGTATTTCTTAGTATTCTTCTGATCCAATATTTTTCCATTTGAAAGAAAGGTCAGTTGATCATCCTAATTTTGCAGGATACCAAAAAGGTAAAGGAACAAACGATCCCTTTACCTTTTAATTCTTCAGTCAATTAACGCGTAGCTGTAATCTACTGCCAAATCATTGTCTACATGCCAAATACCGGGAGTCTTCCAAGCGATACGCCCTGCTTCCTCTTTCTGATAAATGGAATCAACAGTTCCTGTAAGCCTAACAGTTCTCCCCGAAACATGCACACGGATATTTTCGTCATTTAACCAACTGCGCTTAAGAGCCGCTTCGATCGATTTTTTTTCAAGCTCATCATTGAGCTCCGATTTGATTTTTAATTGATTGAATACCCCATTTACGCCTTCAATATTATTAATTGCACGTTTTGCAGCTTCCCGTTGAAAATCCCAGTGAACATTCCCCTCCAGAGTGACCCAACCGTTTTCTACTTTCACCTGTACTTTTTCATCTGGAACAAGCAAATCTGATTTCAAAGAAAAAATCACATCTTCCGCAATATCAGCATCGTCCCTTTTTTTGGAATCCGGATACTTCACTTCAATGTTTTCAACAATAGCGTTAACACCTGAAACACTTTTTGCGGCTTCTTCCGCCTGCAGTTTTTTCGCGTAATTATCTACCGATCCGGTCAGCGTAACAATACCATCATTAACAATGACCCCGATTTCAGCTGCGTTTAATAGTGGCTCCCATTGAATTGCATCCTGAACATCTTTTTGTAACTGAGAATTTGTCTTCATAATCATTTGATTTTAAGATTATGACAAAGAAATCCAATTGACCACACAACCGAAATGAGGCCACTCATGTTCTGCATTGATAATTGTCAGAATATGAATTGATTAGAATCAATAAGAAGTTTCAGTTTTTCAGGTTAACCAACTTATCGTATTCCAAAATTGTGATTATGCTTCCGCTTACCTCAATATAATTGTACTCTTTAAAATCACTGAGGGTTCGAATGACCGTTTCCTTGGCTGTCCCAACCATGTTTGCAAGATCTTCACGCGAAACATCCATACTGAAGTGTTTATCGTTTTCTTTCTTGTATGTGTCCGACAGTTTAACCAATGCCTCAGCAACTCTTTTTCTAACGGAATCGTAAGCTAAACGTATGAGCTGCTGCTCATTTTCAATCAGGTTATCAGAAAGGATCCCAATAAATTTTCGGGCAACTTCCGAATTTTTGTAAATGAGCGAAAAGAAATCTTCCTTTGGAATCATGTATACTTCGGCATCTTCCAGAACCGCAGCTGAATGGTTGTATGGTTCATTCTTTAACAAGGAAATGAATCCGAAGAAATCACCCTCCCGGTGCAAACTGCTGATCAGTTCTTTGCCCTGATCATTTTTATGAAATATTTTTATCTTGCCTTTATTAATGAAATAGGCACCTTTCGGGTAAGCCCCTTCTCTGAAAACGGTATCTTTCTTTTGATAATATCTACCTTCCCCTGTTGTTGAAATTTGTCTCAGCGATTCGAAACTTCGGGCCTCATTTATGAAGTTCTGAACACCTTCAATGTTTTTAGTGAACTTCTTTTTCAACAATTCCTGCTTTTGTAACCTTGTTTCAATTACATGTAGGAATTCCTGGTCGTCGAAAGGTTTTGTTAAGTAATCATCCGCCCCCATTGCCATTCCTTTTCTTACATCACTGCGTTCCGCATTAGAGGTTAAAAATATGAACGGAATCCCGGAGGTTTTTTCATTTTTTGAAAGCAAATGCAAAACACCGTAACCATCCAAAACAGGCATAATGATATCGCAAATAATTAAATCAGGATTCTCCTGGATTGCAAGTGCCACTCCAACCTTTCCATTTTCAGCGGTTATGACATCGTAATCCGCCAATTCCAGGATTTCGGTTGTATTTTCACGAACATCCACATTATCTTCAATGATCAGTATCTTCTTCATTGTCCCCGGTATTAAGGTGTGTCTTATTCTTGTTAATTTCTTCGGGAGGATGATCAAGCAACTTTTATGCAATCGGAATGATTCGAGTAATTCTTCCTACTCAATTCGCAACGAGTATTGTTTCCAAGGTATATTGAAATAAAGCATCAATCACTCGCCCGTTCTCCCCCAGATCATGGTCTCACGAATATACATTTTTTGATTAAGGAAAAAAAGTAAAAACCAAGCTTTTAACAAGTTAAATTCATTCATTTACAGTAATTTAGCTGGCATCACAAAGAAATCAACATTTAGCCGGAATACTATCCAAAAAAAGAGTTGCCATACTATGGTCACAGCAATTACCTGAAATATCATGTCTCACTGATATTTTTCATAACTGATTATGATTTAGCTCATTTCAACCTGCTCACTTCCTGTTTAAATTTGCCCTAGAGGCATTTCATTATTGGGAATATATCAGGTTAATTCAGGATGTTTTTTGGTTCCAATTCCGGGATTGATTTATTCTAAAAACCATTATTTCCATCCTATTTGACTTGTTTAATATTTTAACACTTTTACTATGAAAAAAATACTTGTTCCAACAGACTTTTCGATTCTATCCGATAATGCGTTGAATTATGCTGTGCAACTGGCAAAAAAGACCGAGGCCGAACTTTTCCTCTTTCATGGGTATCTAATCCCTTCTCCCATGTATGATCCTTTAATCAGCGTACCCACAGAACGAGAGCTTCAAAAGGAAGTAATGTCCTCTTTGAAAAAGCTTCAACAATTGATCAAAACGACGGATCCTGATTTAAAAGTCAGTTACGGCACTTCACCCGGAATACCATATGATGAAATCAATGAATGTGCCCAAAAAGAAAATGCAGACCTGATTGTAGTCGGTGCCCAGGGATCCGGATACCTGGAAGAAAAAGTTATCGGAAGCACGGCATCACAGCTTATCCGAAAGTCGAAAATACCAGTACTTGTTATTGATAAGGAAGTCCTATTCAAAGAACCGAAAAACATTGTTTTGGCGGTTGATTTCAGGGAAACAGATAACAAAAACGTATTAAAACCTCTTAAACAACTTGCTACACTATTCAAATCCCATGTACAGGTACTGAATGTATTTCCTGAGTCGGAGGCTATTCCTACACTTGGTGAAATTGCCGAAAGTTTCAGACTGATTCATTCCCTGAAGTTTATTCATCACACTTTTTTTTACCGGGAAAACAAGGATGTTATCGCAGGAATTAATGATTTTGTAGAAAAACACGATATCGACATGGTGGTAATGATCACACGCAATCACTCGATAATCAGCCGTTTATTCCGTGAATCACATACGAAAGCAATGGCCTTTCATAGCAAGGTACCTTTATTGACACTTCACGAATAAATCCAACTTGAATTCGATTGAACCGGAATTGAATCTCCTATTTAGCCTCCTATAGTAAACAGGTTTAATTTTAAAAAGAACAACATGAAACAACTTGCAAAAACATCCAAAAATGGAGAATTGACAACACCTTTGTGGGAAGATTTCTTTACAGATCGTTTTTTCTCAAACCGCTGGCCATTTGTTGACCAGGATCTGTTCCCAGCTGTAAACATCAAGGAGAGTGATGAGGCTTTTCATACGGAATTAGCGGCTCCGGGTTTTTCCAAAAAGGATTTCAAAGTGTCCGTAGAAGGATCTTATCTTACGATCAGTGCTGACAAAGAAGTTGAAAAGAGCGAATCAAACGATCGTTTCACCAGAAAAGAATTCGAACGGAATTCGTTCTCCCGAACATTTAATTTACCGGATAACGTGGATGAGAAAAAAATTGAAGCCGCATACCATTCAGGTATTCTTAAGCTAACCATTCCCAAAAAGGAAAAGAGCAAACCTACTTCCAAAAAGGAAATCGAAATTTCGTGACAAAATGATACCCGGTAATTACCGGGTATCATTTTTATCAGCTTATTGTTCAATTATCAGGATACTTTTTCCCAACTTTATATTTAGGAAAAGTTTTGTCTGATCAACGAACACCCAACCAGTTCAGACACTTTCATTAAGTAATACCTAATTAGCTTATGAAAACAAAAGGCACACATAAAAAATGGATAGTTATTCCAATAATAGGAATTGGTTTGTTTCTTGTACTTTTTGTTACTGCAGCATATTACTATCCCGGAGGTTCAAATGTTAACAGAACAAAAGAAGGATTTGATTGGATCAATAACTATTGGTGCGACCTGTTTTCACAAACTGCAAAAAACGGTGATCTTAACAAAGGTAGGATCTTTGGCCTGACCGGAATAATCATACTGTTCTCATCGCTTGCCTTTTTTTGGTATTATCTGCCACAATTTTTTCATGAAAGAAGACTTAACACCATTATTATTCGATATACAGGGCTCACAGCCATGTTTATACTGATTTTTGTCTTTACACGTTTTCATGATAGTATCATTGGAATCGGAAGTACCATTTGTGCCATTCCAATGGCGGCAACTCTGAGCGAACTGAGAAAAAATAATTTAAGAGCCCTTCATTTTTTAGGCTTGTTCTGCATCTTTCTTATATTATTGAATTTCTTTATTTATGTAACAAACTGGTGGATTGTCATTTTGCCACTCCTCCAAAAGATCGCACTTATTGCATTTCTTATCTGGATCGTACTTATCGATTTAAAATGTCTCGTGATTAATCCTAAAAATAATGTGCGTTATTCTTAATTCTTTCATGGACATCCGGTGTTTCGTCTCCATAGCCGATAATGATGGCAAGATGAACCTGATGTGTATAAGGGATATTCAACCTGGAATAATCATCCGTTTGTTCCACAAATTTCCCAAAACCGACCGGACAACTATCCAAACCTAATGATTTAGCGGCCAGCATGATGTTTTGTGAACACATACCTATATCAAGACCTGCCCATTCATTTCCCTTTGGTGCAGTAATAAAAACAACCACCGGGGCTCCATGAAAAACAGGATCTTTGGCCGTCAGAAAATGGACGCTATCTGATAAATGCTTCATACCTGAAACAACTGCCTTAGCGATATTTTTAATTCCCATTTTCGGGATGTTTTTTAAGGCTACCTTATCAATCTCATGCGAGAACAATTGGATCATCTCCTTGTCTGTCACTATATGAAATCCCCAAGGTTGTTTATTCATCGCAGATGGAGCCATTCTTCCAGCCTCCAACAGTTGCTCAATGAGATCCCTGCTTACAGGAATGTCCTTATATTTTCGAACCGCTCTTCTTTCATAGATGGTTTTTATTACTTCATTCATGTTCATTCTGTTTTAGTTTTTCGTTCAAATTACGGGGCATTGACTGACAGTCACAATTCCTCTCATGTTCCGCATGTCATTTTATCTGCTGTTCTTTTGTTGCGTTCTTGCCCATTTTGTTCTTCAAGTGTCATTCCTTATTCATATCACTTTGTATTTAGTTTCCTGTTTAATAAATAACCCATTGCAACGCTGATTGCTGGAATTGAAATGTATCCCAAACCGATCGACATGAAATAGGTTGAAAATGAGCTTTTCATCATCGGAATGAGAATGATACTATCCAAAAGAATATTAATCGCCAACCAGGACAGTCCGACAATAAAACCGTTCAAAATGAAATCGTTGTAGACTCGCTTAAAGAAAACGTAAAGCAAATAGCTCCCGGAAGTAGTCCCGGAAATCATCATGATCGATTTAAACGTACTATATTCCATTAACAACTGACCTCCAGGTTTATAGCATAAAAACGAAATAACAAATGGAATTAACCAGCTTAGCAATCCAAGCCAAATAACCCGGTAAATAATCTTTTTAGACATGTGAATTGTTATTAAATATTCATTGAATTTTTTCTGATGGAACAGAAGCTTTTGGTCGATTTTTCCCTTCTACATATGGATGGAAGAACCAACTATTCATTGGTTGTCAAGTCCTGTTTGACAAAGGAACAACTACCTCCAACTCATTAACAACGGATGCAATACCTGGCACATTCCATGCTGCATGTTCAGCATCACGTTTTTCGACATAAGACCGAACCGTTCCACTCAGGGTCACTTTATCGTCTTGTGTCGCTATTCTTATATCATTGGCGTCAATTATTGCATTGCGCTCAAATGCTGCAGTAATCTTCTTTTGCACGTCTGATGGATGGATGTGCGAAATAACGGTCACAAGATTTGTAATCCCTTTCACACCGGCAAGGTTACTCACCGCATTCTTTACTGCATTTTTTTGAAAAATCCAATTAACCCTACCTTCTGCTGTCACCCAACCGTCCTCAACTTTCACCTTGATCTTATCATCGGGAACTAAACTGTCCCAACGCAACGTATTCACTATTGCCTCAGCAATTTCCGAATCTGTTCTTTTGTCGTTTGCTCCAATCTTAACATGAATGTCCTCAGCTACGGCTTTTGTACCTTCTACGCGCAAAGCCGCGTTCTCAGCAGCGCGTTTTTCTGCATACGATCCCACTGTTCCGAAAAGCTCCACGATACCATTATTCACGGCGACACCTATTTCAGAAGCGTCAATGGCAGGCTGCCATTTCAATTCTTCTATCACGTCCTTTTGTAGTGTTGCGTCTGTTTTCATAATAACTGTTTTAAGATTACAATACAAAGAACTGCGATGCGGACTGAAGATTCTATGACAACTATCAAAAGCAGAGATGACAATCATCAAGTACCAACACCAGGTAAATGTGAATGAAAGAAGGAAAAACCATCCTGAAAATACTATTACACTCAGCGTATTGCTGTCATTGGGTAAAACAGAAGTTGAGGCAGATATCCCAAAGGAGGAAAATCATCATCAACATTGATCTTCATCAATTTTTCCCTGAGCAAAATATCGGAAGTTAGCAGGATGAAAGCAAAAACATTTATCGAATTGGCAGCATTGTCTGCGAACCTGTATGCTATCTCGAAGGAAACCCATCTCCTGGAGAAGCTGAAAGACCTGTCGGAAGAAGGTCGGGATAAGTTTAACGAATTCATGTCGGAAAGAGCCGTTGACGAACATGGTAACGAGATTCCTTTCACAGAAAGGATCAAGCTGAAAGCAAAAGAAGTACAGGAAGAATTGGAAACTAAGATCGGTGAGATGGTAACTGTCTTCTACGAAAAAGTAAATATTGCCCATACTGACAAATTGGTAGCCCTGGAAAGGCAGTTGGAAGACATCAACAAAAATATTGCACTGGCGGAAGCCCGTATCCACCATTTGGAGAATAAAGATCAAACGGATGGCGCTGTTTGATTCCGTTCGGCAACGTTATCGATCTTTCGCCCGGTTCAACCGCATTCTTCGGATTTTTGTACGCTATGGTTTTGAGGACATTGTCTCGTACCTGATTGAAACACGGAGATTTCCACTATTACGGAAACTGATTCCGCGTGCTACCAGGCGAAATGCCCGAAAGTATACCAAGTACGAAAAAATGCGTCTTGTATGCGAGGAGCTTGGTCCAACATTTATCAAATTCGGACAGATTCTTAGTAACCGTTCGGATCTTCTTCCCGCTGAACTTATTATTCAGCTGGAAAAATTGCAGGATAGCGTGCCTCCTCAAGCAGGTATAATTTCACGTCAGGTAATTGAGAGTGAATTAAAAAAACCACTTGAAGAATTATTCGCATGGTATGAAACCGAAGCATTTGCTTCGGCTTCTATGGCACAGGTGCATAAAGCAACACTCAAAACAGGTGAAATTGTTGCCGTGAAAGTGCAGCGACCGGAAATCCGGGCAATCATTATCGAAGATATCCGGATTATGTATATGCTGGCCGGTATTCTCGAACGTAGAATTCCTTCCTTAAAAAGCTTTGATCCAAACGGGCTTGTTCAAAACTTCGAAGAAAGTATTTTAAAAGAACTGGATTTCATACGGGAATCAGTCAGTATACAACGGTTTTCCCGAAACATCACCGAGGATCCGCGAGATAACACCACTCATGTCCCAAAGGTTTACCGGGAATACACTACTGGAAAGGTCCTCACTATGGAGTTTATTTCCGGTGTTAAAGTTACTGACAAGAGGATCCTGGAATCGAACGGATATAACCGGAAGGAGATTGCAAAAAAACTAGCATTGACTTATATCAAGCAAGTTTTCGAATATGGTTTTTTTCATGCCGATCCGCATCCGGGAAATATATTGGTTCTTCCGAACGGTCATATCTGCTTTCTTGATTTTGGGATGATGGGAAACATCCTTCCGAGGGATATTGAAATTCTGGGGAATCTTTTCCTCGCCGTAAAATCCAAGGATGTCAAGAAAATCATCAAAACCTTACTGCAAATGTCCGATGCAACTACGATTCGCGATATACGTTCGTTGGAATATGAACTCAATGAATTCGTTTGTAATTACAGCGTTGCAAGCATTCACGAAAATGAAATGAGTACAGTGCTGTTACAGTTGAAAGATATCATCGTCCGATACGATCTGAAAGTACCTCCCCATTTTTTTCTGCTCATCCGGTCGATGGTGACTATCGAGGGCCTGATCCGCAATCTCGATCCTGATATTGATATGTTGGAAATTGCCCGACCTTATCTCCTTTCTGCCATTGCAAGAAAACTCAATCCATTCAAACTGGGGATGAAAGTTTTGAACGGACTTTACGAGATTGCAAATTACATGGAAGAATTTCCAAATGACCTGAAAAATGCCATCCGAAAGATCAATACCGGAAAGATGAACGTCAACCTGAACCATCAGGGCGTGGATCCGCTTGTTCACACAATCAACCGAACAACCAAACAAATCGCCAGTGCCCTGATAATAGTCGCACTGCTTGGTGGCTCAGCATTGTTCATCATCCATGAGATCCGTCCCTTTTGGTTCGGATATTCCTGTTTCGGGGTCATCGGAATTATTTTTTCCGTCATATTGGGCTATGGCATGGTGAGGAATATCTCCCATGGTGATCATGACGATCGGAACGTATGGAAAGAAGATCGGTAATTCGGAAACCTTTCTTGGTGCATCAGTGAATTTACAGCAACCCTTGTCGACTTATAAAAATCAATTTCGAATTTAAAGATAAATCCCATTTTGAATTAACTTCGATGCATGGATACAAGCATATTTACAAATAAAAACAGTGTTCCCGGAGATAGTGATTTATCCCTTGAACTGAAAGACACCTATGATTTATGGTGTGCTATTCGTAATCATGTTCACAAGATATATCCCGATGCAATTGATGAATGGCATTATTCCGGTGCCAAATACGGCTGGAGCTTTAGAATAAAAGATAAAAAGCGGGTAATTGTTTACCTGCTCCCAAGAGGAGGATTCTTCAAAACTGCGTTCTTATTCGGACAAAAAGCAACAGATGTTATCATTAACAGTAAACTGTCTCCCTTTATTATAGAGCAATTGGAAGCAGCTAAAGTTTACGCTGAAGGACGCGGGATAAGGATTGATATTTTGGATGCTGCATTTGTAAATGACATGAAACAACTGGTGGAGATTAAATTGGCCAATTAATCCATTTTTTTTTTCATTCTTCAGATTCCCGTTCAGCGCTTTTTATTCTTAAAAGGCCACTTTTTTTTCATATTTATCAAACTACTGTTCAGATTATCCGATCCTGTTTCCAGGTTTTTCAGTATCTGCTCCAGACTTTGAGTTGCCGCCGTATCCGTGAGTAATACCCCAAGAACTCCATCTCCACGCTTCAGTTTTTTCGAAATTTCGTTGAAATTACCAGAGATTACTGCAATACTATCTGTAATGGAATGAATATTTACAACCGATCGGTCAATTTCGAAGCGAAGCATTGTATCTGTCAGCAGCAAACCAACGGATCCCTTCCCTGCCTTTACTTCTTTTAAGATGGTACGCAAATCCCCGGTCAGCACAGCCGCATTTTCTCCTGTATACTTGAAATGAGTAATAGCCACTTTAACATTGTCAGCTAATCCTTGATCCAGGAGCAAATTTAGTATGGATTGGCTGCTGTTAAGCTTTTTAGTGATCGATTGAAGATCTTCTGACACTGCATTTAAATTCTCATTCGTGTTGTTCAGTGTACGAAAGGAAGCATCTATTTCTACGGTTCTCAACGTGCGAAGCATGTCACCATCTTGTATCGGTGATGCGTTACTCTTAGACGGATTGATATTCACGAGCTTATTTCCCATAACTCCGTCAGTCCCAATTATTGCTCTTGCATCTTTTCGAATAAACCGACAGGCGTCAAGATCAATTGCCATAATTACCACGACTGAAGTATCACTGGTAATCTCGATTGATTCTACCGTACCTACATCTATCCCGGTAAATCGCACACTATTCCCGCGTCTGAGGCCGTTCACATTATAAAAAGTTGCCTTTACCCGGATAGTTGAACCAAATAATCGTTGTTTACTTCCTACATAATAGAGTGCAGCAATGATTCCCAGTGATCCCAGTAAAACGATCAGGCCCAAACGTATATTTCTGTTATGTTCTTTTTTCATGGTTCAAAAAATTGTCGGATGTTTTCATCACGGATTTGTTCGAGTTCTTCATAGGTTCCTGTAGCATAGCAACGCCCTTCTATAAGCATCACAATTTTTTCAGCCACGGTCTTGACACAATGCATGTCATGTGAAATAATAATAGAAGTGGTCTGATATTTCTTTCCAAGTGTTACGATCAGATCACTGATTTCTTTGGCAGTAATCGGATCAAGTCCGGTTGTCGGTTCATCGTATAGAATGATCTCGGGCTTTAGAATAATGGTTCTTGCCAATGCAATCCTTTTACGCATTCCACCGGAAAGCTCGGAAGGCATCATATCAGCAGTATGCAGAAGGCTTACATTCGTCAATGCCTCTTCCACAAGTTGGTCCACTTTTTCTTCTGTCATTTTTTTGCGATGCCTGCGCAAGGGAAACTCCAGGTTCTCCCTTACGGTCATCGAATCATAAAGTGCATTGCTCTGAAAAAGAAATCCTACCCTGGAACGTATTTCATCCAGCTTCGTGGAACGGATAGCTACCATATCCTGTTGAAAGACCTCGATGATTCCTGCATCAGGTTTGATCAACCCGATAATACACTTTATAAGAACAGACTTCCCCGAACCAGATCTTCCAAGTATAACTACGTTTTCACCTTTATTGAGTGTAAGGGTGAAATTGCGTAACACATGATTATCCCCGAACGATTTGGATACGTTTTCCAAACGGATAACCGCACCCGGAATGGAACCAACTGGAATATCTGCTTTCGAATTGTTCATGTCAACTGGAACAAATCAGTAATCTGAACAGCGATCAGGTCAAGTATGAATACGAGAAGTGACGATAGCACTACTGCAACATTGGCCGACCTTCCCACACCTTCTGTACCGCGACTGGTTGTGTAACCTTTATAGCAGCTGACGATACCGATGGCAAAACCGAAGAAGTATGTTTTGATGATTGACGGAACAATATCTCCGAATGCAAGCGCGTCGAATACCTGTGTCCAATATAGATTCCAGCTTATGAATCCGCGAAGGTTTACTCCAAGATACCCACCGTAAAGTGCAACTGCATCTGCGAATATAACAAGCAACGGAACCATAAGTGTCACCGCAAAAACACGGGTAACCACCAGGAATTTAAAGGGATTTGTACCAGATACATCCATCGCATCGATTTGCTCGGTCACTTTCATTGAACCAAGCTCCGCCCCTATTCCCGAACCAATCTTTCCAGCACAGATCAGTGCTGTGATTACAGGAACAATTTCGCGAACAAGGGAAACGGAAATCATTCCCGGCAACCACGCTTCCGCTCCGAATTGAATAAGTGTTGGACGCGTCTGGATAGTAATCACCAATCCAATTATAAATCCGGTGGTCATAACCAGTCCCAACGATTTGTAGCCCAGAAAAAAACATTGACGAAGCATTTCAGCAAATTCATGTCCCTTGCGGAAAAGCTCCACAAAGAAGCGACCTGTGAAACGGCTTATCTCACCCGTTTCATTCAAAATCCGCTGTAACTGGTTCTCCATTTCCCGATCTATGTGTTAGGGTCATTCAACCGGCTGAAAGTTTCCAGTGGAATCTTTCCCGAATTAGCTACCTGCCAGGAAGAATCCTGTAATATATAAAGTTCAGCTTTCAGTCCGAAAGTTTCTCTTAAATAGTCTTTCAGTTCAGTTGTCGTCATACGCGGCTCTATGATAAGAATCCCATTATTGTCAATTGTCCTGCAATCACTTATTGTAAGCCGGCCATTACGAACGATTTTGTCGGAATGTGATCCGTCCGTCGTGTTTGGTTTCCCATAGAATTCAAGTTTCATGTTTGGAAATTGAGTACCGAAAAGTTCTTGGATGGTATGAATTTTACGACGATTGTTGATTTCGATATGAATGGCTTCCATAAGCATGGGAATTAAATACTTTCACTTTGAAACAAAAGTATCGGATTGATTCCCCCTTACTTATGAGGCTTGTCAACCGTGGGATTGATCCTAATCATCCCTATTTGAAAATGTATTCATTCGCAAATTGATATGAATCAACAACCAATTGACACACATCATTTCCATACCAGACTGATTTCCTTCACTTTGTATTATCATTTAAAACAAGTCACTATGAAAACAGATTCACAAGTACAAAAAGACGTAATGGAAGAATTGAAATGGCAACCTTCCATCAATTCCTCGGAGATTGGAGTCTCTGTAAAGGAGGGTATTGTAACACTATCAGGGACAGTAGATCAGTATATTGAAAAAAGAGATGCTGAAAAAGCAGCATTACGGGTAGAAGGAGTAAAAGGTGTAGCGGAAGACATTGAAGTTAAATTATCGTTCGGCAACAAAAAAAACGATGCCGACATAGCCAAAGCTGCAATTAATGCATTGCACTGGGATTCAATGGTTCCGGATAATGCGATAAAAGTGAAAGTTGAGAATGGTTGGATCACGGCTGAAGGTAAAGTCGACTGGCTTTATCAAAAATCAGCCGTGCGCGATGCCATTTCGAATCTCACCGGTGTGAAAGGCGTAATCAATCTTATCACTATCAATCCTTCTGCGAATCCGGTTGACATTAAAAAGAAAATTGTGGCAGCCTTTGACCGAAACGCTTCTATCGATGCAAATAACATCCAGGTTCTGAACGAAGGTGACCGGGTTGTACTGAAAGGAACCGTACGCTCGTATGCCGAGCGCCTGGATGCACAACATGCCGCATGGAATGCACCTGGGGTTGCACATGTAGACAATCAACTGGAGGTGAAAATCCCCTCATATAGCGCTGTATAATTTAAATACCAATACCAGTCCGAAGGGTTTGCAGGAATTCTGTAAACCCTTTTTCCTGTATATTCTTCAACTTCTTTTCAATGTATACAAATTAAAAAAGAGTGAACGCTTTCATATTGACTCTTCACTTTTATTTGAAATCCTGTTTAAATCACACTGATTTTTAATCTCTTTAAGTTCTGTTTTTCCGTTTTGATATCCATGAAATATATTCCCGGATTTAATCCGGGTAAAACAATTGACCCCGGTAAAGCGGATACATCGATTTTAAGAACAATCGAACCTGCCGGATTGTAAATCAAAATCGTTATGTCTTCACCTAATTCTTCTCCCGAAATTAGTTTCAGGGTGCCATTTCCGGCAACCGGATTCGGGTATACCGAAACAAACTCGTTCGTATTTTCTCCCAAACCTAAATTATTATAATTGTAAATGACCGATGTTCCTGAACAACCGGAAGCATTTGTAACAGTAACAGTATATTGCCCGTTTCCATTAGTCGGAGCTAAATTCTGAGAATTTGCACCGGGAATGGGAGTTCCGTTAAAATTCCATTGATACGTTGAAAATGGGGTTGTTGTCAGATAGCCAGCGGAATGATTAACTGCCGGGGTCGGTAGAGCAAATACAGTAACCACTTGCTGAAAGCTCACCGAACATCCGGCTACTGCATTTTGAACCGTTACTACATACGTTCCTGCAGTTGTTACGGTTATTGAAGAATCCAATTCGCCATTCGACCATACGAATCCTGTTCCTCCGGTCACATTCAGTGTTACGGATCCTCCCGGACAAAAACTGGTCGGTCCAGTTGCACTTAAAGCCGCAGGAGAAAAGCAATACGTATCGTTTCCGGAGCATCCTCCGCTATTGGTAACAATCACCGAGTATATTCCATATCCTTCCATGGGAACATGTGTACTTCCGGTTGCCCCGGAAATAGATGTTCCGTTAAATGACCATTGATAGCTTGCAAAACTTCCGGCATTCAAACTTCCTCCGGAGAACACAATCGTTGGAATCGGATTGGAACTTGTTGTAACGACTGCTTGCAAATTTCCTCTGCAGCCAGAATTATCTTCAAAAACTATGGAGTATGTTCCAGCCGTGGAAACGTTAATTGAAGATGTTGTAGCACCTGTTGACCACAAATAGGCAACTCCACCCGTGACTGATAAATTAAGTGGTATACCTCCGCAAATAGTGTAAGGTGCCGCGGGCGATAATGTCAGTACTGAACTGCAGAAATTTGTTTCATATGCTCCCAGATCCACCGTTGTATTTTGAACACGTGCAATTCCATCCAGATCGGTAGTACCCACAACACTTGCATTCAATCCGGCATCAATTGCCGGTGAGAGTGCGTTTAAATGATAATCATATCCCGTTGTATCAAAAGGAGCTGAAGTAAACGCGCCCGGCAGGACAAAATGCGGATTCGACGAGCTGATATTCGTTCCGGTGGCCTGGTTCGTTCCTGTCTGCATAATACAATTACTCATATTGACACCCGAATTCGAAACCTGTGCCAAGGAATTGTTCCCGTAAATGATTGAATTAATAATGGAACTGGAATTATTCAAATTAATCGCAGCACTTATAGTACTTGTAGCATTTCCATCAAAATTATGTGCAACGGTACAATTTACAATGCGATGCAACGATGAACCGATGGATGCAACACCAACTGTTATATAGCTTGCTGCATAATTCCCCACAATTAAACTGTTGGAGACATTCATAGTTCCATTGGCACCTGAATAAATTGCACTGCCTACTGAAGCATTATTTCCCGCCATTACACAATTCGAAAAACTGCTGATATAACCATTTATATAAATCGCTCCTCCAATTGAACCCTGATTTGATTTGAAATAACAATCGGACGCATTGGTTGTCGCTGTCAGATAAAGTGCTCCACCTTTGTCATCTGCAACATTTCCATCAAAAATACATTTCTTCAACGTCAGGATTCCTGAATTCAGATGGTAGATTGCTCCACCATCCTCTGCATAATTACCTGCTAATCTGCAATTTTCGACAATCGGGCTTGAATCCAATGAGTAGATACCCCCACCATAATTAAGATCTGAATATCCTGCGGTGATCGTGACCCCGTCTAATCTTGTTTGACTTCCTACGCTTACAAAAGAAACCACGTGATAGCTATTATCTGTAGCTGCTCCCGTAGCAATTCCGCCACTTAAGACCGTCACATTTGTTGTAATATTCCGTTCACTCAGCAGGGTTTCCGTACCATTAAACCCACCATAAACTTTGGTTCCGTTTTTAATTACAAAAGAGATTGTTCTTGTACTGGTTGTCGTTGGTTTATATGTCCCCGTAGCAATCCAGATCTCATCTCCGAAGGTGGATGCTCCAATTGCATTTTGCAGATCAGTATATGCATTCGTCCAGGAAGTCCCGTTATTCGAACCTGTTGCATTGAGATTCACGTACCACGTTGCGGCATTGGATTTAAAAAGCAGGATTCCGCTAAAGATGAGAAGAAGTAGGATTTTATTCATTTTTAATGGTTTGATTGATTATTGGCAGTAAAGATAATCATTCTACAAATGAAGCAGCTAACCTTTCAATTAAATATCAGGCAATTAAACGGAAAACATATAAAAGTTTTATATCATTTGACTGGCAAAATTTCATGAAAATGAGAAATTTTGTCACTCATCCTGAAAAAATATCAGCTTCAAACGGAATGGCATTTTGTTTGCGGCACTGTCAAGACAGGCGATGCCTGTATGTTCTTTAATATTTGTTTAATTAAAAAGTAAGGTTATGAATCCAGCAAAAAGGAATGGGAATCGATTCCCTTTATTTTCCCCGATGTTCGACGATTTTTTTGGCCGCGAATTTTTTAACTGGGGAAACAACAATTATTCATCAACAAGTACTACCATGCCATCGGTAAACATCCGCGAGACAGGCGACAATTATGAAGTCGAGGTTGCAGCGCCCGGTATGGACAAAAAGGATTTCAAGATCACTCTTGATGGCAACCTGCTGACGATTTCTTCTTTCAAGCAACAAAGCAGTGAAGAGACGAAAGACCGTTATACGCGCAGGGAATTCAGTTATCAATCCTTCCAACGAAGTTTTGAGCTTCCAAAGGACGTAGTCGATCAGGATAACATAAATGCCCGTTATGAAAACGGACTTTTGTATCTGACCATTCCAAAAAAAGAGGAAGCGAAAAAACAAGCGCCCAAGATGATAGAAATATCATGATCAATCGCCAGGTATTCTCAGAAGTGGCTGTCCCGAAAAGGCAGCCATTTTTTATTCCCGGAAACAAGTCTCTCTATCCGTCGACGTACCTAAGCGAATAAAGCACCAAAATTCAACGTTAACCGCTTAAAATGTTAGTAATAAAAATTCATGCAACTCCGAAACCAGATGTCCGTCTTTGATCATAACACATATTATTCATCACGTAAATCGCATTAATGTAAAAAGTATGGACAAAAAAAAACTAATTGTTGCTGTGACACTCATTATGGCCAGCTCAGGAGGCCTTTATGCACAGGAAGCTGTTCCTGCAGCAGGCAATGAAGCTGTCGGAACCGGAGGAACATGTAGCTACACCATCGGACAAATTGCTTACACATCCAACTCCGGAACAAGCGGAGAAGTAAACCAGGGCGTTCAACAACCTTATGAAATTGTCACAACAGCTGGAATAGAAGACAAGAATATCACTTTAGAACTGGCTGCTTTTCCAAATCCGACCAACGGATCAATGACTATTTCAATAAGTGAGCACACTCAAGGAAAGCTTTCGTACCAACTTTTTGATACCCGGGGAAAACTCATTGAAGAAAAAGAGATCGTCCAAAATGAAACAGGAGTTTCAATGGACCGATTAGCCCCAGCCTCTTATTTATTAAAAATAACTGATAATGGTCAGTTAGTAAAAGAATTTCAAATTATTAAAAACTAAACACCATGAACAAACGAATATTAAATACCGCAATCTTACTTTTACTTGCCTTTAACCTCTTCTCGCAAGCGCCACAAAAAATGAGCTACCAGGCTGTGATCCGCAATGCATCCAACACTTTGGTTAGCAACCAAAACGTTGGAATGCGGGTAAGTATCCTGCAGGGAAGTCCAACAGGGAGCGCAGTTTACCAGGAAACACAAATGCCAACATCAAACATCAATGGTTTAGTGAGCATTGAGATCGGGGCGGGAACGATTGTTTCAGGAACTTTTGCGTCCATTGACTGGTCAGCGGGACCTTATTTTGTAAAAACTGAAACTGATCCTGCAGGTGGAACAAATTATACGATCAGCGGAACTACCCAGTTGTTAAGCGTTCCTTATGCTTTGCACGCAAACAGTGCGAACGAGAACGACCCCGTTTTTGATGCATCTGTCGCAGCAGGAATTACAGCCGCAGATACTGCAAACTGGAACAATCACCCGGACTCCACAGACATTGCCGGAATGGGATATGTTGCCGGCCTGGTGACATATGAAGTAGGTGATTTTGCGCAAGGAGGCGTAGTATGTTACGTCGACGAGACCGGACAACATGGATTGGTCGTTGCTAAAAACGATTTACCCAGCATTAGATGGTTCGCGGGCACTTATGGTAAAACACGTGCTAATGGAAACGGTATTTATGCAGGTACAGCCAATAATGTAATCATCATTGCGGCACACCTGGCTTTAGGCGACGATGGCAATCCATATGCCGCTACAACCTGTAATGAGTTGCAAATTACAGAAGGAACAAGAACGTATTCCGACTGGAACCTTCCAACAACCGCAGAATTGGAGCTTATCGGTGCCAACTATACCATTATTGATGCAACTGCAACAGCGAATGGCGGAACCAACCTGCTTACATCTCCTTATTGGAGTTCAAATGAGGCAAACAATACAGATGCAAATACAGTGGTTATCACTCCCGGGGGAACATCAATTCTTCCCATTAACAAAGCTGCGACTTTTGAAATAAGAGCGGTTCGTAGATTCTAGTTCAAAGTTCGATCGACCGCTTTAAAGAGGGCCATGGAATTCGTTTCATGGCCTTTGTTGTGTTCAGAATAAATCCATCCATCACTTCCAAACGCGATGTTTTCTCAATCAACAATACATTTATCCAAGGAACATAAGGACTTGTTGATTTAACCAAACCAGAATTATGAAGAAGGATTCGGGATTCGAAATTCTCGGTTTGCCCGATGTAATATTTATCAAACTTTTCAGAATAGTTGATGTAAACGTAGTAGATTTCCATGAAAAGTGATTTCCTATAAAAGCAAAAACCCTAGAGCATTTGATACACTCTAGGGTTTTCTAAGCTTACAGTTCAGACGAAGCTTTGCTTGTCTGAATCCCGACCGCAGCGTCGGGACCATATTTACTTATACTTTTCTATAAACGCAACTAATCGAACCCGATTCAAATTTTTCAGTTTCTTTTCAAGAGTCATTGCCTCTGAACGCGATGTTTTCTCAATCAACAATACATTTATCCAAGGAACATAAGGACTTGTTGATTTAACCAAACCAGAATTATGAAGAAGGATTCGGGATTCGAAATTCTCGGTTTGCCCGATGTAATATTTATCAAACTTTTCAGAATAGTTGATGTAAACGTAGTAGATTTCCATGAAAAGTGATTTCCTATAAAAGCAAAAACCCTAGAGCATTTGATACACTCTAGGGTTTTCTAAGCTTACAGTTCAGACGAAGCTTTGCTTGTCTGAATCCCGACCGCAGCGTCGGGACCATATTTACTTATACTTTTCTATAAACGCAACTAATCGAACCCGATTCAAATTTTTCAGTTTCTTTTCAAGAGTCATTGCCTCTGAACGCGATGTTTTCTCAATCAACAATACATTTATCCAAGGAACATAAGGACTTGTTGATTTAACCAAACCAGAATTATGAAGAAGGATTCGGGATTCGAAATTCTCGGTTTGCCCGATGTAATATTTATCAAACTTTTCAGAATAGTTGATGTAAACGTAGTAGCTTTCCATGAATAGTGATTTACCTAAAAAGCAAAAAGCTCAAGACATTTGATACATCTTGAGCTTTTCTATTTCCTACAGCCATATAGGACTTATCTTTTAACGTAGTGTGCGGTCTGGACGGGACTTCTCGGCTGAGCCGAGACGACCCCATGCGTTACAAATTAAACCAATTCATTCTTATCAGAAGCTATAAGCCAATCTAAGTATTTATGATTTTGTCGTTTGAGCATTTTCTCGTATTTCAGAGCTTCTGTTTTACTTTCAAATGATTTGGTAAAGATTAATTTCCATGGACCTCTTTCTGAAGTATATTTTCCTAAAGGTAAATTGTGTTCTTCCAAACGACGAATTATATCAGTCGTATAACCTTTATAATAAATTCCATCAGGATTTGAAATAATATAAACAGCGTAGCTTTCCATGAATAGTGATTTACCTAAAAAGCAAAAAGCTCAAGACATTTGATACATCTTGAGCTTTTCTATTTCCTACAGCCATATAGGACTTATCTTTTAACGTAGTGTGCGGTCTGGACGGGAATCAAACTAGATAATATTAAGTTTCATTAAATCATCTAAACACCCCGTAAACACTGCAACCGTCAAAAATCTAGTATCAGAACAAATCTAATGAGATTAAATGAACTTTAATGCAATTCAAGAAAATTCTCACCGAAATTCTCACCGAAAAGGGTATAAAAAAACTCCGAAGTTTACACTCGGAGTTTTATAAAATTCGATTTAATTAATCAACAAGAGGAAAAGGAAAGTATTCGTGATTTTCTTCTGTTGCTCTTCGAAGTTGATTACAAAACATGACAGCGTTTTCAAGTAAAGTCATTTTATTGTAAGCAAATATTATACTCTTATCCTGGAGTTTATGCCCTGTGATTTTTGTCAAAGTAGGTAGAGGAATAAAATTAATAAGATTAGTAATAAAAGACCTCCTCCCCGTATGGGAGGAAATAAATTGATGTAGTTTCTTCGTTATCTTTTTTTTCTTACCTGTTGAGTCTGTATATGTTGTTGATACATCCTGATCAAGTCCAACTTTCAAGGCCAATTCTTTAACATAGGAATTTAATTTTTGTTGAGCGATTTTTCTAGGTGGTTTCCCTTTATTCTCATTAAACATATCCTGCAAAGGTTTTAGAATTGGACAGATAATTTCCGCTTCTGTTTTCTGTGTAATATATCGGCAGTAATTGAAACTTGTACCTTTTACTGAATGGTGTGCTTCAGGTATAATTTTATATACATCTGATTCGCGACATCCTGTAAACAAAAGAATCATAAAAATGTACTTTACGTTATAAAGCCGATCATCTTCAGGATCAAAATCAATAATCATTTGAATTTGATCCATATTCAGGTAAACTGCATCTGCGTTCTCAGCTTGAATTTTATCACGATTAGATAGTTCAGTTGCTGGATCAAAAACTTTGATCTTATAGAATCGAGCGATTTCCTTTAAGACAGCTTTAAACACTTTTTGTATTGCCCAAACTGCATTTATTCTTTCTGCATAAGGACGATAGAATTCGATAAAATCCAAGTACATTTCTTCATTAACATCCTTTGAATAAATGAACTTGCCAATTCGTTTTTCATATTCCTCAAGTTTACCAATTAAGTTTTTATAAGGAGATTTAGATGTTTTCTTTATCGTGTTTGCAGCAACAATATTTTCCCGAATAAAATCTACTAAACGAACCTTTGTAATAGCTTCTGTTTTTTCCTTTCCAAGAATTCTTTCCTCAATTTCTTCTTTAAATTCTTCGAAATCAATTGCCCCCTTTTTTAATAATTTGTCATATACAATTCGAATATTCCTATTGATTTCTTGAATCTGGTTTCTATCGTCAGTTTTAATCGGCATTTTTAATTCCGCATCCCAATCAGCTGGTAGTAGTTTTATTCCAGTTGAGATAATTAAGCGCTTGTAAGTAACCTTTCTTGTTAACAAATCAATTTCTTTATGACCAAAATTGATATATCCAATAATTGGTTTTAAAGGTGATCTCTCATTTTTTAATTGATAATTGATCTTCAACTTCGAAGATTCTTCATTATTTGATTTCATGATTTAGCGGCTTCTAATCGTATATAATTCAAAATTGAAATCCGAGAAAAACGCACACGTCTTTCATTAATCCGGATAGGCTTAATCAAGCCTTTGTTTACTAGTTTTTTGAGTGAATTGTAGCAGATACCAAGAAGCTTCTGGACTTGCTTTAAGTCCAGAAGTTCATCTTCTATTGGTTTTGATTCTACTGGAGGAATTGAAGGGCTGTTTTTCAGCCCTTTTATTTCCTCTTTCAATTCTGCCACTTCACCTTTAAGCTTCTGATACTGATCTAACAGATTATTCAAAGCCAGTTCTAAAAGTTTTGTGTCCATGATAATTGATTTAGGACTATGGTCGGAATTCAATCCTTTTTCATAGCCCCATGATAAAAAGTCCAATTCCGGTCATCAGCAGGATTAATCCCACTATCGTATCGGAAGAACTACTTTCAGGTACGTATTTGATCCGTTCTAAGCGGTTCAACCATCCTTTGAGGTACTTTTCCTTAGGTGAAGCTTTATATCGATCTGCTCGTACTTCTTTGAGCGTGTAGAACAAACTCTCTTGATTCAATTTGTTCATTAGCTCAACTCCCTGGTCAGTAAAAACCTTGCTACCTGTGATTGGATGCTTTAACCGTTTTAGTGCCTTCTCTGCCATAGAACGCATTCCTCCAACACCATGGTTCACCGAACCATCGTAAAGCATTGTTGCGACCGATTGATTACGAAGGCTTCCAAAATGGTTCTTATCCCAATAATTGCGTTTTAAGATTGATTCAGCAGTTTTGCGAGATAACTTTTTCATATCGGCAACAGTTGGAGTTCTCCCAAGGAATTGCGCTAAAGTTGGCGCAGCAATTCCCCAATTTGTGCCGATTAGTATTCCCTTATACCAATTCCCGCTATCATCGGCTAGGTTCTGATACCCACCTTCGTTGATACCAACAATTGCCTGGGATTTTTCAAATGATGCCATGACATCGGTTATTAATTAAAACTTGTGGACTTTGAAGCCTGATCGAATCCATGTTGGATGCGCTGCTCAATCAATTTTTCATTCGCAACAAGTGGACTCCCCAGATCAAGATCTTTATCAGGATTAATAATCATAGCTTCGAAGCTTTTGATAACCCGACCATTCGGGTTCTTTAACTCAACTTGTGCAACTTCCGATTGTTTTACCAGGTCATTGATTCGAACGAAATGATCAATGTCATTGTTGAATATTTCAGTCAACGTTAACTCATAAGCTGATCGCGCTGCAATTGCACCAATACCCTTGTTTGAGAAGTTTTCATATTTCGGAATCCCACTATTGCAATTGATTACAATTACACGGTAATTACATTCTTCCGAATCTTCTTCAATCAATCGGATAACGTCTCCTAATGGTGAAACGTTCATCAAGCCCCCATCAACATTGTTGTGCGAATTTTGTAAGATTCCGTTCTTAATGAATTTGACTTTATCGACCGGTTCCCAAACTAAGGGAATAGCAGTTGAAGCCAATACGCCATTGACGAAATCTTCATTTGTCGCAAACTCGTTGTGCTTAATACTGTGATATGTTCCAGTATTCAATGAAACAAAACCTGCCGTAAATACCGTTCCTTCAACTTTAGAACGGTCCAGGTATAATTTAAGTTTTTCAAGCAGTGGCTTGTTACTTGCAACCGATCTGAAACTCTTGTAACTTTCTTTAAGTGATTCTCCAATCTTTTGGATGAATTCCCGGATAATCTCTTTTCGTTTCTCTTTTGAGAAGATCATCTCTAATTTCTGAAAGAAATTCAGATTAAAATCTATCTTCAAATTGAACCTTTTAGCTAACGAAAGAAGATCAAATTTGAATTTGAGTTTATCTTCTTTTGAATCGGTGTCAATAAATTCTGAAGTGTAGATTTCCGATGCTCCATTTTCACCAATGAGTTGCCATATTTCTTCGAGCAATTCAAAACGTCCCATTGCGAGCATTGAACCATTAATTGATCCTGCGCTCACTCCTGAAATAATATCGAATTTCATTGGTGAATCTAATCCTGTGACTTTTTGCCAGTTCTCCTTCAGGTATTTCAACGCTCCAACTTGGAATGCGCCTTTGAAACCTCCACCTGATAAAACCAATGCATACTTGGTCTTCATAACAATTGATTTAGATGTTATCTTTTCTTTCTTCGGGAAAGTGAACTTTCCTCAATCCACGGGCTTTTCTTCGGATGCCCTTTAGCATCACTAAGAATTAAGCGATATTTTGGTTTAACTCCTGCGGTTTTGAATTGCTTTATTTCATGGATCTGACGTTTCTCAGTCGGATTCAATTTGGAATAAACAAATTCAGCCACTTTGTAACGGGGTTTATGCGCTTTCTTCGCAACACCTCGCTTAACAGTTGTTTTCTTTCTTGCAACTGTCTTTCTTGTTGATCTTTTTTTGTACATGATTTGATGGTGTTTTTTTGTTGTTGATTAATTGAACACTTGCATTTCACCTCCTTGGTTGAAACGTCCATATTGTATTGCTCTTCCTCTCTCTGGAAACTCAATTATGCAATCCACATCGTGCGCAAATTCATTTGAACCACGAGCCTTTCCTGATTTGTTTACTTGGGAAACAAAAATGAATGAAACATTGGGATGGCTTTCTTTTAGTTCATTAAGTTCGTATGGAGATAATCGAAGACGTGTAATACTATCCAGGAATATAAAATTGTAATCATCAAGATTCTCAGGTAAATAATCCGAAACATCCAGGTTCGGATGGGCAACTGATTTCAGCTTTTCCTTCAGGGTATCATCCAATCCTTCTTCTTTAGCGACATAAAGTACTTTTCCATGATTTCGGGCTAAGTACCCTGCGAAGTCTGTACAAAGAATTGACTTACCGAATTTGGGTGGTGCGGAAACCAAAACTGAGAATCCAGGTGACGGGTTTCCAATGAAATCTAACCACTTACCAGTAAATCCAATTTTGTCAAATTCAAGCTGCACAAAATCCATACTGTTCATCATTCCTCTTTGTGGCTGATTTGTATCGAAATCCAATTCGTCATCATCAAGCGACTCCAATCCATTTAGCCCATTCAATTCCCTTGTAGGGATTGTAAGAACTCCTTCAGATGGATTTTTTCGAACGAACGACTCCAGGGTATTTAGCATTTCTGTTAACACATCGTAATAGGGATCTTTCTCGGTAATACGAGAAGCATTGATCGCCCGTCCAACTCTATTAAACAGATTCTTTGCTTTGTTATTAGCAATCAGTTTCCCCTGCAATCCAATGTAACTTTTTATGAAGCGAGTGGAAAGCATTAACTCTTGTTTTCCACATAGGTTTTGCAATGATGCCAGTCGTGAACTTTCAATCTCAACTCTTACTTCTCCATTGCGTTTAATTGAGTTCATAAGCTCAATCAATGAGTCCTGGATTTCTAAAATTTGTTTTGCATAAGAGGAAGTTTTTCGAATTCGCTTTTCTGCCATGGCACGTTGCAACGCGTTTAGAAAAGCTCTTACCTGGTCATAGCTTTTAACCTTACCATGCAACAATGTAAATCGTTTAACGAACCTTAATTCCTCAGAAATTCGCTCCACAGGTTCACCTGACCGAGATACAACACGCATGTTACTTTTTCCTGCACTCTTTGATCGGTTACTTGTAACCTTGCGTTCTTTAGCAGGAGCAGATTTCGAATCCTTGCTTTTTGCAACTTCTCTTCCAGTTTGCGCTTGAGAAGCGGTTTTATCTGGATGCTCTTGCAGGTATTCACTGAGTTTTTCGAAGAATAAATCAACTGTCTCCCGAATTTCACGATCCTGGTCGTAAAGTTCCCAATTGTTACCGTGGCCTGTTACCTCATCCACAAAATCAGCAGTGGCTTTCAGGTCGGCATGTAACTTGCTACGATCCATCTTTTCGATTGTAGCATAATAATTTTTGCTTGTGATTGTCATGATGCTTTCTTGTTGAATGACAATAATCTTAACTTCAATTTCAAAGCCTTTGCACGAAGCTTCATTAATCGAAGCTGTTCATCTGCTGATTCGGAAGGCGGTGTTTCTAACTTAACTCTGGGCTTGGGTTCGGGTTTTACAAGTCCAACTTTTTCTGCCTGGTCTTTATCCAAATTGATTGTAATTCCCAACTCATCCAGTTCCTTAACAAATGGTTCAATAGATTCACTTGAAAGCTTTGCAGTCATATTCTTACCTACCTTTTCAAAATTGTTCCCCTCCACAATCTTTAATAGTTCAGAATTCAAAAAGATTCTGCCACCATCATTAAGTGAGGATGGAACTATAACCCTATACTTGCCACTGGACTCTTTAAAGAATCCGATTCCGTTATTCGTTATCAAGTCGGAACCGGAAGGAAGAGATTTAAAAAACAGGATCGCCATTCCAACAGGAACTTCAATCCTGTTTCCAAGAACTTTTTCAGCGTTCCAATGTTCCGGCATTAAGATTCCCTTTCGAGTTTGACCATCAAGTGTAGTGTAGCTAACAAGTTTTCCGGAAAAGGATGAAAAAGCCTGAAGGATATTGCCTGTTACAACATAGCGGATACCTCGATCCTTTAGATTTTGCCCGATTGCTTGCTGCCAATCATTGAGCAACTCATCAAAACTCGACTCGCGAATACCAATACTTGCTCCTTTAATAGCGTTGATCTTGTCCGTTACACTTGCAGGAATTTCCAGGTACTTTTGCGATGAAGCAAGAGCAAAACGCAAACGTATTGAACTCGGTGCATAAGGATTTGCAAGTTTATAGTCAATCTTAAATCCTAGGAATACGGTCATTGTATCAATCGGATGACCT
>CBFGNC010000004.1:0-315802 GCA_965650135.1 uncultured Fluviicola sp.
CGAATTACGAATTACGAATTACGAATTACGAATTACGAATTACGAATTACGAATTTTCGTCTTTAGTAAACACAAGGATGATTTTTAATAAATTATGGAAAGCGGATTATTCATCCGCTTTTTTTGTTTTCCAATTTTTGTACAATTCGCTGATTCCATCAACCAGGTGTTGATCCTGTTGGGTTATTTTTTTCAGATCATGAGAGTAAACGGAAATGCTCAACTCATTACAATGTCTGATCGCCATATCCGGATGGTGATTTGTTTGATCCGCCAATTGCGCTATGAGAAGCACAAAGTTGGCAAGTTCCGTTTGGTTGTCGAATTTCACGACCGTTCTAAATTGATTTGCCAGAATATTCCAGTTCATGTTGAAGTTTATTTGAAAGTGATGTAACTGCTTTTTCCAATTGTTCCAGGTGGTCGATTACAAAATAGGTTTGTTGCAATTCGCTGGTGCAAAAGTCTGTTTGTATAATGGATTCCAGTTCGAATGGAAGGTGTGTGACTTCTTTACTTGAAAGACTCGAAATGGATTCGTGAAAAGAAGAAATGATACCGGCTCCGAAAATCCGAAGTTTTCCCTTTTCGGAAATAAGCCCGAATTCGATAGTGAACCAATACAGACGCTGTAATTCTGTAACGAGCTGATGATTTCCTTTATGCTGTTTTCCTAATTTCCCGAATTCATGCACGAAGTTGGAGTAAACGGGATTTGAAAGTAGGGGAACATGTCCGAAAATATCGTGAAACATATCCGGTTCTTCCAGGTAGTCCAGCTTGTCCTTTGAACGCAACCAGGTGGATGAAGGAAATTTCTTTTCAGCCAACAGGTCGAAAAATTCCTCCACATCAATCAATCCCGGAACACAATAGATTTCCCAGCCCGTACTCTTTTTGAACCATTGATTGATTCGTTCGAAATTCGGTAATTCCTTCGGATTCAATACTTCCTGCATTTGTTCCAAAGATTTCAGATAATCGGAACACGCCAATTGCTTCAGATTTTTCAATTGCCGCTTGAATAACAGCGACCAGACTGCACGGTCTTCCTTGGTGTACTTTTCAAATTCTTGTTTCATTTCAAAAAAAATTAAATAAAAAAAGCCCGATTCATAAGAACCGGGCTTTTCAGCTATAAAGTTTACACAATGACTTATTCGGTTCCTGAATTTAGAAACTGATAATAATAAGCGCAAGTGTGCATTTGTTTATTCATAAAGGCAAATGTAAGCTAATTGTTTTATAAATAACAAGATTAAAATAAAATTGTGAAAATTAAATGTCTTTTTAAAGATTTAGAAAGGAATATTTACTGAAATTAAGCCATTAAAAAGATATGGATAATTCCAAATTTCTTTGACGTGCGAAAGAATTTAATGTTTACCTTTAGCGCACCAAAAAATTTAAAAAGTTGTCATGAACTTACACGAATATCAAGGAAAAACAATTTTACAAAAATACGGCGTGGCAATCCAACGCGGAATTGTTGTAGAAAAAGTAGAAGATGCAGTTGCTGCAGCTAAAAAATTGACAGAAGAAACCGGAACAGGTTGGTATGTGGTTAAAGCACAAATCCATGCTGGAGGACGCGGAAAAGGTGTCGTTGAAGAAACTGGTTCTCATGGTGTAGTTCTTGCAAAAGGAATTGATCAGGTTGAAGAAAAAGTAAAAGGAATCCTTGGTGGTCATTTGGAAACAGCTCAAACAAACGGTGTAGGGAAATTGGTTAGCAAAGTATTGTTGGCTGAAGATGTTTACTACCCGGGAGAAGCTGAAGTAGAAGAGTTTTACATGTCTGTTTTGTTGGATCGCGAAAGAGGCCGTAACACGATCATGTATTCCACAGAAGGAGGAATGGATATTGAAACAGTTGCTCACGATACGCCACATTTGATTTTCAAGGAAGAAATCGATCCACGTGTAGGAATTCAAGCATTCCAGGCGCGTAAAATCGCTTTCAATCTTGGTTTGTCAGGAGAAGCATTCAAGCAAATGACGAAATTCGTTGTGAACTTGTACAACGCTTACGAAGGATGTGATGCTGCGATGTTCGAGATCAATCCGGTATTGAAAACTTCAGACAATAAGATCATTGCGGTGGATGCGAAAGTGACATTGGATGGAAACGGATTATTCCGTCACCCGGACTACGTTGCAATGCGTGATACATTGGAAGAAGATCCATTGGATGTTGAAGCTGATGCAGCAGGATTGAACTTCGTGAAATTGGACGGAAACGTTGCTTGTATGGTAAACGGAGCCGGGCTTGCAATGGCAACGATGGATATTATCAAATACTCAGGTGGTAACCCGGCAAACTTCTTGGATGTTGGTGGAACTGCAGATGCTGAGCGTGTTGAAAAAGCATTCCACATCATTTTGAAAGATCCGAACGTGAAAGCGATCCTGATCAATATCTTCGGTGGTATCGTTCGTTGTGACCGTGTTGCTCAAGGAGTTGTTGATGCTTACAAAAGCATCGGGAATATTCCTGTTCCGATTATTGTACGTTTGCAAGGAACAAATGCAGTTGAAGCGAAGAAAATCATTGATGATTCAGGATTGAATGTGCATTCAGCGGTATTGTTGCAGGAAGCAGCAGATAAAGTGAAAGAAGTATTGGCGTAAGTCAAACAGATTATACATGGAAGCCCTGACGATAAAATGTCAGGGCTTTTTTATTTTCCCACGGACGAGCGCGAAAGAGCAAGGAGGGCATAGTATTATTTCTTTTTTGGGATTATATAGCTAACAAATAAATTCCTCTGTGCCCGTCCGTGGGAGAATTGATGTTCTGTTTTTCAGACAACTCCCAACAAGTTCCCATCACCTGAATTCGCAAGAAAAGATGCAAACGAAATCTGCCGAAATACTCATCCGCAGCTAGCAATTGGTAATTCGCTTTTTTTTATTACTACGTAATAAGGCAACACCTCCAAACTTTTTTTTTCAATTCGAAGACAACCATGTCATTTTTTATTCGTTACCTTTGCATCAGTCTTTCGATGAGGTAAAGACAAATTACAAGTAGTAACAATTTTAAAAACCGAAGCAATGTTCAAATTACATACAACATTAGGAGCTCCAACTGGCAAAGATGCTAGTGTGCTCGGGCTTTGGGTTTTTCAATAACGATTCTAAAAATCAGATTATATGAAAATCCGAAGCTCTTAGAGATTTCGGATTTTTTTTGTCTATACGTTTCCCTTCTCGGTTGTTGAACGTCGTCGGAATCCCCGGAATCTCTTGAACTCAAATTGAGTTAATCAAAAATTTTTAAATGAATTGAGCTGATTTAATTCAGCCCAATAGATCGGACAATTATAAAACTTCAAAATCGAGGCTTTTGAAAATTTACGATGCTGAGTCTGCTGAGGCAAATGATGCGTTGGAAATTTTCAGGTAACGATGAGATTGAAGTTTTAGAAATGTCCCAAGAACCAAATTTCATGGGAAATAAGATAAAGGGGAAAGACCTGTTAAAGATAGGCTTCCCCAATGACAACTCTGTAAACATAGCCTTGGGGCTGATTAGCAGATATAAAAAGAAAGAAACAAAAGACCGCGTCCTGAAAGAACTTTCCGAATTGCTTTACGCTCCGGATGAATACATCGGAGATGGCGTTTGGGGTAAGGTTGCAGAAGGATTGGTTGCACCGGTTGAAGTGAAATTCAATGAATTGAAGATCGAACGCTCACCGTTTCTGATCTACGGGGAAAATGAAATTGACGATAAAACAAAACATCAATTTTACCAGGCATTGAAATTGCCGGTTTCCGTTCAGGGAGCGTTGATGCCCGATGCACATTATGGCTACGGCTTACCTATCGGAGGAGTTTTAGCCACAGACAATGCGGTGATTCCTTACGGTGTAGGTGTCGATATCGGTTGTAGGATGTCGCTGAGCATTTTTGATGCACCGGCGTCTTTTTTCAACGGAAAAACACATCAGTTGGAGAATTTGCTTTCGGAACACACCAAGTTTGGAATGTATGAGACACACAAGGTCAAACACGATCATTCGATTATGGAAAACACCTTGTTTCGTGAGATTCCATTCCTGCGGAAATTGCAAGGAAAGGCTTACCAACAACTGGGAACTTCCGGTGGAGGAAATCACTTCGTGGAGTTTGGAACAGTGACAATCACTGCTTCTGATGCGGGAGTTCCTCCGGGTTCATACTTCGCTTTGCTGAGTCACAGCGGATCACGTGGTTTGGGTGCCGCAATTGCAAAACAATACACGCAATTGGCCATCAAACAATGTCCGTTGCCAAGACAAGTGCAACATTTGGCTTGGTTGAACCTGGACACACACGATGGACAAGAGTATTGGAACGCAATGAACCTGGCAGGTGAATATGCAAAAGCTTGTCATGATGATATTCACGCACGATTGACCAAAAAGTTGGGGCTCCGCATGTTGATGACGATAGAGAACCACCACAATTTTGCATGGAAGGAATTCGTGAACGGCAAAGAATGCATTGTACACCGCAAAGGTGCAACTCCGGCTGGTAAAGACGAACTCGGAATGATTCCGGGAAGTATGACTGCACCGGGTTTCATTGTCCGTGGACTGGGAAATGCTTCCAGTTTGAATTCTGCTTCACACGGAGCAGGGCGCGTCTTTTCCCGTTCGGAATGTAAGAGCAGGTTTACCAAAAGCGAGATGATGAAATCTCTTAGCGCTGCGGATGTAAGTTTGATCGGTGGAGCTGTTGATGAATGTCCGATGGCATACAAAAATATCCATCACGTTATGGGAAATCAACAGGAATTGGTGGAGACAATCGGGACATTTTCTCCAAAGATTGTACGAATGGATAAATAGAAATGAAAATGGAAACAAGATTAGTACATATCACAACCGCCAAAGGTCCGTTGGAATGTCAATTGGCAGCAGGAAAAATTTTGGGCGCGCTGCTCGCAGATTTAAGAAAGCAAGGCTTACAAGCTGAAACAATGGATCGAATTGCAGGGTCGGAAAGCGGAACTATTTTATCTGCTACAATCCAGGTTGGCGGACATGCAGTCCAGGAAGCCATTCAGACATGGTTAGGGACGATTCAATGGATTCAAAAGAGTCCGTATCGTCCCAATCATGGGCGAAAAAATTGGTTTGTCGGAGTTTTCGAGGTCAATCCGGCAGAAGCACTGTCCTGGAATGAAAGCGAAATTGTCTATCAATCCGTGCGAAGCAGCGGAGCAGGAGGACAGCATGTGAACAAAGTAAGTTCCGCCGTTCGGGCAACCCATACACCAACCGGAACAACGGTGTTCGTTCAGGAGAGCCGTTCTCAGATGCAAAACAAGAAAATTGCAAGGGAACGAATCCGCGAAAAACTGGAAAAGGTCCAAAGTGAAAAACTGGTGGAAGTGGTGAACCAAACGTGGTCGCAGCATCACGAATTGGAACGCGGAAATCCGGTAAGAACATTTACAGGAATGGATTTCAAACCGAAAAAGGAATTGAAATCATTCAAGAAACAACGCAGTAAGTTGAAAAACGAATTGCATAAAGAACTAAAATTATGACAACAAATATTTACTTAGTAAAAGCATTGGATTATTATCCGTACAACCTGGAGGAAGCTTTGGAATCGTTGAACTACGCCATGTCTTATGAAGAAAATAATCCGATTGCACTTTGCCTGATGGGCAGGGTTCATTTGGAAGTATTCAAAGACTTTGCTGAAGCAAACAGTTATTTCAGGGAAGCACTTGCTGCAAATGTCGATTACCTCGAAACGTATGCTTACTTTTTGGATTGCCTGTTAATTCAGGAAGATTTTGAAGAAATGAACAAATTGCTGGCCTTTGCCCGAAAACGGAAAGGGATTAACAGAGGTTTGTTGTTTTATTACGAGGCTTTACTTCAGGAAAAGCAATTGAAATTCAAAAAAGCGCAGAAGACAATCAAAGAGGCAATGCTTTTGGCACAAACAGGTTCATTCATGTCCGACCTGGAGGAAATGAAAAAACGTGTTGAGAAGAAAATTGCGCTGAAATAGAAGAAAAATTTTACGTTTTAACAAAATATCACTTTAAAGAAATCTATATTTGCATTATATTCACTTGTGCATCAAAGTTTAAAAACAATAGTTATGGGACATCTATTTTCGAAAAAAGAACTAGATAATGCAACCGACAAGTTAAAGACTTCTACTAAAAAAAACGATTCTGAATTATACAAAGCAATCGAAGAATTTGCATGGAAAAATGCTTCACCTGCTGAGATACATAAGGACTCTTTGCCGCATTATGCAGAGAAGTTTAAGCAATTTGCGCAATAAGGCATTTACATTGATTTAATAGGGAGGCTTTGGTCTCCCTTTTTTATGTATGAACAAACCATTCACTGTAATATGGAAAAGAAGTAGAATTGAAAATCATGATAATCTTGATTTTCCTCATGGAGTAAATAGGATTATTAGATATAGCTTCTCTACTTTTTGTAAGCAAAATAAGCCAAGAAAATATATCGTTGAAATTCATGAGTATCGGGGGTATGCAATGCTTAAATTTTATCCAAGGCATCATAAGGATAATAAAAGAAAATATGAACTGAGAGGGGTTGATGAAGTTGGATATGTCTTGCCAAGAATGAATTTTCTCTTTGTTTTATCTCAATGCTCAGATATAATGAAACGTTATTTAGATAGACATCCTGAACACTTTATTGGTTATGTTGGGCAAGTAGACAAAAGGGATAATCAAAGAAATAAACTCACGTCCCAAAGGAGTGATGTTTATAATTTTATTCTTTCTTCAATTATTGATCATGATAAATATAAGATAATAACAAGAAAGGCATTTAAAGAAATTAATGTGAGATTAATTCGTAAAAATCTTAAAAAGGATAATTCTCAAACAGAAATACAAAAAGCAATTTATAGAGGTTTCTTAGAAGATCTTTCTAATAATAATCTCAAACTTTTTGAATTAATGACTAATAGAATGAAGATGCAGATTTTAGAGAAAATTAAAATTGAATGAAGATTTTTAGTTATTAAAATTCGTAGTACTTTTGTCGCTGAAAAACACTCACTTTGCGTCTGAAACATTTATTTGCAACCACCCTGCTAATCACAATTACTTCATTTTATTCATCTGCCGGAGAACCAGATTCTTTGTCTGTGAATGTGCGCTTATTGGTAAAGAAGATCCAAAGTAAACATGTGAAACCACGACCGATTGATGCAGATTTCGGGAACCAGGTTCATGATTATTTGTACTCTTTTATTGATTCAAGGCAGGAACTTTTAAGAAAGGACGATCTTACTTAAAAGACTTAAGCTCGAAATTGAATGAGGATATCCAAAATGGAAACCAGCATTATTTTTCAGAATTCAATCGCATTGTTTTAGAACGTTGTAAAGAAATTCAAACCATTCAAAAAAACTATCTAAATAAACCTGTCCTACTGAATAATACAAAGAAGTACGATCCAAAAATGCAGGCAAACCTGACAGCAGTAAATTACAAGACCTTCTGGGAAAACAATTTGTGTTTGGGCGTTTTTTCTGAGATCATTTCCATGCATCCGAAAGATTCGAAGATCTTATTGAAAGATTCATTAGTTCCATTTGAAAAAAGAGCCAGGGCAAAGATCGAAACCCGCTATTCAAATTATTTTGAGGTCATGCAGGACAAAAAAATGATGTGTGAAATGTATTTGAATGCGATTGCCATGAGTTTTGATCCACATACTTTATACTTCAGTCCGACCCAAAAAGAAGGATTTATAGAAGAACTTTCCACCCAAAAAGAAAAGTTTGGAATTAGCTACGGTTTGAACGAACAGAATCAGGTGATCTTAACAGATGTTTTGCCCGGAAGTTCAGCCTGGCTAAGTAATGAACTCTCAACGGGGGACCAGATCCTAAGAATCAAGTTTGATTGGAATAGTTCGGAATGGCTGGAAGTGAAAACCGGAATCAGCGGCTTAAGAGAAATATCGGAAGCTTTCAAGGGTTTTCAAGGAAAGGAAATTTCCCTTTTGGTAAAGGATAAAGAAGGTGTTGAAGCCCAGGTTGATTTGGAGAAAACACTTGTATACAATGATAATGACAATATCAAGAATGCCTTGATGGATGGTCAAAAAAATATCGGTTATATCAGTCTTCCTGATTTCGTCTGAAGATGCGTTGGATAAAAAAATGACCATTGCCGGAGAAGTTTACGATACCTATAATGAAATTTACCTGATTTTCTTCAAGAGCTATAAACAAGAGTTGTATCTAATGGATGCAGTTAATCGAAAAGATATCAATGCAATTGAACAAAACAGAAATGCATTGATTTCAACTGCAAACGAAGGATTGAAAAAAATCAGTGCAGTGAAACCGTACAAGAACGATAAGAGTATGGTTGATGCAACCAAAAAATTATTGGATTTTTATATCAATGAAGCGACAAATGAAACTCCCAAAATGGCTGATTATTTCATGGTGACTGAAAATTTTGACAAGGTCAAGAAAGCATTTGATGAGATTCCTGAGAAAAAGCGCACACAAAAAGATGTGGACGGATACAACAAAGCTGTCAATGATATGAATGCAGGTGTTAATTCCTACAATGCAACAAATCAATCATTGAATAAGAACCGTTCAGCTTTAATTGATGGTTGGAATAATACAGCGAGTAGATTTACAGATACGCATGTTCCAAAAGGGAAATAAGACAAAATAAACTAAAAAAAACCGATTCATTTCTGAATCGGTTTTTTTGAATTGTATATTTCGCATTAGAAGAGATTCCTTATCTTGGATCAAACTTCAAACCCAAACCGATGCGTATTCTTTATTTTTCCGCTTTATTCTTGTCTACTATTGCATTCATTGCAAGTTGTGAGCTCCATCCTTCGAAAACAATCAACGGGATGTATTCGGTGGAACAAGTGATTGATACGTCAGGAACTACCATTTCCACGCGATTTTTGCCACCGGATGGCTATGAGCGAAAATCAGCCGACAGTAGCAGTTTTGGATTCTATTTACGGAATCTGCCTCTGAAAAAACACGGTTCTGCAGTGCATTTGTACAATGGAAGTCTGAAAGGAAATCAAAGTGCCCATGTCGCAGTGATCAACATGTCTGTCGGAAGCCGGGATTTACAGCAATGCGCAGATGCAGTGATGCGTTTGAGGGGGGAATACCTGTTTCATAACAAACTTTATTCGGACATTCATTTTCGATTCGTGAGTGGATTCAATTGTGAATATATCAAGGGCGGGAAGGAAATCGTGTAGCATTGAATGGAAATTCGGTTTTTTGGCAAAAGTCGGCTTCGGCGGATAAAAGTTATGCGTCTTTTTTAAAATACATGGAAACAGTTTTCAACTACGCGAGTACACTTTCTTTGGAAAAGGAGTTGCGTTCGATTGAATTGAAAGATGTGGAAATCGGTGATGTGCTGATTCGCGGCGGATCACCGGGACATGCAGTAATTGTAGTGGATATGGTCGAAAATACCGACGGGGAAAAATTGGTTCTTTTGGCTCAAAGCTATATGCCGGCTCAAGATATCCAGGTATTGATGAATCCGATGAACAGCAAGATTTCGCCATGGTACAACCTGGATGAAGGACTAAAAATCTATACGGCAGAATATACGTTTGAAAAATTCCAGTTAAAACGATTTTGAAATAAATGATGAATTCAAACTGCAAAATTCAAAAATGATTCGCTTGAAGTTTAGATTCAAACTGCATACAAGCACTGAAACCTTTTGAATTTAAGTTATCTTTGCATCCAATGAGTTTCTTGAATAAGAGTATGATTAAATATAAAACAGCCGAAGAAATTGAGATTATGCGCCAAGCGGCCCTGGTAGTTAGTAGAACATTAGGTAAAGTGGCGGAAATGATTCAACCGGGAGTTACCTTGTTGGAATTGGATAAAATGGCTGAGGCGTATATTCGTTCGCAAGATGCAATTCCGGGATTTCTGGGACTATACGGTTGCCCGAGCACTTTGTTGATTTCGGTGAATGAGCAGGTTGTTCACGGTTTGCCAACTGAACGCACTATTCAGGAAGGCGACATTGTTTCGGTTGATTGTGGAGCGATTTACAAAGGATATTACGGCGATCACGCCTATACATTTGCAATCGGGGAAGTTTCCGAAGCAAAGAAAAAATTATTGGAAGTTACGTTGGAATGTCTGCACTTGGGAATTGAGCAGGCACAAGTAGGAAATCGAATTGATGATATTGGTTGGGCAATCCAGACGCATGCTGAAAAACATGGTTATGGAGTTGTTCGTGAACTGGTCGGACATGGATTGGGTAAAACTTTGCACGAAGATCCGCAGGTTCCGAATTACGGAAAAAGAGGTCGCGGAAAGAAAATCATGAACGGTTTGACTATTGCGATTGAACCGATGATCAACCTGGGAACGGAAAAAGTGATCCAACTGGAAGATAATTGGACCATTGTAACTGCTGATGGCCAGCCGAGTGCCCATTTCGAACACGATATTGCAGTAGTGGACGGTAAACCGGTAATTCTTTCAACGTTCGACTATATCGAGGAAGCGCTGGCTAAGAAAAAATGATCAGTGAACGCATCGTTTTATTAGCTGTGCTTACTGCCGGCATGTATGGATTATCCATGTACATGAGTGATGGCGCATTTATCCTTCCATTCGGTTTGTATAAGGTCGGACTATTTTTAGTGGCTGTCATTCTGCTCATTGCAAATAGAAAGAAACCTCGCTTGATGGAAGTGACCTTAATTCTTTGGTCTCTTTCTTTGGCAATCTCTTCCAAATTCATCATGCAATTGCTTTTCACGGATAGTGATTTTGAAATTCGGATGGATTCATTAATTACTTTTTCATCTTCGTTCTTTCTGGCATTTGTCCTGTTCTTCTTTGCGTGGCAAATTTTGTTGGCTCTCCAGGATAAAACCATGTACCGGTGGCTTCAGATTGCCAATGCGGTTGCGATGATGACCTGCTTGATGATGAATATGTTTGAGTGGTTGATCGTTCCGACTTGGATGTGGTTAATGACTGTTTTTATCAGCAGGACGGAAAACCCAATGCACAAATCCGTTGCAGGCCTTGTTGGATTCATTATTGTCAGTTCCTGGTGTTCTGCCTTGTATTTCGGGAAAGAAGCGATTCTTGGAAACCTGTAACATTTCAAGTCCCGTGGCATTATCTTTTAAGAACCGACTGATTATGCAACACCGTTTACTCCTTGTTTGTTTATTTCCGCTGTTTTTGTATTGCCAGACAACACAAGAACAAATTGATTTCGTTTTAAAGACGACTCCCAGGAATATTGAAAAGTATTCCAAACCGGCTAAAAAGGATCTCATTTTTCTGGAAACAGCGTTCAATAATGCTGTTTTTACGGATAAAGAAGCTCTGAGTTCAGTAAGAGGCAAGGTAATTCTGAAAATAGAACTGGTTTATACCACTTACAGAAAATCCGAAACATTCGACCAACACGGATTAAGTAGAAAACGCCTGGAGAATTTGTTTTCGGCAGCTCCGAATTGTTTGAATCAATCAGGGATAGAATGGATTCTGATTGCTCAAACGGGATGTAAATCTGCAGAAGAAGGTCCCGGTTTTTTTCATGGCTTTGTAATCACTTATCGCGATCTTCCCGATGAGGTCTCTACCAAAGTGGAATCCAATTTTCTTCGGGAAGTGGCAAAAGGTAAGATCAAATCATATGCTTATGATACTTATTTGAAAAAAGAAACAGAGAAAATAGAGCGAGATTCCCTGGAGGATGTGGAACCGGTCATTGTTTTACCGAAATTTCCACATAGTGAACAGGCACGGATCAATTACTTTTCAAACTACCTCAATTTTCCACCCGAATCAACGGGGCCGAAGAAAGTGGATGTTCAATTCATTATCAGCAGGGAAGGGAAGATCACGAAAATTATTTTTCCAAATTCTGCAGGCCCGTCGCCCTATAAAGATGAGGTCAGTGAGTTTATCAAGAACATGCCGGACTGGACTCCGGGAACTCTCAACGGAAAACCCACAGAATGCATGGTGCAATTTTCGGTGGATTTCATGAGTCGTGGAAGCGTGGTTCCCTCACCATTGGAAGTCTTTACAACCGAAGTTCCACCAAAAATGAAAGCGAAGTTGCCAGCTTATGATTACAATGCAATCAAACCACAGCCTTCATCAAATCAGGTCAGCAAGGCACTAGCGAAGGTGAACTGGTCAAATACCACTTTGGTCTGCGATGTGACCGGAAGTATGGCTCCATACAATGCCCAGGTAGTTGAATTTATTGCTGCCCAGTTAAAGAACAAGCTTCAACCGCCCAAACAGTTCGTGTTTTTCAATGATGGAGACAATCGAAAGGACAAGACGAAGAAAGTCGGACAGACAGGAGGCGTTTACAATTATACCTCTGCAAACCTGGATTCCATCTCGGAGTTTATGATTTATGCCATGTCAAAAGGTTCGGGAGGCGATTTACCGGAAAATAATGTGGAAGCACTGATTCATGCCTTGAAAAATTATCCAAGAACGGAAAAATTGATTTTGATAGCTGATAACTTCGCTTCACCGAGAGACATGTCATTAATCGGTAGTATCGGAATTCCCGTACATGTGGTTGTGTGCGGAGGAACTGTTTTAAATGAAGATTATTTGGATCTGGCTTATCAGACCAAGGGTTCCTTGTCTTTTAACGGGATTGATTACCTGGATTTTTACAAGTTTGAAGAGGGGTCGACCATGCATATCGGAAAAACGGTATATGTTCTGAAGAGAGGGCGTTTTGTTCAGAAAAGAGACTGAATGATCCAGGGGGAAACAAACCTTTTTACAACTTTTAACACCCATCGTTGAATCTTATTTATACATTCACTCTGAAAACCAATCGAAACTGAAAACTATGGAGTCTGATAAGGACAAGATTATTCGCCTGGAAGAAACCTACAGGAAGTTATGGGCTGAACACGAAGATCTAAAGATTCGAATCAAAGAAAACTACGCTGAATTCAAGGTGTTGCGCGAGCAATTCGGAGTTGAAAAAGCTCCGGTTTCACCTGTTTCCGAAGCGGTTTTTGTTCAAGCGGAAGTCAAACAAAAACCAATTGCGATTCCTGTCCAGGAACCAAATAAACCAACAGGGGTATCTAAAAAAGAGCAAACTTCCTGGGAGCAATTTATCGGTGAGCAATTGTTGAGTAAGATCGGAATTGCGATTGTTTTGATCGGTGTTGGTATCGGAGCGAAATATGCGATCGATCATAACCTGATCGGAGAAGGCGGGCGTGTCTTTGCCGGATTTGCTGTTGCCCTGGTACTGGGAGTTTTTGCTTTTGTTTTTCGGACGAAATACCAGTCGTTCAGCGCTGTTTTGGCAAGTGGTGCAATAGGTGTTGCTTATTTTATGACCTATGCTGCTTACAGCTTTTACCAGTTAATTCCATCTTCAGTTGCTTTCGGAGGATTATTGGTATTAGTGCTTATCGCAGTTTTCCTGGCAATGTATTACAATATGGCGATCATTGCACATTTGGGTTTGATCGGTGCTTATATTCTTCCGCCGCTGGTGTCAGACGGATCGAAACATATTTCGTATTACCTGCTTTACATGTTGATTATCAATATCGGGATGCTGGTTATTTCCATTATTAGGAAATGGCCTACGATCCAATACCCGGTGATTGTCTGGACAAGCATCATTTTCCTTTTTTGGTTTAATACCGATTTCAATTTCCGGGTTGATTCAACCATCGCGGCAGTTTATTTATTGGCGTTCTTTGCCTTGTTCGTATTTGGAATTGTGGGAAGAAACCATTGGAAAAAAGAGGAATTGGTCGGTCATCAGCTGGTTCAGCTTGTTTTAGTGGGAATTTGTTATTTCGGGGCAATTGGTTTTGTATTGGATAAGGCACCCTTTTGGCAAACCATTTTGTACAATGTCATTGGGGTTGGAGTGTACTATCTGAATAAAGTGCTTTTCGAGCGGGAGAGCAGACTGGAATTCAAACGTATTTTCCTGGCATTGTCCTTATTCGGATTGTCCAATTTACTGACCTCGTTTTGCGGAGATTATTCCTATATCTACGTAATGGTTACAGGAGTTTTATTGTTGTTCTGGTTATCGAAAGAGATCGAGAGAAACCTGGAGGAAGTAATCGGAATTATTTTATTGGGATTGGCAGTTTTGTGTATTCTCATAGAAGTATTTATTCAGTCATTTCAATGGTCCCATAAAGAGATTCTGCCATATTATCAGAATGAACTGTTGATTACTGTAGGATTGGCAGTAGTCGCGATGGCAATCACCTTTGTCTTGCTTTCCAAATATCAGCCGGATTACTTTAAGCAGATGGCTTGGAAGACAGCGGGTGTTTTTGGATTGTTCTTTCTCCTGTTTACTGGATATTATGCGCTTCATCTTCAATTTGAATTTCAGTGGGAACAAGCATTTAAATCACTTAACACCTTGTCTTTGAACAAGGCCGCGCAAGTTCATGAAGCCCTAACTAATTATGAGGACACAATTACCGTTTGGCAACATGCCTGGACTTCTATTTCAATATGTCTGATCAGTGTTTTCAGAAGATGGGTTTTAGGACGAAAAGAACAGAATTCAACCGGTTTGATGATTGCCGGCACCATTCTTATTGGGATTTCCCTTTTGGGGTTCACCGGTAATATTTCAAATGTACCTTCTGTTTATAAGGGAGAAATTAATTGGAGTTCTTTCAATATGGCACATTATGCATTGTTTGCAGGAGTAATTGTGACCATTTTAACTGTTCGTTCGTATGATAAACAGGAAAACTGGATGAAGGCGTTTCCTTTATTATTGATCTTGTGGATGCTTTCGTTAGAATTAGTTCAATGGTCTTTTGTTTCCGGGTTTGGTGCGGGATACAAAATTTGGTTATCCGTATTGTGGGTTTCGTTTGCTGTGGTAATGATCGTTATCGGGATCAAACGGAAACAAGCTATTATGCGGATCACTGCTATGGTGATTTTAGGGATCACCATCCTGAAAATGTTCTTTTACGATCTGAGCACATTGAGTACAATCTATAAAACAGTTGTTTTCATTGCAATTGGAGGTTTGCTGTTGATAGGGGCGTATTTCTATCAGACTCTTTCTAAGAATGAAGTGAAACAAGACGAAAATTTAATGGATGAAAAGTAAACCTTTGCATGCTCTTTTCGTTGCGGCAAAAAGGATTTTTTGATTCTTACTGCGGAGAAAAAAGTACGCATAGAAAGTATTCTAAAACCACAGGCCGATACTTGCAATCCCTTCCCAGCGAATGTTGTTGGAGTGGTTGTTGTAATAAAAAATGCGTTCAGTTGCTTTGGTTTTCAGGACACGTGATTCAATACGGAAGTATGCGTTTGGGATTGGTTTGTACTCAAACCCAAGTGTTCCTCCTAGAATATCCAGACCGGTCAGGTTGTGATTTTCATTTTCGATAGGACCAGTCAGGATTTCATCCGGATCACTGAATAATTCAAAGCGTGTATAGGCAGCAATCAAGTGAGTGAAGCGGTATTTGAACGCCACAATCCCGGAAAATACAAAGGCAGTTTTATTGGTGTCTGAAAGCTGGCTGTTCTGTTGATATCCGAAATTTCCTTCCAACCCAAGCACAATGTGGTTGGTCTTGAAGACTCCGATGTAGTTGGTGTAATGGCGAAAATGATTTTGTTTGACATAACTCGGATACTCGTCTGAAACGATAGAACTCAAAGTATGTGTCCACTGAGTTCCGGCATAGCCGATTGATATTCCAATGGCCTTGTTCTTGTTTGTTTCCACGAATGTGCTGAAACCGTTAAATACGTTTACCTGATACGTCCATTTATTCGATTGTTGCCAGGTCAGTTTTGCGCCACTCAGGAAGTAAGGTTCGAAGTAAGTGGTCGTAGCAATGCTTGTTGTAATATTTTCCCGTGGTTGAATGGACTCCAGCCCGATATGCGTGCGGAAGTATCCGGCATCCAGCCACAATTTTTTGAAGACCCGGAATCCGACATTCGCTTCCTGGATAAGGTTCAGGTTTTGCGACCAGGCACTGAGCGGGATATCGCCATAAAACAAGGTGGCGATTCCACGCATGCGCCTGCTTTCGTATTTGGCAGATACCTGTACGATGTTGATTCCGAATTGGTTGTTCTTTGGAGATGAGGTAGGAAATTTGGAGTAACCTCCGGCACCGAGCGTATCGGTATAATAACTGTAATAAGTGTCGATGTATCCCGAAATTTTCAGCTTTCCCGTTGTGTCGTATTCCTGGTGATACGGATTCATTCGCGTCCCCGTGAAAGTCAAGTCAGTGGTATCTTTTTTGAAGATTTGAGTATGAGCAAATAGGGATAGCAAACCAAATAAACAAACGAGGAGAATCCTTTTCATTAAGTAATTTTGATAAGCGAATTTAGTTATTTTAGATTTTAGGACATTGCGATCTTAAGATATTGGGACTAAATCCTCGTTCAAGTCCTAATATCCTGACGTCTTAACATCTTAATATCTAAATTCCCTATCTTTGCACCATGGTAAAAATTCGTGATATTGAATTAGGTGAGTTTCCGCTTCTTTTGGCTCCTATGGAGGATGTGAGTGATCCGCCTTTTAGAGCCTTGTGTAAGAAACACGGAGCTGATTTGATGTACACTGAATTTATTTCTTCGGAAGGGTTGATCCGTGATGCGATCAAGAGTCGTCAGAAGCTGGATATTTTCGATTACGAAAAGCCTATCGGGATCCAGATTTTTGGAGGAGATGAAGATGCTATGGCAATGTCGGCTAAAATTGTGGATGCTACCAATCCGGATCTGTTGGATATCAATTTCGGTTGTCCGGTAAAGAAAGTAGTTTGTAAAGGTGCAGGAGCCGGGGTGTTGAAGGATGTGGACTTAATGGTTCGTTTGACAAAAGCGTGCATCAATTCCACGAGATTACCGGTTACCGTTAAAACACGCTTGGGTTGGGACGATTCGATGATCAATATCATGGAAGTGGCTGAAAGGTTGCAGGATATCGGTGTGGAAGCATTGTCGATTCATGGACGTACGCGTGCCCAAATGTATAAAGGCGAGGCGGATTGGAGTTATATTGCTGAAGTGAAGAATAATCCACGGATCAAGATTCCTATTTTCGGAAACGGAGATATTGACACACCTGAAAAGGCTGTTGAGTACAAGAATCGCTACGGGGTAGATGGAATCATGGTTGGTCGGGCGAGTATCGGTTATCCATGGATCTTTAATGAAATCAAGCATTTTATGGCGACCGGCGAACATTTGGCTGCTCCCGGAATAAAGGATCGGGTAGATGCTGCCCGTGACCATTTGAATATGAGTGTGAAGTGGAAAGGAGAACGTTTGGGTGTAGTTGAAATGAAACGACATTACACGAATTATTTCAAGGGAATTGCACATTTCAAGGAATTCAGAACCAAATTGGTTACTTCTTTTGATTTGCAGGAAATCCTGGATATACTTTCTTACCTGGAAGAAAATTCGGAAGAGTTTATCTTTTCGAATCAGATTTGAGACTTGTATCGTTGGTGATCCAAGACCGAATTTGAGTGACTGGTCCTGAATTCGCGATAGTGCATACAGGCCTTTGTTTAATTACGTTTCAATAAACAAAAAGATGTTTTTAAAGTAGTTAATTCACTGCTTTCGTATAGGTGTATTTCACACGCACATGCTCGAATGGTGCATAACGTGTTCCAGCAGTAAAAGTCAATTTTTTGGAAACGTTTTCGGCCTTCATTCTAGAAGGGGTGGACTTGATAGTAGATTGATCTCCAATGATTTTTGTTCCTGTTACAATTCCTTCACGGTTAACAGCTAATTCAACGACAACAGTTCCTTCTACAGTGCTTGAAATCGTGAATTTCTCCCCGGTAGTCAATAATTTACGACCCGAGTCAACCAATGTTCCTGTAAGTATTTGAGATTCAGCTTGAGAGTAGCTTAAAAACGCAATTGTAAGTAGCAAAATTTTTTTCATTGTTCAAGTTTACGAAATTTCTGCCCAATTTGGTTTGTCCTGGAGTCTTTTTATTGCTTCAATGCGCAAGAAAATATGTTCCTGTTTTTCCAATCTTGGATCCTCTGTCAAAAGCTCTCTTGCTTTCTCACGTGCTAACGCAACAAGCGGGCCATCTTTTGCCAAATCCGCAATTTTCAGGTCCAGGTTCCCACTTTGCTGGGTTCCCATGATATCTCCTGGTCCCCTGAGTTCCAAATCGACTTCTGAAATTTCAAATCCGTCATTGGTCCGCACCATGGTATGAATCCGTTTTTTCGTATCAGCAGATAATTTCTGTCCGGTCATTAACAGGCAATAGGATTGCTCCGCTCCGCGACCAACACGTCCGCGCAATTGATGCAACTGGGATAATCCGAAGCGCTCCGAACTCTCAATCACCATCACGGAAGCATTCGGGACGTTTACGCCCACCTCGATCACTGTTGTAGCAACCATGATCTGGGTTTTCCCTTCCACAAACTGTTGCATTTCGTAATCTTTCACATCCGGTTTCATTTTTCCATGTACAATACTCACACGGTAATCGGGAAGTGGGAAAGAGCGACTGATCGCTTCAAATCCATCCATCAGGTTGTTGTAATCCAATGTTTCGGATTCCTGGATCAAAGGATACACGATATAGATTTGTCTCCCTAATGCGATTTCCTTTCGGATAAACCCGAAAACAAGGGAACGGTCTTTTTCGAAATGGTGTTTTGTCGTAATGGGTTTTCGTCCCGGAGGAAGTTCGTCAATCACAGAAACATCGAGATCTCCGTAATAAGTCATGGCAAGTGTCCGCGGAATCGGGGTGGCAGTCATGACCAAAATGTGTGGGGGCGAAGCATTCTTTTTCCACAGTCGCGAACGTTGTTCCACGCCGAAACGGTGCTGTTCATCGATAACGACAATTCCCAGGTTCTTAAACTGGACGATTTCTTCCAAAAGAGCGTGAGTTCCGACCAAAATGTCAATTTCGCCTGATAACAGTTCTTCGTGGATGATCTTCCGGGCTGCTTTTTTGGTGGAACCGGTCAACAAGGCAATCTTTACCGAGGTTCCTTCCAATAATTCACTCAAACCAACAAAATGCTGATTTGCCAGGATTTCCGTTGGAGCCATCAAAGCACCTTGAAACCCGGAGCCGATTCCCATTAAAATAGTAAGGAGTGCCACAACGGTTTTTCCACTTCCGACATCTCCCTGCAACAGGCGATTCATCTGGAAACCCGAACCGATATCCCTTCGAATCTCTTTCAATACTTTCTTTTGGGCATTCGTCAGGGGAAACGGCAAGTTGTTTTCATAGAAATCGTGGAAAATCTGCCCTACTTCAGAAACAACCTGACCGCTATTTTTCTGCATATTGATCGACTTTCTGAGCAGTAATTCAATTTGCAGGTTCAGAAGTTCTTCGAATTTGAATCGCGTGCGTGCCTTTTGTGCCAAACTTACATCAGCGGGCATGTGAATAGCCTTGATTGCAGCACTAAAAGCCGGAAGTTTCAATTCCCGGATGAATTTTGGCGGAATGGTTTCCTCGAAATATACTTTTGAAGCCAATTCTAAAAGTCCCTCCACTAATTTTTGAATTCCTTTCGAGTGCAAGCCCGAAGCCGTCAGTTTTTCGGTAGAAGAATAGACCGGTTGCCATCCCATGCTAGCCTCCAGTCCTGTTGCAGGAGTCAATTCCGGATGGGAAATATTCCAGGAATTCACATAGGGTTTTGCTTTGCCGAAAACAATGTAAGTGGTATTCAGCTTCAGGTTCGGTAAAATGTATTTGTAACCTTGAAACCAAAGCAGATCAATAATTCCTGTATGATCTTGAAACTTGACTGTCAATCTTTTTTGTCTTCCCGTTCCTGTCTCTGAAACCGAGATGATCTGACCTTTCAATTGGACGTATCCGTCCATTTCCGGAATATCCTTGATGAGGTGAAATTTAGAACGGTCAATGTAGCGAAAAGGGAAGTGATAGAGCAGGTCATAGTAAGTTGCGATACCCAATTCATCCCTCAGCAATTTGGCTCTTTGCGGACCAACTCCTTTCAGGAATTCGATGTGAGTTTGCAACCATTGATTCATGTTGCGAATTTACTAAAATCCAAGAGTTGTGAAGCGGGTAGGAGGAAGAAAGACCGGTGAGGAATTGCTATAAAAGATAAATGGAGTTCAAACAGGCGTCTGAACTCCATTCCTAATCAACCTAACCTAACCACCTAAATCAGTACAAAGTTAAACGTATTTTGTGATTCGGTAAAATATTTTTAGTTAAAATTATCTTAATACAGGGTTTTTATAGTTGAACGGTAAAATTGACTTATTTTTTGTGCAATTTTCGATAATCTTTTAATCCGTTTTTGATCCATTTTTTGAAGTCACTTGGGTCTCTGTGATGTTCATAATCAGCTTTTCCGTTTGATAAATGTTCACCGTTAGGACCGATCATTACATAAAGTGGCTGGGCAGTGGATTTAAATTCTACCAATTCTTTTGTAAACCATTTATCTCCGGTTGTTATCAATTTCATTTTTCCACCTCTTCCATTATCAACCATGACTTGTTCGGCCTTAGGCAGATCAATACGTTCGTCAATATGCAAGGAAGCAATTACCACATCATTCTTTAAATAATCAATGATTCCAGGTTGTCCCCAAACACTTTGTTCCATCTTACGACAGTTTACACAGTTGTGTCCTGTGAAGTCTACAAACAGTGGTTTTCCAACTTTCTGTGCATAAGCATAGGCCTTGTCATAATCATGGAATACCTGGATGTTTTGTGGTCCCAAATGCATATCGGCACTTTCTGATTTGCTTTGTATGGTAGAGCTTCCTCCAAAACCTTGTGGAGATTCGCTATAATTTGGAGGAGGAGGGAAAGCACTTATTAAATTAAGAGGAGCTCCCCAAAGTCCGGGTAGCATATAAATAACAAATGCTAAAACAGTCATTCCAAGCATGGCTCTTCCAACGGGTACTCGATCTGAATTGCTATCGTGTGGGAATAAGATGAAACCCAGTAAATAAAGGGCTAATACTCCGAAAATCGCAATCCAAATTGCCAGGAATACTTCTCGCTCCAATAAATGCCATTGAAGTGATAGGTCTGCATTGGACAAGAATTTAAATGCCAATGCCAATTCTAATAATCCAAGTACAACCTTTACCGTATTTAACCAACCGCCGGATTTCGGTAAACTATTCATCCATCCCGGGAAAGCCGCAAATAAACCGAAAGGAAGTGCTAAGGCAAATGAGAACCCGAACATCCCAACAATAGGAGCAATTCCTCCTTCTCTGGCTGAGAGGATAATTAAATCACTAACAATCGGACCTGTACATGAAAAAGAGACTAATGCCAAAGCGAGAGCCATGAAAAAGATACCTAATAAACCACCCTTATCTGATGCTTGATCCACTTTGTTTACCCACGAACTTGGTAATCGAATTTCGAAAGCTCCCATAAATGAAATTGCAAAAACAACTAGCAGAGCGAAGAAGATAACATTAAACCAAGGGTTCGTTGAAAGATTATTCAAAGCTTGTTCACCAAATATGGCAACAACAGCGGTTCCAAGTAACACGAAAATGACAATAATCGATAAAGAATAGAAAAGTGCATTTCTTTTTCCTGCAGCAGGAGTTTTACTTCTTTTTGTAAAAAAGCTTACTGTCATTGGAATCATTGGGAAGACACATGGTGTTAGCAATGCTGCTAAACCACTTAGAAAAGAAAGAATGAAGATCTTCCAAAGTGATTTGTTTTTAATATTGTCCTTTGCATCTTTTATATCGTTTTTTTTATCGATGCTGGCTTTCGTTTTTGAATCCTCTTTTTTGTCAACAACAGGTGTTGTTTTATCCATCGAATTATCTATTGATGCAACATCTGTGTTTTCGGGACTAGTTACATTCAATTCAGTACTGCCAACAGCAGATTTACATGCCTTGATATTCAGTAAGAAAAAACTTTCAAAGGGTGGAAGGCAGTAGCTATTGATTTTACAGGTTTGATAACCGTAATTGATCTTTAATTTGAAATCCTTTTGAGATAGCACTTCAATTTTTTGTTTGAATTTGATCTTTCCTACGTGATAAGCCAAATCTTCGTCGGCTTCGTCGTCGTGATGCAAAACAGGTTTTGGTTCGGTAGCTTTACCGATTAATTTGAATTGTTTAGAAGGAACAATATCAAAATTAGTTGCAATCCCAAAAGAACCTTTAGGCAGGTTTAATGCATTGATCTCCCAGCCATCGGTAATGGTAACTTCTGCAACAATTGTTGCCTGACATTTATCGTTTTGTTCTACGGTGAATTTCCATTTTACTTTGTCTTCCGGGAATTCAATTTGGGCAACGGATCTGAATGAAATAAACGCTAAAGCGAGTAAGGCAATGTGTTTAATAAATCTCATAGGTTCTTTTCGGATATTATGGAATTGTTATGGAAAAATCGATATCGATAGGAGGCAAGCACATCACTTCATTACAGACCATGAATGTAACGTAACCTTTAATGGTTTCTCCTGATTTGGCTTTGGCAACTTTGCGTGTGAAAGCGACTTCTGTTTTGAAAAAATCCAGTGCAGCTTCAAAGTTTTCATCGTATTCGTGGATGGCTTTGGGTTCTGTCACCTCGCCTTCGAATTTCACATTCGGATTTTCCGTAAATGTAAAGCTGGTTGGCACCGGTCCGATGGTATTGTTAATGTGTTGGCTATACAAGTGCCAACCTTCTGAAATAATCGCTTTCAGTTGAATTTCTTTCGTGCTCGCATTGTATGAGAAATCCCATTTCACCCGATCCTGGGCAAAAAGTGACGTTCCGATCAACAAAAATGAGCATAAAAAAAGCAGTTTACGCATGGGCTTTAGTTTGTTAATACCAAAACTACAAAACGAAAACTGCTTGGCAATAGGAGTTTATATACTTTTCTTGAAAAGCTAAAACTTTAATTCTACAATATGATCAATCGGAATCCACATGCCGCCTTTTAGACAAATGTACTTCTGACCGGTAGCCCAAATAGTGGTATTGATTCTTTTCAGTCCTTCATCATCATGAAAAATAATTCCAATCTTATGATGGTATCCATTACCCAATCGAGTTGCTTCTTCTAATTTTGAGCGGATATCCGATTGTTGTTCAAATTCAACTGGATGTTTAAAAGACAAGTCTTTTACAACCTCTTTTTCGACTGTAACTGGTTCCATTTGTGCGGGTTTTTAAGAGTGTACAATCCGAAATTTAATAAAAAAATAATTTCGAAATAACATTTTGTGAAAAAAAATATTCTAACTCTTTTCAGACCTTGGAAAGTTTGATTATCAGTTGAGTAGAAGAATCCGCAAGATGCCTTTCTGAAACGGAAATACCTGGAATCCAGATGGTTTCATTCCCGGTTTTGAAAACAGGGTAGGAATTTCTCCATTGTTCGGGAATTCCTGAATCTTTTAATAATTTGAAAACGGAAGTCGATCCTTTTACACCGATCCGCTTAATTTCGTCCGAAGGATTTGCAAATCCCTGTGTAATCGGGTCAGTACATTTTTTTTTGTCCAGGTAAATTTCCCATTTATTGAAATCCCCGGGTAAGAATTCAATTTCTTCAGTCTTGAATTCCCATTTCATAATTTCAGCAAAATTCGGATTCCAGGAAAACCCCTCCTTTGTTCTGAATATTGGACTTTTATCGATTTTGGAACTTAGTGATGCGGTTTGCAATTCTTGGATGCGTTCAATGATCCAAAATGGCCATTGGAAGTAATTGCAACAAAGGATGCGCTGTTCTATTGTCAGATCTGTCCATGCATCGAAGGAAATTTGGGCTTGTTCTTTCCAGGTTTCCAACTTTGGATTCAGGTCTTCCCGAATCTCCCGCTGCGTTGCTCGGAATGCCCGTTGAAGGATCTGAACGGAATCAATCAGGGTCGGATTGGATTCGAGCATTTGCGGAATAAGGATGTTTCGAAATTGATTGCGTTTATAATCATTTGCCCGGTTACTGGCGTCTTCTCTCCAGCTTACACCATGCTCATCGGCAAATTGCTTTAAATCGACTTTTGATATTTCCAGAAAAGGACGAATGATTCCATTTCGTTCCGGATGCATTCCTCCCAAACCGAAGGTTCCGGCACCCCGAAGCAATTGTAAAAAGAAGGTTTCAACCTGGTCGTCCCTGTGGTGCGCCAATAAAACACGATTAGCCGGTGACTGTTGAATGAAGGATTGAAACCATTCGTGACGGAATTTCCGGGCAGCTTCCTGCAAATTGATTCCTTTTCCTTTCGTCACTTCTTTCGGACAACGCAATACTTCGATTTCCAATTGGTGTTTTTTCGCCAGGTCGCGGACAAATGCTTCATCGGCTTCACTTTCAGCTCCCCGTAATTGATAATTGATGTGCAACATGGTAGGCTTGTAGCCAAGTTGAACAAGGATTTCGACCAAAACGGTTGAATCCATTCCACCTGAACAGGCAACGAATAGTTTAAACGAGTGCAGATCCAGCCTCTCAACTACTTTTTTCACCACTGACATGTTCCGAAAAGGGATAAGATCTTGTCAACTTTCACTTTACATTCCTCGTATTCGGCTTCTGCATCCGAAAGAATAGTGATAGCACCTCCGACTCCACAGGATAGTTTTTGCGTGCCGGAATTATAAAACAAGGTTCTAATGAGTACGTTCAAATCGAAATTTCCATCCGGGTAAATCACTCCGAAAGAGCCTGAATAGAATTCACGCGAAAAACCTTCGTATTGTTCAGCTAGTTCAACTGCAGCTTTCTTCGGGGCTCCAGTCATGGATCCCATAGGAAAGGCCGCTTTCAGAATTTCAGAAAAGGACGTATTTTCTTTCAGCTCACAGGAAATGGTCGAAATCATCTGGTGGACTGTCGGGAAGGTATATATTTCGCACAATTCATCCACATGAACACTTCCTTTTGTCGCCAGTTGGGACAGGTCGTTCCGGACCAAATCCACAATCATGACATTTTCAGCACGTTCCTTCCTGCTAGTTTGCAAATCCGTGCGGTTTTTCAAATCTTCGATCTCCGTCTTTCCTCTCGGAGCAGTTCCTTTAATGGGTTGTGAAATGAGTTTCGACCCTTTTTTTTGGATAAATCGTTCGGGACTAGCCGAAGCGAGCATCCAATTCTGAGTTTCGACCAAGCCCGCGAAAGGGGTAGGATTATGCTCCCACATGCGTTTGAAAAAAGGTTGGATACTGGATAATTCAATTGCTTGCGATTCGATGCTCTGACAAAAATTCAATTCGTAGACATCTCCTTGCTGAATATGTTCCTTGATCTTATTTACGCGATCGAGGTAATTTGTTTTATCGATTTTGGCAGTCCATTGGATGGATGGAGCGGATTCCTCAGTTTCAAAAAGCTCTTCCGCTAATTTTTCATGCGTTTCATCGTGCTTTCCCTCCAAAAGATAAGCTGTTGTACTCGCATACATATAAGTGCTCTCAGGTACCCAGACACGAAGCAACGGTAATTGATTCGAAGCATGTGGGATTGATAAGATATCCAGCCCAAGTTGATAATTAATCAGGGTGAGTAGTGTTCTTCCTTCATTTGCTCGAATAAACGTATCCAAAGCATTCCAATCCAGATCCGCACCTAACACAAACTCAGATTCGCACCCAATCCCAACCAGGAAAGAATCGTCTGAGTGTCTGAAAAGTGCGCGTTCGATCATCGTACAAAGGTAATTACGAATTGCGAATTATCGACGGCTGCTGATTGAATGGAAATGATTATAGGCAGGGTTTTACATTTTTGTGAAATGTTGGGTGAAGGTTGGTTTATGAAGTTTGGGATTTTGATTCTGTCTTTTGGCTTTCATTTTAAATAATGACGGTCGAAAACCTGCTAAAATGTAGGAAAACCACATGTTAAATCCTTAACCTTTTCATACTCTATCTATGCTCTATCTATGCTCTATCCATACTTGATCCATGCCTTATTTGTTTTGTTGCGAAAAAGTACCGGCGGGTGCTTCTCTTTGATAGGTTGATTGGGGTTGCAGATGTGTGAAAAGAGATGGGATGCAATTCAGAAAAATGCTTAAAATTTGATTCAAGCGATCTCATTCTTTTGGAAACAATTAAATTCGTTCAAAACCAAAACATGCTGTACCGTATCCTAAGGGCGATCATTTCATTCGGAATCCGACATTATTATCGGGAAATTAAAGTCGTCAATCAGCATTTGTTGGACAAGGAAACAGGGCCTTTGATCATCATTGCCAATCACCCGAACACCCTGATGGATGCCTGGATGGTTGGATTTGCCAATAGAAGGCGCGTTCATTTTATGGCAAAAGCGACGTTTTTCAATTCACCCTTTAAACGAAAACTACTGGGAGCATTGGGAATGATCCCGATCAACCGCAAGTCGGATGGAGCGGTCTCAGGGGTAAACAACAAGGATTCTTTTGAGGCATGTTACCAGCTTTTGGAGAAAGGGGAAATTTTGGTTGTCTTTCCGGAAGGGACGAGTTTCCTGGAGCGTAAATTGAGAGAGATCAAGACGGGTACTTCCCGGATAGCACTGGAAGTTGAGCGAAGAAACCAGGGGAAATTGGGACTGAAGGTTGTTCCGATCGGTTTGAACTATATTTCCGCCGATTCATACCGTGGGAAAGTGCTGGTGCATGTCGGAAGACCGATTGCACTGGACGATTTGTGGAAAGAATACGAAGTGAACCAGGGAAATGCAGCTAAGTTGCTTACCGAACGCTTCCGGGTTGAATTATCCCGCGTGTTCGTGAATATGGATGATTCGGCCCGCGAGGACCTGGTGGAGCAATTGCGTACGTTGTTTGTAACGAAGTACACGAATCGGGCAAACGTAGCAGGTGAAATGAATTTCATGAAATCTGTTCAAGCCAGGCTGGAGCAATACAGTCTGACCACTCCCTGGAAGTTGGACGAAATTCAGCAGGAAACAAGTAATGTTTTTGCATCACTCCAGTTTTTAGGGATCAAACCCGATTTCCTGGATCGGCCTTACAGACCTGCGTTGTTTTTGAGGCAATTCATCCAAAGTTGGCTGTTTGTGATTCTGACTGTCCCGGTTTTCCTGGTAGGTTTCATCCATCACGTGCTTCCATATTGGTTAATCGGGTGGATTGTGCCTAAAATGACGAAGGAAGTGGAGTATCATGCGCCTTTATCCATTTTGCTGGGCTTGGTGCTTTATCCTTTGAATTACGCGGGATTCGGTTTGGTGGCGCATTTTTTTCTGGATCTTTCCTGGTTAGAGACATTGCTCTACCTGGCAGTTCTTCCGTTGTTCGGAACCTTTGCTCATTTTTATATGCGCTACATGCATCATTTGAATTCAAAACAGCGATTCGGCCGATTTGCACGCCGGCGAAGTGCGATTCTTCAAAATTTAAGGGAACAGCGTGAGCAGCTGAAAGACTTGATTTTTAGAGATTAACCAATTGTTAAGCGGCCATAAATTCAGTCGAAATCTTTTTTTTGTTTTTTTTTACTCAAAAAGCTTTGATAGAACGATGCATTTATTAATTTTGCGCCTGTCTTAGCAATACCTAAGATGTGTTCTTTGTAAGAATTTTGGAGGGATGGGTGAGTGGCTGAAACCACCAGTTTGCTAAACTGACGTACTGGTAACGGTACCGCGAGTTCGAATCTCGCTCTCTCCGCATAAAAGTAAGGTGAAAGCCTGAATTTTTCTCTGAGGAGCTTGCAAAAGTGAAATAAATGAGTATCTTTGCACCCTCAAAACAGAGAAATCTTGCTTCAAAAGCGATTGAAGTAAATTGAAATAAAAGCCTAGTTCGGGGCGTAGCGTAGTCCGGTCATCGCGCCTGGTTTGGGACCAGGAGGTCGCAGGTTCGAATCCTGCCGCCCCGACACATTAAAAGGGGATGAGCAATCATCCCCTTTTTTGTTTTTATTAGAATTACAATTATTGGCCCCGTAGCTCAGCTGGATAGAGCAACTGCCTTCTAAGCAGTAGGTCTTTGGTTCGAATCCAAACGGGGTCACCACTAAAGTAGAAAAAGGCATTCCTTCGGGGATGCCTTTTGCACTTTGTGGTGAACCCATAGCGACTGAGAAACGAAGTCTGCTATTTCCTTCTCTTCCCTCTTAAATACGAGAATTTCTTTAACCATAAAATTGAATCTGAAAGTTATATCAGGTTCTTCTTATTTCTTATTGATCGCGGTAAACCCGATGATTCCAGTGATTACTACGAGAGCAATGAAAATAAAGAATATAACTTTTGCTATGGAAGCCGCTGCTGATGCCACCCCTCCAAATCCGAGTATCGCAGCTACAAGTGCGATAACAAGAAATACTGCTGTCCATTTTAACATGACTATCTGATTTTTAGTGAATAATTTTTATCTATATCCTTCTAAACAAGAAACAACATTCATAATCATTAACCTAATATTTTAGTGTTGTTTAACAGACTTGAAATCCTGATAATTCAATGAAGCTCTGGCGCGGGTAATTGTTAATATCCCTGTTATTACAGAGAAGTATAGCTAAAAACAATTGCGCCTGCGTAAGGTAAACGCATTTACTACAAAGCGTGCTTCCAACACCTGTCTACCGATATGTTATTCACGTTTTTCCACGTTAAGAATCAGTAAAACATCAGATAAAAAGTTAAACTCTCGCCTTCTTTTTGTACCTCATTCTCGTTCTCAGTCTCATTCTGCCTTGCGTCCTTCGGCTTATCTGTCTTGTGAGACAGAGCCTTAGTCTTCACAAACTACGCTTGCTCTTCTTTTGCAGAGTGAGAGCGGAGAGTGAGGACGAGAAAGGATTTGAGTAATTTGTTGTAAATCCTTCCTTCCAGGAAAATAAATAAGTTTTGAGAGTGAGAGAGAATTACGGTAAAGAACAAAATATCTCACTTTGGAGTTAGGTATGTGGTGAGCATTTGTGAAATTCATTATTTTCATAGACTCACTAACAATATAACATGAACATCTTTACTATAGACTGTCAAATAGAATCCAAAGAAACAGGAAACGTCTACCCACAACTGGAAATTTATAAAGGAGTTAATTATAAAGACCCAAACTCGATTGTTAATCTTTCAGACAACAATAATCTAAAACAAACAAGTACCGTATTTGAATTATGTAAACATGCTAGATTCACAGATTTTATATCATGGGGATCATTAAAATATCCAGTAATAAGTGAGCGATTGAAAACACTTTTATTAGAATACAATCTTTTTGATACAGAATTTATTCCGACTAAAATAAAAGATCATGAATCTGAAAATTGGTGGATATTAAATCCACGATATTCTAATGAAGCTTTGGGACTTATTGATTACAATAAGACAATCTTTGGCGAACTCGATCCGGATATCCGAAAAGTAGTGCGGGAATTTAAATTTCCATTAAATGTTGTTGATTGGCGGGAGCAATGGCGCGAAGAACAAAAAACATTTAATCAAGAATATCATGAGTTTGTGATTAATGAAATTCATTTTACTGAATCCGGAAACAAGTATGACTTGATTCAGATTAGCCCGCTTCTTAATATATCCGGGACAGTAATTTCAGAAAGATTAAAAGAAAGATTGGAGAGTGAAAAGATTACAGGTTTATCCTTTTCAGAGTTTGAATGGAGAAAACAACAGGATAAGAGTTGATATTATCAAACGTGACGTTTTGAAAAGGAATTCATTTTGAATACCTAGAGTAGTATCGCTATCTGGTTTGACAGCAATTTTATTTCTCATTGCAAGTTTTTTCTTTAATGGTACTTATTATGTACTTGGTCATTTAAGATAAAAAAGAGAGCTGATAAGATCAAATAAGCAAAAACGCAAAAATGATTTTGCTAGTTAGCTAACTTTACTTGTTTAGATAACGTTAACTGTAATTGTAAAGCGATAATCAATATTAACAAGCATGAAAGAAGTAAGCATCTCATTGGAGAGTTGGTCAGCTCAGGTCAATCTGAATACTGTGGTAACGGGTTTGAAAAACTCCAATTGGATTCTTACCCGAATTTTTTCTGTGGTATGGATGATCGTGATTCTCCAAACTGCCGTATTTGGTCAGGCAGGATCGTTGGATAACACTTTCGCAACAGGAGGTAAGTTCTATACTTCGCTGGGAACTTTCAACGACGGGATCAATGCAATAGCTGTTCAAAGTGATGACAAAATTGTTCTAGGAGGATATACACAATTGAGTTATGTTACCTCGGACTTTGCATTGATCAGATGCAACGCCGATGGGACTTTGGATCCTGGTTTTGGAACCGGTGGAATTGTAATTACGGATGTTGAAAGTAGGAGCCAGGGCAGCTCCGTGGCTATTCAGAGCGATGGTAAGATTCTGCTGGGTGGTTTTTCCGGTTGGTATATCAACTTGGTTCGCTATAACGGTGACGGAACCCTTGATACCGGTTTTGGCACGGGAGGAAAAGTAATCACGGATGTGGAGGGTTACTACAGTGAAAAGTGCAAATCACTTACGATTCTAAGCGATGGCAAAATACTTGTTGGCGGATACGGCCAACATTCTGCCAATGACAATCCGTATTTTATGTTGCTCCGGTACAACAGTGATGGCTCTTTGGATGACACCTTCGGGATCAACGGAAAAGTAATTGGGAGTGAGGGTAAAGCCAATTCAATGGTCGTTCAAGGTGATGGTAAAATTATTCTTGGAGGCTCATTCAACTTTTCATTTGCGATGGAAAGATACCATACGGATGGAACGATCGACAATGCTTTTGGGTTAAACGGACAGGTAATTACACCCATTGGAAACAGTGGTGAAGCAAATTCCATGAGTATTCAGAATGACGGCCGCATTCTTTTGGGTGGTTGGTCTATCAATGTTTCCAACAGTGAATTTGCCTTAGCACGCTATACAAACGATGGAACACTGGACAATACATTTGGTGTTGGAGGAATTGCACTAACCGCGATTGGAGTTCCGAGTCCGCAAAATAGTGGTAATGCATTAAGCGTTCAGAACGATGGAAAAATCTTGTTTGCCGGGTCAGCTAAAAACAGTTTTAACTACACTGATTTTGCAGCGGTGAGATACGAGAACAACGGCAGTTTAGACGGCACTTTTGGCACTGGTGGAAAAGTACTCACCCCCATGGGGAATACATATAGTACAGGTCGTGCAATGAGCATTCAAGGTGATGGAAAAATGTTGCTTGGAGGAGTCAGCTATATCGACTCTACCACCGATTTTTCTGTGGCAAGATATAACACAGATGCATTTGGAAGCGTAGACGAATCATGCTGTAAGGAGTTCGCATGCAGCATTTATCCCAATCCGTTAAATACTTCAGGAACTCTTCAATTCAACGCACCGCTCACTCATGCGGAATTAAAAATCTACACGATGTACGGACAAGAGGTGATGTATATTAAAAATATTTCAGATCAGGAATTTGTGCTATCCCGCAGCAATTTATCCGCCGGCACCTATTTCATCCGGATAACAGAAGATCAGAAAAGCATTGCAACTGAAAAATTGGTCATCAGCGACTACTAATTTAGAAGCAATCAGGGCCAAGATCTTCCAGTTAACGCACTGTGAGAAACAGTAGTCCTGAATTGATCGAACCTATGGAGACTGTAGGCTTCTTGTTTTTTAACCTGTCGAATTCCTATTCCGGAACCACTCATTACTTAGTAGAAAAAAATGTATTTTGGCAGAACGGTTAACCGTTTGAATTGCGCTTAGCATCCCCGTTTGTTGTATAGGCACCATTTTGTTGCGCATATAAATGAGTCAGCTGAAAGTGCAACGAACAATACAACCAACATGACAATTTATCAATTAGCAAGAATGGCCTATGACTTTTAAACCAACTTTTCCGACCTCATTACACCAGGACACTGCCGGGTTAGTTAAGGATTACTTTTTGACGATTCCAAAAGTTGATACAGTTTTAGTTGTAAATTCTTGTGCTCGCGGACACGCTGTTCCTGAAAGCGACCTTGACTTTGCTATACTGGTAAAACCGGGTACAACAAAGACCGAAATAGAAATCATTGAGGCAGCTTGGCAAACATACTATAACACGCAACCGACATTTTTGAAATATAAACAATCAAACAAATTTGCTCATTTACATTTAGACGTAATTGACGGTAATTATACTCCGACAATTTTAGAAGTTGGCGTTGCTTCCGACTTTTTTGAAATTGAAATAGGAAATCAAATCTGTTATTCTGCTCCTATGGACCATACAGGAAATTACTTCAAAGAACTTCAAAATAAATGGTTGCCATATTACAATGAAGAACTTCGTTTACAGCGTTTGACAATGACAAGAAATGCCTGCGAATATGACCTTGACCATATTCCGTTTTTTATTAAAAGGAGTTTGTATTTTCAAGCATTCGACATTTTGTGTAAAGCATTTCAAGAATATCTACAAACACTTTTTATTGCAAATAAAACGTATCCTATTGCTTACAATAAATGGATTAAAGAACAAGTGGTTAATTGGTTAAACAAGCCCGACCTTTATCCAAAACTTTCACCAATTCTATCTGTCAGGAACATCGAAAGCAATGAAATTAACGACAAAGCAATAATGCTTCGTGAACTATTAAATTCTACGATAAACGGATAGGGTAAAATCGCCACTTCGCCAAGCTGCAACCGTTCCTCTTTTCTGATCTCCAAATTGTTCAACTCCAGTTGCTGTAACCCTACCAAACAAGGCTCATCAGAATAACGATTCTTTTGCTTTTAATGGGTAATTGGTTCATATTGAACATGAAACAAGCGGATGAGGACAAATTTTTTAGGAACAAAAATTCTTTTCGCAAGAATAAATTGCTAAATTGCAGCTCCATTATTAAACACTATTCACGATGACGACCTACAAAGTAATCAGCAATCAATTTCCCCACGAATTCGAAAAACTTGTTAATGATGCCCTGAGACATGGCTGGGAGCCTAAAGGTGGTGTTTCGGTAATTGCTGTTCCTCACCAAGACACAGGAATAATTCAGACGATTTATTTCCAGGCTGTAACGATGGGAAAACCTTATGGACATTAATTGTGCTACCTGTTCACAAAACGCACAGTTGTATCAGTTTAAGCGAATGGTGCATGGTGCTGCCGAAACAAGATATTACTAATTACTATTCACATAAAAACAATCACTATGACAACTTCTACCCGGACTAAAACCAGGCTTGTCAATGAAAAGAATGAAGTGACCATTCTCCAGCGTATTGGCGTTGTGATGATCATTGCCGGATTGCTAGGCCTGATTATTTCCTTGTTCTTTCACTCGGATAAAGCGAAAGATCTCCATCCCGATGCAGCATCCGCACCAATCGCGGCGATCTCTTTTTTTATCACGATGCTCGGAGTGGCTTTCGCTTTTCCTACCATGCTACGCGGAAAAGGAGGTATCAGCACGATGCGCATTGTGGTATTCATGATGGCCAATGTGATCTGTATGCTGCTGATTAAGTGCGGCTGGCAGGTTAACAGTTTACAGCAAATCGGGCTGGATGAATGGTGGATGGGCGTGATTGCATTTGTTTTTGGTGCGAAGGCCACGCAGAGTTATTTTGAGAGTAAATTGGCAGTGCCGGGGGCAGCAAAAGTAAACTCCGAAATACTTTCTGATAATAGTGTAAATACAGGTTTTGCTTCGGAGGCGGTTGCCAAACAGGCAATTCTGCAAAACCGTGATCGTTTGAAATATACGCACAAAAATATCAGTGGTATCAGCGACTTAGTAAAGAACCCTGCTATTGCCGACTCTCACGTGGTAGCAATCTATGTGAAAGACGATCAGGTTGATGGGATAGATAAACAGTTGAAAGCGAATATGCAGGATGGTGAAAAAAGCATTGCAACAGAAATAATCAAAAATTGTGGTGAATCGGGTGTTCAGTTGGATCAGAAAGACTCTGTTTCGAAAACAGGAGCAATAGATGCTGATAAAGGATCCATTTGTTGTGCAGTAAAATCACGATATTCCAAAAGCTTCAAGGGAATTGTGACGTCCGGGCATATTTTCACAGACAGCCGCTTCAATTCTGATAACAATGGTGTTTTAGATGATAGTCTTCAAACCGACGTCTATTTCAATGAGGCGCCGCTTGGAAAGTGGTTCTACAAAGAGCTTTCCGACGAGCAGGATCTCATCATCGTTAAACTTAACAATAGCAACGAGCCAACAACTATCAAACAATTCAATGATAGGTATTATGATGTGACGCAAGAAGATGTATACAGGAAAACGGAGTTGAAAATTCTGTCGCGGAACGGAAAACTCACCACGGGTTATATTGTAAACAGTAATGTTGAATATGAGATCGGGTACTTCGATCAAATGTGTAAGAAAACAAATATCATCCTTCTTAGCAGCTCAAGGGACGACCAGAACCCTGCACCTATCTCTGTCAAAGGCGATTCGGGAAGTTGCGTTTACATCCATGATGAAGGAGGCGATAAAATGATTGGTATTCTGGTAGGTGCAGATAATAAATTTTCCTTTGTCCACCCAATCAAAAATACTTTATACTCCAGTTTTGAAATTATCTAAAAACTAACTCTTATGAAAAAATTACTATTCACACTCTTCCTTGGATTCTTTTCCATTTCTGTAACAGCGCAGAAATCGGGAACATTTAATGCGATTAACGCGAATGGAAAACCATCGATCTCTATCGACAAAAACAAACAATTCGATAGCCTCACACTGAATTTTCCTGTTGCACTGTTCAATAAGGACACGAAAATCATTTTGATGACAGATGAAGATCCTCCGATCGTCATTATGGATCCGAATACGCTCGAAGCAATTGGCAAACTTTCAAGCGATGGAAAAAATTATGTCCTCAGCATCACGCAACAAAATGGAAAGTACTTTTTGAATAAAGATGTATTAAAAACCACTGGAAAAAAGAGCATTCAGCTGTGCGTGGGACAAGACGTAGCAGCTGTATTTAGTCTTGCACCTTTAAAAAAATTCATCCCATACAAGCCAGGATATATCCTCTATGATGCTCTTTATATTGCAGAGGCCATTAAGAAAAATGAAAAAATAGATACGGCTCGTTCTATATTGTTGCATTATGAAATAGACAGTAGTCGAATCTCTGCTAATGCTTATTTGAACCCTTACATTAATAAACTTTACATTAACAAAACACAGGGAACCAAGTCAAAAGATGAGCGTTTAAGCCCTTTCAGTATGATGAGTTCCGTTGGCAACCTCGATGTCACCAATTTCGCTGATGGTCTTGCTAAATTCATCGTTGACCGCACCAAACAAGAGCTCAACATTGTGTTCTTCGATAAATTCAAGGAGGCGCTGAGCGATCCGAAGTACGTTGATCTGAAAACCGTTTTCCCGGAAACGTATGAAGTATTGATGGTCATTGACAACCAGATTTACAATTACGATAACTATTTGCAGGCGCTGCGAAGCGCATTCGACCGCGATCTTTCGGATTTGCCCAACAACTTGCCTTCGATCATTGATAACCACAGTTCCTATTTCGATGCAAACCCTGGTCTGAAAGTCATCCTGCAAAGCAGTTTCTACATCGCGCAACAGGTGCAGTTGAAAGAACATCCGGGACAAATGATCGCGAATTATCCGGTAGATGAGTTTATGGGAACTGAAACGGGAATCAATCAAAACATTGCTGCTTCATTCAAAACGCTGCAGTTAGTCTCTAAATCTTTCAAAAGTAAAACAGATTCCATACATTACTGGGCAAACGACAGCCTGATCAAAAAGTTGTTCAACGACGACGATGCGGTAAAAATATACATCGGACTCCTGGAACAAAAGGCAAAGCAAGATAATATCGCTTTTGGAGAAAAGGAAGAGAAGAAGCTTTGGGAAATCATTGACAGTTCCTATAATAAAATACGCGGTTATGAGGAATACAAGAACTATTTCCGTACAGTATCCTCGAAAATCCGTGATATTGAGAAAGAGATAGATGCCCTTAAGGAAATCAATAAAGATTCTTTGAAGATCGAGAAATACCACACTATCGCGGGGAAAGCGCTTGATTTGATGGACCATCTGACGGCCGTTGAAAAAATGCCGTACTTCCCGAAGAATCTGGATATCGCGAAAAAAGCAGGTATCTACATTTACTCAGCCCGCACAGCTTCGGATATCGTTGTTGATGTCAATAGAAAGCAATATGCTTCTGCAATCATGAAAACAGTTATGCTGTATGATACGATCTTCCACAAGGATGGTATAGATACTTTTATCGCACACACTTTTGAAGTAAAATACGTACCAAAAGCAATCGATCTTCGGGATCAAAGGTCTAAAGTTAGGAAAGAGTGTAAAAAGTTTATCGAACAAATAGCTGGAAAAGCACCGACAGCAGATCAAAAGAAAAAGCACCAAGATTTTTTAATTCAGGAAGAAAGCATTTCAAAGCAACTCGCAAAAATCATAAGTGATTACCGTGATTCGAAGTCTTTCAAGAAATGGGAAGACAGCACCCTGGCAGATTTGTCACTGACATTGTCGATGACTATAAAATCACTCCTCAAATACGGAACATTCATGTCTGCGATCGTCGATGCCAAAACATCTGATGATGTGGAAGCCGCTATCGAGGCTGCGGCATTGCCGGTCGGTTCCGCACGGATCAAACGGGAATCGACATTCAACATTGCATTGAACGCTTATTGCGGCCCTTATATGGGGTATGAGCGCGTCTATCATCTTGATCCGAAATGGATGTCTGCCAAGAATAGTACGATAAACAGCTACGGGTTGACCGCCCCGGTTGGAATATCGATTAGTTATGGTGGAAACTGCAAAAAGGCAAAGAACCATTCTTCTTACAGCCTTTTCCTATCGGTGATCGACGTTGGAGCCATTGCTTCTTTCCGTTCCAACGATACAATAACGGAAGTATTGCCAACCATTCAGCTGAAAAACATTCTTTCGCCGGGTATTTTCTTCTCATATGGTATTCCTACTTTGCCGATATCTGTGAATGCAGGCTGGCAGATGGGGCCACTTCTGCGCAAAGTAGATGCACAAATTGATGAAAACACCTACAGCAATCGCTATGGACGTATAAGCCTTTCGATTTGCATTGACATACCGATCGTTAATTTTTATACGTTCACCAGTTCTAAGAAACCGAAATTCAGGCTTTAGAACGCGACCGATGAGATTTAGTTGGTCCCGGAATACAATCGGGTATTCCGGGACTTTTTTGTTTTTGCTCTCGATACTCACCCTCTCATTGACCCTGTTTTCAGAATTATTCTGTAGTATTGAATTGATATAAGGGAAACTATCCGTGAAGTTTCCCGGAATTAGAATTGTAAAAATGAGCAAAGAAAATATACAGATCAGTCAAATCGAAGGAGAAGAAATCCCTTATGATTTATTGCTTTTGTCTGATGATACCATTGAGGCCATTGATAAAAACCTGGATGGCGGAAAATTGTTTACTGCAAAAATTGAAGATAGGGTTGAAGCTGCTTTTATTCTAAAAATCGTTGAACCGGATACCATTGAAATTAAGAATATTGCAGTTTCGGAAACTAAACAGGGCAAAGGAATCGGGACCGTGCTGCTTAACTTTATTATTTCGAAGTCTATTGAAGAAAATTTGAAGAAATTGATTGTTGGGACATGCGATCTTTGCTCTAAAGAAATAGCGTTTTATCAAAAATCCGGTTTTAAGATTACCGGTGTAAAAACGAATTTTTTTATTGAAAACTATGATAAGCCAATCTACGAGAATGGCGAACAAATTAAAGACATGGTCATGCTTTCAATGGATTTGCAAAAGGAAAAAGAATCGCGGAAGTTTTAATTTAAAGATCACCGCAGCCGGAAACTTTTGTTTATATTTAATCTGAATGCTAACACTTTTTATTTATGAGAACTTTACTACTGTCTCTTTTATCCCTTTGCGGATTTTACGCCAATGCACAGGTTTGTAATCCCAACGGAAATATTGTCATTTTTTCAAATTACGATGGCGGTTTCCTGAATATCAACGTGGATGTCAATATCCCGAACCTTAAAATCGGGGTGGTTTCTTACGAAGCTGTTGAAGTGACCTTCAGCGGGGCGTATGTGAACAACATTACCGGAATCGAATATGCGGGCTATAACAATGCATCGAATACCACTTGTGGAGGCACGATTGCGACAACGAACTTTATTGGTGTTCCTGGTGGTGTGACTCCGAATATTGAGTTTGTACCGCCTGTTACATACAGCGATCCCAATGGTTATACGTTCATCGATTGCGCTTATTCATGCGGCACCGGAAACCAGGGTGGTTGCAATTCTGCAGCACAGATCTATGATTATTTCGCAACAGTTTTTGCGGGGACGGTTTATACTCACGAAACGCAATATGGTTGTTGGTCTGGAACGCAGAACCTTTCAGATGGCGGGAATTGCTGTGCTGCTCCACCGGGAGCACCGACTCCTCCTGTTGCTGATTTTTCAATCTCAGACAACGTGATCTGCGCCGGAGATTGTGTCAATTTTACCGACTTGACTACGAATTCACCTACTTCGTGGACCTGGGATTTTACTCCCAATCAACCAAACAGCTCGATAGTCCAAAATCCGTCAAACATTTGCTATACAGCTCCGGGAACTTACCAGGTTACGCTGATTGCATCAAATAACGACGGAAGTGACACGGTAACACAGTCGCTTACCGTAATTGGTGTAAATACTGCTGTTTCCGTAAGTGGAATAACGATTACTTCAGCAGCATCAAACGCGACTTGGCAATGGATTAACTGCGCCACGAATTTACCGGTCGCCGGAGCTACCTCCGCATCGTTTACACCTGCCGCCAATGGCTCGTATGCTGTAATCGTCACACAAAACGGCTGCAGCGATACATCAGCATGTACCGCTATTTCAAGCTTAGGGCTCGATCAACTTGCGGTGAACGAACTCCTGGTGATCGCTCCCAATCCATCGAAAGGAATGTTTGTGTTGTACGACCAGCAGTCTGTATTATCCGGTCAACTGATCACAGTGAGCAATCTTTCCGGTGAAACAGTATATTCAACCCGAATTAAGGAACTTAAAACACCTATTGATCTGTCTTCCGTAAAAGATGGTGTTTACTTTGTGACTGTGGTCAGCGATTATGGAAAGCTGGTAACGAAGATTGTGAAGGAGTAATAAGAGCCATGTTAAAGAGCTGGTTTCAGTTTCGGTGATCCTGTCCGGTGAGGAATGATAGGGGAGGGTTATGCTGTAACCCAAATGAAATTTATCCAAAAAAATCGGACCTTTGTCCCCATCTTTTAAATTCGATCGTCATTAGGGCGACAATAAAAAATTTAAAAAATGAAACAGTTCTTATTAGTGTACAGAGCAGATTACAAATCTATGCCCGAAGAATCCCCGGAAGAACAATTGGCGACAACCCAAAAATGGATGCAATGGTTTAAGGGGGTTGCAGCTCAAAACAAATTCGTGAATGGAAACCATTTGGAAGATTCGGGTAAGGTTGTAAAAAGTGGAGGGATCATTTCGGATGCGCCCTATGCTGAAATTAAGGAATCAATCATGGGTTACACCATGGTACATGCCAAATCGGTTGAAGAAGCAACAAATTTGGCCAGTGATTGCCCGATCCTTTCTATTGGCGGAAATGTAGAAGTCAGAGGGGTTGCGGACCGTGAATCTGATCCGGAAAGCGGCAAAGAATTCTTATTGGTGTTCAGGGCAAATTATAATGAGCTGCCAAAAGCATCCCCGGAACAAGCCCAGGCGACTACCCAAAAATGGATGAATTGGGTTGCAGGGATTGCAGCTCAAAACAAGTTGGCAGACAGAGGAAATCGTTTGACCAATTCAGGCAAGGTTCTAAAAAATGGTGGTGCTGTTTCCGACGGACCTTATTCAGAAATCAAAGAATCCATTATGGGTTATACATTGGTGAATGCTACTTCAATTGAAGATGCAACGGAATTAGCAAAAGGTTCGCCAATATTATCTGTAGGGAGTGTGGAAATCAGAGAAGTCAGCGTATTATAAATTATTCAAATAAGCCCTTCGTTTGCGGAGGGCTTTTTTCAGTATGATCCAAAGCGAAATAACACCACATTTATTTAGGACTGAGTACAGTAAAATAGTGGCTGTTCTCTGTAAAACATTTCATCTAAAACACATTGAAATTGCAGAGGACATTGCAGCTGATACATTCTTAAAAGCGTCTGAAAGTTGGGCAGTTCATGGAATACCCGAAAATCCCACCGCTTGGTTATATACCGTAGCGAAGAATAAAGCCAAAGATTACTTCAAACACCTTTCCGCTTTTGAAACACAAATCAAACCTGCCCTAAAACGGAATGAAGCAGGAATAGAGCATGAATTTGAATTTAGCGATGAATCTATTTCGGACAGTCAATTGGCAATGATATTTGCAGTTTGTAATCCTATAAATTCCACCGAAGCCCAAATTTGTTTAGCACTTCAAATCCTTTGTGGATTTAGCATAGAGGAAATTTCGGATGCTTTCCTTACAAAATTAGAAACAGTTAAAAAGCGCTTGTTAAGAGCCCGGGCCAATCTTCGTAACGATCATTTTGAAATTAAGAATCTAAATGAAGCAGAAATAAAATCGCGATTGGATACCGTTTTAAAAACCTTGTATCTGCTCTTTAATGAAGGTTATTTTTCAAAAACCAACAATCAGCTTATCCGGAAAGACCTATGTTCCGAAGCAATCAGGCTGGCGTTGGTGTTAGTGGAAAGCAATTCTACCAATACACCGCAAGCAAACGCCTTATTGGCATTGATGTTTTTTCAAAGTTCACGATTGGATGCAAGAACAAATAAAAAAGGTGAGGCTATTTTGTATGATGAACAGGATAAAAGTTTATGGGACAAATCACTGATTGAAAAGGGCAATTTTTATTTGATAAACGCTTGCACAGGAAATGAAATTTCAAACTATCACTTAGAATCTGCCATTGCTTATTGGCACACTACGTCAACAGATTCAAATAAATGGCAACATATTTTAGATCTTTACAATCAACTTATTCTGATTGAGCATTCACCTATAACAGCTTTGAACAGGACATTTGCTTACGCCAAAGTTTATGGATGCGAGAAAGCACTAGTCGAAGCCGGAAAATTAAACTTGTCCGACCATTCTCATTACCAGGGCCTATTAGGTTATTTGTATACTGAAATAAACCTTGGAAAGGCAATAAGTCATTACGAACAAGCCATTTTCCTGACGAAATCCAAAACAGAAAAACAGACCCTGACAAAAGAAATTGAACGACTGAAAGAAAATAGCAGCAGGTAGGAAGGTTATATCGAAGGCAGTGCCAACTTCTTAAATGATTTGACAATTTAGCTTCAATTCAGATGCAATTTAAACGGTGTCATTTCCTCCCTTCGAAAAGTCACATGCGATTCTATGCTATCCTGTTGCTTTTTCATTTTTCGGGTTTCTCACGAATTGGATCTTTAAATAATTAGTTCGTCAATCATTGACCAACCGGGCGTTTCAGCCCTTGGATGACAACTGTTACCCGGTTGGGTGACTGTCATCATAATTCCTGACTCAACCGGCAAGTATTTTAGCTTCGAAATATTTGCTAACTAAACTTTAGAAGCGTATGAAGCTACTATACTCCACGACCGATAGAAAGGGAGCCAGGATTTTTACCCTCCGAGGTATTCGCCTACTTTATTCTTTCTTGCTGGTTTATGGTTTTTCCGTGCATAATGTGTATGCACAAAACCACCTGCCGGAATGTACGGCAAACGTACCTTTTTTTAACCTGAACTTGTCCGCGTCACCGGATATGTCGTACACCACCCCAGAAGTGGAGCGTCAACCCGGCTGCTGCAGTGACGGCGATAACTACATTTCCTTTTACGTGACCCTCAATCCGAACGTTGCAATGTTTGAAGTCGTGGTTGCTCCGGGTTATGCCGATCCGGGAGGATCGGGAAACTACAACATCATTTCCGGAGGAGACTTGGTTACAGCCGGATCCTGTGGAGTTCAAATCCCCGGAGGGGCGCCAATATGTATAACTGGTCCCGGTCCGCACAAGATCATCTACAGCAAACCGGGGAAAAACAAGATCAAATATATTTTTCGGCAAATTCCAAAACCCTTGTTCCCGGCAGACCAATCAACGCGGGTAGGCTGCTCGCTTCCGTTGCATATATACGGATTGAATAATATAAGTATTACTTCTATCAATTCGTCTACAGGCAATTCTACTCCCGGAGCATACAACTCATTGTTGAGCTGTACCAATTGCAGTAATCCGGGTTTCAGTCCAGGGCTAGGTACTCCAAGTTGGATCGATTACAAAATTTGTGGAACACCTCAGGCTGCAGTTTGTGGAACTTATCAAAGTTGCGATACGGTTCGCCTGTATACGTACAGCGCACTATCACTGACCGCTACACCGAATCCGGCATCATTTTGCCAGGGGGGAGGCGCAGTTTTACTCATAGCTTCTGCAACCGGAGGAGACGGGAACTACCAGTACCGATGGCTCGACAGTGGAGGGAACGTTGTTTCCAACTCCAATTTATATGGTGCTAACACTTCTGGTATCTTTACAGTTGAAGTAACGGACGGTTTGTCAACAGCTACATGTCCGAATGCTTTTGTATCTGTTCCTGTTAACGTAGCAACCACACCACTAGTGAATGCGGGTGCAGACCAAATTTCCTGTGCAACCAATCCAACCGTATTGTTACAAGCCACTTCCACAACAGGAAGCGGAATTTGGACAGGTGGAACCGGAGCGTTTCAACCCACGGCATCGTCTCTGATTGCTTCCTATACACCATCGGCAACGGAAATCAACAATGGCAGTGTTACCTTGACCTTCACTTCAACAGGTGCAGGCGGGGGCTGTTTGAACAGCAGTGATCAAATGACAATCATCTTTTCAGACACGGTTATTTCTCAACCATCTGCAGGTTCTATAGCCTGTTATAATGGTTCCGCCACAATCAGTGCAGGGCAAAGCGGGGGAACAGCACCTTTCAGCTATTTCTGGAGTACCGGTTCTTCCGGAAATTCAATTTCGGTTACAGCAGGAACTTATTTGCTAACGGTGACGGATCAATACGGATGTTCGGGTACTACTCCGGTAACAATTACACAACCGGCACCTTTAGCGTTGAACATAGCGACGACAACTGCAAACTCACCGAGTTGCGATGGAACCGCTTCTGTAGCAATCAGCGGCGGAGCATCCCCATATACGATTTTGTGGACGAACGGTGAAACAACAACGAATGCCAATTCACTTTGTGAAGGCATTGTCGGAGTAACCGTAAGCGATAACAATGGCTGTGTAATTACCCAAAGTTCAGTAATCAACAATACCTTTTGTAATATATTCAATGTAACTATCAATTCAAGTACAAACGTCAGTTGCCACAATGGAAATGACGGATCTGCAACCGTAGGTATCGCCAGTGGCGGAACGGCTCCGTTTACTTATAGCTGGAACACGATTCCGGTACAAACAAGTGCAACGGCAATCAATCTGGTTTCGGGCACTTACAGTGTAATTGTTACTGATAATTCCGGTTGCCAGGATGTTGTGGCAGTTACCATTTTGCAGCCCACGGTTATCACTAATACCATGACACACATGGATGTTTCCTCTATTGGAGGAAATGATGGTTCTGCGACAGCAAACCCTCTTGGAGGCATCCCCGGTTATGCTTATGTATGGTCTCCGAGCGGACAAATAACACAGACCGCTACCAACCTGTCATCAGCGGTAGGCGGAACAACCTACTATGTTGCAATCACCGACGCTAATTTATGTTCGGTCACCGACAGTGTCCTGATCAATCAACCTCCATGTAACGATTTCATTGCTTCAGTCAATCCAACAGGTGTTAGCTGCAATGGTTTGTCAAACGGCGCAGCTTCTCTTGTACTGGCGAATGGAAATTCACCTTTTCTGATTTCCTGGTCAAACGGAATAAACAATTCCATGAATATCAGTAATTTGACTTCGGGAACCTATTCCGTAACGGTAACGGATTCCAGGAACTGTTCAACTTTTCAGACCTTTTCCATTACCCAACCAGCTCCGCTGTCTGTTTCTTTGGTACCGACTAACGTATCCTGCAACAATGTAAACGATGGGACAATTGACCTTACGGTAAGCGGCGGAACGTATCCTTACACTTTCAGTTGGTCAATAAGCGGAAAACCGTATGCGAATCACGAAGACCTTACACAATTATCACCAGGTACCTATTCGGTTGTGGTTACGGATGCAAATGGCTGCAGTATTTCAGGCAGTGTAGGAATTGCACAACCTGCTGCAATCACAACATCCTATAATTATACCGATAATCCTTGTTACGGAAACTCGCTCGGAACTATTGATATGATGCTGACCGGAGGTACCGCTCCTTATACCTATGCATGGACCGGACCTTCCGGTTTTACAGCCACTACGCAGGACCTATCCGGATTAGCCTCAGGGCTTTATCAAATGAATGTCACAGATTTGCATGGCTGCTCAGCCGGACCTGTCGATGTATACATCAACCAACCACAAGTACTGACTGCTGTGGCTTCCATGTCGCAACAGGTTAACTGTGCCGGTGGAAATAACGGTGCGATAGTGGTTACTTCACAAGGAGGTACAGCCCCATATTCCTATGCGTGGACCGGACCATCATCCTATTCATCAACATTTGAAGATATTTCGGGATTAACTGCGGGAACTTACCAGGTAACAGTAACTGACGCTCACAGCTGTACCACATCAGCTTCTGCCAGTGTTACAACTGTTTTGGATATAACACCGCCGGTGATCACCTGTACAACAGATAAATCTGTATTCACAAGTTCATCCTCCTGTACCTATACGGTACCTGATCTGGCCTGGAATGCCGCCGCAACTGATAACTGTTTGCTGTCGGGCATGTCATATACTTTGAGCGGAGCAACCACAGGTAGCGGATCCAGTTTGCAGGGGATTGCATTCAATAAAGGGATGACCGCTGTTATGTGGGGGGCAACAGACGGACTTGGAAATACAGACACATGTACTTTTAATGTTACTGTAACAGATAATATCAACCCGGTCATTACCCAATGCGGACCTGCAATACCAGCTTCAGTATCAGCAAATGCAGGAGGATGTACCTACACTCATTCAGGCACAGCGTGGAATGTAACAGCTACGGATAACTGCGGTGTAGATTCCATACGTTACAACTTATCCGGGGCCACTACAGGTATCGGCACTTCCCTGGACGGAGTGATCTTTAATCTGGGGCTAACCACCATTACCTGGACGGTATACGATGCCACCGGGAATTCGGCAACTTGCACTGCAACTGTTACTGTAAGCGACAATCAACTTCCATCTATTGTATCGTGTGGAGCTACCGGTACACAAAACGTATTAGCGAATCCAGGTGTTTGTACCTATATTCATAGTGGTACTGCCTGGGATGCAACTGCTACAGATAATTGCTCCGTGGCGGCCATTACTTATACATTAAGCGGTGCAACTACAGGAACCGGAACCACACTGAACGGTGTCATTTTCAACAGTGGAACCACATTGGTTACATGGCGTGCCCAGGATGGCAGCGGAAACTTCACAACCTGTACTTTTAACGTGATTGTTGGCGACGACCAGAATCCGATTATCAGCAACTGTTTGGTGATCGGCAACCAAATGGTGAACGCCAATACCGGAATTTGTACATACATGCACAATAGCAACAGCTGGAACGCAACTGCAACTGATAACTGTACAGTAAGTTCCGTTGTTTATACTTTAAACGGGGCAACCAGCGGCACGGGAACTTCTCTTAACGGAGTTCAATTTAACCTGGGTATGACTACTGTGACCTGGGTAGCAACAGACGGTGCCGGAAATACGGATACCTGTATTTTTACGGTTACGGTAAACGATACCCAGGCCCCGGTGATCTTGTCATGTGGTGCTGTCGGGAATCAATCAGTAGTTTCAGATGCAGGACAGTGCTCGTACACTCAAACTTCTGCGGCATGGAATGCAAGTGCAGGTGACAACTGTTCCATCGCATCCATAATATACGTCCTAACTGGAGCCACAACAGGAACAGGAACCAGTCTTGTAGGAGTTGCATTCAATCGTGGAACAACTACAGTAACATGGACAGCAGCGGATGGTTCCGGAAACACAACTTCCTGTGCGTTCAATGTGCTGGTAAGCGATAATCAATTGCCTGTTATAACAAGTTGCGCAGGCGGGAATCAGAATGTAGTTGCCGATACAGGTCTTTGTACCTTTACGCAAACAGGCACAGCTTGGGATGCAACAGCTACTGATAACTGTAGTGTTGTCTCATTGACATATACTTTAACAGGTGCAACGACAGGTACAGGTACTTCACTGAACGGGGTTGTATTTAACCAAGGTATCACAACAGTTACCTGGACAGCTACTGACGTTGCCAATAATCAGGCTACATGCGGATATACCGTGAGTGTGACAGATACGGAAAGCCCGGTAATCGTGAATTGCCCGGGTTCGGTTATCCAAAACTCTGACGCTGGAGAATGTGGTGCTATTGTCAACTGGGTGGTGCCGTCTTTTACCGATAATTGCGGCGCCACAATTTCAGGAACCGGAATTCCGAATACTTACTTTCCTGTAGGAGTTTCCAATGTCAACTATACAGTTGTCGATAATGCAGGAAATTCGGCATCTTGTTCGTTCAGTATCACTGTTATTGATGCTGAGGTACCTGTAATAACTTGTCCGGATACGATTGCAAGTTGTAATCCCTTAGTTACTTACAGCTTACCGGTAACATCCGACAATTGCAGTATAGCATCTTTAGTCCAAACGACAGGTTTACCCTCAGGAAGTACTTTCCCGGTAGGAATAACAATCAATACTTTTGTGGTAACCGATATTCATGGAAATACATCCGATTGTTCATTCACTGTACGGATATACCCGATACCGATCAGCACAACTGTCGTAAACCAAGTTTCATGTAACGGATTCGGTGACGCCACCGTTGATCTGCAGATCACGAACGGAACGGCACCCTATCAAACAAACTGGTCGAACGGTGCAACAACCGAAGATTTAGCGAATTTAAGTCCCGGAACATATACAGTGGATGTTGCTGATAATCATGGTTGTACAACTGTTGATGCAGTAATCATTACGGAACCACAGGTACTTGGTATAACAGTTACAGTAGCTCATCTGAGTTGTTACAACGCCAATGACGGTTCAGTTCAGACAAGCGTAAGCGGAGGAACAACACCTTATACATACAACTGGTCAGGCGGACAACAAACTCCCGATCTGACCAACCTGGCAGCAGGGACGGTTAATCTAACAGTAACAGATGCAAATGGGTGCATCCTGACACACAGTACAACTATTACTCAGCCGGATTCACTGATGATACAGGCTGTAATTAACAACGCAACATGTAATGCTTCCAACGGCTCCATCCAAACTCAGGTGACGGGAGGTACAACACCTTATGTGTTTGTATGGTCAAATGGCTCTATAAACCAAAATCTGAACAATGTTCAGGAAGGTCCTTACAATGTTCAGGTGACAGATGCTCATGGTTGTCAACAGGCTTATTCTGCTGTTATCTTATCTGAAAGCAACCTGATTGCTTCGGCTGTTGTGACCAACGTTTCCTGTCATGACGGAAACAATGGCGAGGCGACAATAATTATTTCCAACGGAAACCATCCATATACTTACGAATGGTCAACCGGTGGGAATGGGGTTTCTGAAAATAATCTTACTGCAGGTACGTATTCGGTGCTAATCACTGATTCATTTGGTTGCACCGCTACCCTTGGCATAACAGTTGGTGAACCTGAGTCTCTTGAGATTGATCTGACATTGTCCAACTATTTGCCTGGTTACAACATCAGCAGCAATGGAGCAGCGGACGGTTTCATCAACACGACAGTTTCAGGAGGCACAGGACCGTATACCTATTTGTGGTCGACAACAGATACTACCAGTTATATCAATCATTTGGGAGCAGGGGAATACCTGTTGCTCGTTACCGATGGCAATGGATGTACTTCTACAGTTAATGTGAAGCTCATGCAGCCGAATGTGCTGGAAATGCCGCAAGGCTTTTCACCGAATGAAGATGGTGACAACGATTACTTCGTTGTTCATGGGATTAAGAGTTACCCGGACAATTCCATTGTGGTATTTAACCGATGGGGCAATATCGTATATCAAAGAAATGGTTATGCTGATGAATGGTACGGAGACAACAACTCAGGAGACCCATTGCCGGATGCAACCTATTTCGTGATACTTAAAGCAGTTGTTGCCGGAGAAGAAAAGGTGCTCCAAGGGTATGTAGACCTTAGAAGAAAATAGAAATCATCAAAAGATTACCGAGATGAAAAAGATCATATTTATTATGTTGGGAATGTTGGCCGGAGGCCAGACAATAGCGCAACAAGATCCGATGCTGAGCCAGTACATGTTCAACGGATTGTTCATAAATCCTGCTTATGCCGGATCACACAAATACTGGTCGTCGACGACGACCTACCGTAAACAATGGGTTGCCATGGACGGCGCACCTGAAACAGCTATAGTGGCTGTGGACGGACCAATTTCTTCCAAGAACATGGGACTTGGGATCAGTTTTATGTACGACAGGATCGGCGTCAGTACGCACAACAAGATCACTGCAAATTATGCTTATCAAATACGCACCTCTGCCAATTCCAAATTAGCCCTGGGGGTTAATGTAAGTTTGTCACAGTTCAATGCACGTGTCCAGGATCTGGTGATCTGGGACCAACAAGACCAGGTGTTCAGTCAGAATATCAACGGGAAATATATTCCGAGTTTTGGTGTCGGAGCCTATCACTTCGGGCAGCGTCATTACATTGGGATCTCAATTCCAACACTGTTTGCTTACCAGAATGACCATAATTTCAATATTGATCTGACCAAATCCTCTTTTCTGCGCCGACATTACATTCTTACGGGAGGCTATGTCTTCACTGTATCACCAACAGTCAATATCAAACCATCCGTGTTACTGAAATACGTACAACATGCGCCTTTCCAAGCGGATATCAATTTGACAGCGTATTACAAAAACATGATTTCCCTTGGGATTTCCTACCGTACCAACGCTGCCATGGTGTTCCTTGTTGAGTACCAGACAAACAGCTATTTCCGCATCGGTTATGCTTACGACCTTACTACGTCGGCTGTCCGGAACTATTCCAACGGAACACACGAGATTATGATAGGGATTGATTTCGGAAAAGATCTTGTCAAAGTGAAAACACCGCGTTACTTCTAAATACTTGTTGTTATGAAAATAAAACGATTCAGACTTTTAATAGCAGGGTTTACCGGTGTGTTTTTCACCGGCTGCATGAACTTTCATGAAACCCGGGGGGATCGCAGTTACGATGCCCTTGCTTACCACGACGCTATCCATCATTATGAAAAGGTAGTCGGGAAAACGCACAAAGTTTCTACGGAAATTAAATTAGCAGATGCTTATTTTAAAACCGGCAACCTGGATTCAGCTGAGACAGAATATGCACATGCATTGACACATTCCGGTTTTCCTGCCATTGGGTATTTCAATTATGCAAAAACATTAATGTATAATGGAAAATACCAGCTTGCTGCTGAGTGGTTTGAAGCATACCTGGCGTTGAATTCCAATGATAAGGTTGCGCAGATGTTGTTGAGTTCTTGTCGATCAGTGAAGGAACGTTATGTTGATACGACTCTTTACACATTGACACCCATCCTAGAAAACCAGTTTACCAATGCGTTTAGCATAGTCGAATACCAAAATGGAGCTGTTTTCACTGCCGATCAAGAGGTATTCTCCGGCAGAAAAACAGCGGCATGGACCGGGAATTCCTACCTTGATCTTTACCAGATGGAAAAAGATTCAAGCGGTGCGTGGCTTCAACCACATCTTCTCCGGGGTGATATCAATAGCAGGTTTCACGAAGGACCGGCAACCTTTTCAGAGGACGGGAATATAGTTTACTTTACCCGCAGTAATTACTACAAACGAAAAATGGAGGTCGACGAAAACAATGAAAACAACCTCAAGATTTTCAAGGCAACTCTCATCGACGGGAAGTGGAAAAATCTTGAAGAGTTTCCCTATAACAGCGATGATTACAGCTGTGGACACCCGTCGTTGTCTGCCGATGGAATGGAACTCTATTTTGTGTCCGATATGCCCGGAGGTTATGGTGGTACGGATTTGTATAAAAGTGATAAGATAAGTAACGGATGGTCCCAACCACAAAACCTGGGACCGGAAATCAACACCCCCGGGAATGAAATGTTCCCATACATCAATACAGATGGCGCACTCTATTTTTCATCCGATGCACACAACTCCATGGGTGGTTTGGATGTTTTCATCACTTACTTTGACAGTAAGAAATGGGTTACTCCTGAAAACCTGAATTCCCCTTTGAATTCCTCTGAAGATGATTTTGCCTATTCGCTGAACAAGGACAACCGGACCGGTTTTGTTTCCTCATCGCGCTCGAAATCAGATAAAATGTACACCTTCGAGAAACATCCTCCGACATTTACGCTCTATGGTACAGCCCTCGAAAAAGGAACTAATTTACCGGTTGAAGGTGTAAGCGTTGAATTGACTGATCCAAAAACAAACGGGGTCATTACCGCAATGACGGATAAGCTAGGGAAGTTCCAGATCAAACTTAGTCCTGAAACAATTTACCACTTGTACTGTACAAAGTCCGGTTGTTTTTCCCAAACCGACGAATTGTCAACGGTTGGACTGAAATATTCTCATGATTTCTATGCCGATTTTTGGGTGATACCCATCGTCATAGAGAAACCTATCGTTATCGAAAACATCTATTACGATTACAACAAATGGAACATCCGTCCGGATGCAGCTTTGGCACTCGACAAACTCGTACGCATCCTGGAAGACAATCCGAAAATCGAGATTGAACTTGGTTCTCATACGGATTGCCGTGGCAACGACCAGTACAACTACATACTTTCTGACAAACGGGCTTATGCTGTTGTACGTTACCTGGTTGCCAAAGGGATTGACCCTTTCCGCCTAACCTACAAAGGGTACGGAGAGAAAATACTGGTAAACCATTGTGCTAATGGAGTGACTTGTACAGAACAAGAACATCAGCAAAACAGACGAACAGAATTCAAAGTGACAAACATCCGGACAAATTGATCTGCTTGTTTGCTTGAGGTAATAATATAGTGCGGGAGAATATACCCGCACTATTCTTTTTGGGATGAAAGAAACCGGTTTTGCAAATTACCAAACCTGATTTCATTGAAAACAAAACCAGGTTGTTTGGGACGTACTTTAAGAATACAACCGATAGTAACGAGCTATTGCCCACAAAGGAAAAACGTTCCGGTAAGCAGTATAAGATATTGCGCAGTTTCCGTTAAAGATCCCGGAAATTCCCTCTTGGGGGAAATCACCGGTTGATTCCTGGCGGGAAAGAATGAATTCGATTCCTTTTTCAATTACGGTTTTGTCGGGATGATTCGCTTTCATTAAAGTAAGCAAGGCCCAGGCCGTATTGACTATTTGCCCGTCTTCGTGCTCAACATATTTGTGCTGTACACACGATTCAAAGGATTCTCCCCAGCTGCCATCCGTACGCTGTTTACTCAACAGGAAATCGCAGGCTTTTTGAATTTGCGTAGAAGGTGTGCCGTTTTTGTAATCTTCATGACCGACAGCCAATAAACCTTCCACACCGAACCAGGTTCCGTAAGTGTAACATACCGCCCAACAGCCATACCATGAACCGTCTGGATCTTGTTTTGATTGTAAGAATTTTCCCCCGCGATCGAGCGCAGTTTTGATATCTTCTTTGCGGTAGTCATGGTATTTGGTGAATTCCTTTAATCCCTGGATTGTGGCAGAAGAACATTCCGTATAGGTTGCTTCCGTCATAATGTTTTCAAATAACAGGGCAGGATTCAATACTTCAATCCATTCCGGAGCCCGTTGCTTTTCGTAAGAAGCCCAGCCTCCGTCTTTATTTTGCATATGCAACAACCAGTCAACAGCGGGCTTTAATCGCTCCACGTCGATGTGATTTTGCTTTTTGATGTGTTCTTTATTGTTGTATAAAATAGCTGTTTTCAATCCTTCAGAGGTGCAATCCGTGATTGCCCATCCGTGGTCGATGGTTGAAAAAGGCCAGCAACCGAGTGTTACATCACCCCAATATTTGTCATAATCCGGTGCATTGCGCTCAATTTGCGTGATATCGATGTAGTGATAAATTTTCGCTGCCATTTCCGGAAAACTGGCTTCCATATCCGCTTCGATCAGAGCCTGGCCGGCAAATGCGGTATCCCATAATTGAGACCCGTTGTAACCCGCCATCTTGAGACCGTCTTCAGCAACCCACAGGTAATCTTTCCACCGTTTGACGTGGTTTTGAAATTCTTCGGAATCTTTTCCGTGATGGTGCCAGGCACAAATGGAGTTGATGGCCTGGTTTACAGGGCCGATATCAATATAACGGGTGTATTTATCTTCAAAATCAATGTAATTCTCGACATAGTTGAGGGCTTTTTTCCTGAAGCGTTTCGAGTGGATGCGCTCATATCCGTTGGTAATTTTACACAAAGCGAGATACCATTTGCTGACCGGATTATAAATATCCGTTTCGCAAGCTTTACGACGTGCTTTTTTCCAATTGATGGAATTGTAATCTGTCGTATAGAGTTCTTTCCGTAACTCCTTTACCAGGGGTGTCAGTTCTGCCTTCACTTTTTTACCAAAGCAATAAGACATCGGGAGAAAGATCATCCGATTGTGGCACCAGTATTTTCCTGGATGAAAAGGTACCCATTTCGGAAATTTCCACATTTCAGGTAAAATGGCATCATTTCCTTTCCATTCATAGGCATTCAGAACAGATAAGTAGAACTTACCCCACATCGGGATTGTAATAGCTCCACCATGGCTTAAAATCCAATCCTGAGCCCGTTTCAACTCCGGATTGGAAAGATCTTCCCCCAAAATACGCAAAGTCACATATTGCATGACCGTTCCGAACATGGTGGAATGCCCTTCGATGTGCAATCCCCAACCGCCGTCTTCGTTTTGGTGATTCCAGATATTTCGCTTCATTAAAACCTGTACCGGTTTTTCAAAAGGCGTATTGGTAATGTAGGATGCTATGACCAACCCGGGAATCAGGAAAAGCGGACCTCCGTAATCGCCTGCCCAATTTCCATCCGGTTCCTGCAGTGTTTCGTAATACGAAAATCCATTTAATAAGCCGATACGCGCTCTTTCTTTAAGTGAAAGAGAATCGTCTGACAGCCTGGTTTCCGGCGCGCCCGCTTGTTTATGGCGCAAATAACGCAATACGCGGTCGCCGGAATTCGGATTGACTTTCTTGTCAAAAATAAATGCGCGATCAAATGCCTCTAAAAAAGCAATTCCTTCGGGTTTGTCCCAATCGGATTCAACTTGAACGATTTCTTTTAACTCATCCGGAATTTCAAATTGCCAATATTGTTGTCCGTTCTTTGAATGGAACTTACACGTATCCCAAAAATAAGAGGCATCCTTTTGATCGAAGTTCATGGGTGTATCAAGTTGTTCTGCTAAGCATGATTTCACCCAATTCAATCATTTTTCGTTTATCTTCTTCAGAAAGACCGGAAGATTGAATAGCTTCAACCGATTGATCGTGTAGTTCCTCCATTTTATCCAAAGCAATTTTAGCTACTCCGATTTCTTTAAAAATAGCCTGGAATCCACTGATCTTCGCTTCTTCATTTTTTTCGTTGAACAGTTCTGTTATACGCGCTTTTTGATCTGCATTTGCATGCTGCATCGCGTTGATTAACAGGAAGGTCTTTTTATTCAGTAAGATATCACCTCCGATTCGTTTTCCGAACGTATCATCCCCGAAAGTATCCAGGTAATCATCCATGATCTGGAATGCCAATCCGGTATACAATCCGAAATCGTATAGTTTTTTCTGATCTTCAACAGAGGCATTACCTAACATGGCGCCAATCTCACAAGCACATCCGAATAACACAGATGTTTTCAGGCGGATCATGTTCATGTATTCTTCCACAGTCACTGTCTCCTGCGTTTCGAATTCCATGTCGTATTGCTGTCCCTCCATCACTTCCTGAGCCATTTTCAGGAAACTCTTTAATAAACCTGCAGACTTTTCTTCGTTTCCTTTGATCAACAGACCGACAGAATGCGGCAACATGGCGTCTCCGGTTACAATCGCTTTATCTACGCCATATTTTTCATGGACAGTAATTGTTCCTCTGCGCACCAAAGCCTTGTCCATAATATCATCATGAACAAGAGTGAAATTATGGAATACTTCAATTGCAATTGCAGCAGACATAGCCGCTTCCGTACTTACGCCAAACCCTTGAGCAGCCATCAATACCATAATAGGGCGCAAACGCTTTCCCTCCAATGTCATGATATGATAAGTGGAATCAGATAAGTTACTTGGGAAACCTTCCAATGCATCTGTCTCCAAATACTGAATGATCGCCTTTCTTCGGATTTCCAAATCCTGTTTTACTGATGTTGTCGCTGTTGTCATAATTAAAATCTATAGAAAATTTCTAACTCTTCGTCTTTTAGCAATTGTTGTGTTTCTTCCCAGTTTTGGGTAAACCCGATCATGAATCCGCCGCCACCGGCTCCACAAATTTTCAAGTAATAATTCTTCGTGTCTAAGCCTTGCTGAACAATGGATTGGTATTTTTCCGGGATCAGGTAATGCATTTCGTCTAATTGAAAACGGACTAATTTCTCCAGGGTCCGGTAGAAATTTCCGGTATCTCCTTTCAGGAAATCAGTAATTCCTGCATTTGCATATTTGATTAATTTCGTTTCCAGTTTTTTCTGAAAGTCCTCCTTTTCGTAGGCACTGTGAAACTTTTTAATCAGGGTCTCGGAATTTCTTGACATCCCGGTATTCAATAAAAACAAGATGTTCTTTCCGGCCTCATCATAAGGTGGAATCTCCACTTTTACAATTTCTTTATTGGCTTTTAATAACAAAGGTTCATTGATGAGGATACTCAATGGATCAATCCCCGAACTTTTTCCGTGAAAATGCCCTTCCAGGTCGCCCAAACAACTTTTTAAGCTTTGAATGCGCTCCATGGTTAAATGTTTCAATTCGTCTTTGAAATCACCGGCTTTTTCCAGGTAACGTAAGAAAACTGCGGCAACAAGTGCACCGGAGCTTCCCAGGCCAAAACCTTGTGGAATATCACTTCTGAAAAACAAACCTTTGTCCAATTCCCGGGATAACTCGTTCACATTCAATTTGAATGTCTCATCCGTATGATTTTCTAAAATATGCTTGAAGAATTCCCGGATACCTTTATTAGATAATATTGCTCCTGCACTTTCTTCTCCATTTTCAGGATAGCACAATTGCCCGGAAAATTTACTAAATGGAATAGTCAGAGCCATACCGTTGTGTAAAACACCGTATTCTCCGAACACAAGAATTTTTGAATTAACTCTTTCCATCTATTATTGATTCATTTTTGTTGGACCAAAGCCCGCTTCATCGAAAATGACTTTTTTATAGGTGTCACGTAAACCGTTGTTGATAAACTCTTCGACTTGTTCCTCATACGCTTTTGGATAAAGAACATGTACATTCGGGCCTGCATCCAATGTAAAACAAACGGGAACTTTACTTTCCTCCCGGAATTCCATCAATTTCTCAATGGCTGTAATTGTTCCTGGTTTCACCAATAAATAATAATCCATAGAGGTCATCATCATCGCATGTAATGTCAACGCTTCCGATTCACACATGTGGATAAATGCATCCATATTTCCGGTTTTCAGGATTTCCACCAGCTCAGCCGTACGTTCATTTGCCTGTTTGAAACGATTTTCTGCATAAGGATGGTTATTCATTAATGAATGACCGACAGAACTGGATACTTTCTTGGGTTCATCTTCGATGATCAGGATCGCATCTTTCATGTTATGAAATACCGGATGAACCTCTTTGATCTCAATTGCATGCCGGTTCGAGGAGTTTTGGATTTGATCGTTTTCTCCCCATAAGGCAAATCCAGGGAACATACTGCGTGATGCACTTCCGCTTCCCAATCGTGCCAGGTTACTTGCTTCCAAGTAAAAGTTTTCATCCTTTTCTTTTCCTTTCAAGCTATAGGCAATGTCTAAAAGTGCCAATGAAATTGCGCCGAATGCAGATGCAGAAGAAGCAATTCCCGCTGAATGAGGAAAACTGTTGGAAGATTGAATGGTAATCGCTTTTTCATCTACAAACGGAAAAAATTCACGATTATCAAATAAAAATTTAGCTACCCGCTGACCGAATTTCTCATTTATTTCTCCTTCAAAATAGTAGGATAACTGAACCGCTTCATCGGATGTCTTTTCTGATAATTCGGCTTCTACAGTTGTAAATGAATTTGACAAAGTCAAACTTAGCGAAGAATTACAAGGGATTTGATTCCCTTTTTTTCCCCAGTATTTAACAATAGCAATATTTGACGGGCAGTGCCACGTTACTTTCACTTGATTCATCAGTTCCTTGTCTGTTTCCATTTATTTTATGAATTCTTGATAGGTAAAGAATATATCATATCCTTTCTCTTCAAAGTAGTTTTTAGCTGTTTTCAAATCTCTGTATGTTGCGAGAAAAAAATCTCCACCCCAGGCACCCAATGATTTGATGCTATAGGGATAATCGGCAAAGAAACGCTGTTTTAATTGAATAGACCCTATAATGGAAGAAATTAACTCTTCAGAATGATCCAATTGCTGCTCAAACACCTCAATTTTATCTGTCCACAAGGCAGTTGAGATGAGTTCATTCATTTTATCGATTTGATCCGGAGTGACTTTTCGATCCTTGAAACGCTTGATCTCTTCCCGTGAGTTTTGTTTATTCCCCAAATAAATGAAGAGCAGTTTGTCCGTTATCGACTCAGGGAGATGCACTTCCTCTTTAACTTCTCCACCCGAATAAATAATGGGTCCTTTTGCTGTTGCACAAGCCACATCGTAACCTGATCCGCCAAAAGAGGCTTCAAGCAGTTTTTTTGATTCTACACCCGACCACTGACTCAGTAAGCTGATTAATGTAGAACTGGAACCAAGTCCCCAGTTTAACTCAAAATTAGCTTCAGCCCTGAATTTGTGATTGAAATCCAAATCCGGTTTTTCTGTCCGTATCACGATGAACAATTGTTTCAGGATTTCTGCTACTTCTTGGTTATCGGTATCCAGGATGGTGAAATCCTTGCCCATAGAAACAGAAAACCATCTTCCGTGTTTGGAATAACTTTCCCAAATAAGTTCGTCCGACTCCGTTACCGAAAGCGTTTGCCCGAATTTTAAGGGGAAAGCCAGGCAGTCTGATCCGTTCAGCACCAGGTATTCACCAAAAAGCATCAGTTTACCTGATGCCTTAAAGGTTCTTATCGTATTTTCCGTATCTGTCAAATCAGACTAATTGAAAAGATTCAACATAAGTGCGAACAGCAGATACCGAAACATTTTTGTCTTTGAAGTAAGCGATCACTTTATCGCGGTCTTCTTTTTTGACCTCTAATTGATTCATGATATTGAACAAGTGCATTTTCATGTGCCCTTGTTGAATTCCGGTAGTTGTCAATGATTTAACCGCACCAAAATTGTTTGCCAATCCTGCTGCTGCCGCTATTCCCATCAATTCTCGCGCATTAGGAAAGTCGAGAAGTTCATGTGATAGTTTCACCAACGGGTGTAAGTTCGTCAATCCGCCAACTACTCCCATTGCAATCGGTAAAGTCAATTCAAAACGGAAGATATCATTCTCAATCGTACAATTCGTTAACGAAGAATAGCCCGACCCGTTCATACTTGCATAAGCGTGGCCACAAGCTTCAACGGCTCTGAAATCATTTCCAGTTGCTAAGACAACTGCATCGATACCATTGTAAATCCCTTTGTTATGCGTCGTTGCACGGTAAGGATCTACTTGTGCAATTCTTACGGCTGTATGGAATTTTTTTGCAAAATCCTTCCCCGAAACACCCGGAACAATTCCATCCAGGTTCTTCACATCTGTTTCCACCCAGCACTTCACGACACAATTCGGAGTAAGGTTAGAAAGAATGGACATAATGATCTCCAATCCATCCTTTTTTAAATCAGGTTGATTTTGGTGCCAGTTTCTAAATAGCTCAGCAAATCGTTCCAGGCATGAATTCACGAAATTTGCACCCATAGAATCGATTGTTTCAAAGGTGACAAATAACTGCATCAATCCCGGTTCTTTGTCGGAAAGGTCTTTTAGGACAATATCCTTGATACCACCGCCACGGTTGCGCATATTTACTGTAAGATCTTCTGAACCTTCGAAGAAAAGCTGTTTCAATTCATCAAAACGGCTGATCAGCTTTTGTGGATCATCGTGCCATAAGAAATGAACTTGTCCTACTTTTTCCGTATCAACAATTTCTGTATGGAACCCGCCTAAATTATACCAGAACTTCGCGCTGTTTGCTGCCGCAGCAACAACCGAACTTTCTTCAATAACCATTGGAATAGCAAAAGTTTTTCCATTGATCAGAAAGTTTGGAGCAATGCTATAAGGTAAGTGGAAATTCGATACCGTATTTTCACTAAACTCATTAATGACTTCCTGAATAGCAGGATCCGGGTGATCAAAACTTTTAAATGTTTCCATCGTTTTTCCCGGAGACTTAAAAAATTTGGTAATCGCTTCCAACTTCTCTTGCTTGTTCTTTTTTGAGAACCCCTCTATTAATATTGCCATTATCTTATTTTTAAAAATTTTTGAGCCATTAATAACCCTTTTATTTGTACTTCAGCAAATGTGTCCAATGCTTCTTGTGATTCATTTGCGTGTTTCAAGAATGGTGCTGCCTGACCATAAATTGCAGGAATATTTGCCTTCGAAGTCAGGTAATAACCATCTAAAAAGTTTTTTATTCCACCACTTATAATCACATTATTACACTTACGTTCAGAGCCCAGTTCTTGGATTGATTTATTTAAAAAATCGACCATTTCGGAAGCAGAGTGCCCCAAAGCAATCACATCTTCATAATATGCTTTCATCGGTTCGTTACGCAGCAGCTCTAATTTTGAGAAATTTGTTCCGCCATTTGCAGCAAAATCGATTGCCAGGATAGGCAATTTCAGTAATTCCCGCATACTTTCAGGACCAAATCCTTGCCCAACTTCTTTTACAATGATGTTGGTATCAATTTCATTTAACAACTGGTTGATTGTCACAAGCGGGGAGCGCTGGATCAGATCACCTTCCGGCTGCAACCATTCCTGCAGGGGATTCACATGTACGATCAAACCATCAGCGTCCAGCTTATCGACCAAGGATTTCAACTTGGAGGCCTGACCTTTATCGATTAATCGCTCAATTTGTGCAATTCCCACATTGGCGTATAGGGGAGAAGCATCACCCAGGATCGGACGCAGGTTAAAATCGTCGAAATAAGTATTGTCCTCCAAAATGATCCGGCAAGAACCCAAGCCCATCCCGAAACCATATTTATTAGCTGTTTTTGCCAACATTTTATTGAGCGGACCAGCAGCGGACGTACCACCTGTCATACTTGAAATCCAGACAGGATAACGCAGTGTTTTTCCTCCCAGTTGAATAGGCATGTCCGATTGTTCAGGATGCCCTGCCAACATAGGCTCGTAATAAAAACGACCATCAGACAAGGCACTTTGCGAAGCAAAAGCCAGATCCAAATGATTCTGTTTCCTTAAGTCTGCTGCTTCCAGCGATTCGTGTTCGATTTTCTCCATTATATCATTGCCACAACCCCGTCATCCTTTAATATCGGACGAATAATCCGTGTTGCATTTTTATATAAACGTATTTGTTTAGCCGGTTTGGTAATAAAACGTATCGGGTGCTGCATCGCCACTTTAAAAAAGTGTTTCAACAGGAATTGTTTGTTTTTGTTGATTCCCGACAGGATGGAAAGCGGGCCTGTAGCTTGTTCTCCTCCTTTTTTCAAATACTCAAAGCATGCCTCCTTCAATTCGTCATTTGTAAACACCTCATACAAAGCGTTTGCCAAAATGTTGATTGTTTCAACATTTTTTCCTCTATTCTCATAATATGCATTAACGGCATATTCCAATTTGGTTTCATCCTGGAAGTCAATTCCTGCCAATTCACCGTTCAGACAAAGGATATCCGAAAAAGTTGCTGTCATTCCTCCACCGGTTACAGGGTGTCTCATATTCAATGAATCACCCAAAAGTAAAGCGCCTTTCATGCGAAATGCCTGGTTTTTCATGGAATGATTCGGCATGACTTTCAACTGATCTTCCTCAAGTGCCTTTAAAAATGAAGGGATCATTTCTTCAGGTAATATTTTTACAACCGATTCCTTTAATCGTTCAATTGATTCTTGACCCATTTTAGGAGCTTTCCCGCCTGGATAATCAATCAGGATTCGATAGGCATTTGTATAGATCGGGTAAACCAGGATCGGAAAATCACCTGTAAGGATCATGTGGCCGTAAGAAGGGAATTCCAATTCCAGATCTTTCAGAACCAATCCCATGAAATAGGAAGTTATCTTTTTGTTTACTTTACTTAGCTTATCACGCAATACGGACATGGGGCCATCACAGACAATAGTCAGTTTTGCATGCTGTGAAACAGTTGTTCCGTCCTCTTGTGTGTAGCTGACACCTGTAATGGTGTTATCGTTCTCGAGAATTTGGGTGACATTTCCCTGAATCAAGGTGATATTCTCTCTTTTTTCCAGCTCTTTTCGGATGTTTGTCAGGAACTTTCCGTTTCTCAAACCAATTCCCTTGATTCCTTTTTGAACTTCATCGTAATTGATAGTGAAACGTTCGTTTCCCTTAATCAGGTTATACCCATTGACTTCCCGTGCGTCAATACCTTCCAGTAAATGACCAAGCCCCAGTTTATTTAATGCCTGGATTCCTCCCGGCTGCAGTAATTCACCGATAATCCGGTCAGGTTCTGTAAGGTCACGCTCCACCACAAGGATGCGTGTACTGGCGGGTTGAGAAGCAGCAAACACTCCTCCGGCAACTCCGGCTCCAATAACTATGATATCAAATTCACTTGTGCTCATCTTGAATTTCAGCTAATATTGATTTAATTTTTCCTGTATTGTCTTTTTTCTCCAACCCATTCAGAATAGAGATAAATTCTTTTTTCGTACTCTTAAAATCCTGAATTGAAATAAAATACTTAGCAGTTTTTCCCTTCCTGATCTTTACGTTTTTGTGCAAGACATCCGGATTATTGTACAATTCTTTCAAGGTTGCAATCGCCATTAATTGTGGAATGGCACAAAAACGAAAAACGTTCTGGTTCTCTAAGCATCCTAAAAATTCAAGGCAGGCAGGAACATGTTGAAGTGCATTGATTACCACTTCATTCAATGCGGCAAGCCCGCTTTTTTCATCCGCCTGCAATTCGTGTAATGTATTCGCTTTATTTTTCCAGGATTCCTCCGGCCAGAAAATACGTCCTTGTTCCAGGTCCTCTGCAAAATCACGGATAATATTTGTTTTTTGAAGGAACAATCCCATTTCATTACTGAGATTTCTGTCCGCAAGCTTCACACTTGTCTCTAGTTTTGAGGCAAGAAACAATCTGCTCAAACCAATTCCAACCAGTCCGGCAACGTAATAACAGTAATCGTTCCAGTCTTCATAACTTTCAACGTTTTTGTGCGCATACTTGTCCATCCCGATTGCCATTTCATTGGTTATCTCGGTGATAACTGCTTTGTATTCCGGACCAAGTTTTTGATATTCACGGATTACTTTGTCAAAATGAAGCATCAGGTCTTGGTAGTCCTGGGTATCGCCAACATTCTCAAGAATGAATTCTTCGTTGTTTATGCGGTCAGCAAAGGTAAGCAGCATCTCTTTCTTGATCGAATTGTCCAGACTCATATCATCTTCAATGGTATCAAGACCTCGTAGAATAAGATAAAACAAACAAACCGGATTTTTCAGTTCTTCCGGCAATTGCTGAATTACTACTGCAAAAGAGCGTGAAACCTTTTTAAGTGCCTCATAGCAATAACTTAAATCATCTGTTGATTGAGATAAATCTTTCAAGCGATACTCGGAAGGTCTGAATTGTTTAAATTCTTTCTTCATTTGTACCAGATAAACCAATTCAGATACATGAAAGGAATAATATGTAACCCTTCTAATCATTCTTCTTTTTCAGTTTTGTAGGGCACAAAAATACGTACATTTTATAGATTTGACCTAATTTTTTACGTTCAAAAACTAACTTTGTAACTCCCTATGCACGCACATTTTTTTTAAAACAGTTCACTGTGGATCATATTGTTTGAACTTTGAATCAAAAAGTTCGAATGTTCTCTTGTTCTGATCAGAAAAGAAAAGAGCATTTATGTAAGTGAAATGCCCTTATTCTTTATAAGCTCCATACTCTTTTCTTAAACCGTGCTGTCATGAATCAGTCATTCGGCTCTTCCTTCTTTTCAGAGCAAGAGAGAACGAGAAGGGCAAAATGGGTTAGATACCAACTAATTATGTTCCTGTTGATAAAGACCATTTGTAATCACATATTGCCAAGAGACTTCTTCTTCAAAACCTTGAGAGACTGTTTTATTTTTCCGGATTAATGCGTATTATTGAGTTAATAACGTAACACAAAACTATTCACAAGATTCAAGTGATTGAACGAATTCAATTCAGTTTAAAAGAATTCAGCAGAATAGTTGAAGTTGCCAGAACCAGCATATTAGGCGTGATATTCATTAGACTGTATCAATCATGAAAAATATATTTTCCGATACCGTAGAGGTTGACAATTTAGAAATGGCTGAAAAAGTTATTCAAGGGAATCTGGATAGTTTTTTAACCATGTTTGACTCAAGTCCTGCCTGCATGTCAATAACCACAGAAGATAGGATTTATGTGAGGATAAACAAACGATTCATAGAAATATACGGTTTTGAGGCAACCGAAGTAATCGGACGAAATGCCAGGGAAGTCGGCATTCTCGACCCGATAGAGCATGAGAGAGTTTCAAACATCATTAAAGAAAAAGGGAGGATAAAGAACGAAACTATCAAATGCAAATCAAAAGATGGAAAGGATATCTATGCAATAAGTTGTATTGAAAAAATGGAAATAAACGGAGCGAATTATCTGGTTTCATCTTTTCTGGATATCACACCTTTAAAACAGCAGCAACAACTTATCGAGCAACAGCATCAGGATATTTTGGAGAGCATACGCTATGCCAAGCTTATTCAGAAAGCGATTTTCCCTACCAAAGAGCAATTGGATGCAATTCTTCCCGAATCATTCGTACTGCTTAAACCCAAACACATTGTCAGTGGAGATTTTTATTGGATTGAAAAACATAAGGACAAAATTTTTATCGCTGCCTGCGACTGCACCGGACATGGAGTTCCCGGAGCATTTATCAGTATTATCGGGTACAAACTGTTGACTAAATGTGTCACTGATTATGAACAGACCAATCCAGCTGAAATATTAAACCAATTGAACAACGAGTTTCATAACGCGAATAAAAAGATCAATAACAGCGATTATGAAATAAAAGACGGGATGGACATTGCGTTGTGTGTCATTGACAAATCAAAAATGATCATGGAATATGCAGGAGCCTACAACCCGATTTATCAAGTTAAAAATGGGGAATTAACCAAGTTGGCGACAGATAAAATACCGATCAACCTTTTTTCAAACAATACAGATCAAAAGTTTACAAACTATCAGATAAGTATTGAATCGGGTGACAGTTACTATCTTTTCAGTGATGGTTACGCAGATCAGTTCGGTGGACAAAATGGAAAGAAATTTAATTACAAAAATTTCCAGGACCTGATCCTTTCCACTCAAAATCTGACAATGGCAGACCAAAGGAAAGTCTTCAATGAAACAATTGAAGAATGGAAAATCAAATCGGATGAAGAACAGACAGATGATATTTTAATTCTCGGATTCAGGGTGCCTTGATCCTATCGCTAACTAATGAAGCGACAAATATTCCAGTGTTCGAATCACTATGGTAAGGCCTTTAGGCAAATCATATTTTGATTCCATGTTTCAAAATCAATCAAATTTCCTGTTAAATAATTTGAAATTTAACAAATCCAATAAATATGTAAAAAACAATCCTGATTTGACAAAACATTTGGTAGTTGCGCGGCTACTTTTAGACAGAAGAATTTAAGATGGTTTTGTGAAGCGGATAAATTGTGTGGAGATTAAAACGGGTGAAAAATCCCGTTTTATATCTCAGTTCTACTGATAAACGAATCAGGTCATATTCTCTCTTTTTTCCTTGAATGACTTTAATTTTTGATTGCAATAATTGATTTAAGTAGGTTTCATCATTAATAAAAAGGGTTATGAGGGTAATTATTAGTACGTTGTCCCTTCTTGTAGGGATGGGTTGGTCAATAGCTTATTTTAGATTCGATATGGGAGGTGTTTACCACCTGACCATAATTCTTGCAGTAGCGGGACTTGTCACTCAGTGGCTTCCGGGTAAATCATGAATGGCATCTATCAGAACTACGGATTTGTGTAGATTATTTTGGTTACGTAAATGCACGCTTCGGCGTGCATTTTTATGTTCTGGCTGTTGGAAATAATGAAGGTTCCCAAGATGAGATTTTGAAATTTCACATTTATATGAATTATGTAAAAGGGTTTAGCAATCATGTAAGCCATTCGGTTGACTGACATCTTAACTTTCAATAGAATAGAAAACAGGAAATATGGCAACAACAAATCAAAATGGAGAGTCGCGGGAATCCGGGCTACGCAAATTATTCCTCGACGAGTTAAAAGACATTTATTGGGCAGAAAAGGCCTTGGTGAAAGCAATTCCTAAAATGGCTAAGAAAGCAACATCCGGTGAGTTGGTTTCCGCATTGGAGGATCATTTGTCTGTTACTGAAACCCATGTAGAACGATTGGAGCAGGTGTTCGACATTATCGGTGAAAAAGCAACGGCCAAGAAATGCGAGGCGATGGAAGGACTTATTACTGAAGCGGAAGAAATTATGTCGGAAACAGAAGATGGTGTTGTGAGAGATGCAGGAATCATTTCAGCAGCCCAAAAGGTGGAGCATTATGAAATAGCGAGCTACGGAACACTTGTTTCTTTCGCGAATACTTTGGGCGAATCGGTTGCGGCCAGTTTATTGGAGCAAACGCTGGGCGAGGAGAAGGAAGCAGATGAAGCTTTAAGTGAAATTGCAGAATCTTCGATCAACCTGGATGCTGCGGCCGAAGAGTAAGTTTTTTAGAAATATGACCAGGTGAATGTTGGTAAAGAAAAGGCAGATTCGTATCAACATTCACTCTTTATCCACTGTTCACAGCATTTTTATGAGGATATTATTAAGCATACTGGCTCTTTTTGTAATTGCAGAGTGGGCTATTGTTCACTTCAAATACAATAGAGGAGGATTTTTCCATCTGCCTTTGGTTGTGGCCATATTCGCACTTGTTGTACAGTGGTTTCCAAACAAGAACGGATTTCGTTCGGCAAAAAAAAAGAAAAATCAAAAATTCAGCGAAAGATATAAGTAAGTGATCAAATAAATGGTTTAACCTCTCAGTATGGAAGATTATAAGAAAGATTTCACCCAGTTCGAGCAGATCATTCATCCGATTGTTAAAAAGGAAATACTGAATAAAAAAGTGACCCAGTTCGGGTTGGGATTCAGGAATATCGATACCGGTTCAAACGACTTCGTGATGAAGTTCAAAATTATTTCGCCATGGAACCAGGTAGAGTCCATTAAGATTATTCACGGTTATTTTTTTCGGGTCAACGATACGTTTGTCATCAATCAGAACTCTGAAAAGCTTGCCAACTTCTTTGCTTTCCTGGTAGCTGAATCTCTGAGAAAGGTGAATGGGTCCTTGTGTGCGGGAGAAATTGAAATCCCTACACATCAATCTCTTTTCAAAGCGATTTTTATCGTGTTGATATCCAGATACAATTAAATAGGAAAATCTGCCTCTTCTAAAATCTAGGAATTATGCAACAATTTCAGGAATTAGTGTAAACTTTTTGATATCCATAGCTCTAACTTAGTCCTAGGTTAGTCATGTAAAGACCAAGTTAGGTGATGTTAAGTTTTTAGGTTTAGGGGAGCGCAGGCTCCCTTTTTTATTCACAGATAGTTTGCAAAATATCAATCTGTGAATTATGTAATTATCTCTGGTAAAGTGTAACAATGAAATTGCTGTTTGTCCCGAATTTTAATAGTTCAAATTAGTATCAATTAAAAATTACAGGTATGAAAGCAATCTTACTCAAATTAGGATTTTTTGTTTTGACAATTATGTCCGCTAATAACTTAATGGCCTTTACTGCGGTTACCAATGGTAACTGGACTGATCCTCTTACTTGGGGCGGTGTAGCTCCTTCCGGAAATGTTAGCAACCAGGATATCATCATTCCATCGGGTATTGATGTAAACCTGGATACCGACGTTACCTTTTCGGGACTTCTCAATAGTTTCACGGTAGACGGGACGCTAAGCAGCTCCGGAAACAAACAACTGGCAATCCAGTCGGGAACTTTCAGTGGAAGCGGCGATGTTGATATCCAGCGTATCGAATTCAGTGGTTTACTTACAACTTGTACGCATACGGGTGATATGACGGTTCATTCATTTGTGAATTCAGGATCACTTCTTACGCTCGCTTTACAGCTTACGGTTTCAGATACGCTAAATCTGGATGGAGGTTCACTCACTTTGAACACCGGGTCAAACCTGATGATGAATACAAATTCAACGATTGTCAGAAATGGAGGTTCATTAGCTACAAGTGGTGGAGTATTTAATTCCGGAGGAGCTTATCATGTCCGCTATATTGGAGGAGCTAAAACCACGGGTATTGAAATCAACTCATCAAATTTGCAGAATACAGACGTCAGTATGGATGATAATACGACAATCCTTACAATGGGAAGTGACCTGCAGATCCATGGCAACCTGCAACTGAATACAGGAATCCTGAGTGTTGGAGCAAACGATCTGGAAATCCTTGGAAACATGAATATCCAATCCGGTGCAGCGCTGACAACTGCCGCAACGTCTAATCTTACCATCCAAACGGCAAATGTCTTGAATTCAGGATTGGTATTTACTGCCGGATCATCTATTGACCAGCTCTCTATTGATTATACCGGAACTTCCGGAACTGTGGAGCTTGATAGTCCGCTATCAATTGCCGGAGAATTACAGCTTCATAATGGAACCTTAAGTATTGAAAGCGGTGCAACATTGACAATGAGCGCAGGAAGCCAGGTGCAGGTGATGGACGGAGAACTCGAAGGCAACGGAGGTACATTTGCGGGAACAGCATCTTATGATGTGGAATACATCGGTGGCTCGACTGTAAATACCGGTGAAGAAATTACAGGATCCGGATTGAATGATGTGAAAGTGGATATCACGTCGGGTGAAGTGGTGATGGATGATGACGTGACTATTGGTGGAGAATTGGAGCTGAACAGCGGGAAATTGAACCTGAACGCAAACAACCTCACCTTGAACGGAACTTTGAACCAAACTACTCCGATTATCGGAAATGTGAACTCTGATTTACATTTGAATATCACCACAGTTGGAAACGATACCATTACTTTTGATGGTTCAAACCAAAATCTCGAACAGTTGGTGATTGATGTAACAGGAGGAGACATTGTTATTGGATCCACACTTCACATTTATGATGAACTGACCTTGACAAACGGAAGTGTTCGGTTAGCGAATGATAACCTGGTAATAGAGCAAAATGCCAATATCACCGGGTACAGCAATACCAGATATATCATGACTCCGGGTACCGGACAATTGGATATGTACATTCCAGTCTCTTCGCCATACATGGTTTTCCCTGTTGGAACGGAAACCAGCTATTCACCTGCAAGCATTCAACAAACGACGGGAACAGGAGGAAAGTTCAGGGTGAAAGCTTTTAGCGGAATATATTCCGGAGGAACTGAGAATTCAGGATACAACAGTGCAACCAGCGGAAGTGTAGTGAACAGAACCTGGTTGGTAGAATCGGATATGACGACGTTTAACCTGAACCTTAAATTGGGATGGATGGCAACTTCTGAAGTAAATGGTTTTGACCGCACCAACGCATTCATTTCTCATTATACATCCGGTAGTTGGGATACTTATGCTGCAAGCAGCGCGGTGGCAGGTGCAAACAGCACCTATGAGATTAGCCGTATGGGTGTTACCAGCTTAAGTCCGTTCGCAGTCGCAGAAGAGAATACGGAATTGTTGGTCGAAGAGACAGCTTTATCTGACCTCAATCTATATCCGAATCCATGTACCAATGAATTAAATATAAGTTATACAAATGCGAATGGCGATCAATATACTTGCCAAGTGACGGATATTGCCGGACGGAAATATGAGGTGGTTAGCACTGCTGCCAACCAGTTAGATGTTTCCCGATTGAGCCAGGGGACTTATTTGTTGAAAATGACGAATGTGGAAACGAATAAAGTTTCGATCAGACAGTTCATTAAAAAATAGGATATTTTAGTTATCTGAGAAATCCTTCCTGAGATTATTCGGGAAGGATTTTTTTTGAGTTATAAACTTTTTCTTTTTTGTCCTGCGAATGTTTTACATTTAAAAGCACAAGCGGAAAATTCATAAAAAATAAAACGATGATACAAAGAGATAGAATATTTAGCAGCTTTTCTGCTGTGGATACGGATGAAGCTTACTTCTTTTATAAGAACGTATTGGGTTTGGATGTGGAGAAAGGTGATATGTCGATTCTGACAATACGAGTGAATGAGGGAATGAAATTCATTATCTATCCGAAGGAAAACCATGTGCCTGCAACCTTCACCATCTTAAACATTCCTGTTACGGATATTGATGACGCAGTAAATGAATTGGCTAAAAAAGGAGTTTCTTTCCTTCAGTACGATATGCCGTATATCAAAACCGACCCGAACGGGATCTCACGTCATCCTGACGGTTCTGCCTTAGCCTGGTTCACCGATCCATCGGAGAATATCATAGCTTTGATACAGGAATAGAAGAGGTTTTACAAATCGCATTCAAGAAATAAAAAAACGGGAATCATCCATTGTGGATCGATTCCCGTTTTTTAATGTGGGTTGTTCGGTTACAAGCCAAAGGCTACACCAAGTTTCACCCCGAAATTCGAGTTGTACTGGTTATTGCGAATTGCCGTGAAACCGGTATAATAGTTGAAATCAGTGTTCAACCAGATATTTGTCGCCAGTTTCAGATTGAATCCGATAGAGGCATTCAAACCAATGTCGAAGGTGTTGTAAAAGGACTTTACATTTACATTTGAACCACCCTCTACATCGGAATCGCTTACCCCACTGATCAGGAATCCCATGGATGGGCCAACCGTTACTTTGGGACGGAAATTGTCTTCGAACTCACCGAAATAGTACGCGAACTTCAGTGGTACACGAATGTACTGCAAAGTCAGATCGGCTTCAGAACCTTCACTTTCAACCCGTGCACCTTCCATAGACCACAAGACATCTGCGGAAAATCCAACGTGTTTAAGCGAACTGTAATTGAAAATTACCCCGGCGCTCCATGACGGTTTGAATATATCTGTCCCGACAGTATTTCGGATCCCGGTATGCCCAAAACCTATTGAAGGTCCGATTGAGAACGTTTTTTTCTCAGGGTTTTCCTGGGAAAATGCTGTAGCGAATGTCAATACCGCTGCAACTATCATTAGAATCTTCTTCATAATTTATCGTTTTAATGATCGTAAAACAAAGATGACCGAATAGGCTTGCATTTCTGTTATACCTTATTTCGGGAAGTTTATATAACTCACAGATTCAAGCCGTTTTTAAGTTCTTTTAAGATTCGGACATTCCTTTTTGTCCTACATTCATAGGAAATCAGTTAGCTATGTCTCTTTTCTCAAACATCAAGAATGCATACCGTTTATTCAAACAAGTGGATTTGGATCAGTTGAACCGGTTGTCAAAAAAAGTAGATCTTGCCGAGGTAATGAAGAATGTCGGGAAATTGGATGATAAGCAATTATCCGGCCTGGTGAAAATGCTTGGAGGTAACCATCCGAAAAAAGAACTCCCGGCAATTGATGGCGATTTTTACAACATCAGTCACACATTGACTCCCGAAGAAAGAGTACTTCAGTTGAAAGTCAGGGCTTTTATGGAAGATGAGGTCAGACCAATTGTGAATGATTTCTGGTTGAGGGGAGAGTTTCCACATCATTTGATTCCGAAAGTGGCAGAGTTGGATATTTGTGGAATTGCTTATGAAGGATATAGTAATCCGGTGAGATCCTACTTGATGGAAGGTGTACTGGCGATGGAAATGGCTCGGGTGGATGCTTCATTTGCAACTTTTTTCGGCGTACAAAGTGGTTTGGTCATGGGTTCCATTTACTTATTGGGATCGGAAGAGCAAAAACAGGAATGGCTTCCGGAATTGAAAAGCTTGCGAAAAATAGGTGCTTTTGGTCTAACTGAACCGGAAGTGGGTTCTGCTGTTGCGGGAGGTTTGACCATGAAAGCAAAACGCAACGGGAACAGTTGGATATTAAACGGGCAAAAGAAATGGATCGGCAATGCCACTTTTGCAGATGTAATAATTATCTGGGCTGAAGACGAAGAAGACAAACAGGTGAAAGGATTTTTGGTTCGGAAGGACAATCCCGGACTGGAAGTTCAAAAAATGGAAGATAAAATGGCCTTGCGGATTGTTCAGAATGGTATCATAACCCTGACAGACTGTGTGGTGGAGGAAACAGACCGATTGCAAAAAGCCAATTCGTTCAAAGATACCGCGAATGTGTTGCGGATGACCCGTGCCGGTGTAGCTTGGCTTGCAGTAGGTTGTGCCCGAGGTGCTTATGAAGCCGCGCTGAAATATACCCGCGAACGGAAACAGTTTGGAAAACCGATTGCTTCTTTCCAACTCATTCAAAATCACCTGGTGGAAATGCTTACAAACCTGACAGCTATGCAAACCATGGTGGCGCGCTTGTCGGAGTTGCAGGACCAAAATGAACTTACGGATGAACACGCTTCCCTGGCAAAAGTTTTCTGTAGTTTGCGAACCCGGGACATTGTCAGTAAGGCCAGGGAAGTGATGGGGGGAAACGGGATTCTTCTGGAATATGATGTCGCACGATTCGTTGCGGATGCGGAGGCCATCTATTCCTACGAAGGAACCAAAGAGATCAATACGCTGATTGTTGGAAGGGCAATTACGGGATATAGTTCTTTTGTCTAGTATCGAAGCAAATCTATCAGTGTCTCTTCACACCCAGATGTTTTCCTTCGATAATGTGTTCCACATGCTCTATCTCTTCTTCACTTCCGTCGTAAAAAAGCAAAAAACGACCTTCCTTCAGATGTTGTTCGTAAGCAATATGATCATCCTTGACGCCTAGATCTACCAAGATAGTGGCGATTCCCCCTGTGGCAACGCCAATCTGGAAACCTGCCAGTGCTCCGACAATAGCTCCTGCACCAAATAGAACCCCCAATCCCGGAATAGCGAATAAGCCCACACCTGTGAGTAATCCCAAGGTTGTACCCAGTACAGTACCTGCTGCAACCGGTGCCGCAACCAATGCTTTGTTGGATTTGATATGTACATGATCATTTACGACTTCCGCATGACCGATCAATGACACTTTCGACATGTTCACGCCACTTTCACGCAATTCTTCCAACGCTTTTAAGGCTTCATCATGTGAATTGAATATGGAAACACTTTTTTTCATGATTCTTGAATTTAATGGGTTAACTCTTCAATTTACGGTTATTTAGGATGGCGAAGAGATAATCTTTGTTAAACAAATTGAATTGATTCCAGACGGGTCGATTGTAATTTTGATTACGGCCACAATGGTTTCCAGGGCTTGAGTCCACTCATAATTTTTCATAATTCCAAAGATTATGCAACTGGCGCGAAAAATTGTGTAAGAATCCAGCTTCAACACCTCCTTATTTTTGGATAATAACAATAGTTGCAGGTTTCCGATAGCTGCAAGTTTTGACCAACAATTTACCCATTGTCTTGTCAAAAATTTCTTCTTGTTTATTGGGAATCTTTCTATTAGACACACTAACATAAATAATGGTCATGGAAATTAAAAATATACACGTGATGCGCGGCCCGAATTACTGGTCGAATTACAGGAAAAGATTAATCGTAATGAAGTTGGATTTAGGGAAGTATGAAGAACTTCCAACGAACCGGATTCCCAAATTCCAGGAACGGATCATGCGTTTGATCCCTTCATTATACGAGCACAGATGTTCGGAAGGAAAAGAAGGAGGTTTTTGCGAAAGAATGCGGGAAGGAACCTGGTTGGGACATGTTGTTGAACATGTTGCGCTTGAATTGCAGGTATTGGCAGGAATGGATTGCGGATATGGAAGAACCCGGTCAACCGGAGAATATGGAATGTATAAAGTGGTTTTTGCCTACCTGTCGGAAGAAGCAGGGATTTTTGCAGGAAAAGCTGCGGTTGAACTGGTTGAATCATTAGCTGAAGGAAAGTCGTTTGATATTAAAAAAACCATTGAAAAACTGAAAGGTATTTGGGAGGACGAAATGCCCGGACCCAGTACACAAACAATTTTGGATGAAGCGATCCGAAGAAATATCCCGGTTACAAGGATGGACGATCAATCTCTTTACATGTTGGGTTATGGAAGAAATCAGCAATTGTTTCGTGCAACTGTTATGGGAACAACCAATAGCCTGGCAGTAGAATCCGTAGGATGTAAATGGTTTACCAAGAAAGTGTTAAGTAATGCCGGAGTGTCAGTTCCCCAAGGGATCGCTGTTTATGATAAATCCGAATTGAAAGAAGCGATTGAAGAAATTCCTTTTCCCTGGGTGATCAAGCCAACGGATGGGAACCATGGCCGTGGAATTACGGTGAATATCAGGAATAAGGAGGAAGTGCTCAAGGCAGCGAATCAGGCGTGGAAGATATCGGACAGGATTATTATCGAAGAATATGTGGAAGGCGATGATTATCGTTTCCTGGTAATAAACTACAAACTCGTAGCAGTTGCGAAACGCACACCCGCAGCTGTAACCGGGAACGGGAAATCGACTATCCGTGAACTGATAACGGAGGAAAATAATCATCCGGATCGCGGATCCGGACATGAAAAAGTCCTCACTAAAATCAAGATTGATTACCAAACCAAAAAAATATTGAAAGAAGCCGGATTGGGCTTGGATGATGTTTTGCCTTTAGGAAAGGAGCTGTTTCTAAAAAAAACGGCGAACTTGTCAACAGGAGGAACTTCAACTGATATGACTGATAGTGTTCATCCGCACAACGTTTTTCTTGCCGAACGTATTGCGCGTCTTTTTCAACTGGATGTTTGCGGAATCGATATCATGGCGAAAGATGTTTCACAACCCATTGAAAGAGGCAATGGTGCTATTATTGAGGTGAATGCGGGACCGGGCTTCCGAATGCATACCCATCCATCAAAGGGAACACCGCGCGACATTGCAAGCCCGGTGATCGATATGCTCTTTCCCAACCATTCCGATGGAAGAATTCCATTGGTAGCAGTAACCGGTACGAATGGTAAAACGACGACGACCCGGTTAATCGCTCATATGGCCCGGAAATCGGGTAAAAATGTCGGATTCACTACTACCGAAGGAATTTATATCAATGAGCATCAAATTGAAGAAGGTGATTGCAGTGGTCCGCGGAGTGCACAAATAATACTTGCAGATCCGATCGTGGATTATGCCGTACTGGAATGTGCCCGTGGAGGAATCCTTCGGTCCGGACTCGCTTTTGATGAATGCGATATCAGTGTCATTACGAATGTGACGGAAGACCATTTGGGGATTGATGATATCCATACGATGGAACAATATGCAGATGTCAAAGAGGTGGTGGCAAGAAGTACCTCGGATAAAGGATTTGCGATTCTGAATGCAGACGATGACCTGGTTTACAATATGCGGAATGTCGTGTCCTCCAATATCATTTTATTCGGTATGGGTAAAGCTGATGAACGGATAAGCGAGCATTGCAGTAAGGGTGGAATGGCAATTCTTGTTCAGGATGGTTTTTTTGTAGTGAAAGCAGGAGAACTGGTGACCAGAATCTTGGCCGTCAACCAGGTTCCGATCACTTATGGGGGAAAGGCCGAATTCATGATGGCGAATACACTGCCGGCCATTGCAGCCGGAATTGTTTCGGGATTTACCCTGGATGATATCCGCTCAGCACTCGCCTCATTTGTTCCGTCTCCGGAAATGACACCCGGGAGAATGAACCTGTTTGAATTCGCCCATTGCAATTTGATGCTTGATTATGCACACAATGCCTCAGGTTTTGATGCTATCCGGCAATATATGGCCACAGTGGAATCCCCTTCCAAGATTTGTGTGATAGGGGCAACAGGCGACAGGCGTGACGAAGATATCCGAAATCAAGGAAGATATGTTGCATCTATTTTTAATGAGATCATCATTCGTCACGACACCGATAACAGGGGCAGGCCGAATGAGGAAATGACGCGCTTATTGAAAGAAGGAATTAGTTCCGTGAACCCTCATTTGCGTGTAGAGGTGATTTCTGATGAGGCTTCAGCTATTGAAGCTGCAGTTACCAACGCTTCCCAAGGTGCATTCATTTTTGTATGTGCGGATCACGTGAGAGATTCCATCGAAATGGTGAGAAAACTCCAGGAGAAGCTTGTTTATTCCATGTCTAAAGTTTCTTGAAATGAGCACCGCGTTACCAAAGGGTCGGCTTCTATTAATTGGCGGAGCAGAGGATAAAGGCGAAAACCTGGTTCCGATAGCTGCGCACAACAAGCAATTTGTGCATCTGGAGATTTTAAAAGAACTCGTTTCTGCAAAATCGATGGATGATCGGATCGAAGTGATTACAACTGCGAGCAGTTTTCCGGTAGAAGTGCGTGCAAGTTATGAGAAAGCGTTTGGCAAGGTAGGTTACACGAATGTGGGATTCATGGATATTCAAAGCATCGCTGATTCAAAAAATGAGACTTTTCTGGAACGTATAAATAAGGCTGATACGATCATGTTTTCGGGAGGGGATCAGTTCAAGATCGCAACGATTATCGGCGGTTCACCAATTGCTGATGCGATTTGTAAAAGATATAAACACGACTCGAAGTTTACCGTTGCAGGAACAAGTGCCGGAGCAATGGTGATGTCGAAACTGATGATCCAGAGTGGAGGAACCAATGAGGCACTGATTGATTATGATCTCCGGATCAGTTCAGGTTTAGGCCTGATCGAAGATTGTATTATCGATACCCATTTTATTAGTAGAGGTCGTTTCGGAAGATTGGCTCATGCAGTCATCTCCAATTCAGGACAACTTGGAATCGGATTGGGGGAAGATACCGCTTTGTTGATTCGAAAAGGGAGAAAGGCCCAGTGTTTAGGTTCAGGTATGGTAGTGATCATTGATAGCCGATACATTGAACAGACCAATGTGAGCGATGTAGAAAAAGGTGCCCCTATCTATGTAGATAATCTCCGGGTACATCTCCTGGTGCGGAATTGCCAGTTCAATATCCATACCTGCAAATTAAGTTACACGAATATAAAGACAGAAAATGAATAAAATTGCGATTGCTATTCACGGCGGAGCCGGAGAAAATAGCGAGTTCATCGAAGCGAATTATGACGGTTATATGGAAGGGTTGAGAAGTGCTATTGAACATGGACATCAATTACTGGCTAATGGTGCTTCTGCGGTTGATGCTGTTGAAGCTACTATTCGGTTCCTGGAAGATAATCCCTTGTTCAATGCTGGGAAAGGCGCTGCACTAAACTCGGATGGAGAAGTGGAAATGGATGCAGCGATCATGGATGGAGCCCGATGTTCTGCCGGTGCTGTTTCGATGGTTACGCAAGTCAAGAATCCCATTACACTCGCAAGAAAGGTGATGGACAACACGAAACATGTCCACATTGCCGGTTATGGAGCGCTCAGATTGGCAAAACACAATGCTTTGGAATTGATGCCTAAGGATTATTTTATCGTAGAAAGACAGCTCAACGATCTCAGGGAAGAAAAAAGTTATGGCCACGGAACCGTTGGATGCGTGGCGCTGGATTCTCTTGGGCACTTGGCAGCCGGAACTTCGACCGGCGGAATTACCAATAGTTTGCCGGGACGTGTTGGAGACAGTTGTATGATCGGAGCAGGTTGTTACGCCGATTCCCAATGTGCCTTATCCTGCACGGGTGATGGGGAAGTGATCATTACGAACGTGATAGCCCACAAAGTGGCTCTGTTGATGGAACTGAAAGGAATGACACTCCGGGAAGCTTGTGATTATACCATTAATAATCCGGATCAGCCCATTGCCGGGGATGTAGGGATTATCAGCGTAAACCGATCCGGTGAGATTGCATTTTCGTTTAATTGCGATCGGATGCACCGGGCAAGTATTAACAATACAGGGGAATTGTTCGTGGATATTTACCAGCAAGGAAGTATGTTGAGATGAGTGTCACATGCGATTTGAAGCTCTTTTCAATGTTAATAAGATTTCACATTAATTAACCCCACCACCTTTCGTAATGACTTAACTTATCAAGTGAAAACGTCGTGTTATGAAAGCAATATGGAAAGGGGCGATCAGTTTCGGACTGGTCAATATACCTGTCAAATTATACAGTGCAACGCAGCAAAGTTCATTGGATCTCGATATGGTCGACCCAAGGGACATGAGTCATATCCGGTTCAAGCGTATCAATGAGGATACAGGGAAGGAAGTAGCTTGGGAACACATTGCCAAAGCTTACAAACTGAAAGAAAACTATGTCTTGCTCGGACCGGAAGATTTTGAAGCAGCTGCACCGGAAAAAAGCAAGATCATCCAGGTAGACCATTTTGTAGACGAAAGTGATATCGATACCATCTTCTTCGAGAATTCCTATTATGTGGAACCGGAAAAATCAGGGGTGAAGGCCTATGCACTGATGCGTGAAGCATTGGCAAAATCCAAAAAGGTGGGGATTGCCCAATTTGTATTGCGCACCGCTGAAACACTTACAGTTCTGAAACCGCGTGGAAATGTATTGGTACTGAGTAAAATTCGATTTTCTCAAGAAATCCGTGACACAGATGAACTCAAATTACCCGCAGCTTCAGAAGTGAAACCGGCCGAATTGAAAATGGCTATGGCCTTGATCAAACAATACACAACTCCTTTTAATATAAGTAAATTCAAGGATGAGTATGCCGCCTCACTTTTAAAAATTATCAAAGCAAAAGCGAAAGGCAAAAAATCCAAAGTACCGGCATTGAAAATAGTGCACAGTAAATCGAAAGACCTGATGGAACAACTCAAAGCCAGTTTGCAGAAAAGTAACAAATCTAAAGCTTCCTGATCATGGCTCTAAAACTGTATCGAAAAAAAAGGGATTTCGGGCAGACTCCCGAACCGTCGACAGGAAAAGAAAAATCGTCACCGAAACTCACATTTGTTGTTCAACGTCACGATGCTTCCCATTTACACTATGATTTTCGCCTGGAAATGGAAGGTGTACTGAAAAGTTGGGCTGTTCCGAAAGGTCCGTCCATGAAAGCGGGAGAAAGACGATTGGCGGTTCATGTGGAAGACCATCCTTTGGCGTATGGTAAATTCTACGGAGAAATCCCAAAAGGAAATTACGGTGCGGGGATCGTGGAAATTTGGGATAATGGAACCTATGTTTCGTTGGAAGCTCCTGAACAAGGGAAGTCAATGGAAAAACTGCTGCTGCACCAGTATTACAAAGGCGATCTGAAATTCGTGTTGAAAGGGAAACATCTCCAAGGTGCTTTTGCATTGGTGCGAATGAATGATGGAACGGACAAGAATTGGCTGCTTATCAAGAAGGATGATGACCATGCTGTGAAAAGTTACGACATCGCTTCCATTGACCCGATAAAGGCAGTTCATAAAAAGAAACCTGGTTCCAAAAAAGGGAAAGCTTCGGCTGCTTCGGAAAAGAAAGAAAAGAAATCCACTCCTGACCAGGAAACAGAAGCTGAGCCCGAGATTCCGAAGACAGATATCGAGCAAGCCTGGAAGAAATTGAAAAAGCCGATGTTGGCAACACTCGCCACTTCACATACTAATCGATCTGATTGGATGTACGAACCGAAATACGACGGCTACCGTGCTGTTACCAAGATTTCAAAAGGAAAAGTGGAGATAGTTTCACGGAATGGGAATTCATTCAATAAGCAATACGCGGCTTTGCTCCCGGAACTTGAACACTTTGAAGATGATCTGATCCTGGATGGTGAAATTGTAATCGAGGATAAAGGGGTCAGTAATTTTCAGCTTTTGCAGAATTTCACGACCACTCATAAAGGCGTTTTGCGATATTACATATTCGATCTGCTGTATCTGAACGGATATCCGGTTACCCAATTGCCATTGCTTCAGCGAAGGGAATTATTGGAAGCTGTTTTCAGTAAAGTGAAATTGGAGCATATCCAACCCTCGACAATTGTTCATGGAAAAGGGGAGGAACTAATGGAAAAACTCACGAAATTGGGTTTTGAAGGAATAATTGCAAAAGATAGTAAGAGTACGTACTTTTCGGATTTGCGCTCGGATTTTTGGCTGAAACTCAAGACCCGGCAATCATTGGAAGCCATTATTTGCGGTTATACATCCCCGCAAAACAGCCGGAAGTTCTTCGGTTCATTGATTCTTGGGATTTACGATGAAGGAAAGCTGGTTTACATTGGAAATTGCGGGTCGGGATTTACGGAAACTTCGCTTAAAGAGCTGCATACCCGGTTCAAAAAGCTGGAGAGAGCGAAATGTCCTTTTGATCCGGTACCCAAAATGACGGGGCAAAAAGGGAAGGCAACGTGGATGAAACCTACTTTGGTCTGCAACGTGGAGTTTGCAAATTGGACGGAAGATAATCATTTGCGTGTACCGGTTTTCAAGGGATTACGCACAGATAAAAATGCATCGGAAGCTATGAAGAATAATGATACAAAAGCAAATTCCACGGTTGGAAAAAAACAGGTGGCAAAGCAGGAAGACGGGGAGAATGACCAAGAGATCCGGATCAACGGTAAGAAACTGAAGATCACGAACCGCAATAAGGTTTATTTTCCAGATTCCGCGCAAACAGGACAAGAAGGGATTACGAAAGGTCAACTCATCGATTATTACCGCAAGATCAGCAAATTCATTCTTCCCTATCTGAAAAACCGGCCCGAATCACTCAATCGTCATCCGAATGGGATCACCAAACCTGGATTCTACCAAAAAGATATGGATACCGACCAGATTCCGGATTGGGTACATACTGAAAAACAGTATTCAAAATCAAACAAAGAATACCTCGATTACCTGGTTTGTAACGATGAGGCAACTTTGATCTATATGGTAAACCTGGGGTGTATTGAAATCAATCCGTGGCACAGCACTTTCGAAAAACCGGATTATCCGGATTACATGATAATGGATCTTGATCCCGGGGAGATAGCTTTCAAGGAAGTGATACGAACTGCCTTGAAGATTCGTGAAGTCTGTAAGGAAATCGGAATCGAAACTTTCTGTAAAACCAGCGGTGCAACGGGGCTTCACGTATACATTCCTCTAAAGAAACGCTATACCTACGACGAGATCAAACTCTTCGGAGAATTACTTGCAACAGCCGTTCAATTACAGTTGCCAGAAACCACGAGTATCGAACGCACTGTTTCCAAACGGCTGGATAAGATCTACATTGATTTTCTTCAAAACCATAAGGGACAGACAATCGCTGCGACCTACAGTGCACGTCCAAAAGCCGGTGCAACTGTTTCCACTCCACTTGAATGGGAGGAAGTAAATGAGCACTTGGATCCGAAAGACTTTACAATTTTCACCATACCTGACCGCCTGGAAAAAAAAGGTGATCTCTGGAAAGGAGTTCTGGGAAAAGGTGCGGATATCGGGAAAGCATTGAAGAAATTGGAAAGGACGTTCAACTAGTTTAAACGATTGTTTCTCCATTTGCATCAGTTGTCAATACTTCGCTCATGTAATCTAAAAACGGACGAAGAGCTTGAAATGTTTGATTCAATTTTTCCGGGAAATCTGCTTGTAATACCTCCTTATCAGTAAAATCGTGTCGTAAAATAAATTGCTTTTTTCGCAACAACTCAATCGCCGGATGATCTTTATCGAAACCTTTGGGCGCTGTCTTTACTCCTTCACCACGCAATTTTCCAAATATATCAACCAATTCCGGCTGGGTGAGAATCTCATTCCATTCTTCGTAATTGAACGCGATATCTTCACGAATTCGTTTTAAATCGTCCGGATTTGGAGAAAAGAACCCGCCTGCCATAAAGCTGTTTCCAGGTTCCAGGTGGAAATAATATCCGCCGCGCAATTGAGCAGTTGCCCTGCTGAATCTGATTCCGAAATGCGTTTTGTATGGGGCTTTATCCTTTGAAAATCGAGTGTCTGCGTAAATACGGAACAAACTTGCTTTTCCGGATTGTGTTTCAATGGAATCGTGAATTCGCATCTTATTTAGCAATGAATCGGCGAAACTAATCGTGTTTTGATGTGCCTTTTCATAAACCGCTTTGTTTGTTTGAAACCAATCGCGGTCGTTATTTACTTTTAATGAGGAGAGGAACTCAAGAGTGGATTGTTGTATCATACTATAAAGGTAAAAAAGAAGGGAATTGGGACGGTATTTTCAAAGAGTATTTAAACTATTGCGGTTCAAATTTATTTTTGCCTGTGAAATGAATGATGCAATGGTTATTGATTTGAAAAAAGCGAGTTAAATTAGAATCTCACACCTACGACACACACATCATCTACCTGTTCGATACCTTTTTTCCAATTTTCAAAAGCCGATTCCAAAAGCTGTTCTTGTTCAGACATGGGAAGCGTTGCATTATGGAGCAACAATTCCTTTAACGGGGTGTATTTGAATTTCTTTCCTTTTTCTCCTCCGAACTGGTCGGCATAACCATCTGTGAACAGGAACAAGATATCGCCTTTATAGAATTGTAACTGATGTGTTTTGAAAGGCCTGGAATCGAAAGAACTCCCGATTGGTTGTTTGTCCGCGGTGATGGTGTTCAATTCACCGTTCGAAATATACCACAATGGATTGTTGGCTCCGGCCCATTTGATTTCCAACGTTTTCAGATGAATGGATGCAAGTGAGATATCCATTCCGTCTTTAACATCCTGGTGACTTTTTGCAAAGGTGTCCGATACGATTTCCCGGGTCTTATCCAAAATCTCTCCGGGTTCTGTGATGCCGAATTCCAACACTGCCCGGTTCAAAGCGGTGCTGCAAACCACGCTGACCATTGCTCCCGGAACTCCGTGCCCGGTACAATCGGCAACAGCAATGAGTACGGAATCTCCCAATTTTTCCATCCAGTAGAAATCTCCCGCAACAATGTCTTTGGGTTTGTAAAGAATGAAACTTTCCGGAAAATGTTCCTTGAAAAGACTTAGTGGAGGGAGTATTGCATCTTGAAGACGCTTCGCATAGGTGATAGAATCCAAAATTTCTTTTTGCTTTTCTTCTACCAGGTCCTTTTGGCGCTCAATGATTCCTTTTTGCTTTCTGGTGATGCGTAAACGGTTGATTACGACTATTGCAAAGATCAATACAAGTAAGGATCCGCCGGCAATGGAAAAAATAATCACTTTTTGGATTGCAAGACGTTTCTCATGCTCTTTCTGGTCGAGCGCCTGCTGCTTTTCAAATTGGTAGGATAACTCCTGCTTCACTAACTCCTGTTGGCTTTCCTCATTGGTGATCTTGTCGCGCATCACGAGATACAACTCGTGCATTTCAAGCGCATCCTTGAGTTGTCCCAATTTTTTATATTCCTCATAAAGGGAAAGACTGGCTTCACGCATTCCCGCTGCAGCGTCTACTTTCTTTGCAAGTTCCAAGGCTCGTTTGTTGTATTCGATCGCTTTTTTGGTATCGCCTTTCTTATCGTAAATCTTACCCATGATATTGAATACTTCTGGCAAACCCGCAATATTTTCGGATTTTTGATAGTATGGGATACTTTTTTCATTGAATTCCAGGGCCTTTTCATTGTCTCCCATGTCAAAATAGGTCACACCTATGAAGTGGAATGACATTCCTAAACTGTAATCATCCTGGAGCGATTCATAGATATTGATGGCATTTTCGTGATACCGGATAGCCTTGGGATAATTCTTTTTGTAACGGTAGATATTTCCCAAATTGGAATAGGACAATGCCAATGAGGAAGAATCTCCCATTTTTTTATTTAGAATCAGTGCGCGTTGATAATATTCTCCCGCTTTCTCATACGATTCCTGCTCATTATAGATCACACCGATGTTATTCAGACAGGAGGCAATTCCTTTCCTGTAATTCAGTTTCTCCATAATTTTAAGACTGCGCGTAAAATAAGCAATGGCACGTGTATTGTCTCCACGCAAGGAGAACGAAGCTCCGTTAACATTCAATGCAAATGCCTGGTATTTCAAGGAATGCATTTTTTCGGACATTGCATAGAGCTGATCCGCATAGTACGAAGCACTGTCCGGATAAGTGTACAGATAACCACGCATACAAATCTGGCGCAATGCCTCCAAACGAACAGTATCTGCCTCTTGTTTGTTGTTGACCACTTTCCAAAGCGGTTTCACCTCCGTTTGTGCAGATGAATAGCCAATGTGGAATGCAATTAGGAAAAGGATACTTGCTATTTTCTTCATAATGCGCAGCGAAACAGATCCGTTAAAACTAAGAAAAATAATTCCTACAAGACATTTTTAATTTCTGATGTTTCTTTGATCGATCAATTTTTAAATTAGTTTTATACCTGATTAAACCATTATTTATGAACGCTATTAAACTGAATTTCATTAACCGATCGAATGATACGAACAACAGTACAGTGGTTATCTTCCAGCAAAATGCTGCAGAAGATTTCGGAGAATTGGCTGTAGCATGGAAAGTGATTGAAAATTGCGGACGATTGGATAACCATCCCTTCACCTATCCGGTGGATCTCATGGTATCTGCAAGTGATTCTTATGGAAACTATACTCCACAGTTCATTGCTTATGATTCTCAGGCATTTGACATGGTCAAAACTACTTCCGGAGATATTCTTCAATTGTCAACCACTCCCGCTACGAGTCCTTACCAAGTTGAGATAAGAAATCGCTTAGTTATGGGTGCTATCAACGCTAACTGTTACCGCGACGGAAAATTGCTTGCTACTAAAACGGGTTTGGCTCCGGGACAAAAAGCTGCATTCGAATTTCCACCACGCATTTACATCGGGGTAGTCTCTCAGATTGAGGAAGGTGATGTGATGAGTTCGGCAATTATTTCTCAAATAAACACAGAAATCAACTTATTAGGAATTACAAGTGCTGATATCGTAATGACAGGTGGCGGACCAGGTTCCTCTTCAACGGCATTCAGTTTCACATTGGAAAATATCAATTAGTGATAATTTTCATCAAAAAACCAAGAAATCATGAATAATACTCAAGAACAAACCTGGTATTCAGGAGACTGGAATAGATCCGGAAACAATGTAAATCCTCCATATAACGGGTTGAAAATTTTAGCGGTATCCATCTATGAAACAAACGAAAATCCTACGACAGTAGGGAAATTGATTTCGATTGATTTGACAGTTACGGATTTTACGTATGATCCGGCCGGACTATCAAGCACATTTACCATTTCAAAAACAGGTATGTGGTCTGAAATTCCTATCCCTACGGACAATAATTCCAGGTTTACCGTTGCCTCAATTAACAATGATGGCCCCGGAATTGTCAGATTGGATGTGATGCCTTCGGGAATTTTTCTAAATATTCAGTTCCAGTATGGTATCAAGAATATGACCAGAGAAGTAATCGGCTATATCATGCGTTTTGATCCTGAAGGAACATTTGAATAAAGATTTAAATGGGATTCTTTGGTGAGTCACATCGTTTTGATTTATAGTGTTTTAGTTGTAGTATGGAGCGATTAAAAGATAGACAATCACTCCTGTCAAACTAACATAAAGCCAAATCGGCATCGTCCATCGCGTAATTTTTTTGTGAAACGGAATTTCCATATTCAAACCTCTTCCAATGGATAATAAAGCCAAAGGAACGGTCATGATGGCAAGAAGAATGTGTGAAATAAGGATGAAGAAATAGATGTATTTGATAACTCCTTCTCCTCCGAATTTGGTGGATGGAGTGGTGAAATGGTACAGTAAATAGGATAGAAGAAAAACAGAGGTACACAAGAAAGCTGCAAAGATGAAGTTGCGATGCCGTTTAATATTTTTTTGTCTGATTGCAGACAATGCTGCTAGAAGCAATACAAAAGTGGCCCCGTTCAGAATTGCATTCAGCAAAGGTAAAAAGGAAAAGTCCCAAGTTTTGAAGGTTTCTTTGTTTGGGAGGAAAAATGCCAGAATAATCAGACCGTTTATTCCTAAAGTTAAGATCCAGATGAGTGGTTTGTAGTTCCGTGTTGGTTGTTTTAATCCTGTTTTCATGCTCTGTTCTTTATTTGCCTGCAAAGATAACTACAAAACATACTGTTTAGTATGTTTTTATTAAAAAAGGTGACTGCGAATAATAGAATATAAGAAGCACTTAATAGAAATGGTAAAGTTGATCGGGAGAGGCATGTTAGTTTTGATCAAAAACAAAACAAATGAATCGTTTACTGAAAACTGCTTTTATCCTTGTCTTAGTAACATCCTGTACAAATCCTCCAAACACTAATCATCGGGCGAAAAATCCGGACCAACCGGTTGATTCGGTCAAACAGAAAGCAGTTGCACATTGGAAAACCATTGTTAATGAAGACAATCTCAAAATTGAAGCGAATTATGAGTTTAATGAATCAATGGATCAACGGGTGAAAGTGAAGTTTCAACCCTATATTTGGTTTGAAGATTTTCCGGCAAGGACACTGGATACGATTACTAAAGCACCGTTGGATTTTAGTACGAATAAAGAAGCGAAATGGTATATCACAGCCATTAAAACCGGTTATAAAGAAGGGCATTCTACTTTTGGTGGACATTATGAACTAATCATGTGGGGATGTGGCTCTCCTTGTGCTCATGGCGTGATTGTAGATCGTAAAACGGGGCAAATGGTTCATCTGCCGGAATCTCAAATCGGATACGAATTTCGTTATAACTCACTGATGCTGATTGTAAATCCGACGGATGAAGAAGGTTTTTATGATACATTAGATTTGTATATCAATACTCCTATGATCTATGTGTTTGATGAAGAAAAGAAAGAATTCCGCTTACTGGAACCGAAAGGACGATGAATTTTATCAGAATGAACAGACGTCGAAACTTTTTTCCAACTTTAGAACCCGAACTTGAAAAATGAACAGTACAGACATTCCCAGAATAGCACGGATAACGGCGATATTGATCCAATTGCAAACAAAGAGAATCTTGACCTCAACACTCCTGGCTGAAAAATTCGGCGTGAGTGTGCGAACCATTTACCGGGATATCAAAACATTGGAAATGGCAGGAATTCCTATTGTTACCGAAGATGGAAAAGGATATGCTTTGATGGAAGGGTTTAAGATTCCACCCGTTATGTTTAGCGAAGAGGAAGCAAATGCGTTAATTACAATGGAGCAATTGGTGCGCACGAATAAAGACAGTTCGCTGGTTGAGGCTTACCTGGGAGCAGTGAATAAAGTCAAGGCTGTTTTATCTTATTCGGCGAAGGATAAAGCAGAGTTATTGTCCAGCCGGATTGCACTCAGTCCGGTGATCCCCAAAACCAATTCGAGTGATTCGTTGGCGGTGATTCAAGCTGCACTAACAAACTTCAACCTGCTGAAGATCACCTATCAGTCGGAAAAGAAAGCGGAACAAACAGAGCGGATGATCGAACCGTTTGCCATGTATTATACACTGGATGAATGTTGGGCTCTGATTGCATTTTGCAGATTGAGAAAGGAATTCCGGATGTTTCGTTTGGACCGGATTTCAAAAATGGTTCCTCAGAAGGCTGTTTTCGAACCACATAAAATCACGCTTCAACAGTATTTGGCAGAACGTCGAAAAAAATATCAACACCCCTGACAAGCTGCTGTCATGAACTGCATCTAATTTTGTTTCAAATAACAGACAAACAAGATTATGAATTTAGCATCAGTAAGAATTATTACAGAAAACATGACGGGGATGGTTTCATTCTTTGAGAATATAACAGCTTTGAATGCGACCTGGTATACCGAAGATTTTGCAGAGATTGCTGTCGGTTCCTCTAAATTGGCTATCGGAAGCACGCGCACGTTGAGTTTTTTCGGAGAAGGTATTGCCATTCCTGCAAACAACAAAAGTGTGATTATCGAATTTTGGGTAGAAAATGTGGATGAGGTTTATGAACGTATCAAAGATTCGATCAGTGAGCTTGTTCAGGAGCCGACGACCATGCCTTGGGGAAACCGATCTTTGTTATTCCGCGATCCGGATGGCAATTTGATTAACTTCTTTACACCTTTAAGTAAGGAGGCAACTAAGCGATTCGATTAAAGGCAAAAGGTAAGGGTCGTTCAGTGAAGAACGACCCTATAATGAATTGTGTTTAAGAACAAGTCAAAACCTGCGTTTAAACAAATTAAGCCGCATTGTTTGCAGCATCGCGCAATTGCTTGATCTTATCGTGACCGGATTTGATTTTCGAGAACTGATCTTTTACAATGAGTAAATATTCTGTTCCGTTCAATGCATTTCCATCGATTTCTGCCTGGTATGTTTTTACCGCAGCATCTTCACCGAACTCACATGAATTCAGGATCGCTTTTCGGTCTTTACTTGTCAAAGCAGCTTTGACGTCCATCCACACGCGGAAAATTTTACCTGACACGGTTGTTCCTTCTACCGGAGTTCCTCCCAATTTGCTTATTTCCTGCACCAGTTCCCGGCGGCATTCCTGACTTGCTGTCATCATTTCCGAGAAAACTCTTTTCAGGTCGTCCTGATCCGTTTCCTCTGCTGCTGTCAGGTATCCTTGGATACGATCGTTGTTGATCTGTACCAGGTTGTTCAAACTAGCTATTATTTCTTGATTATTTGTGCCCATGATTGCTTGTTTTTATGATTAACTATTCTTTTGGTAAATCACGAAGTGACTGAAAATCTACTTTGTGATTACTTCATTGCTTTGCATTTTTCCTTGCAAGCCTCAGCATGTTCCAAATGTGTACGTAATGCCGGAAGCATGGACGAAGCCCAGTTGCGGATATCCCCGTCTTCAGCATTGGAAGAAGCATTTTCAAACTCACGGATTGCACTTTTGTGTCCTTTGACCATCATATCGCAATACTCCTTGTCGAAATCCATACCCATGTCTTCTTCGTTCAGATCATCGTAGGCATCTTTCCCGTTTTCTGTCAAAACAACAGGAATTGTAATCGATTTGCTTGCTGCCAATTTTTTCAAATCGCTTTGAGCAGAAGTGTGTTCATCGACCATCATTTTTCCAAGTGCTTTCACATCGGCTGTTGAACCTTTTTGTTGAGCCAGTTCACCCAATTTGATTTCCTCCAGATTGATTTCGGCTGCTTTTACCAGGAAGGCAGCATCTTTTTCCGATTTCCGATCATCGAATTTTGCCTCGTTTTGATCTTCTGCTATCTCTTTCGAGTCATCGGGATTACTGTTATTACACGAATGGATAATGAATAGACTCATGCCTAAGAATCCTAAATAAAGGAAGCCTCTTTTTACTGTTCTTACATTTTTCATGACTGTTGTTTTTTCGGTTATTGAAATTGTTTTAATTCATGAACATTCTCCTTAAACAGGTTGTTCAGTGAGAAGTAAAAATGCGTAGCTTCTAAAGAAAAGGTGTTACATTTTATTTTTGAAAATTTGCACTAATCCCACTTTTGGAAATTGTAAATGTGAGACTATTACTTGTGAACGGTAAGTGTTTAAAGGATTCTTAAGGTAATTAGACAAGAAGTTTATGAAGAGGGGTAGAATGGTCGATTTTAGCTTTTTTTATAAGAAGATGAAGTGAGATTGATACACGTACCTGGGAATTTGAAAACAAAAAAACTCATCCGTCAATTGAGGGATGAGTTCCGATTTATCTTTTTGGATAGCCTTACCTGGGTTCCCACAATTCAATCTTGTTGCCTTCAGCATCCATAATATGAATGAATTTCCCAAAGTCATAAGTAACCAATTCGTCCAGAATAGTGACCCCGTTCTCTTTGAGTTTACTTATGAGGCCTTCGATATTCTGAACGCGGTAATTGATCATGAATTCTTTTTGGGACGGCGCGAAGTATTCGCTTCCTTTTTTAAATGGAGTCCATTGGAGGGAATTCACTTGGTCAGGATTGTTCAGATCCCGGGATTCAAAACTGGATGAACCCCAATCGTTGATCTCAAGCCCTAAATTCTTGGCATACCATTCCTTTGTTTCTGCCAGGTTCTCTGAGAAAAAGAAGATTCCTCCGATTCCGGTTACTTTGGGAGTTTCATTTTTTTGCTCTTCCATTTTTTATGTATTATAATGTTGATAGTTGCACTGCTTTCCAAACGAAGTTAATTAAAAAGTTAAAAAGAAAACCGGACCTTTACAGGTTGTGAAATTCAACATTTAAAATTTTATTTTTCTCTACGATTTTAATTAAACCGTGAATTTTAACAAGTAAACACTCACTGATTCCCGCTAAAGACTCATTCTGATTGTTACCCGTTTCCGTGTTATTGGGGCACAGTTCTTTATAAACTTGTTTTTACGCATCATTCTGGGATTCCAATCGGTCTGGATTTCCTTTTTGGATTTCGCGCTTTTTATCCGTTAAGTAATAACAGAACCTCGTGTTTTTCCTACCTTTGTGGCAATTAAACACAAAAAACGAAACCGTTTCGAACAAATTAATTTGATTGGAAACATGAACATTATAGCCTTGGCAGGATTATTCGCAAACCGATTGAAGAGGATTTGTGTGCTTTTATCGGCGTGCTTTGCCTTTACTTTCAATACTTCCGCACAGTTTTCCCGATCCGATGAATCCATTGCGACAAGTATGTATATCATCATGTTGAATACAACCTGGGAAAATCAATCGTCATTTCAGACATTCCAGATCGGGGTTCTCGACAGTGATACTTCTTTTTATAGTGTTGTCCGGAATAAATATGATGGAATTTCCCTTAAAGGGAAGAAGGTGAGTGTTATACATTTCAAAAACCTGGATGCAATCAGCCCCACCCAGATCTTATGCGTTGACAAGAAATTCAACAAAAAGAGTGATAAGATTGGAAAGGCGATTTCGGGCAATCATACCTTGTTGATCACGAATTCCATGAAGGATGGAGATTACGAGATGGTCGACTTTAACGGGCGCCTGAAAAAAGACGATTTCACCGTCAACCAGGAAAACATGGAGAAAGCCGGATTGAAACTCACCAATCAATTCGAAAGCTATATGGAGGGGACAGTTCAGTGGGAGCAACTTCTCACCGAATCGATGGAGAAATTGGATAAGGAGCGTGAAAAGCTGGACAAAGAGCGTGAAAAAGTAGCAGCCAAGGACCAGACTATCATAGGACAGAAGGCCCGGATCAATTACCAGCAAATGACCTTGAAGGAAAAGGTCAAGATGCTCGATGAGCAAAGCAGTATTTTGGAAGAACAGGATCAAAAACTCAAAAGTCAGACGCGTGCCATTTCGGAACAGGAAGACATTTTGTTCAATCAGAAACGAAGTATTGAAGAGCAAAAAGGACAAATCAACGAACAACTTCAGAAATTGGGCATGCAACGAGTGATCCTGATTATGGGTTGCGTGGTTTTATTGCTTATTCTCGGAACAGTATATGTTTTATACCGCAGTTCCGTACATCGTAAAAAATCCATGGTCGAGCTTTCGGAACAACATGCGATTGTAAGCGGTCAGAAAGACCAGATTGAGAAAATCCTGTTTGAATTGACGGATAGTATCCGTTATGCCTTGCGCATTCAGAATGCTGTTTTACCGAATGAACAAACCATCAAAGGAACAATTCCGGGTGAGTTTTTCGTGATGTTCAAACCAAAAGACATTGTCAGCGGAGATTTCTTCTTTGTCGACCGCCGTGGTGATTGGACTTTGGTTGCAGTTGCAGATTGCACCGGCCATGGAGTTCCGGGAGCATTTGTGAGCATGTTGTGCATCAGTCTTCTGAATGAAATTGTGAAACAGCAGGAAATTACGCGTGCGGATATCATTCTGAATGAACTTCGCGATAAAGTGATTGATTCTCTTCAGCAAAAAGGAATTCAAGGCGAACAGATGGATGGGATGGATATTTCCCTGCTTCTGATCAATAATAAGACGCTTAAATGTCATTGGTCGGGGGCGAATAATCCGCTCTACATTGTTTCTTCGAAAAACAACAAACTGGAAGAATTGAAACCGGATAAGCGCCCGATTGCAATCTATCCGGACATGAAAGAATTCACCAATCACGAAATCACTGCAAAACGCGGAGATGTGTTCTACCTGTTCACGGATGGTTATTCCGACCAGTTCGGTGGAGAAAGAGGTAAAAAGTTCATGAGCCGGAATTTCAAGAACCTGCTTGCCGAAAATGCGCATAAACCCATGACCGAACAAGGTCAGATCCTGGATTCGACCATAGAAGATTGGAAATATGCAAACGGTTCGGATTTCGAACAGATTGACGATATTACGGTTTTGGGAATCCGGATCGGGTAATTCATTGGTATTCATCATCTCCAATTTTAGAAACTCCTTCTTTAAGAGTATGCTTTTTCCACCTGGGATATCCTATATTTGAAATGTAAGAGCGCATGATGAAGGAAATTCCGGTTAGACAAATTACAGATCGCATACAGAATGTAGACAGGAGATTCAGTATCCGTTCATTGGAAGCTATTTTGGATGGGAAACCAATGAACGATGAACTCCACCGCCATAATTATTTCTTTATCCTGGCTCTTGCAAGTGGCTCGGGGGAACACATGATCGATTTTGTGGATTACGAGGTAAGAAATCGGTCGGTATTTATCCTGCGTCCCGGACAGCTTCATCAACTCAAATTAGACAAGGATTGTAAAGGGTTTTTGATGCAGTTCGATGCGGATTTTTATAGTCCGGAAACTGTTTCGGCTAAACAACGGTTCCGAAGAGTGACTTCTAAAAATTTCTGCTCACCCGATCCTGCGCGTTTTGAAAGACTGCTTGATCTTTTGGAATCCATCCACCATGAATATACCCATAAGGAAGAAGGTTTTTTTGATTTGATCAAAGCAAGCCTCGATATCTTTTTCATTGAATCGTTGCGACAAAGTGCTGCTCCTGGACAAAAAATGAATGCGGAACTGACTTATGAGCAAGAGCGTTTTGAAGAGTTCCGGGAGTTGCTTGAGGCACATGTCGCAGATCACAAATCAGTCATTCAGTATGCTGAGATGCTCAATATTTCGGTTTTCCAGTTAAACAAGATTACCAAAGGGATGCTTGATAAAACCGTTTCCGAATTGATCCATGAACAACTGATCCTCGAATCGAAAAGAACGCTTTTGGGAACGTCCAACCAGGTAAAGGACATTGCATATTCTCTTGGATTTGAAGATACTTCATATTTTATCCGATTCTTTAAGAAAGGAACCGGTTTTTCACCCGAAGCATTCCGGAACCGTTTCAAATAAATCCTGTTCAACTAAAGAATTGTCCTACATCGGAGCGCTAAGCTGCTTGTACTTTTGTCTTAATTAAACGATTTAGAATATGAAGACAAAAGCTCGATTATTAATGGCAATGAAAATCTGGATTGTCATTTATCCTTCCATCACTTTTTTCCTTTTCCTGTTTGGAAAACCATTAGGTGATTTCCCACTGTATCAAAGAACCTTTCTTTTAACCATTGTCCTGGTTCCATGGGTGGTATTTGTGGGAGTTCCGTTGACGGATCTGCTGATAGGAAAAGTTTCTCCGAAAAAAGACAAATAATTAATAATACTAAACAAACAAAGATGAAAATAATATTGGTTGGTGCTTCAGGCACTATGGGAACACATTTAAGTAATGCTTTTGGGAAAGAGCACGAAGTGATCAAAGCAGGATCAAAAAGCGGAGATGTTTTGGTGGATATCACCTCCACGGAGTCAATAGAAAAGCTATTCAAACAAGTCGGTGCGTTCGATGCATTGATCTCTACAGCCGGGCCAACGCATGTCGGGCCCTGGAAAACGCTTACAAATGAAACTTTCCGAAAAGGAGTGGAAGGAAAAATGATGGGGCAGATCAACCTGGTTTTGATCGGTCAGCACTATATCAATCCGAAAGGTTCGTTTACATTGATTACAGGAGCATTGTCACACGATCCGCAATTGAATTTTGCGAATGCATCGGCGGCAAACGGTGCTGTGGAAGGTTTTGTAAGAGCTGCGGCTATTGAACTGGAAAACGGAATCCGTATCAATGCAGTGAGTCCGACAGTCATTGAAGATTCCCCACAATATTTCCCATATTTTCCCGGAGATATTCCGGTAACGATGAAACAATTGGAATACGGGTTCAGGAAAAGTGTTTTTGGGGCGAATACAGGGCAGATTATTAAACCTTATTGATCCTTACGAATAGAAATAGATTAGTCTGTGCGAGCAAGAATGTTCGCACAGACTGTCATGAACGAATTACTCGATAACAATTCGTGAAGTCATGGATTGCCCATCGACAATATAATTCAAGAAATAAATCCCTTTCTTCAGTGATTGAGTAGTTACATGAAAGATATTGTTTCCGGTTTCGGTTTTAAGTTCTGTTGCATAAACTTCTTTTCCCATTATGTCTGTTAAGTTGATCTCAGCCATGTTGCCATCACCCGCAACCTGGAAAGAGAAATTTCCTTGGTTCGGATTCGGATAAACAGACAGATCCTGATTTTTAATGGCTTCGTCCAAACCTAATGAACAAACAGTTCCGTTTCGTTCACACCATCTTCCCATGAATTCCTGGTAGTATTGGTTTGCAATAGATGCGTCGTGCACAATCACGGTGTTTTCATCGTTCTTTTGATCAGCTCCATTGCTCCAGTTATGAGAACCGGTTAAAACGATCGGGTCTGATGAGGTATTGGATTCGTCAATAATGATGTATTTGTGATGGAAAATCCAGTTATGGCCGTTTACGGCAAGATTTTGACCCATTGGAGGAGAAAGGATTCCATATGGAGTAGCAGAAGTTGAAGCGTCATCAATAATTCCTTTTGCATCCAAAGTTTGCTGTTGGATTCGATCCCGGATTGCGTAAGCCAGGTCGGAACGTGTAATAACCATGACAGCAAAATGAAGATCGTCGTCTGCAGTCGCAATCGTGTTCAAGATTTGTGTATTGACTTGATCAGATGGGCTGAAATAGGATTCGACGCGCTTTCCACCAATGATGTATTCGTGCGGAGTGTTGTCTGTTTTAAACTGTCCGAATTTGGATAAGGTCATATTTGGCTGTGAAGTTTGACTGGAATCTCCCCACATTTCATCGAATTCCATTTTGTAGCCACGGGCTAAACTTTGGTCCTGGAAAATAATGACATTGTTTGCGTCATCATTTAACTGTCCTTCCGTAAAATTGGTGGATCCCGTCCAAACTACCGGCTGATTCGGATTACTTACATTTGCATCCATAATCACGATTTTATTGTGCATAATCGTGTAATCGCTTCCTTGTGGCGTTGATAGTACAGGAATCGCATTATTCAAACCATTCACTCCTGAGTTTACCGTACTACCATCACTGATTACCCGGATTTTTACTCCACGTGTGTATGCGTTATTTACGGCCGTAATGATCTTCATAGCATCTGTTGAGTGATCCCAGTTGTAAATAGCGATATCGAGAGAGATTTGGGTCCGGTTGATATATGCAGCAAGCGTATCCGCAATCACATGATTCAATTGAACCGCGTTTGTTCCGGTGGAATAATTATCATCCGTTCTTCGATTGAAGTAAGCCGTGATTTTCCCCGATGAAAGTGACTGTGTTGCAAAGGTACGTTCAAGTGTTACCGCACTGTCTGCACCGTTCCAAGAGAAAGCACGCACATAGTATATGGTGGCGGGAGTTAATCCACTGAGGGAAGCAACATGATTCAGTGTGTTTCCGGAAGCAATTGTTCCGAGTTCCAATGCCGGTGTCATTCCATATTTAATATAGGAATTTGTTCCTGCAATGTTGGTAGACCAATGAATATCAAAACCGGTGGTAGCAATAGCCGATGTACTGATGGGTTGTGTCAGGTAAATAGAAGAGGTGCTTTCAATATCGGTAAGTGTTCTCAGAAGCAACTGATAACCGGAAGTACAACCTGTCGTTGGTGTGTAACAGTATTGCGACATGATTCCATCCAGGTTTACAGCTCCACTTGGAATGATTTCGCCAACCAACGGACTTCCATTGGTGATTCGCACCTGCATGGTTTGTCCACCCATGGTCACATTGTAATTGGTATTTCCTGCAAAAGTAGCTCCCCCGTTGGCAAAGGTGCAGTTATCAAAATGAAGCAATTCACTTTCATGAATCTCACTGATTGTGGAGATATCAGTGATCACCTGTGCAGCCGGAAGTGCAACATTCGAGAGTACGCTCATAGAAGTAACCGGAGTAACTTCAGCTAGATTATTGTAATTCGTCATGGTTCCGGTAATTAGTACGGAATCACCTTCCTGGATAGAACTTACATTCGAACCGTAAATAGCAATACCTCCGGTAACATCTTGGATGTAGCGAATGTTGGGTAATTCGGATCCGTTCAGAGAAACTCCTCTGAAAGTAACGGTGCTTCCAACGGAAGCATTACGGGCTGTAGCGATATCTTGTGCATTGGCAGCAAGAATAGCTAAAGAACACCCGATTGAGAGTATAAATTGTTTTGTCATAATCTTCTAAATAATCAGGACAAATTTCGCGACTAAGTATTATGCAATTATTATCGGAGAATGGTATTTCTGGTCACTAAATGGGTTTACCACAAATATTCTTCCGCTTAATGAGATGTCTTCTTTGACCACAAATGCACAAATAATTTGAAGCGCCTACTGGTCGCTTTTTTTGTTATTTGAATAAAAGAAGTTGATAATCGATTGAAATAATGATCTTTTTTCTTAAATTAATGTAAATGGAAGATTATCTATTAAAGGAAGAGTGTTATCAGCTGATTGGTTGTTGTATGGAAGTTCATAACCACTTGGGTTCAGGATTTTCAGAGATTGTTTATAAGGATGCTTTAGAGTAAGCTTCCTTAAATCAATTATGGGCATAGGCTGTTCGGTAGACAGCCTTTTTATTTGTGCATTTGTGGTAAACTAAATTGTACTATTTGAACAAACGCAAAATCACACTCATCGGAGCAAAATCACGTGACCGGTAAATTGAGTCGGTATACCAAAACAGTTTTCATAAATGATTTGCACCACATACATTCCATCCGGACAAACTTGCCCGTGAAACGAACCATTCCAAATCGCGGTTGGAATTTCTTCCGACTGACTTTCCTTCTGTAAATGATAGATTTCCTCTCCCCAGCGATTAAAGATCCGGAGACTGCTGATAGTTGCATTTAAGGTAGTGATCTCCAACTGATCGTTTGTTCCATCGTTATCGGGAGTGAATGAATTGGGCATGAAAATGGCTTGTTCCTTTCGCAGATCAAGATAAATGGAATCCCACAGTTCGCCACACGCATTGTAAGCGCGAATCTGATACCAACCGGATTCGTTCAGGTTTGATCCTGCAGGCTTTCCACTCCATGGTAAATACAATTCGTAAGCATAGTTCGTTTCAATATGAAGCAGGTTAAGGGAGATTTGCTCTGCACAAAGTTCTACTGAGTCATTCGGGAAATAAAGGTCCAAATCGGCCAAACGACTTACCGCCATGGAATCACTTGTTGTACCGCATCCATTGGTTAGCGTGCAGATATACACTCCTTCTTGAGCGATTTGCTCCGTTGCGGTTTGTGATCCTGAATTCCATTGGTAAGATCCTGAATTTCCCTGGACGGTGTAAGAAAATCCAAGCCCGATTTCAAAACAGGTATCCAGCGTTTCGGGAAGGTTTAATTCCGGGAACTCGCGGACAGTAACCGAGCAGCTTGCAGAATCGATCCCACACGCATTCCATCCGTAAAATGTATAAGTTCCGCTTGTGGAGACAGTCAGTAGAATACTTGTTACCCCGGTCGACCAATTAAAGAATCCGACATCATTCAGAACGGGATTCAGGGTGATGCTTGCCCCTGTTTGTAAACACGAGTCGATGATTGGAACCAATGAAACAGCAGGTAAATCCGTTTGCAGTACTTCGATGGTTGTATCTCTTGTTCCACATTCATTGATTACTTGCAGCGAATAGATTCCGGGGCCGGCAATACTTCTGGAAGGTGTTATTACTCCATCATTCCAAAGGACAGATACACCGTTAGTGATGATAGGATTCAGGTTGACGGGAAAAGTTCCTTCGCAAATAGCCGTGTCGGCGAGTCCTGTGATTTCAGGAGCAGAAAGCATCGTAACCTGGATGGAATCACGGAGACTGATACAACCGTCAGAGATTTCTACCCAATAAGTCCCGGAGCTTGTTACAAAAAGAGAAGCTGCTGTAGAATTAGTGCTCCATAAATAGCTTACCGTTCCGCTTGGATTGCTTACTTGAGGTGTCAGCAGGAAAGTTTGCCCGGACTGTAAGCAAAGACTGGTGTCTGCAGGTAAACTGACAGCCAGGTTCGAGAAAAGCACCGGAATGATGGTATCTGTCAATTCACAGCAGCGGATATCCAATACCCTCACAATAATTGTATCTGTAGAAGAAACGAGTAGGGTGTCAGAGAAAGAGACGGTCCCGTTTGACCAAAAGAATTGTGGTACCTGAAAACCGGAAGTTTCAGCAATAACTGACGCCTGACATCCTGACGATTGCTGCAGACTCAGTGAAAGACTGTCGCAGGAAACATACATAGGCAGATCTCCCGCAATTATCCCATCCTGATAAACAAATGTATTTGGGATTTGTGTCAGTACAAGTGGTTCTAATTGGATGGTGAGAGGGGTGATGGTCACTGGAACTTCATTGATATCTGCGCAATCCTGGATAAAATTGAGGTCTTCATCCAGGATGATGTTATTAATATTGGCATCGGAAGCGTTGTATTCCGTATTTGGAAAATAATGAATGCCGTTGCGAAACTCACTGTTCCCATAAGCATTATAAGGTGATCCGCTTCCATAATAAATATTGGGTTTCTGAATGCCTACACATTTTTGGAGCTCTCCATTTTTATCCAGTTTGAGTGTGTATAAACCAATGAAAATCGTATTTAAAGCACCACAGAGTACATAGCTCCCCGCGGTTTCATTCATCGCATGGACAAATATGAACCCATCACTGGTTACTTCATATTCCTTTGAAAAAAGGATGTTTCCAAGAGTATCCAACTTGATGAGAACCACATTGGGATCGTTTAAAGTAGACATGGGGCCGTTATTGTAACAGGAAAGAATCAGGTTTTCATCCATATCGTATTCTATCCTGCTTCCCTGAAAGGAAGTATTGAAACCATTATTTGGAAGTGGAATGCGGTGTTGTAGAAAAACATTTCCGGTTTCGGTAATTCCGATCAAAAATGGCATATCCGGATAGATACCCGATGAAAGTGTTTGCAAATGCTGCCCGGTAAGGAACATCTTACCATGAAGCATTTCAGTTGCTGCTGTGACGTATGTGCGGCTGTTATTTCCGGCAGGAGTGTAAACGAATTTTAACAAGGGAGTTTGCCAGATAACATTCCCGGTTTGAGATGAAACAGCTAATACCTTAGCTTGTGTCATTGAATTGCTAATTTCAGTTCCTCCGGTAAGGAAATATTTTCCGTTTGCATAGCGCATAATGGAAAGATAACCTTCTGAAGCAGTTTCATATTTTGACCAGTAAAATGTTCCGGTTTGAGCGTTCATTTTGAAATAGAAGTTCCCAACTACTTGGTAGTTCTGTTCAATAGAACCACAACCAAAGATGGTGTCTCCCAATAGGTCCATAAAGGAAATAAAAACCACATTCGATGCTGCTGGTGGAAATGTAATGGTTTTGCACCAAATAGTTTGGTGAAGCGGGTTCTGCTTGATAATCAATCCTTTTTCATTGGTTGATCCGGAAGAATAGGTGTTTCCGGCATCATCAGCTACTAGGTTGCATCCTCATTCTTTATCTGTCGGGCTTCCAATCACCCAGCTTTTTTCAGGATCCTGCGCACGTAAGGATTTGAGTATTAAAATCGCGAATAAGAGTAAGGAATATTTCATAAGGCAGTGTTTAGTATCTTTTGTTAAGTTACGCTGTTTTTTCTTTCAGGGCTTGGATGATCTCAGAGCCTTAATTTTTGAAAAATGAATAAAAAATCAATAAACACGTAGCTTTCCGATATTTATTTTATCAGTAGGTAACTTTTAAGCGAGTGTTCTGTGTATCTAAATGAAAGAATGCTTGATTGTAGTGTGAAACAACCGGAACAAAAAATGCCCCAATCCTGTATATACGGGATGGGGCATTCCTCTTGGTTATTGGTGTTAATTATGGTCGTACTCGTGCCCTAGTGCGACCACATCAACTTCTTTGAGCAATGCTCGTGCTTTTTTATTGGAAATCTCCCGTTTGAAGATATCGAAGATCAGGTAAACGCATGGAACGATGATCAGCGTCAATAGCATGGAACTGGTCAAACCACCGATCAATACCCAAGCTAATCCGGCTTTCCATTCAGCTCCAGCTCCGTGTGCAAATGCAATCGGCATCATACCGAAAACCATCGCAAGAGTCGTCATCAGGATCGGACGTAAACGCGCCTGGCCTGCAATGATCAATGCTTCAACCGTATTGTGTCCGTCTGCCTTCTTCTGGTTTGTAAAGTCGACAATCAGGATCGCATTCTTCGCTACCAACCCGATGAGCATGATCATTCCCAACATGGAGAAGATACTGATTGGCTCAGATGCCAGCGCCAATGCAAGCAAGGCACCGATAATCGCCAATGGAATGGAGAACAAGACAACGAACGGATACACATACGAATCGTACAATGCCACCATGATGAGGTAAACGAATAGGATGGAAGCCAGAATCGCTAACATTAAGTTTCCGAATGCTTCCGCCATGTTTTTAGCATCCCCTTCAAAACTGTAAACGGTGTTACTTGGAAGCGGATCTTTTTCAATCAGTTTGGCAAACTCATCTGTTACCTGCTGACTGGAAGTTCCCAATACCTGCGAAGTGACAGTGATGGAAGGAATCCGGCTCATCCGTTCCAATTTCGAAGGTCCGCTTGCTTTTCCGATTTTTGCAAACTGGCTCAATTTGATCTCTTCTCCTTTGTCATTGATGAAATAGACTTCTTTAACATCTGAAGTGTTTTTACGATCAAAATCATCGTAATTGACCAAGATATCATAGTCTTTTCCATTTTCCGAATATTTGGAATTGTCATCTCCGTTGAAAGACATTTGAAGCGTGGAACCGACCGTATTCATATTCAATCCCAATTCAGCCATCTTATCACGGTCAATGTTTACCGTAATCTCCGGATTTCCGGTTTCAACCGATACTTTCACTTCGGCAGTTCCTTTGATCGACTTCAATGTCTCGACCACTTTGGCAGCTGCCACATAGTTTGAATCCATGTCGTTTCCGGTTACCGCGATCTGGATCGGCGCATCATCAGCTCCACCCATGATCCCTACAGCTGCCGAGTTCACTTTGACATCCGGTAACATATTCTCCAGATCCTGCTTCATTAACTGGGCAATGATTGCCGCAGATTTGTCGCGTTGCTCTTTTGGTATGATTTTCACCGTCAACTGTGCTTTGTTGTTGGCGTTGCTTTGAGACCCCATATTTCCGCTGGCTGTTCCCACACTCGTAAAGACATTGATTACCTCCGGTTTATTGAATAAGTAATCTTCCACGCGCTGAACCGTTGCGTTCGTCTGCTGGATCGTGGCATCTTGGGGTAATTCCAAAGAGATCACGAATTCTCCGCGGTCGCCCTGGCTTACGAATTCTCCACCGATGTATGGTCCAAGTAATACCGGGATAAAAATGATTCCAAAGAATGCTGCGAGAACGATGTAGCGTTTTCTGCGCAAAGCAACGGTTAGTGCACGACCGTAAGAAGTAGTGATGTTTTTCAGGATGCGTTCGAATACTACGACAATTCGTCCGCCTAGTGTTTTGGTGTTCGGATTTGTTTCTTTCGCAAAGCGTGAAGCCAGAAGCGGAGTCAATGTAAAGGAAACGAATAAGGACATCAAGGTCGAGATAACGATCACCAATGAGAACTGGGAAAGCAGGTTCGAGATCAAACCACCAACCATGGTCAATGGAAGGAATACCACCACGTCGACCAAGGTAATTCCCATCGCAGTGAAACCGATTTCATTCCGGCCTTCCAATGCTGCTTTTTTCCGTTCTTTCCTCATTTCAAGGTGACGGTAGATATTCTCCAATACAACGATCGAGTCATCGACCAGGATTCCTACTACCAGTGAAATTGCAAGCAAAGTCATCAGGTTCAGGGTAAATCCAAGCAGGTACATGGCGATGAAAACCGAAATCAACGAGGCCGGAATGGAAATCATGATGATTACAGCATTTCGCACACTGTGAAGGAACAACAACATTACCAATGCAACGATGAAGATCGCAAGGCCCAGGTCGGTAACAACCGCTTCTGCAGCAGCAAGTGTAAAGTCGGATGAATCAGAAGCGATATCGAATTTCAATCCTTTACTTTTGTATTGCTTTTCGAGTTTTTTGAACTCTTCTTTCACCATCTTACTGATCTTAACCGCATTTGCATCGGTCTGTTTCATGATCTGAAGTCCCAAAGAGTTTATTCCGTTGATCCGGTTATATGTTTTGATCTCCTTGGAAGCATCTGTGATACTTGCCACTTCGTTCAGTCTTACCGGTGAATTGGTTTTCGGATCGTTCAGGATTACCAAGTTGTTCAATTCATTGAGATCCTTGTATTTTCCGCGTAAACGCACCAAAGCCTGCGAGTCGTCACCTTTGACTTTACCTGTTGGCAATTCCAGGTTTGCCGAGCGGATTGCATTGGTGATCTGGAGAATGGAAATTCCATAACTCTCACAAGCTTCCCGGTCCACCTGTACTTTGATTTCACGTTCTTCACCACCAACCATGGTGATTTGGGCCATTCCTTCCATTTTCGCAAGGGAAGGAGAGATATCATCTTTCACCAGGGAATACAACTCCGTCGGGGGCATGTCTGCGGTTATACCCACGCTCATGATCGGTGCTTCATCGAAGGAGAATTTTCCCAAAGATGGTGAAAGGACTTCTTCCGGCAGAGTGGAAAGCATCGCATTGATCTTTCGCTGTGCTTCCTGTAGTGCTTTATCCGGATCGGCATCATTTTTCAGTAACAATACCACCGTGGAAATACCTTCCATGGATGTGGATTGTGTATAATCGAGGCTTTCAACACCCGAAAGTGCATCTTCCACTTTTTTGGTTACCGAGTTCTCCACTTCCGAAGGAGAGGCTCCCGGATAAACTGTTGTAACAGTTACCACAGGAATGGAGAATTTCGGCATCAGCTCGTAATTCAGTTTGGAATAGCTGAGAATTCCGAGGAAACCCAGGACCGAGAAGATCACAACGATCAACGAGGGTCTCTTTATGGCTAATTCTGTAATAGACATATTTCTTATTTTTTTAGTTTCTTTAAAGACATGAGTAAAGAGTAATTATCAATTATGAATGTTTAGAATTATCAAGGTTCTTAGCTTGATATTGATAATTCTTTCATTGATAATTAGACCCTGTCTAAATCTATTTGATGATCTTAACCTTGGATCCGTTGTCGATATTCAACTGACCGGTTTTCACCACCTTCATTCCTTCTGTCAAACCGGATACGATTTCAATCTTGTCGTCGTCAACTGCGCCGATTTCAATTTTCGTCAATTTCGCTTTCCCACCTTGAACTATGAATACTTTTGGATCCTTGATGCTTCCTGCCAGACATTTCAGCGGAATGGTCAATGCATCTTTCGTTCCACCGAATGTAAACTTCACTTTTCCTGTCATCCCTGATTTCAAGGGAGTTTTTGAAGGATTTGTAAAGCGTATTTCAGTATCGAATTTCTTGGAACCGTCTGCTTGCGGTGAAACCGAAGCCACTTTTCCGGGAATAGATGAATTGGCATACAAATCCGGAACGATATTAACGGATTGTCCTGGTTTTACACGAACCACTTGCACATCCAATAACTTCACACTCATTTTCAATGACTTGATGTCGACGATGTCAGCGATTGCAGTTCCGGGAGCCAGGTAACTTCCTTTTTCAATGGCTACATTTGAAACAACGCCGGAGATAGGGGAAACGATTGTAGTCAGTTTCAAACTGTGCTGAAGTGTTTTTACTTTTGCATCTGCCGTATTCATGGTCATGCGCATATCTTCCACTTGTTGTTTGTTTACAGCACCGCTCGCAACCATGCGTTCGTATTTATCCAAATCCGATTTCGCTTTATCCAGGGTTGTTTTGGCCAATGCAAGGTCAATGCGGATTTGTTCGTTGTCCAAAGTCGCAATCACCTTCCCTTCATTCACATAATCACCGTTTTCAATCGTCAAGGTTCTCACACGTCCTGAAGCTTCCGAAACAAAGCTCAATTGATGATCAGGAATGAAATTTCCATTTAGTTCAAAGTCCTGCGAGACTGTTTCCATTGTCGGTTGAGCAACTGTCACCGGGAAAATAGTCACTTTTTTATCTGTAATGGATGCATTTGCGTCCATCTTTTCCTTGTTGCTTCCCAGTTTGCCGATGATGACAGCGAGAACAAGTATTCCGATCAGGATAGGTAAAATGATTCGTCTGAATACACCTTTCTTTTTTGTCTGTTGAGACCCTTTATTTTGTTCTTGATTTTCCATGTTCTTAAATATTTGTGGTTTCCAATGTTCCAATTAAATTGTTTAAACCTTTGGAACTTCCTTAGTTTAATGTTCTGATATTTCCTGTTGATTTGATGAGGTCTAATTCACCTATTTTCACCTGTACCAATGCTTTCAGATAATTGGTCTGTGATTCGCGTAAGGATGTTTCTGCATTCACAAGATCAGTGATGGTGGCAATTCCACCCACAAATTGAGCCTGTGTGATAGCATATACTTTTTGTGCCAGTTCGATATTGCGCTGCTGACTTGTCAACGCTGCCTTGTTTGCTTTTAAGGTGTTGTTTGCGTTTTGACGCTGCATTTTCAAATTCTCTGTCAGGTACTCTTCTTCCAATACCGATTGTTCCATCTGGATCTTGGTCTGTTTTACACGCGAGTTCTTGTCCAGACCGTCGAAAATCGGAATTGTTAAGTTCAGGCCCAGGTATGAATTGGGGAACCAATTCGCATTCTTATCAAAAATGCGTAGGTTATTTTGCTGATTCTGGATCGCAGAGTGAAAGCTTAGCGAAAGTGAAGGCAAATACCCGGCTTTGATTTGTTGCAGGGTTACAGCATAAACTTCCCGTTGTGCTTGGATCAATTCCAAATCTGTATTGCTCAGCGATTCTATATTGATTAAAGTTGCTGATTCTTCGTTCATATTGATGGAAGGAACTTCGATCACTTCGCCGAGTGGCATTCCCATGTAATACTTCAGAAGCATCAATTGCTTTTCATAATTGGTTGTACTCGTTACCAAATCCGTTTGAAGATTGGTTTTATTAACAGTCAGCTTATCTAAATCCAATTGTTTTGCAGCGTCATTCTCAAACTGAATTTGAGTGATCTTGAACAAAGAATCTATTTGTGACAGATTTGATTCAACCAATTTCTTTTGAGTATAGGAAATCTGGGCTCCATAATAAGCACTTGCAATGTCATAGATTAATTGCTCTTCTGTTTTTTTGACGTTGATTTCGGAAATCTTGAAGTTTTGCCTGGTCAATTTCATTGCATAGATCAAGGACTGATCGTAGATTACTTGTTTCGCATCGACCCCTGCACTGGTGTTGTACTTCGTACCGAACTGAACTGGAACCTGTGTTCCGGGCTGTCCGATCAATTCTCCCGGTAAAATGGAAGTCTGTAGTTTGAGATTGTCCTGGAAGCTTACGGATCCTGTAACCTGTGGTAAATAATCCGCACGCATTTCGTTGCGTTTTTCGTCCATGCGCTCAATCTCCAATTGCGATTTCAGGACTCCTTTGTTTTTTGTCAGGCCATATTGCACGCATTGTTGCAGCGACATCTGACCCGATTGCGCCCTGGCAAAGCTCATGCTTCCGGCCAAAAGGGCAAGGAGCATCAGTAAGCTCAGGCGATGGTTTTGTATTCTCTCCTTCATACTAGTTATTTTTATTATGTTTCTGTGTGTTACGTTTGGTCCATTCCAAATAAATTCTCGGAAATTCGACGCTGATATATTCTGTAAATTCAATGAATTCCGCCATTTGCCGGTTGAATTCGGGGGTTTCCGGAGTGCGTTGGTTCAATGCTTCTTTCATGATCTTGATTACTTCGAAGAATTTTTGAAAATTCTCAGTGAAGCTTTCCTGCCATTGAAGAATGTTGCTTGCAAAATAACGTTTGCGGTCTCCGGGTTTTGTTCTGTAAATTACCCGTTTGGTAATCAGCAGGGTATTCAAAGACGAGCTGGTAGTGCTTTTACTTATTCCGAGCAGTTCGCGAATCTGATCGAAAGTGAGCTCCGGCTCGTCACAAACAATAAGCAAGGACATGATACGACCTTCCATTGGGGGAATTCCATGTTGCTCGTAGAAAACTCCCATTCTTTCGATGAGTTCTCTTTGCTCCTGGGTCAATTGAACGTTTGTCATACTTCTTAATTAGTTCCGGCAAAGTTAAATGGTTTTTTTGGTTCTGAAAATACCGAACTAAAAAAACTTAATCTTTTAACATTTGTTTGCGAACCAAAAGTAGTTTGGCAATTTCGGACCCGAAATACAAAATCGGTGAGTGGTAGAGGGAAGTCGGTATGTGGACAGAAACGAAGTGTTTCCTCACTATTTTCAAGGTGAAAGAACTTTTATCAGGTCCCAAAAATCTAAAATTCCGTTTGGTGCGTATCTACTTCGTCTCAAAGTCCATTGAGGAGACAATTGACTATTTACTAATTAATTATGAAAAGGATGAAAAAAATCTTATTCTCGTTTATCTTAGCTGGAAGCATGGCTTCGCTAAGCTACGGTTCGAGTCACAGAGAAGCACCTTTGATTGCAAATGACCCATTGGCCGACAACACCGATGTGTATGCTTTCAAAAGCCCTGATGATCCGAATTCCATTACCATCATTGCCAATTACATTCCGACGGAATTCCGGTATGGCGGTCCGAACTACTACAGTTTCGGTGAAAACATCCGCTACGAAATCCATGTAGACAATGATGCATCAACACCTGGAGACGATATCACTTATCGCTTTACATTCTCCAAAACAAATGAGGACCCAACGACGTTTTTCGATGTCCGTCTGGGTCAGGAAAATGCAAAAACAACCTACATCATCGAAAAAAGTACGGATGGAGGAATGACATTCTCGCCGTTCATGTCAGGCTTGGAAGTTCCACCGCCAAACATCGGTGACCGTTCTATCAGTGATCCGTTGGTTGGATTGGGTGCAGCTAATTACGATGCATTGATTGCAAGTTCCATTTACAGTACTCCGGAAGGAGGACAAGTGTTCTGTGGCCCGTCTGACGATCCGTTCTTTGTGGATTTGGGGGGAATCTTCGATTTGGGAGATGCACCGCGTCAGAATAACGGAGGTGTAGTTCGCGATGGTTTGGCGAAATTCAACACCCATTCGATTGCAATTAAAATTCCTGTTTCCGTTCTTCAAAAAGATGGATTGGGAGTTTCTTCTGCAACAAACATCTTGGATCCGAACTTTGTAATCGGAGTATGGGCATCCGCAAGCCGTCAAACAACACGTACATTGACAGCGGGTTCTGAAGGTTACGCTGGAAGTTGGGTGCAAGTATCCCGTTTGGGAATGCCCTTGACCAATGAAGCGGTTATTCCGGTAGGTAAAAAAGATTTCTGGAATTCATTGACTCCTTACCAGGAATTGGCTGAAACAACATTGGATGAGTATTTCTACAATCCGGAATTGGCTTTGTACATGGATGATTCTATCTTCGGTGGAGCAGTTCCTGCTTTTGCCGGGTTACGTATCCAACGCAATTCACTTCAAGGATTTGATTTCGGAAATACACAAGATGGTCTTTGGCCTTTGAAAGGTTCGGCGGCTGTTGCGGGAACTGCATTGGATGATGCAATTTTCGGAACATTGTTATTACCGGCTGCAGGGAAACCACGTTCTGTCGATTTATGGCCTATTTTCCACACGGGAGTTCCAAACATGGCTCCGTATCAATTGGCAACAGGAAAAAATGGAAATCCATTAGCTGCAGGAAAACCGTTCATCAGCAATTTCCTTCCTAGTGGTGGAGATATGTTGCGCTTGAACATGGCTGTACCGGCAACACCGAGAAACAGTGCCTTATTCAGTTCATTGGGCTTGGTTCAGGCCGCTGTTCTGGGATTAACAGATCCGACATACAACACTACAACAACGATTCAATTCATTCCGAACATGGACGGATTCCCGAATGGCCGTCGTTTGGAAGATGATGTTACACGCATCGAATTACAAGCGGTCAGCGGAGTTGTTTTGGCGGCAATCGGTTTATGGTATGATGATTACAATGCCTCTTCTTCAGCTCAATCGCCGGTAACGAATCAATTGGTGAATGTGTTGAGCTATTCTACGGGAGTAGAACAAAACGATGTGGCATTTAAAACTTCATTTCCGTATGTTGCTTCACCTTGGAGCGGCAAGAATTAAATCGGGGTTTCACATTAAAATTTTAAAAGATGAAAAATTTAATTAAATATTTATTTGTGGTGCTTCCGTTCGGAACGGTCTTCGCTTCCAGTCATAGAGAAGCTCCACTTATCGCAAATGATCCGCTCGCGGATAATACGGATTTGTACGCTTTCAAAAGCCCGAATGATCCGAATTCGATTACCATTATTGCGAACTATGTTCCTTTGCAGGTTCCGCATGGTGGACCGAATTACTACAGTTTCGGTGAAAATATCCGTTACGAGATCCACATTGAAAATGATGGAACAGCAGGTGATGATATCACTTACCGGTTCACTTTCTCTCAAACAAACGAGGATCCGACAACTTTCTTTGATATCCGTTTAGGAGCTGAAAATCACAAAACGACATATGTGATGGAACGCAGTATCAACGGAGGCGCATTCACAACTGTAATAACAGGAGGAACTGTGCCGCCGCCAAACATCGGTCCGCGTTCAATTGACAACCCGGTTTTGGGAGTTGGCGACAGCTATTCGAACCTGATGACAGCGGCTATTGAAACAACGGGATCCAATGAAAAAGTATTCTGTGGTTCAACGGATGATCCGTTCTTCGTTGACTTAGGAGGTATTTTCGATTTAGGAGATGCTCCACGTCAGAATGGTGGAACTCCACAAGATGGACTTCAATGTCTGAATGTAAGTACGATTGCTATCCAGGTTCCGGTTTCTGTATTGCAGAAAAACGGTCAGCCTGTAAGTGCTGCAACGAACATTTTGGACAGTGATTATGTTATCGGTGTTTGGGCTTCAGCAAGTCGCCAGGAAACACGTACATTGAACCCGGCTACTGGTGCATTCGGTGAATCAGGCAACTGGATCCAAGTATCTCGTTTGGGAATGCCTTTGACTAATGAGGCTGTAATTCCGGTAGGAAGCAAGGATGAGTGGAATTCAAGAACACCGTACAACGAAAATGTTGCAATGGAAGATTTCTTCTGTAACCCGGAATTGGGATTGTACATGGATGATGCTTTGTTTGGTGGAGCAGTACCTGCATTTTCACCATTGAGAATCCAACATAACTCATTGCAAGCATTCGATTTCGGGAATACACACGATGGTTTGTGGCCGCTTCGTGCTACAAATGCCGGAGCAGGGACTGCTTTGGATACTTTGTTGTTCGGAAACTACTTGCTGCGTCAAGGAAAACCGCGTTCAGTGGATTTATTGCCGATTTTCCATACAGGAGTTCCAAACTTGGCGCCATACCAATTGGCAACAGGTAAAAACGGAAATCCATTAGCAGTAGGAAAACCATTCATTAACAACTTCTTGCCAACGTTTGGTGATATGTTGCGCTTGAATATGGCTGTTCCGGCAACTCCACGTAACGATCCGAACTTTAATTCTTTGGGATTGGTTTATGCGGCTGTACTCGGATTGACAGCAGCTCCTTATAACACAACAGCGAATTTGGAATTCATTCCGAATATGGATGGATTCCCGAACGGTCGTCGTTTGGAGGATGATGTAACACGTATTGAATTGCAAGCTGTTGGTGGTGTTGTCTTGGCTGCAATCGGATTGTGGTACGACGATTATACTGCGGGTGGTCCGAATCCGGTAACACCTGATTTATTAAGTGTATTGGGTTATTCAACTGGAGTTGAGTCGAATGATGTTCCTTTTACAACTACCTTCCCTTATGTGGCAGCTCCACATCGCGGAACGGACAATTGTTTGGGAAAACCATACAATTATACGCAACCGGTTATCCTTCCTCCGTCAACAACGGCTGGAATTGCAGAAAACACCGTGAATGCTGATAAGTATGAAATCAAGGCATATCCGAATCCATTCACAAGTTCAGTGAACTTTGAATACAGTTTGGATGCAGATTCTCAAGTTGAAATTCTACTGTATACGCTATCCGGCCAGTTGGTTGGAACTGTTTTACCGAATGTGAAACAAAGTTCCGGTAAACACATGCAGGAATTTGGGACTTCTCACCTGACAAATGGCATTTATTATGCGAGAGTCAATATCAAGGGTTCTAAAGGAAAAGCAACCAAATTGGTAAAGGTGGTGAAATCGTAAGACGAATCACTTGATTAAAAACGTAGGGCGCCCCGTATGTACGGGGCGCCCTACGTTTTTTTTATGGTTTCAAAATCCAAATCCTTCTTCGTAGCGTATCTGATTCAGTTCTTGCTAATGATTTTATAAATACGAAACACTACAGTTATGAAAAAAAATAGTTACTCTTTTTATGCACTTTCAATTGCAGCTTTATTAGTCACTTCTTCATTGGTTTCTTCTTGTGATTCATCACAGAAAGTAGAGGAGGAGGTAGTTGCTGTAAAACAAGGTTTCCAGATTCCAGCATTGTTGGAACGTGAAAAGGATTTGTCCTATGATGAATTTTTGAAGATCAAGGAAAAATTCAATAAACTTTCTTTTGAAGCTGAAAATGAAAAAACGAAGATTGAGAGTTTGATCAAGCTTTCGGAAATCTACATTTATGAGGCGCGTGTTACCGGTGAGCATCCGTATTATTACAATGCTGCTTTGCTTACGTTGAATGAAACGTTGAAGGATACAATGAAAATGACCCCGGATCAGCATTTCACATCCCTTTTTTATAAATCAACCGTTCAGTTATCCCAACACAAATTCAATGATGCACTTGCGACAGGTAAGAAAGCATTGGCACTGAACAATACCAATTCTGGTATCTACGGGGTTTTGGTTGACGCCAACGTGGAAATCGGGAATTACGACGAGGCAGTTAAGAATTGTGACAAGATGATTTCCATCCGGCCGGATTTACGTTCATATAGCCGAATCTCTTATTTGCGTGAAATTTACGGAGATATGAAAGGAAGCATTAAATCCATGGAACAGGCAATTGAAGCGGGTGCTCCTTATTCGGAGTATAAATGCTGGACGATTGTGACGATGGGTAAAATGTTGGAGAACCACAATCAACTGGATTCTGCAAGGGCTTATTACGCGTTTTCAGCAAAAGAAAGAGCAAATTACCCATTCGGAATTGCCGGTATGGCAAATATCGAAAGTAAATTGGGGAATTATGCAAAGGCAGATTCATTATACACGGTTGCATTGAATGCGGTTCCGGAAATCAGTTTCATAATGGACCAGGCCAAGATGTACCAAAAACAAGGCAAAAAAGCGGAAATGAAACGATTGATCCCAAGAATCGAATCCATGTTCCAGGAAGACATCGAATCCGGGCACAATGTGAATATGGAATATGCATTCTTCCTGCTCGATTTCAAGAAAGATTACAAACGGGCACTGGAATTAGGTTTGAAGGAATACAAATTGCGGCCGAACAATATTGATGTAAATCGGTTACTTGCCTTTGCTTACTATGCAAACGGAGACATGAAAAATGCAGCAGTACACGCTAAAACTGCCATGAAAACGAATAAACAGGATGGAGATTTGTATTGTATTGCAGGCCTTATAAACAACAATAAGAAACAAATCAGAAAATCGTTTGTGATAGACCCTTATCAGGATCACTTGTTTGTAGACCGTGCGAAGAAAATGATTTAACCGGCTCCATTCTCATTCTTTAAACCTTAAGCTATGCAAACTAATGACTTCTTTGCTTTGAATGGCAGATGGTTCTTGTTGTTCAGTATGCTTTTACTTTCAATACCCGGTTTCTCTCACGGAATCAACGGGATTGTTATTGACCAGGAATCCCAGGGGATTCATAATGCGAAAGTTTCCCTGGTCGGATCTGCCAAATACAGTATAACGAATGGTTTGGGAGAGTTTGTACTGACCGATATCCATTTGGGAGATTCGATCCTGATTGAAAGTCAGGGATACCAGAAACGCACTTTCTTAATTGATAACGAAAGTTATTTCGAGAAGAATGTCTTGTTCCAATTGTTTGAGAATGCAATGGAGTTGAGTGAAGTGAAAGTTACCGGGAACAGGACCCAACTGACTCAAAGTGCAAACATCAATTTGACTTTGCAACCTGTTCGTTCGGCACAAGAATTACTGACTTTGGTTCCCGGTTTGTTTGTTGCACAGCATGCGGGAGGAGGAAAAGCGGAACAATTGTTTCTGCGTGGATTCGATATTGATCATGGAACAGATGTCGCGCTTTCTCTGGATGGAATGCCGGTGAATATGGTTTCTCATGCGCATGGACAAGGGTATGCCGATTTCCATTTTGTCATGCCGGAAGTGGTGGATAAGGTGAATTTTGAAAAAGGGCCTTATGATGTCACGAAAGGTGATTTGGCAACCGCCGGTTCGGTTGACTTTCAAACCAGGGAACAATTGACCAAGAGCTTTGTTTCGGGTGAATATGGCATGTTCCATCATAAAAAGATCACTGCGGGGATCAAGGTGCTGGAGAACCAGAAAAACAATGCGTATTTCGCGGCAGATTATCTCCAGACGGATAATTATTTCGAATCTCCGCAGGATTTCAGCCGCATCAATTTTTATGGAAAATATACGGGAATCATTTCTCCTAACTTCAAGATTACGGTTTCAGCCTCAACCTTCCAAAGTAAGTGGAATGCATCCGGTCAGATCCCGGAAAGAGCGGTTGAAAGTGGGATGATTTCCCGTTTTGGTGCAATTGACAATACGGAGGGTGGAAATACGTCCCGTACCAATATGCAATTGGGGGTGATTCAAAAGATCAACGCTTTTTCTTCCCTGAAAAGTGATTTCTTTTTTTCTGCGTATGATTTCTCGTTGTTCTCCAATTTCACTTTTTTCCTGCAAGATTCGGTGAATGGAGATCAGATTCATCAATATGAAAGCCGGAAAATCTATGGAGGTAAAACCGAATACAAAAAGACGATTTCGTTGAAAGAAAATACCACCTTCAGTTTCACCGGAGGAGGTGGATTCCGGTTTGATGATATCAACAACATCGGATTGGCTCAAACAACCGGACGTACGCAATTGCGCAACCAGGTGCAATTGGGCGACATCAATGAAACCAATATCTTCGGGTATGTTTCCGGGAAGCTGGAAATCAATCGGTTGGTCATCAGTGCCGCTCTTCGCGGAGATAATGTGACGTTCTATTACAACAATCTGAAAGACAGTGTTTATCAACCTAAAAGCTTGTCGAAGACAGTGTTTTTGCCGAAAGTGACTTTGTTATACAACGCTACGGACAATGTCCAACTGTATCTGAAATCCGGGATCGGTTATCATTCCAATGATGCACGCGTGCTGCTTTCATCCGATAATCTGAATAAGAAAGCTTTGCCTTTGGCGTTGGGAACTGATTTGGGAACGACCTGGAAGCTGACAAAGAACTTGTTGTTCAATGGTGCTTTGTGGTATTTGCTTTCGGAGCAGGAATTTGTGTATGTCGGTGATGCAGGAGTGGTGGAACCAAGTGGTCGCTCCCAGCGATTGGGTTTTGATGCGGGGATTACTTTTCAGCCTACCAAATGGTTGTTCCTGTATTCCAATTTGAATTATTCTCACGCGCGTTCGGTCGCCGAACCGAAAGGGGAGAACTTCATTCCGCTGGCCCCTGTTTTCACTTCCGATGGAAAAGTACAGTTGAATTTCAAGAAGGGAATTTTCACGACGCTTTCTTACCGTTACATGGGCGACAGGGCGGCAAATGAAGACCGAAGCGTTTTGGCAAAAGGCTATTTCGTGAACGACTTTACAGTGGGATATCAGCGCAAATCATTTGTCATCACCGCGATTGTGAACAATGTGTTCAATGTGAAATGGAACGAAACACAATTCCTGACTGAATCCAGATTGAAAGACGAATCCCAATCAGTTACCGAAATTCATTTTACCCCGGGAACCCCATTTTCTTGCAGACTCCAGGTGAAATTCATGTTTTAACAGGAGGTGTTTTTTACATAGCGGTGTATCTTCGGCATGGTATAACTGGATCTCAAAGAAGAACTCCAATTAAAATCTTTTCAATTGTCAATTCTCCATTTTCAATTAATTTGAACAGGCATCTTCCTAATTAAAAGTTAAAAACGACTTCCCTGGTCAAATAAGCACTATTTTTAGTCTGAAAAATTCAAATTAGAATCGTATGAAAATCAAAATTACAAACAAGGCAGTCTTATTCCTGGCATTCGGAATGCTTTCTTTAGGAGCTGCTGCACAAAAGATCACAGTACCTGCACCAAGTCCATTACAGACAGTTACACAAAAATTCGGTTTGGGCGAAGTAACGATCGAGTATTCCCGACCGGCAGTAAAAGGCCGTAAAATCTTCGGGGATGTGGTTCCTTACGGGAAAATCTGGAGAACAGGGGCAAATGCCACTACGAAAATTACATTCACCGATGAGGTGAAATTGGAAGGGAACACGGTAAAACCGGGAACTTACGGTTTATACACGATCCCAAACAACGACAGTTGGGAAGTGATGCTGTACAAAGACCTTACTTTGAACGGAAACGTCGGGGATTACAAAGCGGAGAACGAAGTATTGCGTTTCAAAGTGAAATCCATCAAGATCCCGATGAAAATGGAATCTTTGATGATCAACATGGGAGACATTTCTGCTACGGAAGCGAAATTGACTTTGCTTTGGGAAAATACCGTGATTGCGATCAAAATGAGCACGGATATCGATGCACGTGTGATGCAAAGTATCGATGAGTCCATGAAATCCGAGAAACCGGAATATTTCAGAGCTGCAAGTTATTACTTCGATAACAACAAGGATATGAAACAAGCATTGACTTGGGCTACGAAAGCAACGGAAGAAAACCCGACAGCGTTTTACATGTTCAACCTGAAAGCACGCATCGAGTACAAACTGGGTGACAAAGCTGCAGGAAAAGCAAGTGCTGAGAAATCAATTGCTTTGGCAAAAGATGCTAAGAATGATGATTATGTAGCACTAGGCGAGAAACTATTGGCAGAAAATAAGTAGTTGTTCCTATTGGTACAAAAGTTATGGCCTTTCTACTTCGGTAGAAGGGCTTTTTTGTAAATTTGATTTATGATCAAACGCCTTCTGATTGTCAGTTGTCTGCCTTTTTACGGATATACCCAAAATTTCGTAATCAATCCAAGTTTTGAGAAAGTAAATGTTATACCCTTGTTGTTTAACAGTAATGGCTCCTTAATTGGTGAAGAAATGCATTGGTGGGAAGCAAACAATGCAACAATTGATTTGTTTAGTACACGAAATATGAATTGCGTGATTGCAGATTCTATTATAATGAAACCTTTCCATGGTGACAATTATCTGGGAGCAATAGTGAGCGAGCCCGGAATTATTAATTACTCGGAAATCCTTCAGGGAGAGTTGATCAATCCCCTGAAAAAGGGTAAGGAATATCTAATTGGAGCTTATCTCAGGTTTGGGACTGTTTCAAATTACAAAAGCAGTGATTATTCGTTTGGATTTTCCAGGAAAAAGCAGTTTGAAAAATGGTTTTTTAACCGTTTTGCAGTTCATAAATCCCTGAATAAGATTCCGGCAGACTCGATTTCTGATCAGTGGAAATTCATTTCATCTGTTTATCAGGCAAAAGGGAATGAAAAATATGTAGTCCTTGGAAATTTAAGAAGAAGAATAAACATCCCAAATACAACCAAGGCAAATCCTGAAGCTTCAAAATATAAACACACGGCAGGAGGAATTAAGCATGCTTATATCGATATCGACGATGTATTTTTGATTGAAATACCGGAGAATTATGATTCAATCAAAAAAGGTTCTTTTTCTTTTGATAGTAATCAGAAGTTGTCACTTGTTCCGCAAAGAGGAGATTCTATTGTTCTGAATTTTAAAGGGTTTAAAAAAGATGAATGGAAACTGAATGATTCGCTGACACTTAACAAAGTGGTAGACTATTTGAAAGCGAATCCATTTATAACCGTTGAATTGATATTGCCTGAAGATATGGGGACAACAATGTCTCAGCTTAATAAATTAAGGATGCGAAGGGATCAAACCTTGGAACTCTACTTTGAAAAGAAGGGAATCAGTTACAACCGGATTCACCTTAAGTGGAATGAATCCCCAGCGGTTAATAATCGAATAATCATGAAAATTCACGATATACTTTTTCGATAATTCCTGGTCCACGTAAGTCTTGGTATGTGCTGTACCACAGCTAAAGTAAGATCTTCATTTACACTAATTTGGGTTCTTTTTACATCTGGAGCACCACTAATATCAACCCAACTCGGGTCAGCAGGAGAGAGAAAAACTATTGGCGGATAATAAGTAATCTTTATCTAGATAAAAGGAAGTCCTTCTGCTTTGGCGGAAGGATTTTTTTGTGCACCGGATTTCCGGAACGATATAGAAATAGGAACTTGTATTATTTGATTACGAAGCTTTCCAGGATGAATTCACTGGTATCTTTATACAACTCAAACTGATCTGATTCACCGGTAAAAGATAAGATATAAGCCTTTTCATTGATGATCCAAAAATACTGCTCGAATCGCAGTGTAATCTTTCCTCTTTTAGCAGTATAAATCAAATGCTGACATTCCAGCTCACTTTTTTTCATTCGCTCACTCTCGATAAGTTCACTATCTTGCAGGTAGTTTTGTACTTGTTGTAAAGAGAGAGCTGTGAAGTTGTCCAAATCGAAGTTCAAACCGCTTAAATCCTGGACCATGAAGTTTAAATTTTCTTTAAACTGATCTTCCGGGGAGTCTAAGGGACTTGAGATGATAATATCTGCCGGTGTTTTACCTGTGCTATCCAATGTCCAGGTATCCGGATATTTTATTTGATAATCATTCTTTCTGAATTCAACCCAGTGGAGATTTGCTTTGGAATTTTTCTGGGCAAATACAGGAATGTAAAATCCAGGGATTAAAAATAAAAGGAATATCAATTTTGGCATGCGAAGGTTTCTGTGATAAAAGAATACAAATATAGGAAAAATGAAACTTAGATAAAAAAGAGTTGGGTCCGGGCTTCAAGCAGATAAACACTTTGATGGGATCTCCGGTTGTATCCGTTCGAAATTTGGATAACTGATTTTGACGGATAAGATAATTTACCGTCAAGTCTTGAACATTATTTCCAGGTGAAACACTGTCCTTTCAATTTAAATATTCCTGCTCAATAAAAATATCAATGTTTTGTTCCAACATTGAAGCGGTGAAAAGGAGCTTAGGAACTTCCAAACCGCTATTCATTTTTATGGAGAAATCTGTCAAAGTACTTATTTTCCTCTTTTTCTTGCTCTATACTTTACAGTATGATGTATTTTTCGATCATTTGAGTAAAATGTACAGTAGAAATACCAACTCTTAGAGAAATTACCTTTATGGACTTCATACTTTGTATCCAAAAACAAAGGAAAATCTCTGAATTCTCTATTGCCTTTCAACAACAAAGAATCGTTTTTAAGGTTCCATGAACCTGTCTCAATGTCATTTATTTTTAACCCTCCACCGACTTTTAAAGATACAATCAAAGAGTCATTTTCAACAAAGTTTTTCTTTGAAATTAGTGGGTTTCTATCAGATTTATTGCCTTTAACAAATTCTGCATGAAAGAACACCCAATCTCCAATTAAATCATTCTTTGAGTAAGTCTCATTAAAAGTTGTTCTTGTTTGTTCCGGTTTTCTTCTCATTACTTCTTTCTTAGAAGTGCAAGAAACAATTAATAATAAAATCGCTACAATAAAATCACTTCTTTTCATACCAAATAAAATTATTCCCAAAAATAGATCTTTACCACTGCAAAAAGCATCGCTTCCGATTTGGAGTAACAAATCGTTCTTCGGTTCAGGCGTTTCAGATGCGTTCTCAAATTCAGGTTTTGACGTTCAATGTGATTAATACCCCGGTTCTTTGTTGAGTGGATTTCTTTTGGGATCAGTTTCTTATAAATATTCAGCTTATCCGTTACAATTTGTTTGGCATGTGACAGGATTAATGTTGAAATGACTTTCATCAAATTAGTTTTATTCCTTTTCCCAACAACCAAATCAATAACTTCTCCAGTTACGGGATTTAAAGAATAGGCAATGCACACACGATTATTCTTGTTTCCAATGTAAGTGAACAATTCATCAACTTGGTAGATTTGTCCGAATAGGAGGGTGTTTTTTCTCTTCAACTTTTTAGCTATTCTCAATATACGCCTGATTACTGTTGAATTGGAAATTTGTAGTAACCTACCAGTACTCCTGATACCCACACCTTCTTTTACAAGATTTGCAATTTCAAAATCTTTTACCAAATGTGAATTGTATGTATAGCTTTCTTGTTGGTACCTATTACAAATAGTGCACTTGTAGCGTTGATGATTACCGACTTTCCCTTTCTTAATACAAACTTCTGAACAATATCTACATTTCATTAGGTGCAAGTTGAGTACACTTGATACGTAAATACAGCCTTTTAGATACCTAATTTGATTTGTTTCCGCTTTTACATTACCCAATATCCATCCAAAAGAAAAACCAACCCGCAAATAGGAGTTGGTTTTCAATGATTTATCATTCTAAAAATTGCTCAGGTGCAGGTTGAGAACACTGCCTTTTATTTTTAAATGATTACGAATATTCGTAACCGTACCTCAGATAACGCCTTACAGGCTATCTTCGTCTTCATCAGCCAAAGCTGATTCTTCTAAGAATTACTTGGACGTAACCCTGAAACATTACCACTTATCTCAACATTTTGTGCACTATAATAACGGTAATGCATATGAATCCTATTATAGGGAACAGAATCTTATCTACGAAATTATAGGAATCAATATTTTTTTTGTTTCTAGACAATCCAGCATCTAATAAATCGTCTTCATTTGTTTTACTTTTATTATTTTTCATAGATTACTCAATAACTATTGAATCAAAAGTATATTCATTCTCTGAGATGTATTTTACACTAAAAACAACATTATTTTCCATTTCGAAAGTAATGCCGAAGGGAACATCTGAATTTAAATAATTCAGTTTTATATCTATTACATTTAAATAAATTATTCTCTTTATAAATGGAATCGTACCAATATCAATTAAATCATTTCTATCGAATGAATCTGAGTCAATTAATTCATAATACAATGTAAACTTTTCGGTATATGCAGATAAAATCAGTGAATAGCCATCTTCAAAGTCGATTTTAAGAATACCATCTGAGGTTAGAACTTCAATTTCATTATTCATTTCTACCAATTCAAAAAATACTTTTCCAATTCCTACTATTTTCTTTTGAAGAAATTTGCTTTTATCAAAAAGCATGTATTCTAAACTCTTTTTCATGGATTATAATTTATAAATGTATCAAAATCCCCCGTTTCCTCGATCAAACGAATTCCTCGACCGGTATCAACATCAAATATATCTACAACTGCTGTTCCTTGTTGGTTCCGTGTACGCTGAACAATTTGATTTTTTGAATTTATAACTTCTGCTATTATCTTTTCTGCGGTAGCTTTGTTGGGTTTTAATCCAGTATACGCAGCATCCCCTCTACCCACTTTTTTCGAAATCGATTGCACAGCTCTAGAAGTTTTACCTTTAAGTTTGTTTGCAGATTGTAATACTGATTCGAGAGTAAACGAGACGGCTTTACCTTTAAATCTAGTTGCAATATATTTAAATGCATTGGGACCATATTTAAAAATACCCTTTTTAAGTATTCCGAGTAACATTAACGTCTCAATTGTATTTTGAGATTTGTCTAAAAATTCTTGATATTCTCTACCAGATTCGTAGTGTGCTCTTAATCGCTCGAAACTCTTCATGTTTTTCATATAAATAGCTTCAATTTCTGCATGATTTATATCTTCAAGCATATCATTTTCAAAGCTATTTCCAAGAGCAACGAGGAACTCATTCACTTCCTGAATATGATTATTCTTAACAATCGCATCAGTGTAAATAAATTGACCAGCTTGTAATTTTTTGGGATCTGCTTTTTCATTTAACTGTTGCAATGAGCCATGACGCATACCCCATCTATTTTCTAAATCCCAAAAATTATCTCCAGATTTTATTTCATAAACTCCACTAGATGGAGGGTTGTTGGAACCTATTTCTCCACTAACAACTCTTCCGTCATCGCATTCCGAGCCACTGTAAGGTTCTTCACCTTCAGGATTAACACTCTCTAAACCATAAGGATCTATATATAGGATTGGGTTATTGTCAAACGCCACATACGGACTCATCCAAGGAAACTGTGCCATCATCGGATCCAAACTCAACCAGCGCCCCAATCTTGGGTCGTATTGGCGGAACTCAGTTGTATAGGAATTTCCATTGCCCTTAGTCTCGTTGTCCAGTTCCATGCCGTTGTATCCAAAACGATATGCTCCTTCGTTGGTATGTCTGTCCGGCATTTCCATCCCAAAAGGGTAGTAGTCACTGCTCATTTTCAGTGTGGCCTCGTAGATATGGTCTTCAGCCAATTCAACATGATCCAAATAGTACTGAATAGTGCTTGCGCTCACTTGTGAAACGGTTATCGTTGTACTTGTTCCTGAGGTCGGGGTAAACGAAATCGTGTTTTGCTGAGTATTCAGAAGGGTTGTAGAAACACCTGCAATTGTGACCTTCAGGTCTGGGCCACTTCCGCGATCCGGCCTGATCCGTAAGATGTATCGTTTGCCGATCGTGGTTGTAAAGGTTTTGCTGGCACTATTGGCTGTCGTAGTTGGGGTAATCCGCAAATATCCGCCCGTAATTCCCACACTTGCATTGGTACCTGTCCAACTATCTACTCCCGAATTGAACGTGCTTTGTAAAAAGCTGGTGCCACTTCGTGCTGTTTTTCGGTCGTTTATTACCGCATTCACATTCCCCAAATAATTGGCAATCTCATAACGCATTTCACCGCTCTTATGCACTGCCGGATTTGCAGGAGTGTAGCTTACAGCTCCATTATTCCACAAGGAAACCGGGTGTTCGATCATTCCCAAACGGGATGCCCCGTACAAATGCAGTTCGTTCAGGTCGGCTTTTTGGGTGGTTGTTCCCAAAATTAAATCATAAACTGCCAGCACCTGTCCGTTGGCATCGTAGCTGTAATAGCTGTATTTCCATGTATTGCTTGGCTGAATTACATTGGAAATCCGTGGTTTCTCGATCTTCAGTACGCGTTGCCCGAATGGATTATAAATGAATTCCATTTGTGAAGCATTCGGTTTAGCAATGGAACGCTCAATCATTTGTACTTTCTTATCTCCCGAACGCCAGGTAATAAATGAAATACCTTCGGCTGCATCGGAAGTAAGCTGCCCAAGGGCATCGTAACCGTAGTTTCCGGAAGCTTGCCCGTTCTTGATATCATCCAAAGCCGAAGTAGTAACGGCATCCGTTACAAAACTCAAGCGGTTCCATGGAATCCCGCCAGCTCCCGAATAACCGGAATAAGTGAGATAGTCCATAGACAACTGGGAAGATGGACCGTTCCTGATAAGTGTTTTCAGGTTTCCGTTGCGGTCGTAGGAATAGGTGCTTTTATAATCGGTTGAAATGGTTCCGGCAGTCCAATTGTTGCTGTTAGCCAAACCACTCGTATTGTAGTAGGCATCCATACTCAGCAAGCGGTTCAACTGGTCATACTTGTAGGCACTTCCCATAGTCGTCATTCCCACAATAGAAGTGACTAAACTCCGGATATTCCCATTGTATAAGCCCGGCGAGCCTGTGCCGAAACTTCCGGTGGAATAATCAGCCTCAAAGCCAGTTCCGGTTGCAATGGATTTATAGTCATTCCCGTAGTAACCGAGTGTATAAGAAGAAACATCGATCGCATTTTCGATGTGCTCCTGATTGTTGGCACTGAAATACCCGAATCCGCCATCTTTTCCAACATCACGTGTATTGTCCAGGGTAGAGGAATTCATTCCTTTGAGCCAACCATTGATCGTATAAACATAATCCATGGACTGTACCTTGTTTTGACCCAATTCCACGCGTGCCATCGGTCCGTAATCGTAATAATAGTATTTTGCATGTCGGTCGTAATGCACTTTGTCCGTCGACGAAGCGGCTTCCCGCAGGCGGTTCAGTTTGTCGTATTTATAGGTATGCGTGATCTGGTCTGCCTTATCTTTCTGGTAAACCACCTTGTTCACATTTCCACTGACCAGTTCGTATTCGTACTGAGTTGATTTATTGGTTTGTCCTACCACTGCAAGCATCGGTACATCCTGGATCTGCTCCTTCACGTTTCCGTGAATATCGTAAGAGTAGTGAATAGCCGTTTCGTAATCACTTTTCCAATTGGTAGTTCCCGAAACACTGGAGAAATAGAGAACACTTGCTACACGCAGACGCAGGTTATCCTGAGTTCCCGTTGCAAATTTTGCCACAATCGGTGCACTTAGTGCTATGTCGTATTGTGTTACTGTTACCTCGGTACGCGTTCCGGCTTCCACCCAGATTTTGAAGGCAGCACCGTAATCGGTCGCCTTCAATAAGGTAGCGTCATCAGCTGGTGGTGAAGCCTTCACCGTTTGCCCACTCTGTACCGGACGACCTTGTGGGTCAAAAAGCACATAGGAATATTTATTCACCGCAGCTTGTGCCGGATTTTGTGAAAGGATCAAACGTCCGTAACGGTCATACCAAAAGTTGGTAGCTCCAAGTAAATTCACGTTTGCATCTTGTCGCTGGTCCGGATTGGTTGTACTCACCAACTGGTTGTAAGAATTGTAATTGTAAGTGGTTACATAATCATGTGCAGGTTTGATACTTGCTGTAACGGTCGGATAAGAACCGGAACTGATTACCGCATCACGTGCTGTATTAACCAAACCACTGTTTGCTTCAGGCAATTTATGTACTCCCTCGGGAGCAACGGTACGAGCCAGGTTTCCTGCTTGATCGTAATAGAACAAGGTGTATTGATACTGTGTAAATCCACCTGTCAAAGACATATGTTCCGTTTGGAAGGCGGCAGCACAAGTTGTTTTATAACTTTCGGTAAACTCGGCATAAGCTTCCAGAATTGTTTGATCGTAATCCGAAAATGCCATGGTGATCAGTTGGTTCAATTCGGGTTGAAAACAAGCCACGTAAGGTACTGCAAATGGATCATAACAGAGCGTTTGGTTCGACGGGTCACAGATACAAGTTTCAGCAACCAGGCAAGTGGAAGTTGCTTCCAGGTCTGCATATTTTTTGACTCCACATTCATAGTAGGCAACAGTACAGATAAAATCCGTATGCTCTCCGCAACCTGTTTCAGGAACCTCGAAATTTTCAAAGTAAACGATGTCTTCAAAGCCGAAAGTGGCAGCGGGAGGAAGTGTTAACTGATAATTGCATGATGTGTACCCTGTTCCCGTATAAGAAAGGGTCAAGGTGTTTCCGCTTAGGCTGGAATTCAGGATGTTTCCCTGACCGTGATCCTTTAGTTCTCCTTGTTTGTAGACAATATTTTGTGTAGTCAGGTCCAGGTTACTAATGGATGTTGTCAACTGACCGCGCATGGCCAATAAGCTCATTTGAAGCATCCATTCACTCAGCAATGGATTATCTGTGCAATATGGGTTATCTGATGTGGCATGGCAGCGGCTGATGAAATCCATGTAGTCATAAGCCATCAGCTTGAAGCCGTAAGTCCTGTTGAAATAGTTCGTTAATATGGTTTGATAAGTTTGGGTCTGCTGGAGCTCCTCCAGGTCATTCACATCGCTCAATTGAGCAATCAAAACAGTAATTCCTGCATCCAGTTGTGAACAATCGATGCAGTTCACACCTTTGTCACATGAAATATTTGCAGGGATTTCCAAGTCCGATGCTATCAAAGCAGCATTTGCTCCTGGATCCCATACGTTCTCCTCTATGTATTTGGAACACTCACACAGGATTTGGTCTACGTCTTCGATTAATTCTCCCGTAAAATGCGAGATCCATTCTTCCAGGTTATCGACATCCGCAGGAACGGTACCATGTGCGATTGCATATTGGTAGTCACGAGACTGATCGAAATAGTAATTACATCCGCAGGTATCCAAAGAAGTTGATACAACCGTTTCGGATCCGGGAAGAAGTTCCTCATAAGGACCTGGTTCAGAAATCAACAAGTCTGTACACAAAGAATTTTCAAAACCACTTCCCAAGTAATGTGCCAGGACATCATTAATGGTGACATAGGTAGATCCGGAAGGAGCTGTGCTGGAGCCCATCGGATGCGTATTCGTACATCCTTCCATACACAGGTCGATCAGATCCTGACGCAAACTTGCCTGGTTGGTTGGGGATAGACTTGTAATATTGCAGCCACTTAGATCTACAATCCATTGGTCTGCAAAGTCTTCACACGAAGATTGACAGTTATCCTGAACCATTTGTGTATATACGGTCAAAGGACTGCTCGCTCCAATAATAGGGCTATACATCAATGTATTTACAAAGTTGGGAACTTTCCCTGCAAGTAATGCATTATTCCCTGAACAAGTGGTCGGATTCACACCGATACAGGCGCTTGCAGGGCAATTAGCATGAGCATAGGCTTCTTGGGCCATTAAAACGTATTTGCTTTTTAATTCCAGGTATAAATCGCGGAAAGTGAGCCAGATTTGATCCTTATTACAATCATCACATTTATCAATGCATGAAAGAGGGCTTTCTGTAGGACTGCAATGATTTGCGAGATAAATAACATATTGCCATAAGGAAAGATTCATGTCAGAACCTCCCCATGGAGCTCCTTCAATCGTAATGTAATTCTGTACAGCGGAATTCATAGCTGTTGCATAAGTTGAATTCGCTGGATTTGAAAAGAAAGGGTCGTAGGTTCCGGTATGATTCTCTAAATCGGTTTGAAAAGTCTTACAAGTTGAACGGGCAAGGCCATTGATATTGGTGACTTCAGTCAGTGGTTCAAAATAATTACCTGTGATTGCCACGTCGTATTCAATAATATCCATCATGGCCGCATCGTATGATTGCGATGCACCATTTGCCAAGCAATATTGTAAATGACAATACTCCGGGTGCGAGGGTAAGAATAGTTCTGCCCATTCCGGTCTGAAGTTGTTAATGAAATAACCCAATCCCTGGGATGTAACGCTTGTTGTCACATTCACACCATTCTCATCCAGATAAGGGGAGGGCGGATGTTGCCAATCGATTGTTGATGGATAAGCATTCGTTCCATATGCAGTCAAAATTGACCATGGTTCCGTGGAAGAATAAGTTCCCAAGGTAAGTGTGTATTTGGCATACTGCCCTCCAGGTCTCAGATCAGAAAGCATGGCTTCACGGTATCCATCGCAAGGTCCGGCTTGTTCTTCGTCCAGGTCTATAACAACCGGTTCACAATTGCTGAAAGGTTGATTGGTATAATAATTATTAAAAATGCTGTTTAAAGGACTAAGACAGGTATTGTTTTCCAAATACAAACACCAGTATTCGTCAATGGAAGCTTGATTCACACTCAGTTTCTTTGAAATTCGGTAGGTCTGTTTTGTCAACTCTAAGGCAACAGTCAGATCAGGAAAATCTCCTCCATTACAAACGGCATCAAATGTTTCTCCATTTACGGTAACCGTATTTTCGTATACGATATTGGAACATTCGTCCAGGATTTTCAATTCCAGGTCATAAACACAATCAAAACATATTTCCGTTGGCAAACACGTGCTATGGTATTCAGCCGGCGTGAAGCCGTAGGTGAAAGTATAATCTCCAGGACTTTCAATAAACTTAGGAATAAATACTTCTGCGGATGGGATAGCTAAATCTCCATCCTGATGATCTCCGGGAGATAATAAAGGAATAATATTCTGAACGATAGTATTATCTTCTACAGGGGTTACATTCGTTGGGCTGTCTCCCGCCATATAAGAAGCAATTACGCGACCCGCCATGTCCATATATTGGACGTAAACTTGTCCATTTGGATCTACTGTAATTAATTTCTCATAATGTTGATAATCTCCGACTTCCACTCCGAAAAGAGCATTTAACTCTGGCTGGGTTGCTGCTTCATAGATGTATTGTGTCTCTTTACCGCTTCCCATTTTAAGGTCAGGACCCGCTGCTCCTACTTTGTTTAAACGACCTGTGAAATCATTCTGGTAAGTAACACGGGAAAATGGAAAAGTTTCTGCATTTGGGATCATCCCATTTGCTCCGTCCTGACTTGTATTGGAAGTTGAATAATATTTTCCGGCTCCGGAAGTGGTTGAAAAACCGCGAGAGATGGACGGGCAGCTTCCCTGAACTAAGTCAAAATATTGGGATTGATAACTCGGGTAAATCCCGCCAATCAGGATGTCAGCTAAATTGAAATCTTTAAAATGGTGCAGATAATCACCTGAAACGGGTGTAGGCATATCTGAAACCGCCGGACGCCCCAATTCATCGTAGTAAACATTTGAAACGATTACTTGTCGGTTTTCAGGATTCAGGCCTATTTGCTGGCGACCTCTTCCCAATCCGTCGCTGAATGAAACACCTTCTATCCGTTTACTTCCTTCTGTAAAGGTAACCTGGTGGCTCCAGTTCATTTGAGGATCATATTCCGTATCTATATTAAGAAAATTGTTTGGATAGGAAGCCATCAAGGTACTGACTGTTCCACTTTCGGCAACATTCCATACACCATTGTCTCGTTCGCTGAAATTGGTTCCTTTTTTCCCGATTGCCCGGATCCGGTAGAGAAAATATCCCTTGTTATAGATCTTTGGAAGTCGGTAAAAAGTATTTGTTACATCCACCCGGGTTGAATTCAGGTAGAAATTGTAATTCAATAGATTTGCCGCAGTGTATGTCCCGTTCACCAAGGTATATTTATTAATATGGACATACTCAATCTCATAAAACTCCGCTCCAGGAACGGGAGTCCAGGTAATATCCAGGTCATTCGGAGCGATCGGATCATTTGTCGCTCGTGCAACAATGGCCGATGATACAACCGTTTGATTGTTAAAAGGGTAATACCGTTCTACGTCGATACCCGTTTCCAGATATACATATTCCTTATTGAACGCACCAGTCCCTGTAATAGCTATTATTTTTACTTTCACGAAATGAGCATTGGAAAAAGTAATCGTATTCAGGTCATTGATAACTGTATTCCCATTGGGATCATGAATTACCGTAAGTGTCTGGATAATAGGGGTCCCTATACTATAAGAACCACTGGATCCCCAAGTCTGATAATCTATCTGAACCTGGACATTAATTGTATAAGCGGACGAATTGAGTTGAACAAAATCCGGTCTTATTCCGAGGCGTACATAGTTGGAAACCTTCTGATTCGTAAATAGGGTGGGCCAATTTGAATTACCAAGCATGTCCCAGTAGTGAGAATCGTATGTGTTATATGTTGCATTGACTGCAAGTGAATTTCCTTCCAAACGATTGACGTAGTTTTCCTGCCCTGCAAACCCGAAGCATGCAGAAAGGAAAGTTGCTAATATGATAAATAAACGCATTTTCATGATGATCAGATGATTAGGTTAGTCTTTGAACTTTAATTTTCCGCCTTGTTCACTTTCCATGACAGTTTTGATACCTTCTTCCGTTTCCACTTTTACACGCACCAGTTCCAGGTTTTCGTCATAATTGTAGAACGTGGTATAGTTGTACCCGTCATGGGTAGCTAGTGGCAATAGGGTTACAGGATCGTAAACTACGGTGGTCATTCCTGCAAGGAACGGATGTACCCGAATATCGTCAAAGTAAACCGGTGAGTTTCCGGTATTGGTCAATGTGATGGCAATGGTTGTGTATCCCGCTTGAATAGTGAATGGCAGGGATTCTACACGGACCCATCCATCAATTTCTTTCCCGGTTATCATTACTGCATTGATTGCCGGTCCTCCGCCAGTAACACTAACACTAATTTCAGCAGTAGAAGTTCCCTTTTTGATCCATCCTCCAACGATGTAGTCTTTTCCTGAAGTAGGTTTAAACGGAGGAATACAAACACATGAATTTACCACGAAAATATCTCCTGTAGTGACACCATTGGGTTGAGTACTGCATTCAGTTGTGACAGTTCTGCTCAATTGAGCATTTGCACCCTGGTTCACTTTCAATGAATACAGACCACTGTGTTTTTGTTCCGTACTTTGAGTGATATTTGCATTCACTGCCCCCATAAAGCTGAAGTGATAGTTTGTTACATCAAAGGTTGGAATCACGCCGGTTGCATAATATCCATAATCTTCAAATCCATCAAAACCAATATCTTGTTTGTGGGCGTTAACCGCTTGTGCTACAGGCATTAATTCCAGTTTATTGCTATAGCCGTATACCACTGCAGAGGGAATGTTCAATTGATCTACACCTTCCTGGGGAATCCCGTATTCATTGTATAAACGACTTTCACCCAAGCGTCGCCAGTTGCCTAATGATGCTATTGGTTTCCATTTAAATGTACTTCCATCTAAGCTGTAATAAGGTGTGTAACTTACATAGGTGCCATCAAAACGAATTCCGTGAGGATGGGTATTATTCAGGCGTTCACTTTGCCAGGACAATTGTGCATCCAGTACCAAGTCGCCAACAACTCCATACTTGAATGGATTAATAGTTGAGTTTAGTGCCACCTGATTGTTCCCTTCTTTATCTCCGGGCGGAGTTCCACAACGCATATTGTGTTTGTCTCTGTAAGTTATTGCAGCAGCGGAAATAATTTCGGAAACCGGGAAGACAAATGAATTCTCTGCAGTTGGAGTAACAGAAATAGCTTTTTTGGTAACCGCATTCTGCATAGTTTCTCCCAATCTGTTGGATCTATTTGTGCTGATAAGTATAATGGAATAAGATCCACTTAGTGAAACTGCAGTTCCGGGATCGTTAATTAACTTCAAGCTTAATTGACCTGTAGACATTACGAAAGCCGAATTAGTTACATTGGTACTGGTATTGGTCAATAATACTTTATCACCGGCAGCAAATAGTTCTTCTAAATCGCCACTTACTATCGTAAAGGTATTCCCTGACATGGTACCCGTATAACTTGTAGTTGTAGTATTATTCTGAATCTCTCTTAAGCCGGAATGATACCAGTGTGCCGGATATGAAAATTGATATAATTTATCATTGAATTCATCTTGTAAACTACTTGCTAAAGTTGCTCCGGAGTATTTGTCATAAATCAGGTTCTCAGCCGTATTGTGCGAGTTGATATAAGTTGTTTCAATACTTTTCACACGTGCATAATAGTTCATGTGTTTCACCAGAGTATAAGAATAGAAAGCACGGTCGCTATTATTCCAGGTATAATATGGAGAGAAAAACAAGTAAGGGGGAGCAAATGTGATCCCAATTCCTAAGCCTCCGATATGAAAGCGCGAAAAATCCTCTACTGCACGTTGTTCTGTATGGATATCGTATTCCATAGCTACCGGATAATTTTTTAGGGTTCCTTTTCGATCCAACATCGGGATTGTTTCAAATTTACCGTAGTAGGTATATTTGGTAGACATTTGGGTATGACCATCACCGTCCTGAGTAGTATATTCAATCGGTTTTCCATGAAAGTCATTCGTAACCAAATGAAAACCTTCGGTAAAACCATAAAAATCCAATCCTTTCGCTCCAAGGAATTTAGTAATCGAACGTTTATTGGAATACACTGTTTTATGTCCCCCATCTTCAGCTCCAACCGTGGTGGAATGCTCATTCGTTCGGTATTCCAGTTCCTTATAAGTATGATATTTCGAAATTGATTTCCCTCTATCGGCAGCGCCATTAAATGTCACCTGAACCTCACTGTATCCAACATTTGCATTCGGGTAAAGCGGTCTGAAGATCGGCAATGCATGGAATTTTGTTTCATCGACAAACTTTTCTTTGATGTTTACATAAGTATCCCAACCATAATGCACATTTTCATCATAGATCTGCAATGGTTCAAATGCTGCAACTCCATTACTTCCGATTCTAGGGTCTCCATAAGAATAATCCCAGGTATAGGTAGATTTGTATTCTCCGGAGATTGCATCCCAATTATCAGAATAGGTAATGTTAGTGACACATGCATTACCACCGTATTTCACATTATCCGGTTCATATAATTTGATCAAGGACTTGGAAGGAATTAATTTCGCGGCATAATGAGCGTCTTCGATCATATACTTATAGATCAAAGTCCCAAAAAGGACACGTTTGTCAATGTCTTCGTCGATATCTGAGTCGCAGGTTGCGCATGCACCATAAATTTTGTCGGGTAGATTTTGTCGTGCATAATCCAATGCAACCCGCTGAATAGGGTGAATTAAGCTTCCATGTTTCGCCCATTTTTTTGCGCGCTTATCATGGGATTCCATCTCTGAAATATCGAGTAGTCTTAGAATGGCGTATCCATAATTTCTACTTCCATCCGGGGCAACAGGCATCGCACCGAATACCACACTTTGGTCATCCAGTGGTAAAATCATTGGTACTAATTCTTGAACTCCGGGTTTGATCTCTACTTGAGCTTTAATGAAAAGATCCTGTAAGATTCCTCCATTGTAAGGGTCTCTGAAATACATATTTCGGATAGCATCGTTGGCTTCTGACGGAGTAAGTGTATTCCCAAGATCCTGATCTAATTTAAAAATCAGTACATTTCGATATAAAGTAATATTTCCCAAATTCGATAAAAATTCATCAGACATTCCGGTAGAACCGTCCCATGTTGAACCAAGTATGGGATATAATTCCTGTTCGGTCATCATTCCCTGAAGTGTAACATGTCTCATAGCCCGCTTGTGCTGAACATAGGAATAATGATCACTGTTATAAACCACTCCTAGCTCACCTCCGGTAGGTAGATGAATGGTTGAAAGTTTCCAGGCTGAACCCCGTTCCAGCGCCTTTTGGGCCAAGGTACTTGTAAGTTTATTGTGCGTGTAAGGATAAATATCATTCGGAAGTTGACTGTCGTTTTCCTGATAACAACCCCAGCCATCAATATTTTGATAGCTGAATTCAGGATTCGATTCCGAATAATTAAATTCATAACTACTCAGACCGGATTCAAGTGATTTACCTCCCATAACACGGATACTTTTCAGTGTTAATTTTCCGGATTCAGCTGCTACACCCCCATATGTCTCATTATTTCCAGCGAAGTTTTTGCACAATGAGTATTCATATTCAAATGCAACTTTCTGTAAGGGTTTTGCCGATGTACCATTTGTATAATAATCATACCTGTTGTACAAGATTATAGAGTCTAACTTTTGAAGTTTTTTGAGGTTTGAATTTGATGGATAGATAAACCCATTTTCATCTGCCTGATGCCCGTCTTTACGATCACTTAAAATAAATACGGCAATCAGATTTTTACCTTCGATGCTGTGCGTGTACCACAATTCTTTTTCACCTTGTGTATAAGTTCCGATATCGTCCAGATTAGTGCCTAAAAAACCAGGGTTATTGTATGCTTTGGGAGCAGAGCTGGAAAGTCCGCTGATTGGGAGTCTCCACTTATAACTATCGGTAATCTTTGTATAATTGATTTTATGGTAAGCCCCAACATCGTCCAACGATGGACCATCACTGGTTCTATCAACATAATCAGGTCCTAAAACTTGGGTCAAAAGAAATGAATGAGCATATGCAGGTACTTCTGTTTTGTTATAGTAATTAGATCTTCCCCTAGTGTTTCCAGTAGAGTTGTCTGCATAAAGACCACTTGGATTGTATTCAAGCAGAGCTCCTGTATTAGAAAGACCTCCTGAGGAAAAGGAGACATTGGAAGTGGATTTGTTGTAAGCAGGGACCCCATACACATTTTTGACCCCATTTTCATCCACAATTTCGACAGATGAAATATGGTTGCTTTTACGAATTCCGCCAACTCGGGAAACTCCAGTTACAGTTGGATTGTAAACATTTTGATAATTCTGAATAGCTATTGTGCTGATATCTTGAGCAATAATAGGTGTTATGGAAGTTGCTCTAATTGGTTTTTGATTTTGAGCGTTTAAAACGGTAGTGAATTTTGCAACACCATTTAAGGTATTTCCAATTTTAATTTCTTTATTCACCTCATCAACCAAAAACGAAGAGAGGTTGTCTCCCCCCATGTAATTCCAAGCTCCCATTTCGGTAGGTGTATTCTCACCTAAATTTTTGAAATAAGTTGTTTTGTCGAAATTATTTCCATTTGCTTCATGATTAAAATATAAATATGCATCATTAGATCCGTGATCCCATGTAGTATTATACTCAGTATCCTTTTCTTGTTTTCCAAGTCCTAAGCTAATTTGTAACCGGGGCACTCCGTTTTTGATCAAAACTCCAAGTCCTAAATTCACAACATCCGGTGAAAGGATTGATCCGAGTATATCAGCCAATAAGTCCGGCATGTTGTCATAAAAATCGGATAGCTTTGAGTCTTGAAGGCTGTTATGTTGGGATGTTACTAAAGGATCAAAATAAGTTCCGAAATCGGTTCTGTTTGCACGGAAAGAACCATTTTGTGTAGGCGAATTATAATAGAATAAATCAAAGGTTTGAAAAGAACCGGGCAAATGCTTCATTTCTTGAGAATACTCATTGTCATTCGTACGCTGATAATCCATCATAACTAATGAGCCAGCATCAAAGTTACCACGTTTGCCGGAATGAAGATATCCTAAAGCAGACTGATGATAAGTCTCTCCATTCGAAACCACCTCATTTTTGTAATTGTATTTCTGGTCGAGAAATCCTGCTTGTACTCCAAGTGCAGTCACAGTAACTCCAGCGAAAAGATCCAAATTGAACTGGAAACTGCTGGAGGTATTCCCCAAAGATATTGAAGGGACAGTTGTTTGTGTTCCATAAGGTGCGGTAGAAGTATGGGAGAAAGCACCGGAAAGTTTTTCTGAAAAAGAAGAATTTAAAGAATACCCTGCAGACCAGTCTGTGATTCCTTCTCTTGAATGAGAATTGATACCAAAATTCAACCCAACCCCATTTTTCTTTTCTTTGGCAAGACCCAATTCTGCTCCAAAACTTGTATTAAGACCGGAACCTGCCTTTGTGTCTTTACTGTAGCCCAATCCAAAATTCAATCCGAAAATCCCTCCTTTTTCTGATGGGGATCCTCCAATTTCTTCCTGACTAGTACTTAAACTAAAACGAATCTGGAGTCCAAAATCACGTGTGTAACCTTTTCCGAGTAAGTTACTTGTATAATGGCCTCCCAAAAGAGTCACTTGTAAAGATGGAGTAAAAAGAACACCGCCACCACCTGCGCCAAACCCATAAGAGATAGATGCATAACCTCCTAACTTATTTCCATCCAAATCCTCTCCAAGTTGTGATTCTGTTTTTGAAATTAAATCTGTTCCATTAAATTCATCCGGAATACCTCGCATTTCGCGAGATACGGCACCTGCATTCAAATCCCATCCTAAACCAACCCAGGAAGCTTCTGAATTCATAAAAACGTTAGAATTGTAAGATAATACAACTGGAAAACCTTCTACATCCATCAAAGGAATAGAATAATTGAAATCCCCCGTGAATTTGTCTACCAAGCCATCGGTAGAATTCAACGAAAAACCGGAAGATTCTGTTTGCCCCGGTCCACCCAATGATTTTTGGACTTCGAGTACGGATTCTGTTTCGGAAAGATCCGGAGTTTTGTCCACATGCAATTTAGCAATTGGCTGATGAAAAACTGGAGAGGCTTGCTGTTCAGTGATGATCGGTCGTTTTTTTTGTTCTGCATAAGCTTTTCCCACAGAAGCGTATACCCCCATTAAGAACCCTGTGCTGATGGATTTGTGGGAACGATTAGCTAAATGAGTTCGTTCTTTCAACTCCGATGCATAGACAACTGGAGCGGATATCTGAGAAATAATCCCTGCGATCAATAATATGCTGAGATTTCTCAAAACTGATTTTTTGCGATTGATGAACATAAGTCAGGCGATTAATTATAATATTTAAATTTGATATAGGATTTTTCTCCCACACTGTTAGTTAGCTCCAGGATATAAGTATTTCCTGCTACCAATGAGTAAGTTGTAAGATTAAGTACATGCTGATTGTAATCGAATTCCAATAATTTCGGGGGTAAAAGGAAAGGACCAATAAGGGTTCCGTCATTGTTAATACCTGCCTTGATAGAATTGTTAGCTGCATCGTAAAGGACCAATTTGGTAAAACGACCTGCCTTTTGATCATAGTCTTCATTAAATTGGATCTTTAATTGTCCTTGGATAGTCCGCACAAATGAAGCATCTAAGGCATCTTTAAATCGCGCATAGGAATTAAAATCACAACCGTTTTGAACCCAACTGACCTTAAAAGCAATACTGGGTTTATTGGTATTATCGGATGACTGGTAAATTTGTCGCGTTTGAGTCGTTCCTAAAACCGGTGGATTAATATAATTTTGCAAACTGAAATCTAGTCCATAATTAGCTACATTATTGGTCTTCCATGAATTAAAGAAATCTTTCAACTCCACAATGCTGTTTCCATTTCCGGCAGGCATATTAGGCAAGTTGACAGACAATGAGCCCACCGCAGGTCTAATACCGAAAGAAACGCCAGATTCTTTCCAATTTGCAGCTACCTGAGTTAATTTAGAGTCATTTGGTCTTTCAGACGGATTATGTCCTGAACCATACAAAGTCATTTGTGCTTCAATTACCTCTAAGGTAGGATCTACCCATAATTTAAATTTTATCAAGGATGCTATACTAAACCATGAGCCAAGAAGAGTTACTTGTTCAGCAGAATTCGTTGTACTGTTACCTACGTTGTTTTGACTGTAATCCGTTGCAGTATTACCACTTCCAATAATACCATTTGTGATAGACGCATCGTCAATATAATTAGGTCCAGGATTAAATGAAATATTCACCATCTCGCACTTGCTTCCAATCAAAAATGCTTGAAACAAGGTATCTCCAGCAACAGTGCCCCAAGACTTTAAACCGTACCAACCGAAAGGTTTGGCCGTTAAATTTAGATTTATGGCTCCTGAGATAATTCCACCTGAGTTATACCATTGGTATGAACGGGTAGCAGAAGATCCTAGAAGTATGGTCGGGGAAATGGAACCGTCCGAAGCACCACTGGATGCATGTACAATAGTAGCTGCTGAAACATAGGCAGGGGTGTAATATCGAACTTCCAATTGCGGTCTCGGTAAGGATGAAATAGCGTCTTTAGAGCTGTATTTAGTTACTAACGTAGTAGCTGTTTCGGGATTTCGTTTAATTCTCCATCCATAATTCGGAACACGTCCGTCAACCATCGCCTGTACATGTCTTACTAAATTAAATTCACGTTTTCCTGATACCAAGTTTGAAGTGTCTACTTTCAGTAATATTGCATTATTTGATATTCCGGAATTGTGGTTCAAAGTAGTCTGTGACCAAGTTGTATTGCAAGCATCCACAACTAATTCGGTTGAGTTGGTAGCAATGATATTTTCAGTACCATTTGGAGTTAATCTTAGGATTGCAGAAACTATTACTGAATTTGCAGGAATAGAACTTAAAGAAAATTTAATAAACAACCTGTAATTATTTAATGAGCCATCAACATAAACGGAATTTGTTAGCGCCGTATAATTAACCGCTGTTGGATTTCCTGATTCAGTAAATGAATCTTCTGATGCACCGAGCGTAACAGTCGTAACTGATTGGGAATAACTAGACCAGCTCATTAAAAATGTAAGCAAAAGCAATATGGATTTCATGATGGATTTGATTTAGTTAGTAATAAAAGTTTTTTCAACATAAGGTAAATAAGCTTGCTGAATATTCTGTCGTTCCAAAATTACTTGACAAGTCGCAGTTGGAATTAAATATGGAAAATTGAGAATGGGGAATCCGCTTTGAACATATGTTTCACTCATGATTTGTTTCTGATTCAATTGACCAATAAAATTCAACTCATTCAGTGAAACACTCACTTGAAAAACATCCCCTTGTTGAGATACTTCATCAAGTCCCGCTGTAAATGTAGGATTCGTAACAAATGACATGGAAAAGTCAACGCTATCCGATTGTGATAAAGTGGGAAAAGTTACTAATAGTACCAATCCAGTTAGGATTTTTTTCATAGAAAAATTGTGATAAAAGATTGTTATTGGTTTGATTTAGATGTCTGTGATGTAATTAGGTATTGAACTATACAGCAAAAATAATAATCCATTTGGGATTTTAACCAATTTTAGCAAAAAAAGAATGAGTCGATCAACTAAATTTCTCCAAAACTTATTTGAATCTGATTTCTTTTTAGTGGTGAAATCAAATACATAAAACTAAAAACAGCAATCAAGAAAGCACATCCAATTTCTTCTTCACAAACAACTGGATAATCCCCGCAATAATCAATACCAGCAAACAGCCGATCACATTCAACCACAAAAACGAAATTACATCGATGGCATAAATGCCGATCACCAGGAGTTCCGTGATGATGGCTCCCCAGAAAACGGCTTTCCCACCGATTCGTTTCAAGTAGAATGCCACGAGGAAAATTCCCAAAATGGTTCCGTAGAATAAGGATCCCAGTACATTCACTGCTTCGATCAAGCTTCCCAGTTTACTGGCAAACATCGCCGTTGCAATGGCAAAAAGTCCCCAGCCGAGTGTAAACCACTTCGATGCTTTGTAATAATGCAATTCGGTTTTGTCTTTCACCCACATGCGCTTGTACAAATCAATTACGGTAGTGGATGCGAGTGAATTCAAAGCAGCGGCAATGCTTCCCCAGGCTGCCAGGAAAATCATGGCGATCAATAAACCGATCAAACCTTTGGGAAGATTCTCCACAACGAAATACAGGAAGATGTAATTGGTGTCATTCGTATCCGCCGTGCTATCGGCTTTTTTCATGACGGCCAAGGCTTCTTCGCGTACAACTTTGGTTTGAGATTCGATTTGCAGCAAACTTGTTTGTAAAGTCTCAATTTGTACAGCGTCTTTGGTATGCAGGGCATCTGCCAACCTGGTTGTCTGCATTTGTCGGATTGCATTCAGGGAATCATTCTTAACCTGGAGTGTCTTGAACTCTTCCCGGTATTCGGAAGTCAGTACTTTATCCACCTCTTTCTGGTTAAAGAAAATGGGGGATTGATAGAACATGTAGAAGACGAAAACCAAACTTCCTACTAAGAGAATCAGGAATTGCATCGGTACTTTCACCAAACCATTCATCAATAGCCCGGTCCTGCTTTCTTTGGTGTTCTTAGCTGTCAGATATCGACCTACCTGTGATTGGTCCGTTCCGAAATAGGAGAGAGCCAGGAAAAAACCACCGATGATCCCGCTCCAGATGTTGTACTTGTCTTTCCACCATTCGGAATCCGTCACATCAATCTTTGTTTCGATCACATTCAGTTTTCCCATTTTACCGGCAACATGCAAGGCATCTGTGAAGCTTACTTTTTCAGGAAGCATGTGAACCACCATGTATCCTGCCAGGAACATCCCGATAAACACCACGATCAATTGCTGCATCTGGGTGTAGGTTACGGCTTTCGTTCCACCTGTTACGGTGTAAATGATAAGGAATCCGCCCATTACGAGGTTGGTGTAATAGATATTCCAACCAAGAAGGGAAGCCAGGATGATGGAAGGGGCATAAATACTGATTCCGGTGGAAAGTGCACGTTGGACCAGGAATAGGACAGAAGCCAGTGAACGTGTTTTTAGGTCGAAACGTTGTTCCAGGTATTCGTAAGCAGTAAAAACTTTCAGTTTGTGGTAGATCGGGATAAAAGTAACACACAACACCACCATCGCCAAAGGCAAACCGAAGTAGTATTGCACAAAACGCATTCCATCGGTGTAAGCCTGCCCGGGAGCTGAAAGAAAGGTAATCGCACTTGCCTGTGTTCCCATAATGGAAAGCAGGATCAGGATCCAACTCATGGAATTGCTGCTCTTGAAGTACCCGTCCAGGGTTTTTTCGCTCTTGCTCTTGTACAAACCGTAACCAACTACAGCGAGTAGCGTGATGACAAGTACGATCCAATCAACTGCGCTCATGAGAAATGTTGTGTAAAAAAGTAAAAAAAGACGATTAGAATCACCAATGCTCCAATCACCCCGGCATACGCCCAGTTCCAGTTTTTACGATCGTTTTCTTCTTCCATAATCCAATGTTATATTCCCACAAATGCACAAATTATTGCTCGCCTACCGGACTCGCTAAGTTTTGTAAAGTGGCGACTGGTAAGCGTCACAAAAAAATCAGTGCATCTGTTGTGGCTAAAGTTCTTGATCATATTTATTGTGGCAAGCTATCTGTTTTGCGGCAAACTTAGCAAGTTTACAAACAAACGGTAAGCACCCGGAATTCCTGCCGGTAACTCGCGGAAAAACACCAACCCGGTATACACAAAATTTCCTTTTCCATGTTTTGCAATAATCAAACTTCCTTTGCTGGGTTTTTCATTCGGGTCCTGCATTGAAAAAACGGTTTCATAGTGTGAATCCATTTCCGTTGCAAAGTAAATTCCACGTTCCTGCACCCAGCCTTCAAAATCGGCTTGCGTGATGACATTCGGTATGTTCAGGACGGGATGTTTCGGATCGGTGAATTCTACTTTCGCATTGTCATCAGTCACACGGTCTCTGGATATCGTGAACGGATAAGGCCCGATTTTCGTTTCCATCGGGGCAATACGGTTATTGGTATTGTATTGTACAATCAGGTTTCCGCCTTGATGCACATAAGCCATCAATTTGTCGTAGTAGATTGGCATGCGGTCGTTGGTGTTGTAAGCACGCACCCCGGTTACAATGCTGGAATAAATACTCAAATCTTCTTTTGCCAGTAATTCATCCGTCAATAAAGTCACATCGTAACCGATCTGAGTCAGGCAGGCAACGACATTGTCTCCGGCTCCCGGAATGTATGCAATCTTATTTTTTGTTTTCTTCAAATCTAAAAACACAATTTTCGCCTCAGCATTGCTCAAAATGAATTGGTAAGGAATATGGTCGTATTCAATGCGTGTGATTGATTTATTGTAATCATTCCCATCAACTGAAACGGATGCGCGAAGGATTCCGTCTTTCCCGGTTTTATCCGGGGTCAGAATTGCCTTCACGATTTGTTCGCTGCCTTTTTTCTCCAGGTTGATCTCCGGGTTTTTAAGTTCGATTTTCCAGCCTGCAGGAACAGCTATCTTTACAGTTCCTTTCACATTCGGTTGGTTGGCCTTTACGACGAATGAAACTTCTTTTGGAGCAATGGCACTGAAAACAAAAACCTGGTCTGAAATGTTGATGGTTGCCGGTGGTAAAACCTCAAACGGTCGGTAAACTTCTCCTTTTACGGGATCGGTTGATTTGAAAACCAATCCGCGTTCTACATTGAAATCGATTCCATCGATGGTCAGGTGATAAACAACACTCTTTGCAGCATTATTTTCCGGTTTCCCGATCAGTGCCGGATTTTTCACGGTATACATTCCAACTGTGTGTGGCTCAACCAACCAATAAGGAGCGGAATAACCCGTCGTTTTCGGCAAAACTTCTTTTTGGTCAATGGTTTCCAATTTGTTTGCAGTCAATTGAAGATTTGTGGCCTTATCTGTTTGTCCGATAAAAGTCACTGATTTCAATTTCACATTCCCGGTATTACGTGCAATGACCTGGGTGGAAATACTGATTTCATTTCCCGGGACCGCACTGTAATCCGAGACGTAGGATTCCATCCACAATCCGGCACATTGTAGGATCAAGTCCTGGCAAGCTGCCAATTTGAGATTCTTCCAATAGCGTACATTCGGATCTTTGTCATCAAGCTGTTGCAGTCTGGAATAGATCATTTCCAACGCGGGTAAAGATAGTTCGGGATGTTGCGGATTGAATGTTGAAATACAATTGGCAATCAAGCTCTCCAAATCTGTTGCTAGTGGAAGACGTTTCCAGGAAGTGTTCACTCCTTCAAAAATATCTTTGGAAGCAGCTTCGCCCTTCAGGAATTTGAAGTATTCGATATTTTCTCCGCGCTGTTTCGCTGAACCGAATCCCTGGCTTTTGTGCATGGAGCGACTGTTTGCGGCAACTTCCCCGTAATTCAGTCCCAACAGAGGGTTATAAGTCCCGGCGTCGAGTTTGATCTGGTCTTCAGAAGTGGTATTTGTTCCACCGAAATTGAAGGTGTTCCAGAAAATGCGTTTCGCTTGCCATACCTGGACTTCTTTCAGCTGTTCCGGGAATTTGGTTGGATCTGCAGCCAGGTCAAATGCTTCCATTGCTAAAATAGCAGAGGCTGTGTGATGGCCGTGTCCACCTTCTCCTGTGGTGGGAAAACGACAAATTATCACGTCCGGTTTGAATCGGCGGATAGCCAAAACCACATCTGCCAGCATACTGTCTTTATTCCAGATGGTAAAAGTCTCTTCCGGGTTCTTCGAAAAACCGAAATCGTTTGCGCGGGTGAAAAATTGCTCTGCACCATCTGTTCTTCGTGCGGCCAATAACTCCTGCGTGCGGATGAGGCCTAAAGCTTCTCCCTGCTCTTTCCCGATGAGGTTTTGTCCACCGTCACCGCGGGTAAGCGATAAATATCCGGTACGGAAGTTTTTCTCTTTTGCCAGGTAACCTAATAATCGCGTGTTTTCATCATCAGGATGCGCGGCAACATAAAGGACGGAGCCAACGGTATTAAGTTTTTTGATTCCAAGCAGGATTTCTGCTGAATTGAGTTCCGGAGAGGTTTGAGCAAGAATGGGTTGTCCTAAAGTAAGTGTAAGACCGAGAATGAGTTGTTTAATCATAATTGAGTGTGTATGTGTAATATCGTGCGCAATAATACAGGAAATCTCCCATTGAGAGTTCAATTCATGCAGTCTTTAACAATTCTTTAAATGGACTATAGACACACAATCAACTAACCGGATTGGTTGTTTTATGAGTTAGATTAGGGATAATCAATTATCGTGACATCCCTGGAGAACCCATAATTTGACCGCTTTGATTTGGCAGGAGTCGAGTCCTTTGTGTGGCGGCGGCGGCATGATGACATAGTTTGTATCGTGGATAATGGATTGAACAAGTTGTCCGCTTTGTGCAAAAATGGTCACGTTCGCATAACTATCCAGACTGATACTTCCCGATCCGGGATATTGGTGACATGAATTGCAGTTTGCATTGAGGATCGGACTAACGGTTTGACTGTAGGAGATACTATCAGCTAATTGGCAATTTGAAGGAATGGGCGAAACAGGTTCAATTGGAATGGGAACTTTACTTTTTGTACAGTGTACTGAAAGAAAAATGATTGCTAGGAGAGAACAGCATTTTTTCATGCCGAAAAATTACAGAAATAACAAAATGGGAATGTTAAGCGCATATTAATTCTGGTATAAGAATGAACCGGAAGTTGAAGAGTCGGTTGCAGACCTTGGATGTATTTTGCTTTTTTTGTACCTTCAACAGATTGACATGGCATATTTATGTAAACTCAAGAAGTATGATTTTAAGAACAGTTCTTTTTTTAGTTATCAATTTTGCTGCCTTGGCAATTGGGGGGATTTTTACAAGTAAAGGAGTTTCTTCCGAATGGTATCAATCTTTGATTAAGGCTCCATGGACTCCGCCAGGTTGGGTTTTTGGCGCCGCGTGGACAACCATTATGATTTGCTTCGCAATTTACATGGCTTTCGCTTTGGGACAAGTGAAAAACAGGAAAGCATTGATTGCCTTATTCAGTATTCAATGGATCCTGAACGTGATTTGGAATCCGGTTTTCTTTTACTTTCACCAGGTAGCAGTTGGATTAATTGTGATCAGTGTATTGACTATCCTGATTGCAGTGTTCCTGTTTCGCTATTGGTCTGACCTGAAATTGAAATCGATACTGATTCTGCCTTATTTCATTTGGCTGCTTATTGCAACATCGCTCAACGGGTATATTCTTCTCAAAAACTAGTTTGAAGGCAAACAATTATCAAGTAAGAGAATCCCTCCTTGATAATTGTTAATTGATAATTTCTTTGGATTTCAGATCCTCATCTATTCGGGAACTTGCTTTTGTATCCTTCATAAACAGGTAAACGAGCAGTGAAATGAAAATGCATCCGGTTACATACCAATAAAAATACGATTCATATCCATTATTTTTAAACCAAAGGGCAATGTATTCTGCTGTTCCACCGAAAATGGCCACCGTCAGAGCATAAGGTAAACCGACTCCCAAAGCGCGGACTTCTGCCGGGAACAATTCAGCTTTTACAATCGCATTGATGCTGGTATAACCACTGACAATAATCAATCCGGCCATTAGGAGAAAAAAGGAAGTCCATGCAGAATGTGTATAGCTCAGTGTGGTAAGTAATGGCACGGTAAAAAGAGTTCCCAATAGTCCAAAACCGATCAATAGGGGTTTTCTGCCGATCCGGTCGGATAAAGCTCCGAAAAGTGGTTGTAAAACAACGAAGATCAATAAGCTGACAAAGGAAAGCAGGGTAGCGCGATCTTTACTTAAACCAACCGTATTCACCAGGAATTTTTGCATATACGTGGTGTAGGTATAAAAAGCCAGGGTCCCGCCGAGCGTCAATCCCACAACTGTCAGAATGGCTTTCGGGTGTTGCAGTAAAGCTTTGATTGTTCCTTTCTTGCTGGATTTCTTTTCTTTTTGTGCTTCAAACGCTTCTGTTTCATGCAGGTTCCGACGGAGATACAGGGCAATGACCGCAAGGATAGCTCCGATCACGAAAGGAATTCTCCAGCCCCAATCTTGCAACTGCGTTTCCGTTAAGATCAGTTTTTGAAGAATTAACTGGATTCCCAAGGCAATAAGTAAACCGCCGACCAAGGTCACATACTGGAAACTGGAATAGAATCCGCGCCGGTTTTCCGTTGCCATTTCACTTAAATAGGTTGCCGAAACACCGTATTCGCCGCCAACGCTGAGTCCTTGCAACAATCGGGCGAGCAAAAGCAGGATAGGAGCCAGGACACCGATGGTTTTGTAGGAAGGAGTCAGGGCAATTAGTAAGGATCCGAATGACATGAGCAGAACGGAAAGGGTCATGGCTTGTTTCCGTCCGATCCGGTCTGCAATTCCACCAAACAACCAGCCACCGATTGGTCGCATCAAAAAACCTACAGCGAAAATTCCGGCGGTATTCAATAATTGGGCTGTGGCATCTGCTTCAGGAAAGAATGCACCCGAAAAATAAAGGGAAAACGCCGAGTAGGCATACCAATCATACCATTCAACCAGGTTTCCGATCGAACCGCCGATAATGGCTTTTAGGCGTTGTGCTGATATTTTCTCTTGCATCATATGTCGTAAAAATACTGTTTTTGAAATTCTGTTTAGTTTGATCCCAACCAATTTTCAACCTTCTTCGTTCAGGCTTATTGAAACCCAATTAAAACGCACTGCTATGACAAAGCACCTCTTTACTCTTGCACTTTTTTTTGCATTGACTGGCAATTCCTTTGCCCAATGGACAACCATTTGCGGGACCGGGAATGGGTTCGTGGACAATTTCGAAGTCTTTAACAGCGAATTGTACGCAACAGGATTCTTTTCCAATTTATGTGGAACAGCCAATAATCACATCGTGAAATGGGATGGAACCGACTGGCAGCCTGTAGGGACAGGTTTCCCGAATGCCGGACATCAATTGAAATACTTGGGAAATCACCTGTATTTTGTGGGTTACGAACCAACAGTAACCGATTCAAACTGGGTTTATCGTTTTGACGGGGCGAATTTCAATCCTCTGGGAGAAGGAGTTTACCTGACAAATGCAGTGTCTGGAGGTTCGCAAACAGCCAATTTATACGCTTTGGAAGAATACAATGGAAATATCATTGCTTGCGGCGAGTTTAATAGGGTGGGAAATAAAGCAATTTCCGGGATTATGCAATGGGATGGTTCTGTTTGGGATTCATTGGGAAGCGGATTAAGCGGAAACATTGCGGGAACCGCACCGGTCATGTATCCGCACGACCTATGTCATTTGGGAACGGATCTGGTAGTTGCAGGTAACTTTTTAAAAGCGGGCGGAATAACAGTCAATGGAATTGCAAGTTGGGATGGAAGTCAATGGCACAGCTTAGGTGCCGGATTTAATGGAACCGTTTACGGAATCTGTGTTTTCAATGGTGAATTGTATGCCGGTGGCGATTTCACCATGAGTGGAAGTACAGCCTTGAAATGCGTCGCGAAATGGAACGGAACCGCTTGGGTTGATCCGGGATTCAGAATGTACTACAACAATTCGGGCTATTATTCCTTTGTACACACATTAAAAGTGCTCAATTCAAAATTGTATATCACCGGGGGATTTGATCGGGTAGAGGAAGGAACAACGGTTCATATGGGACAAGGAGTTTGTGCTTTCGACGGAACAAATGTAGATACATTGAGCGGTGGAATAAGTAACCGTGAAATCGAAGGGATCGTATATTACAACGGTCACATCTATGCCGGTGGAGGATTTAACAATACTACCAGCCACATTGCGAGATATGACGGAACAGCTTCCTTGAATGAATTGGAAGAGCAGGTCGGTTGGACTATTCATCCCAATCCGGCTGAGAATTCGTTCACTGTTTCAGGAATCGAAAAAGAAGCAATTGTTTCAATCCAAAGTATGGACGGAAAAGTGTGTAAAACTGTACGGGCGAACGGGCCGGAACTATTCATCGATCTTTCTTCTTTAGAAGCAGGAATTTACTCAGTGAAAATAGGTGAAAAACAACGTCGGTTCGTGAAGAAATAGACTTGTAAATTACAGGTTCATCTTCAAGTTCAATCGCTTCTCACTAGTGTGAAAAATAGAAACTTGAATTGATGTCCAAGGATATCCTATTGGCAGAGTATGGATAGAGCATAGGTAGAGTATGGATAGAGCATCATTTGTACTGAATTTTAACAAGACAAAATTTCCAAAATAGAAGAAATAGGACGTAAATACGCTACGTTCTGTGACCGTATCTTTGACTTATGAATTTAAACACAAGATGAGAATATACTGAACGAAAATAGCAATAACTCCATTCACTAATCAAGATCTGAATTTAACACGAATCACCAGTCCAACTTAACCAAATCTAACCATCCAGCCTAACCTAACTGCCGACAGGTCAACCTAACCTAACGACCAACTGATTTGTTCCCGCTCTGGCTAAGTAAATGACTAGTCAGAGTCGGGCAAGTCGGTTTCTCTTATCCATAATTAGTAATTCGTAATTTGGAATTCGTAATTATATCCTATCTTCAAAGGGTAAAAACAGAAAAACGCATGTTTACAATCGAACAAATTACAAGCGCCCATTCAAAAGTGAGATCAGGAGCAGATTTCCCGGGCTACATAAAAGAGATAAGAACATTAGGAGTTACTTGTTATGAAACATTTGTGGCAGACGGACATACCGATTATCAGGGTTCGGATGATTCCTTCATTTCGTCCGGTTCAAAATACCATAACTTGAAAATTTCCGATGAGAGTGATGCGGAGCAATTCAAACAGGATCTGAAAGCACACCAACAAGGAAAGACAGACTATCCGACCTTCTGCAGCGATTGTGCCAAATCAGGTGTAGAGAAATGGATCGTACTGATTGATTCAATGACCTGTTCTTACTACGATAAACATGGGAACGAACTCCTGGTAGAACAAATCCCGCAATAAGCCCAACCTTTGAATTTGCATTTTCATTTTGAATGAGTTATGATTTACCTGCAATATGTTCACACACCCTATGGAGAATTGGTTCTCGGCGAGTTCTCGGGACAATTGTGCCTGTGTGATTGGAAGTACCGAAAAATGCGTGACCAGGTTGATTCCCGCATCAAAACCGGCCTACAGGCAGAATTTGAATTGCAGGAAACGGATCTGTTGAATGAAACCAAAATTCAATTGGACGAGTATTTTGCCAGGGAAAGGACAACATTCGATCTTCCCTTGCTTTTTGTTGGAAGTGATTTCCAGAAAACCGTATGGGAGAAACTTCTGACAATTCCGTACGGAAAAACGATCAGTTATATTGAGCTTGCACGAGCTTTGGGTGATGAAAAAGCAATTCGTGCGGTAGCAACGGCTAATGGTGCCAATGCCATTTCCATCCTTGTTCCCTGTCACCGGGTTATCGGCAGCGATGGAAGTCTGACAGGTTATGCCGGAGGATTGAATGCCAAACAAAAATTGTTACAATTGGAAGGAATGAACTTCGGCGAGCAGCTGGAGTTGTTTTAAAAACCGGTCGGGATTATCACTAATGCGATGGGTTAAATAATCGAATAAATGTTAAATATTCATTAAATTAGACTCGCTAAAAGCCACTAACTCTCCTGAAATCAATTAGTTTACAAAAGGATACTGGTTTATAAAAGAAATTAATTTGGTTACAATGAAATTATTTACCTAGGTTTGTATTCTCAAAATCAGGATATGAATTTAAAGAAAGGGTTATTGCTGGGATTAGTCAGCGGGATAGTAGCAGGAGGAGTGAGTACCTTGTACAGCCAGGTTTATAGCACTGCTTTCTATATCGATTTTAATTCGGTATTGAATGCAACCGGGATGTTCATTAGCTGTATTATCGGTTGTTTATTGATGGGACTTGGATATGTTGTCGCATCCCGCTTGAAAAGACCGATTTTGATTCCGATCGTAAATGTACTTTATTGCATTTTGAGCTTTGCAAGTATCATAGGTGTCTTGTCATTTAAACTCCCATTGGATGTAGAGTTCCCTGAAATGTTCCCGGGATTGGCAATTCCAATGCATTTTTTCCCGGCATTGAGTTTCTTTGCCCTTGTTCCATTCTTTTGGAAATATGAATCACGTAATCAGTAATACAAACAAATAAAAGAAAGCACTGCTTTCGATAAATATCTGCCACAGCAGATCAACAAAAATTTAAATAAATAAAAACAAACAAACATGAAACGTCCAGTAACAATTTTAGCAGCAGTTTTTGCAGGCTTAGCGCTATCTTTCACAGTAGCAACATCATCAATTTGGTCATCAGACGGAGCACATTCAAGACTTGGATTCTCTATCACTCACATGGGAATTTCTGATATGAACGGTAGCTTCTCAAACTATGAAGTGAAAATGACTGCAACAAAAGAAGATTTTTCTGATGCGAAAGTTGAATTGACAGGTGATGTGAACAGCATCAATACAGCAAATGAAATGCGTGACGGTCACTTGAAAGGTGCAGATTTCTTCGACGCAGAGAAATTCCCGAAATTCACTTTCGTAAGCAAATCGTTTACAAAAGTTGCAAAGTCTAAAAATGAATACAAAGTGGTTGGTGACTTGACATTACACGGTGTAACGAAAGAAATCACAATGGTTGCAGTTCATAATGGAACAATTACGCATCCAATGAACAAAAAAGAAGTAAGTGGTTTCAAAATGACAGGAACAATCAACAGAATTGATTTCGGTGTTGGAGCTGCAAACCCAGGTTTGAGCAATGATGTGAAAGTTACTGCTGACCTAGAGTTGGTGAAAGAATAATCATGAAAAGAAATATCTTTTTTATGGCGATACTCCTCCTGATCGGGGGAGTATTTGCGTTCACACAAGTAAAAACGTGGAAGATCGGGAAAGATTACAGCGTTGATTTCTCTGCAAAGGGAGTAAACGGGATCTTTAAAACACTTAGCGGGACCGTCAATTTTGATGAAGCAAAGTTGTCTGAATCCAAATTTGTTTTTACGATTGATGTGAATTCGATCAATACAGGAAATGGCCTGCAAAACAAACATGCATTGGGCGAGGAATGGTTTAATGCGGACAAATATCCGAACATCAAATTCACTTCTTCTTCGATCGAAAAGAAAGAAAGCGGATACACTGCAAAAGGAAAACTGACAGTGAAAGATGTGACGAAGGACATAACGATTCCATTCACCTTTACGAAATCGGGGAGCAAAGGCAAAATCAGCGCTTCGTTCTCAATCGACCGCTCAACCTACAATGTAGGGAAAGCCGGTGGAGATGTAGGAAGTAGCATTAAGATCAACGCCGTTATTCCGGTAACGAAATGAGTTTTGAAAGTCCTGCCTTGAGCGGGACTTTTCTTTTCAATAATGTGTTTTCAAATAATTCGGCATTAGGAATTCGTAATGATTATCACAGCCATTTCTTCCGCTTAAAATAGAGCAGGGTCAAAGCGGATGAGCTGATCATCAGTATAATCGCCAACGGGTATCCGAACGAAAAACTCAATTCCGGCATGACGCGGAAATTCATTCCATAAATACTGGCAATCAGGGTTGGAGGCATGAATATCACCGAAACAACGGTAAAGATTTTGATAATCTTGTTCTGTTCAATATTTACCAAACCCATCAAAGTATCCTGTAGGTATTCCAATCGTTCGAAACTGAATTGGGTATGCTGCAGTAGCGACATAACATCTTTCATGATAACACGCAAGCGGTCGCCTGTTTCTGTATCAATGAAAGGAGAACGCAATAAAGCGGAGATCAGGCGCTGTTTGTCGGTAATACTTTCCCTGATCAAAATCGTATTCTCCTGTAGTTCGGCAATCTTACGCAATGTCTTTTCTTCCGGGTCCGATAAGCTTTGTACTTTTCGGTTAATTACGTTGGTAACTCGTGTAAGGCTTTCGATGTAATCCGCGTCCAGATCTATCCGTGTTTCCAAAAGTAAAACCCAGATCTGGGAACCTGAACGGATAAAATCCTGTCGGGCAACTTTGATCTTTTTGACAACTTCAGCAAATGATTGTAATTCCACATTGCGAACAGTGAATAAGGTGTTTTCCTTCAATAGAAAGGAAACCTGGTGAATTTTCGGAGGATCCTCGTCTTTTAAAAAACCACTGTTTGCTTTGATAGATTCACTGTCTTCTGAATAACGCGAACTGCTCTCAATTTCAACTGCTTCTTTGTAAGTTGGGAGTTTGACATGAAAGAATTCACAAACCTGGTCTTTTTCCTCTTGACTGGCATGAAGTAAATCAATCCATAAGTAATTTCGATTGGGATCTAGTACTGCTTTTTCAGGATATTTTTCCCAAACCAGCTCATTCTCGTGTGTATAAAAAACGCGAATCATAAGGACCTATTTTGAGTGAATGACTAAGAAAGACAAAGATGCCTTTTTTTAGCTAGAACGGCATTACATGCGACTTATTTTTCGTTCCATTTCATGCCATTTTAGGTAATCACCATCAATTCAACCAACTGCTTTGATATTTTCAATTTTTCAACAATCAGGCGGTTTTATTTGAAGAATGTAGTGATAATCGAATCATTAAAAATCCCTGGCAAAAGCAATGACGGAGGCCGCAATAAAAGCAATCATTAAAGATCTGGATGAAAAAGACCTGTTGGTGAAAGCGAAAAAATAGAAACTAATTATCAATTATGAATGATATAATTATCATGAAAGAGTATCTACCTTGATAATTACGAATTGATCATTATTTCTTCCTTCTGGTGTCAGTGATGATCAGGATTCTCCAGGCTCCGTTTACCTTTACCAACTGAAAGGCATTAACCCCTTCATGGGAATAGGTATTGTCGACATAAAATGCATATTTGGTCCAGACGGTCGCCAGATTGTCATCGATCCTGATTTCGCAGGAAAGCAATCGCTCATCCCAGATTTCAGTGTGGGGCGTTCCGATAGCATTTAAAAAAGAGCTGATGGAATCCTGGTGTAATTTTGCTTCTCCTTTTGAATTGATGAAACTGGTATTCAAAGTAGCGTTGGGTAAAAGAGTTTTGCGTACTTGTGAACTGTCGCCTTTTTTCATGCCGTCAAACAAGAGGTCAATGACTTTTCGGACTTCTTTCTTTTCATCCTTTTGGGATTGGGCAAAAAAGGGAAAGAACAGCAATAACACAAGGATCGTTTTCATGAGCATGGATTTATCCGAAGATACGAAAAGCCTCCAGATGCGGGTACTAAAATGCTTGCTTTTCATTGGTGTAATTACTCTTCCTCAGGTTCGGCGCGTTTAATCACCGTTCTGGGTTCATCAAAACTCGTTTTCTTATATGGAAAGACATCTGCTAATTCACCACTGTAAAAGAATTCATATGCAACTGATCCAAAAGTGTAATCCGTGTTTTTGATTTTATAGACGGAACCTCCGACTGCGGGATTGGGTTTTGGAACTGAGCGTTGAAAACCAAGGTTAAACAGGGAAGCCAATATTTCAGGTCGATCATTAATCGGATAACCTGCCTTTTCCCATTGGGTCTTGATTTCTCTCAGGAATAATGCAGTGTACAGATAGGAATAGTAGTGATTTTCCCACTGGACCAATCGTTGTAATCGTAAGTCAAGGGTGTCATTGGCTTTCGTTGCATAAGTAGCTGTTGAATCAAAATCCAGGAGGGCTTCGTATTTTTCTCCGGGATAAAACTCACTGTCCTTTTCAGCTAAATAATGCTCAATCGTCATGGCTGTTCCATTCTTGATTCCCGTAACTCCATAAGATAGATGGTTCTCAAGAGCCAATACTTTAAGAGGCCCGATGTATCTTTTGTACGATTCCCTGCTGGAATTGAACAGTCGGATTTGTTCTCCGACCAAGCAGGCTACGATCAATCGCGGTTCAACTCCTGTCACATGATAAACCGAATCGATGTATTTTTTGTCTTTGGTGACAGCCTGTTTGAAATCCTGCCATTCAGCGATATTCATCCATTCAAAAACGCTCAACCCGGTTGTTTTTTGAGCTGTGTTTTCATTTTTGTACTTCCATTTGGATCGGGCTTTCAGGTACGCTTTATTCTTTTTTAATTGAAGATCGACAGCATCCAGCATGCGCAATGCTAGTTTCTCATCTTTACTCTCATTATAGATTTCCAGGATTTGATTGGCATTCTTCGGATAGAAATCATTGACCAGTAGTATGCGGTTTAGAACTTCAAAACGGTGCTTGATCATGGACACGGAATCAACTTTGAAAGATTGATCGTATTTGTCGTGCATCTCAGAAAAGTAGCGGTTGTTTTCGTCCACGGAACCACCTTCGTTGGTCCAATTGAATTTCACCGCAAAATAAGTTGCTGTTAAGAGAAAGCCATAAGCAGCAAAACCATAGAGTAAGATGGTGTAAGGTATTTTGAACCACTTTTTCCTAAGAAAGGAGAATTTCATTCGTGTTTATTTAAAAACCGGTACAAAGCTAGAAATAGATTCGATTAATTGAAAATTGAGAATGCAAAAATTGAAAAGGAGAACCTATACTTTAGACTGCGCTAACGCTTGTCATTGAATAGACTTTGTTTTTTCTCTTTTCAATTCTCCGTTTTACATTTTCAATTCACTTTTTGATTCCCTTGAATGAAGCAATCCGGATCTCCTGTGTCAGGTTAGAATGGGCATCTACCAACTTTTTAATCGGGACAAAACGGCCATTTCCAAAATGAGCAGCTTCCGTCATCAGCTGTGCATCCCGGTCTTTTGTTTGAATTCCCACCACAGAAAATACAACTCCATCTTTCGCATATTTTTGAACGGTTTTCTGATAATCATCCGAATCTTTGTTGAAAGCTCCATCTGTAATCACAATTACCATGTTTGTTTTGTTCGGATCGTAATTTTTCATTACCTCCTTGAATCCTAATTTAATCCCTTTCCCGCCGGCCGTCATACCGAGTGGTTTCAGATCGGAAATCGACTTCTTCAATTCGTCCTTGTGATCACCCGAAGTCGGACTCTGAAAAACTTCTGCGGTATTTGCATAAGTTACCAATCCCATCTTATCTTGTGGACGCAACTTACTGGCTAATTGGTTCAGTGAGTATTTCATCAGGTCCATTTTTTCACCCATTTTCATCGAACTGGAAATATCGATTACAAAGACCACATTGACATCCTTGAAGTAAGACTCGTCGAAATTATCTACCGGAATGGATACCAATTCGGGTACTACTTTTTCCGTGACGGTATCAATGGCCTGATTCATCATTTGCTGGTCCAGCTCTTTTTGTGACTCTTCCACGGACAGTTGTTGTGCTAAATCAACCGTGTCTGCTGAAGGTTTATTTGTCGGTGCCGGAAGTTCGTACCCCGGATCTTTGGAGAGTGGAATAGTGATCTCGGAAATATCCGGACCAACATAAATTCCTGCTTCTTTTGTCAGGTAACCGTCTCTACTAACGATGAAATAGAAAAATCCGGGAGGTAATTCTTCTTCAAATTGCCCCAATCTTCCTGTGATCCAGGTTCCACTCGGCCGACCATTATGAACAATGCTCACAGTTGATTTTGAGAGCGTCTGTTTACTATCCTTGTCAATCGTTATAATCGTTAATTCGCTTGGTCTTGAAGAGTTTGGAGCGGTCGCATTGAAATCCGGGCATTTGGTGAGGTAATGGTCTTCGGGAAGATCATCCAGTAGTTTTCCCGTCAGGTGATAAATGATCGGGGCATCGGTCTGGTCGCTTAAATGTAATTTGACCACCAGGTTGAAATCACCTTTCTTCTTCGGGTTGACTTGAATCCTGAGATGAACGGTTGAATCGGGTGCAATCAGGTCGGAAGTCAGGCGATAAGTCACTTCCGGGCTGTGTTCTACGCGCAGGATATAAATTTTCTGACTTTTTGGATTCCCGATTGCCAGATCAATGTATCGTTTCGAATTGGCATGAATCTCACCAAAATCGATCACGTCGTCTCCAATAGTTCCCTGTCCGAAAACCAATCGGGCAAAAAATGCGAAACAAATGATTAATCTTATTTTCATCGACAATAACTAAGTCTAAAATACAATAAAATTCAATTTGCAATAAGGATGCCATTACTATTGATCGGAATATTGTGAAAATAAATATAGCTAAAATTACATCAAGGGATATTTATTTTTCCCATTCATAAAGGTATAAAACGTCGAAATTTTCGAATCCCCTGACATATCGATTCATGGATTGTTCTTTTTTTGAAATACTTTGAACAACCAGCTTGAATCCCATTTTGTCTATGTTTCCGGGAAGGTAGTTGTGATCAAGGTCATATCCGCGGATGACCAGCAAATTAACATCTTTATGATTAAACATGGTATCAGACAGATTCGCCAGATTATCAATTTGTTGAAAATGAATATCCTTTTCCAAATAAATTTTTTCCGGAAGAGTACCCCATGGATTATACGGATTTGCAAAAGGAGTATTGATTAAATGAACGGATTGTTTACCATAGTGTGTTCGGATGTATTGAGTGATTTCCGTTCTGCCCAGTCCGGCTGATTTTGTGGTCATGAAGAAAAGTCCTACGCTATTTATGAAGAGTAAAACAGTTACGGTGCCGTAAATGAGTAATCTGAATGGATTTTTGAGTTTTTTGGACTGATTTAATAGTGTGAAAGTGGAAACAATGAAAAAGGGAGCTAAAAATACAATGGGAAATAAGAATCGTTCTTCTTTATGTGAAATCAGTGAGTGAATTAATATAAACGGAATAACAAACCAACTAATTGGATTTTTCGGTTTTATAATACTTGTTAGAACGAAGCAAATAATAAGGACGACACCGATAAAATGAGTTGGCAGTTGATACAAAGCTTCGAGGTAATAATATCGGGAAGATTCTCCAAAACTCGATTCTGTATTATTCAGGATATCATTTTCGAAAAAGAGCCAAAAATATTTCCACGGAGTGAAAACCCATTCCGAATAAAACCAGCGGTCAATAAAAACTCCGAGTAATAGAACGAATGAAAAACCGGATAAAACCTTTAAAGTTGATTGAAGTTTTTGTTGCCCGTAAATTAAATGGTAGGTTCCGATCCCTATGAGGCCGAATGCCATTTGAAATCGAAAAAGAAAGGATAATCCAAACAAAATACCGACAATAAATGGGCGGTATTTATTTTTGCCCATATCGAAGTAAAGGCCCAAGCCAAAAAGCAAACAAATTGTAGCCCAGGTTTCGGAACTAAAGCGTACACTCAAAAACGGAATGTACCACATAAGGAGTAATAAAGACAGATAGATTATGCTTAAAAAGCTGTTTGTTTGTTCCGTCTTAAAGATCGAACTACTTGATTTCCGGTAGAAAAAAAATAATGCAGCAAGGCATGAAAACCCGCTTATCAATCGCAGGATGAACAAAGAAGTATAAATGTCAGTGATGTGAAAGAAAGAATTGATACTGAAGATCCAGTAGGCCAGAGTAGGAAGTAGAGCTGATCTGATTTGTGTATGGTATTCCCAAGCTAATTCTTGTGGAGTATTCCAGCCGGCTTTTAGTCCCGCGAATTCGATAACCTGGTAATGTTCATCAGCATGAAAATAACCCACACTAAAATAAGCTGTAAGCACGAAGATGATTGCAGCCAAAAGAACAATAAATGTTTTGAAGTTTAATTTCATAGGTATAAAATAACCGATTAGAAACGAAATCTAATCGGTTATTTGAAAAGGTTGCATTTAATTTTTATTTACCCCATTCTTTCAATGACTCATTGAACATTTTGGTGTAGTTGTCGTATTTTGTTTTTTCAGACAAAGCCAATCCTTTTTTTGCAGATTCGATAGCTCCTTTTTTGTCACCCAATTCTGCCTGGATTAATGATTTCGTACGTAAGATCCAGAAAGCATCCGGGCTCATGTCGGAAGCTTTGGTAGCCCATTCTAATGCTTTTTTTAGGTCCTTTTTGCTTTCGTAGTAATAACTTGCTGCACCGAAGTAGTCATTTGCTGAAGGTCCGGCCAATGTTTTGTTGATGTTTGCCATCACTTTGGCATCTGTCGGAACCCCAAAAGGAAACGTAACAGCTGTCTGATCCCATTTCATGGTCAAAGTAGCTCCGTTTACAGACTCCAATCCGTCAATTGAAATGGTAAATGTTTCAACAACATCTTTCATTGCAGTGGCTTTTGAAGAAACCTTCAACGCTACTTTTTTGTCATCCCATTTCTCAGGAGTCCCCCAGTTTTCCGTATCGGTGTAGAAAATCAAATCCCAGGATTCTTTTGTCGGTTTCGTATAAAGTGCATAGGTCCCGGGTTTCAAGGAATCTTTCCCGAAAATCAACACATCGGAATTAGTAAACTTCGTGTTTTCGTTGGCACCTGTTCTCCAAACTTCTCCGAATGGAACAACATCTCCGAAAATCACGCGGTTTTTCTTACTTGGTCGGGAATATTGAATGGTTACGTCCGTAAGGCCCACTGTTTGCTCCAATTTACTCTTCGGGCTAGGTTGTGGTGCTAATTGTGCGTTAGATAATGTACTGAAGCCAATAGCTAAAATTACTGTTGTGAATAATTGTTTCATGGTATTGAATTTTAATTGTTAGACAAAAAAAAGTTGGGATTAACCCAACAATTTCTCTAAAGCGGAAGACAGGTTTTCGTCTGCATTTCCAAATTTATTCATATAATCTGTGTGTGATCTCTTGATTACTTCGAATGCTTCTTCTTTTCCGTAAACGTGGGTGATTTCAACGTTTTTGGCACCTCCGTCCAGGTCTTTGTATGTCAGGAAGAAATGACGTACGCGGTCGATAACCATTTTCGGCATTTCAGAGATGTCTTCGATTGACCCGTAAGCCTGGTCGCCTTTCAAAACTGCAATGATCTTGTCGTCAGCTTCACCACCATCCAACATACGGAAACCACCAATTACCTTTGCATCACAAATGATATTGCCCATGTTGAAGGAACGCTCGGAAAGAACACAGATGTCTAAGGGATCACCGTCACCAACGATATCCGTTCTACCCGTTTTTTCATTGGAAAAAGCAGCGACTTCTTTGTCACAATAAGTTTGCGGAACAAATCCATACAGGCATGGCATGTGATTCGACAGCTTTTGCGGTCTGTCAACCATGATATATCCGGATGGTTTATGGATCTCATATTTGATAGAATCTGCCGGGATGATTTCGATAAAGGCATTGACGATTGCCGGTTGTTTTTCACCGATTTCAATTCCATGCCAAGGATGCGAAGTAAAACGCTTACTCATTGCATCAATAACTGCTTTAATTTCTGCTTTCATAGGGTGCAAATGTATACAAACTTGAACAATTTGGGAAACAGAAAATGGAAGGAAAGATTTCTTAAGATTATGGACCCAAGACTAGAGACCAATTTTTCTCTTTAGTCTTCTGCCTTTGATTTGTCGTCTTTTGATTCAGTTGAACCTTGAAAAATCCTTACATCTCTTTGCGGATAAGGAATTGTAATCTTATAATGCCTGAAAAGACGGTCAATCTCAAAGCGGATCTCTGATTTGTAAATATTGACATCCCAACTCTGGTCGGCCCAAAACATCACTTCCATCTGAAGTCCGTTTTCCCCGAAATCATTCAGTCGGACGCTTACTCCTTTTGACTTGTGCACCTTCGGATGGCTCAAGACTGCTTGTTTCAGGATTTCACTTACCAAATGAGTATCACTTCCATAGGCAACGGTTACCGGCAGGCGAAAGCGGGAGAGCGTGCTTCCGTGACTCCAGTTTTCGACATATTCTTGCGTTAGTTTCGCATTTGGAACGATCAGGATATTTCCGTCCCGGGTTTCAATCTGGGTGGTTCGTACATTGATCCGGATAATTTTTGCAACCATCGGGTCGGATGATTTTCCGTCATTGAATTCTACTACATCTCCCACGCGGATACTTCCTTCAAAAAGCAAGACAAAACCGGAGAACATGTCTTTGAAAACATCTTGTAAACCTAATCCCAAACCTACCAATAATGCTGCAGAACCGCCCAGGAACAATTTTGCATCGACGTCGAGTGCAAACAGGATGAAAACGAACGCGAGTACGTTGATGATGTATTTGGCAACTTGTGTATAGACGTATTCCGTACCAATTTCGGTCATTTTTTGTCTTTTGAACCGGCGCTGAATAAACAGGCGAACCACGTTCAGAACCACCCGGGCACCGAAAATGATCAGGATTACCAAAATCACATCTTCGAAGCTGATTTTAATCTTGGAGGTATCAATAAAGTGATAATCCAAAAATTCACGGAAGGTGACTCCGTCGTTATTGATATTAAAGCTTTTTACGGAAATGTAGGCAGCCAATGCAAAACCACTCTGGCTCAACAGGCGCAGTAAAATTGCTTTTCGCCCTTCCAAATGAATGTTTGCGGAATTCAGGTATCTTTTGACAGATCGGTGAATGATTTTTTTGGCAACATAAGCTAAAAAGAAAGAAACGGCAATGATCAGGATGTTCAGATAGGATACGGCGATCAGGCCAAGCTTAAATCGTTCTTCCTGCATGTTTAATGAATTATCGTTTGATTCAATTTTCCTGCGATAGACATTTTTACCCGTTCCAAAACAATTTGTTCAGACAGTAAGTCCTGGAATTGCTCTTCGGTAATATTCTCAGCCAACTCTGTCAATTCTTCTTGAATTTGTTCGATTCGTTGGATTACACGCAATTTTTTGAAAGCATAGATACTGTTCATGACCGAGCTTTTCAATTTGTCTACTTCACGGTTCGTATCTACGTTGTATTTCAAAAGCCACTGCGGGCTCAATTCGTATTGTTCTGTTTCAATTTCAGTAATCAATTGCACCACTTCCGGATTTTCATGTCGTAACCAATAGGAAACCTTGTACAATGTTTTGGAAGCCAATCCATCTACAATTTGCTGATAGATTTCCTGGAAAATGGGAAATTGGAAGGTCAATTCGTCCTTTGCCAATTCGTGATTGATCAATTCTGCAACACTGACTTCCACTGTATGCGCCAATCCATGTTCATCGATATGATCTGTTGTAATGGCAAAAACCCCATATTTGACCAATACGCGAATCAATTCAAACTCTTCGCTGGCATACGGGCTTTTTACTGCCTGCGCTGTTGTAGCTTGCGGAGTCGGATTGGTAAAGGTATCGGTCAGTGAAGGATTGGAAGCGATCTGCGGTTCATCCAGGTCCTTGGCGATATGGTTCTTCCGGAGCTTGTTGAGTTCATTGACAACAACACTTTCATCAAACCCGAAAACACGCGCAATTTCAGTTGTAAAGACAGAACGCGTAATCTGATCGGGAATCAATGAAATCGATTGCACGACATCACGAATGATTTGGGCTTTCTGCAATGGGTCGTTATTCCCCTCGGCAAGAAGCATGGAAGTCTTGAAACTTACAAAATCCTGTGTGTTGGTTTTGATGAAGTCCATTAACTCCGTGGTGCTTACTTTTTTCGAGTAGGAATCCGGGTCATCGCCATCAGGAAAAAGAACGACTTTCACATTCATCCCTTCTTCCAGGATCAAATCGATACCGCGGAAGGAAGCTTTGATTCCCGCTGCATCCCCGTCATACAAGATTGTAATATTTTGGGTGTAGCGCTTGATTAACCGGATCTGTTCCTTTGTCAGTGAAGTTCCGGAAGAAGCCACCGAGTTTGCAACTCCCGCCTGGTGCATGGAAATGACATCCGTGTAGCCCTCACAAAGAAAACAATTGTCGTATTTGATGATATCTCCTTTTGCAAAGTACAATCCATACAAAATCTCACTTTTGTTGTAAATGATACTTTCCGGGGAGTTGAAGTATTTCGCTACTTTCTTGTCCGTGATTAACGTTCGTCCGCCAAATCCCAATACGCGACCGGAAATGGAGTGGATCGGGAACATCACACGGCCACGGAAGAAGTCGAAGCTGCGTTCTTCTTTGGTCCTGGTTAATCCGACGGATTCCAGGTATTCCTTTTTATATCCTTTTTTGAGAGCTGCTTTAGTGAAATCGTCACCGGAATTCAAACAATAGCCCAGTTGGAATTTTTTGATGATATCCGCCCTGAATCCACGTTCTTCAAAGTAGGAGAGACCAATATTCTGGCCTTCATTATTTTCATGCATGTTGTGCATGAAATGCTCCTTTGCGAATTCATTGATGATATACAGACTTTCGCGTTCGGTAATGGCAGCCATTTCCTCCGCAGTTTGCGGTTTATCTTCCGGAACCTGGATCCCATATTTGTCTGCAAGCCATTTTAAAGCTTCCGGGTATGAAAAATGTTCCTTTTCCATGAGGAAACTGACCACCGTTCCACCTTTTCCGGAAGAAAAGCACTTGAAAATCTGCTTTGCCGGAGAAACCATGAATGAAGGTGATTTCTCATCCACGAACGGACTCAACCCTTTCAGGTTCGATCCCGATTTTTTTAAGTTCACAAATTCCCCGATCACCTCTTCAATACGAGATGTTTGCATGATTTCATCAATGATATGCGGGGGAATGCGTGACATATTTCCTTATTGTACGATTTCTTTATTTCCGTAATCTTTTTCCGAAGCAAGGCTTCCGTCTTCTTTATAGAATTTCCAAAGACCTGACTCTACGTCCATATTGAATTCACCGGTATAACGCATAGAACCGTTCGGGTAACGGACAAAAATAAATCCATGTTTCTTTCCGTTCACATATTCTGTCATGGAAAGTTCATTCCCTCGTTCATCGTAAAAGAACCAACGACCGTTTCTTAAACTGTTGTCGTCTTGCGGACCTTTGAATTTAACCGCTTTTCTACCCGGATAATACTCGGTGTAGATACCATTCTTTATTTCTACCAGGTTGTCAGTAGTTTCCTTTTTGGGAGCTTTCTTCTCTTCTCCGCAACCAGTGATTGCAAGGGAAATGGATGCAATAAAAATAAGACCGATTAAATGCTTCATGTTTGTTTTAATATTAATTCAAAGATACTTAAGTTTTGTCTTTTTTAGAACGTAAATTTTGAATGATGCGTTGATTGGATAAATGAAAAGGATGGAAAATTGAAGGCATTGAAGAGAGTTATCTTTTCCCAATCCCAATTTTTCAATTACTTATCCCGCGTAACCGTATATTCCACCAACCCGATCAAAGCTCTTTTGGATTCGGAGTCGGGGATATCTGTTAACAGATCCAATGCCTCGGTTTTTAATTCGATCATCCGGTTGTGAGCGTATTCAATTCCGCCGGCTTCAATCACCAATTGGATAGCGCGATGAACATATTTCTTTTCTTCGTTATGATTTTTAACGATGTTCATCAATTCTTTACGAACAGCTTTCTCACTATGCTGCAAGGCATAAATCAAGGGTAAGGTTATTTTGCGTTCGCGGATATCATTTCCGGTCGGTTTACCGATATTCCCTGGAGTTCCGTAATCGAAAATATCGTCTTTCACCTGGAATGCCAACCCAACCAACTCTCCGAATTTACGCATGCGGTCAGCCATGTCTTCGCGGTCAACGGATGCAGCAGCAGATTCACAAACTGTTGCAATCAGACTGGCTGTTTTCTGGCGGATCACCTCAAAGTAAACTTCTTCCGTAATATCCAGTTTTCGGGCTTTTTCAATCTGGAGTAATTCTCCTTCACTCATTTCCCGAACAGCTCTGGCTACAATTTGAAGCGCACGAACATTATCGTTTTCAAGGGAATGAAGCAATACTCGTGAAAGCATGTAATCGCCAACAAGAACGGCAATTTTATTTTTCCAAAGTGCATTTACAGAAAAGAATCCGCGACGTTCATTGGCGTCATCTACTACATCATCATGAACCAGCGTCGCTGTATGCAATAATTCCACTAAAGAAGCACTTTGATACGTTTTTTCATTGATCTCTCCAAGCATTTTTGCCGTCAGAAACAAGAACATGGGACGCATCTGCTTTCCTTTTCTTCGAATGATGTAATGGGTGATTTTGTCCAGTAAAGGAACTTTGGATTTCATGCTCTCATGGAAACGAACCTCGAAAAGTTTCATCTCGGTTTCTATGGGCGCTAAAATCTCCTGAACTGTCATGAATACAAATGTACTTTAATTCAAAAATCAAAATGCAAAATTCAAAAATTAAATCGGAGAGTTCTCTTGTCAATTCTCCATTCTACATTTTCGATTAGACTGTTTTCAATACCCGCTTATCGATCATCTTGTTTTTGTTGGCCAACTGACCACAAGCTGCATCGATATCTTTTCCGCGGCTTCTGCGAACATTGACGATCAGGTTGCATTTTTCTTCCAGGAATCGGGCAAAGTCATCCACTTTTTGACGGTCTGCCTGGCGGTATTCACCGTCGTCTATCGGGTTGTATTCGATGATGTTGATTTTACAGGGAACAATTTTTGCAAAATCGGCCAGTTCTCTTGCGTCCTCCAATCCGTCGTTGAAATCCTTGAAAATGATGTATTCAAATGTGATCCGTGAATTGGTCTTTTCATGGAAATACAGCAAGGCTTCAGAAAGAGCTTCCAGGTTGTTGGTATCGTTGATATCCATGATCTTGGAGCGTTTCACATCATTTGCGGCATGAAGAGAAAGTGCGAGATTGAATTTTACCTGGTCGTCACCCAATTTCTTGATCATTTTGGCAATTCCGGCAGTGGAAACGGTGATTCGTTTCGGAGACATTCCCAAACCATTTTCATCGGTTAGGATTTCCGTGCTGCGAACCACATTTTTGTAATTCAACAAAGGTTCTCCCATTCCCATGTAAACGATGTTGGAAAGGTTGGTGTTGTATTTGTCCGTTGCAAGATTTTTGAGATAAACCACTTGGTCCACGATTTCTCCTGCACTCAGGTTACGCATCATTTTCAAACGACCCGTTGCACAAAATGCACAGGATAAGCTACAACCTACTTGTGAAGAAATACAAGCCGTCATTCGGTTTGTCGTGGGAATAAGCACACCTTCGATCACCTGGCTTTGTCCTTCGATCCCAAACGCACATTTGATCGTCTTGTCGACCGAAACCTGTTGGTCTTCTACCGTAATTCCATCAAAGTAAAAAGCTTCCTGCAGTTTTTCCTGCAAACTTTTCCCGATGTTCGCCATGGCGTTGAAATCATGGACATTTTTCTTCCAGATCCAATCATAAACCTGTTTTGCACGGAATGCAGGTTCCCCGAAGCCAACAACGGCTGCCTTCAGTTCTTCTAGGTTTAAATTTCTGATATTGATCAATTTGGATGACATGCTTTACTTCAATGAGGGTACAACGCTTGCGCCATCGCTAAAGCTATTGGCGACTGCGATCAGCGCGGTGCAAAGTTACGTTACTTTTCGGGTACAATCCTAGAAAAACCGAGAACTTACAATTTTTTATAATCTTCGTAAAGGGTATTCAGGAAGTAAGAACAGTTTTTCTCTTCTTTTTTGAAAAGCTTTTGATCACCGAATGTGTTGTCACCGACAATCTTTTGTTCCATGTAATAAGTGAAGTTCCCTTTATCAGTTCCCCAGCCGTATCCACGGATAATTGCGTGGAATGCAAATTGCGGAACTTTCGGATTCATCAGGTCTTTACTGTACGGATATCGCGCAGGCTTCCCTTTCATTTGGTAAATCAGGGTCGCAGCAATGTCGGCTTGAGAACCTACTACATTCATGCGTTTTCCACGGTATGCTTTCTTGATAGGTTCTCCGTAAAATAATAAAGGAACGTGATAGAATTTCCCTCTTCCCGGATCAACCATTCCCGGAGAAGCATGCCCATGATCGGCAACAAAGACGAATAAGGTGTTTTTGTACCAAGGATATTTCTTACACTTATTAATGAATTCACCTAAGCAATTGTCCGCGTAAACCAACGAATTCATGAAATCAGCTTCTTCACCGGTGAAATGTTTCCCTTTTCCTTTTGGTTGGTCGTATGGTGCATGCGTACTGCCGGTGAAGGCACATTGGAAAAAGGGTTTTTTGTTGGTGTTGATTTCCTGAATCAGGAATTTGTACAGATCACGATCATAAAAATTCAGTTTTCCACGCGGCAGGTCGGAAGGGAAGTCGGATTCGTCCTTTACCACATCAAACCCATGATCCATAAAGTATCCGCCGATGTTTCCGTATTTCAGGTCTCCACTAAAGATGTATGAACTGTGGTATCCCCAAGCTTCCATGTCTTCGTTCAGGCAATGCAGTTTGCGGTGTTTTTCGGGTTGCATGGAAATGGAAACTTCCGGTAAGGTATAATGACCGCTGAAAATACTTGAGTTTCCAATTTCGGAAGTAGTCCCGGTTGCGTAAATATTACTGAAAAGAACCCCGCTTTTTGTCAGCCTGTCAAAGTTTGGTGTTGCACCTTTATTGGGCCCCAAACTACCAATTGCCTCGGCCGACCATCCTTCCAAAACGATAAAAACAACATTCGGACGGTTGTTCTCCAGGAAATAATTCGAATGTTCTCTTGGGTAACTGTACCATTGTTCTACCGTTTCACGAGCCAGTTTTTTATCCACTTTCGGAATGAAGGCATCGATTTCAGAACGGTTGTATAAGAGGTAACTTTTTCCAAAGAAGTAAAGCGAATTGATCGAAATGTCATTCACCACAGCTTTGTTGGAATAACTGGCGGCATTGATGTTTAAAGGAACAGGTTGGAAACCGCCTCTTAGGGACAGGAAAAAGAAAAAGATAGCGATTGCATAAGTTACAGGTACGGCGAGCCATTCAAACCAATGTCTGACACTTGCTTTTTCAACTGCTTTTTTCTTGAAGAATATTCTGGAAATGAGTACGTAGATGACCAATTGGATTAAGGCATATAAAATGTACCAGAAGATCATCGAATAATTTGCAGTTCGGGCAACTTCATCCGGATGGGACAAATGCATGAAAACACGCGAAGTCAGCTTGTGATTCCATTCGCCATATGCAACAATCTCACCGGCTTGAACCAGGACCAGGAACACGATGGAACTCACCAATGTAATACGGAATAAGCGTCCCCACCATTTCCAATCACTGTAATATTGGATTAACCGGAATAGGAATGGAATTGCCGAAAGTCCTGCTGCAGTTGCCAGGTCCAAACGGAATGAATAAATGAATGTCAGCAACCATTCTCCGAAACCGGCTTCCTTGAGTTTTCCAAAATGGTGGATTGAAAACAGGATCCGATGAATGTCAAAACAAACAATCCAGAAAAGAAGAAGTTTAAGTACATCACGAAATGGACGAAGCATGCGATTTCAAATAGGACACAAATTTAAGCCTTATTTCTTACGAACGTTATTTTCATCTTCTCTTTTCACTTCTCCATTTTCCATTTTCAATGCGTCTGGTGAAAATTCCAGTTTTTTTTCAGATTTTTAAAGGAACTTTGAATAATGAAGGTATTGGTTGTAGAAGATGAAGTCGCTTTGCTGGATTCAATAGAACGTGCTTTGAAACAAGAAGGAGCTGTTGTTGAAACGGCTGTGAATCTGAATGAAGCATTGGATAAGGCATTGATCTATGAATACGATTGTATTTTATTGGACATTAATCTGCCTGATGGAAGTGGTTTGAAGTTGCTGCAAGAACTGAAAAATCAGAATAAATCGGATGGTGTTTTGATTCTTTCCGCCCGAAATTCATTGGATGACAAATTAGAGGGATTGAATTTGGGCGCGGACGATTATTTGACAAAACCATTTCATTTTTCGGAATTGATTGCGCGTATCCGTTCGATTATACGCCGGAAAAAGTTTGATGGAAATGCCATTGTTGAGGTCGGGAATCTCCAGGTGGATGTTACGAACCAATCAGTTACAATTCACAACCGGGTCGTTGTCCTTAATCGAAAAGAGTTCGCAATAATGATGTACCTGATTTCCAACAAAGGCAGATTGGTTTCCAAAACCGCATTGGCTGAACATGTTTGGGGAGATTATATTGACGAATCGGATAATTTTGAGTTTATCTATTCACAAATAAAGAACTTGCGAAAAAAAATGAATGACTTGGATTCGGGAATTGAAATTCAATCCATTTACGGAGTCGGTTACAAATTGGTAGAATCGTGAAATTGATCCAACGCACTATTGTCTATATGTCGGTTGCCTTGCTTATTGCTTTGACGGCTTGGGCATTCATTTTTTACATCAACATGATCGATGAGGTACACGATAGTATCGATGATGGATTGGACAATTCCAAATTGCTGATCATTCACGAAGCCGGATTGGATTCAACCGTTCTCAGCAAACGGAATTTCGATGAAGGAAATTACGCCATTCATCCGATAGTCGAAAAAAAGGCATTGACTCATTTTGATGAGTACAAAGATACCTTGATGTACATGGAAAATGAAGACGATCTGGAACCCGTCCGATTGCTTACTACTGTTTTTGAGGCAAAAGAAAATGAGTTTTACCAATTGAAGGTCATTTCCTCTATGGTTGAAGAAGATGATTTGATAGAGGATTTATTCTATTCGTTGCTGTGGCTTTATTTGATTTTGCTTGCTACTGTTTTAGTCATAAACACACTTGTTTTAAGAAGCATGTGGAAGCCGTTTTTCAAATTCCTGAACCAATTGAGTCAATTTAAACTCGGTAAAAATGAACAAGTTCAACCTGTTCAATCCAAAGTGACGGAGTTCCAACTGCTGAATAAAGTCATAACAGAAGTATTGGAGAGTAATATCCGTTCATACCACAATCAAAAACAACTGATTGAAAATACATCGCATGAACTTCAGACTCCTTTGGCAATTGCTTTGAGTAAATTGCAATTGATGGCAGATAATCCCCAATTATCCGAAGAGGCAGTTACCGAAATATTCCAGACGATTGAAACGCTGGAGCGCCTGACACGCCTGAACAAGTCCCTGCTATTGCTTTCGAAAATTGAAAACAAGCAGTTTTTGAATGAGGAAGACATGCATTTCAATGAACTCATTCGAACAGTATTGGAAGATTTTCAGGATCAGATTGAATTCAAGGAATTGGAAGTGGTATTCCTTTCTGAAAGCGAATTGAACGCACAAATGAATCCTGAGTTGGCGCGAATTCTACTCACGAATCTGATTAAGAATGCAATCCGGCACAATTTAAAGAAGGGAAAAATCGAAATCCTGATCACGAACTCTTTCATTCAAATTTCCAATTCCGGGTTGCAGAAAGCTCTTGATCCGGAGAAAGTATTTCAACGATTTCATAAAGAATCGGATGATCAGTCATCTACAGGTCTTGGTCTGGCTATTGTAAAATCAATTGTAACCATTTCTGGGTATCACATCAGTTATCACTATGCGTTAGGAATTCATCGGTTCACAGTAATATTCAGTTGAAAGTTCAAAAGTTCAATCAAAAATTCGTTTGGACTTGATGCACTTTTTAGACTTTTTGAGCTTCCTTCAATTCCAGATTCTTTCCTGATTTGCCTCATAAATTTGTATCACAATAAAAGATATAAGTTATGAAAGGTTTAAAATTAATGGTGTGGGCTTTTTTGCCGATTGCATTCGGATCATGTGCAAGTACTATCGACCAACAGGAAATCCCCTCTGTAGTAATCAATGCAGTGATGACCAGGTATCCTGATGCAACTGATTTGGAATGGGAGGTGAAAGATGGAACTTACGAAGCTGAATTTGATTTGGGAAAAGATGATTACGAAGTTTGGGTAAATCCGCAGGGAACAATTTTGAAAGTGGAGCAGGAAATTCGGATAAGCCAGATACCCGCAGCTGTTTTAAACAAAGTGAAATCCGATTTCGACGGTTTTAAAATGGATGATGCAAAACGGGTAGAGATTGCAAAAAACACGTATTACGAAATCGAACTGGAAGGAAAATTAGGAGATCAAAAAATCGTTTATTCTTCCAAAGGTGAGAAACAGGATCCGCTTGTATTGATGAAAATAGGAAAGTAGTTTGCAAAGATGAAGTCGCGATAATTGATAATTGTCCTGACTATCAGTTTAAAAAAAGTAAATGCAAATGATGAAACTAAAAATAGTTCTTTTTCTTTTTTTATTGAAAGGTTGCTTTTCATTCGCGCAATTAACACCCCCCGGACTAGGTAGCAACTCAAAAATGAATTTGTGGTTTTCGATTGGTTTGGATCAGAAGCTGGATTCTGCGGGAAGATTTTCCTCGATGACCTATTTTGGAATTGCGGGACAAAGTACAGTTGAAAACTCGAACGTTTTTGAGCACTTGGGGATTTTTGTCATCAATGAAGAAGTGAAGTTCAGATTCAAACCGACCTGGAGTGTTTCAGCAGCTGCAAGTTACCGGCATCAGAATGAATTTGAGAAAACATTCCCATATTTAGCCGCCGAAGATCAATTCAAACAAGAATTCCGTGTGTATTCACGTATTACCAAAAGTTGGAAGAAAAAAATAATTCCTTCAATCACATTCAGACAGGAATACCGCAAATTTGTTGATCCTGAATTCAGGGATTGGAAAGTTTCTTCTGCTTTCAGGTCCCGTTTGAAATTTCAAAGTGAATTCGATCTCCTCTCAAATAAAAGGCTGAAAGCAATTTTAGGTTGTGAGTTTTTGTTTTCAACCGAGTTTCAAGAAAAACAACAGGAATGGAAGCATTTCGGATACGGAGAAACACGCCTGTCAGCTGTTATTTCGTATTCCTCCGGGAATCACAAAATCAGTTATAATATCGGATACATGAATGATCTGCTGCACGTTACCGCCGGTGAGAAGTCAGTCCATTACATTTCTACCAGCATTATCTTCAAGAACATCTTTTAAACGAAGAATTGAGAATTGAAAAAGGGGGATGCACTGATCTTTAATTAACAGATAGCTCTCCTCTTGAATTATACATTTTCGATTTTCAATCAATTCAGAATTACTATGTCAGTTTTCCTGTCAGCTTGTCTGTTTCTGCGCTATGGCAAGGTAGTTGACTAATCTGAATCAAAAAATTGACAATAATGGCAGAAGAAGTAGTTCAAAACGAAGAGTTTAACCAAGATTCTGAGGCGCAGAACCAAGGTAATCAGGATGAAACGGGGAACGAGCAGGTTGAAAACGCTGACAATTCGTCAGTAAATGCAGGCGCGCCTTCAGCTGAAGATCAAATAGCGGCTTTGAATGACAAGTATTTACGTTTGTATTCGGAGTTTGATAATTACCGCAAACGCACCAATAAAGAGAAGATTGACTTGATTTCAACGGCTAGTGCCGGTGTATTGAAAGATATGTTGGCCGTTATGGATGATTTCGAGCGTGCGATTGCAAACAATGAAAATCTGGAGGACATATCCGCTGTAAAAGACGGGTTCAAACTGATCCATCACAAACTTAGAAACCTGTTGGAAGGAAAAGGCTTGAAACAGATGGAGGCGAAGCACCAACCTTTTGATTCCGATTTACATGAAGCGATTGCAAATGTTCCTGCACCGTCAGAAGATTTGAAAGGGAAAATCATTGAGGACGTTGAAAAAGGATATTACTTGAATGATAAAGTAATTCGTTTCGCAAAAGTGGTTGTAGGAAATTAAGAAGATTGAAGGTGAAAGATTGAAGAAAGAAGATCAAAAAGAATCTGAAGTCTGCAATCTGTAATCTGTAATCGGCAATCGAATAAAAAATATGGATAAAAGAGATTATTACGAAGTTCTTGGCATTTCAAAAGGCGCGTCGGAAGCTGAAATAAAAAAAGCTTACCGCAAAATGGCTTTGAAGTATCACCCGGATAAAAACCCTGGTGATTCCGAGGCGGAGGATAAATTTAAGGAAGCAGCGGAAGCATACGAAGTACTTTCGGATGCGAACAAGAAAGCGCGATACGATCAATACGGTCATGCGGGTCTCGGTGGAAATGCCGGATTTGGTGGAGGTATGAACATGGACGATATCTTCTCCCAGTTTGGAGATATTTTCGGAGGTGCTTTTGGTGGAGGCAGTTTTGGTGGTGCGAGAGGTGGTGGCCAGCGTGTAGTGCGCGGGACCAATCTGCGCGTCAAAATGAAACTGACCCTGGAAGAGATAGCAGAAGGTGTTACAAAGAAGATCAAGGTCAATAAATTGGTAAACGCGGATGGCGTAACCTATAAAACGTGTGCTACTTGTAATGGAACAGGTAGAATTACACGTGTTGCCCAGACTTTTTTGGGTGCTATGCAGACACAGTCTACTTGTAATGTCTGTCAGGGAGCCGGTAAAATGATTGATCAAAAACCGGCAGATGCAGACAACCAGGGATTGAAAAGACAAGAGGAGGTTATCGAGATTGAAATTCCGGCAGGAGTTGAAGAAGGAATGCAGTTGAGCGTTTCCGGAAAAGGGAATGCCGGTCCTTTCAACGGAATTCCGGGAGATTTGATCGTAGTGATAGAAGAACAGGCACACGAAGAACTTCGAAGAGATGGTGAACACTTGCATTATGAAGCATTTATCAACTTTGTGGATGCTGTTTTGGGTGAAACGATTGAAGTTCCTACAGTTAACGGAAAAGCAAAAATCAAGGTCGAACCTGGAACTCAAAGTGGTAAAATGCTTCGTCTGAAAGGAAAAGGATTACCTCTGCTTCAAAGTTACGGACATGGGGATTTGTTTGTACATATCAACGTTTGGACTCCGAAAAAAGTCAGCAAAGAAGAAAAGGAAATCCTGGATAAATTGAGAGAAAGTGAAAATTTCAAACCAAGTCCGGGACAAAATGAAAAAGGATTCTTTCAACGAATGAAAGATATGTTTCAATAATTAAGGGAAACCGAATAACTAAAAGAAGCCGAGTTGTTTATAGCTCGGCTTCTTTGGTTTATAAACTGTAGGTTGCAGTGTATTGATGAAATAGTTTTAAGATCCGGGCGTAATGAAAAATTCTTTTCATTAGATTTACCTGATGAGAAGATTTACTAGTCCCCTCGAGCCCACAATCGGTATAAGACACTATTTATTAGGGCTTGCTGCCATTATTATAGGAGTTTATTTTTTAGGGGGTTCTTTGATGTGGATGATCATTTCCAGCCAAACAAATACAAATGCAGCACACTCATTCACCGATGTACAGTACTTGTTCACCAAAAATGAATTCTTCTCATTGAATATGATTCCTTTTGTATTTGGAATCTTAACCATTGCATTCTGCTCGCGACTTATTTTTAAAAGACCATTTCTGACATTCCTGACGGCCAGACCGCGTTTTGATTTTAGACGTTTTTTCTTTTCGTTTGGATTGTGGTCAACCTTGATGATGGTTTCTTTTTTTATCACTTTTATTGATTTTAATCACCAGATCAGGTGGAATTTCCAAAGCGGACACTTTTTCTACTTGTTACTTTTGTCTGCAGTTCTGGTACCACTGCAGACGGGATTTGAAGAAGTGCTTTTCAGAGGTTTCCTGCTGCAAATGTTTGGAAAAGCGACACAAAAGGGGATTTATTTGATTGGGATTAACGGAATCCTTTTTGTTTCGTTGCACCTGATGAACCCCGAAGTGGATGCATTGGGTTGGCCGGCTGTAATATATTATTTCATTTCAGGCATTTTTACTGCCTTTGTTACCGTTATGGACGATGGATTGGAGCTTTCCTGGGGATTTCACCTGGCAAATAACTTTTTCGGAATTATTATGGTGACCAATGAATGGCAGGTTATTCAAACGGATGCATTGTTTATGGATGTATCTCCTCCGGAAATAGGTTGGGACATGTATGTAACCATGTTCCTGTTTTATCCGTTAATGATACTTGTCTTTTGGTTGGTTTACCGCTGGAAGAACTGGAATAAAGTACTTTTACAAAGTAAATGAATCTTTTTTTGATTAGATGTTAGAAATTCAAGGGCTTACAAAACGTTATCAGCGAAAAGCAGCAATAGACGAGGTCTCATTCACTCTTCGAAAAGGAGAGATATTTGGCTTGCTTGGTCCCAATGGGGCTGGAAAGACAACGCTTATCCGAATCATCAATCGGATTATTGAGCAAGACTCAGGTACAATCCGGTTCAACGGTGATCTGCTTCAGCAAAAGCATTTGGCTCATATCGGTTATTTGCCGGAAGAAAGGGGGTTGTATAAGCAAATGACCGTAGAAGCTCATGCACATTTTTTAGGTGCATTACGTGGGATGAGTAAAAATGAAATCAATACATCACTTGATTATTGGTTGAAAAAATTCCATTGTGCAGATTGGAGAAAGAAACGGATCCAGGAACTTTCAAAGGGAATGGCACAAAAGATCCAATTCATTTATGCAATCCTGCATGAACCGGATCTATTGATACTGGATGAACCGTTTTCAGGATTCGACCCGGTAAATATCGAGTTGATAAAAGCAGAATTGCAGGAAATGAAAGCGAAAGGAAAGACCATTCTGATCTCGACTCACAATATGAGAAGTGTGGAGGAGATTTGCGACAGGGTAGTTCTGATTCATCAATCGAAAAAAGTCCTGGAAGGTCGTGTGAGTGAAATACAGGAGCAGCAAAAAACAGGCGAATATGCCGTCAAATTCAGAGGAACTATGATTGGATTTGTTAATGCACTTTGGACAGGATTTGAATTGATAGATAAAGAAATATTGGGAGATGACCGTTTCATTGCCCGTGTTAAAATGAGAGGTGATAATTCATTTGAAGATTTGTTGAAGACTTTGATCGGACAAGTGAAAATTGAAGCAGCCTGGGAAGTCTTACCAAGCATGAATGAAGTATTTATTTCAACTGTAACCGGAGAGAGTGATGAGAAATAGTTGGATTATTGCCATGCGCGAACTAAGAGAGCGGTTAGGGAGTCGTTCGTTTTTACTGATGGCTATTCTAGGGCCGTTAGTAGTGCTCACATTTACGTATCTGGTTTTCCAGTTTGGAGGAAAAGAACAGCAAAGATGGCATGTCTTGATTGTTGATCCTGCAAATGTAATGGATCATAAGATCATGTCGAAAGAAGATCCCAATATCACTTATTCTTTTGCTACAAATTACGTTGAAATTGAGCAGTTTGCTGAAGAAAAACGCTTTGCTCCGTTTAACGCAATGGTGGAGGTGAACGAAAAGGTACTTTCAAATAAATCGTGTTTTCTCTTTTATCGTGAAAAACCGTCCTTTACGATGTCGGTGAATATCCGGTACCAGGTGGAAAGAAGATTGGAAGAAGTTCTTGCAAAACAGTTCACAGAATTATCAGTGGTTAATTTCAGGAAAATAAAACAACCGTTGAGTTTTGTCTTTAGGAACGTATATGATCCAAAGGATTTGAAAAGTGATTTGGCGGGATGGGTCGGACTGTTCTTTGGAGCTGTTATTTTTGTCTTCATTTTCCTCTTTGGAATGACCATTCTGAGATCGGTATCACGGGAAAAGACGAATCGGGTGGTGGAAATTTTGCTTGCAACGGTGAAACCGAGATCCTTGATGCTTGGAAAGATCTTGGGAATTGGAATCAGTGCATTTTTGCAAGTATTTTTATGGGTTCTGATCATTGGACTCGGTCTGTATTTTATGCGGGAAACCATTTTTGTGGATATCTACGATGCCTCAAACCAGGTGGATGGGCAAGTGAGTGACTACAACCAGTTTGTGGAACTGGTTTTCGATCGAGTTCAATTCGGGGTGATGTTGTTTTATTTCTCCCTGTTTTTTGCCTGTGGATACTTGTTTTATGGCGCGTTTTTCGCGGCACTTGGTGCCACTTCAGGATCGGAATCCGATGGTCAGCAATTCCTGATTCCACTGATTTTGATTTTGTGTTTTGCATTGTATGCGGGATATTTTGCTTTGGAAAACCCGGATAGTCCCTGGACAAGCTTCCTGATGTACTTTCCATTTACTGCTCCGGTGGTGGCAATGGTCAAATTATCTGTCGGATTTGCACCGGGCGATGAGTATCAATTGTTTGTTTCACTATTTTTATTGCTGGCAAGTTCAATTGGTGTGATTGCAATTGCAGCACGATTATTCAAAAACGGTTTGCTCCAATTTGGACATACGCTACGATTCAGAAATATTATTCTTTGGTTGAAAATCAAGTAAAATGCGTGTAGCGGTCATTGATTTGGGAACAAATACATTTAATCTTCTTATCGCGGACATTGATCCCGAAGGATTCGATATTGTACATAATTCAAAAGAAGGAGTTGCCCTCGGAATGGGGGGAATCAATGAAGGCAGGATTTCGGAAGAGGCAATGGAACGCGCTTTTCGTGCATTTGAAAAATTCAAAGAGATATGCAATCAATTGAATGTTGTAAACATCACTGGAATCGGTACATCAGCGGTTCGGGATGCTGAAAACAATGAAGAATTTCTTTTGGAACTGAAAAAACGTTTCGGAATCGATATTGAAATTGTAGACGGATTGGAAGAAGCAAAGCTGATTTACCAGGGAGTGAGCCTTTCTTATCAATTTGACCAGACTTCGCTGATTATGGATATCGGAGGTGGAAGTACCGAATTTATTCGAATAGAAGCAGATAAGGAGTTAGAGTTCTTAAGCGCAAACATCGGTGTTTCAAGGGCTATACAGTTGTTTTCTTTAGAAAACCCCTTGTCAAAGGAGAACCAGGTTGAATTGATCAATTGGTTTGAAGAAAATGCCAGGGAATTGAATGATTTTGATTCATGTGAAGTGTTAGTCGGTTCTTCCGGAAGTTTCGAAACATTCTATGAAATGGTTCACGAAAAAGAATTTCCCAGAACTTTGGATAATATCCGGCTTTCAAGAGAAGAACTGATCACAACCTTGAATTGGATTATTGAATCCACTTTTGAGCAGCGGGAAAATCATCCGTTCATCATCCCGATCAGAAGGAAGATGGCTCCGATTGCGGCATTAAAGACCAAATGGATCGTTGAGAAATTCGGAATCAAAGAAATCGTTATTTCGCCTTGTTCACTTAAAGAAGGGGTACTTAGAAGATTTTTCTGAGAATCGCTAATTCCAGTTGATTTTTAACGAGGGTCATTTGGAATATACCGTGACATTGAAAAATTCGTAATCCGAAATTCAGCATTCGTAATTTAATGTCTATTTTCGTTCACCAATAAAAACACATGGCAAAGATTTTAATCATTGATGATGAGCGTGCTATTCGCAGGGCACTGCGTGAAATTCTGGAATTTGAAGACTTTCAGGTAGATGAAGCTGAAAATGGAGTAGAAGGTCTTGAAAAAGCGAAGAATACCTTGTATGATATCATTTTCTGTGATATCAAGATGCCCCAAATGGATGGAATGGAAGTCCTGGAAGCATTGACTGCCCAAAAGATTGAAACTCCGGTAATCATGATTTCAGGACATGGTAATATTGAAACGGCTGTAGATGCCATCAAAAAAGGAGCGTTCGATTTTATTGAAAAACCATTGGACTTGAACCGTATCCTGGTAACGATCAGAAATGCAAAAGACCGTGTGGTCTTGGTGGAAGAAACGAAACAGCTGAAAACAACTGTCCGGAAATTCAAGGGATCGTCGATTATCGGTGAGACGGATGGCATCATCCAGATCAAGGAAATGATCGAGAAAGTGGCACCTTCAGATGCCCGCGTATTGATCACAGGTGCAAACGGTTCGGGGAAAGAATTGGTGGCGCGTTCGCTCCATGATTTGTCCAATCGCAAGAAAATGCCTTTTGTAGAAGTGAATTGTGCGGCTATTCCAAGTGAGTTGATCGAAAGTGAATTGTTCGGACATGAAAAAGGAGCATTTACATCTGCCGTAAAGGACAAAAAAGGAAAATTCGAATTGGCTTCCGGCGGAACACTTTTCCTGGACGAAATCGGGGATATGAGTGCTTCGGCCCAGGCGAAAGTGCTGAGAGCATTGCAGGAAAATGTGATCCAACGCGTAGGAAGTGAACGGGACATAAAAATTGATGCGCGGGTAGTTGCTGCGACCAATAAGGATTTATGGAAAGAAATTGCCGAAGGGCGTTTCCGCGAGGATTTATATCACCGCCTGGCTGTAATCCTGATCCATGTTCCTTCATTGAACGAACGCCGGGAGGATATCCCGATGTTGGCTGAATACTTTATCGCTTTGGTTTGCAATGAGCATGGAGTTCCGAAGAAGGAATTCACGGATGATGCACTTGTTGAATTGCAACAGATAGATTGGACCGGAAATATCCGGGAATTGAGAAATATCGTGGAGCGTTTGGTGATTCTTTGTGGTACGAAGATTACAGGTGACGATGTGAAAATGTTTGCAAACCCGAAAAAGAAATAAGGACACAATATTTTAAAAAAAGTAGGCACGCGATGCATCGCGTGCCTACTTTTTTTATTGCGTTCCTGCTTTTTTTTAATTATTTCTTCATTTCCTTAGCGCCCATTTTCATCAAGGCATAAGTAAATTCACATCCTTTTTTTGCTTTAAGTGTAGTCAGGATTTTTTCGATTACTTCATCTTCAGATTCCGAAGTATATACTTTATCGTATTTCTTCTCCAAATCTTTCGAACACATTTCCATGTCTTTCCCAAGGTCGATCATTGCCTGAGCATCAGCCATTCCTGTTTTCATGTCTTTCATCATAACTTCTGTCATGGCAGTCTGCATATCTGTTCCGTCTTTTTCAGATTTAACGATTGCATTTTTCATGTTGTCAGAAATTCCGCTGGAAGATTTATTCACGCAATCACACATATCGGTTGCCATTGCATCATAATCTGCATCACTTGCCATGTTACACGAAGTAACCAACACTGCACTTGTAACGGTAAGTATCAGTAATAATTTTTTCATATTTTTTTCTTTAAATCTAACCAAAATTAATTTAATGGAAAATGTAGAATTGATAAGTGTCAATGGATAATTGATAATCGACAGGAAATTGCATAGCTGCTGTTCCGATCAATCAGCCGTAGATGATTCCGCCAATTCAATTCCTCCCCATTCCAACACGTCAAAACCTTCCCGGTTCAGCTTTTTTAATACTTGTTGTTTCGCTAATCGCGGTCTTAAATTGTCTGTTGCCGACCAAACCATGTAAACCCGGTTCAAGTGTTTCGGTTTCGGATTGATTTCCAGAGTGGCGAATTCATTACAGGCTTCATTGAGTACAAATTGGATCATTACTTCTTCGTGCTGTTGAAGTTGTGGCCCCCAAAATGTGATGAAATCGGTTTTTTCTTTGTCAGTGAACCCCAGTTCGGTCAAATACTTTTCTAAAGATTCAACGATATTTTTCTTATTGATGACAAAACCACCCAACTCCTGATCAAATGAATTGAAGCGTTGTTCCGATTCCCAAAACAGATAAGGATAATGTATTCCGTTAATATCAATAGATCCATCCGGGTGAGCGGTTCCTTTCCATCCTTTGGAATAATCCGGGTAGGAGAAAGTTAATTCCCCTTTTGTTTTTAATTGCACGGAAAGTTCGGTATCGGATTCGGGATAAAGGTAAATGATGGGCTTCTTTAATGGCCTGTTATAGTTATTTGCTTTGAAATGCAAGGAGATAATGGTTATTTGTTCCGCTTTTATTTCAATGGAGTCTGTTTCAATTTCCTGGAAACTCCCATCGTAATAGAATTGGAAAACGGCCGTTTGGGGCATACGAATAACAGTTACTTCATTTTTGTCGTTGAGTTTGATGGTCTCATTGGTTCCATTGATACCAAAACGCAATTCCCCGGACGGATTGTAATCCGAATCAAATTCGCAGATAATTTTGATTTTTGAACCTTTGCTGCTTGGATTCTCATCCTTTTCATAATGAACAAAGTAATCAGGGATCCATTCCAGCTTGTTTGCAAACAAATTGCCGCTTATTAATAAGGAAAATAACAGGATACGCATAATTTATAAATTTGATTGGACTTCAATTCCTCCCCATTCCAGCAGGTGGTTTTTTGTTCGTTCGATCGGTTTAAGAGGCTTGTGTTTCAGAGGTAGTGTTTCATCGATCAGGTCATTGATTTCCTGGAAAATGATGTAAACACGATTTTGAGTGAATGCAGGAGTGATATCCAATGAAGCGATCGGATTAATGTTGTCGTTTTGAATCCAGAGTACCCGGATGTAGTTCATTTGTTGCATCCGCGGTCCCCAGTAAGTGATGAAGTCAGTTTTCTCTTTTTCATTCATTCCCAAGTAATTTAATTGATACATGAGGTAATCAACAACCTGGGATCCTTGAATCTGATCGGCATCTTGCCAATTCAATTTCAGCGATTCAATAGAAAGAGAAGCATCCCAAAAAAGGTATGGATAATTTGAACCGTTCACTTGAATCGTTCCATTCTTGGAAGTAGTTCCTTTCCACTCCGTATCATAGTTTGGATAAGTAAATTGCAAATCGGCATCCGTTTTAATTTTCAGGCTGAAAGGTTGTTCTGTTTCGGAATACAAGTAGATAATCGGTTTTTCCACCATTATTTGTCTACCGGAACCGGCAGATGCTTCGAAATCTAATCCGATTTCGTAATAATGACTGCCAATCAGTTCCTGGTTAAAATGGATTTCTTCGAAATTTGCATTGATGTAGAAAGACAAATCATGAGTCCCTTTTGATAGTGCAAGCTGGAAGGTTCGCTTTTTGTTCTTGATGGTGTATTTTTTCATCTTTCCATCAATTTTCACCTGGATGACTGCATTATGCTGGTTCAACATCAATTGATCGAACTGATCCATTACGTTGAAGACCATTTTCACACTGTCTTTGTGAATCGATTTGGAGACACTGTCTTTGATGACCCAGACGGATGGGAAGGATTCCTTTCCTTTGGAAAATCCAAGAAAAGGGACAGACAGGAAAGTGAAGATAATGAGTTTTCGGATCATAATTCGATTGTTTTTAGTTCAAATCCTCCCCATTCCAGCAAATTGAAACCGTCCCGTTTGAAAGCAGGAAGTTCTATCGGATGCAAAAGAGGTGTAAATGTTTCATTCCATTCGGAAAAGCCAATATACAGGCGATTGATTGCAGTTGGTTTGGGTTCGCATCGAATCGTTGCAAATTGATTGCAATCTTCCTGTAAGTAAAACTGGATAAAAACTGATTCGTGTTTTGCCAGACGAGGTCCCCAATAGGTAATGAAGTCGGTTTTTTCTGTCGCAGTTAACCCTGCGTTTGAAAGTTGTTTCTCTAAAAATGGAATCACTTCACTTTTAGAAATGTGATAACCGTTGGGTGGGTTTTTTAATCTGAAATCCTGCTTCGAATCCCAAAAGAGGTAGGGATATTTTTGTTTATCGATCTCTACTTCCCCATTCGGATAGAGGGTTCCTTTCCATTGGTCTTTGTAAACCGGGTAAGTGAACATGAAGCCATCAGCAGGATTCACTTGCAATGAGAAATCCAGTTGAATGGGACTTTGCAGGTAAATAACCGGTTTGTCAACTTCAATCATCCTATTTTCAGAATTGAAGCTGATTTGTGCATCACTTATTGTCTGATTCTCAATTTGAATGGTGTCGCTAATCACTTCATCATAGCCCGGACCGGGCCAAAATTTAAAAACCGTCTTTGTTGCTTTCAATTGGATAGTATGTGAAAAGTTGGCATCCAGAATAAGGGTATCGACCAATTCATTGATCGAGTAATAGATAATTGTCTGGTATCCTGAAGGAATATCACTGAAGTTCGAACTGATGAAATGAAGCGTGAGTTTAGCTTCTCCATTTTTGACACCTGTGTTTTTCGTAGTGTTGTAAATATAAAAGCCCGGAACGGATTTTCGTTGGTCGGAAGCATTGCCGTCAAAGGCAGTTAAGAGGAAAAGAAAGAAGAAAAAACAGGCTGTTTTCATGATTCGATATTAGAACAATTAGCATTACATTCCAAATTCAATTTGGTTCAAAAAAACTCCAGAAATCAGAAAACGGGATAATTTCTGACAAAACACCCTTTGGAAGATTAAAGTTCTTATTTTTGGCTTGAACAATTTTAACTTATGGACATAAAAGGATTCTTCCAAAGAAATTGGATGTATTTAGCGATAATTGGTATTCTGGTTATTGTTATAGCAGCTTTCTTTAAACCTCAATTCGAAGGTTACGGTGTAAAACAACACGATACCAAAGAGTCAATCGGGATGAGCAGCGAGATTAACTTTTTCCGTGAATATACAGGACAGGAACCTAAATGGACCAGTTCTGCATTCGGGGGGATGCCTGCAGAGCAGATTTCGTTAAATAAGCACGGAAACTGGTTCAAAGTAATATCAGACGGCTACTTTAATTTGGTTCCGCTTCCAATGGGATTGATCCTTCTACATGCTTTGTCTTTCTTGATTTTTGCACGTTTGGTTAGGTTGAATCCTTGGATCGGGCTCCTTGGAGCAATTGCTTTCAGTTTTGCAAGTTATGAGCTGATCGTAATCCAGGCAGGACATATTATCAAATCTGCGGCGGCCGCATTTTTACCGGCAATTCTGGGAGCTTTTATTTATGCATACAAAAGGAACCGGCTTTGGGGAATTGTGCTCTCAGGAGTTTTTATGACACTTGAGCTGGCCATGAACCATGTTCAGATTACGTATTACTTCTTCTTTATATTACTGTTTGTGGGGATCTATTTCTTCATTGAAGCGATCAAAGAAAAGAAGCTTAAGAATTTCTTCATTACTTCGGGCGGGATCATCGCTGTGTTTTTAGTGGCTTTTGCTATTAATAGTGGAAACATCGGATTGACAAATGATTATGCCAAATACAGTATCCGCGGGGCGAATGACCTTACTATCAACGCAGATGGAACGAAGATTGAGAACCCGTCGACTGGTTTGGACAGAAGTTATATTACACAATGGTCATACGGAATCGGTGAAACATTTACGCTGATTTCTCCTTATGTAAAGGGCGGTGCATCCGAGCCGATCGGTAATTCTCCTTTTGCTGAAAAGATTCAAAACAGCGACCTTCCGCAGGCGCAGATCAATAGTGTAATGAACGGTTATTCCTATTGGGGAACCCAGCCGATTACTTCCGGACCGGTATACATCGGAGTGGTAGTCGTGCTTTTGGCTTTCCTGGGATTATTCTTTATGAAGGACAGAATCAAATGGGCATTTTTTGTAGTAACCGTTTTGGCAATTGTACTTTCCTGGGGAAAAAATTTCATGGGTTTCACCAATTTCTTCATAGACCATATTCCTGCGTATAATAAGTTCAGGGCTGTAACCATGATCCTGGTGATTGTCGAATTGACGATCCCGGTAATGGGAGTTTTATTCTTGAATGAATTAATCAAGAGCCGTGACCAAATCATCGCTCAGAAGAAAAAATTCTTAATTGTTTTGGGAGCATTTGTTGCTTTCCTGATAATTGTGAAAGTGGTAGGCTTGAATGATGGATATTCCAACCCGATGGAAGCGAATCAGTATGCAGGATTAGCAAAAACGTATACTTCGCAGATCCAGAAAATGGATCCGCAGGCCGCGATGGCTAATTACCAGCTGGATGTTTCTAATCCGCAGCAGGTGCAGCAATTTGTACAAATGCAGGTGGATGCCCAAATGGAAGGATACAATGCCGTGAAAGCAGCCAGAAAGGATATTTTCAACGCAAGTATGACGCGCTCTATCCTGTTCGCGATTCTGGCAGCCGGATTGTTCGTGATCTTCCTATATGTTAAGACTGAGAAAACCGCTGTTGCCGTATTATTGACAGGTTTGATTATTTTGACCTTTGCAGACGTGGTTCCGGTTGCATACAATTATTTGGGTGCCGTTGAAGATGCATCTGGTTCGGGTTACAAATATTGGGAAGAGACCGAATTAACAACTTATCCGATAGCTGCAACACAGGGAGATGAACAGGTTTTACAAGCCGAAGTCTCTCAAAATCCATCTTTGGCTTCAAAAATTGCACGAGGCAAGGCAAAAGGTGAAGCTTTGGCAGATAAATTGGAATATTTAGGGGCTGCTAGAACAAATCTTATTAATTCTTACCGCTTCTATGAATTGAAAGCTGCAACAAACTACCGCGTCCTGGATTATTCAGTCGGGTTTTCAAGCAGCCGTACAGCTTATTTACACAAATCTTTGGGTGGATATCACGGAGCAAAACTTAGAAACATTGACAATCTGATTAATTTCCAATTGTCTAAAACGAACAACCACGTTATTGATATGTTGAATGTGAAGTATTTCATTCAACCTACACAAAGCGGAAGTGATACGGCAATCCTGAACCCAACTGCGCTTGGAAATGCCTGGTTGGTTAAGAAAGTCAAAGAATACGCAAGCCCGAATGATGAAATCCGGGCATTAGGCAGCAAGTTTAAATTGGAAAACAAGGGTTCGGGTGTACTTCTTGTAAATAAAACAGCTGTGAAAACGGCAGAGGTTTATGGGACGGAAAAACTGCAGTACCTGGTTCCGGGAAGACCTGATTCTATTCCAGTACAATTGACAAACGGGCTGGCACAAGGGCAAGAAGCAATGTTTGTAATGGATGTGAATGGAGCTGTGAATCTTGTGCCTATGATGACAATGGCGATGGATACTGCAAAGTCATTTACTCCATTGGTACAGTTAAAAGTTGTGAGCTCATTTGACCCTTCGAACGAAGCTCTTATGCTTTCGTCGGTTGCATCGAAATTAAGCAAGAAACAATTTTCGGGAGAAGGAACGATCAAATTGTTGAGTTCCGCACCGAATAAACTGAAATACAAAGCAACTGTCAAAGGAGACCAATTAGCTGTGTTCTCGGAGATTTATTACCCGATCGGGTGGAAAGCTTTTGTAAACGGGAAAGAAGCTCCGATCTTAAAAGTAGATTACCTGCTTCGCGGTTTGGAATTGAAAGACGGAACGAACGAAATTGAATTCACTTATGATCTTCCGAAATACGAAATGTATAACACCATTTCGTTGATAGGATCAATTATTATGTTCGGATTATTGGGATTTGCGCTATTCATTTCCTGGAGAAAAAGAAAATCGGCAAATTAATAGGGAATACTGATATATAAAAAAAGAGGACTTATTGAAAGTCCTCTTTTTTTATGCGGTCGCCGACGGAGAAATCTTTCAGTGCTTTTTTTCCGATCAGCTCGGAATAGTATTTCGGATGGAGTGAATAGCCGGGTCTCACAGACCGGATGTGCTTTTCGGTAACGATTTCTCCTTTTTTCAGGTCATTAGAAATGTATAGCGAACGGCTGAATACTTTTCCTGCTTCTTGTTTCGGAGTGAGGCGGTAATCAACAACTCCTACGGCCTTTTCTGCCAGTCTTACCTGGTCAACCATTTCTTTGAATTCTTGTTCATTCATTGAGAAGCTGGCATCCGGCCCGCCGATTGACCGATCCAGGATAAAGTGTTTTTCAATGACTTTTGCACCTAAACTTACAGCAACAATAGGGACAATGCTTCCCATCGTATGATCAGACAAACCGGTCAGAACATGGAAATCTTTTGCGATCTGTTCGACCATGCACATATTTGCTTCTTCGATCGGAGCGGGGTAGCTGGACGTACATTTAAGTAATATAATTTGATCATTCCCCGCATCTCTGCATGTTTTTACGGCCAATGCGATATCCTCATATTCCGCAATTCCGGTAGAAATGATTATTGGTTTTCCTTTGGATGCAGTGTATTGTATGAGGGGAATATCTGTTATTTCAAAGGATGCTATCTTGTATGCAGGAACATCCAGAGTTTCCAAAAAATCTACCGAGCTTTTATCGAATGGAGTCGAGAAGCAGATCAGCCCTTCTTCTTCGGCTGCCTGGAACAATTTGGCGTGCCATTCCCATGGAGTGTATGCCTGCTGGTATAATTGATGCAGATTGGCACCATCCCAGATAGTTCCTTTAATCACAAAGTCGTCTTTATCGGAAACCAATGTCATGGTATCAGCGGTATAAGTCTGTAACTTGATACAATCGGCCCCGGCTCTTTTTGCTGCCCGAATAGTCTCGATTGCTGTTTCTAAACTTCCGTTATGATTAGCAGAGAGTTCAGCAATAATAAATACCTTAGATTCTTTGTTGAATGTAAAATTCCCGATTTTCATGTTTCAAAAATTGATATTTCGGATAATCTGAAAAGCTTCCGCGTACTCAGATCCAATTGCAACGCCCCATCGCTGAGCTAAAATTTCTAATGCTTTCGGCGAACGTGGATGAGGATAGGATCTGCTTTCAAATTCATAACTTTCCATTCCTCTAATCTTTGAATCAAGGTTGTTTTTAGAAACCGTCACAAAAAAATTCGGTAAAAAATGCCTTGGATCACTGTTCGCCCGCCATTCTGTTCCTGATGGTGTTTCAAAAGTAATGATACTTTTTACAGTTTCGAACTGCATAGGTCTGCAAGCTGTTAAAACACTTTCGAAAGTACGCTGATGATCGATGTTTACGTCGCCGCCATGATGCGTGAAAATAACATCAGGATTGAAAAGTCCTTTTTCTTTTTCGATGACTTTGATAATGTCAAGCAGTGCTACGGTATCAAAACGATTGTCTGCAAAATCATAAGTGCTGACGCTGTGATAGCCAATTGCTTTTTGAGCATTCAGAATATTCTCCCGGTGAACAGCCAGTTCGTTTTTCCACTTTTCAGTGTCTCGCATATCACTTCTGGACGTAATACCTTCACCAAGTATCACCACATGGGTTGTAACTTGGTAATCTTGGATAAGTCGATTCATTGTAGCTCCCAGCCCGAGTAATTCATCATCCGGGTGTGCAACAACGACCATTATCCGCTTATTTCTTAATGATTCTAACATCTGCTAATATTGAGTGTTCTGATTCTATTGAGGCTCCTGAAAATTCTAAAACAAAATCTCCAAATTCGAGGTATGCTTTAGGATATCCGTCTGCATCCAGCATCCGGATATAATTGTAAATTTCTGAAATGGATTCCAGGTTTTTGATATTTCCATCTTCCTTTTTTCTGCGTTTGAAAATAACCGGTTCACCTTTTTGAGGTTCGGGTTGCAGCTGATCACAGATAATTTTCTGTATCATTTTTTCAATAACACTGGCTGCACGCAAGAAAATTTCCCGGGCAGTTCCATCCAGAGAAAGCTGTGATTTCAAATAAACCGGTCCGGTATCAATTCCTTGTTCGACACGCAAAGCTGAAATTTTTGTTTCGTTTAATCCCCGAACGATCAAGTTTTGCAAAGGACTTCCACCTCTGCCGAAAGGGAGATCGGTCATGTGAAAAACAATGCATTCGTAATTCGAATAAATCTCTTCAGGGATCAAATGAGACCAGTGCGGAATGAAAATACTTACGGGCTTTATTTTAGCTAAAGAAACTGTATTGAATTCTTCCTTTGAATCAATAAGGAACCAATTGGAACCTGTAATTTTTTCTTCCATCTTTTTAGGAAGGTCACGATGCCATTCTTTTTCAGACAGAATAATATAGTTGCTCATCATTTAATTACTTAACCTTTGAAAATACAACTATTTTGTCATTCTGTTCGAACAGATCAAATCCATTTGATTTAAAAACCTGCAAAGAAGCTGCGTTTTCGGGTTTCACTTTGGCAATTAAGCGAGTTTCTGGACCGAACTCTTCCAAGGCCAACGAAACTATTTTCTTTCCGAATCCTTTGCCGCGGTTTGAGCTTGAAATGGAATAATCAATCAGCCAATTGTCTTTTTCCCGGTCAAATCGGATTTGTCCGACGGGTATTGACTGGTCCAGTAAAATATAGATCCGGGAATTTTCATTATTTAATTTCCCCCTGAACCACTTCAAATGATTTTCCCAGTCAATCGGATCACTGTTGAAAGCATTATTTCTTACTTCCGGATCATTTGCCCAATCAAATAAAAGGAGCGCGTCTTCATCATTAACTCGGCGAAGGTTTAATCCGTATTGTTTGATCTTGGAATGTATAATGACGTCTTTGAACTCATTATTAAAGAGACAGTGTTCTTTTAAAACTGCTTCTTTTGTGTAATTGGCTTTTTCAACGGCATCAAACAAATGCGGCCGTAAATCATACGCATAAGTAAAAATCTTATGCAGGTCCAATTGTTCAAAAGCTGCTTGTTCAATGAGTGACAGATAAGTGTTCCAGTATTCAGAAAAGTGTGCTTCTTCCAATGAAGTATTCATAACGAAAGAAATTTCCGCATGCTTATCAATCCAGTTAATATGAACCAATCCTCCATAACCGATACATTCCTGATCTTTCAAAAAGGAAAACAACAATTGCCCTGGTTTTTCTTGGTCGAACAATTTCGCGACAACCGAGTTGAAATAGTTTTCCTGATTTTCTTCGGTTAAAGGATTGGCCTGTCTCAAATGATAAATTTGTTCATTCCGCCATTTCATGATCAGAAACCGGTCCTCATAACGAATGGGTACCAGCCGGAAATTTCCCAGGCTGAATTCATTTTTTGCTAAAATTCGGTATGTGGAAGGGAATTGCATTACGAAAGTAATTGATATTTGAGTTCTGCTAATTTCCAGTCTGTTTCGCTATCGATATCCTGCACTTTTAACTCGTCCAGGATATAAGCACCTGTTGTATCGGTCCATATTTCCTTTCGTTCCATGAAAAAAGAGGTGTTAAACAAGTAGAAAGCACCGGCATCGTGATAAGTGAGTTCCAGGTCCTGGGACCTTTTCAGCATATTCTCGGGTTCTATCGGTTTTACAAGTTTTGTATCATCGAGTCTGAAACTGCGTTGAACAGGAAAAGAATATGGTACGGCAGAAATGAGAATTGGAATGTCGTTTTCTTTAAATTGCTTATAAGCTGCCTGCAGATCATTTGCCTGAACCAAAGGTGAAGTCGGGTAAAGACAGCAAAATTCCCGGGGTAACTGTTTGTTTTCGTGGTACCAGTTCAATACTTCGGTCAATACATCTGCGGTAGTCGCAAAATCATTTGAGTTTTCAGTTGAACGCATAAACGGAACAGAAGCGCCATATTCCAGTGCTATTTCAGCAATTTCAGCGTCGTCCGTAGAAACCATTACTTCATCAAAGAGTCCGCTTTTAAGCGCATTCTCAATAGCATAAGCAATAATGGGCTTCCCCAGGAAAGGCCGGATGTTTTTCCTCGGAATGCGCCTACTGCCGCCTCGTGCCGGAATAATTGCAATCATCACTTTAATTATTTCTTTTCCATTAAGAACCAGGTGATATCATCCTGTGGAAAAGAAGGGTCGTTTTTGTAAGCAAACCCATAATCAATCAAGGTCAGATCAGGATACTTCAGCATCATTTCTCCGGCAAAATCGCGTTTGAACAAGCGCTCTGAATGCCCGCGGTAACTTATAGTGACCGGAGTTGGATTGTAATATTCTGCAACGAGAATATACTTAGAGGAACTATCGTATAATTTTTGATAAACCAGGTCAAGCATGTCCGGGTTGATATGAATCAATACTCCCTTAATAAGAGAAAGTGATTGTTGTTGTTTTACCTCGAAATCAAATATGGAACAGTTGTGAACAGAATCTTTACCGATCACTGTTCCCAATATTTGCGCTGCGTTTTCATTGATTTCAACTCCGCTTAATTTGATATTCGGATACAAGGCTTGAATCGCTTTCAGGTTCATTCCGATATTTGGTCCGAATTCGATAATAGATTCCAGGTGAATTGCTTGTTTTAAAGCTTTGGAAAAAAAATGAATATTGGATGCAAGATATTGTGCGCTCTTGTTTCTATCGATATATTCTGTCCCGAAATCACCGGCCCAAAAATCTTCTTGTTCAGTTTTGAATTGATTAGACATATATTAAGTTATTTCAAAAATTAGTTCTTTAAACGTGATAAAATTCTTTTATTGCAGCTGTAACAAATAAGACCTCCTCATCGCTCAACCCGGGAAACATCGGTATGCTGATGCATCTTGAATAGTAGGTTTCTGCAAAGGGCAAGTCTCCTTCTTTCCACCCTTGTTTTTTGTAATAAGGCATTAAGTGAACAGGAATATAATGGATTTGTGCATAAATCCCCCTGCTTCTTAAAAAGTCATATAATTCTTTGCGATTTTCTGCTTCAAGGACAAACAGGTGATAAGCATGTCCTTCAATAATCCCGGAACTATTAATAATTTCTGGAATGTCTTTTAATTCCCGGGTATAAATTTGTGCTATGATCCTTCTTCTATCCAGATTTTTAGCTGCTCTAGTTAGTTGTGAAATTCCCAGCGCGGCCTGGAAATCCGTTAAACGGTAATTGTAGCCCAGTTCCTGCATTTCCATATACCACAGCGGGTATGAATCACCGGAAGCACTATTGCCGACAGCAAATTCAATGCTGTTTTCAAATGAATCGGCATCGCGTGTTATTCCATGCGTGCGAAGTGTCAGCAGATGTTTGTAAAGTGCTTCATTATTCGTTGTGATCATTCCTCCTTCTCCGGTTGCAATGTGCTTCACCGGGTGAAATGAAAAAACGGAGCAGTCGGCAAATAAGCCGTTCCCTGCAGCCTGCCGGTTTTGGTTCTTATCGATAAAGAAACCACCGGGAGAATGACAGGCATCTTCAATGATCCACATATTGTGTTCATCTGCAAGTGCTCTGAATTCATCCAATTGAGGAACACGTCCTGCAAAATCAACAGGAATGATGCCTTTTATTTTTTTCTCCGGATTATCCCGGATGATTTTTTTAACGGACTCAATATCCATCAGGTAGGTCTGCGGGTCTATGTCTGCAAACAGAACCTGCCCGCCGCAGTAGCGGATACAGTTTACGGAAGCCGAAAAAGTAATCGGTGTACAAATAACATATTCGTCTTCCTGGAGATCTAAAGCCAGTACCGCCAAATGTAGGGCAGCAGTTCCATTGCTCAGGGCAACAGCATATTTTGAGCCGATGTATTTAGCAAATGCGTTTTCGAATGCAGCAATCTTTGGACCTTGTGTCAGAAAATCTGCCTGAAGTGTTTCAACAACTGCTTGAATATCTTCCGGTGTTATTTCCTGTTTTCCGTATGGAATCGTTTTCATCATACCGTAAAAGTTGGGTCTACGTGCTTCACGATTAATTGACGCAGGTCTTCCACTGATTCCCACTCTGAGTTCTTGTCGGAAGTATAGGCGAAACCGTCAGGGACTTTTTGAGCAGAGAAATGCGAAATAAAATCATCCAGTTTCCAATAGGGTGTTTGTGGAAGAATGGTGTAATATTTTCCAAGATCGTAAGTGAAAAACGAATCCGACATGGTAATCATTTCCTCATGGATCTTTTCACCCGGTCGAATACCGATTACCGGCTTTTCACATTCCGGACCGATTGCCTCTGCAACATCCAAAATGCGGTAGGAAGGGATCTTCGGAACGAAAATCTCACCGCCCCACGCTGTTTCCAAAGCATGCATGACCATGTCAACACCGCCTTGAAGAGAAATATTGAAACGGGTCATTGTTTCAACCGTAATAGGAAGTATTCCTTCTGTTCTTTTCTTTTTCAGGAAAAAAGGAATCACAGAACCGTTTGACCCCATGACATTTCCATACCGCACAACAGAAAACTTGACATTTCGCTTTCCGCGGATGTTATTGGCTGCTACGAACAGTTTATCTGAAGTTAGTTTGGTAGCTCCATATAGATTGATTGGTGCACACGCTTTGTCCGTAGAAAGGGCAACCACGTGCTCCACATTAGTCTTTAACGCAGCTTTGATCACGTTTTCAGCTCCGCCCACATTGGTTTTCACACATTCGTCCGGGTTGTATTCCGCGATGTGTACATGTTTCATCGCAGCTGCATGGATCACATAATCAATTCCCGAGAAAGCTCTTTCAAGACGCTCAAAATCCCTGACATCTCCAATGAAATAGCGAATTTGAGGGTAGATTTTTACTGGAAATTCTTGTTCCATCTCAAACTGCTTTTGTTCATCTCTTGAAAATATGACGAGTCTCTTTACATCCGGGTGAAGTGTTAAGATATGTTTCGTAAGTGCCTTTCCAAGAGAGCCGGTACCCCCTGTTATGAGTATTGATTTGTCTTTCACAATCTATAATAATATGATTACACAAATATACTTAAATCCACTTACCGAAATAGTAGCTGTGATTGGATTTTGAAATCAACACAAAGTACTTGGATACCCTACCCGATTGAAGGTAGAATGGGGGAGTATTGGTGACTACAAGATTGTTTTAATAAGAACCTGATTGAAAGCGATTCCTTGGTCTATAAAATGTTACTTCAATTAGTGTTTGTTGAATTTATCATCTATAAAAACAGTATCTTTGATAGCCAAAATGAATTGAATGAAGATTGCGCTAATTACAGGGATTACTGGTCAGGACGGGTCATATTTAGCAGAACTGCTTCTTGAAAAAGGATACGTGGTTCATGGAATTATCCGAAGAGCGAGTGTTTTTAACACCGAACGCATTGATCATCTGATTGATAGGGAGAACTTTATCCTGCATCATGGAGATGTGACTGACAGCTCGAATATCAATAAACTGATGTCCACTATCCAACCTGATGAAGTGTATAATCTTGCTGCGCAAAGCCACGTTCAGGTTTCATTTGAGGTTCCGGAGTACACCGCTCAGGTAGATGCGATGGGAACTTTAAGAATTCTGGATGCGTTGCGCAATTATTGTCCGAAAGCTCGTTTTTATCAGGCGTCAACTTCGGAGTTGTATGGTAAAGTGCAAGAAATTCCTCAAACAGAAAACACTCCATTTTATCCAAGAAGTCCTTACGGAGTTGCCAAAATATATGGTTTCTGGATTGTGAAGAATTTCCGTGAAGCTTACAATTTATATGCGTGCAACGGGATTTTGTTTAACCACGAAAGCGAGCGCAGAGGTAAAACATTTGTGACCCGAAAAATCACGATTGGATTGGCTGAAATTGCCCAAGGTGTAAGAGATACTCTGGCGCTGGGTAATTTAGATTCGAAACGCGATTGGGGGTATGCAAAAGAATATGTGGAAGCGATGTGGCTCATGCTTCAACAAGATGAACCGGAGGATTTTGTGATTGCAACCGGGAAAACCTATACGGTAAGAGACTTTATCGAAAGAGCGGCAAAGTATGTCGGATTTGATATAGTCTGGGAAGGAACAGGAGTTGATGAAATTGGAATTGACCGGAATACAGGTAAAAAAATAATTGAAATAAACCCGAAATATTTCAGACCGACAGAAGTGGATTTATTGATTGGGGATGCAACCAAAGCGTTCAATCAACTGGGTTGGAAAGCAAAAGTGGAGATAGATGAATTGGTCAAGATTATGATGGAAAATGATATTGAACTAGTTCGGGACAGTAAGCGCTAGGAAGATGGAAAAACACGACAAAATATATATAGCTGGCCATAATGGAATGGTTGGGAGCAGCATTGTCAGAAAATTACAGCGTGAAGGATTTACGAATCTGATCACCCGGTCTTCGAAGGAACTCAATCTAATTAATCAAGCGGATGTGCTGGCTTTTTTTGAAGAAACAAAACCCGATTATGTATTTATGGCAGCAGCCAAAGTAGGAGGGATTCAAGCAAATAACACCTACAAAGCTGATTTTTTATATGACAATCTAATGATCCAGACGAATGTCATTCATGCCTCATACCTGAATCAAGTGAAAAAAATGTTGTTTTTGGGTAGTTCCTGTATTTATCCCAAGTTTGCACAACAACCCATTTCTGAAGACAGTCTTCTGACAGGAACTTTGGAACCTACCAATGAACCATATGCAATCGCTAAAATTGCTGGAATTAAGTTATGTGATGCTTACAGGGATCAGCATGGCTGCAATTTTATATCAGCAATGCCGACCAATCTGTATGGACCAAATGATAATTACGATTTGTCGAATTCTCATGTGTTACCCGCGATGATCCGCAAATTCCACGAAGCCAAAAACAATGGCACAAAAGAAGTAGTTGTGTGGGGAACCGGGAAACCGATGCGGGAATTCCTTTACGTGGACGACCTGGCAGAAGCTTGTTATTTCCTGATTGAAAACTATAATGATCCGGGAGCGATTAATATTGGTACCGGAAATGATGTTACAATTGAAGACCTGGCGCATTTGGTGAAGCGAATCGTTGGCTTTGAAGGTGAGATTGTATTTGACACATCCAAACCGGACGGTACACCGAAGAAACAGCTGAATGTGAGTAAAATCAATCAATTGGGATGGAGTGCGAAGATTCCTTTGGAAGAAGGGATTCGATTGGCTTATACCTCATTTTTAAATAATTGGAAAAACTGAACGGTTTTGAAGAGAATTAATATCGTTTCCAGGCATTATCCTCCGAATAAGAATATCAATGGAGTTCTTGCCAATCAAATGGCTAAATACCTGATAAAGGATTCCAATGTGGAAGTGACAATCTTTTGTATGGATGCGGATGCGGATGGGAATACCTCTTCCATTGAAGTATTTGGGAAAGTAGTTCGTTTGAAACAACGGTTCAGTCCTGAAAACAAAATCGGGAAGTTGCTCAATATGTTTTACGATGGATATATCCTGATCAAAAAAAGTAAGAAATATCCATCGGATTTGATCATTTGCACTTCGAGCCCACCCTTACTTCCTTTTTGGGCTTCAAGCATGTTGAAAAAGAAACGGAAATGGGCTTTTTGGTCTTTGGATCTTTTTCCGGAAGGATTTGTATCTGCAAATACGGTCAAGGAAAGCAACTTAGGATACCGTTTTTTAAAGAAGCGAACTTACCGTCATGCACCTGATTTACTGATTGCTCTCGGAGAAGAACAAGCAAGACACATTCAGCAGAATTATCCGCATCCTATTCCGACAATCATATTGCCAGCAGGAGTTACTTTGGATGATGCCATTAATGAATCAGTTCTGGATGACAAACCAACCTGGTATAATCCGGAGTTGATCACATTGGGATATTTTGGGAATGTGGGCCAGGCACATAATCCGGAGTTTATTAAAGGAACGATTTCTGCTTCCGCGCGGGAAGGTTTTCAATTTGTGTTGTCCGTTTACGGAATCAATGCACAGGAGATCAAGGAATATGCACGTAATTTCAAGCATGTGGTTATAGTTGAGAATGGAATTGCTCAGCATCATTTGAAATATATTGATATTCACCTTGTTTCATTAAGAACCACATGGACACATGCAGCTGTTCCATCTAAAGCAGTAACGGCAATTTCAATTGGTCGGCCAATCTTGTTTTGTGGCAGTAAAGAAAGCGATAACTGGCAGATGTTTAAAGAGGCAGCTTGGTTTATTCCTGAAACAGAAGCGATGAATCAGGAAATTAAACGTTTGTTGTTTGAAATGAATCATGAACAAATCGAATCAAAAGCTGCTTTGACAAAAAATATTGTAATTAAACTGAAACAGCAGGTACTAAACACATATGCCCAAATAGGAAAATATGATCAATAGATTCTTTCAGACAATATTAATTCTTGCGAAAGTCGTTCTAAAAAGCAAGTATTTCCTTTCCGTTAAGAAGTCAGATGCAGAAGATCTGATTGTGTTGGGGAATGGACCTTCGCTTAAACAGGACATTTTGAATAACCTGGAAATTTTCGAAAAAACGGAGCTGGCGGTGGTAAATCATTTTTGCTGCTCTAAATTCTTTTTCCAATTGAAACCGAAGAATTACTGCTTATTAGATCCTGGTTTTTTTGAGCAGTCAATGACAGAACCCGTTGAAAAAACTTACCGGATCTTATCAGAGGATGTTGATTGGGAAATCACTTTCTATCTTCCGTGGAATAGCCGTAAATCTCATTTTGTACAGGGATTGATGAAAAAAAAGAACTTTAAGTTCCAATTTGTAAATTATGTGACAACCAAGGGCGGGTTCCCGGGGATAAATCGCTGGCTGTATAATTGGAACCTGGCAATGCCCCAAAGTCAAAATGTGCTTGTATACACGCTTTTTTTAGGTGTCAGAATCGGGGGCAGACGTATTTTCCTGTTTGGTGCTGAAAACAATTGGCACGCCACTGTCCAGGTAAATAAGAAAAATGAACTGATCCTTACTGACGTGCATTTGTACGAGAAAAAGAAGGAGCAAGTTGAGAGAATCATCAAAGATCCGGTAGATCCGTCAAAAAGCATAACAATGGCTGTTTTGCTGGACGCCTGTGTGAAGGTCTTTAAAGGATATGAAGTAGTAAACAGGTATGCCCGAACAAAAAAGGTGCGGATTTACAATTGTTCAAAAAACAGTTTAATTGACAGTTTTGAAAGATTGGATGATGAGGAGTTCCGGCAGATGTTATCTTAAGATTCTCCGTTCAGATTATTTATTCTTGATCGAATCAGGAATCGTATACCCGTAACGTTCAAAATAAGGTGCCCAGAAAGCAGGATTGAATTTTTCCCAGGCATGACATCCAAAAGGGAGTTTATTCCCATTTAATTCATAGCATAGTTCGGGAGTTTCTTCAAATGCAAATTGCAGGGCAGTTTTTACATCCGGTATTCTAAATCCTGGAATTAATCTTTTTGCGACAGACGACCAGAAAAAATCTTCGTTCCATTTTCCTTTCCAAAACAGGCCTAACGGATAAAGATAAATACTGCCGTAATAAAACTTTTTTACTTTCCGGAGGGATAAACCGCCGTTTCCAACTTTTTTGATAAAATGTTTTATCCCCGGGAGCTTATTATTGAGTTCTTGAATCCAGCGGCTGTTGATCCATGGAGCTCCGATATAATCGAATCCTTTATTGCACCACTCATCCAGGTTGTTCTCAAAAATAAAAGTATCCAACTGATAAATCAGGATATAATCGTATTTGAGAAAATGTTTGTAGAAATAGGGAATGTTCATTAGACGGCTGTACGTTGTAACGCTTTTAAAATACTTAGGATTTAATCCCAGGTATTCTGTAACCGCATTATACTCTTCATACGCAGCTAATGAAAGTCCCTCAGGATGAACCAGGATCACGTCATATCCTTTAAATACTTCCCTGCATCTGGCCAGCGAAATTTCTTCATTCCACTTCAATGTAGTTTGATAAGCTGGAATTACAATAGCAGCTTTCTTGTTAGTACTCATTACTTTTTTGTTGCAATTATGACAATTTCTCCCCCGGAATGTCTGTTAAACAGCTTAATAAGGACGTTTATGTTTTGATGAAAAAGCCCTAATAAAAAGTCTGACATTTTTTTCTTGTCCCGTCCTGCAACAAAGCGCTCTTTTCGTTTAATGACTTTTGACATAGTAGTAGACCAGGCGTCCATCCGCACGCTTGTAAATGATTCAATGATATCGAATTGATTTCGTTTTATTACTACTTCTAAGTTCGTGGGATTAAACAAATGGAGATGTCTCGGAGGATCCAGCTGATACCAATTTTCCTGGTATAGTTTTAGCTGCCAGGTTTTTGTGTTTGGTGTGGCAATTACCAGTTTACCACCCTTTTTCAATTTCGGATAGCAGGATTTTAATAATTCGTCCACTTCATGCACATGTTCTATCACATGGTTAATGGTGATGGCGTCAAAAAAAATGTCGGGGTAATTTTGGGAAGGAATATCTCCCACATTTACATTTAATCCCTTTTCTTTACAGTAAGCCACTGCTTTCGGGTCAACATCCAATCCATAGCATTCCCAGCCTACTGCTTTTAAATTATCCAACAGCGTACCGTTGCCGCAGCCAAAATCCAACACCCTGCCGTTGGGAACGGAATCCAGGTAAAAGACTCTAAAATCAATATTATTGCGATTAACCGGCAAAAGATAAGCCAGGTAGCCAGGTAGTTTTTTAAAGAAAGACAGCGATGGAAAGTAATTGTGTGCAACAGCCAGGTAAGGTTTTTCCAGGAAAGACAGCTCCATAATCGGTTTCTTAGTAGCTGTATGTGTGTAGTACGATTCATATGCTTTGCCTACTTCATCAACTGTAGGCATTGGGTTTAACCACATTAGACCGCAGGTACTATTGGAGCACTCTACGATATTCCAGCCCTTAGAGGTACCAAAATTGCAATCATCCAGATTTAGATACTTGCTTTTTCCTGCTGAATTACAAACAAAGCATGTGTTTACTTCAGAGGATGCAATTTTTACTTCTTCCATGTCGCAAATATGCTAATTTTAATTTAGTCTCTGTGCACGGGGGCTATATTATTAGGCTTTTTTTGCGTCACAGGAAAGAAACAATGTTGCCGGATAATAATTTCAAATCTGTTATGAATTCCTGAAAAAAATGTTCTGATCACAAATTTCAATATTGACATCTAACGAGAAATATTCCTTAATTTCGTGTCAATGGGTTTGGTACAAAAAGATGCTTTTCGAACAACAATCATTTCCTACCTGGGAATCCTGATCGGAGCCTTGAATAAAGGTGTTTTATTTCTGGTTATTCTTTCTCCCGCCCAAATCGGATTAATCAACCTGATTATTTCAATCGGAACCCTTTTTGCACAACTTGCGAATCTTGGAACAGTATACGCTACCTGGAAGTTCTTCCCTTTCATGAGGAATGAGGCGAAAAAGCACCATGGATTCCTTACGTTTATTCTATTGATTGTAGGTCTGGGAATACTCATTTATACCGCATTGTATATCCTGTTCCGCAATGAGATTCAACATGGGTATATTGAAAAGTCACCAATGTTTCTGGACTATTATTATTGGGTTCTGCCAATCGGGATCTCATATGTGCTTTTCATGGTACTGGAAATATACCTGCGAAGTTTGTACAAAAATATCATTGCCGTTTTTGCCTATGAAGTGATTCTTCGCGCAGCAACTACTGCAGTTCTCATTTTAAAATGGACCGATCTGATTTCATTTGATTTGTTCGTAATCCTGCACAGTCTTTTGTACGTTATTCCAACATTAATCTTGGTTTTTTACCTGAAGCGGATCAATGAATTTAATGTGAAATTGTCTTCTATCCAGATCCCCAAAAGATTCAAGCGTATTGTATTCTATTTTTCCTCGTTTTCCTACATCAATACCCTGGGAGCTGTATGGGTGAATTCCCTGGATGTGTTGATGATTGCGCAATTTGTAGGACTTGACGGAACGGGGGTTTTTGCTACTGTAGTATTTGTGACTAGTGTATTGCAGGTTCCGTATAAATCGATTATCCGGGTGAGTGCACCACTGGTTTCGGATTATTGGAAGCACCGGCAATTTGATAAGATGAAAGAACTGTACACCAAAGTAAGTTCTGTCAGCCTGGTGATCGGATTGGCAATGTTCCTTCTGTGCTGGGTAAATATCGACTTCTTATTTTCCTTCATCAAAAAACCTGGCTTCCAGGAAGGAATCTGGGTGTTCTTTTTCATTATGATCGGAAAGCTGGTAGACATGTATTTCGGCTTGAACGGAGCCATTTTTTCTACGTCCAAGAAATACCGGTACGATGTGTTTTTTACCCTGTTCCTGATCATTGTAGTTTATGTACTCAACTATGTGATGATTCCTATTTGGGGAATTGCAGGTGCTGCTATTTCTACTTCGGTTGCCATGCTTGTTTACAATGTCGGAAGATTATTATTTGTCTGGTATGCGTACAAACTACATCCGTTCCACCGGAACCAATTTATTATTATCGGGCTGGGTTTTGTGACTTTTTTTGCAGGACATTTTACACAAGGACTCATAAACAACAAATGGATCCAATTTTTGTTTGAATCCACTTTAGTCGTTGTTTTATTTTTCGGTCCGATCTATTTCTTCTCTTTGGAGAATGAAACCATCAATTATATCCGGAAAGGACTTTCGTTTATTCGTTCGAAAGTACGCCGTTAATTAAGCAATTGCTTGTTTGACGGCTTCGACAGCCTCAGTTAAACCTGATGCATTTTTCCCTCCTGCTGTGGCAAAGAAAGCTTGTCCGCCTCCACCTCCTTGAATCAGGGATGCGACAGATTTAACCAGGTTTCCGGCATTCCAGCCTTTGGAAGAAACTAATGTCTCATCAACCAAAACGCTGATAGCGCATTTGTCTTCTTCTTTTGATCCGATAACAGCAACCAAATTCGGGATTTCACCCTTCAATTGGAACAAGATATCCTTTACGGAACCCGCATCCAGATCGATCAAAGCATCCAGATAAGAGAAATCCCCTTTGGAAATGATTTTTGCTTTCAAATCAGCTTTTACGGATTTCGCATGTTCTTTCTTGAAGTTCTCCACCTGTTTCTGAAGCTGATTGTTTTTTGAAATCAGGTCTTCTACTGCTTTTGATACATCTTTCGGATTCTTCAATAACTCGTTTACCGATTTCAATTTCGATTCCTGATCAGTGTAATAGCTTTCGACAGCTACGTTGGTAATTGCCTCAATCCGTCTAATTCCCGCAGCAACTGCAGACTCAGCCTGGATCTTAAACAAGCCGATCTGTCCGGTATTCTGAACATGGGTTCCTCCGCACAATTCCACTGAATCTCCGAATTTAATTACGCGGACGGTATCACCGTATTTTTCTCCGAACAAGGCCATAGCACCCATTTCGGTAGCGATTTCGATTGGAACATTACGTCTTTCATCCAAATCAATGCTTGCGCGAATTGCTTCGCCCACCAATGATTCGATCCGTGCCAATTCTTCATCTGTCACTTTTGAAAAGTGAGAAAAGTCGAATCGCAAATAGTTCGGGTTGACCAATGATCCCTTTTGTTCCACATGTGTTCCCAATACTGTTCTTAAAGCATGATGCAATAAGTGAGTAGCGGAGTGATTGTAAGCAGATAACTTGCGTTTGCTTTCATTCACTTCAGCCGTAAAAGGCTTGTTCGGATTACTTGGCAATGTTTCAGACAAGTGAACAATCAGGTTGTTCTCTTTCTTTGTGTCAAAAATGATTACTGATTCCGAATCGTTGTAAATTCTTCCCGTGTCACCAACTTGTCCACCACCTTCCGGGTAGAAAGGAGTTTTTGAAAACACCAATTGATAGAACGTTTTTTGTTTTTGGGAAACCTTGCGGTATTTTACAATTTCAACCGCTGTCTGAAGGTAATCGTAACCTACGAATTCTTCCACCGAATCATCGATCAACTGAACCCAATCATCCGTTTCAATGGCTGTTGCAGCTCTTGAGCGATCTTTTTGCTTGGTCAATTCTTCGTTGAATCCTTTTTCATCAACTGACAAGTTGTTTTCACGGGCAATCAAGCTTGTTAAGTCGATTGGAAACCCGAATGTATCATATAATTCGAAAACTGCACTACCGCCTAATTCTGTTGAATTGGAAGCTTTGGCAGCACCGATCAATCCTTCGATGCGTTTGATTCCTTGTTCCAGGGTTCTGAAAAACGACAATTCCTCTTCACGGATCACTTTTTCAACCAATTCGCCTTGTTTGATCAATTCGGAGAACGGGTCGCCCATTACTTCGGAAAGTACAACTGATAACCCTGAAAGGAATGGTTCTTTCAATCCTAAGGTTTGGTATCCGTAGCGAACTGCACGTCTCAAAATACGACGGATTACATAACCGGCTCCTGTATTGGAGGGAAGTTGCCCGTCGGCAATAGAGAATGCAATAGCACGTACGTGATCTGCAATGACACGTAGCGCAATGTCAGTCGTTTCGTTTTCCCCGTATTTCTTTCCTGAGACCTTTTCCATGTGTTGGATCAAGGTTTGGAACAGGTCGATATCGTAGTTGGAAGTTTTGTTTTGCAAGGTCATTGCCAAACGCTCCAATCCCATTCCCGTATCCACATGGGTTGCCGGAAGTGGTTCCAGGCTTCCGTCTGCTTTCCGGTTAAATTGCATGAAAACGTTGTTCCAGATTTCGATCACTTGCGGGTGATCCTCGTTGACAAATTGTTTTCCGTCTGTTTTTGCTCTTTCAGCCGCAGGTCTGTTATCCACATGGATTTCGGTGCACGGTCCGCATGGTCCTGTGTCACCCATTTCCCAGAAGTTGTCTTTTTTTGAAGCCAATATGATTCTGTCTTCAGCGATGAATCGTTTCCAGATATCATACGATTCCTGATCTTGTGGAACACCATCTTTTTCATCACCTTCAAAAACAGTAACGTATAAACGGTCTTTTGGAATTTTGTAGACTTCAGTCAATAATTCCCAAGCCCAAGCAATTGCTTCTTCCTTGAAATAATCTCCGAAAGACCAGTTTCCGAGCATCTCGAACATGGTGTGGTGATAGGTATCAACACCCACTTCTTCCAGGTCATTGTGCTTTCCTGAAACGCGAAGACATTTTTGAGAATTGGCGACACGACGGTTTTTTGGAACTGCATTACCTAGGAAATAATCCTTGAATTGGTTCATTCCGGCGTTTGTAAACATCAAGGTTGGGTCATTTTTTACAACCATTGGTGCTGAAGGAACGATCTGATGCCCTTTCGACGCAAAAAAATCAAAAAACTGCTTGCGAATCTCGTGTACTGTCATTCTTGTATTCTTAAATGATATTGCTTTGGATTGCAAATTTAAGAGAAACTCTTTACTTACAAAGAGAATAAATGCCAGTTTCTTATTGATAAAAGCAGTTAGAGAGATTCGTTATAAGATCAGAATCGATGGCTTTATTGATTATCGAATAATATTTTCGTTCCTTACGTTTTGACAATGATTTTGATTTTTCCAGCACACAGAACTTTGATCTACAATCTAATTCTCTTACTGATCCTGTATTAATTGCATTGCGGGTAAAATAAAGTGGCACTTTAACTTTCATCATTATCTCACCTTTTCGGTAAATATTAAAGTTGATGTAGTTATAATAAGAATCATCTTTAAACACTCCGGAAAGCGTATCCCGATCTCCAGTTTCATTTATCCTGACCTTGTTTTCATACAACAGTTTTCCGTATTTTGAATAGGATTTGGAGTTGATTCCTTGTCGTGTTGAAATGAATGTTGTCCGATTATTTCCGTTTGGGTAATAGGTATCTGCCTTAATATAATAGCGAAAAAAAGTGTTTTTGTATAAGAGTATTGAATCCCGGATGATCAAATTTGGATCGGTACTCCCATCTGCTCTTGAAGGGAAATCATTTTCTAATGAAAGAGTATCAAAGACAAAAACGGTATCCAAATCAAGAAGTTCTGATCTCATAAGCAGTACACCCTGTGGAGAAAAAATTTTCTGACCGACCACTAATCCAGCTTTGTTAAATGTCAATTTCTGAACTGGCTTATTATTCTGATAATACTGCACTGACTTTTGGCAATAAACACTATCTGTCATCCAAACGAATTTATCCGAATAACTTTTCTCCATGAGAATTGAATCCTGAGAAATTCCATAAAGTGACAAAATACAGGGAATGAAAGCTAGAATGTTTTTGATCGTCATTTATTTAAAGATGATTAGTTTGTATCAATGATGATACAATTATCCACCTATTTTGTTCATTATTTAGTGGGGCAGACATTTTTTACAGACGAAAAAAACTGAAATATTTCGCTTACTTGGCTCTAAACATCATTCGGAGTACAACGAAAACGGATATGACGACCGTGGTTACAAAGAAGATATCCGGGAAATTCCCGAAAACTTCATGAAGAATTCGTTTCCCATCCTTGCTGGTGAAAATTTGGACGTTGTAAATTTTCAAAAGTGTTGCACAGATCAATAACATACCAAGTAAAATGATCGCTCCAAAACGGTAGATGTGCCTTCTGATTTCATTGTTCCCAATTGTATTTCCTTCTTCGCCGAGTTTGATGCTGTGCTGAAGTCCGCCTTGTTTGAAATTGGTGACAATTGTCCGGATGTCTTTCGGAAGGGTTTCCACTAAATAGAGGTAATCTTCTGCCGAGCTAAGCAACTTGCTTTTAATATTTTTCCATCCGAAACGTTCTTTGATCTTTTCTGTTGCATACGGTTTTACCATTGCAATCAGATCCAATTTTACATGAAGGGATTCAGCCACTTTTTGGATGGTAACCAAGGTTTTAAGCAACATGTAAAGGTTACTTGGAATCGTTATCCCATATTTCATCAGAAGTTTGAAAGTATCCGTAAATAACCCGGAAATATCCACGTCATCGTAGGTGTAATAAGTATACTTTTGAGTAAGTTCCCGAATTTCAAACTCCAGGCTTTCCATGTCACGCAAGCTTTCAACTTCCGTCAGTTTCAATAAGGCTTTGGCAATTTTATGCGGGTTACCGTCGGCAAAACCGATCAGGAAATCGATCAATCCATCGATTTGTTTCGGTTTCAGGTTGGAGCACATTCCAAAGTCGATCAGAACTATTTGATTGTCTCCGCGGATGAACATATTTCCGGAATGCGGATCTGCATGGAAAAAACCGTGTTTCAATATCATCGTTAAGATAACATTCACTCCATTTTCGGCAATTACTTTGGGGTCATATCCTTTGGAAATCAAATTAGCCAGGTTATCCGGTGCTTCACCTTCGATATATTCCATGATCAGGAGCTTCGATGTGGAATACTTGCTGTAAACTTTCGGAACATACGCGCGTGGATCACCTTTGAACATGTGTGTAAACCGCATGATATTCGAAAGCTCATTCATGAAATCGAGTTCTTTCAACATGGTGTCCCCGAAATCTTCAATGAATTGGATGAGATTGAAGTTGCTGATCTCGGGGTATTGTATCTGGATTTTACGGGCAAAAATCTGAAGCAGTTTGATGTCTAATCTTATTTTGTTCCGGATATTCGGGCGTTGTACTTTCAGGACCACTTTTTCTCCGGTGTGTAGGGTTGCCAGGTAAACTTGTGCAATGGATGCTGAAGCGATGTGTCTTTCCCTGAATTCGGAGAATACGGTTTCGATGGAGGCACCGATTTCGTTTTCAATAATCTGGATTGCGATATCATCGGGCATCGGTCGGGCAGAAGACTGTAATTTTTTCAACTCAGAGCGCAAACCTTCTGAAGCGATATCAGGCCTGTCTGCAACGATTTGTCCGAATTTGATGAATGTAGGGCCCAGATCTTCAATGATAAGTCGGAGTCTTTCGGATCTGGTTTTCCGGTTTTTACCTCTTGGGTCGAAAATGATTCGCAGAGGTCCTGTAGTGAGCCAATTCGTAAGGTAGTGCCCCAGAATGATTCGAATGATAGAAAGTAATCGAAAAAAGTTTTTGAGATTTGAACTAAAGCGAAAGATCCACATACAGGAATGTTATTTATATCAAATGTACTTGAAAGTTTAGTATCATGAAATAAGGTAAGTTAAATTCAGAACAAATATTTAGATTTTAGCATTCATTCACATTTTTTCTATCTTTAGCCACTTGAAAACTGAAAACTAGTAGATACAATGGCTAAAAATATATGGCGAGTAAAGCCAATGAGTGCCTTTGAGGCAGACATGAAGAAAAGTGAGTTAAAACGCGTCCTGACAAAATGGGGATTAACTTCTTTGGGAATCGGGGCAATTATCGGAGGTGGAATTTTCACCTTGACAGGTATTGCAGCACACAACCACGCCGGGCCAGCTTTGGCAATTGCTTTTGCGATTGCAGGCGTAGGGTGTTTATTTGCATCCTTATGTTACGCTGAATTCGCTTCGGTTCTTCCGGTCGAAGGAAGTGCTTATGCCTATTCATATGGCACAATGGGTGAAGTTTTTGCTTGGATTATCGGTTGGAACCTGATTTTGGAATACATGATGGGAGCCACAACTGTTGCTGTTGCCTGGAGCGGTTATTTTGAAAAGCTCCTCCATCAATGTGGAATCCATCCACCAATGTGGCTTATGAATGATCCGGTTACTGCTGCTCAAAAAGCACATGATGCCGGAATTGCTGAGCCATCCTTTGCATTTAATCTTCCGGCATTCCTGATCACTTGGGTTGTCACATCCATCCTGGTGAAGGGAATCAAGGAAGCTGCCAAAACGAATAACCTGATCGTTATCTTGAAATTGGCGGTTGTATTGTTCGTTATTTTTGTTGGTTTCTTCTTCATTGATACAGCAAACTACACACCATTTGTTCCTAAAGCAGAGATGATTGATGGTGTTTCTCACTATGGTTGGGGATTCGGTGGAGTATTGACTGCTGCGAGTATTGTATTCTTCGCTTACATCGGTTTTGATGCTGTTTCTACGCAATCAGGTGAGGCGATCAATCCGAAAAAGGATGTTCCGTTTGCAATCATTGCGTCGTTGATTATCTGTACAGTCTTATACATTGCCGTTTCATTGGTATTGACAGGAATGGTCGGATTTAAGGATTTGGATATCAAAGCTCCGGTAGCTTCTGCATTTGAAGGAATCGGAATGCCTTGGGCGACAATTCTGATAACTATTGCAGCTGTAGCGGGTCTGACTTCCGTAATGCTGGTAATGATGTTGGGTCAGACACGTGTATTCCTTGGAATGGCTAAGGATGGATTGTTACCGTTCAAAATCTTTGGAGTGGTTCATAAGAAATTCAAAACGCCTTACAGAAGTACATTAATTGTAGGTTTGATTATCTCTATCGTTGCTTCTTTAACTCCGATTGATAAGGTTGCTGAAATGTGTAGTATGGGAACATTATTGGCTTTCTCCATGATTTCAATTGCCGTTTTGATCTTGAGAATCAAACAACCGGATTTGCCAAGACCATTCCGGACACCTTTTCTACCGGTTGTTTCAATATTGGGAGCTTTATTCAATATCGGACTGATGTTTTTCGTGAAACCTGAAACCTGGGTGGCATTCTTAATCTGGACAGGTTTAGGATTCCTGGTGTATTTCGCTTACAGTAGAAGACACAGTAAAGTGAATCAATACAATTTCGAACAATCTTTAGGAGGGCATGACGCAATCGTAAATGTTTCGGAAAACCTGAATGATGACGACGATAAATAAATAGAATAAATTTAAATAATGGTCCTGCTTTAGTAGATAGAGCGGGACTTTTTTTTGACTTATGGAAGAAAATACTACTAAAAAATCACTCGGACTACTGGATGCTACCTTCCTTGTTGCCGGGAGTATGATCGGTTCGGGAATATTCATTGTGTCATCCGAAATGTCGCGTGATTTGGGAAGTTCGGGATGGTTATTAGTTACCTGGTTGATTACAGGCGTCATTACACTTTTTGGTGCTTTGAGCTATGGAGAACTGGCTGCCATGTTTCCAAAAGCCGGTGGACAGTTTGTTTACATTCGTGAAGCCTGGGGAAAATTACCTTCGTTCCTTTATGGATGGACCACGTTCGCGGTGATTCAAACCGGGGTGATTGCCGCAGTGGCTGTAGCCTTTGGAAAGTTTGCCGGGGTTTTCTTTCCTGTTTTGGTTGATAAAACCCTGTTTGAATATGGCGAAGTAAAAATAAACGGCGCCAATTTCGTTGGAGTTGGAACCATTTTGATCCTGACGATCATCAATGTTCGTGGGATCAATTATGGAAAAATCATCCAAGCCATTTTTACCAGTTCCAAGTTGATTGCATTGGCTGTTTTAATTGTGGCCGGTATAGTAGTTGGATTCTCCTCAGGCTTTTTTGATGAGAATTTCCAGAACATGTGGGAAGCAACATCAACAAAGGAACTGACAAAAGGAAATTGGACGACAACAGATCTGACTTCAATTGGTTTGATGATTGTTCTTTCAACAACTATTATCAATTCCTTGTTTTCTTCGGACGCCTGGAATAATGTGACCTTTATTGCAGGAGATATCCGCAATCCGGAGAGAAACTTGCCCCGTTCCTTGTTTTTGGGAACTTTCATCGTTACTATTCTATATATCCTGGCGAATGTGGCTTATCTTGGATTACTCCCTTTACACGGAACACCTTTCAATGGTAATTTTGTCTATACGAAAGAAGCTGTTCAATCTGCCGGAATCCAATTCGCAAGTTCAGACCGGGTAGGAACTTCTGCAGCTTATATGTTATTCGGAAATGTTGCAAACCTGCTGATGGCTGTGCTGATCATGATCTCCACATTTGGCTGCAATAATGGTTTGATCATGGCAGGTTCGCGGTTATTCTATGCGATGTCGAAAGACGGATTGTTCTTCAAAAAGGCGAGCAAATTAAATAAAGCAGGTGTTCCTGCATGGGCTATGTGGATTCAAGGTCTTTGGGCAATTACCTTGTGCTTCTCCGGATCTTACGGTGTTTTGATCAAATTCGCGACTTTCGGTTCAATGGTGTTTTACATTGTAACAATTCTTGGCCTGTTCAAACTGAGAAGAACGATGCCGGATGCTGTTCGACCTTACAAAGCATTCGGTTATCCGGTTATTCCGTTTCTATACCTGGTTTTCGCTACCGTGATCTGTGTTTCCTTAACACTATTTACTCCCAGGGATACAATTGGAAGCATCTTGTTGATCCTGGCAGGGATTCCGATTTACTACCTGGCATTTAAGCCAAAGAATAAAGTTGTTGAATAGACGGATTTCCATTTTCCTGACAAAAGTCTGACACAAAATCAGACTCTAATGTATAGATTCTGTCAAATCGGCAGGGAACAGAAGTGTATTTGCAGGCTTCACTGACAAAAAGTACCCAAATAGGTGTGCCTTGTCTACTGGCACAACCTTTGACTTATGGAAGGAAAATTCGAAAAACGAAAAAACAAATAAAATGGGAAAAATAATTGGAATCGATTTAGGAACAACAAACTCATGTGTTTCCGTAATGGAAGGAAATGAGCCAGTTGTAATCGCAAATTCTGAAGGTAAACGTACTACACCCTCTGTGGTAGCATTCGTAGAAGGTGGTGAGCTTAAAGTTGGTGACCCTGCGAAACGTCAGGCGATTACCAACCCAACAAAAACAATTTACTCGATTAAGCGTTTCATGGGATCGTCTTTTGATGATGTGAAATTGGAAACAGGACGTGTACCTTATAAAGTGGTGAAAGGCGATAACAATACTCCACGTGTGGATATTGATGGTCGTATGTATACACCGCAAGAAATTTCCGCGATGATTCTTCAGAAAATGAAGAAAACTGCTGAAGACTATTTGGGTCATGAAGTAACTGAAGCGGTTGTTACCGTTCCGGCTTACTTTAATGATGCACAACGTCAAGCAACAAAAGAGGCAGGTGAAATCGCCGGTTTGACAATCAAACGTATTATCAATGAGCCTACAGCTGCTGCGTTAGCTTACGGTTTGGATAAAAAAGGAGTTGATCAAAAGATCGTTGTATTTGACTTTGGTGGTGGTACTCATGACGTTTCTGTCCTTGAATTAGGAGACGGAGTATTTGAAGTATTGGCAACTGACGGTGATACGCACTTAGGTGGTGATGATGTGGATGATGCAATCATCAACTGGTTGGCTGAAGAGTTCAAAGCTGAAGAAGGTTTGGATTTACGTCAGGACCCGATGGCTTTGCAACGTTTGAAAGAAGCTGCTGAAAAAGCCAAAATTGAATTGTCTTCTACAACTTCTTCTGAAATTAACTTGCCATACATCATGCCGGTGAACGGTATTCCAAAACACTTGGTAAGAACATTGCAACGTTCGAAATTCGAGCAATTGATTTCTTCTATCGTTGAAAGAACAATCGCTCCTTGTCGTTCTGCTCTTCAAAATGCAGGATTGTCTACAAGCGATATCGATGAAGTGATTTTAGTAGGTGGATCTACACGTATTCCTGTAATCCAGGATGCTGTTCAACGTTTCTTCGGAAAAGCTCCGTCAAAAGGAGTGAACCCGGATGAGGTTGTGGCAGTCGGAGCGGCAATCCAAGGAGGTGTATTGACAGGTGAGGTGAAAGATGTCTTATTGTTGGATGTGATTCCATTGTCTTTAGGAATTGAAACAATGGGTGGAGTATTTACAAAATTGATTGAGTCAAATACAACTATTCCAACGAAAAAGTCAGAGACTTTCTCAACAGCTGCAGATAACCAACCGGCAGTAGATATTCACGTATTGCAAGGTGAACGTCCGATGGCAGGCGACAACAAAACATTGGGTCGTTTCTCATTGACGGATATTCCACCTGCACGTCGTGGTGAGCCACAAATTGAAGTGACTTTCGATGTGGATGCGAACGGGATCATGCACATTTCTGCAAAAGACAAAGGAACAGGGAAAGAGCAATCAATCAAGATTGAAGCATCTTCTGGTTTGTCTGATGAAGAGATCAAACGTATGAAAGCGGAAGCGGAAGCAAATGCAGATGCAGATAAAAAACGTATGCAGGAAGCTGAAACGTTGAATAAAGCGGATTCATTGATTTTCCAAACAGAGCGTCAGTTGAAAGAGTACGGTGATAAAATCCCTGCTGATAAAAAACAACCGATTGAAGACGCTTTGGCAGCTTTGAAAACAGAGTTTGAAGCTAAAAACATGGCTAACCTGGAACCTGCAATGGAGCGTTTGAATACAGCTTTCCAAGCGGCTTCCCAGGAAATGTATAACGCGGCAAATGCCGGTGGTGCAGATCAGGGAGCTCAAGGTGGCGCAGGTGGAAACAACAATGGCGACGAAGTAACTGACGTTGATTTCGAAGAAGTTGACGATAATAAGAAGTAACGAACTTACTGAATAAGTAAATTAATACAAAAGGGTTCTTGCATGGCAGGAACCCTTTTTTGTTTCGTGCTGAATAAGCTTTAAAAATCAATCTTATCCAATCTCTGTTGATTTTCCAGAAGGGCAATTTTGTATTCTCTTTTCAATGAATCGATTACATGAGCAGCAGTGTCTATCTTTTCAATTCCTGTGGTTCCCTGACCCGCAGACCAAATATCTTTCCACGCCTTTCCGTGTTCTGCAGTTAATTTGGAAAAATCTTCTTCTTTTTTCTCATTAATATCAATCCCCGATTTTTCAATACTGGGTAGAAGGAAGTTTGCATTGACACCGGAAATCCCGTCGGTATAGATAATATCATCTATGTGAGAAGCTACAAGCATTTCTTTATAAGCAGGTTGTGCCATGCTTTCCTCCGTTGCAATAAAACGGGTTCCCATATAAACCAAATCAGCTCCCATCGTTTCAGCAGCAAGAATATCTTTTCCTTTTGTAATTGCACCTGCTAAAATCAATGTTCCACTGTAAAACGAACGGATTTCTTCTACCAAAGCAAAAGGATTAGCAGTTCCGGCATGGCCTCCGGCACCATTTGCTACTGCAATGATCCCGTCTACACCTGCTTCAATTGCTTTTTCAGCATGGCGCTTTTTAATCACGTCATGAAACACCAAACCGCCATAAGAATGCACGGCATCCACCACTTCCTTGACTGCGCCGAGCGAAGTAATGATCAAAGGAACTTTGTACTTGATACAGAGCTCTAAATCAGCCATCAGTCGCGGATTTGTTTTATTGACAATCAGGTTAATTCCAAAAGGGGCGGGTTTTGTATTGGTTTCTTCTCTAAATGCCTTCAGAGCAGTTGTGATCTCGATCAAGAGTTGTTCAAAGTCTGCCGAACTTCTTCCGTTGAGAGAAGGTAAAGTCCCGACAATACCGTTCTTACAGCATTCGATGACTAATTTACTTCCGGAAACAAGGAACATGGGAGAAGCAATGACAGGTAGTATGACACTTCTTTTAAGTTCTTCAATATTCATGTGTGATAGATTTTTAGCTGTTGTTTTCCAATTGGAAATTACGGATAAATCAGATAGAAGGAATGTAATTTTTTATCGGAAAGATTGGAAACAGATTTCTCGACAAGCGTTTCCTGATTAGATACTAAATCAGTTAGATTCAATATTGATCAATGTACTTCCGTGGAAATAACCATTGGCTAATTCATTATTTCAAATAATACAAATTCCCTTTCTCGATCTTCAGTGGAGCTTCAAAATTCGTTTCGTACAATCCTCCGGTTCCCAATCCTTGTGGCAAAATTGGATGATATCCGGCCGTAAACTGTGCAATCGCATTCAAACCGATATTGCTTTCCAAAGCGGAAGTGATCCACCATGGAATCTGTCTTGCTTCTGCCAGTTCGATCCATTCACTGGTTCCGCTGAATCCTCCATGCAAACTTGGTTTTAGGATTATAAACTGAGGTTTGATAGTATCTAACAAGTCCATTTTTCGTTCGGATTCGTTGATTCCGATCAGTTCTTCATCCAGTGCAATAGGTAAAGGTGTTCGCTCACATAGATCTTTCATATCATTCCACGAACCTGCCTGAATCGGTTGCTCTATACTGTGTAAATCCAGTTTGGATAGTTCGTCCAGTTTCCAGATTGCATCATTCATCTTAAAAGCACCATTTGCGTCCACACGAAGCACAATTTTCGACGCATCGTATCTTGAACGAATTCCTTCTAAGAGCTTCAATTCTTGTTTGAAATCAATTGCTCCGACCTTTAACTTGATACAGGTAAATCCGGCATCGAGTTTTTCTTCGATCTGGTCTTGCATGTAGTAGGAATCTCCCATCCAGATCAGACCGTTGATCGGAATACTGAATCCGGCAGCTATTTTTGCAGATTCGAAGTAAATTTGTTTTCCTCCATTGACCAGATCAAAATATGCACTTTCCAGCCCGAAAAGAATAGATGGAAAATCAACCAGGAGATTCTTGTTTTCAATAAAACGAGCAGGATTTCGACAGATCTCGGTTAATTTGGATTCGTATTGATCATCGGAAATGTAATCCGGAGATAATCCAGAAATTACGGAACATTCTCCCAAACCGGTAATTCCATCGGAATTAGTCAACTCAAGCTTCCAGGCTTTCTTCTGAGTCAGAATACCACGACTTGTTCCACTCGGACGTTTAAAGTCCAAAGTGAATGCTTCAAATGAAGCGCTGAGCTGTCCTAGAGAACCCATTGATTGATAGAAACACTGATCACGTAAAGAATGCTGATAAAGAATGTTCCCAATGCTACAATTTTCAGCTGAGAATCCAATTCTCTCGGGACCGTATTCTTAGCGACAAACAGCAGGTGTTTAATGAACAGGATTATCGGAATCAGAGAAATGAATCCGAGCCAATTTTTAGTCAGGATCAAGAACACGATCCAACTGGAAAAGGCCGTAATGATTAAAAAATAATGATATTTCTTTGCATTTGCAGCACCCAATTTTACAACGAGTGTCCTTTTGCCAACTTTTTCATCATTTTCACGATCTCTCAGGTTATTCAGGTTCAGCACGGCTGTACTGAGGAATCCGATAGTTATAGCAGGAAATATCAAAATCCAGGAAAGCATGTCGGAAAATAATGGATAAACACCTATAACACTGACCAAACCGAAAAAGATGAAAACAAACAAATCGCCCAGGCCATTGTATCCGTAAGCTTTTTTTCCAATAGTATAAGTAATGGCAGCAAAGACAGACGCAAGAGCTAAACCAATATAAATGTAGACACTTGTTGCAGACAGGTTCTTGGTGCCGAAGTAAATCAGTAATCCGGCACTGATAAAGGATAATATGGCAGTCAGGATAACCGCACTTTTCATGGCGCTTTTGGAGATCGAACCTGATTGAACGGCTCGCATCGGGCCCACTCTTTCCGAATTGTCGGCACCTTTTAGTGAATCTCCCAAATCGTTTGCCAGATTGGACAAGATTTGAAAAAGAAGCGTAGTAGATAATGCCAGTGTGAAAATGATCGGGTTCCAATAACCTTGAAAAACAGCTACGAACGAGCCAACCAATATTCCCGAAATGGACAATGGAAGCGTTCTTAACCTAAGAGCACCGATCCAGTCTGATGAATTTGCCATGTTCAAATTTCGGTATTTTATCACTTCAATACGCTAATTGAGACAGGAAACTTTAGGAATTGACAAAAAAAGAGTTTCTTTGTTTGGTAAATTGGATGTATGAAAAAATTACTTGGATTAATAATTCTTTCGGGAGTTTCGTTTGGAGCCATTTCTCAGGAAGCATCGGAAGATTTCGGACAGAAGAACTTTGTACTTAAATTCTGCCCGACGCAATTGGTTGCCGGAGAGTTTAATTTTAGCTACGAACAACGAATTGCCCGGATAATAAGTTTGGAATTGGAAGTAGGCCCAACAATTTCTCAATTCGGATTAAACTTTGGAAATCAACGTTTATGGCAAGGGAATGACGGTTTGGGTTTTTGGCAGTTTCAATCCATTGGTGAAGATGCACAAACTGCAATCGGTTTTCATGCATCATTGGCACCGAAATTCTATCCGACTTCAGAAGATAATCAGTTAAAGGGACTTTATTTATCGCCAGTGTTCAAATTCAGACAATACAATTACGTGAATGAAGATGCTACCGGAACATTGGACGACGCGAAATCACATATCAACCAGATGATTTTCAGGTTCAATATGGGATTCCAGTTTTGGCCCGGGGATGGAAATTTCAGTATCGACATGTATTTTGGTGTGGGATTGGGAATGTTTAATATTCAAGGAAATTACCTGGATAATTACATTGATGACCAAGGAAATGTTCAATCCCGTTGGAGTTCTTATGGTGATACGGGAGTCCGCATCAATCTTGCCACAGGGCTTAAATTCGGATTCGGAATGTAATAGTAAAGAACGTTATAGAATAATGAAAAGCCTTTCGGAGAAATTCGGGAGGCTTTTTTAATTATCAATTATCAAGGAATGAAAATTATCAAGTTTGAAACTCGTGATAATTGTGAAATTCATTATTGATAATTATAATATGCGTGCATAATTAATAGTATATTTGAATGTTATCAATGGAAAATGGAAAAATTAGCGCTTAGCGACTTATTACAGATTAAACATCCGATTATCATTGCTCCGATGTTCCTGGTGTCGAACGAAGAAATGATCATTGCCGGCATTGAAAATGGCGTGGCAGCTGCTATTCCTGCATTGAATTACCGTTCTACCGAATTGCTCAGAGAAGGTTTGAAACGCATGAAGGCGAAAACAAAAGGACCTATCGGGATCAATTTGATTGTGAATGCATCCAATATCTATATGGAAGAGCAGTTGAAGATTTGTGTCGAGGAAGGAATCGACTTTTTCATTACTTCTCTGGGTTCTCCCAAAAAAGTGATTGAGGTGGCACACAAGAAAAACATAAAAGTTTTCTGTGACGTTACAGATGTTGAGTACGCGAAGAAAGTAGAAGCACTCGGTGCGGATGCTGTAATTGCTGTTAATAACAGGGCAGGAGGACATGCCGGAAAAATTGGTGCCAAAGCATTGATTAAAAGTATCAAGGAGGCGATTTCAATTCCGGTTATTTCAGCAGGTGGTGTTGGAACAAAAAAAGAAATGGATGAATTGATTGCTGCAGGAGCTGATGGATTTTCTATCGGGTCTGTTTTCATTGCATCCAATGAAGCTGGAGTTTCGCAGGAATATAAGCAAGCTTGCGTGGACTATGGCGAAAAGGATATTGTTATGACTTCGAAATTGTCAGGTACACCTTGTACTGTTATCAATACTTCCTATGTAAAGGAAATCGGGACGGAACAATCCTGGTTGGAACGCTTTTTAAATCGGAATAAACGTTTGAAAAAATGGATGAAGGCAGTGACTTTTTACAGAGGAATGAAATCTTTGGAGAAAGCTGCTTTTAGTGCAACTTACAAAACAGTCTGGTGTGCAGGACCGAGTATTGAACATGTGAAATCCATTCAATCCGTAAAGGAAATTATCCATAACCTCGTAAATCATGAGTAATTCGAATTTGAAAAAATATGCAATGATGCTCCGATTGATGGGGATTTTTAGAATTCCCATGATTGGATATGTCAGTCCACGATTAATACAGATCGACGATGAGAACGTGATTGTAAGGATCCGACTCAGAAGAAGAACGAAGAATCATCTGAAAAGTATGTATTTCGGTGCTTTGGCTGTAGGAGCTGATGTTACGGCAGGATTACATGCCTTTTATTTTTGTGATGAATTGAATGTACGTCCTTCTTTTGCTTTTAAAGGGATGAAGGCGGAATTTTTAAAACGAGCAGAAACCGATGTGGAATTCAGTTGCAATGAAGGAGCAATTATTCGTGAACAGGTTCTGATGGCTATCCGAACCAATGAGCGGCAAAACCATTGGGTAAAAGTCACTGCCAAAGATCTGAATGGAGAAACTGTTGCCTTATTTGAAATGGAAATTTCAGTGAAGATTAAGTAAATTGAAAATTGAGAATGGAAAAATTGAAAAGTATTATTCTCTAAAATAGATGGATTATATTGGCTAAGCATCATTTCCTTTTCAATTGTCAATTTTACATTTTCAATTTCCAAATAAGTCTATCTTTGCCGAAAATAAATCGAAATGAATCGCATTACCTCTGAGGCTTGTAAGCAACTGATTCAAAATAACGAGGCAGAATTAATTGATATCCGCGAACCGTGGGAAGTTGAAATTTGTACTATTGGCGGAACTAAAATCCCCATGCATAAAATTCCGGAAGTTGCAGAATCAATGGATAAATCCAAGTATTACATCATTTTGTGCAAAACGGGACGAAGAGCGGAATCAGTAGCTAACTTACTTGAATGTGCTCATGGATTTCAAAAAATTGCCATCCTGGAAGGAGGAATAACGAATTGGTTTGAAACGTTTGAACCGAATTATGAAATGTATTAATTGAACCTATGATAGAATTTTTCCACCAGTTATTTGACCTGGAGCATTTTGGAGATTTCGTTAAAGCTTACGAAAACTATATTTATGTCATACTTTTCCTGGTGATCTTTGTTGAGACAGGTTTGGTCGTGATGCCATTCTTACCTGGTGATTCATTGTTGTTTACAGCCGGATTATTTGCCGCTTCAGGAGAATTGAGTATTGCTTTACTACTCGGTTTATTGGTCATAGCAGCAGTTCTTGGAGATAATGTCAATTATTGGATTGGAAGAAATATCGGGTTGAATGTGTTCAATTGGAAAATCAAGGGAAGACAATTGGTTAAACCGGTTTATCTGGAAAAGACGGAAGCGTTTTTTGAGAAAAATGGAGTGAAGGCAATCATTATGGCGCGTTTCGTTCCATTTGTTCGGACTTTCACCCCTTTTGCAGCTGGAATTGGAAAAATGAATTACAGGAAATTTTTCCTGTTTGATGTGATAGGTGGTTTCCTTTGGATTTTCGGTTTGACTTTGGCTGGATATTTCCTGGGAAGTATCGAGTGGATCAAGCACAATATTGAAAAGGTTTGTTTGGGAATCATTTTTATTTCAATTCTTCCGATGATCATTAGCTTCATCCGTTCTAAAATGGCAAAGAAAAATGCCTGAATTCGGATTGGTAGGTAAAACCCTGGGGCATTCATTTTCGAAACAATATTTCGAAGAAAAGTTTCAGAAAGAAGGATTGGATTACACATTCAGGAACTTCGAATTGTCCGATATAGAAGAAATTCAAAAAGTTTTTAGTATTCCTGACCTAAAGGGTTTTTCTGTCACCATACCGTACAAGGAAGAAATTATTCCCTTCCTGGATTCTTTAAGCGAAGAAGCTTTGGCAATTGGAGCAGTGAATTGTGTCCGATTGGCAGATGGACAGAAAACAGGTTATAATACAGATGCTTTCGGGTTTCATCAAATGATCAAACCATTCCTGACAAATGAGCATGAACGGGCCATCATTCTTGGAACCGGTGGAGCATCGAAAGCCGTTGCATATGTTTTGAAGAAGATCGGTTTGGATGTTCTTTGGATTTCGCGTAATCCGCATAAGGAGAAGGAATTTGCTTATGATGCGATTAATGAACATATGTTGCGGGCTTGCAAAGTGATTGTGAATTGCACACCGGTAGGAACTTTCCCTAACATCAATGATAATTTACCATTTCCATTTCAATACCTGACAGAAAAGCATTTATGTATCGATCTGATTTATAATCCGGAAGAGACCGCTTTTTTGAGAGAATCACGTTTGCACCATGCGGCTACGTTAAACGGGCTTTCTATGTTGAAAGAGCAGGCGAATAAGGCGTGGGAGATTTGGAATAGTTGAAATCAGACTAAAAATCGCAGTTTCTTCGGTTTGCCATTAGCAAAATTGCATTTGGTCTTTTCTTGCTATTTTTGTGATATGCAATCGGTAAAACAGTTAATCAAAGAGGGAGAACACCAACAACAGGATTTCAAATTTCGGATTGACGATTCTAAAAAGATTGCGAGAACGCTCGTTGCTTTTGCCAATACGGATGGGGGAAGATTGCTGATCGGGGTAAAGGATAACGGCAAAATTGCAGGGGTTGACCCTACGGAAGAAATTCATATGATTGAAGCAGCAGTGGATATGTACTCCAAACCGAAGTTGGAATTTCAATCGCGTGTTTGGCAGGAAGATATGAAGTTGGTACTGGAAATTTCCATTGAGAAAACAGCAAACAGACCGGTACTAGCTTTGGATGAAGAAGGAAAATGGAAGGCATATGTCCGCAGAAAGGATCATACTTTATTGGCCAATAAGATACTTCTAAGCATTTGGAAACTACAACGATTCGAGCAAAAAAGACCCCAGAAAATAGGAGATGAGGAAACCCGGTTGCTGAATATCATTGACCAGAATCCGCAGATTACTCTAAGCAAGATTTACCGTCTTTCCTCCCTGGATAAGTCCAATATTGACAGGTTGTTGCCACTATTTATTTGTTGGGATCTCGTTTCTATGGAGATGAACGAGAACGGTACTTTTTATCAGCTCAGATAAAATTGCAAGCTCTATTTTGGTGATAATCAGTTTGTTTTTTAGGAATTTGAAAATAAAGTCATATATTCGCGCCAAATTTGGGGATGAATAAAGCATTTTACATTTCAAGTTTGGTTCTTAGCGTACTATTCAGTGTCATTGTGCTCTACTACATTGATTCGGTATCTTCAGCAAGGTATAGCTACTTATATCCAGATTATGGGTACGGCAGTTCTTATTACGATTCAGGATCAGGCGAAACCGAAGAAGCCGGCTTGATAAGCTTGTTTTTCTTCCTGTTTTTTATGACGACATTTTTACTTGGGTTGATTAAGATCAAGCGAGTTACAAATAAGGTTTTGTCAATTATCGGCTTGTCTTTATCGGCATTATTTTTGCTGTGGGATTTAGTCATGCTTAGCTCTCCGTCGGGCGTAAGTTTTGATGAAGTAGGTATAGGTTTTTTCTTTTTTACACCCATGATTATGGCTTTTTCCATCGTTGGAATCATCCAGTCAAACAGGTATAAAAGACAAGGAGTCCTATACAAAGAAAAGGTGGAGTCTGATTTATTAGATTCCTAAAAAAATATAATTTTAATCGAAGCGTTTAATGTATTGCTATATTAGGCGTAGAAAAACACAGACAAATGGGTAGACCTCCAACGAAACCAGCAAGATTGCGAGATGGTTTTTACATTGAAGTAAGAAATTCAGGATCACAAGGTATACGAATTAGAAGAGATACTAGAGAGCAAATGCTTCTTGCAGCCGAGGATTATTCACGTACAAAAGATGTAGTGATCCTTGGTGAAATGAAAGATGATAAGTGGATTGACTGATGAATTAATCATCGCAGATTGTGTAAAAGAGGTTTTTCGGGATGAAAAACCTCTTTTTTTATGCTCTTTTTATTATTTCTGTACAGTTTTCCCGCTTAACCGGAAAGACACCAAAATCAATGAATCACCACCAGCTTAATAGGTGATTTTTGTTCAACGGAACCGATATAACGGACATAATAAACTCCAACAGAAAGTTTATCAGTTCTTACCTCAACTTTCGAGTTGGTGCCTTCAACAGAATGTGTAGCAACTGTTTCACCATTCATATTTACAATTTCAACAGTTCCATCCTGAATCGCTTCATCAAAAACAATATTTACGTACGAACTTGCCGGATTCGGAACCATGTGGAATACAGATTTCGGATTCTCAGCCAAACCTGTGACATCGATATTGTAAAGCACTTCAAAATCATCAAAGTAAAAACCGTCCGCTCGTGTTCCTCCATCGGATTTTAAAACGAAACGAACTTGAATGCTGTCCCCGATATAATCGCTCAAATTGATTTCTTCCAGAACCCAATTGGATTCCGTTCCTTCATAAACAGGTTGATTGTTCGGCTGTACAGAACCATTTGCGCTATTCCCTAATACGGTGTAATTACCACATTGGCCGGTCCAAGTAGCACCATTGTCATTCGAAACTTGAAATTGACAATAGTCGTAATCTGTTTCAATCTCCCATTTTGCATAGAATTTAATCATTGCCTCTGTCACATTTGTCAGGTTAATGGTATTGTTGAATTGATAAGTTTTGGTGACATTGTTTGCATAATCTCCACTTGGTGAATCCGTAAATGAATTACTTGGAGAAACATAAGTCGAATTGGTAGTAGCCCAGCTACCTGTCCAATTGACCGCACTATTTGCTTCGTCGATAAACTGGGAAGTGATACTTCCGAATGTTTTTACAATCGTATCGTGTTTGGTCCAACCGACATACTCGGTATTCAAAACATATTTGATGACATCTCCAAATTGGATAGTCGGATTCAAAACGTACGAAATAGGGCTATTTTCAGAGCCCATAATTGCCAGGTTGTGAGTGCTTGGTGAACCAACAGATTGGATTCCGGTAATCGGAGTTATACTGACATTCACGGGACCGTTTTCAAGCCCCAAACGATAAGCGCTGTGGTTAAAGTTTCCGGTGGTGGTTGCAACCATTCCCGGATCCAGGTCCTTGACTTCCAAATAACGGTGGGTCAAATGGGATAAGATCAGGTTAGGGAAAACCATGTCTTGGCAAATCCCGGTAATTTCATTCACAGCCGGCCAAAATCCACCGCTGGTATTACTTACTTCGGGAGTCATAGCAAAGATCTTAGGTTTCACAATTGTATCCACTTTGTACATGTAATCATCGGAATCTCCGGAAGCCGGATAGAGCGTTGAAGATTTGATGTTTGCATACCCATTGTATTGAACCATGTGATGTGTAAATGCTTGAAAATAGTTGTGATCTACAGCAAATTCAGCGGTTGTAGTTCCAATAGGATGTAAAATATCGTTGGCGTAAGTATGTGAATTGAAAGCATATTGGAAATCCCTGTTCTCACAAAACCATTTCATTGCCTGGGTTTCGGGTTCGGAAAACGCAGAAGTTCCACAGTAAGTGTCATTACTTTGGGTGGTAGTTGTACCGGTTGTTCCCCAACCGTAGGAGTAATTTCGATTCAGGTCGACTCCATAACTTCCGCCACTGTTGTGTCTTCGGTTTTTTCTCCACATACCACCACCGTTAGGGTCAGTTGTTTGGTTGTAGACATATCCATCCGGATTGATCATTGGAACAAAATACATTTCGGTGTTGTCTACCAAGTATTTGATTTCGTCACTTGTTCCATAATTTTCAAGCAGGTACCACATGTAGAAGATCACTTCAGATAAGGAGTTCGGTTCACGTGCATGATGGACAGCGGTATAAAGTACTTCCGGCTCTGCTTCATCCGAATTTGGGTTATCACTTAAACGTACCCAATAAATAGGTCTGTTTTCAATACTTAAAAAATTGCTGATCGTATCTCTTACTGAAATCAGGTTCGGATACTGAGCTGCCATTGCGTCAATTTCTGCAAGAAATTCCTGATAGGTATAAAATCCACCCATTGTACCCAAATTGAAATTTGTCGGAACTGTCGGCGTGAATGAAGAAGATCCGGATGTCGGAGGACAAGTTGCATTCTTTTCACTTGTTGAAGTGTTTGGATCCAGGTTTAAATTGCGGTTTACATAGTAAGCTTTCACATCCTTGATAAGGATCTCAACTTCGAAACCTGCTTCACGAATTCTTGTGATCTCTTCTGTGGAGAAGTCGGAGATAAAGAATGTTTCGCGTTTTACGGTACCGTGATCGACACCTATTCCAAGTTCAGCCAATGTCTGAAGCCCGTGGGAGTCGGTCATGATTTTTGCCCTGGAATATTCCTGGGAGAGTCCCCAATACGAGATCAGGAATGAAAATAATAGGAGAGTTGTTTTCATAGAGAATATAGTTTGCTATAAAAATAACGAATCTTATGTATTCTCCATAAAGAAGTTAGAGAATTTAAATTAAAGTGAAAAGATCATAGGGGAGAATGTAAGTAATTTTGCTAAATTACTTACAGATGCCATTTAAAATTCTGATTTTAAAATAATTAAGTTCTTTTTCCAGTGCGTTAATAAAATTACTAACGGTATTAATTTTACTTCCACTCAAAAGTATTGATCAGATGAATGATATCTGCTTTCAGATAATTCAATGAAGGGCGAAGTGAATCGTAGTTCGGTTTGCAATTCATTAAAACTTCTCCTCTGATGAAATGGGAAGTTGAATCTGTCAGGTAAAACTGGAAGTTAGTTGCTACGTTTCCTTCGAATTCAAACAAGGTTCCATAAACTTTCTTATCAGGGAAGATGAATTTCTCATCCTTGATTTTTGTTGCCTTGATCTGGTGTTCGTCCACTTTGTCATTGGACAAATTGATATATCTGACCAAAGTATCTCTGTTTGGAATAGGGTAATAATTCAAATACATAATTCCGTTCAAAGGTCCGAGATTGATTTCTTTGTGATTGGTAAGTTGCCCTTTATAGGTCAATGGTTTTGCAAAATAGGTTTTTGACAATTCAAAGGAATAGGTGGTGGCATCGTCCACTTTCACGTATTCGTGTTTCGGAAAATTGGTACGCAGGTAAGTAGGTGGCTTTGGAATCAATAATTCATCTCCTCCACAACTACTTATTAGAAATGCCAGTAAACAAGCCGAACCGATAATCTTAATCATTTTCCTGAATTGTTTTAATCATTTTTATTCTTCGTTTATCGGAACTTTCAACAACTAATTTGATGTTTCCGCAGCGAATGTATTCGTTATTTCTCAGAATTCTGCCCGCATGCTCGATAATAAATCCACCAATTGTATCGGATTCTCCCTTTGTCTGTTCAAAATCTTTCCCGTCAATCTCCAAAACCTTGTAGAAATCAACCAGTGACGTCCTTCCTTCAAACAGGTAGGTTGAATCATCAATTTTTGTGTAGATCAGATCATCATCGTCAAACTCATCCGTGATATCTCCTACAATTTCTTCCAGTACGTCCTCCAATGTCACTAATCCATTGGCGCCTCCATATTCATCCACGACAATTGCCATGTGCATCTTCATATCCTGGAATTCCTTCAGCAGATCGTCGATCTTTTTGTTCTCGGGAATAAAATACGGTTTTCGCATGAGAGTTGCCCAGTCAAACAATTCGTTATTGATGAAAGGAAGCAAATCCTTGATATACAATATTCCAATCACATTGTCGAATGAAGTTTCATGAATCGGAATTCGCGAATAACCTGCATCCAAAACCACATCCAGGACCTCTAGAAAACTTGCTTCATTGGAAATGGTTACAATATCCAACCGGGATTTCATGATTTGTCGCACCTCGGTATTTCCAAATTTGATGATTCCTTCCAGGATTCGATGATCGTCTTCATTGTCGGAATCTTCTTTTGTCAACGCCAAAGCATGTTCCAGATCATCAGAAGACAAATTGATTCCGCGTTTTTTTGCGCGCTTATTGATCATGGTTGTTCCGTTTACCAGTAACCAACGCATCCATGAAAATGGAGGAAGGATGTTGATAAAGATGATCGGATTCGACATGAATCGGGCTGTGGACAAGGTATTTCTTGATGCATAGAGTTTCGGAGCGACTTCACCGAGTAATAACAGGAATGTCGTGATTCCGACAACCTCTATCAGGAAACGGATGGTATTCGGTTTGTCCGATTGCGGGAAAAATTGATCGATAACTTCTGTAGCAAGGATGATGATGCAAACGTTGATAAAGTTGTTAGCGATTAAAATAGTTGCGAGCAGGTCTTTCGGTTTCGAAAGTAACTTCAGGATCATTTTTGAGTTTCTGGATTGTTCTTCCTCCAGGTTTTTCTTTTCAGTTGGCCCTAAAGAAAAAAAAGCGACTTCTGATGCCGACATCAATGCCGAACAGGCAATCAGGATAAAAATAACGATCAGTGAAATGATGTTGTCAGAAGCATTGAACCCGGCATGAATACTGACGGGAACGATATCTGAACTTAGTCCGGGTATACTATCCATGGTTAAAATGGTAGATCGTCATTAGGACTGATGTCCAAATTCATCGGGCTCGGATTTTGAGGCTCTTCAGTTGGGTATGGAGGATTGTTTGAACTTGCTTGTTTGTCGGGATCATTTCTGGGAGTCAGAATAGTTAACTCGTCTGCGACTACCTCGGTCGTGTAGCGCGTAGCACCGGCTTGATCGGTCCAGGAACGTGTTTTCAGTTTTCCTTCAACGTATACCTTCTGACCTTTGCGTACGTACTTTTCAACCACTTCAGCCAATCCTCTCCAAACGACGATATTGTGCCAATCCGTGTTGTCCTTACGTTCTCCGGTCGTTCTGTCCGTATACGTTTCAGACGTTGCGATTGAAAAACTTGCGACAATCGCCCCGTTTTCCAGACGTCTCACTTCAGGATCCTTCCCTAAGTTCCCGATTAAAATCACTTTGTTTACACTGCCTGACATAATTGCGTTTGTAGATACAAATATAAAATTACGAATTTCGAATTATGAATTACGAATGAATTGATTCGAAATTCAAAAAATAACCTCAAATGGAATCCATTCCTCTAAGACCTGTTGAAGTTTTGCCTCATTAGAAAGCTATCTAAATAATTCGGTAAGGGCATTCATGATTTGGAATTGGCTTCAAGGTATTTTTCCATCAAACGATGGATCGGATAATCTTCCAAATGATTTTTTTCTATGAATCTAAAATTCATCCCTTCGATTTCAGATTCATCCGTCTTATAGAAGAAGGCATATATATGCTGATGACTCAAGATATGTTTGGTATGATAACTAAGGATTGCAGAATCCTTGAATTCAGAAGGGATAGTGTCACTTTTACTTTCAATAAGCGGAAATTCGTAGAGTTTTTCCCAAACATCTTTCCCTGTTCTTTGGTCCAATGCGATTTCAGCCCCTTTTTCAATATGCAGGTAATGGAAATAACGTTTCCGAACCTTCGTTTTTCCTTTCTTTACAGGAAGTTTCTTAATTAATTCAGGGTTGAACGCACTGTTGCAACTTTGATTTAAGACACATGATTTACAATCAGGATTGTTCGGGACACACTGAATCGCTCCAAATTCCATGATTGCCTGGTTGAAAAGAGCCGGTTCTGCTTCGGGAATCAGCGAATCTGCCAGTTCCTGGAACAGTTTTTTTCCTTTCCCTGTATCAATGGGTTCGTCAATTCCATAATAGCGACTAAGGATGCGGTATACATTTCCATCGACAACTGCATGTGGAAGATCGAAAGCAAAAGACGAAATTGCAGCAGCTGTATAAGGACCGATTCCCTTTAATTGAATAATTTCATGATAGGTTTCCGGAAATGTCCCGTTGAATTCATCCCGGACCTGCTGAGCGGTCTTGTGCAAATTTCGTGCACGTGAGTAATACCCTAAACCCTGCCAAAGTTTCAGGATCGCTTCTTCATCGGCATCGGCAAGTTGAGTCAAAGTTGGATAATTTCCGATGAATTTAAGGTAGTAGTTCATCCCTTGGTCAACCCTTGTTTGTTGCAAAATGACCTCAGACAACCAGATGAAATAGGGGTTTTTCGTGTTTCTCCAAGGGAGCTCACGAGCATTTAGTCTGTACCAATCGCTTATTAGTAGAACAAAATCAGCCATTTAGGGAAAAAATTAATAATTTTTAAAAATAAAGCAAAAATAAACGCTTTTGCTGACTACTTTTGCACCTGAAAATCACATTGTTGAAAAACTTTAATTTATAATAAGATGACAAAGGCAGATATCGTTGCTGAGATTGCAGAGGAAACAGGATTGGAAAGAAATGAAGCACAGAAGGCTGTAGAAGCTTTTATGACTTCTATTAAAACTTCTTTGACTAAAGGTCAGAACGTTTATTTAAGAGGTTTTGGTAGCTTCATTGTGAAAGAGAGAGCAGAGAAAACAGGGCGCAATATTTCAAAAAACACGACGATTATTATCCCGGCTCATAATATTCCTTCATTCAAACCGGCTAAAACTTTTGTTGAAGAGGTGAAGAATAAGGTGATTGTGAAATAATTCCATCTTTTTTACTACAACTAGTTGTAGCAAAACTTATTTTAATATCTTTGCACTCCTGTTTCACACAGGAGTGCTTTTTTTAAAAGCTATTGAAATTGAAATAATTGAATTAATAACCATAAAATAATATTGCTATGCCAAGCGGTAAGAAAAGAAAAAGACATAAAATGGCGACGCACAAGCGTAAGAAAAGACTAAGAAAAAATCGTCATAAAAAGAAGAAATAAGATCTTCTTAAGATAGTTGGAAGAGCTTAGTAAGTTATTTTGCTTACTAAGTTTTTCTATTTTAGTTACTTTCTAATTATACGTTCGTGAGTTTAGAACTAGTTGTTGACACCCGTGATGGTGGTGTTTGGCTTGCTCTCTTGCGCGATGGGAAATTGATTGAGTTGCACCAGGAACAGGGTGGAAGTACTGACTTTGCTGTAGGTGATATATACCTTGGGAAAGTTAGGAAAGTAGTACCTAGTTTAAATGCGGCTTTTGTGGATGTTGGATTCGAGAAGGATGCATTCTTGCATTACCTGGATCTGGGACCACAATTCCAATCTTTGAATAAGTTTACCAAAGATAGCTTGCAAGGGAGACAGAATGTCGCCGACTTACTTTACTTTAAGTCGGAAAAAGATATTCCAAAAGACGGGAAAATTACCGAGATTGTATCAACTACATCACCAATATTGGTTCAGGTTGCGAAAGAACCTATATCAAGCAAAGGACCTCGTTTAAGTGCAGAATTGACACTTGCAGGCCGTTATTTGGTATTAGTGCCATTTTCGGAAAAAGTTTCCATCTCCCAAAAAATTAAAAGTCAGGAAGAACGCGATCGTTTGCGTCATTTGATGGATGATATCAAGCCAAAAAACTTTGGTGTGATCATTCGTACGGTTGCTGAAAACAAAAAGATTGAAGCAATCGACCAGGATCTTCGGAACTTGATGGAGAAGTGGAAGAATATGCATGCAAACCTAAAGCAGGCAACTCCACCACGTCGTGTTTTGGGAGAAATTGACAAGACTTCGTCCATCCTTCGTGATCTGTTAAATGCCGATTTTTCAAACATCCATATAAGCAATGAAAAGCTGATGGCTGAATTGAAGGAATATATCAGCGGAATTGCACCGGGTCGCGAGAAGATTTTGAAATTGTATGATGGAAAACTCGATATTTTTGAGCGTTTCGGAATCAATAAACAGATTAAAACGATGTTTGGTAAGAAAGTTCCTTTGCCTTCCGGCGGTTACCTGATTATCGAGCATACGGAAGCAATGCATGTCGTAGACGTGAATAGCGGAAACCGAAAAGGTGCAGATGGACAAGAGTCAAATGCGCTTGCAACAAATGTTGAAGCTGCTGAAGAAATTGCCCGTTTACTTCAATTGCGCGATATGGGTGGAATCATTTGCATTGATTTCATTGATATGCACGATAAAGAGAATAACAAGGATTTGTATGAGAAGTTGAAGGAATTCATGCGCTCGGACAGGGCAAAGCATAACATCCTTCCTCCGTCCAAGTTCGGTGTTGTTGAGATCACGCGTCAAAGGGTAAGACCTGAAACGGATATCAATACTTCTGAAACCTGTCCTACTTGTAATGGTACAGGTGAAGTACAGGCATCTATTCTTTTTGCTGAAGAAATCGAAATGAATCTGAATTTCCTGCTGGGAGATAAAAAAGAGAAAAAAATTTCGCTGTTGGTTCATCCTTACTTAGAGGCTTACTTCAAGAAAGGATTGATTTCAAAGCGTTGGAAATGGTTCCTCAAATATAAAAAGTGGGTTGATGTGCGGGGCGTAACTTCGTATCACTTACTGGAATATAATTTCCTGGATAAAAATAATAACGAAATTGCTCTCTAAAAATGGGGAGCAATTTTTCGTTTCTGGAAGCTAAGCACAAAATTGAATCTTACTGTGCTTACCAAGACCGAAGTCATTTCGAAGTGAAAAACAAATTGTTTTCCTGGGGAATAAGTTCAGACCAGGTTGATCAGTTGCTTGCCTACCTGATTGAAAACAAATTCCTGGATGAAGGTCGTTTTGCCGAATCATATGTTTCCGGGAAACTTAGAATCAAGCATTGGGGAAGAATCAAGATTAAGCAAGGATTGAGGATAAAGCAAATTCCGGAAAACATCATTCAGTTGGCTTTTAAGACAATCGACCCGGATGAATATTTCTCGATCCTGCAGAAAGAAATCAAGAAAAAAGAAAAGGACCTTTCAATGGAGAAAGATCCTTGGAAAAAGAAAGCAAAGGTTCTTCGTTATGCTCAATCAAAAGGTTTTGAAAACGATTTGATCTACGAGGCTTTGGATTCTTTGGAAGCAGAGTAATCCGCCTCTCCCCTTGAGGGGAGATAGAGAGGGGTGGCTCATATCTGCTCTTGCCACCTCCCTTAGTCCCTCCTCAAGGAGGGAGAGCAAATATTTTCTTCTTATTTAAACGTCGATTTTTTGAATAAATCAAGTATTTTTTTCTTGTCAGCATCATTGTTGTAAGCAATCGTGACACTCATGAATTTATTTTTTACAAGAGCAGTCAACAATAATTGATTCGCGAAGTTCTTATTATCCCTGTCAAATAGTGAAACCTGGTACGTGTCAAATGTCACTCCGTTGACTTCCAATTTGCCTGCAACCGAATCCAGGGATGTTCGCTGATCCAGGTAATTGGTATAGATCGTTTCATGAATGTTGCTGATGATTCGTTTGTATTTTGCTTCATCTCCTGAAAATTCTTCCCAATAGGATTGGAAATTGTTATCATAGTTCTTTTGGAAAGCAAGAGTTCGTTTGATTCCGGACATATCGGAAACAGAATCACCTGCAGCCTGCTTACTACGTTCATCCAGTGATTCCAGGCTCGATTTTGTTGTTACAATCCAATTATCGGGAAATTCCATCGTCCAGCCCAAAGCCTGACTTGTAAATTTATTCCCATTGAATGTACCTTCGTCCACTTCTTTTGAGTAATCTTTTTTTGTACCTCCTCCACAAGCCCCTAATACAAAAAGGGCGATTGATAAAACTGGAATAATTGCGTGTTTCATATTCATATTACCGGGTTTTGATTCATAAATTAAATAACAACTATTTTTCGAATGATTTCTTGCGATTTATCTTGCTCATCGTAAAGATGGATTTTAATTTGATATGTTCCCGCAGAAAAATGGATCGGGATGTCAGCATAGTTGAAATTTTCGCTGGCACCTATTGAAATTTTCTTCCCGCTTAAATCATAAATTTCCCAGTCTGTTCTCACTGTTCCCAGGGGAATGGTTAATGAAACGGATGTGTTGCCCGAAACCGGGTTTGGGAATAGATCAATTTCACCATCTGTTAGGGGAAACGACTGAAGCATTCTTTCCTGGTCAAAATGAAGCAGGAACAAACCGTATTGCCGATCTGAAACAAGGAGTCTTTTGGAAGGAAGGTCTGCAAAAATTCCCCAATTTCCGTTCATCTTGTAAGGATTTTCATCCGGATACGTATCGTAGTGAGCTATTTCCAAAGGGACATTATAACGGAGGTCAAAGATGCGGAAACCTTCATTGTAGTAGGCGACAAAGGCAAAATCATTCGTTGCTTTGATATTATGGGGAACAGAGCCATTTTCATAATTGGTCCCAAAATAATTATTGATAGTTACCACCGATCCGTTAAAGCTACAATTCTTTACCCGTTTACCGTTGGTTTCATCGGCAAATAAATATCGGGTACCATCTGGGGTGAGCCATCCTTGATGATTGTATCCCTGGTCTGTATAAATGGATTTGGAATCGAGATAAACAGGGGAATTTGTATTGGTGAAATTGTAAACTTTCAATCCGTCATACCCGCAATTCATAATAGCGATTCCATTCCTGACATAGATATCATGAACTTCATTCACATCGTTTGGACCACTCCAAAGTTCTTGTAAGGCCAAGGGGTCTGTCAAGGAGAAAATCTTCATTGGAGCATCGATTACCTGTGTGTTTACAGTACTTCTATGAATACAGGAATAGAATTTTTCCTGGACACTGTCAATGAAAATATTGTGGACACGACCGAATTGAAGGGTGTCTTCCTTTGCTAAATGAATGGAGTCCGGGAGATATTGAAGGTCGATAATTTGCAAGCTGCTCACACCTTCATCACAAACGGCATAAAGATAATGTTTGAAAACTGCGTATTCCCTGTGTTGAACGAATGTGCTGGAATAACGCCCCTTGACAAATCCTTTTGGAATCAATTGATCCTGTTCGTTGACCAAAAAAACGTGTGTTCCTTCTGTTGATCCGATAACAGCATATTCTTCACCATTTTGTACAAACCCAAAACAATCGGAATAACGTACTTTGGATGAATTTGAAATGAGGCTGTCCTGATGCCACTGATCAAGAAGGTTTATATTGTGAAATGATTGACCGAACAATGCCTGGTTTTCACAACCTAAAATCACTAAAAATGCTATTCGGTAAGTCCATTTCATCACATCCAAAGATAAGAAAAAGTGATAGTTTTTGAAGAGTATATTACAATCCGTCAGCTGACGGATTAGTGAGGTAATAATTTGGGAGACGCATTTATTGAAATAATTGACAAGTATCAAGTTTATGGGTGAAAGTAAAAGAATATTTCAACTTTGCTTTTCCAATTCCTTTAAATGTACAGAATAGGAAGTGAAATGTAACAGGCATTTATTGTGACTATTTCCGACAGATTGGAGTTTTTGAAAGAACGGAAGTGATGCAGGGCCAATACCAAACCTCCGTTAATTCAGAATTTGACATTTGACATTCGGAATTAATCTAAAAAAAAGTAGAAACTGCATAAATTCGCTGATGGAAGCGGATTTTGAGTATTTTTATCACCTGAAATAAAACCCACGTGACACGAGCAGTTGTAATTATTCCTACGTATAATGAAAAAGAAAATGTTGAGCGAATGGCTCAAGCGGTAATGGGCTTGCCCGTTGCGATAGATATTCTTTTTGTAGATGATAATTCTCCTGACGGAACGGCAGCAATTATTCGCGAACTGATAGTACAATTTCCCAACCGTATTTTCTTGGAAGAAAGACAAGGGAAATTAGGCTTGGGAACGGCTTATATTCATGGGTTCAAATGGTCTTTGAAACAGGATTACGAATACATTTTTGAAATGGATTGCGATTTTTCGCATAATCCGTTGGACTTGCCAAGATTGTTGGCAGCTTGTACCGAAAAAGGTGCAGATGTCAGTATCGGATCACGTTATACCAAAGGTGGAAAAGTTCAGAACTGGCCGATGGGTCGCATCATGATGTCTTATTTTGCCTCTGTTTATGTCCGGATGATTCTGTTCATTGGAATCTCCGATACAACAGCAGGATTCATGTGTTATTCAAATAAGGTACTTAAAGCTATTGACTTGGATAATATACATTTCAAAGGATATGCCTTCCAGATCGAAATGAAGTATGCGGCAAAGAAAAAAGGATTTAAAATAATTGAAGTTCCGATTACGTTTATTGATCGTCAATTCGGGGAATCAAAAATGTCTTCAAGTATCTTCAAGGAAGCCTTCTTTGGAGTTTGGAAAATGAGAAATTTAAAAGTGTAATGGCAAAGATTTTATTGAAAGGGGCAACGCTCGTAAATGAAGGAAAGGAATTTGTTGCGGATGTCTTGATAGAGGATAAGCGCATTTCTAAAATTGCATCTTCCATTTCAATAAATGAGTCAATGACTGAAATCAATTGTGAGGGATTGCACTTGCTTCCGGGTTGTATTGATGACCAGGTTCATTTCAGAGAACCGGGTCTGACACATAAAGCGAATATTCAATCTGAATCCAGGGCAGCTGTTGCAGGAGGAATCACTTCTTTCATGGAAATGCCGAATACGGTTCCAAATACCTTGACACAAGAGTTGTTGGAAGCGAAATACCAACGTGCAGCAGAAGTTTCTCCGGCAAACTATTCCTTTTTCATGGGAGCCTCGAATAATAACTATGAAGAAGTGATGAAAACAAATATCCAAAATGTTTGTGGAGTCAAAATATTCATGGGCTCGTCTACCGGGAATATGTTGGTTGACAATACCGGCACTTTGGAGCACTTGTTCGCCAATGTTCCCATGTTGATTGCAACTCATTGTGAAGATGAAGCAACCATCAGAAGAAACCTGGAGCAATACAAAGAGCAATATGGCGAAGACATTCCGATGTCTGCCCATCCATTGATCCGAAGTGCTGAGGCTTGTTACCTGTCATCTTCCAAGGCCGTTGAACTAGCTAAGAAGAATAACACACGATTACATATCTTACATATTTCAACGGGAATCGAAACGGAACTTTTCAGAAATGATATTCCGTTGGAACAAAAGAGAATCACAGCGGAGGCTTGTGTTCATCATTTGTGGTTTTCGGATGTCGATTATGCAGATAAAGGGGCTTGGATCAAATGGAATCCGGCAGTGAAAACAGTCGCCGATAGAGATCAGATCTGGAAAGCACTTTTGGATAATCGAATCGATGTGATTGCAACAGACCATGCTCCGCATACAATCGAAGAAAAACAACAGAAATACCTGCAGGCACCTTCTGGTGGACCATTGGTTCAACATGCTCTGTTGGCCATGTTGGATGCTTCTGCACACGGAAAAATTCCATTGGTTCGGGTGGTTGAAAAAATGGCTCATGCGGTTGCTACCTGCTTTCAAATAAAGGATCGCGGGTTCTTGAGAGAAGGTTATTTCGCGGATTTGGTATTAGTGGATTTGACTAAAAAGTCCACAGTAACGAAAGAATCCATTCTTTATCAATGTGGCTGGTCACCGTTTGAAGGAACCACCTTTTCTTCAAGTATTGAAAAAACATTTGTAAACGGTGAACTGGTTTACGATAATGGGATGTTAACAGGTAGACAAAGTGGTGAACGTTTGTTATTCAATCGATGAGAAAGCTCCTTGGCATATTGATTTTGGTGAGTTTACAATCGTGTAACAGTGAACTTCACGGTTTGAAAAAACCGGATAATTTGATTCCAAAAGATCAGATGATCCGGGTAATGACAGATATGCTTATTTTGGAAGGTCATATTCAAACCACTTATTCAACGGTAAATCGTTATTACAAGGTCATGAGTGCATCAGGAAGGGCTTACTTGAAGACGAAGCATATTTCTGAAAAACAATACGAGGATTCATTTGCCTATTACAGTGGTAAGAATGAAGAATACAGAGTCATGTTGGAGAAAGTGATGGAAAATTTGCAAAAAGAGTCCATCGAATTACAGAAAAAATCCTAGTGGCAGTCCGAGCGAACGGAAGTCATCAATTTCCTGAATTCCAAATTGTATTGACCTTCATTGAACCACATTTTTTGATTCTCCAGGATACAGTTCCACCAACCATATCTTAATACTTCAATTCGCGCCCATAATTCCTGGTCCGGACCATTCCAGTGTTGTTCAAACGACCTGTTTATAGGATTTGGATCAAGCGCATCCGAAACTTCCTTGTCGTGGATTTCCTTCCAAAGATTCAACAATGTTTTTCCACCTTTATCCAGTGCTGTTACATATTTGGAGCATTCTTTGCAATAAGGTGTTCCTTTCAAGGCATTGGGACGATTTAACGCAATGACCGCTTTTTCTCGTAGCAAACATTGCTCTTTGATATTTGCCAAGCGCATTTTCTTAATATTGGTCCAGTAATCTCCTTTCGGATACTCCATCTGGTTCAATTCCTTCAAGAAATTGTCGCATTCAAATTGAATATTTTTGACCTTCAGATAAGCAGTGTCCTTCGGTTGATAAGCCAGGTAGGGCTGACTCATTTCCGAAGCCTGGATCAAGGTGTAATGTACGTTTTGGACTTGCTGATAATTAGTTTTGGAGCTGTCGATCACCGCGTTGAAAAGGCAGGAACCCTCATACCATTCAAAAGTGAGTTCCTGGGCGGTAATTACCCCAGATGACAAGCTGAAAAGAGCGATGGCTAAAAAAAGGTTTCTCATCTTAATTTTCTTTCAGGATTTTTACTCAGGAAACTCGTCCAGCTGTTTCCTTTGCTTTTATTGTTTTCACCGATTCCTTTGGAGAAATGATGACAGACTGCGGCGGCCAATCCATCGGTCGCATCCAGGTATTTTGGGAGTTCGTCAAAACGAAGCAAGGTTTGAAGCATCATAGCGACTTGCTCTTTGGATGCATTTCCATTCCCTGTAATTGCTTGTTTGATTCTTTTCGGAGTATATTCCTCATACGGGATATTCCTTCTCAGGGAAGCGGCAATTGCAACTCCTTGAGCTCTTCCCAGTTTTAGCATGGATTGAACATTCTTTCCGAAGAAAGGTGCTTCAATAGCCATTTCGTCCGGTTTGTATTCTTCCATCAGACCATCAATTCGATCAAAAATCCGTTTCAACTTATCGGGTTGGTTATCGAGTTTGTTCAACTGGATAATTCCGAAGTTGAGCATCTCAATTTTCGTGCCCTTGATATGAATTAAACCATATCCTAATACCGTTGTCCCGGGGTCAATCCCTAAAATTATTTTATCTTCGGCCATGCAAATGAAAGAGAAAGATAAAGCTACTAAAAAACAAGCTGGTTTAATGACATTATTCAAATTATTGGTGTTTGTTGCCGTAATTTTGACCTTGTATTTTCAGTTGAATAATGTAGATTGGGAACATGCCAAAGGATTGGATATCAAACATTGGTGGGCACTCGTTCTGGCTTTTTTATTGCTCATTCCCAATTTATGGATGGAGTTTCTGAAATGGAAAACTATTACAAATCCCATGCATGTGGAAATGAAGCTGGTGAAGAATGCTTTTTGGGCAGGAGTTGCTTCCGGATTCATGTCGCCCAACGGCTGGGGGAATTTTTTAGGTCGATTGATCTATTTTCAAAAGCGGCAAACGATATATATCATCTTTTCTACAGCGTTGGCCAATTTGAGTCAGCTGATTCCAACTTTGCTTTTCGGATTGTTTGCGGTACTCTTGAAATATGGGGATTCCAATTCGTTATGGCTTCTCACAAGTGCAGGAGCAATTTGTATTCTGGCCCTTTATTTCTTTGGAGATTATTTGCTTCCGAAAAAAAGAAGCCGGTTTCCATTTGTAAGAAAACTTCAAAGTATTCGTGGCAGGTATCAAAGTTTAAAATGGCCTTTTTTAAGCTTTTCAGTAATCCGGTTCCTGGTTTTCAGTTTACAGTACGTGTTATTGTTTGTGACTTTCGGTTATGAGGATTTTTGGTTCCTTCTAACACAAATCTGGTTGATTTACCTGTTCACCTCGTTCGTTCCATCCTTATGGTCGGGAAAGGTTTTGATTCGCGAAACGGCCGCTTTGTTTGTTTTTGGCGGAACCCTCGTTTCTGTTCCGGATGTCATTGTTTCGAGTATCATTATTTACCTCATTAACATTGCTTTGCCGGCATTTATGAGTAGTTTTATTTGGTTACCGAAACGAAAAAAATAGCTTATGTGGTTGATTGGTTCCTGGTTACTTCTATACACTCTTTCGATTTTAACATTATTATTTGGTGTAAACCGTTTGCGGGTCAGCAGAAATGCAAAAAAGATGATGGCGATAGATGAAATTTCCGTTGTCGTTCCTTTCAGAAATGAGGCTGACAACCTGGAAGTATTCCTGGAGTGTATTTATGCGCAGCGGTACCAACCTGCACAATGGATCTTTGTCAACGATCATTCTTCGGATTCGTATATTGGCCTATTCAAGGAAATGGATTCATTTCCAATCCGGTTATTGCATTTACCTGAAGAGCAAAGAGGGAAGAAACGAGCTATCCGTTTTGGAATGGACCATGTCCGGACGGAATATTGCCTGACAATGGATGCTGATGTTGTATTCGGGAAAGACTATATGAAATCGATGTTGCTGCTTCCGGAAGCTGAATTGATCATTCTTCCTGTTGAAATGACCGGAACCAAATGGTGGCAATCGTTCTTCACATTGGAATACCTTTTTACGACACTTTTAAACAAAGGAATTGCAGGCTGGGCGAGACCTGTAAGCTGCAGTGGTGCAAATCTCCTGATCCACGTCGCAAGTTTCGACCAGGTCGATGATATCGAGGATCACGATCATATTTTGAGTGGAGATGATATTTATACCCTGAGAGCTTTTCGGAGTTCAGGAAAACGAATTGAAATAGTAGAAAACGAAGCACTTAAGGTGGAAACAGAAACTCCGGAAACCTTATCGAAAGTAATGGAACAACGAGTTCGATGGCTCGGAAAAACAAGCCATGTAGCAGATTCATTGAATAATTTTTTGGGAATTTGGGCAGTAGGGCTTCATTTGTATTATTTCCTGCTTCTCATCATTACTTTTTTTGCAGGTGTTTATTGGCTGACAATCCTGCTTATCGGATTCAAGTATGGGATGGATTTCATGTTGGTGAAAATGGATAAAAAGAAACCGAAAGCTCTTGATTTCTTAGGTTTGGGTCTGTTTGAACTGTTTTATCCTGTTTATTTATTTGCCCTGTTGGCCTACCTGATGGTTTCACAACCGGAGTGGAAAGGAAGATAGGAGTTTTGTAGTTCTCCTAAAGTAAAAGAGCATCATTTTCATGACGCTCTTTTAGTGAGTCTAAAGCAACAAAGTTCGAACCAACCAGATAGGCAAAAATCAATTAATTAACCTACATCTCACTATAAATTTAAAAGATTTAAGCCCTATCTCAAAAACGACTTCATTTCAATAGACCATTTATTCTGTTACTTCTACGTACAAGGTATCTGAATTCAACCCTGTAAAAATCCCGTAACCATTGATAATACTAGTGGAAGGGTTCGTTAAATTCTGAGAACTTGTACTATTACTATCGTATAATGTGGCATAATCGGGTAATACATGATACAAGATTATACGATGTGTTCCATAATACTGAAATTCCATTGCTCGAATTTCTTCCACTCCTAGATTTGTAGGCGATTTTCTAAACCGGTTTCCAGGTGGAGCATTATCCCCAAAATCTCTGATTGGATTAAGAACCGATTCGATATTCTCAACAAGAATAAGATAATACGATCCATCGGAATTGGTCCAATTAATCTCGATTGGATCGGGTTGAGTTATTTGTGTTGGAGGCCCAGAAGTACTATCCATTTTTTCTATAGCTATTACTGTAGCGGATTGCGTCATGTTCAGCGGCTTCGAGGGAATATAGGTGTATGCGGAAACGAATTTCGAATTGAATTGGAATGAAACACTGTAATTTTCTCCTTGAGAAACGACAATTGAACTGTCAATATATACACCGCCTCCAAGTGGTGTAAGCATATGTGTGCCTCCGCTGTAAGTAACTGTTAGCATCAGATTATCTATGTCATCATCAGAATATTGGACGTTTTCAGAAAACGGAATCTGTCTGCTTATTTTAACGCTAAGATAATTACCCGGTTCAAGATAAGCTTCAATAATGGGGGAGTCTGTGAATTCAGAGTTTTCCGATTTTTTGCAAGCCGCCAGTGGGAGTAATGCTAAATAACAAATAACAATAAAAAATGGTAATTTCATTATCGAAGTTTTAGTGAGAGAGTAATGTTTGGAGTAAACCCGAGATAGTTAATATTGGTTTCAATAACCTCGCCGTCCTCTATGGAGTATTGTTTGTACCAGGTATTTATACGATTGTAGAGATTGAAAACTGAAAAACCAATGTAACCAATCTCTCTTCGTCTTTTATCTCCTTTTGTACCTCCCAAGAGTTTGTAATTGATAGCAATATCACAGCGATGGTAATCTGGAAGACGCAAACTGTTTTTGGAAGTTACCGTAAAGAAATCTTGAGTTGATCCATCCAGAAGGGTAATCGTATAAGCTCCCGAAGGAGCTGTATAAGGTCGTCCTGTAGCATAAATCCAAGTAAGTGAAAAATCCCATCGTTTGTATTTATACAAAAGCACAGCTTTAAATTCATGAGTCACATCTTGATTTGCCGCATAATACGAATCCGAATAAATATCAAATTTATTGCGGGCTTGTCCCAATGTATAGCTGACCCACCCATTAATTTTTCCAGATTTTTTCTGGATCAAGAATTCCAGTCCCTTTGAATACCCGTTACCTGTAAAGAAGTTTTCATCGTAACTAACCCCACCTGGACTGGCATTGAATCGAAGAGAGTATTCCGTAATGTTACTAATCTGTTTGTAGTAACCTTCTGTGCTAAAGAGGTAATTGGGAGTTTCGTAAGACAAACCTCCAATGTAATGGACAGCAGAGCTTACAGGAATTGAATTTCCGTCAGATAACAACCAGAAATCTTTACTTCCAGAAAGAATATCCTCTCGCGTTACTCTGTTGGCAAATTGATAGTATTTTCCGATGGCTCCTTTGAGAGTCAACTTACTCGTTAGACCAATAGTAACGGTTGTCCGCGGCTCATAATATATTTGTTTGGTTGTTTCAAAATAACTTGCTCTAATTCCTGGAATAAATTGTATTCGTTCTTTCCAGAATTTGAACTTGTTTTGGATGTAAGCACCACTTAAAGAAGCTTTATTGTGTTTGTCTAATACTGTTGTAGTATCATTTTGAGCGTATGTGTAATCGATGTCAAAATAGGTTCCGAATACACCGAACTGCAGCTGACTAAAATGAAACAGATTCCATTCATAATCTGATTTAAAGCTGTAATCCTTGAGATCGTTGTTTTCAAAAATACCGCTGCTTGTAGTTGTTTCCTCACCACTTGAATTGGTAACTGTTCTTTTCTGGGATTTGTCTCGGTCACTATAATAATTGGAATAACTCAAAATGGTATTTCCATAGAATTTTTCACTCCATTTTCGCGACCATTTCAAACTGCTCCCAATATTCCCATATTTCGTAAGATCTTTAGAACTCATACTAAAATTAGAGTTACCACTTCCAAAAGAGGATGCATCAAAGGAAGAGCTGTTGTCCAATTTATCTGTCCCGTTGAAGATACTTAAGGAGATGATATCCTTATTTGTCGGTTTATAAGTGAATTTGCCATTCAAATCGTAAAAGAAGGAAGTCACCTTTGTCTCTTGTGATCTTGGTCCTCCCGGTCCACCACCGGTTGATTGCTGGTCTGAAGTACTGCTTTTATTGAATTTTTCAAAGATTTTATCATAGATTGGTCCTTTGTAGGATCGACGGAATGCAATCACTGATGAGAATTTAGTTCCCACTGGAATTTCCACGAACATATTCATACTTAAGAGACTAAAATCACCACCGATATTGAATTTTTTTTGATTTCCTTCCTTTCCTGTGATTTCTGTCACACTCGATAATCTTCCACCAAAACGCGATTCAAATCCTCCTTTATAGAGTTGCACATCTTTTAGAGCGTTGGAATTAAAAGCACTGAAGAAACCGTACAAGTGGTCGACATGGTAAACAGTAAAACCATCATAAAGAACGAGATTCTGATCGGGAGTTCCACCGCGTACATATAATCCAGAAGAAGATTCATTGGAAGCGCTTACTCCCGGCATTAGTTGAAACGAACGCATCACATCTCGTTCTCCGAGATTCGGAAGTTGCTCGAGTTTTTTAGGTGTCATTTTGATAACACTTACATCCTCTTTTCTGGATAGAACTACATCCTGGCGAACACCGTTGATTGTCACGTTTTGTAACTCCTGAGAAGTAGGAATCAGCTCAATGACGAAGTGCTTTTTGTCGATACCAGGGGTTAAAAATACTTCCGTCTTTTCATAACCGACATAGTTAACAATCAGTGTAGAAGTATCTGTAGGAACCTGTTGAATAGAAAAGTATCCGTCTGCATTCGACGATCCCCCTCGTGAAGTGCTTTTAATTTGAATTGTTGCAAAGGGAAGTGCCTCGCCAGTTGCACGGTCTTTTACAATTCCTATAAGCGAGAAATCAACTGCATTTGGAGGACCAAAATATGTTTTAACAGCCTTTTGCGAAATTATACTATTGTCTTTTTTTTCTTCTTCGACGTAAAATGTACCGTATTTATCTCCTTCATCTATTTTTAGTGCACCATAAGCTTCCTGATTTTCTGAGAATTCCTCAGTTATTGGCACACTCTCCGAGAGTGTATTTGTTCTCTCAAAAAGTTTGATGCTTTTGAAGGTATTGGATAGCCCCAAGGCATCAATATCCGTTTGACCAATCTTTGGATCCTGTACTCGAAGGAAAACATTGGAATGACCAAATGTATAACCGAAAGTGATAAGGCTACCAAGTGCATCCAGACATTCCAGTTTATCTAAAGTTTTACCCGCGCGATTTGGAACATATACAAACAGATAATTGTAGAACTGAGGTAAATCCTTCAGACTATCTACTATAAATAAATCTTGAGGGTCTTCGTATTCGTCTCCTAATAAGAAAATGAATGGACGTCTTACGCTCGTGTAGTTATTATTCGGTGCGTAACAAACATATTTGAAATGGCACGCATTACCGTCTGAATTAAATGTAAACTCTCGTTGTGCATACGATGGTGATACCGATGCTAGTGAAAGAAAGAAAAATAACAAGTTTTTTTTGATAGTATGTGCTTGCATTGCAAAATGAGCGTTATCCGAATGAAGGCTCAAAAGTATAATGAAGCTGTTCTGTAAAGGTTGAAGAATAGATGTTGAATGGAAATGTATCGAAGATCTGGTTAAAAATACCGTCCAGTTTTCATGGGATGAATCAACTCATGGATTTTCTGTTGATAAACTCCTGGAATTTTGCCTTGTACTGTTCTGCAATTGTAATGTAAACGCCATTGCTCATCAATAGAGAACCCCTTTCTACGGCGCGAATGTTCTCTAATGAAACGGTAAATGAACGGTGCACGCGCATAAATAACTTCGGATCAAGCTCTGATTCCAGTAATTTAAGACTTAATAAGGTGAGAATTGGCTTTGGTTGATCTTTGATCCAGATCTTAATGTAATCTTTCAATCCTTCAAAATAGATAATCTCTTTTAAGTCAATTCGCAGGTGTTTGTATTCTGATTTGACGAATATGAATTCTGAATTTCTATTTGAACCACTATCTGAATTTGAATTGATTTCGAACCATTCTTTAGCTTTCGATGAAGCCGAATAGAATTCAGTGAAGCTAAAAGGTTTAAGCAGATAATCAAGTGCATTTACTTTGTATCCTTCCAGTGCATATTGATCAAAAGCAGTTGTAAATATAATCCGTGTTTCCTTCGGTACGCTCTTTGAAAATTCCAATCCGGATAATTCGGGCATCTGAATGTCCATAAAAAGCAAGTCGACCTTGTTTTGGTTCATAAAGGCCAACGCTTCAATGGCGCTACTGCATATTCCAATACATATCAAAAAAGGGGTGTTTTGAACATATCTTTTTATCAGTTCTTGAGCCAAGGGTTCATCATCTACTATCAGACAAGTTATTTTCATACTTACTTTAAGTTAATACGTAAACGTACCCAGAACTGATCATTTCCAGTGTCATCAAGTCCCTCTTTTTTAGCCATTTCTATTGGCTTTTTCTCAGTTTTAATGATTAGTTCGTGACGTCCAGGGTATAATAATTCTAATCGTTTTCGAAGATTATCTAATCCGATTCCCGACCCGCTGAAATCTGATTCGGTTTTAGGAAAACTGGTGTTTTCGCAAATAAATAATAAGTAATCTTCGTTTAGTTCAAGACTAAAATAGATTTGAGAGAGATGTGTGGCCGAGACTCCATGCTTGTAGGCATTTTCAATCATAGGAATGAAAAGAAGCGGGGCAATGAAATACTTCTTTTCGTCCACCTTCGGGAAAAAGTATTTCGTGGTTGTTTTATCAGTCAGACGAATCTCCATCAGTTTGATATAATTTGTTAGAAACGAAATCTCATGCGCAAGATCCACTTGTTTGTGATTTGTTTCATAGAGTAAGTACCGCATCAATTTACTCAAACCAAGTATCGTATCCTGAGCTTTGGTTGGAGATATTTCGATGAGCGAATAAATGTTATTGAGTGAATTGAAAAAGAAATGCGGTTGCAATTGGTAACGCAAGTGTTCCAATTCTGACTCTAAGTTTTTATTGACAATTTCTTTTTTTTCAGCTTCTGTTTTTACCCAGCGTTCCATGGCTCTGAGTGCAATTGCGAAGATGATGGGGATAAACAGTGAAAAAAGATCCTTGAGCACAAAAAAATTACTTGGGTCCATGCGCTTATCAGGAGGGAACATTCGCCTGATATTTTCGAATCCTTGCAGTTGAGGTCGCAACCAATCCTTCATTAACCAATTGATCCAAAGAAAAAAAAGAAGTAAAACGATATTGATAAGGCAGTACCAAATAAATCGTCGTTCAAACAATAGTTTATTTGTTAGTATGAGGTAATTGCTGTAAAAAATAATTGCGTAGCATACAAGGGTAGCGAGATGCGTCAATTCCAGACGAAATTCATTTCCCGTTCGCAGAAACATCATATAGGGAAGAAAAAACAACAAAAACCAAATCAGGATATGAATTCCTATTCGGATTGATGTGCCTCTTGGATTTATCCACATTCTACAAAGGTTTAATTTAAAATTCAAACTTATCGCAAGTAATAGAAGATCGTGGGTTTTTTATAGATAAATCGCATATATTTTTGTGCAGTTTCCTCTAAGTTAAAAATTTGACTGTTCCTTCGATTGATTATTTGGTCAAAAAAAAGGGTCAAGCAAAAGCAAGACCCTTCTTAAGATTAAAGGAGTAAAGGTTACTTAATAACCGTTCCGTCCTCGTTAAATTTCACGACGTTCGCTTCGGATTTGGCATTAACCAATTCTACTTCGTAATAAGGTTTTTCAGCTTTCGCAGTTTTTACTATATATGCGTTTTTTGCTGTCCATCCCTGAAATGCATCTTCCGTAAGTGATTTTCTAACCGCTGCCGGTAAATCTTCTAATTTGATTTTAACGCGATCAGGGTTGGTTGTTGTAACATCTTCTGTTTTTGCTTTGGTAGCATTGACATCTGCTTGTGCGTTAGCGAATACTGTTGTTGTAATTGCGATTGCAGCGATAATAAACTTTTTCATATTATTTGATTTAATTATTTCTGACGGTCATTTGGGAAAATGGTGCCAGCGGCCGGTTTTGACTTTGTAAAATAAGTTAAATCACTAGTTAAGACATTGATAATCATATTATTGAGTTCGGTGTAGGTTCGCCAATTCTGTTATGCCAAAGTTGAACAAGTATCCGGGAAATTTCCAAATTGGAAAAAAACTTCCCGATTTGAATGTGGGAATCAAGATCAGAGGAACTGAATCAAATTAATATCCGACCGGAACATCAAGCTTTAATTGTTGGACAACTTTCTTTTGAAGCGGGAAAAGAGATGCGAAATAGAAGATCCCCAATCCGCTTAAAATAATGAAATAGGTATTGGTGGTTAGTACATAGCAAACAATGGCGAATAGTATGGAAGCGTCCATTAATCCCATTTGGATGAGCTTGGAGGAAGTATAAGCTTTGATCAGGTTCAATGGATTGGTTTCGTTATGCACTTTAGCCAACATCGCTTTTCTTAGGAAAATACTTATGGATACGGTTAGAACCATGAAAATAGGGGCAATCAATTGAAAAATCTCGTTGGGCTCGGTTTCCTGATTACCACCAGGGGGAATGATAATACTCATAGCAGTAAGGAAACTGAGAATACCGAATAACAATCCGCCGAAGATAATCCGGATCAAAGTGATGCTGTTCGTCAGTTTACGCAAGATTTTTTCGTTCATGGTGATTATGATAAAAAGAGGTGCTAAAAAAGAAGCCCTGACGATAATGTCAGGGCTTTAAATAATTAGAACGGTAAATCGTCGTCGTCACTTGGTGCCGTTGATGCACTTGGAGTAGCAATCGGATCCAGGCTCATAGCTGTTGGTCCTCCGGCTGGAATTCCACCACCCATTGAAGGTGTTCCGACTTTTTCAATTCTCCACGCTTCCAATGTATTGAAGTATTTTACTTCTCCCTGGGGACTTGTCCACTCACGGCCTCTCAAATTGAAAGATACTTCAATCTGTTCCTGTGTGTTAAATCCATCAATCAAACTGCACTTATCTTGAGTTAACTGGAACATGATGTCTTGAGGATACATACTTGCGTTATCAGTTAAAACAAATTCTCTTTTTGAAAATTTTTCTGATACTTGAACGGTATCATTTTTCACCTTAAGGATTCCGGATATTTTAAACATATTTCTACTGGTTATTTACACTATTTAATCATTAAAGGAAAGCAAGGTCATCCAGGCTCCTTCGATATCATTTTTATTAATTAATTCCTTTGCACGTTGATGTAAAGCGAGTTCCAATTTTTCAGGCTCGTCTTCTAAAGTTAGGAATAAATCGCTTAATTCCAAAAGCTTATACTCATTTACATCTGTTTCATTGGGGATTTCCGTAACGCCTGCCAATTGTGCCAGGTCATTTCCGGATAGCACGGAACTGATACGAATATCAGCCGGAAGCTGGTCAAAACCAATCCCGACAGTTGTAATCGGTTTCGTAATCTCAAACATGGAAGCTTCATTGGCATGACAGTACCAGTTTCCACCCATACGTGCTACCAAATTGATCTTTTTCTGGTCGATAGTTCCATCTTCAGCTAAAATCTCCTCGTGAATGTGAATCTTGGTTACTTCGCAGATCACTAGGTTTCCGGCGCCTCCCTGGTCTCCCAATTCACGTACTTCCAATACCTTGCATTCAAATTGAACCGGAGCTTCCAAAACGCGCATCGGTCTGATTGTATCCGAAGCAATAGGGGTTAATCCGGCTTTCACAAATTCATCCACTTCAGAACCGAAAGGAGAACTGCTTAAACTCATCTGATGAAGGATATCCATGTTCACAATGTTAATAACCACTTCCGGGATTTTCTTCACATTGTTATAAGTATCCTTGGTTGTATTCGTTCTGCCATTTCGTGCAGGAGAAAAAATCAGGATGGGTGGAGCCGCTGAAAACACGTTAAAAAAACTGAATGGAGAAAGATTGTTTACCCCGTTTTCATCGATGGTTGAAGCAAATGCGATGGGACGCGGTCCAATAGCCCCAAGTAAATAACCATGGAGTTTGGGTACGGGAAGTTCTTTCGGATCGAGCGTCAACATGCAATTTAATTTTTACAAAAGTACCAAAATCAAAAAGGCAGTTTGAAGTTCGAATAGAGAATTAATTAACAAAATTAGAAGTTGAACATAATTGGATCAGCGAATCACTTTTTTAGTGATTTGTCCATTACTTCCTTCCACACGGATCAAATACATTCCAGATGAGTAAGTACTCAAATCGATGGATGTTGTTTCATTGATTTGGGATTGAGTCATGGTCTTACCGGAAAGATCGACAATAGAGTAAATCAAATTGTCCTGGTATTCTGTGATCTGGATAATTGCTTCCTGGTTGGACGAGTTGTAAAGAATACTTACAAAATTGTCCAGTGTGGTTTCATCAATGCTTGCTGTGACTCCACCTTCCTGGAGGAAAACACCCGAATCAAGATTCGCATTCCCTGCATCTGCAATGACCATGATTATGTGGTAGGAAGAACCGGGAGTGAGATTGGATGCAGAAGCGGTTAACGGAACACTTAATCCGTTGTATTGCAGGTATTGATCAGAACTGTTGTAAGGTTCTTCAGAACCATTTCCATTGTAAATGAAGTATTGGTTGTTTACTGTTGGATTAAGTGTTCTGGTTGAAACAGGACTGGTATTCGGTAGACGGGCCATATTCTGGGTACCGGTTACCCCGGGACCGGAAATAAAGATCCCGAATGCATCGTTGAAAGCGTAGGCTGGGGTAATATTGGGACCACTATATTCCTCTGAAGCAAATATATAATTTATATGAAGGACACTTTCGTTTGGAACAAGATCAAATTCAATAACGGAAGCATTGTAGGAAGTTGCATTGAAGAAACTGTTAAAAAGAGCGAGTCCGGGAGCTTGGTTGTTAATACCTGCGTTGATTGAATTATTGGGTCCCGGAGCGTAGTATTTTGATCCGGTAGTCATTAAAAAACCGGAGCTGTAAGGCATATCTGTAATATTGCTCGATGAAAAATAAGCAATGGCATCCTGTGAACCTGTGTATTGAACATTGGAGATGCTAACTCCAGACCCGGAAAGTGCATGTGTGACTAAATCCTGGGGATCATTTCCTCCCAAAATTAACTGACCGAAAGAAATTGTAGGGAAAAAGGCGATAATAAGGTGGTAAATGTATTTCATACTGTTTGATTTAGGAACACTAAGTTACTCATTTTATTGAATCACTTCTTTTCTTTCTTTAAAACATAGAGGTTCGGATTGAGATTGAAAGAACGATCAGTTCCAATGGAGTATGAATTCCATTTGCCGGTACAAGTCAACTTTTGGTTACCATTCATAATTGGCATGTTGAAACCTTCCACGCAATTTACCCAGCGGAATTGGACTTTCTTTTTGGAATATTTCAATTGTAGTGTGGGTGGATTCTTTGTTCTCAGGTATTGGTCGAATACTTTGGATAGATCCATTCCCAGTTCTGCAGACATAAATTGCTCAATTTGTGCCGTTGTCACAGTTTGATGGTAAAATCGGGCATTCATCTTTCGAAGCATCATACGGAATAGTGAATCGTTTCCATAAATCGTCCGGATCGTATGGATCATATTTGCTCCCTTGTAGTACATATCTCCACTTCCTTCGGTGTTTACACCATACGGACCGATAATCGGTTTGTCATTTGCAATGTTTTTTCGGAGTCCCTGACAATACTTGTCTGCATCGTCTGTTCCGAACCAATAATCGGTGAACAATGTTTCGCTGTAACAAGTAAAACCTTCGTGAATCCACATGTCTGCGATGTCTTTTGACGTAATATTATTTCCAAACCATTCGTGTCCGCTTTCATGAACGATGATGAAATCCCATTTCAATCCGATTCCCGTTCCGCTCAGGTCGGAACCCATGTATCCATTTTTATAGCCGTTTCCATAAGCTACGGCACTTTGATGTTCCATTCCCAAATAAGGAGCTTCGACTAATTTGTAACCATCTTCATAAAAAGGGTAGGGACCAAACCAATATTCCAAAGCTTTCAATGTTTTTGGAGCATCCTGGAAATGTGTTCTGGCTTTTTCCTCATTTCCTCTCAAAACCCAATAATCGATTTCCAGGTTTCCTTTTTCACCGGCAAAATGTTCGTGCAGATTTACGTAATCTCCGATGTAAGGAATCATGCAGTAATTGTTGATCGGATTGGTAACTTTCCATGAATAGGTTGATTGATTGATATTGTTTACTTCTTTACTTAAGAACAATCCATTACTCACACATACCAAATCGCTTGGGCAGGTATAATGCATGGTAACACCATTGTCCGGTTCGTCGAACTGGGAATCTTTGCACGGAAACCAAACACTTGCTCCTTGTCCCTGGCAGGCAACGGAAACCCATGGTTTGCCATGTTCGTCTTTCGTCCAGACCATTCCACCATCCCAGGGTGCACGTTTTGCTATGCGCGGTTTTCCATGGAAATAGGCGGTAATTTCATTATCAAAAATACCCCGAATGAAATAGGCGTTACCATCCTTTCTGAACTGAAGTTTTTTTCCTTTATCCATGACACTATCAAGAATCATCGGATCCTGCAAATCCAGTTGTAATTCAGTACTTTGTGCTTGCTCATTAACGACCAAGGAGAATTGAATCCTGTTCTTTCCATGAATTTCCTTCTTCTCGATATCAAACGTAACACTCAAATCATACTGTTTCAAATCCCACCAATCGCGCGCTGATCCATATGTCCCTCTCAAGGAATCTGCATGTGTGAACTGACCGAATGATTGGAAAACCGGAAGAGTCAAAAGAAGAATAAGGAGGTGTTTCATGAATTGTTTTTTTCGAATTTAATGATTCCTTTTTCAGAATACTTGTCTGTTTATTTTTTCCCGTACTTATCCTGGTTTTCTGCCAATCGAAATAAAACGATTTCCTTGATCAATTTCACCGGAAGTGGTTCATTCAAAGGGAATTGAACGGAACCTTTGCCTTGCTTGTATTTTGAGAGTTCCTTTTCGAAGGCTTTATGACCAGTCGGGTGGCGTAAAACCCGATATGTGATTTATATCCGCCGAAATAGACCAAGGGCTTTCCGTTCACTTTGTAAGCAGGCATTCCATACGAAATTGATTCCACAGCTTGCGGGGCTGTTTCCAAAACCAATTTCCGGATGGCGTTTAACCGCTCCTGAGTTTCCTTTTCAAACTCCCGGATGTATTCATCTACGTTATTGAAGGTTTTCATTTTTGTGAGACTAAAGACGTTAGACCAAAGACTTAAGACATGATTCAAGTCTTTGGTCTTGAGTCTTATGTCTTAAAGTCTTTATCAGATAAATATAATCCAAATTAACTTTTAAATGAAAGCCCTTTTTCTGCTAACAACTTTTTGAGAACAGGAATGGAAGATTTACCGATTCCGTGGAATTTCAGGATCTCTTTTTCGGAATACTGTGCCAATTCTCCCAATGAGGTAATCCGGTTGTTTTCCATTGCTCGCCTTGCCGGGGCGGAAAGACCGGAAAATATTCCAGCTTCCGATTTTCTTTCTTCCTCACAGACGGGACAGGTCGGACAATCGCTGCTTTTGAAATAGTGGTGCCCGTTTTCACATATTCGTTCTGTTTTTTGAGACATCTCTTAATCTGATTTTTTTTGGTTTGATATACTTTGTCAATCGGCTATTGGTCGGGTATTTCCTGTTCTTGGTGAGGTTATTTGCAACAATTGCTACCACCAGGAGGATCAAAACACCTGTTAGAACCGGAGAAACGACATACATGAATCCTAATGCCTTGATTTTCGGAGTTCCGATTACAGCAATCAATGCTGTTGCTCCACCCGGAGGATGAAGCGTTTTGGTCATTTGCATGGCAACAATTGAAAGGCTTACTGCAAGCGGAGCGGAAATCCAGAGCGGATCAGGAACCAGTTTATAAACACAGACACCGATAAAAGCTGAAATCACATGTCCACCCACCAAATTTCTTGGCTGAGCCAAAGGACTTTGAATAGCACCGTAAATCAATACACTGCTTGCTCCAAATGAACCGATAAGGAAAATATTTTCCAATTTGTCAAGTGATTGAACCTGCGTCAGGGCAATTAATCCGATTCCGAAAAAGGAACCGATGAAGGTCCAGAAATGTTCTTTGAAATCGACTAACGTTTCCTTATAAAGAACATACCTGGCTTTGCGTAAAGACTTATTTTTCTTTTTCGGACTCATTGTCAAGCTTTATGGATTGGTTTGAAAGTAACGAGGGTTGTCGCAGGATATTTTACAAGTAAATGCTTCGGCCTGACGGGTCTTTTCTCAAAGCCACCACCACAATTCGGACAGGTGTTACCCAGGATTCCGCTCACACAATCCGAGCAAAAAGTGCATTCAAAGCTGCAGATGTACGCTTCGGTACTATCAACCGGAAGCGCTTTATTGCAATTCTCACAGGTAGGCCGTAATTCAAGCATTTGCCGCAGTGCAAGTTGGTTGATGTGTAACAGGGAAATTACAGGAGTTCGCTATAAAACATTGTTTATTCGCTTCTTGATGTAAGCTGTTTGCCAATTCAATCTGGGACGCGTCCGTAATGACAACTTGCGGTCGAAGCAGAACGGAGGTAAACCGGCCACCATTCGGATCCTGGATCATTTTTCCAATCGGGTTATCCTGGTATTCGATTACCCGAATTCCCGCATCCGCACATAAATGAAAATACCATAACATGTGACAACTTGAGAGGGACGCTAAAAAGAAGTCTTCAGGATTGTGCTTCGTTTTATCTCCACGAAATGGAACGTCTGCAGAGCAAAACAGGTTGGGTTTATTTGCGATTTCGAGGGTAAACTCTCTTCCATAAGCTGCATAATCAGATGTCCCGGTTCCTTTATTTCCCGTCCAGGAAATGGTTGCTTCGTAAGTGTGTTCTTTCATGATAAAAAGTTTAAAATGCTTGCGCTAAAGCTTCAGCATCGGCGCAGGGTTTAAAAGTTCAAATTACTTGTCATTTTCCAATACAAAAGTAGAAAATTGGCGATCTACTGCTTGTCCGTCTTTGGTCATCACTGTTTCAATTTGTGAATCGTCGTATTTCAGGCCAAAATCACTTTGTTGTATTAATACCGTTACTTCATCCGGGTTGTATAAGGTAAATCCAAAAGGTGTAAAAGGTAAGGTTTCCATAAAACTTCTATGAGCAAATGTAAGCGAGAAAAGCGCTTTTGGCTTTAATATGCGGGAAAATTCAGCGAGCATTTCCAATGGATTTCGCCAAAAATAGAGCGTGTTCACTGTGAACGATTTATCAAACTGATTATCTGCAAAAGGAATGTGTTTCCCATCGTATAAAACGAAGGCAGCTTTTTGCGCTTCTATAAAAGGTTTGTTGAGTTGCTGTGCCTCCTTGTTCATCAAGGTCGAAATTTCCAGGCCGGAATAATGGATGTTTTTACAAATGGAAAAGAGAAAATTCAGATGACCAGCATTTCCATGTCCTAATTCCAACACAGCATCATCGGAAGTTAGGTTCAAATTCGAAATGGCATTTTTGGTCATTCCGATATTGGTTGCATTCATCATTTGTGCAATTTCAGTGCCTTTTTCACCTGATGGATGACTCAATTGGGAAGCGAGCTCAGCTAATTGTTCTTTTTCCATTTTGTGTTTTTACGAATTTAATCATTGAATTGCGAATTATTGAATTTCTCACAGATGAATGCGGAAGTTTTGTGGATTTTAATTTACGCATTTGTGAGAAGAGAGTTGGTTTTCGGGTTCCTTGGTTTGCGGGAGGGTTTTGAGTTCGGGATTTGATTGTTTTAGCTCCAAACCTTTTGTAAATCCGGCGAAATCTCGTGTTAAATATATAACGTTTTAATACTCTATCCATGCTTTATCCATGCTCTATCTATTCTCTATCTATGCTTGATCTATTTTTGATCCTTTCGGGGGATCTTTTGAATTTATTTTGATTCTTTTCTTAAAGGAGTTATTTCTCTAAAGCGTGAATTTTTATTGTGTTAGTTGAACTTTTTTATGCTTTAAACCTCTTGAACCTTTATGGTAATTAATAATTAACATACACCTAACGTTAAAACCCTGAAATATGGGGAATTTTGCGGCAAAAAATGGAACTTTTTATCAGTGTTTTCGCCGCTTTATTTTCAGTTTTGAACCCTTTGGGAACAGTTCCCGTTTTTGTTGGGCTAACGAAAGATGATACCAAACATAACCGGGACAAGACTTCGTTGTGGACTTCGATCAACGTATGTATCATTCTTCTGATTTCCTTCTTTGCAGGCAAGTACGTATTGAATTTTTTTGGAATCAGCATCAATTCGTTACGCGTTGCCGGCGGATTGATTATCGCCACATCCGGATTTGCATTATTGACCGGAAGTTTCACCAAACACAAGGGGATGAAGAAGGCCAGTGTTCAAGCTGATTTGGAAACAAGATCCGAAGTATCATTAACTCCTCTGGCAATCCCGATGTTGGCGGGACCCGGATCGATCTCTTTATTGATCACTTATAATCAGACGTTTAACAATCAACAACAACATTTGTTATCCGTTTGTGCAATTATAGCTGTTTGCCTGGTGATCTATTTGATCCTGAGAACATCCCATTTCATTGTGAAAGCACTCGGAGCTTCAGGGATCAATGCAATATCGCGGATTATCGGATTCATCGTCATTGCAATCGGTGTGGAGTATGTTTCTTCGGCGGTACAGGAAATACTGAAAATTAATTGAGAATCAATTTCCCCCTTTGAAGGGGGAGTAAGGGGGATGGTCACCCCTCTCAATCTCCCCTCAAGGGGAGAAGTGCAAATCAATGATCCTCTTGCGGGCTGAATGTGATTTCAAAACTCGTTTCCGGATAGGTTTTCAAATCCATCGTTCCCTCCAACTGGTCGGTTAAAGATTCGATGAGGTCCAATCCGAATGATCCTTGTCTTGAAGGTGCTTTCCAGGTTCCACTGTCTTTATAGATCAATTTGCACTTTTTACCTTGATAATGCATGAATGAAATTGAAATGAGGCAATTGTCATAGTCATCAAAAGCATACTTCAATGAGTTGGAGATCAATTCATTCAGAATCAATGCGATGGGTACAATGGAACGCAAACCTATGGAATCAATATCACAATCAATTTTAAGGTTTACCTGGTAACCGGATTGATAGGAGGAAACAAGATCCGAAGACAAGTCGTGCAGGTATTCCCGTAAATGCAAGGTAGAAAGATGGTCGCTTTGGTACATTTTTTCGTGAATCATGGACATGGCGATAACACGATGTGTGGCGTCCTTGAACTTGGCAATGGCTTCCGGATTCTCAAGCTCCCGTGATTGTAAGCGCAACAGACTGGTAATAATCTGGAGGTTGTTTTTCACCCGGTGATGAATCTCTTTCAACATGACGGTTTTCTCCTCATTTTGTTTGGAGATGATGTTGTATTGTACTTGTAGTACATCTTGAGCCTCGTTCAATTTTTTTCTTCCAAGCTCATTGGTACGAATGTTTTCCCATCCCAGGTAGCCAATGATGAGGAAGCAAATGGCTCCGTTAATTATCGTTGCGACGAGCTGTTCATGGGTCAGGTTCCGCATGATTTCCATTTGCTCATCCAGGTGATAATAGTAGTAGACAGATTGTGTGATCGCATGAAAAATAGTGAATCCGATTCCCCATTTGGCACCAATTACGATAAAGGCGAAAAGGATGTTGATTGTCATCCAAAAACCGTTTAGAAAATGGGGTTGATCATCGATTAAGAAAAGCGGGATTGTACAGGATATGGCCCCTATCAGGTTGAAAATGATAGTAGGTGTGCGGAACTTTCCTGTCCGGTAAATATAGATCGTCGCAATCAGAATGGTGAAAAAAGCAATGAGTGTGACGAATGCAACTTCAACGTCAAAATAAACAAAAAGTACAACGCTGAGAATTCCTAAAGCGGTTGCTAAAAATAAAGACATGCGGTAGGCCAGTGTCAATCTGGTCTCATCTTCGAAATTAGTTTCATTGGTGAACTTTGGAAGAAACACACCTTGAAGTAGCTTAAGCATAGTCTTGTTTTGTGAAAGTGAAGATACGGATTCTTTGATTTCCTGATTCAATCATCCCAAGAATTGTTAGTAATTCATTGGAATGTTAGTTGGAAAGATTAAATATCTCCACGGATGAGCATGGAAGTACACAGAAGTATTTATTATTAACAGATGCATTGGAAATTACAAACACCAACCTCTGTGTACGTCCGTGGGGAAATAAAAAGCCCCGATCAATGAGAACGGGGCTTTTCAATGTATTTCCAATAAATTCTACTTTTTTCTGTCTACTTCAACAGCTGCCAATTCATCAGCTTTGTAAGCGCCGGCATCTAATTTATCCTTTAACTTCTTAAATGTCTCAATTGTGTAAGCTACATCTTCCAAAGTATGCGCTGCAGTTGGAATGATACGCAACATGATCACATCTTTAGGAACTACCGGGTAAATTACAATTGAACAAAAGATATTGTAGTTCTCACGTAAATCGAATGTCAAATTCGTTGCTTCAGCCAGGTTTCCTTTCATGAAAACCGGAGTTACCGGAGAATTCGAATCACCGATATCAAAACCGGCATTTTTAAATCCTGATTGAAGTGCGTCTGCGATTTCCCACAATTTAGCTTTCAATTCCGGACGTGTACGCAACAATTCCAAACGCTTACGTGCACCGATTGTAATGGTGATAGGCAATGCTTTTGCGAACATCTGAGAACGCATATTGTAACGGAAGAATTCTACAATGGATTCTTTTGCACAAATGAATCCACCGATCGAAGACATTGATTTTGCAAACGTTCCGAATAATACATCAATTTCGTCTTGAACACCTTGAGCTTCACCGGCACCTTGACCAGTTTCTCCCAATGTTCCGAATCCATGTGCATCATCGACAAATAAACGGAAGTCATATTTTCCGGATTTACGGAATTCGATGATATCTTTCAATCTTCCCTGATCACCAGCCATACCGAAAACTCCTTCAGTGATAACCAAAATACCACCACCGGTTGTCTCAGCCAAACGAGTTGCATTTCTCATTTGTTTGTCAAAGCTTTCCATATCGTTGTGTTGGAATACGAAACGTTTACCTGTATGTAAACGCATTCCATCCAAAATACAAGCATGTGCCTCAGAATCGTAAACAATGATATCGCTGCGATCCACCAAACAATCGATTGCAGAAACCATTCCCTGGTAACCGAAGTTCAAAAGGATACAATCTTCCTTTCCCATGAATTCAGCTAACTCATTTTCCAACTTTTCGTGCTCACTTGTCTGACCGGTCATCATACGTGCCCCCATCGGGTAAGCCAAACCATATTGTGCCGCCGCATCAGCATCCGCTTTACGAACTTCCGGATGATTTGCCAATCCCAGGTAATTGTTTAAAGACCAAACCAAACATTCCTTTCCTCGGAAAATCATTTTGTTACCTAATTCACCTTCTAACTTCGGGAAGGTAAAATAACCATGAACTCCTTTTGAATACTGTCCAATAGGTCCACGATTACGTTCAATTTTATCAAAAATATCTGCCATACTTGTTCATTTTCCATTAATCAATGTGTTGCACGATTAACAGTTAAGACTGCAAATTTAGCAGTATTCTAGCTCATATTACCAATTTGTAATGAAATTAATTAACTGAGAAATGAACAAGGTAATTCCGAATTACGAATGCCGAATTCCGAATTAGCAGATTTGAAGCAGGGTTATAGTATTGTTTCTTTAATTATCTATTATGAGTGACGTAATTATCAGGGACATCAATTCTTGATAATTTATATTTAAATCATTGATAATTAAAAGGCTTCGTCTACATCAACCAAATAGCGCTCCTTAATGATATTGCAATGATGAATGACGTGTCCGACCATGATCCAGCCCAGGTTCCGGGGCGTGTTCGGGCTGTTGTTTGCCGTGCCGATGGAATCCAGCATGGAAGAAGTCATTCCTTTGAATAAGGAAATACTCGCTTTCCTCACTTCTATGAATTCGGAATGCAGATCTTGCAATTTACGTTGCTCGGTATTGTTATGCTGACTGTACCAACCTTCGTCAAATCCGTCAAGAGGTGTTTTGTCCTTGCGTGAAAAGCGAAGTGCGCGGTATTGGAAAATGCGTTCGGTTTCTATGAAATGCAGGATCACACCTTTCAAAGTCCATTTATCATCCGCATATTGAAAATCCGCTTTGGACTCCGGAAGTCCGGCAATAAAGCGGGCAGTCTCATCCAGATCCTTTTCCAAAGCCAAGATCAGATCTTCCTGGCCGATTGTCCGCTCAAAATAATACTTCGCATAAGCCGGTGAAAATTCCGGATTGGGTCTTCCGATGAAATGATTGGCCATAATTTAGCAGTTTTGTTTGAAGAGTTCAAAGAGTTCAAGAGTTCAAAGAGTTCAAAATTGACCTCAAACCTTTTGAACTATATCTTTTAAAGTTTTTTATCCAATAAATATACGAAAGCAGCCATACTCGCGCAACCCAATTCAAGCTCGCGTTTGTTTACACTTTCGAACACATCACTTGCCGCATGGTGAAAATCAAAATAGCGTTGTGAATCGGGGACAAACCCGAAAAGTGGAATTTCTTCGTAATGTAATTTCAAAGGGCTGATATCCACACCGCCATAACCTGCTTCAAAATGATGTAAATCGTAAGGAGCCAGGAGTGGGGCAAATCCTTTGATGAGCTGAACGTAAGATTCTTTTCCATCGCACTCAAACCCATCCGGGCTGAATCCTCCGCGATCGCTTTCTACTGCTGCAATCTGTTTTTGATTCTCTTTCTTGGCCCATGTTGCATAGGCATGTCCGCCTTTGTTTCCGTTTTCCTCGTTCATGAAGAAAACCACGCGGATCGTATGCTTCGGTTTAACACCTGAAACTTTCAAAATTCGAAGTGCTTCCAAGCTGTGAACAATTCCGGCTCCATCATCGTGAGCTCCTTCACCTGCATCCCAGGAATCCAGATGTCCGCCGATGGTAATCACTTCGTTTGGTTTTTCACTGCCTGTCAGTTCTCCCATCACATTGAACGAAGGTTCATCCGGGAAATCCCTGCAATCCATTTCCATGATCAGGGTCACTTTCCCTTTTGCAAGTGCTTTGGACAATTCATTGGAAGAAATCGTCGATAATGCCCCAGCCGGAATCTTCGAAACACCGTCTTCATAATACATCGAACCGGTATGAGGAAAATGGTCTTCAGGTAAGGCCAAAGAACGGATCACAACGCCAACTGCGCCCAATTTTGCTCCTTCAACTGCGCCATGTCCGCGAATGCTGTAACAACCACCATATGCTTTAAATGTGCTGATATCAGCAGGATTCATTGCCTGGTTCAGGAAGACGATCTTTCCCTGGATACTTGCTTTTGTCGCTTTTTTCAGATCCTCCAATGATTTGAACTCTATCACTTCCGCTTTCAATAAGCCGTTTGTACCGGTGGAACCACCAAGCGCCAAAATGTCGACAGGAGCTAAATCCCCAGAACCATTTTGAATCCAGGCCACTTCCTTATTTCCTCGTTCCCAATGTGGAACCATGACAGGCTGCAGGTAAATCTTATCAAAACCATAGGATTCCATTTTTCGTTTTCCCCATTCAACAGCCATTTGAGCTTGAGCTGAACCCGAAAGCCGGGCGCCCACACCTTTGCATAAGGAACGCAAATCTTCATAGGATTTACCGCGAACCAATGCTTCGTCGAAGAACTGTCTAATGATTGTAGAGTCGGGTCCGGAGCTTTTTTGAGAAAAGGAAAAGCCCGATACCATGAAAAGCAGTGCAAAGGAATAGTATCTCATAGTTGCAATTAATTTCAATTGTTATAATCCTACGAAAATAAGAAACGAAACGGCAAAGTGTTTCAGAAAAGAGTTTCTTAATATATTTGATAAGAAAACTAAATCGAAATAACGTTGCGCTTATACAACACCTTTCGGTTGAAAAAGGTAATCATATAGTGTGGATAAGAAAGTTACCTGCTATTTTAAGAACCGAAAAAATGTTTGACATTAAATACAGAATTGAATTCAAAAACGACTTCGCAACAGAATTATTTGGTGAAGAATATTATTGTGATAAGTCAACTTTTTGGGAACACCACCAAACAATGCTAAAAGATTTATATATAAAGTCTTAAAAAGTGAATTACCGATTAAAATAACTGAAATTGGAACCAAATCAGGATTAATAATCCATGATGTTAGAAAATTTGAAATATGGATAGAAACGAATCAACCTTTTAAAATTTCAACGGAATAATGAACCAGCGACAAACAGAAATATTTAATGAATTAGTTGACAAATGTGTCGACCAAAAAACAACTGAATTTGAATACTTTGTAGAGATTTGGGGTGTAATGTGGTATCCTTGGTTTATAGAAATAAATGGAGAAAATCAAACCTTTAAACAGAATGATATTTCATACGAGGATTTGAAATTATTCTGCGAACTTGGGTTGATTGAATTGATAAAAACATATAAAAAAGATGACTACGACCACAATATTTATCGAATTAAAAAAAACAGCAGGTAACAGCAGCTACCCAAAAGTGGTGGTTCAGTGGTTAAATCAAGCATTGTGCTTCTATCAAGTTTGTGCTTGGCTGACAAGGGAGTGCTCCGAAATCGCCACCTTCGGGTAGTTGCAAAACGTAATGGTCACTGTAAAACGATACGAATTTCAATCCTCAAATAAAAATTAAATTAAATAATAGACTATATGGATGCTCAAAAATTTGCGAAAGACTGGGTAAAATCCTGGAATTCTCATGATCTCGATGCTATTTTAGCTCACTATTCGGATGAAATTGAGATTACAACGCCAATGATAAAATTAGCGGGTGGCATTGAAAGTGGCTCTTTAAAAGGGAAAGAAAATGTGCGGGAATACTGGAAAAAAGCATTGGAGAAAATCCCTGATCTCAAATTTGAATTGTATGAAGTGACATCAGGTATCAATTCAGTTGCCTTATTCTATCAATCGGTAATGAACAAAAAAGCAATTGAAGTCATGTTTTTTGACGAACACGGAAAAGTAAACAAGATGTTTGCTTTCTACACAGACTAAAAACAACGAACCGCTGACATAAGTTTTCATCAAGCGGTCTGAAGTGCAAACTCAAAGCAACTCCTTAAAACTCTTATAAATAAAGCTAAACAATGAAAGCATTATTAATAATCGACATGCAAATTGGCAGTTTTAAGCCATATTCTTTGCGCCATGACACAATTGGGACTATTGAACGAATAAATTTACTTTCCGAAAGATTTCGTGACGACAAGCAATTGGTTATCTTCATTCAGCATGATGGTTCAAGGGAAAATAGTTTTATCCCTCAGACGGATGATTGGCAAATTCTACCTGAATTAAAGAGACTTCCGGAAGATCTTTTTGTAAGTAAGACTGCAAATGATTCGTTCTATAATTCTGAATTGAACAGTGTTCTGGTTGAGAATGACATCACCGAGTTATTTATTACCGGTTGTGCAACTGATTTCTGTGTAGATTCGACTGTTAAATCAGCATTGACCAAAGACTTTAAGGTTACAATAATTTCAGATGGGCACACAACAGCTTCCAGGCCCTTTATTGATGCCGAAACCACAATTAATCACTACAACTGGCTTTGGGCAGACATGACGCCGACAAAATATAAATTGACTGTTGTAAAAACGAAAGAATTAACGGACTAAACAAGCCAAAACTTAGGACCGGTCTTTCCTCCTTGGAGGACTTCCGCTTCTCCCAAATTACTTTCGCACTGATCCGTCAGTTGACGGATCGTAACTTAGTCTTCAAAAGCTTCCGCTTCTCCCAAATTACTTTCGCACTAATCCCGGATGTCCGGGATCGTAACTTAGTCTTCAAAAGCTTCCGCTTTTTCTTATCTTTGCAAAAAATTTTTTTTATGGCATTGAAATGCGGAATAGTTGGTTTGCCGAATGTAGGGAAATCGACTTTGTTTAATTGTTTATCAAACGCTAAAGCGCAATCTGCGAATTTTCCTTTCTGTACGATTGAACCCAATGTGGGAACGATTTCAGTTCCGGACCCTCGATTGGAGAAATTGGAATCGATGGTGAACCCGGAGCGAGTGGTTCCGACAACCATGGAAATTGTAGATATCGCAGGTTTGGTGAAAGGAGCTTCAAAAGGTGAAGGTTTGGGTAATCAATTCTTAGCAAATATCCGCGAAACCGATGCGATTTTACACGTATTGCGTTGCTTTGAAGATGGAAACATCATTCATGTTGACGGTCGTGTTAATCCTGTAAGTGATAAAGAAATCATCGATATCGAATTACAGTTGAAAGATTTGGAATCCATTGAAAAGCGGATCCAATCTTTGGCTCGTACATTGAAATCAGGAGATAAGGAAATCGTCAAGGAAAATGACCTTGCAATGGCAATCAAAGCTACATTGGAACAGGGCAAGTCTGTCCGTTCGATGACATTTGATGAGAGAGAGCAGGAAATCGTTCAGAAATTCCAGTTGATTACATCGAAGCCTGTAATGTATGTTTGTAATGTGGAGGAATCTGCAGTAAAAACAGGAAATGCGCACGTGGAAGCTGTTCGCGAAGCAGTAAAAGATGAGAATGCTCAGATCCTGATCGTCGGAGCAAAAATTGAAGCAGATATTACCGAATTGGAAACATACGAAGAACGTCAGATGTTTTTGGAAGAACTTGGTTTGGAAGAACCTGGTGTGAACCGTTTGATTCGCTCTGCATACTCTTTGTTGAATCTTCAGACGTATTTTACTGCCGGAGTGAAAGAGGTGAGAGCCTGGACCGTTCATGTTGGTGCTACGGCTCCACAGGCTGCCGGAGTGATCCATACTGATTTTGAAAAAGGATTTATTCGTGCGGAAGTGATGAAGTACGAGGACTATACAACTTTGGGTTCGGAAGCTGCTGTGAAAGAGGCCGGGAAATTCAAAGTAGAAGGTAAGGAATACATTGTGCAAGATGGAGATATCATGCATTTCAGATTTAACGTATAAGTTTGATTACATTGATAATTCGAGCCCGGGCAATAGTTGTCCGGGCTTTTTGTTTACAATTTGCAGAAGATCATAGTTTATCCTGCCAGTTTTCCATCGAATCATTTTTCCAGAAAGAAGGGAAGAAGCGACGTTGCTGAAAAACAGGGTTCAAATATTTCTTCCACTCGCTTCCTCCTGTTGCAGCTTGATTTTCACCTTTGCTGTCCAAGTAATGTGTTGCAGTTTCCAAATGCACATTCGGCCATTTGAAATTGTACAGGAAATCAAATTGTTTTGCAGCCCGGACCAGTTCTTCGGATGGATTTGGAAAGGACAGCAGTTTTTCTTCCAGGGTTTTTCCCTGGACTTTTTCCGCGAGGCGAATTAAATCTTCCTGGTATTTTTCCTCAAATTGGAGAAGTGTTTGGGATTTCCCCCTTGCACCAGGTTTTACACCGGCTTTTTTCCAGTATAGATCTTCAAATAATTCCCCGTTAATTGCCGGATTTTCGATCCCGTTTTTGTCGGATAAGAGGTTTTTAATCCGGGTTGAATACAGCTCAATTGCCCTGAATTGAAAGGATTGAAAACCACTGGCCGGTGTTAATGCACTTCGGAAAAGGTTGTAGTCGTTGTAATTCATCCCGTATTTCATTACATCGAATGAGCTGACGAGAATTTCCGAATACTTGGCGAGCCTGTTCAATTTCTCCAGGACAGTTTCTTGAGACAGGTCCTCGTAAACGATCTGTTTCAGTTCATGGATCATCATTTTAAAGAACAATTCCGTCACCTGGTGGTACATGATGAATATTTCTTCATCCTTGAAGTTTGTTTTTGGTTTTTGAAGAGAATTTAAGGTTTCCACTTCGATGTAATCCCAATAGGAAATAGGCTTGCTATACAATAACCCTTTCAAATGGGTTTCCGGTTTTTCTCCCAGGTCCGAATATTTTTCGTTTATCTTTTCCAGGATGGTTTGGTAGTCCATATTTTGTGTTGTTAAAAATGATTAATCAATGTTCTTGGTTCGGTCCGAATTGATCGATCTTTGCCTGAAATACAACAGCGATTTTTTCAGCCCGAATCATTGCTTCATGTGCTTTTTCGCCCGTGAAATGTTCATCAATAGTTGCACGAAACAAACGAAGCCATTCGGAGAAATGATCTTCTGCAATGGACAATTGAAGATGATGCATGAGCGGATTTCCGTGATAGGTATTTTCTTCAAGCAGAAGTGTTTGCCAGAATCGAACCAATTTATCTAAGTGCGCCGGCCAGAGTTCGTCCGGGATCTTTTCACTGAATACCGGTCCCAGGAGCTTGTTTTTTCTTACTTGAAAATAAAAGGAATCGACTAATAACCGGATATCTTCCAGATTTAGAATGTCGTGTTTCACAGCAGTTGTCATTTGACGAAGAAATTGAGGATTAAAATTCCCAGGTTGGTGATAATACTTACATAAAAAAGGATTAAACACCATTTTGCCGGGGATTGAGCAATGAAGGCACCATTGGATGCCATAGTAATATTGGCGCAAATTGCCAAAAGTACATAGCTTTGGGTTTTTAACGAATACATTGCTGCAACGGAACCAAAACAACTTTGAGCGGTCAGTAGTGCTGCCATTGCTCCGAATCGGGATCTTTCAAAACTTGCGACTTGTTTTTGAAACCAATTCAAATTCGTTTTTGAAATTTCAGCTTTCATATCATTTGTTTTTAATTGCTATTATGAGATATTAAGACCTTTTTATCCTTTATTAATTTAATTTTTTTTTCATCGTTTTAAAAAAGACAAACCACTGTTCAATCCGTTCGCCAGTTCTTCAATAGTTGTTGTTTCGAGCATTTGTTTCAAATCTTCCCTGATCTTCATAAATTTGTCATGCAGGGGACATGGTTTTAAACTGTTACATTCCTTCAATCCCAAACCACAACCTTGATAGAGTTCATTCCCGTCAATTGCAAAAACGAGGTCACTCAATTTGATAGCTTCCCTATTTTCTTTCTCAATTTCAAAACCACCGGAAGGGCCTTTCGTCGATTTCAATATGCCGTTTTTGGAAAGTAATTGTAAGATTTTAGCTGTGAATGCTTCAGGAGAGTCGATTGCTTTCGAGATCTCTTTCAAGCTCGTTCGGATCCCCAACTGAGATTGATGTGCAACATAGAGCGTTGCTTTTATTCCGTATTCACACGTTTTTGAAAACATTATTCCTTTTGTTCTTCATACAAAGATAATAAAAGCGCTTAATAAAGGAGTTTTTTATCCGAAATAATTTTCCTTTTTCGAAACCTCATTTCGAAGCTATGAAATGTTAGTTGGTGTAATCCGTAGAACGTCGTCTTTTTTCGATTTCAGATAGGACATAATTCACAATACGGTCGCAACGGACCAAATTGAATTCGAAGAGTTGTTTTGGTTCGTAAAAATGACTTAATTCCTGCTGCAGGATTTCCTTTGCACGCTTCAAGCGTATTTTAACATTGGATTCACTGATATTCAGAATTTCCATGGTTTCCTTCGTGCTCATTTCTTCTACTTCCCTCATGACAAATACGAGGCGGTATTTTTCCGGTAAGCCGGAAACAGATTTTTCCAATATTAATTTTAGTTCGTTGTTCATGAGTTTTGTTAATGGAGTATCAGAATGATGATGATTTTCTTGTTTTTGTGAGACGAATTCTCGCTGCCTTGCTTGTTTCTTAAGAAAGAGCAGGCTTTCATTGATCAGAATCCGGGTGATCCACGTTCCGAAACTTGACCTGTTTTGAAAATTGTTTAACTGCAGATAAGCGTTGAGGTACGTTGTTTGCATCACATCTTCCACAGCAGAATCATCTTTAATGATCGACATGCTTATCCGGTACAGTCTCAGGTTGAATTTTCGCATCAGATGTGCATACAAATGTGTTTCTCCATTGAGGATGCAACGCACCAGTTCTTCGTCATTCAGAAGAGATGTTTCCGGATTGTTCTGTGATTCCATTGACAGTTTTATTGATGTAATTTATTACATCAGAGCATTGAAAACAAGAAAGGTTACAAAAAATAGTGAAATGAATTTTGTAACCTTTTTTTAATCCGGTTCTCCAATGACTAAACAAAAAGTTAAATCACATGGAAAATTCAATGAAAAGAGTTTGGGAAATTCAAACATTATTAAAATTCAGTTATGGAATCATCCCCATAGTTGCGGGAGCGGATAAATTTTCAAATTTATTGACTGACTGGTCCAAGTACCTGGATCCAAATATCGCCGGAATTTTGCCTTTTGGGAGTGAAACGTTCATGGCAATTGTAGGAATAATCGAAATTTTTGCTGGGATCCTGGTCTTTTTTCAACCTCAGAAAGGTGGATATTTAGTATCAGCCTGGCTTGTTTTGGTGGCATTGAGCCTGCTCATCAGTGGAAATTTCCTGGATGTAGCCGTAAGGGATGTGGCGATGGCTATCGGAGCTTTTTCACTTGCCCGAATGTCAGGAATCAAAAGCCTGCAGGATTAGTCGGTCACGGAATAATCGGTATAATTTATCAGGTAAAAACTGATCAAAATAAATACGAAACTGGAAATCGAATTGAATGAGCATTGCCAGTTGACGATTTCAGATCATAAAGCCAAAGAAGAATTTTTGAGTTACATCAGAATCTAATGCCTGAATGGGCATAAAAAAAAGCATCCGTCACTGACGGATGCTTTTTTTAAGAGATTGTGAATTTATTAAGGTTACCAACCACCTCCCAATGCCTGGTACAAGCTGACCATATTCGATAATTGTTCCTGTTTGATTTCTACCAAGTCAAACTTCGCTTCAATTGCATCGCGTTGTGTTAGCAATACTTCCATGTAATCTGCTTTTGCTGATTTGAACAAGTTGGTCGAGATCGTGATCGATTGGTTCATTGCGTCTACTTGTTTCAGTTTCAAATCGTAACTGTTCTTCAGATTCGTAACCTTGGACATGCGGTTCGCAACTTCAATGTAAGCATTCAGAATCTTTTGCTCATAACTATAAACAGCTTGAATTTGCTTTGCATTTGCCGACGCATATTTTGCTTTCAGCGCATTTCTATTGATTAACGGTGCAACCAAGTCTCCTGCAATGTTATAAAGCAAGGACTGAGGAGACGTGATCAGGTATTTCACATTGAAAGCCTGGTAACCAACTCCCGCAGTAATTCGAAGAGAAGGGTAGAATTGTGCTCTTGCGACTTTCACATCCAATTTGGATGCTACCAGGTTCAATTCAGCTTGGCGGATATCCGGACGGTTCTGTAATAACTGTGAAGGAATCCCGGAGTAAATCGTGTCGGGAACCATTTGTTGAAACGCTGCCGAATTGCGTGCCACGGGCTGAGGAAAACGCCCAACCAGGAAGTTGATCCGGTTCTCAGCTTCAATGATCTGCTGTTGCAAGTAGAACAAATGACTCTGATTCTTGAAAACTTCCGCTTCAAACTTTTTAACAGCCAATTCGGTTACTTCACCTGCAATTTTCTGAAGTTTTACGATCTCCAGGGCATTCTTTTGGATTTCCAAATTCTGCTTCAGGATTTCGAGTTTGTTATCATAGGCCATCAATTCATAATACGAGTTGGAGATTTCAGCCACTAGGATCGTTACCATGAAATTTTTTCCTTCGATGGTTCCAAGGTAGCGGGAAGATGCCGCGTCTCTTGCATTTCGCAATTTACGCCAGATATCGATTTCCCAAGATGCATTCAGACCCAATTGCAGGTTGCCAAGCGGATCAGGGAAAGCTTTCCCGTCACGGATAGGAAGGTTTTTTTCAACCGCTCCATCACGTGTGAATTCTCCTACTTTTTCGACACCGGCTCCCACGCCAACTCCGGCAGAAGGTAAGAATTCACCTTTTCTTGCACGGACTTCCGATTGGGCCACTGCGATCTCCTGGATAGTGATGTTCAACTCCTGGTTGTTTTTCAGGGCTGTATCGATCAATGCGATCAGGTTTTCGTCATGGAAAAAAGTTTTCCATTTAACCTTTCCCGTATTGGTAGAATCCTTCGACGAGCTTTGATAAGCTTCAGGAGTGTACCTTTTTTCGTCCTTGTAATGGATCTTAAGACTTTTACAAGCCGTAACGGTGATTGCAATAAAGGCAATTACAACCCAGCTACTGATTTTATTTTTAGTGCTCATTGTTTTCTTCAGTTTCTTCTGTTGTTGGAAAATTGTCTATAGCGTGCACAAAGTCTTCTGTTAAAGAGCTGTCATCTTCACCTTTAATCAGTTTTCGACCAGCTGCAAGGGAACCGAAGATGTAGTACAAACCTGGGATGATAATTACCCCGAAAATGGTTCCGAAGAGCATTCCTCCAAGTGCACAAGCACCAATCGTTCTGTTTCCAATCGCTCCCGGACCCGTTGCAACAACCAATGGAAGTAATCCCGCTATGAAGGCAAATGAGGTCATTAGGATCGGACGGAAACGCACTTTCGCTCCTTCAATTGCAGCTTCCAATACCGTTGCACCTTCGTGGTGTTTCTGCATGGCGAATTCTACAATCAAAACGGCATTCTTACCGAGGAGCCCGACGAGCATGACTAATCCTACCTGGGCGTAGATGTTATTCTCCAAGCCCATGATCTGGAGCAGGAAGAACGATCCGAAAATTCCGGCCGGAAGCGAGAAGATTACTGCCAAAGGTATGATGAAGCTTTCGTATTGGGCTGCCAATACAAAGTAAACGAAGATCAACACGACGATGAAGATATACAAGGCTTCATTTCCACGCATTACCTCGTCTTTTGAAAGTCCTCCCCAGTCGATATCATAACCTCTTGGCAAGTTTGCTTTCGCAACTTCCTGTGCAGCTTTGATCGCTTCACCACTACTGAATCCTTTTGCAGCGGACCCACGGATGGAAGCAGTTGTATACATGTTGTAACGGTTGATCTCATTGGCTCCCTGGGATTTTACAATCGTCATGAAGGATGAGAATGGAACCATTTCGCCGCGGTCGTTTTTCACGTACAGCTTCATGATGTCCTCAGGTAATCTCCTGTATTCCGGAGAAGCCTGGACGAACACTTTAAAGAAACGCTGGTACTTGATGAAACCGAGTTCATAGGTACTACCGATCAAGATCGATAATGTGTTCATTGCATTTCCAATGGAAACTCCTTTTTGCATGGCCAAATCATTGTTGATATGAAGCTCATACTGTGGATAATTCGCACTATAGAATGTGAACAAACCGGTGATTTCTTTCCGTTTACGCAATTCATTCATGAATTCCGTATTGACGCGCTCCAATTCCTTGTAGTCACCTGTATTGGTTTTATCCAATAACTGTAAAGTGAAACCTCCAGCTGCACCATATCCCGGAACTGCCGGCGGATCGAAGAACTCGATAGTAGCTCCCGGAATAACCCGCGCTTTTTCTTCCAGTTCGTAAATGATTTCCTGCACGTTGTGCTTTCTTTCCTCCCAAGGATCCAAGTTAATCAGACAGGTTCCGGCATTGGAACCACGTCCTTCAGTCAATACCTCGTAACCCGCCAAAGCAGAAACCGATTTGATACCTTCCACTTTTTCTGCAATTCCTTGCAATTTGCGGGCAATATCGTTGGTTCTTTCCAAAGTTGATCCCGGAGGAGTCTGAATAATCGCATAAATCATCCCCTGGTCTTCACTAGGAATGAACCCGGAAGGTAATCTCTGGCTCAATCCGAAAATTCCCAAACCGAATGCAAGCAAGATTATGGATGTAACCAATCGTCTGCTTACGATTCGATTCAAAAGCCCAACGTATCTTCCTGTCAGTTTCTCAAAACCTCTGTTGAACCAATCGAGGAATCGATTAATTGGTGTTTTCTTTCTTGGTTTTCCATGGTTATTTTTTAATAACATCGCACAAAGTACAGGTGTCAGAGTCAATGCAACCAATCCGGATAAGACGATGGAAGTTGCCATGGTGATGGCGAATTGTCGGTAGAAGATACCAACCGGACCTGTCATGAAGGCTACCGGTACGAATACCGCAGTCATCAATAAGGTAATTGCAATTACGGCTCCACTGATCTCCTTGAGTACTTTTTTCACAGCCATGTAAGGCGAAAGATGTTCTTCTTCCATCTTAGCATGGACCGCCTCAACGACGACAATGGCATCATCGACCACAATACCGATTGCTAGTACCAATGCAAATAAGGTAATCAAGTTGATTGTCAGGCCGAACATCTGCATGAACATAAAGGCTCCGATCAAGGAAACCGGAACTGCAATTGTCGGAATAAGGGTAGAGCGGAAGTCACCAAGGAATAAGAATACTACCAAGGCAACAAGAATGAATGCTTCACCTAACGTATGAATTACTTTTTCAATGGAAGCATCCAGGAAGTTCGAAACGTCATAACTGATTTCGTATTCCATTCCCGGAGGGAAGGATGTTTTCTTCAATTCTTCCAGTTTCTCTTTTACACGACCAATTACTTCCGTTGCATTACTTCCGTAGGTTTGTTTCAAGACAATCGCAGCAGACGGGTATTCATCTTTGTTGGAGTAGATATCGTAATACTCACTTCCAAGTTCTACGTTTGCCACGTCTTTCAAACGAAGAATTTCTCCGTCGGGGGTGGAACGTATAATGACATTCTTGTATTCTTCCGCTTCGTTGAAACGACCTTTGTAAGTCAATACGTATTCAAGAGCTTCAGCCCGCTTACCGTCACTTCGTCCGATACGACCAGGAGAACCAATGACACTCGTAGAACCCAACGATTCCATGATTTCCTCAGCGGAAACATTGTAAGCACGCATTCTGTCAGGTTTCAACCAGACACGCATTGCATACTGGCGACTTCCCAGGATACTTGCCTGACCGATTCCGTTGATACGTTGTAATTCAGGAATCATATTCACCCCGGCAACGTTGAAGATGAATTTCATATCCGCGGTTGGATCCTTACTGTATAGGTTGACATACATCAACATACTCGGCATGATCCGGTTCACGATAACCCCTTCACGTTGTACCAGGATCGGCAAACGGTTCAATACTTGGGCAATACGAGTGTTCACTTGTACCAAGGCCTGATCCGGATCCGTACCCAAGTTGAATATGATCTGGATATTCGCTTCCCCGGCACTGGTTGCATCCGAAGTCATGTATTTCATTCCCGGAACACCATTCACGGCTTGTTCCAGGGGAATTAAAACGGATTCAGTCAGTACTTTCGCACTTGCTCCAGGATAGGAAGCTCTTACGATAACAGTTGGCGGTGCAATTTCGGGGAACTGCGATGTGGACAAACCACTAATCGCAAGTACTCCCATGAAGATGATGACCAATGATAGCACAATTGCTAAAACAGGTCTATGTATGAATTTATTAAACATAATCTGAATGGATTAAAAAAGTGTGAATTACTCCGTGTAAACTTGTAAATGAGAAATCACAGATTTCGGCTCCTGGTATTTATAAGTGATTTTATCGCCATCTCTTACTTTACGAATTCCTTCCAATAAGATTCGCTCTTCTGGTTTTACTCCGCTTTTGATTACATAAAGATCCGGCATTTCAGATCGGATGACAACTTCTCTGGAATGCACCACATTGTCTTTACCGACAACAAATACATATTTCTTTTCCAAAACTTCATAAGTAGCTTTCTGAGGAATGATCAAAACCTTTTTCAAAGGAACAACCATCTGGATACTTCCTGTTTCACCATGTCTCAAAAGAGCCTTTGGATTTGGGAATGTAGCACGGAAAGCAATGGTACCGGTTTCGTTATTGAAATCTGCTTCAATTGTCTCCACTACGCCCGGATGTTCGTATACTTCATTGTTTGCCATCAACAAACGCACATTTTTCATGTTGTCGCTGTTGGAAACGGTCTTGAAGTTCAGGTATTCAGCTTCCGGTACATTGAAGTAAACCCACAATCTGCTGTTGTCGGAAAGGGTTGTCAACAAATCTCCTTCATCAACCAAACTTCCCAATCGAACCTGGAAACGGTCCATGATACCACTAAACGGTGCTTTGATCTCAGTGAAACCTAAACGAACCTGGGATAATGACAACTCCGCTTTTGCCTTGTCGTATTTTGCTTTAACAAGTGCAAGCTGATTTTTGGAAATGACATTACTGTCGGCCAGCAATTTGGCATTCAGGTATTCCGTTTTTGCGAAGTCAGTTTCTGCCTGTGCCTTTTGCATTTCTGCCTGGTACATCATCGGCATGATCTGGAACATCAATTGTCCCTCCTTAACCAATTGCCCTTCATCCACATAGATTTTTTGCAGGTAACCTTTTTCCAAGGCTCTGATCTCGATATGTTGAATTGCACGTATTTGACACACATAATCTCTGATGATCGTGGTGTCCATTATGATTGGGTTGGTTACCAGTAGTTTACCGGTACTTTCCTTTTCTTCTTTTGCTGATTGACAGCTTGTGCTGATTAATGCAACACATAAGCCCATGAGAATGAGAACTCTCTTCATAATAATCTTGCTTTTAAAAACGATTTGTTTTTTTTGTAAATTGTGTTTTGGATTGTTAGATCCAGCAATAGTTTTCTAATATACGATTGTTTTAAATAGCTTCAAATCAATCGCGAAGGAAAACTTAATAATATAGTTCGACAATCAGGAGACTGTCTGCTGGATTCTATATTCTGAAAACTTGAAAAACGACATGTCTCTTATTCGCTTGAATAAAAGAAGACTGTTCATAGAACATTAAGGTGTTTTTGGTATTTCCGTAGAGATAATCGAGCGATTGATCTACAGGAATCCCGGCAAAATAGAGATTATTATAAAGGTGTTTCCCGGAAGAAAAGTCTTCCGTTTCTTCTTCCAGATTTTCAAAAATCACTTCCGCGTCTTCCGCAGGAATGGAAGAGTTGTTATCTATCGCAGAACTCGATTTGTGGTGTTTAACTACAAATTGAGTATGTTCTGAAGGTCGGTGATGAAAATTGTAGGAGGGTTTTGCCTGGTTTAATGGAGTATTCAACTGATTCGCACCAAAGATTTGGAGGAAACACAAGAGCTGAAAAAATCCAATAAGCAAACTTTTCATGGTGCAAAACTAACTCAGAGTTGAAACATAGCCAAATTTAATCGTGTTAAATATTGGTTAATTCAGTTAATTGATGGGAAATCACGTTTTTCGACTAACAATATGAAACAAAAAAAAAGGCTCTCTCTTTGAGAACCTTTTCTTGTTTTATGAATTAATATTCATCTTCATTAAATAAGAAGTCATCTTTAGACGGGTAATCCGGCCAAATTTCTTCAATGCTTTCATATACATCGCCCTCATCTTCTAAATCTTGCAGATTTTCAACTACTTCTAAGGGTGCACCTGCTCTAATTGCATAGTCAATTAACTCGTCTTTTGTTGCAGGCCAAGGAGCGTCTTCTAAGTAGGATGCTAGTTCTAATGTCCAGTACATGTCTTAGTAATATTGTTGTTTATTTGCGCAAAAATAATCTTATTCTAAAAAAATCCAAGTGTTTTCTTCAGGATAAAAAAAAAACTTTTACCTCTCTTTTTAATTGATTGATAATCAATTTGTTCTAGGCTTCCATGGAGTCTCCGTTGCTTTTAGTTCATGAGCAAGTTTCCTGGAAAGGACAAATAAGTAGTCGCTAAGCCGATTCATGTAAGCGCTTATTAAAGGATTCACCTTTTCTGATTCGCTTAATTGAGAGACCAATCTTTCGGCTCTTCTACAAATACAGCGAGCAATATGACAATGCGAAACAATGGCATTTCCACCCGGAAGAACAAAGAATTTCATTGGAGGCAACTCATTGTCCATCTCATCGATCTGGTTTTCCAGATACGTGATATCACTTTCAAAAATTTCAGGAAGTGTCATTTTGGATTTAACGGGATCCGCCGCCAACTGGGAACCGATTGTAAATAAGCGATCCTGAATTTCAATCAGTACTTCTGATTTGGGATCTTTTCCGATCAGATCACGAAGCAAACCTATATAACTGTTCAGTTCGTCAACCGTTCCGTAGCTTTCAATACGAATATGATGCTTGGGAAGGCGAGTTCCTCCAATCAGACCGGTTGTTCCGCCATCTCCTTTTTTGGTGTAAACTTTCATGATTTAAAGTTAATTAATTCTAATAACACTACTGGTTGTTAATTTTAACAAACTGAATTTTCCTATATTTGATTGAACGAAAACAAGCACTTTAGTTAAGTACATTCTGAGGGTGACACAACTTGGTTATGTTTTAAATAATACTATATTATGAACAAGAAAAATCTATTAGCAGGTGCGTGTATCGCAATTTTAGTTGCCTGTGGAACAGCAAAAAATTCCACAGCCAAAGTGGAGACAATGCCTTCCCAGGGAGATGTTGACCGGGTGCAAGCCAAATTCCCGGGATATACTTTGGATGAATTGTACCAAGGGAAACAGTTGTTTGAAGCGAATTGCAATTTGTGCCATAAGCTGAAAAAACCTGCTTCCGAGTCGGAATCGGAGTGGAAAGAGATTGTACCGAGAATGGTCAAAAAAGTGAATAGCAAAGAAGGACATCATATTGATGAAGCAGGACAGGAGAAAGTTCTTCGCTACCTGATCACAATGGGGTCTGTAGGAAAATCTTAAACCAAATGATATTTGGGGTCGCGAGATATCGCGACCCTCCTAAAATAATCTGGTCTTGAATATTTTCGGGCGGATCGTAAACGATTCTTTCGTCTGTTTTTCCCGTCGCCAAAGAATCCCCATTCTTCCTAAATCGATCGAAACGTGAAAACGAGGATCGGAAGTCAATTCGTTCCAGCAATTCCACATATCATCGCTCCATCGGATGTCGTCCAGGATAAAGGCTGTATTGCTGTCGGTATATTTGAATAATGAATTAATGTAATTTTTGGTTGCTTCTCCTGAATGGTTTCCATCCAGGAAAATCAAATTATACGTACCGATCCCCGGAAGTTTTACAAATTCTTCAAATGAACTGCAAATAGTTGTGATTCCCGATAAATTCCAGGTGTCGAACTGTTGAGATGCACGCTGTAAGATTGCATCACAGCCTTCGACAGTAATCAGATGGCCTTCCGGATTTCCTGATTTCAAATGAATGGACCCTGTTCCAATGGATGTTCCCAGTTCCAGCATGAGTAGAGGTTTGTAGTGATGTGCAATTCTCCATAAGATTTCACCATAAAGCCCTTTACTGCTCGCGTTTTTTGCCAAATCGGAAACAGAACGTGTCTTTCCCATTTGTTTCGATCCGGCTCCTAAATCAGTGATTTTAAATTGTTCCCGGTTGTTTTTGACCTTTTGTAGCCATTTTTTTCGCGCAGTGAGGAAATTTTTATCCACTTTTGTCGTTAAACAGTTGTCGACAAAGTCGAAAACAAAGGGAGAATGAATTCCATGCCTACCTTTTGACTTAAGTAAAAATCCGAAAATTGATTTGGAATTTTGCATGACGCAAAGAAACAAAAAAACGCTACAGGAAGCATGCTTATGCTAAAAACTACGATAGAATTACAGATCGAACGCCTGCGAGCTCCGCAACCGGCATTGAATTTGGTTTCTGCCTGTAAAATCCAGGAAGGAATCATCGTTTTAAGTGATGAAAAAATTGCTGATTTAGCTCATTCGTTCTACCATTCCGATAAGAAAATTTCATTCTTCATTCCTGCTTCGGGTTCTGGGTCCAGGATGTTTCATTTTTTGTTCGAATTTTTGGAAAATCCGAATGAAAGTAATAGTGGGTATGTTGAACGCTTTTTGACTCATATTGAGGATTTCGCGTTTTTCTATCAGTTTCCATTGTCAATCCAAAAGGCATTGCGTAACCGGAGTATGGATCTGGATGCGTTTGTTTCATTCATTCTGAATAACAAGGGATATGGATTGGCGCATCTTCCGAAAGGATTGATTCCTTTTCATAAAACAGGTCCTTTTTTACTTTGCCCGATCCAGGAACATGTGGTTCAAGGACAATTATTGAATCAGAATACCTGTTCTTTTCATTTTACGATCCAGGCTAAATTCCAAGAATATATCCAGCGCCAATTGGAATTCCTGGAAGGAATGACTTCCAAAAAATTTGAAGTCGATTTTTCGGTACAGAACATCGATACCAATGCAATTGCTTTTGATGATAATTTCCAGCCGATTATCAGTCCGGAAGGAGAATACCTGACAAGACCTGCAGGACATGGAGCCTTGTTGGAAAATTTTGCGGGAGTTGATGCTGATTTGGTTTTCATTAAGAATATAGACAATATCCAACACTACAACCATTCTGAAATTGCGATCGAAACGCAGCGGATGCTTGGAGGATTGTTTTTGGAAGTACAAGCCCAAATGGAGAAACTGGTTGCCGACTTTTCGGAAGAGGCATGGAATCAGTTTAATGCGGATTACCAATTGTTTCATGAATCTGCCAACGAGTTGTCAAATGCTGAAAAAATGGACCTATTGAAGAGACCGCTTCGTATTTGCGGAATGGTACAAAATGAAGGACAGCCTGGTGGAGGGCCGTTCTGGGTTGAGAACAATGGAGAAATCACGAAACAAATTGTAGAAAAAGCCCAAATCAATCCGAAAAGTGACCAGGTGCGCGTCATGGTTCAGTCTTCCCATTTCAATCCTGTGATGATGGTTTGCCAGGGAAAGAACAGTGATGGTTCAAAAATTGATTTAGCTGCATTCAAGGATGAGAATGCGTATTTCAAAGTGAGTAAGTCACACAAAGGTCAATCGATTCATTTCGTAGAGTTACCCGGATTGTGGAATGGCTCCATGGCAAGATGGAATACGGTTTTTGTGGAAATTCCGAGTGAAACCTTTAGTCCGGTAAAATCCATTTTGGATTTGTTGGACAGGGCACATCAACCCTGATTAATTGAAAATTGACAATTGAAAAATGGGCAAGATTTGAAAAGTAGTATATTAGGATAATAATTGATCTGTTAATCGAAATCTTCTTTTTCAATTATCCATTTTACATTTTCAATTAATATAATTTTTGCCGTTTCAATAAGTATTTCACCAACACATCCTGGATTGGATCCTTGATATCGATTGTATAAAAATCGACGTTGTATTGGGTGCATTTCAGGTTTACTTCGTTAAAATACCGGTTGATTTCAGTGGTGTATTTTTCTTTTATTTCGCTTGGTTGAAGTTTCATTTTCTCACCTGTTTCCATATCAATGAGATTGATCGGATTGTGTCCCAGGTCAAAATCGATTTCAGTGGCTTTATCCATTACATGAAAAAGGACCACTTCGTGTTTGTTGTGTTTCATATGCTGAATACTCTGCATGAACTCATCCAGCCTGGATGGATCGTCCAATAGATCCGTGAAAATCACGATCAGGCTTCTTTTGTGACACAATTCCGCTACATCGTGAAGACAAGAGATTGTTTCAGTCAATTTGGCATCCACAGCTTCGTATTCGTGCAACTGTTTTTCCATTTCATGCAGTAAAAAACGGTGATGTGCCCCGGAAGATTTTGCCGGAGTATGCAGGAATAAACGGTTATGGAATAGGGAAAGTCCTACCGCATCGCGTTGTCTTTTCAATAGTTCAGAAAGTGAAGCTGCAGCGAGAACTGAAAATTCCAGTTTGGACAATTCGTTTTTTCCGCTGTAATACATTGATGATGAAACATCAATCACCATTTGGCAACGAAGGTTGGTTTCTTCTTCGTATTTTTTGGTGAACATTTTATCCGACCGTCCAAACAATTTCCAATCAATATGTCGTGTGGATTCCCCCGGATTGTACAAGCGATGTTCCGCAAATTCAACAGAGAATCCGTGAAAAGGACTTTTATGCATTCCGGTGATAAAACCTTCTACGACCTGTTTCGCAAGTAATTCCAGGTTACCGAATTGAGCCAGCTGGTCTTTTTGTATGGTAGACAACATGGCTCGAAAATACGTATAAATGTGTTTGTTTTATGGAAGTTTCACGAATTTTAAGAAAGAACTTCCGTTTCTATCCCGATTCCCGGTTTGGAAGCCTTTTTCCGTTGTTTTCCTGCCCGGAAAATTGTCCCGAAAATAACTCCGAAGACAACCATGCAAACACCGATGATCGATGCCATTTCCAATTTTTCATTGAAGATAAACCACCCCGACAATAAGGCGTAAATAGCACCTATGTATTGAAATGGCGCTACAATTGCCGTGTTTGTAGAAAGAAATGCGCGCGTCATGCAGACTTGTGCGATTTGTGTAAAGATCCCGATTGTCAACAGGATCAACCATTCGATTCCCCTGGGAAAGGTGAAGTCAAACAAGCACCAGATTCCTGTCAGGGGAAGTGCCAGCATTGGGAAGTAAATGACGATGTTGATGGTCTCTTCCGTTTCTTTCAGTTTAGAAATTGCGTTGTAAGCAATACCGGACAAGACAGCCGAGAGTATTCCCATGCCCATCCAGAACAAATCCGATTTTTGATGATCGAATCCTCCCGTCAGACCATTGAACCCGATGAAGACCACTCCGGAGAATGCAATCAGGCTGCTGAAGTATTGAGCTTTGCTCACTTTTTCAGAAAAGAGACGGGAAGCGATCAGTACGGTAAAAATGGGAGAGAGATACTGGAGCGTGGAAGCAATTGCCAATGGTAATTTATGAAGTGTAAAGAAGAAAATGGTCAGGGCGAGCATTCCTGCAGTTCCCCTGAGAAAAAGCCATTTTCTGTTATTTCCCAAGATTGGAAGTCCGCGGTATTTAATAATCGATGCACTGATTATGAAGGACACCAAGCTTCTGAAAAACACCAATTCATGAGCCGGGTATTTTTGCAGGTTGGGTATGAGTTCATTTTCAGGATTTCCGAGCAACTTCACAAAGAAATTGATGACAAAAAATGCTATTCCTGAAAGAATGATGTAGACAATACCTTTAATCATATCGCAAAATTACAAGGTATGTTCAATCTCCGCCAATGTTTGATAAATTTCTACGTTATGTGTAAAAATACTTTTGTAGATTAGGGGTAAAATAAGGGATTTTATGAAAAAGTTTTTGGGATTATTGCTTATTCTTATTTCCGTTGTAAATTCCAATGCTCAAATTGAGAATGATAAATGGAATATAACGGGAGAATTGACCCTTCCGATGGGAATGGCAAATAAGATGTTTAAAAACTACCTGAATGGACTGATTAATGTGCATCCCAAAATTCAATACAAACCGTTTAAACATTGGTACGTTGCCTTTGGACCGAAATATTCTTATTACAAAGTAAATGAGTACAAAATCCCGTTTGAACCGGGTATAAATGATAATTCCGTTGTAGATCACAAGAAAGTGGTTTCCATGAGGGGAGGAATGCATGTACTTGGCGGAGATGTTGAATTAGGTTGGACAAGCTGGGTTGCTCCACGTCTGGGGCTTGAATTGGGAGTTCGTGCCGGAATTGCCAACCAGCAATTTATCACGACCGGAACCAGAGCTTACGGACCACAACAAGTCACTTGCGGATATGTGGAACCGGCATTCACGGTTGTATTGGCTTCAGACGAAGCGGTTGCATACCGCTGGATTGTGAGTTATAATTTCTCAGGATACAAGTTCAACGGAAACCGAATCGGATCCACCACATCAGGAGGTTATACTCCCGGTGATTTGAAAGCGCCGACTCAAACCCTTTCGGTTGGATTTGCAATGACCCTCTACTTCAACAATAAGCGTTCAGACGTATTTATTGACGAACCATAAACAAGAGTTTAAAATTGTTTCCTGGTACAAAGACCGCTCACATTTTATTTTTGGATTTTTTGGACTTTTCGACCTATGCGATAGCTATGGGTTTTGCTCATTCTATTTAACGGTTTCCACCATTCACGGCAGTTGGGTTACCATTCACCGATTTTTAATGGGTTCGTACGCTTTTCATCCCCAAATTTGCCCTGTTTAATAATTTATTTGCCTTGAAATCCTTGATTTTGCATGGTTTTTTAATTATTAGAACAATTAAATCAGAAAAATTTAAACGCTTGTTTAAAAATCATGTTTAAATTTGTCGCGATTTTAAAAATATGAGCAAAGAACTGTCAACAGAAGAGAAGATCCGTGAAGCTGCAAAGAATGTCTTTATAGCTAAAGGATTTGATGGCTGCACTTCCAGGGAGATAGCCAAAGCGTCTGGAATGAACGTGGCGCTCGTAAACTACTATTTCTGTTCCAAGAAGCAATTGTTCAAACTCGTTTTTGAAGCTGCAATGGAAGAGTTTATGCTTTCAACAGTTGAAGTGTTTAAAAAAGACCTCAGCCTGGAGTCAAAAATGCGCATTTTTATCGAACGTGAATATGAGTTCCTGGTGCTTCATCCGGATATTCCACGTTTCATTTTATCCGAATTATCACGAGGTGACAAGTGTGAGTTCGACCATGCCGGAATTTTGGAAAAGATAGCTGATACCGGAGTTTTTCAAGAGCTTTTGGATGCGCAGGAAAAAGGAATTATCCGCAAAATCGATTTGACAAATGTGATGTTGATGATCATGTCGAATTGTCATTACCCCTTCATGGCAAAACCATTAATGAAATATTTGAATGGATTGACGGAAGAGGAATACCAGGAGCGTTTGACACTCCAAAAACAATATGTTACGGAAATGCTAATCGGATATTTATTTATCCCAAAAACAAATAATTAAACACTTCATTTAAACAACGATTTAATATGAGAAAAGGTTTTTTAGGTGTACTCTTGGTCTTAGGAGTTGGAAGCAGTGCTTCAGCTCAGGTATTGGACCTTGAAACATGTTTGAAGATGGCGGATACGGCCAATTTATCAATTGTTAACTCCCGAATGGATGTAGCAATTAATAAAAGTCAGGTTTCTTCCTATTTAACTGCTCGTTATCCGAAAATCACCGCTTCAGGTGATTATAAGTATAACGCGATTATCCCAGGACAGTTATTGCCAGCAGAGATTTTCGGAGGCCCTCCGGGAACGTACCAGGCAGTAAAGTTCGGTGTTCCGTATGTGTTTAGTAATACGGTTCAATTGCAGCAAATCTTATTCAATCCTCAAATCAATTATGGAATCAGTGCACTGAAGATCCAGCAGGAGTTGGTAGAGATCCAGCAAAAAATTACCGAACGAGACATTAAAACGCAGGTTGCAAGTACTTTTTTCAATTTGCAGGCAGTCAATAAGCAGCTTGATTTCATCGATTCGAACTTGGTAAATATTGAGCGCTTGATTAGCAATATGGAAGCTATGGAGAAACAACAAATGGTTGTTAAGACAGAAGTTGACAAGTTGAGAATCAATCGTTTGAATTCTGTGAATGCAAAACAGACACTCCTGGCAAACAAGGATCAATTGGAAATGTTGTTGAAAATCCTGATCGGATTACCGGAAGAGCAAAAGGTTACTTTGGCATCAGATGAGCTGGTGGAGAAATCCATTTTGGTTGACGGAAACGTAATCAGTTACCCGGAACTGGAACTCGTAGGAGCACAAATCCGTATGAATGAAGCTGAGAAAAAGGGAAATAATATGGCTTACTTACCCTCTTTGTCTTTCTATGCGGGGTACAATTACACTTATAACATGAAACCGGAAGATAAGGTGCGGCAAGGAATTCCTTCTGCATTTTTGGGAATTCGCCTGGATTGGACTTTGTTTGATGGGATGGAGAAATACTACAAGCAAAAGGTGACCAAGGTTACACATATGAAATTGGAAAACCAGGAAGAATTGTTGAGCCAGCAATTACATATGCAGACCGAAAATGCGAAACGTCAAATTGAAATCCAGGTTAATTCCCTTGGAATTGCCCAGGAACAATTGAAACTTTCCCAAAGTGTATATAAGCAAACAGAACTTCGATATAATGAAGGAACAGTTGATTCGAATGATTTGGTGAAAGCCAGTACGGATTTACAGCAGTCCCAAACCAATCTGGTCTTGGCATATGTACAATTGCGTCAGGCGGAATTGGAATATTTAAAGAACATAGGAAACGTTAAATAAGAGAAAGCACAGCTTTCGATAAAATGATCTGTACCAACAGATCTTCTAACATAAAAAAAATAAAATGAGAAGAGTTATCACTATAGTCATCGTAGCAGTAGTTTTGGTAGGACTAATTGTTTTTAAATTAATGTCGAACAAGAAAGAGGTTCAGGCAAAGATTTTCATTAATGATGTAAATGCGGCGGTTTTGGTAAAAACTGCAAGCCCAACTACCCATTCCTTTGAAAGTTCACTTTCATTCCTTGGAACATTTGAACCGGCTCGTCAAAATGTCATCGGTTCTGATGCAAACGGAAAATTGGTGAGCATCCGTTTTGAAGAAGGGGACCAGGTGAAACAAGGTCAATTACTAGCGAAGGTGGATGATGAAATGCTTCAACTACAGCTTGAAAATGCAGAGGTTGGTTTGGAAGGACAGAAAAATGACGACAAACGATATTCAAACCTTGAAAAGGAAAATGCTGTTTCAGGTGTCCAGGTCGAAAAAACGAGATTAGGCGTTCGTTCAGGTGAACTGACAAAGAAACAGATTCAGAAACAAATTAAGAGCACATCAATAGTGGCGCCATATTCCGGAACAATCACACGTAAGATGATTGATTTGGGATCGTTTATCGGTCAGGGAACTCAGTTGTTTGAATTGACAGATATCTCGAGTTTGAAGTTGACTGTGAATGTTCCTGAAAGAGACGTGTTGAAGTTCAAACTGGGACAACCTGTTTCTGTCGGTGTTGATATTTACGGATCACGTGATTTCCAGGGTAAAATAACAAACATCAGTGTGGTTGCAGACAGAGCTCACAATTTCAAAGTTCAGGTAACTGTTCCTAACCCGAAAAGAGACCTGATGGGAGGAATGTACGGATCCGTTCGTTTGAAAAACAATGAGAGCGTTACAGCACTTTCTGTTCCGCGTGTTGCACTGGTAGGATCAACTAAAAAACCGCAGGTATATGTTGTGAAGAACAATGTAGCTTATCTGACTGATTTCACAGCAGGAACTTCTGATGGAGATTACATTGAAGTGGTTAGTGGTATCAATAAAGGAGATATCATCGTTGTTAAGGGACAAGTGAACCTTCAAGACAGAACAAAAATCAAAACCAATCAAAAATAACTAAGGTCATGACATTAACGGAATTATCCATTAAGAGACCGTCCTTCATCATTGTAATCTTTACAATTTTGATTGGTGGAGGTCTGATAAGTTACAATCAATTGAGCTATGAGTTATTACCCGATTTCTCTCCGCCAATTCTTACTGTAACAACTTTGTATCCTGGTGCTTCTCCGGCAACGGTTGAAACGCAGGTTGCCAAACCTTTGGAAGATGCATTAAGCGGACTCGAAAATATTTCGGAGGTTACCACTTTCTCGATGGACAATGCATCGATCGTTATGTTGGAGTTTAAAGCTTCGGCGGACATTGACGTAGCTTTGGAGGATGCGCAAAGGAAGATCAATAATATTTTGAGTACTTTGCCTGAGGGAACGAAATCTCCTACTATTGCGAAAATAGAACCGAATGCCGCTCCGGTACTCCAGGTAAGTGCGATTGCTAAAAACATGGATGACCGCGAATTCATGGAGCTGATGGACAAGCAATTGCTTCCACAGATCAAACAAACCAAAGGGGTTGCGGAGGTACAAGTGATTGGAGGTGAAAAACGCGCATTCCGGGTGGATGTGGATAAGGATAAACTGAAAATGTATGGTTTGTCTTTGGCACAGGTAAATCAAATTGTTGCTGCATCAAACGTTGAATTTCCTACCGGAAAACTGAAAAATGAGACAGAACAAATGACTGTTCGTTTGGCTGGAAAATTCCAGACGGTGGACGATTTGAAAAACCTGATTGTTTACACGGACGGAACTTCTTCTGTTCGTTTGGGAGATGTTGCAGATGTATCGGATGGTTCGGAAGACGTGATTACGGTAAGCCGTTATAACGGAACAAATGGTATCGGTCTTCGGATTAAAAAGCAAAGTGATGCGAATGCCGTGGATATGGCAAATCTGACGAAACAGAAATTCAAGGAAATCGAATCGAAATACGAAAAAGAAGGAATCAAATTTACCGTTGCGACTGATACTTCTATTCCCACAATTGAATCCGTAGATGCGGTATTGCACGATTTGGAATTGGCAGTTTTGCTCGTTGCGGCAGTAATGATGTTATTCCTTCACAGTTTTAGAAATGCATTGATTGTATTGGTTGCAATTCCGGCATCTTTGATTTCGACTTTCATTGCAATGTACCTATTAGGATATACATTGAACTTGATGACGCTTTTGGCGATGTCTTTGGTGATCGGGATCCTTGTGGATGACTCGATTGTAGTTTTGGAGAATATCTACCGTCACTTACAGATGGGGAAAGGTCGAAGAAAAGCAGCTTTGGATGGACGAAATGAGATCGGATTTACCGCTTTGGCAATTACACTAGTGGATGTCGTGGTGTTCTCTCCGGTTGTTTTCATTGAAGGAACCATTTCGGATATCTTGCGCCAGTTCTCGATCGTTGTGGTAGTTTCCACTTTGATGTCCTTATTTGTGTGTTTTACATTGACTCCTTGGCTGGCTTCTCGTTTGGCTAAAGAAGTGAAGCTGAATCCCAAAAACCCATTCCAACGTTTCCTGATCTGGTTTGAAAGTATGATCAAATCATTTACGGACGGATATGTGAAATTAGTTGCCTGGTCCTTGAAGCATAAGATCATTATGGGACTTGGAGTGCTTGTGATCTTTTTTGCAAGTATGGCAACAATGGGACTTGGAATTGTTGGTCAGGAGTTCGTAGCCCAAGGTGACCAGGGGAAATTCATGATCAAATTGAAGTATGATAAGAGTACCACTTTTGAAGAAAACAACACGACAACTTTGGAAATCGAGCAGATGATCATTGCTCAAAAAGATGTGATTGCTATCGTTTTCTCGAATGTGGGCGGACCTTCTTCAGGAATGGGAGCTGCATCTTTCGGACAGGAAAACAGATCTGAAATCACGGTGAAAATGAAGAAGGATATGCAGAAGAAATATCCCACTCTGAAATACATGAATGAGATCCGGATGAAAATTCAGGATAAATATCCGGGTGTCGAAGTCAAAGCTTTGAACATGGGGATGGTGGATTCGGAAGAAGCACCAATTGAAATTTTCCTTTCTTCGGATGATCCTGACTTATTGATGAAGGAAGCAAAGAGAATGAAAAAACATATTTTGACCATTCCAGGAGCGAAAGATCCGACGATTTCAACAGATGAATTTTCTCCGGAAGTTCGAGTTGAATTGAATCGGGAGAAAATGGGGCAGTTAGGTTTACCGATTGCCAGTGTGGGAATGCAGTTGCAAAACGGATTGACAGGAAACGACGATGCGCGTTTTGATATCAAAGGCGATGAATACGACATCCGAATTATGTTGGATAAGTATGATAGAAGTAACGTTGATAATATCAATGAAATGACTTTCGTTACCAATGATGGAAAGCAAGTTCGTCTGAGTGAATTTGCGGATGTTTCCATTGAAAATGGATACGGGCAGCTGGAACGTAAGAATCGGATTTCAAATACCACTTTGAGATCATATGTACTGGGTACATCTGCAGGTACGGTCGCTGATTCAATTACAAAATACCTGGAAAAAGAACCATTGGATAAAAACGTTCGCATGCTTTGGGGTGGGGAAGTAAAACGTTCCAAAGAATCCATGGGAGCATTGGGTACGGCAATGGGAATCGGCTTGATCCTGGTTTACCTGATCATGGTTGCACTTTATGACAATTTTGTTTATCCGTTCGTTGTATTGTTTTCCATCCTGGTTTCGTTGATCGGTGCGATCCTGGCGTTGAATCTGAGTTCGTCCAATATGGGAATCTTTACGATGCTCGGGATGTTGATGCTTTTAGGACTAGTGGCCAAGAATGCCATTCTGATCGTGGATTTCACCAATCACCTGAAGGCCGAAGGCAGGTCAACATACAATGCGCTTCTGGAAGCGGTCCGGGAACGGATGAGACCGATTTTGATGACGACAATTGCAATGGTTGTAGGTATGATTCCGATTGCAACAGCAACAGGTTCAGGTGCAGAATGGAAAAACGGATTAGCGTGGATTTTGATAGGTGGCTTGACAAGTTCAATGTTCTTGACTATTATTGTAGTACCGATTATGTACTACACAGTAGATCGATTACAAGTGAAATTGACAAGAAAGAAAATAAATCTCGAAGGAGATGACGAGGCTACCGTTCATGGAGTGATTTAAATTAACTAACAGCATGGAATCCGACAGACTATCACTGTCGGATTTTTTTGTCCTGAATTTTTAGAATCGACTATTGCGTATTTAGTTGTAATTTCGATATTGAAGACTATTTTAAATGAGTAAGTTACCTGCTTTTACGTTCCTTCTTTTAACTGCGTTTGGCAGTTTGACAGGGTTTTCCCAGGAAGAGGGAATGATTCCTCCAATTGATATTTCATTTGATCTTGAGAAGTTGAAACAACTTGATTTTGGATCCGATACGTTGAATGCTGATAAAATTCTTTTTGGCTTATTCCCTGCACCTATGAAAGAAGATGATCCGGAATTATCTGATTGGAAAACTTCTGCATATTGGAAATGTTCTACCTGTTGGCGCGGAGAACTGTATACATTTGAAAAAGATGATTCCTACGAGGAGGATGAAAAAGAATTGATTCCTTTCGAACGTAATTATACATCCTGTACATCCATTTTGTACTATAAAACAAAGGATAGTATTGAAAAAGCTGTCGCTAGTTTTTCAAGTTCGGAAATGAATGACGGAACGGGAAGATTTACGAGAGGCGTTTTAAGTATTGCATATTTTGAAAAGCAAAACGGAAGCTGGAAACTCATCAATTTTAATCCTTTTGTCAATTTGCAGGGAAGTTTCACGTTTGCTTCCCCGGTTGATGGAGTGTTTTATGATACAAAAGGGAAGGCTTTTTTTCTAATTCATGGAGGTGAAGCAAATGGTGTTTCTACAGAAGATTATTGGCCTCTGTATCAGGGATTGTTTTTGATCGATGGGGAATCATTGGGCGAGGTGTTACATTTGAAAGGGGCAAGCTGTCTGGAAAATGGGGAAGCTGTAGGGAGTGTTTGGAATACAGAGATTACGAAAATAGAATCCAGTATATTTGGAACTAATGTGGAGACAAAAACGACCGGATTAATTGTGAAGGAATACAATTGGTACCTACCGAAAGCACTGCAATTTATTTCAAAATCCGATTTTGAATCCCTTCCTTCCCGGTTCAACTTTACTGCTAACCAAACATTCTATTATACTGTGACAGGAAGGAGGTTTGAAAAACCTACTGTTTCCGTTCAATACACTGATCCGAAAGGAACTGTTCACGAACAAATTGTAATCACCCAAAACACGCACGTAAAATGAAGCTATTCACCATAATCCTGTTTTTGTTTCTTGGATTTTCGTCGCTAAAAGCACAGGAGCAAAAAATCTACATCGAAGATTTCACAATAAATGACCAGATTGTCAACGGAGTGATTGATGAAAAATATCCGATCACAATGTATCTGAAATTTGAGGAGTTTTCTCCTGAGAATTGGTTGAGCTATTCAGTTGTCGGATGGTATTATTACGACAAGGTCAAAAAGAAAATTCCATTGGTCGGCGTTTATTCCGGGAGCATGGTTTTGTATTCTTTCACCGATTCATTAAAAGCAGATAGTGTGAAGCATATGCTTTCATCTGTTTCAAACCCATGGGAAGCGACAGATGACTTAATGAACAGAACCGGTTTTGTTGAAAAATTTGATTTTGATTATACCGATTACAGGTATCAGGGAACCTGGAAAAATAGTCAAAAGGAACTGAAAGTGAGCTTTGGAATGAGTTATATCGGTTTGAACAGAGAACAGGAGTTCCTGGTAATTCCACTTCCAAACAAGAAAAAAAAGCAGATTGAATTGAGCCAATTCGGGCCGGTGAACGATGGATATTCCATCTTTGCCTCAAAATACGACGCAACAGGTTCCAAGGTCTTATTGAAATACGAGATTACCTCCACTTCTAATCCCAATGGAATGTGCGGGGCGGGAATGGAAGTCGGTTATTTGCTCTTGTTGTTTGATGCGCATGGAATCTTGCAGGATTACCGCCAGGAAGATGTGGAGAGTTGTTTGGGGAATATTTGGTCAGAGACAACAGAGGTTCCGAATACCAATGGGAAGAAGCTGATCTGTAAAGTGACAGATTCCGAAGACAAGGTGCGAACAGTCACAATCGATGGAGTGAATTTCACCTTGGTTTCGAAATAAGGGATGAAGCGACGAAAGAATCGGTTTTATGCTGTTTTGGTTGGGATTTTTGTCCTGACCATTGGAGGGCTCGCCTCTATGTCTTCCGGATATGAAGAACCTGTCTCAATTTCCTCCGGGAACAATGCGAACAAGCGTTATGGAGTTAGAATTGAAAAGTTCCAGGTGTTCGACAGTATCAGGAATCGCTTGATACCTTATGCATTGTATTCACCCAAGGTGCACAATGATTCGATTCGCTTGGTCATTTTTAGCCATGGATATGGCTCCAACTACTCCAAGAATTATTTGAATTATTCTTACTTGACCAAAAAGCTCGCAGAAGAAGGATTTTGGACTTTGAGCATTCAACATGAATTGGAAGGAGATTCCTTGATCCCAACTTTTGGGATCATTCAGATTGTACGGATGCCCTTTTGGATACGAGGAGAAGCGAATATTCTTTTTGTACTGAATCATTTCAAGGAATCAAATCCGAATCTGAAAATTAGGTCAGTAGACCTGATCGGGCATTCGAATGGAGGAGATATGAGTGTTTTGACGGCGAAAGATCATCCCGAACTCATTCGGAAGGTAATTACCCTGGATAATTTGAGAATGCCGATTCCAAAGGTATCAAAGCCTCAGTTTTCTAGTTTAAGGTCTAGTGATAAGACTGCTGATTCGACAGTTATTCCTTCGAAAGATATTTGTCTGACTTGCGGAATAAATATCATTCAGTTGAAGAACACCACACATAATCAAATGAATGACGAGGGATCCCGCAAACAGAAGAAGCAGATCAATTCTTACATCCGGAAAATTTTGGAGGATCACCTATAACATGTTCTATAAAGAGGTTTTTACCGGGGTTATGAGATAAGCGCAAGCTTATCCTCCTGTTACCATGGTAATTCTTTTTAGAACTATTTTTTTCAGGAAATTCGGCAATTAATCCCGAAGTAAATAATTGTACCGCTGAATGGTATTTTCCAGTCCCAGATAAATCGAGTCTGAAATCAATGCATGGCCAATGGAAACCTCGGCCAATTGAGGAATGTTTTCTTTGAAGAAACGCAAGTTGTCCTGGTTCAGATCATGTCCGGCATTCAATTCCAGTCCCAATTCCAATGCACGGTTTGCTGCAATGACAAAAGGTCGAATTGCTTTTTCCGGGTCTTCAGAAAATGCTTCTGCATAAGGGCCGGTGTATAATTCTATGCGATCTGTTCCGGTTTTCACCGCATATTCGATATTTTGCAAATCGGTATCTACAAAAATGGAAGTACGGACACCGCATGCTTTGATTCTTCGAATAATGTCTTGCAGCACTTCCAAGTGTTCTTTCGTATTCCAACCTGCGTTGCTTGTAAGTACATGAGGTGGGTCGGGAACTAAAGTGGCCTGTGCCGGACGAATAGCTTCGATCATTTCCATGAAACGTTGATCCGGATATCCTTCAATATTGAATTCGGTGGTGACCACTTTCGATAAATCCAAGACATCCTTTCCTGTAATATGTCTTTCATCAGGCCGCGGATGTACGGTAATTCCAGCTGCACCAAAGCGCTCGCAATCAATGGCTACCTGAACTACATTGGGTGTGTTTCCTCCACGTGCATTTCGAATAGTGGCAATTTTATTGATGTTTACGCTCAGCTTTGTCATGACTTCTTTTCTTTGGAGTTGCGAATATAAAGAGGATTTATATCTTAATCATGTTAAAGTTTTTGAAAGTTTTCTTACGAGTTTTTAACGTTTACCGGGTGGATTATTTCGCGTAAAGCCGTATAATTGAATTATGAAAGTAGTTTCTGTAATCACTTTGTTAATCGTAACAAGCCTTGTCAGCGGGTGTTTTATTTTTTCTCCATCAGCTGAAAAAACCAATCGGAAGTATTTATCCAAGGCTCCTTATGATGCCATTATTGTTCCCGGTGTCCCATACGATGGGGAACATTGGAGTGAAACCATGAGAAACCGGGTTCAGTGGGCGAATTACTTGTATAAAAAAGGGATAACAAAAAACATCATTTATTCGGGAGCGGCTGTTTATACGGAATACGAGGAAGCAAAGATCATGGCTCTTTACGGCGAAGCTTTAGGAATTCCCAAAAAACATATTTTCCTGGATACAAGGGCAGAACACAGTACTGAAAATGTCTATTATTCTTATCGGATTGCAAAAAAAGAAGGTTTCAAAAAAATCGCACTTGCAACAGATCCTTTTCAATTGAATGGAATGCGGAAATTCATTAAGAAATTTGAACTTCCGGTTGACCTGTTGCCGATAATCAAAGATACGCTCCTGAAGCAAGATCTGACAGAGCCCAACATTGATCCGAACTCGGCAAAATGCGGTAATTTTGCGTCTATTGTAAGGAGACAATCCAAGTGGCAGCGCTTAAGAGGAACGTTCGGACAATACATTTGCTGGAAGGAGGAAGATCTCAAAACAAAGCATCTGCGAAAGAAGTATGGGAACCGGATCGAATAAGGAAAAATCAAAACCAAATCAAATGACGGCAATCGAATGGGCATCTTTATTCGGATTGGAATCGATTACTGTTCCTGCGAGAACACAGCTGGTCCAAGAAGGTTCCATTGCCCGAAAAATGTATATTATTGAGAAAGGTGCTTTGCGGATCTGGCTCAACAAAAATGGAAATGAGATTACCAGCCAGTTTTTCTTCGAAGGAAAATTAGTGGCTTCACTGGAAAGTTTTTTAAGTCTGCAACCCAGTGATTTCTGCTTGGAAACAATTGAAGAATGCAAACTGTATGTCCTGGACAAAATGACTTTCGATGAGTTGATGAAGAACGATACCGAATTCAAGGAATGGTTCCAGGAATATATACTTGACAGATTCCTTTATTATTCAAAACATGTACTTTCCTTTCTTCGCGACAAACCGGAAGAGCGTTATCTGCATTTACTAAAAACAAATCAGGAACTTTTGAAACGCGTTCCGCAGCAAGATCTGGCAACTTATATCGGGATTACTCCTGTTTCATTGAGTCGCATTCGGAATAAGACAAGTAAAAAGTGAATTGCATCCAATAGCGGGATTAAATTACTTTACAATTGTTAAGTGGATCGCTGTTCTTTAGTCAGACATTTGCAGAAAGAAAAGATATGAAAGCAGCAATCATAAGAGAACTTGGAGCAACTCCAATTTATACCGAATTTCCCGATCCGATTCCGGCGAACGAGAACGAATTGCTTATCAATGTTAAAGCGGCGTCGGTTAAAAACCTGGACAAGTTGCGTGCGAGTGGAAAACATTATGCCAGTTATACCGAACTTCCGGTAGTTGTTGGGATTGACGGAGTAGGAGAACTGGAAGATGGAACTCTAGTTTATGCCCAGGGAATTTCAGGAATGTTGGCAGAAAAAGCAGTGATTCGAAAAGGGCAGTATGTGTTAGTTCCAAAGGGTTTGGATCTTGCTCAAGCTGCAGCATTACCCAATGCGGTTATTGGAGCTGCATTAGCCTTGCGTTTCAGAGCTAAAATGAAACCCGGAGATGTTGTTCTGATCAATGGTGCAACCGGAGTTACAGGGCAATTGGCAGTTCAATTGGCAAAGCACGATGGAGCATCAAAAATTATAGTTACAGGTCGAAATGAGCAAATTTTAACCGAATTATTGTCTTTGGGTGCAGATGAGGTTATCTCGCTTTTGGATTCCGACGAAGAAATCGTCGAACGGATCAGATCGGTTCATTCGGAAAATCCGATCAATTGTGTGATCGACTACTTGTGGGGGAAACCGGTTGAATTGATCATTTCAGCGTTGAAAGGTGGAGGTGTGAATACCTTCACTCCACAAGTGAGAATAGTGACGGTTGGAAGTATGGCCGGAGAAACAATCAGTTTGAATTCGGGTACTTTGAGAAGTTCAGCCATTGAACTCTTGGGTTCAGGTTTGGGAAGTCTCTCGAAAGAAGACCTGAACAGTTTTTATAATCAAATCCTTCCGGAAGTTTTTGAATTGGCAGCTAATGGAAAATTGAAGTTGAATACCCGGATTTTTCCACTTTCGGAGATTGCAACAGCATGGAATCTGGAATTGAACGGAGGTGTTAGATTGGTTATTTCCATAGATTAAATTTTCACAAAGTTTTCGCCCATAGCTAGGTTTTTACTACTTTGGCACATAACATGACAGCAAGAGAAGTAATAACAGACGAGATTCCCCCTTTAATTCATACTGATTCAGGGGAGAAGGCACTTATTTGGATGGAGGAATTTAAAGTTTCCCATCTTCCTGTATTGAAAAACGGCAACTTTGTAGGCTTAATTTCTGAAAGTGATATTTTGGATAAAAAGGATTTGGAGTTGTCTCTTGATGTGCTATTCGATCACCTTCCAAGACCTTATGTTTTAGAAAATGCACATATCTACGAAGTCTTGGGAAAAATGGCTGAACATCGTATTTCGGTGCTGCCGGTTTTGGATGTCAATGAACAATACCTGGGGTGTACAAGTGTACATCAATTGATGACTTTGATTGCAAATACGGCAAGTATCAAGGAAGTTGGGGGGATTGTTGTCCTTGAAATGAATCGGGTAGATTATTCCCTGGCTCAAATAGCACAGATAGTAGAAAGTGAAAATGCGAAGATTTTGTCTTCATTCATTATGTCATCATCTGATTCTACGAAAATAGAAGTGACCTTGAAAATCGCAGAAGTGGACTTATCCCGCATTATCCGTTCTTTTGAACGTTATGACATGGTTGTCAAAGCGAGTTTCCAAAGATCGACTGATGAGGATGACGTGCAGTTCAGATATGATGCATTGATGAATTATTTAAATATCTGACATGCGGGTAGCTGTTTATAGTAAGAAAGTCACCAAAGCCACCATTCCAATTTTCATGCGATTTGCAAATACTGTGAAACGTTTTGGATGGGAGTTGATTCTTGAAAAAGAGTTGAAAAATCACCTCGTTAAGAAAGCCGGAATCTGCACAGATGCAGAAACATTTTCAAATCATGAAGATTTTCATCAAGGAATAGATTTGGTATTCAGTATTGGTGGAGACGGAACTTTTTTAAGAACGGTGGCCTATATACGTGATTCAGGAGTTCCAATTTTGGGAATCAATACCGGAAGATTGGGTTTCCTGGCAAATATCGGTGACGAATTGTTCGAAGATGCACTGGAACTGGTTCGCCAAAAAAGATACGATTTTCAGCTGAGATCATTGCTTCGGGTGGAAACTGAACGAAGCATCTATGGTTTGGACAACGTAGCTATGAATGAAGTGACGCTTTTAAAGAAGGATACTTCATCCATGATTACCGTAAACACCTTTTTGGATGACAAATACCTGAATTCCTATTGGGCAGATGGTTTGATCGTGGCAACTCCAACCGGATCAACTGCGTATAATTTAAGTTGTGGAGGACCAATTGTCACCCCGGGTTGCCAGGTACATATCATTACACCGATTGCACCACATAATCTGAATGTTCGACCGGTGGTGGTTCCGGATAATATGCCTATCAAATTGCGAATCGAAGGAAGAGAACGCAACTACCTGATATCATTGGACGGGAACGCCAAAAGCATTAAGCAGAACGAAGAAGTTTTGATTAGAAAGGCCGAATATATGATTAATGTCATTAAATTAGAGGACACTAATTTCTTAGACACCATACGCAACAAGATGTCATGGGGGAAAGATCAAAGAAACTAACGTTTTAGGAATGAAATCAAAAAGAACATCACTTGCGGATATTGCCGAAAGTTTAAATGTTTCAAAATCTACTGTCTCATTTGTATTGAATGGTAAAGGAAAACAGTTCAATATCAGTGAAACGACGCAGAAATTAATCCTGGAAAAAGCAAAAGAGCTGAACTATGTTCCGAACTATTTTGCGAAAGGATTGAGAGAGGGGAAAACACAGACGATTGGTCTGGTTTTGGCCGATATTTCCAATCCATTCTATTCCGAACTAAGTAAGGCAATCCAGGAATCATTATACGAAAAGGGATATAGCTTGTTTATCGTTTCTACAAACGATGACAGTACGATGGAACTTAAATTGATCCGGGATCTGATTTTGCGTTCAGTAGATGCACTGATTATTGCTCCTTGCAATGGAATTCCTGCTTTGAAACCTGTTTTGGATGAAACACCGATTCCAGTGGTTTGGGTGGATAGAATCGGCGATGAATTTGCTGATTTCGTTGGAGTGGACAATTACATGGAAGCTGCAATGTTGATTAAGAAATTCTCCATAAAACCGAAGAAAGTGGGCGTCCTGCATCCAAAAAGATCGGACGTAATGACGATTCAACTGCGTATAGATGGAACAAGATCCGCCTGTGAAAAACAAGGGATTCCCTATGAATTGGCGTCTTTGACTGAAAACCAGGAAGAGAGCGTGGCTAAAATGCAACAAATGATTGCTGATGGGGTTGATTCCTTCGTAGCGTTGAATAATAAAGTGGCATTGCATGCCATTAATGCATTGAATATCCTGAAGGTCGAAATCCCTAAAAAAGTACGTATAATCTCCTTTGACGATTCAGAGGCCTTTTCATATTTTGCTCCACCGGTTACAGCATTAAGTCAACCGGTAAACGGCATCGGTAAGGAAACGGTTGAAAGATTGATGGACAGGTTGAAAGAATCTACAGAGAATCGCAAACACCTGATGATGGAATGCTCATTCATCGAACGCGGATCGCACTAAGACAAGCTTAAGGGTTAAAAAAGCTCAATGTTTATTTGAGCTTTTGAGCTTTTTGAAAAATATTACCTACAAAAAAAGCCGTCAGCCAAGGCTGACAGCTTCCTATCGGTCGTGTGTGTGTTAGAAGTTCTTCTTAAACAAATATATCTCAGGAGAATCCTACTTCCAAATTAATTTTACCAGTTCATTTAATTTATTCGGCAAGTGTTAAGAAAAAAGCTATGAACACCTAGAAATAACATCCGAATGAATTTTATTTACTAATCAAAAAGCGTTGGTTTTCAAAGATTGTCGCTTGTTTATTCCATGCTTTAAGAATATAAATTCCTTGGGAAACAGATGTAATCAGTTGGTTTTCAGATTTGTCATCATTGTTTAAAATTTCTGTAATTGCTTTTCCATTCAGATCGAAAACCTGATAGTAGATGGATTTGTCTGCGAAATGAATGGATAGGATACCTTCTTCTGAAGATAGATTGGTAATCAACTTCTTGGAATCAACAGAACAATTGAATGCGGAAATCAAATCACTGTACTCTAATTTTCCATCCATGTCAACTGAAGTTAAGCGGTAATACATCTGCTTCTCCCATTTGCGTTGGTCCACGTAAGAATATTCGAGAGGAATTTCAGAGCTTCCACTGGCCTGGATATTTGAGAGTGGATAGAATAATTGTCCGTCGAATGTATATTCCAATGAATAATAATCCAAACGGCTCTCGGTTTCTGCTCGCCAGAAAATGTGATTGTATTCTCCATCGCAATTCGTTTTGAAAGCACTTAATTCGACTGGAAGAACAACGGATGAAGGGCAAAAGTATTGTTGGTTGTTCAATCCTCCTGTTGCAGCGGTTGCTCCCCAATAGACCGTATTATCACCTCCGAATACGGAAGTCACAAAATTCCCATTGCAAGTCAGACGTAAATTCCCATCGACATAAACTTTAAGATTCTGCGTAACGGGATCCCAGGAAATCATGATGGTATGGACAGCTCCGTCATCCAGGTTTGCAAGTGAAGCAAAGGCCGGGGTGGGGCCGCAATATGGTGCTCCCGGACCTTGCAGATTCCCATCGATTTCCACCGCAATGTGATCCGCCAACATATCATAGATATGTGCCGGATTATCGTTGTCGTATGTATCAAATTCAATCACCAGAGAGTTAGGAATATTTCCGGCACCAAGTTGTCCTCCGGCTGTTCCGCATGCACTCGGGTTCGGTTGGAATGTAAAAGTTGTTCCATCGGCACCATTGATGTTGTTCCCGAAATAATAATTCAGTGAAAGGTTGAAAGGTTGATTGAAATCGATTGCGGTATTATTCCAGGCACAACCTGTTTGATCGGATAACTCCGGAGTGAGTTCGATACAGCTTTGCCCACCGATAGTTTGATAACTCGCATTTCCATTCAGACAATAATTCCCTACGTTCACAACCATTTTATAAGCTAATGTGACATTGGAAGTCAAATCATGAACACAATTATACTTCGAAATCAAAATCCGGATAGTTCCAGTAAAGGTAGCGGTCCAGTTAATTGAAGCGTTTGTTCCACAGATGTCATCTGCGTAGACAATTTGAGTTGCCCCGGTTGCGTCAAGCAAAGTCAGTTGTGTGTCGATTCCTGATGCACCTCCTCCTGCACAAAATGTAAATTCGTACTGGTTGCACTGCACCACGTTGATGGTATAATATTTTCCGTTTTGTGTAGCAACGGTTTGATAAGATGCTGTTGGAACCAATGATCCTGAAGCGGTTCCGCCTGTACAAGCAAGTAGGGGAGTTACAGTCAGGATACTGAAAAATAGTAATAGGATAGTCTGTTTCATGTTCGTAGTTTGATACAAACATACTAAAACGATATAGCTGATTCCTAATTTTTTAACAATTTATTTACTAAACATTTAGCATATCGTAACATTCATCGAGCATTTGTTGATTCCGAAGTGACAAATCAAAAAAAAGCTCTCCGTTTGTGGAGAGCTTTTTCAATTTAAAAACTTGGACAACTTATTGTCTTAAAGGTTCGTGTGCTGATTTTTGCATTTTTCGGATACCTGACTGAGTAACCCAATTCCAGGTTGACTGTCTCTCCGGGTTGAAGCGTTAGATAATATGATACTTCACCTGTCAGATCATTTTTCTTGCCGGTTCCGATTGTTTCGACTGTAACGGTGATCTCACTGTTGCTGGAAAGCGGAATCTGGTCGAATACATTTATTCTCACCGGCACTGTACGGTTATTACGGACTTGGATATCGTAGAAATAGGTGTCTTTTTTCGTGCTTCCGGAAACTTTTTTCGTACTCATTTCCGATTTCAGTTTGCGCAATACCTGAATTTTCGAATCGCGACCGAAAGATAAACTCAAGGTATCATCCACGTTATTGGTATTGATCTCACTGACTCCAACGTAATTTCCTGCGAAATAAACATTGGTAGGACCAGGAATCAGGTCCAGGTCTTGCCATCCGACAATGTTAGCCAGCAGGAATGAACCCTGATCCAATTTCGGTATGGAGACATGGGTGAAAGTTGCCGGCATGTTGATTTCTTTGATTTCCACGATGTATGGTTTAGCATCTGTCGGGCAGGAAAATGGATGTGTGATAGCGAATTCCGTATTCAAATCAGAAATCTCGATCTGTTTCATCGCAACAGTACTGACCTTTTTGCCTTCATTTTTAGCTCCTGACCGGTTTGATGTGAAAATATCATTGTTCTCACTCACTTTTTGATCCAATACGTAATTGTCATATGCGCGCTGGTTTGCCATGTTGATTTCATTCATGACTTCATTTCGGAATTCTGTTTTTTGCTGAAGAGGTTGAACATATGCTTTCTTGCTATACTCAGCCTGTTCACCGTAACGGATATAAAACGGATTTAAAACCGGCGATGCTGCGCTAAGAAGCGGATCGGAGGTGCTCAAGGTTAAGAAAACATTTTTCCAATCATTGCCGGTATTGTTGTATACCTGCGCTTTGTATTTCAAGTTGATCGGTTGGTTCAGGTCGGTAGCGGACAGATCATAAGTAGCTGCCCAACCACAATCGGAAACCAGGTATTTCAAAACTCCGGAAATATCCGTATTGTTGTCTACATCGATCAGAACAATCACTTGATTGCTTCGTTGGTTTTCAGTGTAATTCAATTCCGTCAATTGAAAGCGGGTATCATTAATTTTGACTGATAAGACGTCTTGTTCTTTTTTAATTTTTGTGACTGTCTTATTGATTTCGAATGTGCGTGTCCGGTAATATTCCCCAGCTGCTTTTATTTGATCGATTGTCAATGTATTCTTACCTTTTAAATCCTTATTTGTATTCAGGATTCCAAGTTCTGCCTGGTAGGAACCCAATAAGTCTACATTCAGTTGATGGCGATCTTTCAGGTTTTCCAATGAATCTGCCAAAACCTTGATCCGTGGATTCCATTGTTCTGCAGCCAGGAAATCCATTTCCGTTGAAATCGAAACCAAACGGAAACTGCCTGTACCTGTAAATTGGATGGTCCTTGGGTCTGCAAATGCAGAAATTCCTGAAAAGATGATCTTGTTTCTCCCTTTTGCCAATTTAACAGGAGTTTCATGTGTCATTTCCCCTGCAGTAAGGAATAATTTGACACGTTTGATTTCTGTCTTCAAAACTTGCTCCTGGATATTTTGAGCAAATGACAGTATCGGTAAAAAGAAGAGTAACAGGTTTAAAATGTTTTTTTTCATAGTATTGGTTTTAGTGATGTACACATTAACAGCACATTCGTTCAAGAATCAGTTTGTTTTATTATTAACAAAATGTGTTAAAACAAAAACTTTGTGAAATTAAATTTTGTTTATAGTTTTGTGCCCTGAAAAGTAACAATAAAATGAACTCAACACTCTTAGAATCTGTAGCGAAGGAATACGGAACCCCACTTTATGTTTATGACGAAACAAAGATCATCTCCCAGTACAATCGCCTGAAAAATGCATTTGGATCCCAAGAGGTAAAATTACACTATGCCATGAAGGCATTAAGCAATATCAATGTTTTGAAGACACTTAAGAAACAAGGGGCAGGTCTGGACGCAGTTTCGATTGAAGAAGTTCTTTTGGGGCTTAAGGCAGGATTTAATGCAAATGAAATCATGTATACTCCAAATGGAGTTGCATTTTCTGAAATTGAGGAGGCTGTTGCGTTAGGTGTCATGATCAATATTGACAATCTAAGTGTTTTGGAGCATTTCGGAACGGTCTACGGATCAAATGTTCCTGTGTGTATTCGTATAAATCCACATATTCTGGCGGGTGGCCATGCAAATATCTCGGTGGGACATATCGATTCCAAATTTGGGATTTCCATTCATCAATTGCGACATATCCAGCGCATTGTGGACCACTATAAACTGCATATCGTCGGTTTACATATGCATACGGGTAGCGATATCGTAGATGCGGATGTGTTTTTGCAAGGTGCAGACCTGTTGTATCAGGCAGCAGGTTATTTCCCTGAATTGGAATTCATGGATTTTGGTTCGGGTTTTAAAGTGGCATATAAAGAAGGCGATTTTGTAACTCCGATTGAGGAAATCGGAATGAAGATCGGGGAATCCTTCCAAAACTTCTGTAAGGAATACGGCCGTGAAATCGAATTGTGGTTTGAGCCCGGGAAGTTTTTAGTAAGTGAGAGCGGGGTTTTGTTGGTTTCCGTAAATGTGGTCAAACAAACCACCTCAACTGTTTTTCTTGGTGTGAACAGCGGACAAAACCATTTGATCCGGCCGATGTTTTACAATGCATATCACCGGATTGAAAACATTTCGAATCCGGAAGGGCAGAAAAAGCTTTACTCCGTAGTTGGCTACATTTGTGAAACGGACACCTTTGGTTATGATCGCCCGATCTCCGAGGCGAAAGTTGGGAATGTATTGGCAATTTATAACGCGGGTGCGTATGGTTTTAGTATGAGTAATCAATACAATTCGCGCTTAAGGCCGGCAGAAGTTTATTTGAAAAATGGGATTCCGTATTTGATTCGACAAAGAGAAACATTGGAAGATGTAATCCGAAATGAAATTGATTTGTCAGAAGTAATTCCTACACTCTATAAATATGACAATGAATAACCTGGTTATTTATTGACTTGCTGTTCAGGAGTCGGTTTGCGATTTCTGGCTCTTTGAACAGTATTTTAAAAATGAGTCTAATTGATTTTTCGTGCAATCAACATCAGGTCGGTATCGTTTTCAGGAAGATCGGTAGAAAACGGTTGCCTTTTTTCAAAAACGACTTGAAATCGGTTCATTTCCAGGATTTCAATCAAATCAGCTGCTTCGTAATAGTGCATCAGCAATTGCTCTCCAGTACTGGATGTTCTCAAACGTGAGTTTTCATAACGGTCTTCCATGGTACTGATGTATATGATTCCATTCGGATGAAGCATTTTATGAGTCTTTCCGATAAATTCCCGAACCTGTGTCATCGTGAAATAGGGGAAAAGAAAACCTACTATGATCGCATCAAAAGTTGCATCCAGTTGATTTATTTGTTGGGCATCATGAAGAGTAAATGTTGCTGAAGGGTTGTTTTTTTTCGCCCATTCGATCATGTTTGGTGCCAAATCGATTCCGAGGATATTTAAATCAGGTCGTTCATTCAATAAGAATCTGGAAATATTTCCTGGACCACAAGCAACATCCAGTACACGACTGTTTTTGTCCAGTAGTGAAAGAAGCACATGAAAACTTTCGGAATATGCTTCCACAGATAAAAAGCGTTCCTGGTATGAATCTGCAAGTTTGTTGAATAAATCAACTGCCTTTTGATTATTTGTTGTGTTCACAATTTTTTTCGGGTAAATTAGAGAAAAAATTTTGCTTTTATGATGCGCAGGTCAGGATTTATGATTGCCTTATTTTTATTGATACCACTTGTCTATTGTTGCTCGAATAATGGTGAAAAAGCGACTGAAAAGCCCGGAAAAAAGCCCGGAAAAATAAAAGCAGCGATCCCTGAACAAAAAAATAAACGGAAAGATTTGTCTGGAAATTATGAGTTTGTTTATAATGACTCACTAAGCGACTATATCAATGCTTATAACAAAACTCTATCATTGTTTGAATTACCGGTGAAGGAAAAGGATGTACAAACCCAATTTGGTAATGCACATGTTTTGATTTGCGGAAAAACGGATAATCCTCCGCTTGTTTTACTTCACGGAATGAATGCAAGTTCTACTATGTGGTATCCGAATATGAAGGACTTGGCTAAAAATTACCGTGTTTATGCAATTGATTTTTTGTTGGAACCCGGAAAATCGACCTGTAAACTGAAACATTTGAATAAAGAACAAATTGCCGGCTGGTATGATGAAATATTTTCGAAACTCGGATTGCAGTCATTTTACCTGGTCGGGTGTTCCCGGGGCGGGTGGCTAGCAATGGCAATCACCTTGAATAAACCTGAAAGAATACGAAAACTGGTATTGCTGAGCCCCGCTCAAACATTTACATGGATCAAACCCAGTTCTGCTCTGTTGAGCAATATAACTTACAGTATTTCTCCTGATAAAGAGAAATTGAATGACGTGCTATCCGGTCTGTCAGTGAGAAGCATCAAAATAAATAAAACCTATTTTGATCAATATTACCTTGGCACGGAAAAAGAAAGCATTTCTTCCCACATTTTTGAGATGACACCTTATTCCCGAAAATCTGTGGAGACTTTAAACATGCCGGTTTTAGTCTTAATCGGAGATAAGGACATCATAAATAATCAGCGGTGTTTGGATAAAGCGAAGAAATGGATTCCAACCGTCCAAACCGGAACCGTTGAAAATGCCGGACATTTTTTAAGTTTTGATCAGCCCGACACCGTGAATACGATTATCCGTAATTTTTTGAGTAAGTGAAAAAGGGAATCAATTACTGAGGGACTTACTTAGGTAAAGAAATATCTAAAAACAATCAGGTGTTTAATAATTAACATTTAGTTATTATTTAGTTAATCATTTATGTCTCACTAAAATAAAGCAACTACTTTGTTGTAATTTCGTTCTTGTAATAGAATTTGTAAAATAATTCAACACTATGAGATTACTACTACTAGCAACAATAGCTTCGGTTATTGGTGCAACTACTACGTATGCACATACTACTGATGTGTTTACCAGGTCGACTTGTTTGGCCACCGCTGATTCATTGTCACCAAATTCGTTACAAAAACGGTATGAGCAGATTGATTTGCTATCGATTTTCGAATTGAAAAAATGGCGTGAATCCTACATTTATAAGTATAGGACGCAACCTTCTGTTCAAAACAAGCAGATCTTGATTTACATCGAAGGGCGCATAAAAGGGGTCAAATGAGAAAGTTGATATACCTTTTTGTCTTCGTTCTGATCAGTGTATCGGGCTTTGGACAACCGCCGTGCGGATCCAATCCTGCGGCAGGAAATACCTGTGCTACCGCAACTCCTATCTGTGAGTTGAATGGATATTGTGGAAACACTTCTTCCAGTTATACTCCGGATGCTTGGGGATCTGCAGGAGCGCCATTCGGTTGTGGATTTTTGGGATTAAGTTCATGCCCCGGCACGGGAATTCTTGGTTCTTTCTGTGGGTCGGTTGAAAATGATTCTTATTTATCATTTGTAGCATCTTCATCATCTATTTCTTTTAATTGTTGGGTATATAACTCGAGTTACGGAGACGGGATTCAAATCATGATTTTCTCCGGGACTTGTGGTGGAAATATTACGTCTTACTATTGTGATCAATTGGTTCCCTCCGCATCTTCCCAAACTGTTTCAGCTACCGGACTTACGCCAGGAAATACCTATTATATCATGATTGATGGATTTGCCGGCGATATTTGTGATTACACATTTGCAGCAAATACGGGAATTTCTATCCCGGTAGATGTTACTCCTGTAACTTCTACTATTTGTTCCGGGCAATCTGTGACGCTTACAGCCACCGGTGGAAACGGATCTTATACATGGAATGCATCTCCGAATTTAAGCGGAACAACGGGGGCAACTGTTACAGCTACACCTCCTTCAACTCCGGGAACTTATACTTACACTGTTAATTCAGCGACTGGGAATGCGTTGTGTCCTTCCTCAACTACAGCTACAGCTACAATTACTGTGAATTCCTGCGGAGGATGTACCGTTACAGCAGGGAATAGTGGGGATGTTTGTCAAGGTATTGCAACATTTAATTTAACAGCAACGAATGTAGCCGGAGCAACATGGAACTGGGTCGGACCTAACGGATATTCTTCCAATGCTCAAAATCCTACAGGCGTTCCGGTTCCTGCCGCCGCGGGTTCTTATACTTATACAGTGACAGCAACTGTTGCGGGTGTTCCATGTACTTCGACAACCACGATTGTGGTTAACCCGACTCCGACAATAAATGCTCCATTGACGGTCTTATGTGTTGGAGGGACAACCAATTTAACAGGTTCCGGAACTGCACATGCATCCACTCCGTGGGTTTCTTCAAATACTGCGGTTGCAACCGTTTCTGCTACAGGAGTGGTGACTGCAGTTTCAGTTGGAACAACAACGATCACCTACATGAATTCCGGAGCTTGCATAACGACGCAAGTTATTACAGTCGTTGGCTTACCAACGGCTACTATTGGAGGAACTGCGATAATCTGTAGTGGTTTAAGTACACAGATCAATTTTACAGGAACTCCAAATGCTACTGTGACTTATCAAATTGGCGGAACAAATCAAACAATTGTCCTGGACGCTGCCGGAAATGCTTCTTTATCTGTTTCTCCGACTTCCACCACGACTTATTCTCTTGTGAGTGTTCAAATGAATCCTCCAAGTGGATGTAGTTCGGTATTAGTGGGATTTGCAACGGTAACAATTTCATCGCTTCCAACTGCAAATGCGGTTTCTCCGATCACAGTTTGTTCCAATACTTCAGTTGTTGTTCCCTCTTTTACATCAACGCCGGCAGGAGCAACATTTGCGTGGACGAATACCAATTCAACAATAGGTTTGCTTGTCAGCGGAACGGGTAACATCACTTCATTTACAGGATTGAATCCGGGTAGCGGATCAAACTCCGGAACAATTACACTTACTCCAACTTTAAACGGATGTGCCGGTGCAACGAGCAGTTTCACTATTACGGTTGATTCTCCTCCGGCAGCAAATGCAGGAAACGATGCCACACTTTGTGCCAATTCGACGGGATCCAATCAGCTTGGTCAAATACCGGTTGCAGGAGTGATATATTCTTGGTCACCAACAACCGGATTGAATGATGCGACGATAGCAAATCCGACTTTCGATGCTAGTATTGTCGGCGTAACAAATTACACACTCACAGCCAGTGTCGGATCTTGTTCTACAACAGATAATGTTACAGTGACAATCTATGCGTTGCCGGTTATCACATTTAACAGTGACATTACTTCAGGATGTAATCCGCAGGAGATCACTTTCAATAACACGACGCCTAATTCATCCAACTGTACTTGGGATTTTGAAGGATTGGGAACTCAAAACACCTGTGGAACCGTTATTCAAAATTACACCAGTGATGGGGTTTTTGATGTGAGTTTGACCGTAACAGATTTTAACGGGTGTGTAAACACTTTGTTGAATACGGATATGATTACAATATTTCCTCAACCCCTTGCAAGTTTCAATGCTACTCCAACAGAGCTTTCGACTTACAATCCATTTGTTTCAACAGACAATAATTCTTCGAATGCAACGAATTATTCATGGGACTTTGGGGATGGTTTCACTACCAACGGTTTTGCACCGACACATACTTATCCGGATAAGGCGGGTATTTACAAGATTGTTCTATATGCTACGAATGGAATCTGTATCGATTCTACTGAAGCGACCATAGAAGTTAAGGAGGATCTGACCTGGTATATTCCCAACGCATTTACTCCAGATGGAGATGAAGTGAACAATGTGTTCTTACCTATTTTCAATGACGCCTTCGATAAACAATCTTATACCATGCTGATTTTTGACCGTTGGGGAGAAGTTTTATTCGAAACCCATGACACAACAGTTGGGTGGGATGGAACTTATAATGAGAAGCTTTGCAAAGAAGGAACTTACACATGGAAAATTGTCATCAAGCAAAAAGTAAAAGATTACCGTATCGATCTCAATGGTCATGTCACTATTTTGAGGTAATAAAATCCCCGGTCTGCTGAGGCAAATCGGGGATTTTTTATCAAATAACCCTTACGCAGGTTTTTACTTAATTCTTGGAATTTGTTTTTTTCGTTCTCTTAAATGAAGCGCTTTATGATAAATGATAGGAAAAACGAGAAGAGTAAAAATCGTTGCGGTGACCAATCCTCCAATGATGACAATTGCCAGCGGTTTTTGACTTTCCGAACCGATTCCGGTACTTATCGCTGCGGGAAGTAACCCGATTGCTGCCATCATAGCAGTCATGACAACCGGCCTGGTTCGAACCTTAACCGCATTCACAATGGCTTGATTCAGATCATCCATGGATTTCGCCTGTTTATGGAATTCGGAAATGAGAATCACTCCGTTTTGTACACAGATTCCGAATAGGGCAATGAATCCGACTCCTGCAGAAATCCCGAAATTCATTCCGGTGATGTGCAATGCAAGAATTCCTCCAATCAATGCAAAAGGTACGTTGATCAAGACATAAGCGGCATCCCGTGCATTGTTAAACATAATGAACAGGAGAATGAAGATCATGATCAAACTGATAGGAACGACCTGTGATAAGCGGTGGCTTGCGCGAACCTGGTTTTCAAATTCCCCATTCCAACTCATCCGGTAACCGTCAGGAAGTTTCACATGAGTTTTCACTTTGTGCTGCGCTTCAGCAATAGTGCTTCCAAGATCTCGTTCTCTAACAGAGAATTTTACACCGATGAAACGTTTGGTGTTATCACGATAGATGAAGGCAGGACCGGTCAATTCTTTCACTGTTGCTACTTCTTTCAACGGAATCCGGTTGCCGTTGATTGTTGGGATCATCAACATCAAAATATCGTCTTCGTTCTTCCTGAAATCTTTGTCGTAGCGAATACGGATATCAAATTTCTTTTCACCTTCGTATTTTTGGGTGGCTGTTTTTCCTCCGATAGCCATTTCAATCACAGCTTGTGTTTCAGCTTTCGTGACCCCGTAAATTGCCATTTTTTCTTCATCCAAAACGACACTCATTTCCGGTTGACCGATATTTCGTAAGATTCCAACATCCTTAATTCCCGGAACATCCTTGATCTGATTCAATACCTGGTTGGCGTATTCATCCAGTTTATCGAGATCATCACCGTAAATTTTGATTGCATTGGAAGCATTCATTCCGGCAACGGCTTCTGCCACGTTATCGATAATCGGTTGCGAATAATTGTAGTTGATACCTTGATATTTTTTCAACTTCTTATCCATTTGCTCCACCAAATCATCCAGGGTGATCTTCCGTTGCCACTCATCTTTAGGTTTCAGGTTCACTTGCATTTGAACATAATAGAAACCACTCGGATCGGTTCCATCATTACTTCTTCCCGTTTGGGAAAGTACGCCATTCACTTCCGGGAATTGGGTCAGTTCTCCTCGCAGTGTGTGAACCATTTCTACCGTTTTAGGTAGCGAATAACTCATAGGCATTTTAGCTTCTACCCAAAGAGCACCCTCATTCAGTTGCGGAAGGAATTCGGTACCCAACCAGCGAGTAGAAAAGATGGTTAATCCAAAGACAATAAATGAAATGAGCAATGCCAGTTTCTTCCTGGAAAAAGTCCAGTTGAATCCCTTGGCAACCGAATTATTGACAAAACGTGTGAAAAAATTATGCTTTTCAACTACATTCTTGCGTAACAAAATAGAACTCAATAAAGGAACCAAAGTCAATGTAAAGATAAGCGCGCCCAATAAGGCAAAACCAAGTGTCCATGCCAAAGGAGAGAACATTTTACCTTCCACTTTTTCAAAAGAGAAAATAGGAAGCAAGGCAGAGATGATAATCAATTTTGAAAAGAAGATTGCCTTTCCCATCTGAACTCCGGTAGAACGAATCAAACCCAATTTGGCGAGTTTGTTGAATTTCTTCATTCCCACTTGTTTCGCGTGGTGATCAAGAGCTACGAATATGCCCTCGACCATGACGACGGCTCCATCTATGATGATTCCAAAGTCAATGGCTCCAAGTGACAATAAATTGGCACTCATCCCTTTCAGGTAAAGCATAAAAAAGGCAAAGAGCAGGGCAAGAGGGATAACGATCGCTACAATAACCGTTGTACGCCAATCTGCCATGAAAATGAATACGATAACTGTTACCAGGACTATTCCTTCCATCAAATTGTGCATTACCGTTTCCGTGCAATACTTCATGAGGTTATCCCTATCGTAGAATGTTTCCATTTTTACATCAGAAGGAAGAGTAGTGGAGTTGAGCTCATCAATTTTTTCTTTCACCCTGGATAGAACTTCGCTCGGGTTTTCGCCCTTTCGCATGACGACAATTCCTTCGACTACATCGTCTTTGTTGTCCAATCCCACTTGTCCGACCCTTGGAGCACTTGATTCCTGTATCGTTGCTACATTTTTTACGAGTAATGGATTCCCGTTAAAAATATCGACAATCGTATTTTCAATATCGGTTTTCCCATCCAACAGACCAATTCCCCTGACGACATAAGCTTGTCCGTTTTTCTCGATGACATCTCCTCCGACATTCAGGTTGGATTTACTTACGGCGTTATATAATTCGAGTGGGGTGAGGTTGTATTGTTGTAATTTCACCGGATCAACGGAAATCTCATAGATTTTTTCCTGTCCCCCGAATGCCACTACATCAGCAACGCCGGAGACACTTCTCAATTCACGGTCGATAGTCCAGTTCTGAATAGTAAGCAATTCACGCGAATCCCGGTCCTTACTTTTCAGGACATACCGGAAAATTTCTCCTGTCGGACCATAAGGGGGTTGTACATCGGCATCGACACCATCCGGAAGTTGGATATTCTTCAGCTGATTGTTTACCTGTTGCCGTGCAAAAAAGTCGTCGACATCATCTTCAAAAATGACTTTGATAACAGACAGACCGAACATGGTGATACTGCGGACATTTGTCTTTCGCTGTACGCTGTTCATCGAGATCTCGATCGGTGTGGTAACAAAGCGCTCCACCTCTTCAGCACTTCGCCCGTTCCATTCGGTTACGATAATGATTTGCGTATTGGTAACGTCCGGAAACGCTTCTATCGGAATTCGGATATAGCTTATTACTCCGGCAATGACTATTAATCCGACCCAGAAAAACGTGAAGAATTTGTTCTTCAGGGAGAATGAAAGAATACCTTTTATGAAATTGTTCATGTTCCCTGTTTTAATCGTTCAATGCGTCGTAAATCAACAAACCATTTTGTGAAATGATTTTTTCGCCGGGTTTCAATCCATGACTGATATATGAAATATCGCCTAATTGACGGTAAACCTCCACTTCCCGTGTTTCGATATCGTGACGGTTCCTGAAAACCATCACCCAATATTTATTTTTGTCAAAAATGATGGAAGAAGAAGGAATGGTGATCATTTGTTGATTTTCAGAATAATGTACATCTACCGTACAATTCATTTCCGGTTTTAATTTGAAATCTTCATTCGGAAGGGAGATCCGGATCTTCATCGATTTCGTCTGTTCGTCGATAACGTTGTAAATCTTCTGGATTTTCGCACCATAAGGATGGTCCGGAAAAGCCAAGGTTTGCACTGTCACATCGTATCCTTCTTTGATCTTGCTGATATCGATCTCGTTTACATTTGCTACCGCCCAAATCTCTTTGGTTTCTGCAATGGTGAACAAGGCTTCGGAATCGGTGGAACGCAGCTGCTCATTCTGGAACAGGGTTTTGGTAATGACGAAACCGCTCATTGGTGCGACGATGTTGTATATCGACCCGGATTTCAAATTGTAGATCTTATAGATTTCATTGATTCGTCTGAGTTCCGCTTTTGCCATTTCCAATTCTTTTGATGCCATTGCGACATCTTTTTCGGAATTCAACTTTCCCGAAAACAGGTCTTTGGCGACTTGCAGGTTTTTTTCAGCCGTTGAAACATCATTGATCGCATCCAATCGCTCTTTTTGAAAGCCTGCAATTTCCACACTTTGGATACTTGCCAGGATCTGACCTTGTTTCACGTAGTCGCCCAATCCCACGTTGATGGAGGTCACCACTCCACTCAAAATCGGATAAATCTGAGCCAGCCTGTTGTTGTCTGCCTCAATTTTCCCAAAAAGACGGATGCTGTTCTTCACATCCTGGTTACTGGTAGTATAGAATTCACACTTTTTCAACATGGTATCACTCATGGTGAAGGTTTCAATGGTGTTCTCGGGTTCCTTAGTGCTACATGAGCCAAGGATTAAAAAATAAAGAGCACAGCTTGCTCCAATAATATATCGGGTTACTTTCATCCTAATAAATATCTTTTCCGGTTAATAGATTGATCTGTTCTGCTGAAATGACCAATTGCGTTTTAATGCGAAGCAATTCTGCCAATACATCGTTGTATGATTCAAAAAAATCAATGAATTCGATAATGGAGACATTCCTTTTTTGAAAATTCACCGTCATTCCCTCTACTGTTTTTTCAAAATCATCGTTGTATAACTCGGTTGATTTTTTGTACTCGGAAACGGTTTGAACATAATAAGCGTAATTGTTGTTGATCCTGCTGACAATCTCGTTTTCCTTTGCCAACAAGTTGTACTCCGCTTCTTGCAAACGGTATTGGGAAGTTTTAATGTTTCCCTGGTTCCTGTTCCAAAAAGGTAATGGGATTGCAATTCCGGCGTTGACCTGGTTGTTGAATGCTCCTCCACGCTGATCGTAGGAAGCAAACAAGTTGATATCTGGAACTGCAGCACGCTTTTGATATTTCAGATATTGCTCTGCAAGAACCTTGTTCTGCCTGATTACAAGTAATTCGGGAAGATTTTCCATTGCAGTGCTTTGAATATCGCCGACGGAAGAAGGGATGAGGTAATGACTCAGGTCGCTTTCCGTAGAATCAGGTAAGACAATGGAATTGGTTTGTAAGAGAATCTGCAAATCTGTTTGCGTTTGGATATAGGATTGAAACAATTCTGCGCGGTCATTGTTTAGTTGAATGTAGGCACCTCGTAAACGCACCACTTCTTTCAGTGCAATATTTCCTTTGTTTGCCTGGATTTCATAAGATTTCAGAAGTGTATCCAGCAAATTCAGTTGATTGGCATACTTTCTCAAAAGAAAATCCTGTTGACCAATGGTATATAAATCGCTGTGCAACCGGAATTTGAGTTCACGAACCAATTGTTGGAACTCCAATTCTGCTATTCCGACATTCGTTTTTGCCAATTCAATTTCAGCATGCCTTTTTCCTCCAAGGATAATCAATTGCTCTAATTGAAATGACTTTTGACCCGTTTTACCGACATGGAATGCCTGGTTATTTGCTGGATCATATGCATTGATGTCTGCTGTGAAAATGGGATTGGGATAAATCTTCGCTTGGATTATTTGGGCTCTCTGAGCTTCGATATCCATAGAGGCAGCCAGGAGATAATAATTTTTAGCCAGGAATACACTATCTGCCCTCCTGATGCTGAGGCGCAAAGTGTCTTGCGCGTGAATTCCGACTGATGTCAGAAGAATCAGGAATAGTGATGCTACTAATTGTTGCATGTACTTGGTTTTATAAAGTACAAATTAACCTTTCAGGAGCTTAAAAACAACTTAAAACGGGTAAAATTTAGCTTAAGGAAGGATAATCCTGAAGCGATTTATTTTTTTGGATTCAGTCTCATAAGTAATTGAACCACCATGCATTGTAATGATCCTGTTTACAAATACCAAACCCAATCCAAATCCTTTTTTTCCTTTGCTGTTTCCTCCACGGAAGAAATGTTTGAAAAGGTAATTGACTTCCTGTTTGGTCAGGATCTTTCCTTTGTTCTCAAAAGTGATCTCCAATTGTCCTTGACTTTCTATGTGAATAGAAGCATGTTTATCAGAGCTGTAGTTGATTGCATTTTCCATCAGGTTGGAAAGAACGGCTTTCATGAGCCTTGAATTGCCGGTTATCTCCAATTGACTTTCATTGATGGGTTCTAGGTAATCCACTGAAAAGACAAAATCAGGATATACATTTTTCAGGTTATCCGAAATATCGAAAATAAGTTCGTCTATTCGGAATGTTTCGTTGAAATGGTCGGGAGCCGTTTCAATTTTTGCAATTTCAAGTAGTGAATTGATGATTTCACTCAAACTGCGTGTATCTTCCTTTTGGTTCTTGATTTGGGCTTTCAGAATTTCCGGATCCTGTTCTTTCTCCATCCGTTCGAAGTTTGAAACCAAAATTGCAATCGGCGTTTTCAGCTCGTGAGAAATGTGGTGAATAGCGTGCTTTTGAAAGGCGAAAGCCTCATTCATCCTGGTCATCAACTCATTGAAAGCATTTGCCAGAACTGCAATTTCATCTCGCGTATCCTTGAAGGCGATAGGTTGGAAGTTGGAACTAAAATCGTAGCTACCGATTTGTGTCGTGATGTTTTCCAGCGGGTTGGTGATCTTACGTGAAATATAGAAAGAAACAAGGGCGATCACAATGGTGATACTGATGAATGTAAAGAATAAAATGTATTTCAGATAACGTAATTTGGAGTACCCGAAATCGTCATATGCTTTACTGACTCCATAATAGATCTTTCCTTTCCGGTGAATGTAGGTTCCGACGACATCATACAAACCGTCTTTTGTTTCGATCCATTTGTTTTTTGGATTCAAGTGAATCAGGATGTCTCTGGAAACCGGAACCGGAATATCAACAATATTGGAATAAATCAGTTCCTTATCCTTATTGAAGAGAAGCAGTTTCTCGTTATATAATTCGTTGATGGTGATCTGATCCAAGGTTTCAATGATATCTGCATCGGATTCTTTGATGTCTGAAAGGAATTCGAGTGTGGTGGCGATTTTTTCCTTCTGTCTCATCTGGAAACTTTCTTCCCTGTTTTCTGAAAATAAGACGTAAATGACCAGGAAGGCAATAGCTGTAATTGCCGGAATAATCAATGAGAAGTAGAATAATATCTTGTTCCTGATTTTCATTCCGTGTCAAAATAATAGCCGTAGCCGATTTTTGTCTTGATACTTTGTTTCCCGAACGGTTTGTCGATCTTTCCTCTTAAGAAATTGATGTAAACTTCGATGGTGTTGGTGTTCGCATCCACAATATTCCCCCAGATCTCCTTGACCAAATCTTGTTTGGAAACCAATTCTCCTTTGGAAGAAACCAATTTAACAAGTATTTGGAACTCCCTAGGTGTAAGTGAAATTTCCTGACCTTTCCGGGTAACTTTCTTAGTGGCCTGATTGATGACCACATCATCGGCAAGAAGCACTGCATTTTCAGGTGAATCCTTTGAATTTCCTGTTTCACTGCGTTTTATCAAGGATTGTATGCGCAATAACAATTCGCGCATATAGAACGGTTTTGTAAGGTAATCATCTGCTCCACAATCGTATCCCTGAACCTTGTCTTCCAACTCATCAAAAGCAGTAAGCATGATGACTGGCGTTTGAGTATTGTACGACCGGAAGTTTTTGCAGATTTCGTACCCGTTTTTTCCGGGTAAATTGACATCCAGGATAACACAGTCGAACTTTTTCTTCTTCAATAGTTTTTCAGCAATATTTCCATCGTACACAGATTCAACCTGAAGTTGTTCTTCCATCAATGCATCGTTGATATTGCGACTCAAAATGGCATCGTCCTCGATAAGTAAAATGGTTTTCACTGGAATCCGTTATTAATGAAAAAGTAACTTTGGTATCACAAAATAAGGATTTTGATTCGAATCGCGAATTATGGGTTCCGAATACCGAATTGATTTTAATTCGGTATTAGTTCTGTTGCGATCTTTGCCGAAAGCAGGCACAAGGGAATTCCTCCTCCGGGATGAACACTTCCTCCGGCGAAATAAAGGCCTTTTACTTTCGAAAAATTTGGATGACGGAAAAAAGCAGCCATCCGGTCGTTTGAACTTGCCCCGTAAAGTGCTCCTGCAAAACTGTTCGTACGTTCCGAAATACGAATCGGATCCAGATAATCTTCATTTTCGATAAGTGGCTCCAGATCGGTTCTTAAGATCCGGTTGATTTTCTTTATGCATGCCTGTCGGACATTTAAGCGCAGCTTTTCCCAATCCTGTCCCTGGTCGCTGGGAACATTGACCATAACGAACCAGTTTTCTTTGCCTTTGGGAGCATCATCGGAAACGATTTTGGAAGAAATATGAATATAGACAGTTGGGTCATCATTCACTGTATTCTTTTCGAAAATGGACTTGAATTCTTCCTCATAGTTATTGCTGAACAGGATATTGTGAACATCCAATTCAGGAAATGATCGGCTGATTCCCCAATAAAAGATGAGTGCAGAACTACTCGGTTCCTGTTTCATGGTTTGTTTGGGAGCCTTTTGGGTCGGAATCAATTGATTGTATGTCTGTTTCACATCACAATTACTGATAACCAATTCGGCTGTATAACTTCCTTTTTCAGTCTCAATTCCGTTTACTTTTCTATTCGCAACCTGAATGTGTTTCACCCGTTCGTTGAAGTGAAATTGAACCCCTAGTTCTTCTGCCAACTTCATACATGCTCTTAGGATGTGGTGCATCCCTTCCGTCGGGAAAAAGGATCCGATTCCAAATTCGAGATGAGGGATACTGTTTAGAACTCCCGGAGCTTTGTAGGGATTTGATCCATTGTAAGTTGCAAACCGATCAAAAAGTTGAACCAGTTTTGGATGATTCAGCCGGGTCTGATTGACTTCATGCATACTTTCAAATAAATTCAATTTTCGAATGGAAGTAATTGTTTTCAAGATATCCATTGAAATATAGGAACTGAATTTATGCAGTGACTTTTCAAGAAATGAATGCCGGGTCCGTTCAAATAGATACGTACTGTGTTCCAGGTATTCTTTCAAAGGGGCAGAATCAATTTGCAGTTTGTTTCCGACTTCTTTCAGTAATCGTTGTTGGTCAGCATATGCGTGTAGGATTGTTCCATCCTCATAAAAATAATTGCAAAGCAGATCCAATTGTTGGTAATTGAAGTAGTCTCTTGGATTTTTACCCGCAACTTCAAATAATTCATCGACCAGGTAAGGCAGTGTAAAGAGGGAAGGGCCGGCATCAAAGCGGTAGTTTCCAAGTCGAATGGTTGTCAATTTTCCTCCGGGATAATCATTTGCTTCAAAAACGGAGACGGAGTATCCTTTTTGAGTTAAACGGATTGCACTGGCAATTCCGGCAATTCCCGACCCAATAACAATCGCTTGCTTCGTCATAATCTAAAAGTAACTTTTTTCAAAGTACCCGGTTTGGAATTGATGATTAAATTGTGATCTTTAATGTAAAACAGAAAGATGGGAAAAGCAATTGGAATAGGAGGGATCTTTTTCAAATTCAAGGATGAAAAATCAATGATAGCTTGGTATAAAGAGGCTTTGGGCTTGAATCCGAATGACTATGGTGTGCTCTTTGCGTTTAATGGGAATTCGAATCCGAAAGGCTACCTGCAATTGGGCGTTTTTCCGGAAACCACCGACTATTTTGGTAGTGAAAATCAACAGGCAATGATCAACTTCCGGGTGGAAGGAATCGAAAGCTTGTTGGTTCATCTCCAAACCATGGGAACAGTGATCTGCGATGATGTGGAGACGTATGAATACGGAAAATTTGTCCACATTTTGGATCCTGAGGGAAATCGAATCGAATTATGGGAACCTGTTGATTCGAGTTTTGATAAGGAGAATAGCCATGAGATGCGTTAGGCTGTAGTTTAAACGATCGCATTTCACTCATACGGCAGATATAAATTAATTCTTTCAGTAATCTGAGAATGCTCTATTCTGTACTAAATAGTATAAAAGATGCAAAAAAATCTTTTTCGAAGGTTGATTTTAAAAGGGATTCGATTCTAACCATGAATTAATTACCAGGGTAAAAGAAGGATAAGTGTACACTTATCCTAGGAAGAGAAGGCCCATCGGATTTTCTCCCATTCGTCAAGCATGTTTTCGTTCTTTGACCAGAAATACTTATTACCCAAATAGTGTCCTTTAATCAAACCACTGCGTTCTATTAAACTTACGTGATGATTAATCGTTTTTTGATGCAAAGGGATAAATGCCTCCAGCATCGGGATATTCATAATCCCATAATTATCCAGATATTCCAAAATTTCAATCCGTGCGGAAGCAGATATGATTAATCCCAGTTCGGCATTCCTGTTTGTCTCATTGCTGAAAATATGTTTCTTTTTTGCTCCCATGAGTAGTCACTTTCTTATTTAATTTAATGAAAAAGTTGACCTTAAACAAGATGCGGTTGCGATTTTTTTAATTGAAAAAGAAAAAAACGCAATAAGTGAATTGAGTTAAACTGTTGTAAATGAGATTATTTCACTCTTTGAGTAAAATAATACCTAACTTTCTTATGTAAAAATTTGTATACCTAATTTTCTTATGTATATTTGTCCTATGTATTCATCAGAACTTTTAAAAGGTACGCTCAAAACAATCGTTCTCAATCTGCTTAAGGACAATGGCAGAATGTACGGTTATGAAATTACCCAACGCGTCAAAGATCTCACAGGTGAGAAAATCCAAATTACCGAAGGAGCACTTTATCCTACCTTGCATGCGCTTGAGTCACAAGGCGAATTGCAAACGGAAGAAGTGTTCATAGGGAAACGGGTACGCAAGTATTACACGCTCACTGAAAAAGGGCAGTCGACAGCCAAAGAGAAGGTAAACGAGTTGGTGGATTTTATGAATACCATGAAGTTCCTGTTGGATTTAGAGCCAAGAACTGGGAATGGTTAGAGTTTCGGACGAGCAAGTTGATTTTATTCTTCATGAAATTGAAGCACGCGGGGTTACTATTGAAGATCTGCAATGGAACCTACTGGATCACATGTGCTGTATTATTGAGAATGAAATGTCTGAAACAGACAACTTTGACCAGTTCTTTCAAGGGCTCTTGCCTCGATTTTTTAACGACAACTTGCGTGAAATTCAGGAGGAAACAGAATTGTTATTAACCTTCAAACATTTTTACGCCATGAAAAAAACAGTAAATATTTCAGGACTTTTAGCAGCTGTATTAACTCTGATGGGTTCAGTATTAAAAGTTTTTCATCTGCCGGGTGCAGGAGCAGCTTTCATTCTTGGAATCGCCTCGTTCAGTTTAATCTTTCTTCCACTGATGATTGCCCTAAAATTCAGGGACGAGGGAACCAAAACAGATAAGTTGGTTCTAAGTTTCGGCTTTTTAGTAGGAATCGTTACCTCTTTGGGTTTTTTAGCCAAAATGCTTCATTGGCCGGGAGCAAATATGCTGATGCTTACAGGCCTGGTGTCATTTACCTTCGTATATGTTCCCCTGTATTTCTTCACAAGAGTCAGAAGACCTGAACTGCGTTTCAATACAACAGTCAATTCTGTCCTGATGATGGGATGTGGAGGGTTGTTATTTGCGATGTATAATTTGGGGTATTCTACCAAAGTGGAAGAATCTTCCCGACAAGCATACCGTTTGATGAACGAGGAAGTCCGGAAAATGGACCAATCAAAGGTTGTATCAGTAAATCAGGAAGATGTGAAAGCATTGCAGAAACAGGTTGCTAAGTTAAATCGGGAAATCACCAGTTTGAAATCCTTGATTATTAGAAGCTCTACACAATTAACGGAGCGGGAATACAATGCAATGCCCGAAGATGAAGCCTTTGCCAGATTGCCGAAAGAAGAAGCAATGTCGCGTGTTTTGAATGGAAATATTCAAAGTAAATGGGATGATATCTGCAAGTTGACAGAAGAGATAAACGGAAGATTAAAAATCGCTTATCCGGAGCAAAAGGATTTGGTATTCGAAATTAGTTCAATTGACCTATCTTCAAACACAACCAAAATTGCATTGCAGAATTTAACCCTGATTCAACTGCATTTGCGCTTGTTGAAATTAATCGCCGGCTAAATCATCAAATCATCATTTTTTAGGTAAATTAAGGCAAGAGGGGAATTTTAATTAATTCCCCTTTTTTATTTTGCAAGTTCATCCACTTCAAAAATTCCAAACGTATTATTATCCAAATCAATAAAGTATCCTTGCCAACATCTTCCCGGAATTGCAAATTTGGGTAAAGCTACCCGACCTCCCAATTTTAAGATTAAATCCGCCGTTTCATCAAAACTGCTTACTTCAATGGAACAGGTGAAAGCATTCGTTCCATATTCCGCTGGTGGAATTTTGGCCGGACGTTTCAATAAACCACCGTACATGTTATTTGTTTCTATGCGATAGTATTCGATAGGTACGGATTCTTCCTTTACAAATTTCCAGTCGAATAATGATTCATAGAATGCTTTGTCCCTTGTTGGATCGGATGATTGAATTTCAAAATAGGAAATAGTATTCATAAATTGTTTTTATCTAAAATACTGGAACCGGATTAAATAAAGAAGAGAGAACTCACAACGAATCTCTCTTTTACCAGTAGTAGCCTGGGTTCAATATTTTTTCGGCTCCTTAACCGACAAGGATTATTTCAATAACGGCCCATATTGAGCCACTTTAGCTTGATTCCCTGCCTGTTCATAAGATATGACCATCAATCGTAATGCATTCACATTGGTAGAATCTTTGGTGTAAATAGTTTCAAATACCTGACCGGCTTCTCCGTATTTAGCTGCAGCTCCGTAGGAATTCCCAAGGTTGGATGCCATTTCGGTATCATTGGGGAATTTTTGAAGCCCTTTCTTGAAAACAGGAATTGCTTCCTCGTATCGTTTCAAATTGAATAAGGAAATACCATAATGTTTGTAATTGGTAGAAGTGGCGTCTTTCCAAAGAATACCTTTTTTGAGGGCAATGGCCGAGTGATTAAAATCATTTAACATGAAGTAGGCGTCTCCCAGGTTGCTATATAAAGAATTGTCAGTTGGGCTGAGGCTGATCGCTTTTTGAGTATAGAAAACAGATTGTTTAAACTGATTCAATCGGAAGCAGGCGACCCCTAAATCGGTATAGGAACCAAGATCCAGTGAATCAATGGAAATGGCTTTTTTGAAACTGGAAACAGCAACCAGTAATTGTTGTCGTGCTGTTATGGAATCAAGGTCATCTGTATTCATTTTCAGAACACCGTTATTGAAGTGAACGCGTGCACTGTTCGGACTGTTTTGAACGTCTGCAGCGAAAAGGGTCGCATTGGATTCCCAAACCTTGTTGCGTCGGATTGTCTGAACACTAAATACAATTGCCAATGTGAAAATCAATAAAACAGCCGATTGCCATTTCTCAGTTTGTTGCGTCTTGAATAAAGTGAATATACCTATTACGAAGACTATAATGATCCCTAATGAAGGAGCGTAGGTCAATCGATTGGCGTAGGTAGTCCCGATTAAAGAGAAAATATTAGTCACCATGGCTATAGTGATAAAGAAAAACAGGATTCCGAATGCAATTTCAGGTTTTGATTTGCGTGTTTTAATAATGACTACTGCCGATAGGATCAAAGCTAATAATGTACCGATTACGGGAAGAGAAGTGAAACTCAAACAAGGAATTTGGTTGTAGGAATAATCATAACTCAGGTTATAGGGGGCAATAACTTCCAACATATAACGGCCTAAAATGCCGATTCCAGTAGCGTATCGCGAACCGCTTTCACATGCAACAAGTGAATTATCGTGGTAGCCATATTGAATAGGAGGTGTAGGATCGTTATGAATCACCGATTGATGCAGGATCAACCAGGCAGCTGTGATGATAAGTAATGGTAACAATTTCTTTAAGACAGAACTAATCGATTCTTTTTGAACCATCCAAAAGTAAAGTCCCAAAATGGGCAGATACATGATTCCTGCCTCTTTAGATAAGAGACAAGCTAAGAATAAAAGAACTGTTTTGATTGTATCGAGTGTTTTTCCGCTTCTCGCTTTCAGTATGCTTTGGAAAGTAAGCAGGAAGAATAGGAAGCAGAGAATTTCATCCCGACTTTTGATATTGGCAACTACTTCAGTATGACTTGGATGTACCATGAAAACAAGAGCAATAGCGAACGAAACCCAAGCAGAATAATTGGGCAGTAATTTTAATAAGAGTTTGAAGAGCAATCCAATCGTGAGTGCATATAAAAGCACGTTTATAAAATGATGTATTGCCGGATTATTTGGGGAAACCGCCCACTCAACTGCAAACATGGCCATGGATAATGGACGATACAATCCTGCATTTGCATCCCAAAACCCTTTCCAGTAAAAAGTGGAGAACAGATCGGGGATTCCTCCAAAACCTTCCTGCACAAACCGGTTATTTTCAATGACAGCTAAATCGTCCAGCACAAATCCATGCTGAATAGTGGGGATGAACAGAATAAATGCTGCAATAGACAATATCCAGAAAAGTCTGCGTCGGATTAGAAGCGAGTTGTCAACTAGAGGAACAGAGGCAGACATCTTTTGAGAATGTGACTGCTTATTGGAAGAGGGTTGTTTCTTTGGCATAGCTCTGCTAAATTAGAGTTATTTGTCTTTTGTTCGTATCTGTTAAACAAAAAACAGGTATCCTGAAAATAGGAAGTTATCTAAAAAATAAAAGCGGCGGTCTAATTTGACCGCCGCTTTAACCAGTAGTAACTTGGTTTTAATTCTTAACGATACGTTTCAATATTTTTCCAGTCTCAGTTTCAATAGACAAGAAGTAAACCCCATCTGCGTATTGAGCCAGATTAATTAATTGACCGTTCGAAATTTGACCTGTATAATGTATTTTCCCTTGAACATCTGTGATAACCAAGTTGGCAGTCGCAAAAGTCATGGTAATTGTCACTTGGTTTTCTGTCGGATTCGGGAATACCTGGACAGATTGAGAATCCAATTCTTCAAGACCTAAACCTGTAACTACAACACAAGCTGCTGTATCACTACATCCGGCTGCATTTGTTACAACAACCGAGTAAGAACCATTAGCTGTCGGTACAAATGTTTGACCCGTAGCTCCACTAATTGCTACTGTACCATTACAATTAAGCCATTGGTAAGTTGTTCCGCTGGAAGCAGTCAAAGTACTACCATTATTAGTAATGCTTGCAGAAGGAGCTCCTGTAATAGTCAAGTTCAAGATCAAAATCGAATCACATCCATTTACATCAACCAATGTGTCTGAATACATTCCTGATGCGGTGTACGTTATTCCAGTTTGATTCCAAGTATAAGTTTCACAAACCGTTACATTCTCTGTAGCGCTTGATCCACCGATTGTAAGGTTCAATGTGATCACCGAATCACAACCTGCAGCATTTGGAATGGTATCCATATATACACCTGACATGGTGTAAGTCATTCCGGTTTGTGCCCACATATATGATCCACATGAAAATTCAGAAGAACTTGAACTGGAAGGAGTATTGATTGTCAGATCCAAAGTTACAATCGAGTCACAACCACCAGCGCTTGGAATGGTATCCACATACAAACCTGAAGTGGTGTACGTCATTCCATTTTGAGCCCAGGTGTAAGAAACACAATTGCTCTCAGTAACAGTATTTGTAATTTCTGTACTAATTGTCAAAGTAAGTGTAACTGTGGAATCACATCCGTTTGCAGCAGCCAATATTTGAGTATAGATTCCGCTCGTCGTGTACGTTTGGGTTCCCCATGTATATGTGTTACAAGCTGTATGAGAGAAACTACTTGTTAAAGGAGCAGATTCTGTGATTACAAAGGTTTGTGTAGCCTGGCAAAAATTAGCATCTGTAACCGTAACGGTATATGTACCTGCAGTTAAACCTGAAGCTGTTTGAGCTGTTCCGCCTGCTGGCGCCCACGAATAAGTGTATGTTCCTGTTCCACCTGTTGGAGTTACAGTTGCAGAACCTGTTGAAGCTCCGTTACAAAGAATATTAACCTGAGAGTTATCAGAAAGATCTAAAGCAGTTGGTTCCGTAATAACAAATGATTGGGTTGCTTCACAACCGTTAGCATCTGTTACTGTTACAGTATACGTACCAGCACTTAGTCCGCTCGCATTCGCATTTGTACCACCTGAAGGTGACCAAGAATAAGTAAATCCTGGAGTCCCACCGTTTATAAAAATACTTGCACTACCATTAGCACCTCCATTACAGGAAACATTCGTTTGTGAAGTAGGTGTAATTACTATCGCTTGAGGCTCAGTAATAGTGAATGAAACAGTCGCCATACATCCGTTAGCATCTGTAGTGATAACAGAATAAGAACCAGCTGCCAATCCTGTTATGGAAGTTGTTCCATCACCGGTTGGAGTACCTGGAGCCCAATCGTAAGTGTAACCCGGAGTTCCACCTGTCGGTAAATTAATCGAAGCAGCACCATTTACACCGCCGTTACATGCGATGTTTGTTTGTGAAGCAGCGGTTACTGAAAGAGCAGCAGGTTCTGTTATTGTGAATGATTGAGAACCTGTACAACCGTTCGCATCGGTAACCGTAACAGTATATGTTCCTGCTCCAATTCCTGATATAGAAGTTGTTCCGTCACCTGCTGGTGTTCCCGGAGTCCAGTCGTACGTATAACCAGGAGTTCCACCGTTAGCAGCATTGATTGCTGCTGCACCGGTTAATCCGCCGTTACATGCAATGTTTGTTTGTGAAGCGGCTGTTACTGAAAGAGCAGCAGGCTCTGTAATCGTAAATGATTGAGAAGCCATACATCCGTTAGCATCGGTAATATCACAAGTCCACGTTCCGGCTGTTAATCCTGTTACGGAAATAGTTCCGTCACCAGTTGGAGATCCTGGGGTCCAGTCATAAGTATAACCTGGAGTACCTCCCGTTGGCGTATTGATTGCTGCAGCACCGGTTGATCCGCCGTTACAGGCAATGTTTGTTTGTGAAGCAGCGGTTACTGAAAGAGCAGTAGGTTGAGTCACTGTAAATGATTGAGAAGCCGTACATCCGTTTGCATCTGTAACTGTTACAGTATATGTTCCTGCTCCGATTCCTGTTATAGATGTTGTTCCGTCACCTACTGGTGTTCCCGGAGCCCAGTCGTACGTATAACCAGGAGTACCACCGGTAGCAGCATTGATTGCAACTGCACCGTTTGATCCGCCATTACAACTTACGTTTGTCTGCGAAGAAGCTGTCACCGAAAGTGCAGTAGGTTGTGTGATCGTAAATGTGATCGTAGCCGTGCATGAGTTAGCATCTGTAGCAGTTACTGAGTAAGTTCCTGCTGTCAACCCTGTTACGGCAGTCGTTCCGTCACCTGTAGGTGTCCCTGGCGCCCAATCATACGTGAATGCCCCGGCTCCCCCTAATGCAGGGTTTACTGCAAAAGCACCAGTATTTCCGCCAAAACAGGCAACATTAGTTTGTGAAGCTGCAGTGAATGCGATAGCTGCTGATTCAGTAATTGTAAAGGATTGTGTAGTTTGACAAGAATTCGCATCTGTAACAGTCACGGTGTAAGTTCCTGCAGCCAGTCCTGTTGCCGTAGCAGCAGTTCCACCTGATGGAGACCAGGAGTAAGTATAACCAGGTGTTCCTCCGGTTACACTAACCGTTGCAGCACCGTTTGATCCGCCATTACAGCTTACATTTGTTTGTGCTGCAGCAGTTGCTGCCAAAGCAGTCGGTTCAGTGATTGTAAACGATCGTGTCGTCTGACATGCGTTTGCGTCTGTAATAGTCACCGTATACGTTCCGGCAGGTCTTCCTGTTGTACTGGCAAAAGTTCCGCCTGAAGGAGACCATGAGTACGTGTAAGAAGGTGTTCCACCTGTTACGTTAACAGTTGCAGTACCGTTTGAGCCGCCGTTACATGAAACATTCGTCTGAGAAGATGTTGCATTCAAAGCCGTTGGTTGTGTTACAGTAGCACTCGCAGTTCCAGTACATCCGTTCACATCTGTAATAGTTACACTATATGATCCTGCTACAAGGCCTGTTCTGTCTTCCGTTGTTGGTCCACTGGCCCAATTGAAAGTATAAGGTCCGGTTCCACCTGACGGAGTTAAATTGATGGCTCCGTTTGTTCCGCCGTTACAAGCAACATTAGTTACTACTGTGCTTGCGCTGATTGCAGTTGGTTGTGTTACCGTAGCACTCGCACCTCCCGTACATCCATTGGCATCTGTGATAATTACCGAATAAGTTCCGGCCGCAAGACCTGTTCTGTCTTCCGTTGTTGGCCCACTTGCCCAATTGAATGTATATGGTCCCACACCTCCTGTAGGAGTAAGGTTAA
>CBFGNC010000005.1:0-274462 GCA_965650135.1 uncultured Fluviicola sp.
CTGATCAATGTGGTACCGAATCCATACTATGCGTTCTCGGAGTATGAGCGTAACAAGGTGGATAAACGGATTAAAATTGTCAATCTACCGGAAGTTTGTACGGTTACGATTTATACAATGTCGGGTAAAATGGTCAATCAGTTCAAGAAGGATAATGATCTGACATTCATTGACTGGACTTTGGCGAACAAGACCGGAATTCCGGTTGCTTCCGGAGTTTATTTGATCCATGTGGACGTTCCGGGAATCGGAGAGCGGGTACTGAAATCCTTTGTAGCTATGCGGGAATTGGATATTGAGGGATTCTAAGATTCCAGGAATACCAATAGGAACATAAGTCCGATTATCAGTAAGAGCAAAAATAATTTGGGATCTTTGTACAAAGGTCTCTTCGGACGTTTTGCCAAACGCTCATATTTATGAGAAAGCGAGGCAAAATCCTTGTAACGTACCATTTGTTCCTTGGTAGGTTCCTTTGATTTTTCGTTCGTAATTCTTTGAAATTTTCTCATGATTCGCGTTTCCAATTTGTGTTGATTTTTTCCAATAAGCGATAAATTCTCATTTTAGCGTTCGCTTCACTAATTTGATAGATATCTGCAATTTCTTTGAAACTGAGCTCCTGGAAAAATCGTAATTCAATTAAATCTGCTTGAGTTTCATCTAAGTTATTGATTATTTCAATCAGTTGGTCTAAATCTTCTTGTTGAACAGAGCTCTCACCGCTTTCCTCCAGGATTGAATAAAGCTGACGGTCACTTATTTCAACCGAATAGTTCTTTTTTTCGGCTCGGAAAAACATGTTCACTTCATTTTGCGCAATGCGATAAAGCCAGGCACTGAACGGAAGTCCCCGATCTTCGTATTTGGTGATATTCGCCATTGCTTTCATAAAGCACTGCTGCACCAGGTCGCCGGCAACTTCTTCATTTCCTCCCAGCCGTTTGAAAATGAATCGGAACATCTGTTCAAAATAGCGTTCATAAAGTGGACCAAAGTGCCTGTGGTCTTTCTGAGCGAGTTCAATTTGCTGGGCTTCGTTAAATACAGTATGGATTTTCTTTTTAAACAAAGTCGTGGGTTTTCAGATGTAATGAAGTGTTTTAAAAAAGTAACATGTAATTAATCAATTATCAATTCTATAATTATCAAGAAAGATCCTCCCCTTAATAATTAACCCATTTATAATTGATAATTAAGGAAGGTATTTACTCGCTTCCCGCAAGGCCAACCCTTTAATCGGGTTATTCCCGAGGATCCGTACTACCTCATCCGGATTGTATTTCGATAATTGCCTCAATGACCAACCGATGGCTTTCTGAATGAAAAATTCGTTGTTGCTGTTCATCTGTTGAATCAGGGTTTCCAAATAAGTAATATCCACCCCATCCTTGTATTTCAGCTGGTAGATCAAACAGGAACGCTGCAGCCAGAAAGATTCATGGTAGCGCCACTTTTCAAACGTTTCACGTGCTTTTTCCGGAAAAGCCAATGCCCATTTCCCCAAATAATTGGAAGCAATCGCATCTACACTGTCCCACCATGATTTGCAGTTGAGAATCCATTCCAATTCTTCCGCATCATCTTCTGAAAAGAATTTTTTGGGACAGGAATTCAATAGATCGATTGCAACGTATTGGTAATCGCGCTCTTCTTTTTCCCAAAGAGCGCGAATGATTGACCATCGAAGTGTTCGGTCTTCCAGTAGTTTGAGGGAGTCGATCCAACTTTTCTGAGCATTTCTTCGCACTTCGGTCCGCATCCCGATAAAGGGAAACTGATCCCTCATATATGCACTCGAAGTTTGCGCGCGTCCGGCATTTCGAAAAGGCTCAAAAAGTTCTGTCAGTTGACCAACTGTTTCTTCAATCATGTATTAAAATTGATAAAACTGGAAAACGGGTTTCAAGTCTGTCGCTTTACTGATCGACGTATTCATATCCCTTAACTTTCCGTCTTTCAGACTGTAAACCAATGCGTGAATTTCCAAGGGATTTCCCTGGTTCCATTCTTCCTGGATAAAGGAGATCTTTGCCATGTTGATGGATTGTTGGATCGCGTTTAATTCAACCAATCGATCCGTTCGTTCATCCTCGTCAGTAATGCTATCCAACTCATTTTGATGTTTCAGGTAAACATTCTTAATGCTCACCAACCAGTTGTCCAGGAAACCGAAACTATTGTTACTCATTGCTGCTGCAACGCCACCGCAACCGTAATGGCCTACGATCAGAATGTGTTTCACTCTTAGGTATTTCACAGCATAATAAACTACGCTTAGCAAATTCATGTCGGAATTGATGACTTGATTGGCGATGTTACGTTGAACAAAGATACTTCCCGGAGGAAGGTTCACAATCTCATTTGCCGGAACACGGCTGTCAGAGCAACCGATCCATAAATATTCCGGTGTTTGACCTTTGGACAGGTTATCAAAAAATGCAGGGTCCTTTGCCAATGTTTCTTCAACCCATGTTCTGTTTCCTTCAAATATTTCTTTCATGTTCCAATTCATTTGGTGTTATAATTTCGATTTCTATGTTTTTGTCTTTTGCCCGTATTTTAAAGTCTTCGATTGACTCAATGATGTCATTTGCCAAAAATTTAGCTTCACTTTCATCAATAATTACTTTCACGTTATTCGGAATTTTCAATAAGGTCTGGATCAATGATGCTTTGTTCAGGAAGGTCATGTGTTCGGTCAATCGAACCTTGTATACATTTCCGTCCACGGAAAGATAGTGAGATAATTTAAAATTGTAATAGAGAATCACTAAAAATGAAACTCCCAGCCCAATCGAGATTCCGATCAACAAATCCGAAAACAGTATTCCGGTAATCGTTGCAATAAAGGGAATGAACTGAAGCCAACCTTCCTTAAAAACCTTTTTGAACAGGCTTGGTTTTGCCAGTTTGAATCCGACCATGATCAAAATGGCCGCAAGCGACGCATAAGGAATAAAGCTGAAAACAGTTGGGATGGAGAAAACCGTAACAGCAATCAATATCCCGTGAATGATAGTTGCCAGTTTATTCGTTCCCCCGGAATTCACGTTAGCTGATGTACGTACAACAACTTGGGTAACCGGAAGCCCACCGATCATCCCGGAGGCGATGTTTCCTATACCCTGAGCCAACAATTCCCTGTTTCCTGGAGTGATCCGTTTCTTCTGATCCAGTTTATCCGAAGCATCTACACTTAAAAGGGTTTCCAGGCTTGCTACAATCGCTATCGTAGCGGCTGTCAGGTACAATTTGTAATTCCCCAGCTGAGTGAAATCCGGAAAAGTGAATAGTTCTTTGAACGGTTTACCGCTGATGCCCAAATCAACACGATGTTTCGGAATTAAATTCCAGGAAGTGTGCTGCAATGAAAGAGTGGCGATAATTCCGATCAATACCACAATAAGCGGTCCGGGGATATACTTCAGGAACGTTTTCTGAATGCGTTTGTTATCCCAAAGAATAAGTACGCCGATAGATACGACACAAATTATGAGAGCCGGGATGGTAATGTAATTCAAACTGTAAAACAATTCCGAAAAGGTATTGTGACCATCTGGTTGGAAAAAGGATTCGTCTCCTTCGAAATCGGTGTCATATCCGACCGCATGCGGAATTTGTTTGAAAATGATAAGCAGTCCGATGGCCGCCAACATTCCTTTAATCACCACATTCGGGAAATAATAGGAAATAAAACCTGCCCGGATAAGACCCAGTATAATTTGAATGAACCCTGCAATGACTACTGCTGCAAGGAAAATCTCAAAAGAACCCAAATCGCCAATGGCTGCTGCTACAATTGCGGCAAGTCCTGCGGCGGGTCCCGAAACCCCGATGGCGGATCCGGAAATACTTCCGACCACGACACCACCGATAATACCTGCGATCAATCCTGAAAATACAGGAGCCTCGGAGGCCAATGCAATTCCCAGACATAGCGGGACTGCAACTAAAAATACGACAAGGCCTGCAGGAAAGTCCTGCTTCCAAGTCTTGAATAAATTTTTCATGAAAAATTGAAAATGAAATAACTACTAATTGATCTTAGCTGAATTCAGTTCCAATTTCGGGGGGATTATCCAAAGGTGCTTTTTCAGAACCGTTGGTTTTGTCTGTAATGACAGAAAAATGAGTTCTCTCCGCCAGATTTGTGTCGAAATCAAATGTGGATAAGGTTGTGTGGTCAGCCAAATGCAGCTCTTCTTCCAATAAATTGATTCCGCGCTTACTGCTTCGGTTATTTTCGTCCGTATCTGTATCCCGCTCTTCCGAATCGTCGTCTTCTTCATCTGAAGATAAACTAACGGATTCTTTGTGCTCCAGGTAAGTCCATACCAAATTGCCCACTAAATTACTTGCTAGTGACAAAAAACAAAGGATGGAAATAAGACGCAAACTTTTATACACGGTGTAAATATAATCACTTACAGAAAGCGTTGGGTGAACAAGGATTGCTTTTTTGTTAAAAAAACTGTTTGAAGATAAATTCGTGTGAGTTTTGTTTAATTACTGCCTTTCAACTAATTTAGCCGGAAATTGCTTGAATTATTGAATCTGAGTTTATTAGTTCAGGAAATCGGAATAAGCATTCACAAATTAAACAGAAGAAATTCTCCCAAAAGAAATGAACCATTCATTTGGCGTATAGGAGTTTGGTTCAAAAGAACGGTATGACAAAAGCAGAATTGCGTCAAAAATATAAGGAGATGAGGCTTCAACTTTCACCCGGTGAAATCGAGCGCCTTTCAGAAACCATTGTTGAACAAGCTTTGACACACTTTCAGCTGTCGGAAAAAACGATTTCCTTGTTTCTTCCTATTGAAAGGCAGCGTGAAGTGAATACGTACCTCCTGTGGGAAAGAGCAATGGGAGTCGGCGCAACGGTGGCTATTCCGAAAACAAATTTCGAGACGATGGAAATGCGCCATTACCTGTTTGAATCTACCGATCAGTTGGAAATCAACCAAAAAGGCATTCCGGAACCCAAAAAGGGAAAAGTGATCGCCGCAGATCGATTTGACATCGTTTTTGTTCCGTTGTTAACGGCAGATGTGAAGGGAAACAGGGTCGGATATGGAAAAGGATTCTACGACCGCTTTTTGCGGAAATGCGCCCCGAATTGCCTGTTCATCGGTTTGCATTATTTCGACTTGGAACCTAAAATAGCAGACGTCTTACCAACCGATATCCGCCTGAATGCGGTAGTGACTCCGACTAAAGTGATTCGGTTTGATTAGATATCTTTTAAAATCTTATTCTTACTGATTCACAAAGAATTAAATTCTTCCATCTATCGGAAACATATTTTGCAAAACCTGCGTTTAATGTGATGTGAAATATTGTGTACTGTTTTTGCTGCTTCTTTTCTCGTTTTCATTTTCGAAAGTGAAACCGCCAACTTACCGGTATGTATTTGGCGCGCGGATCTCGACAGGCGCGAATTCAAGTGTGGTCAGTTTTGTTGCGATGAAGTATTCGGATGACGGTATCCTGAGAGCAAAACGGTTCTATACCAGCAAGGATGAATTTATCAAGGTCCTGAGCGGTTATTGGCCAAGCCCTTTTAATCCGGGTAAGATTGACTATTTCAAAGCGAATCATGTGATCGGTGGTGTTTTTGTGAACGATACAATCCGGGCAGAAGTCGGGTATTGCCCTGCCCTGGATAGCCTGTGGAAAATTCGCTATTCCGATTGGCCTTTCCTTGGGAAGAATGAGGCGGGATGGAGTTTGAATAAGATGAGACCGAGCCTGAAACAGGAAGAATACCTGGCAAAACGATACCACATCAAACAATTGGATTTCGATTACATTGTGGATACCAGCTTCTGGAAATTGCTTTACGATGTAAGCGATTCCACGTGGATCGAGAATTATAAGTTTATTCAATAAATTATTGGTGCCAGATTAATAAAAGTAGGGACGCGATGCGTCGCGCCCCTACTTTTATTATTGATTATCATCTTAGCTTCTTCTCAATTCTTTCAGTGAATTGAAGAATACGATCCCATATCCGATGGTCAACATCAGGTGGAAAGGAACCATTCCCAAATCTCCGTAAATGGATCTGTTCACCACCGTGAATCCGAATACACACATCAGGATTCCTTCTCCGATCGTAATCAGGGAAATACTTTTCTTATCGTATTTGTTTCCTTTGAACTCTGTTTTCTTATTTACGTTGAATTTAGGTGTTCTGACGAACGAACTCTTGATTCCCATAAAACCTTCCAGTACTGCAATTGTATTCGCTAAGGAAAGACCTAATGAAACCGTAAGGAATAAAAAGAAACGACCAACGAAGCGAATAAAAGAAGTAAATTTATTAGCTGTCTTGTCACGGTATGCCAACCAATAGTAGTACATCAGGAAAACAGTGCTCAGGATGAAAACAGAACCGTATTGGATTACGTAGTTCAAATCGGAGAAACTGTCTTTGATCTGCAATACCACCAAACTCAGTAGGGACATGATCAGGATAAACATGAATACAGACGAATTGAATAAATGCGCCATTCCGTGAACACGGTTTGAAAGTCGGACGTTCTTGAATGTCAGGATGGTTTTCCACATTTTCACGAAACACTCAGCTCCACCTTTCATCCAACGGTGTTGTTGTGCTTTCAGGGCAGACATCGTAATCGGTAATTCAGCAGGAGCAACCACATCTTCCAGGTACTTGAATCTCCAGCCTCTTAACTGGGCACGGTAACTCAAATCCAAATCTTCTGTTAGTGTATCGTGTTCCCAGCCACCTGCACTTTCGATACATTTTTTGCGCCAAATACCACCTGTTCCGTTGAAGTTGATGAAATGTCCTGCAGCATTGCGACCTCCTTGCTCTGCAGCAAAGTGACCATTCAATCCGAATGCTTGTAATTCAGTTAATAAAGAGTATGATTTATTCAAATGTCCCCAACGTGTCTGAACAACACCAATATTGTCGTCTGTCTCAAAATAAGGCATGGTACGTTGCAACCAGTCACTTTCAGGAACGAAATCGGCATCGAAGATAGCGATGAATTCACCCTGGACCTTGTTCATGGCAGAATCCAACGCACCGGCTTTATATCCGGTTCTATCAGTACGGTGAATGTGCTCGATGCGAATTCCACGTGCAGCAACTTCCGCCACTTTTTTTGCAATCAGATCTTTCGTTTCGTCCGTTGAATCATCCAGCACCTGGATATCAAACTTATCTCTCGGGTAATCAAATGCAGCCGCTGCTTCAATGATCCGGTCGGCAACATACATTTCGTTGTACATCGGTAGCTGAACGGTAACCGTAAGAGCTGTATCCGGATTGTAAACCGGTTTTACTTCCTGTGACTTATTCCGTTTGCTTTTCGCATAGGCAATGGACAGGGAAAGTTGAAGCAGGGAGTAAATGAATACCAATACCAAACAAAATCCATAAATGACCAACACAGCTTTTGCAGCGAAATGCGACCAGTAATTTTCTTTTCCGTTCCAATCACCCCAATTGAACATCCAGGTAACTTTCGTAGATGTCTTAAACGGGTTTTTCTGATCCATTTTGTACTCGCCGGTATGGTCTGCATCAATTTTGATCAGGAAGGTTTCTTGTTTGTATTTTTTATTCGAAACGGATAATTCAAAAAGTGTCGTATCCGCATTTGGAATCAATGCAACATTCTTGAATAGGAATTTACCATTTTCGTCGGTAACTGCCTGATAGGTTTTTCCTGTTTCCTTATTGACCAATTGAACCGGAACTTCTTCTGAAGGGCCTTTTGTCCTGTAATCTTGGTAATAACCAGATACATCGCGTTTGATTTGCCCGAAGGCAGATAGCGTGAATACCGCGCAAAATAAAACAAGTAAAGACCTTGTCATAGATTTTCTTTGTTAATTGTTCGATTACTAATACAAACTTGAATGCACTAGATTTTTAGCGCACAAAGATAGTTTTTATTCCATTGAACCAATGGTTTTTTTTCATACACGTAGGGGCGCGATTAATCGCGCCCCTACGTGTATGTTTTTTGGTAATAGTATCATTGGATCACCTTCAATTCTTTTCCAACTTTGATGAAAGCGGCAATTGCCTTGTCAAGATCTTCGATACTGTGTGCCGCAGAAATCTGAGTACGAATACGAGCAGCCCCTTTTGCTACCACCGGATAGAAGAATCCGATTGCGTAAACACCTTCTTGTAATAATTTATCTGCAAATTGTTGTGACAATGCTGCGTCGTACAACATAATCGGAACAATTGGTGAATCTCCGGGTTTGATATCAAATCCGGCAGCCAGGATACGTTCCTTGAAGTATTTCGTGTTTGACTCTAATTTATCACGCAATTCAGTTGTTGAACTTAAAATGTCAAATACTACATTGGAGGCACCAACGATGGAAGGAGCTAATGAATTGGAGAACAAGTAAGGTCTTGAACGCTGACGTAGCATTTCGATGACTTCTTTTTTGCCGGTCGTGTAACCGCCCATTGCTCCGCCTAAAGCCTTACCCAATGTTCCTGTAATGATATCCACACGGTCTTGACAATTGTGGTATTCGGGAACTCCACGACCTGTTTTACCGATAAATCCTGCACTGTGACATTCGTCAGTCATTACTAACGCGTCGTATTTATCTGCCAGGTCACAGATCTCATTCATTTTGGCAATATCCCCGTCCATTGAGAAAACACCATCCGTAACAATGATTCGATGACGTTGTGCCTGTGCTTTTTTCAACTGCTCTTCCAAGTCAACCATGTCGGAATGTTTGTAGCGGTAACGTTGTGCTTTACACAGACGGATTCCGTCAATGATAGAAGCATGGTTCAATTCATCCGAAATAATCGCATCTTCTTCCCCGAATAGCGGTTCGAAAACACCACCATTTGCATCAAAAGCAGCAGCGTAAAGAATGGTATCTTCCGTACCGTAGAACTTAGCGATCTTTGCTTCCAGTTCTTTATGAATATCCTGGGTCCCGCAAATGAAACGAACAGATGACATTCCAAAGCCGTGTGTATCCAGAGCATCTTTCGCAGCTTGAATGACAGAAGGATGAGATGAAAGTCCAAGATAATTGTTTGCACACATAATGACCACTTCGTCACCTGAACTTACATGTACTTTTGCTCCTTGAGGAGATGTAATGATGCGTTCTTTCTTAAATATTCCACCTTCCTTGATTGTATTCAATTCCTCGGAAAGGTATTCTTTCATTTTTCCGTACATGACCTTGTTTTTATCGGTAAAGATAAAAACAATTGAAAATTGATAATGTAAAATTGAAAAGAAGGATCTCTTAAAACCTTTTCAATTCTCCATTGTACATTATCAGTTAGTCGATCCACACTTTCGCGCCTTCCGAACAATTGGTACAGATCTCAATGGAATTCCGGTCTTGCAGGACCGAATTCCGGAATGAGCGGTAAGCAGGACTTTTCCAGATGGTCTTGAACGGTTGGTCCTGGAGACTTCCCAAAGTATGATGCGCATCCTTATCAAAGCAGCATGGAACAACTTGCCCGTCCCAAGTCAGGACGCTCGACGACCACATTCTCCAGCAACTGTTCCCGCCCTTGTACTTGAAGCGATAAGTTCCGTCTTTCTGTTTTATATAACGGGAATAGGCTTCATTGTCGGGAATCAGTTCATTGCCGTGTTCGTAATCGTATACTTGGGCGGTTTTGAAACGTACTTCGTCTATGCCGATCTCTGTCGCCAATTCCTGGACATCCGAGATCTGATGCTCGTTTGCCTTGACAACTAAAAATTGAAAGATCAGATGCGGGGTATTGCTTTGAGCCTCTTTTTTTGCCTGAACCAGGGCCTTGGATCCTGCAATCACTTTTTCCAGTTTTCCATGTACACGATAGGATTCATACGTTTCTTGTGTCAATCCGTCAATAGAAATGATCAACCGGTCCAATCCTGAGGCTACAATCTCCCGTGCTTTTTTCTCGTCTATGAAATGTGCATTGGTTGAAGTAGCGGTATAGACCTTTTGTTGTTTCGCTTCCTTGATGAGATCCAGGAATTGCGGATGTAAAAAAGGTTCGCCCTGGAAGTAATAGTTGATATAGAAAACCGAATTCGAAAGTTGGGAAAGCCAGTTCTGATGATTGATCAGGTCAATTTTCCCGGTGGGTCTGCTGAAAGCCTTTAAACCACTCGGGCAAGCAGGACAACCCAAATTACAGGCGGTTGTGGGTTCGATACTTAAAGCGAAGGGGTTTCCCCAGTTTTTTTGAATTTTGAACAGACGAGCCAAGCCGTAGGAAAAACGAAGCATGACCATATTCCAAACGCGCTGAAAGTTAAGATGTTTGATGATATTTCGCTGATCCTTAAAAGTGCTCATGTTGCCTTGCGAATTTACGGAAGTCCAACGAAACTTCTCGTTTTTTTTGATCAACTGTAACTTTTTTTGATTTAGTTTGTCTTACAGATAAGACAATGAACCAGATGAAATATATTTTACTCAGCTTATTTACCCTTTTTATATCCCAATTCTTTTTCGCACAGCAAATTCAAATACAGGAAGATGTATCTCATGCTCCTATTCCTTTTGTGAAAGTTTATCCTAAGGTTGGGAAACCTTTTTTAGCGGATTTGGATGGTCGATTTGAAAATCCTCCGGGGAACTCCCAAGTCACTTTGAGAATGACGAGTTTTCGTGACACGACAATCGAAATTACAGGGAACATGATTGTTTTTATGAGCGAGCAGGCAAGTGAAATTGATGAGGTTGTGATTCTTCCGGGTGTCAATCCGGCAGAGCGTATCATGGAATTGGCCATCGAGAATAGAAAGAAAAATCACCCGAAATCGGATGTTGCATTTAAATATGACAGCTACAGCAAGTTCGTATTTACGATCAACCAGGATGCCTTGGCGCAGATTTCGGATACGACTGCAGATACCAATTTAATAGATTTGAGAAAATTCTTTGACCAGCAACACATCTTCTTATTGGAAAGCACCTCCACCAAGTTTTTCAAACCACCTTTCAAGGAGAAGGAAGTGATCAGTGCTTACCGTGTTTCCGGTTTTTCAGACCCGATGTTCTCGACTTTCGCAAATGAACTGCAATCCTTCAATTTTTATGACAACCAATTCGACATACTTGGACGTTCGTATCTGAATCCATTGGCGCTTGGTTCCATTCGCCGTTACCTTTTTATCCTGGATGACACAACAATTACAGCTCCCGGTGATACCACCTACACTATCCGCTTTCAACCGAGAAGAGATAAGAATTTCGAAGGAATGAAAGGAACTTTGTATATCAATACGAGGGGATATGCAGTAGAAAAAGTAGATGCGGAACCGGCAGAGGATAAAGGAGGGATTCATCCACGGATCATCCAGGAATATACTTTCCTGGAAGGAAAAAAATGGTTTCCATTCAAGTTGTCAACTGAAGTGAAAGCCCCGGGATTGTCATTCACCTCCAAGATAAAGGATGCTTACCTGGTTGGGAAAGGAAATACTTACATTGATAAGGTCGTTCTGGATGCGGATCTCAAGGACGAACGGTTCAATGCCGTCTTTGTGGAAACTGCACGGGATGCCAACAGTAAGGACAGCACGCACTGGGAAGGAAAGAGAAAGTACGACTTGGACAACAAGGATTTGAGAACGTATGATTTTGTGGACAGCCTTTCTGAAAAAGAGAACCTGGAAGGGAAGCTGAAAACACTTCAGTCTTTATTGCAGGGAAAGATTCCGCTGGGATATTTGCAAGCAGATATTTTGAGGTTGGTGAATTTCAGGGATTATGAAGGTTTCCGATTGGGTGTTGGATTAGAAACGAGCGACAAGTTATCTGAACGTTTCCGTGTCGGAGGTTATTTTGCATATGGATTCAAGGACAAAATGTGGAAATATGGGGGATATGGAAAAGTAACCCTGTTTCCGAAATACTTCCTTGATTTCGAAGCAAGGTACCAGCAGGATATTGTTGAACGCGGCGGAACCGGCTTGACTTCCGAACCGGTAGTGACCCAGTTGAACTCCTTCTACAGGAATATTTATATCCGCCAGATGGACAAGCAGCGAATTGGTGAAATTGCCTTTTCGGGATATGTTTTTCCACGAATGAAATTCCGCCTGTCAGGTTCGTATCAGCGAATCAATTTTACTGAGGGTTACCGGTACCAATGGTCCAATCCGGAAATGGGTTCTATCGATCATTATGATATTGCTGAAACATCTTTGGAATTGACTTGGGCCATCCGTGATAAAGTGATGTCCTTGGGAACGAAACGGGTTTCCCTGGGATCCAAGTGGCCAATCCTTACATTGAAAGTGACGAAGAGTTTACCAGGCGTGACAGCTGCCAAGATTGATTATACACGTATAACAGCGGGTATTCAACAGATAGTACCTGTCCGGGCAGTTGGTAAACTGACTTACGTTTTAATGGGAACCGCTGTCGAAGGTGATTCTCCCTTGTTATTGCAACAGGTAGGTCAAGGTACCGGAGGAATGTGGAAATTATCTGCAGCAAACTCCTTTGAGACGATGATCGCGTCAACTTACTATTCTTCCAAGATGGCAGCCTTGTTCACACGTTTTGACTTTAAAGCGATTAAAACAAACAGGAAATGGACGAGACCGCAGTTTGCAATTCATCATGCGGTTGGTTATGGGAGCAAAGAAGATATGGGGCGTCATTCCATAGCTTTCAACTCGTTGGATAAGGGATACGCGGAAACGGGGATTCTTGCAAACAGTTTGTTGATTTTCAGCAGGGTTGGATTTGGAATAGGAGGATTCTATCATTATGCCGGAGGAGTCATTTCACCGAAGGTTGAAAACAATATTACTGCCAAGTTCAGCGTGAACATCTTCTTGTTTTAATGGCCGTAGATGATCTCCATTGCTAAAATCGAAATTCCGATCAGAAGGACAAAGATCCCGAACCCTTTTTTCAGATTGGCAGACTGGATCTTGTGATTGAGTTTTAATCCGACGATTAATCCTGCTGTTGCAATCAAGGTAAAACCGAGGAGAATCACCCAATTCAGTTTTAGATGGGGAGTGAATAACTCTGCTGTAAATCCGCTTAGGGAATTGATTGCAATAATGACAATAGATGTCGCGATGGCATTCTTGATAGGAACTTTCATGAAAATCGAAAGGGATGGAATAATCATGAATCCACCACCGGCGCCAACCAAACCACTGATGAATCCAATAAGAAGTCCGAAAATAACAAGAATGATAGGTCTGTTCTTTTTGCCCGAAGAAAGTTCTTTTTGACCTTTGATCATGGGGATAGATGCAAGAATCATCAGGATTGCGAATAGGGACATGATAAAAGTATCTTTCTTGAAGACGATTTGTTCACCCAATTGAATGATTTCGGGTATGATCGGGACAATTAGTAAACGGGTTAACGAAATACTGATTACAGCCGGAATTCCAAACAATAAAGCATTTTTTGGATGGATCAATTTGGATTTGAAATGTTGAACAGCTCCGAATAGGGACGTAACCCCTACAATAAATAAGGAGTAGACAGTTGCATTTTGAGGCTGCATCTGAAAAAAAACAACCAGGATCGGAACGGCAAGAATGGAACCACCCCCTCCGAGAGTTCCAAGTACAAGTCCCACAAAAAGGGCTAAAAAATATCCGATTATTTCTAAAGTCAAGGAATTCGGTTTAATGTAACGTTAAGTGTTCAGCCTGTATTTCGATATTCATCAGCAAGGAAGCCTTTTCGCTGAAATCTTTGGCACTTTCTGTGGTCAGGTATTTCACTGAACCCGTTTTGGTGCATTTATCGGCCAGTTCCGGATGACGAAATAAATAATCCGCCAGGCTCTCTGCTACTATTTTCCCCTGTGCTAATACTTCGATGTGTTCAGGCAACAAGCGTTGCAGTTGTTCCTGTAAAATAGGATAGTGTGTACAGGCCAATAAGATCGTATCGATCTTAGGGTCTTTTTCAAGGAGCTGGATCAGATCGTTTTGAATGAAGTAAATTCCTCCGGGAGTATCAAATTGATTGTTTTCAACCAAAGGAACCCACATCGGGCAAGCATGTTGGTTGACAATGAGGTCCGGAGCAAATTTGGCAAGTTCGATCTGGTAACTGTTCGAACGAATTGTTCCTTCCGTTGCCAAAACACCTACATGTTTTGTCTTGGTGTGTTTGTCCAACTCTTCGGTACTCGGTCTGATGACTCCCAAAACGCGTTTGTCGGGATGTAATTCGGGAAGTTTGATTCGCTGGATATTGCGTAATGCTTTTGCAGATGCCGTGTTACAAGCCAATATGACAATGGAGCATCCTCTGTCAAACAGTGCCTGAACGGCTTGCCAGGTATATTCATAGATGACCTCAAAGCTCCTTGATCCGTAAGGTGCCCTGGCATTATCCCCAAGATAAAGAAAATCGTATTCAGGTAGTTTTTCCCGAATTTCCTTCAGAACGGTTAAGCCACCGTATCCGGAATCGAAAACACCAATAGGACCATTCACTGACATGCATCAAATGTACACAATCGTTCTGTTTTACCCAAATCGGACGGAAGTCATGTTCAGGGATCCGCCAACCAATTCGTTGTTGAATATTGTAATCTCATCTTTCTCATTGGAGAGTCCTAAACTGTAGATGAGCGGAAAATAATGGTCCGGAGTTGGAATCGCCAATTGGGCGAACTGCCCCAATTTGTTGTAATCGATCAATGCCTGGTGATTTCGATCGATGAGGTGTTTATTGAATGTTTCATTTGCTTCAATCGCCCAGTCATACCCATAATTGGGAGTATTCAGTTGATCCCAAGCCACCATTCTCAGGTTATGGACCATATTACCACTTCCGATAATCAGTACACCTTTTTTGCGAAGGGATTTTAATTCCTGTGCCAACGCATAATGGTATGCTGCCGGTTTGTTGTAGTCGATGGAAAGTTGGATGACAGGAATCTCAGCATTCGGATACATATGTCGTACAACTGTCCAGGTGCCGTGATCCAAACCCCATTCATGATCCAGTTCGACAGTGGTACTTTTCACCAGTTCTTTTGTCTGTTGCGCCCATTCAGGACTTCCGGGTGCAGGATATTGAACGGCAAACAATTCGTCCGGGAAACCTCCGAAATCGTGAATGGTTTGAGGTTTTTCCATAGCTGTAACATAGGTTCCGTTCGTTAACCAATGTGCAGAAATCACCAGGACGACTTTCGGATCTGGAAGATGCTGCACTTCATTTCTCCATTGCCTGGAAAAATGATTGTCTTCGATTCCATTCATGGGAGATCCATGACCAATGAATATCACAGGATAGGAATAATCCTCTTCCTTTAATAGTTTTCCGAGTGAACTAACAGAAGTCAATCCACCAAGTGCTGCAAATCCTAACATACCTTTTACAAATGATTGGCGTTTCATCTTACAAAGATACGATCTTATTAATTACCATGGTAATTAAAGTGTGTTAAATAAAAACGGGGTGTAAAATTTTACACCCCGTTTTTAAATTTATGAAAGGTATTATTTACCTGTTTTCTTAGCTTCTGCTTCCAGTTTCAACAACTCTACGATCACATCGTTCGTTACATCGATTCCACCGGCTGAATAAAGTGTTGTGCTTTCATCAATGATGTAATTGAATTTCTTAGCTGTCGCAACCAGGTTCACTGCTTTCTTAACACGATCAAGAATAACTACATTCATTTCTTGTGTCATTGATTGCAATTGAGCATCAATTTGTTGTTGACGCTCTTCCAGGTTCTGTTGCATACGACGAATACGGTTTTCTTCGTATTGTCTTACCGTTTCAGACATTCCCGGAGCATCTTTTTGATACTTAACATAAGCAACTTGAACAGCGCTATCCGCATCTTTCAACTCTTTCAAACCTGCTGCTTCGATATCTTTGATTTCTTTAATAGCAGCTTTTCTGGATGGCATTGTATCCAATAATACTTGAGATCTCACATGCGCAATCCTTGTTTGAGCTTGTGTAGTTGCGATTGCACATACAGTTAGTGCTAGGGCAAATAGGATTTTTTTCATTTTTGTTTTTTAGTTATCAATTTACTATTTGGTGCTGACACCCATTTCTCGAAGAACCTCGTCACTTAGATCGAATTTGCTATCGGCGTAGACCAGGTTACTTTGATTTGACTTGTCAAAGATAAAACTATAATTTCGTTTTGAGGCAACTGTTTGCATTGCTTCATAAACTCTATCCTGAATGGGTTTGATTAATTCTTGTCTTTTCTGGAAATAATCTCCAGCAACTCCAAAGCGTGTTTGTTGCATTTGCATAGCTTCAGATTCCAATGTTTCAATTTCCGCTTCACGTTTCGTTTTCTCTTCGCTAGGTAATAAACTTTCTTCTCTTAGAAAATTCTCCTTTTTCTTTTTGATCATTTCATAACGCTCCTCAATTTCTTTAGTCCAACGTTCGGCTAATTTGTCTAAACGCTCCTTAGCTTCTTTGTATTCGGGCATCTTACCCAAAATGAATTCGGAGTCGATATAGCCGTACTTTTGAGCGGAACTGACAAAGGTCATGCCAAAGACCATTAAGAAAGATAGAACCAGAGTTTTCATAGGCGAAATTTGAAAGAACGACGAAGATAACATTTTTATTGTTTATAGCTCACCAAGATTCATACCGATGGTGAATGTGAATTTAGGGAAGAAACCTTTCGAATCGATAGATTGATCGATTGATCCACCATAACCGGAAGAGTGCTTGTCCAATTTGTCGAAGCCCCAACCGTAATCCAATCCAAGCATACCGAACATCGGGAGGAAGATACGTACACCGGCACCAACACTTCGTTTCACATTGAAAGGATTAAAGGTTTTGAAACTTGTAAATGTGTTTCCTGCTTCTGCAAATGCCAATACAAAGAATGTAGCTTGTGGATTCAGGGAAATCGGGTAACGTAATTCCATGGTGTATTTCGCAATGATCGGATCTCCACCATTGGAGGACAAGGCATTATCGTCGTAACCTCTCAAGGCAATGATCTCACGGCCTCCGAATTGGTTTACACCGGAAAGCCCACTACCTCCCAAGTTGAATCGCTCAAATGGAGTCAATCCTTTCGCTTTGTTGTAAGCACCCATATAACCGAATCCGATACGTGGCATCAAAACCAGTTTTTTATTTGGTGTCAATGGCAAATAATATTCAAACGTAAATTTCAATTTGTAATACTCCAGGTATTTGAATGTTTCCTGAGCAGACATAGTGCTGAAATCTTTTTTCCCATCTAATAAAGAATAGGGAAGCGTTCCTTTTGCTGTGAATGAAATTTTAGACCCTTCCGTAGGATAAATAGGGGAGTTGATCGAGTTTCGCTGCAAAGCATATTTCAAACTGATATCGTTCGCATACCCGTCGTTGAAACTTGGGAACAAAGATGAATAGTTGCGTACATCGTAATATTGATAAGCCAATTCATAGTATGCACTGAAATAATCATCCGGGAATTTTTTACGTCTTCCCAATCCGATACCCATTCCTGTTATTCCTACTCCGGAGTAATTGGGAGCGCGTTTCTTCAGTGTCAAACTGGATGAAAAAGAAGTGTGATTCAGATAGAACGTAAATGAATTCGGTTTCTTTCCACCTAACCAGGGCTCGGTGAAAGAGAAGTTATATCCTTGATAGATTCTTCCGTTTGTTTGCGCACGGATTGAAAGTCGTTGTCCATCTCCTGTTGGAAGCGGGCTCCACGAATTTGGCTTGAAAATATTTTTAACTGAGAAATTGCTGAAAGTCAATCCAAGTGTTCCGATGATCCGCCCGGCACCATATCCACCTGAAAGTTCGATCTGATCCGCAGATTTTTCTTCTACCACGTATTCGATATCAACTGTTCCGTCTTGCGGATTCGGGATTGGGTTTACCTGGAATCCTTGCTCATTGAAATAACCCAATTGAGCTAATTCACGTTGAGTACGGATAATGTCGTTCCGGCTGAACAAGTCGCCTGGTTTTGTACGGATCTCACGACGGATTACGTGTTCGTTTGTCTTGTAGTTACCCTTAATGATCACATTTTTAACACGTGCTTCTTTTCCTTCAATAAGACGCATTTCATAATTGATATGATTGTCTTTAACACCCGTTTCTACCGGTTCCAAGTGGAAGAACAAATATCCTCTGTCCATGTAAAGGGAGGTGATATCTCTTCCGTCCGGACTTTGTTTCAGACGTTGCTCCAATAGCGGCTTGTCATAAATATCACCGTATTTGATTCCCAAAACGGTATCTAAAACTCCTGAGCTGAATTTCGTGTTCCCGATCCATGAAATGTCACCGAAGTAATATTTCTGGCCTTCTTCCACTTTCAGGTAAATGCCGATGTTTCGACTGTTGATCTTATAGACCGAATCCGTAGTGAATTGAACGTCTCTCAGACCAACTGCCCTGAATTTGTCCAAAACGGCCTCCTTATCCCTTCCATAAGCCGTTTGATTGAATTTGGAACGTTTGAAAACACGCATGATGGATCTTCTTTTGGTATCCTTCATGACTTTGCGCAATTTCCATGGAGCCACAGAGGTGTTTCCGTCAAAGATGATATGTTTGATCTTAACTTTCTTTCCTTTGTCGATATCGATAAAGAATATTTCGGAGTTGTTGATCAGGGTGTCCTGAATTTGCGTGATGGTGATCTGGGCATTGTTAAATCCTTTTTCAAGAAAGTAACCACGAATCTTATTTTTGGTTTTGAATAATAGGTTCTCAGTGATGGTCTGCCCGGACGACAGATCAATTTCTTCCCGGATCTTATCAACTTCTCTTTTTGAAACACCGGTAAATCGGAAGCGGGAAAGTTTTGGTCGGGGTGTCAGTTTTATGACCAGGTAAATAACTCCGGCTACTTCCTTTTCGGCTTCAATTGTGATTTGGGAGAACAAACCCTCATTCCATAGGTTTTTAATCGCATTGCTGATGCGATCTGAAGGGATGGTGATGCTTTCTCCTTGTTTCAATCCTGCAATCAGTTTAATTGCTTGTGGGTCGAAATTGTCGGCACCATCGATACGAATAGGCCCTAATATGTACTTTTCTGCTTTTGCGTAGTTGAAATCCAAACCTCCACCGATTGTAGTGGCGGTTGATTTGGTGGAATCCCCTTTATCGATAGTATTGTTTACACCTGTTGAATCTGTTGGATCGATTTGTCCAAAAGACGATAGGGCGCACGTAAGAAATAAAATTGATAGGGATTTTTTCATAGAATATGTTATAATTGCTCGGATACCATTCCGAAACGTCTTTCTCTTGACTGATAATCAAGAACTGCTTTGTATAGATCCTCTTCGCGAAAATCTGGCCACAAAACAGGGGTGAAATAAAATTCGCTGTAAGCTGCCTGCCAAAGCAAGAAGTTACTCAAACGTTGTTCACCGCTTGTCCGGATCAGTAACTCGGGATCAGGAATGTTTTTAGTCGACAACGTAGCAGAAATCAACTCGGGTGTTATTGCTGACAGTTCGAGGTTACCTTCTTTCACTTGAGCCGCCAATTCTTTAAATGTTTCAGCGATTTCCCATCTTGAACTATAATTTAGTGCAATAACGAGATTTACTCCTGTATTATTTTTGGTTGATTCAATTGCATTGAATAATTCGTTCTGACAATCTTCCGGTAATCCGTCGGTATCGCCGATACTCAATAAGCGAACATTCTGAGCATTCAATTCATTTACTTCGTTTGCAATGGTATAAACCAGCAAGTTCATCAATCCTTCTACCTCGTCCTGGGGCCTGCTCCAGTTCTCGGTGGAGAAAGCATACATGGTTATAAATTTGATCCCGATATTTTTACATGCCGTCAGGGAAGCACGAACCGAGTCTACTCCGAATGAGTGACCGTATAGGCGCTCTTGCCCTTGTTTTTTAGCCCAGCGTCCATTCCCATCCATAATGATAGCAATGTGCTTCGGAACGTTTGTCAAATCTATTTGATCCTGCAGATTCATGATTACAGAACGAAAATAATTAAAGAATCTTATGTATTGGTGCAAAAATACGTTTTATAACAGACCTTAACAAAAAAAGGACTCGCTTTGGCGAGCCCTCTTTTTCGGTTTATTACTACGTATTATTCAGCTAATACGATAATTTTATTGTTTTGCATTTCCACAACACCACCTTTGATTGCAACATGGATGATTTTACCATGGTTTTCAGCAGTAATGTTCGGATTTGTTTTTGGGGTAACCTTAAAAGCTTCCACCAGGTCCACTTTGATTGTTCCTGCGCTTAACCCGGAGATAATCGGAGCATGGTTGTTCAGTACCTGGAATGATCCGTCTAATCCGGGAAATTGAACCGCACTTGCTTCACCTTTGTAGATTAAAGTTTCCGGAGTGATAATTTCTAATTGCATATTCTTGAGATTAAAGACTTAAGACTAAAGACCACAGACTTTTTGTGTCCTTTGTCTTTAGTCTTTTTGTCTAATGTCTTTCGTCTATTTAAGCTTCAGCTAACATTTTCTCCCCTGCAATTTTCACATCTTCGATGCTTCCTTTCAGGTTGAATGCTGCTTCAGGATATTTGTCCATTTCACCATCCAAGATCATGTTGAAACCTTTGATTGTTTCCTGGATATCAACCAAACAACCCGGGATTCCTGTAAATTGCTCAGCTACGTGGAATGGTTGAGAAAGGAAGCGTTGAACACGACGAGCGCGGTGAACGATCATTTTGTCTTCTTCAGACAACTCATCCATACCAAGGATAGCAATGATATCCTGAAGTTCTTTGTAACGTTGTAAAGTAATCTTTACACGAGAAGCAGTGTTGTAATGCTCTTCACCCAAAATCGTTGGAGTAAGGATACGGGATGTGGAATCCAATGGATCTACAGCCGGGTAAATACCTAACTCGGAAATTTTACGTGACAATACTGTTGTTGCATCCAAGTGAGCAAATGTATTTGCCGGTGCCGGATCCGTTAAGTCATCTGCAGGTACGTAAACCGCTTGTACAGATGTAATAGATCCTCTTTTTGTTGAAGTGATACGCTCTTGCATCGCACCCATCTCAGTTGCCAATGTTGGTTGGTAACCTACTGCGGAAGGCATACGACCAAGAAGTGCGGATACCTCAGAACCGGCTTGAGTGAATCGGAAGATGTTATCAACGAAGAAAAGGATATCTTTTCCTTGTCCTTCACCATCACCGTCACGGTAATATTCTGCCATTGTCAATCCGGAAAGTGCTACACGTGCACGAGCTCCGGGAGGCTCATTCATTTGTCCGAATACGAAAGTAGCTTTAGACTCTTTCATTTCGTTCAAATCAACTTTGGATAAATCCCATCCACCTTCTTCCATAGAATGAAGGAATCCTTCTCCGTATTTGATAATCCCTGATTCCAACATCTCGCGTAGTAAGTCGTTCCCCTCACGAGTACGCTCACCTACACCAGCGAATACGGATAAACCTCCGTGTCCTTTAGCGATGTTGTTAATTAATTCCTGGATCAATACTGTTTTACCTACACCGGCACCACCGAATAGACCGATTTTACCTCCTTTTGCGTAAGGTTCGATCAAGTCGATTACTTTGATACCTGTAAATAACACTTCAGTTGCAGTTGATAAATCCTCAAATTTCGGTGCTTCACGGTGAATCGGTAAACCATTTGAATTGTCAACAGATCCGATTCCATCAATTGCCTCTCCAACTACGTTGAACAAACGACCTTTGATCTGATCTCCAATTGGCATTTTAATAGCGCTTCCAGTTGAAGTAACTTCCATTCCCCGACGGAATCCGTCAGTTGAGTCCATAGAGATCGCACGAACAGAATTCTCTCCAACGTGTGATTGTACCTCCAGTACTACTTTTGTTCCATCTGTTTTGAACACTTCTAATGCGTCATAGATGTTTGGAAGTGACATGCCTTTGTCGAATGTTACATCGACAACCGGTCCGATAACCTGTGATATTTTTCCTTGAATTTTGGACATTTTGTTGCCTTTTAAGTGTATTCCTTAATTTGGCGCAAAGGTACGGTTTTTATTTTTTTATCCAATTTTTATTGAAATAAACTTCCTAAAATTTTAGAATTAAGGAAGTTCGAAGTCCCACAAACAAAAAAGGTGAGCAGCCGAAGCATACCCACCCTTTTCGATTATGAAGAAAGGATTTTTGATTTATTTGATATTGATAGGAAGTCTATAATAACTTCTTACCGGCTCACCATTTACTTTTCCCGGAGTCCATTTTGGCATCCCTTTGACAACTTTGATCGCTGCTTTTTCACATGATTTGCAATCATCGGAAGATTTCGTAACCATTACGGTTGAAATACCTCCGTCCGTATCCACTATAAATTTCAAATAGACTTTAGCTGTTCCATCAATCATATCCAGTTCAATGTTATCTGCAATATATTTGCGTAATGCATCCATTCCTCCAGGAAATAAAGCCGGTTCATCGACAATGTCTATTGGATCGCCAGTTGGTGGAGGAGGAGGCGTGCCGCCACCAGTTCCTGTTCCAATTGTTGTGATTACGGGATTCGTCCAAATATCTCCTGTTCCCTTTTGAGTTTGAGTTCCAACAGGTGTTTCAGGATTCACAATTTCAACAGGTGGAATGTCAGGCAAATCTGAAGCAACAATTTCACGGAATTCTGTGATGTCTGCTAAAGATTGAGCTGCAGGTTGTTCGATTATTTCCGGCTGAGGAATTTCAACTACTTTATCATCCTTAAATAACTCAGTAATATTTTCCGTAATTAAAGTCGGATCTTTTCTCTGTTCCAATGGTCTGAACAAGTTGGAAGCTCCCCATAATGCACCGACTCCGACTGTGAATCCTAAAAATATCAGGATGAGACGTTTGTCATAATCGTTGCGATTTTTGTATGCTCCGTATTCTTTGTTCCGATTTTCGAATACGGTTTCGTTGCGCTCTTTCGAAGTCACTGCTTGCCAGGATCTGGAAGAGAAATAATCATAGAGCGAGAAAGCTACGATGATTGACATGATTGAAAGTGTAAGTACCATGATTTGGTTTTTTTAAGTTTATTATCTAGCTAAACGTAAATCCAATAGGCCTTTTTGGTTTTACTATATTCTAATCTAATAATACTTTGAATACCTTTTTTCAAAAGAATTTTATCTGTTGAAATGCCTTATTTAACGGTAGGGTGTGAGAATTTAGTGAATCTAGAGGCGTGTTTTTAAGGTGATTACGCAATTGAATTCTGTGAAACGGGATGTTGCGGTGGGTTGATTGGCACGAATTTGGTAAGTTTGGCAAAAAATTAAATTTATAACCTATGAAAGTATTAATGATGGCAGGTTTCCTTGGAAGCATGGCTCTGTCCGGAACTGTTTTCGGACAATATGAAAAAGTGTTTTACACGGACACTACTTTTGAGACAGATACTTACAAAGTAGAAATCGACAACATTGTTGCACTTCCGAAAGAAGTTAAATTCAGAATGACAATTACCAATAAAACAAGTGATTGGGTTTTGTATGTTCCGGAAGAAGGGAAGTTTGAAATGGGCGGAAAACCATTGAGTTTTAAGGAAGATAAATTGTTGATTGCACCTTACGACAGCAAGAAGCGGGTATTGAAAGCAACAGGTGATAAACTGAATGACGCACGTTCGTTCAATTTTGTATGCAACGGTTTTCACAAAGTAACTTTGAAAGAGGCTACCAAATCTCCTGAGTTTAAATTACCGATCGCTTCCAATGAATTTGTTGCAGGTAATTTTAAAGTGGTTTTGGTGAATTCATCCAAAACAACTGCGAAAACAGAAGTGAAATTCAATGTGACTTATAACGGTGAAGGAATCGGTTTTGCTTCGCCTGCAAAAATGTCCATGAGAATGCCGGACGGAAATGTATATGCAACTGTTAAATCAAAAGCAGATGTAGTTCCGATCGAAAAAGGAAAAACAGAATCGATTACAGCTGGTTGGGCAAAAATGGAAGGTGGTTCCAAGAATGACATGCAAATGGTGGAAATGTGGTTGATGTTCAATGACGTTTTCCAGGAAAGCACACAAACAAAAATGGACAAAGCAATTATTCCTTTGAGATGGAATGAAGCGATGACAATAGGAAAGAAATAGAAAAAGCTTCAACTATTTTTAAATAGTTAAAAACTTTGTATGAAGCCCGGTTTCGTAAATGGAACCGGGCTTTTTTATTGCATAGACATCCACCACATTTGTCCTCCCCCTTTGGACCCTTTGGAGGGTGATTTCCTACTATAAGGCACACTTGTTTTTCACAATTGAAAGAGGATCAGAATAAAGGGCCCTTACGCGAAGAATCTTAGCAAACAAGGGAATGGAGCGAAAAAAAGCATTCTTTGTTTGAAGTCCGAACCGCCTTAGGGGGCGGACAAGTTTCGAATGCTTTCGTGTAAAGCCCCGTAGTTTGCAGATTCTTTAGTACAGGCCTAGACCTTTTTGTTACTTTTTGGGGCGATGCCAAAAAGTAAGATTGATCCGATAAATGAGCTTTGTGCTGTTTACTAGTCAATCGCCCTTGAGAGGGGGATAAAAGTGGGAGGAAGGATACCGATGAATTGAGAATGGTACTCTTCGATTGCATAAAACAAAAAATCCCCTCCGCCGAAACGGAAGGGATTCTAATATCTATTTATTTCAGAAATTACTTCTTGAAGTAAGCTTTAGCTTGTGCGTCATTCGGATCCAATTCCAAAACCTTGTTCCACATCTCATCTGCCTTTACTTTATCCTTCATAGGAGAGTTCACATAATAATCTCCCAGGTATTTTGACGCTTCAATCATATATGACTTATACGAACCGGAAGCAATGTCTTCAGGAGTAAGAGCCGCTAAGAAACTTTCATATTGATCTTTTGCCAAATATGCTTTAGGTTTCGTGTTAATGTCTAATTGAACACGTGCTCTTGCTTGCCAAAAGTGCCCTCCAGGGAAAGTAGGAGAAGTAGCCACCAAACGACCAAAGATAGAGTCTGCCATTTTATAGTCTTTTGGACCGAAGTAATACGCTCTACCAAAGTCATAATATTCGATAGCTTGCATTTTGGAAGGATATTGGTCCATTTTCTTAGTGTAAACCTCAATCAACTTCGGATAGTTTTTCTTCTCTGAGTACAATTTCGCGATATCCGTAAGGTATTCGGCAGCTTTTGCAGTATCAATTCCAGCGGCTAAATAATATTGCTCGATTGTCTTTTCTTCCTGACCCAATTTGTCGTAGATCAATCCACGATATTTGTAGTCAATTGAAATGATTTTTTCTTTCGGGGAAATTTTCAGGAAATTGTCACTTTCACTCAACGCGCGAACATATTGTAAGCTGTCAGCAGCTTCATTGCACTCATACAATGAATAGAATAACATACGTTTCGTGTACAGGTTTACAAAGCCATTCTTCTCAATCTTTTCAATTTGAGGTAAAGCTTCACAGTACTTTTTTGCACCGAACAATGAACTAGCATAACGGTAACGAGCTTCGTCCGTGTCATTCAATTTCAAGTACTTCTCCCAACACTCAATTGCAGCTGCGTATTGATCAAAAAGCATATTTAATTCTGCGTTTTCTCTATAAGCAGGTGCGTAGTTCGGATCAGCAGCTTGTGCTTTTTTGTACTCGTCATTTGCCAATTTGTAGTTTTGAACACGTTGGTAAATTTGAGCCTTACGAACAATTACACGTGCATTATTCGGATCAATCGCCAAAGCGTTGTTGTATTGTTCCGTCGCAGCTGTAGCATTTGAACTGCTTTGAGCCAATAATACATCTCCCAACAAAACATATGCATCCAAATTTTTCGGATCCAAACGAACGACATCACGCAGATATGTTTCTGCCATTTTCAGGTTTTTTATCGGACCCGTTGCATATGTTTCTGCAATTCGGTGAAGAACCTGAGGATTTTTGCGTTTTGTCTTTTTGATGATCTCACAAAATTGTTGACCGGCTGTTGTAGTATCTCCCGAGAAGTAAAGTGCTTTCGCAGCAGAAACCATTCCCAACTTGTCTTCCAGGTTGATGGAGCCGGCTTTTCTCCATAAAGTGATAGCGGAATCCTTTTCCCCGATCAATGCATAGAAATTCCCGAAAAAGAATGCGTTCTCCACGCTGGTCGGATCAACTTGAATTAATTTTTGATACTCCTTACGAGCCAAATCATAGCGCTCGTTTTCCGTTTTCTTGTTTGCGTCTTGCAATGTTTGAGCCTGTGCGACTGTTCCTAAACTTAGTGCAAAAACGAATAGTTTTAACTTGTTCATGTTATTTTGTCTTTTCAACGTATTGATGCATTACAATTCCTTTGCCAAATTAGTACAAACTGATTAAACTGTATCGTTTCTTAACGATTATTTCATTTTAATCGACTTGAATGTGTGCTTTATTGATTGAAGTGATATGTCAATTGTTCAAAGGGTTAAAAGGTTCAATTGGTTCAAATTTGGCTTTTGTTTTGAACTTTTGAACTGTTTCAACCCTTTCTACTCAGTTACAAAGTTGATTTCCCTTGGAGTTCCTTTTCCCGGACCAAGTTCACATTTTTCCAATAGCAATTGACCCTGTCGGCCGCTCAGGAAGGTTACGAAACCTGTGTTCAATCCATCGGGTGCTCCGGAATTGATTGCCCAGATCGACCTGCGGAACGGGTATTTTTTCTCCATGATATTTGCTTTATTCGGCCTCCAGTAATAGTTGTCATTTCCTTGGATTCCGACAACCCGGATTTTTTTGGATCTCGTTTTGACTTCCGGATCATCAAAATCACTTAAGAAGTTATATCCGATCACACCCAAAGTATTCGGATTATCTTGAACATACTGGATCAGGTCTTCGGTGTTTTTGGCTGCGTGAATTTGTTTTCCGAAATCCGAACCGATCCAATTGAGCATGAAATTGAAATTGGCGGATTGAACCCGGTCAAACACAACTTCGATCGGTTTTTGAGAATTTGGCCACACAGTACTTTTCCCTGTCAGCAAATCCCGGATTTGATTTTGAGTAAGCAGGGTGTCCGTATTTCCAAGGTTGACAATAAAGGTTATTGCATCGTGGGCAATGATTTCAGAGTTAACGGTTATGTTGCGGGATCTTAAATATTTCTTTTCTTCTTTGGTATAATCCCGTCCTGTGAAGATGGTTCTTGCCGTTCCTTCCGACAAGGCTTTCATTGCATTGGATTCGCTGGTGTAAACCAGGTTCAATTCAGCGTCGGGATAGATACCCGTGAATACCTCGGAAGCGGTTTTGATGAACGGTTTAAAAGATTCATCCAGGTACATGGTTTTCTTTCCGCGGCGAGGAGTATCGTCGGGTGTTTGATTGGTATTGCATGAAAACTGAATTCCCAAAACAAGGATTGAACCTAAAATAACAAGCTTTTTCATAATCTTATTTTTGTGCTCTGTCTTTTTTTATTTCGGTGTATAAGCGGAACGACCGGTATGAAGCATATACCAGCAGAATGACAACAAACAAATTGCGTTTGAAGCCATACAATCCTTTATTCAGTAGAATATCAGTGAACAGCAGGTAGTAACTAAAGATAAGGCACATGATTACCATGAATGCTGCAACGATATATGTGACGTTTTTATACATATTAATACAAAAAATCCCCCTCGGCTGAGCAGAGGGGGACTATTTAAGAATAAATAAATTAATTCAATTTATAGGTTACAGGAAGAGAGAAGACACTATTAACTGCCTTTCCATTATTCTTTCCCGGAGTCCATTTCGGCATCCCTTTTACAACGCGAATTGCTTCCGCGTCACACTCAGGACAATCAGTTACCCCTTTTTTCAATTTCACGTTGGAGATATAACCATTCTCACTCACGACGAAAGTCAGGTAACATTTTCCTTGAATCCCCATTTCCTGAGCCACTTGCGGGTAGCGGATATTCTCGCTCAAGTATTTCAACAACGCTGCACGACCTCCGGGGAAATCCGCCGGTTCATCAACGAAATCATAAATGATCTCTTCTTTTTTCTCAACCTTTTCTTCTTTCGGTTTTGGAGGAGTCGGATCTACTTTCGCAAATGGATCACCTTCGTTCTCATTAGTTGTATTGGAAGCTTTTGTTTCGTCCAAGTCAGCCTGAGTAGGAGGAGGAGTAGTCACTTCGTCATCCGTTACCACAGGAGGTAAGAACTGAATGGTCTTTTCCATCGGTGGAATTTCCGGTTCCAAGGGTTCGATAATCTCTTCGTCTAAAGGTGCATCCACAGCAAATGCTGTCAGATCCAAAGGAATTTCTTTTGGTTTTTCCGTAGGAAGATTCATAATCAACTTATAAATCCCGAAAGTCGTTCCAATGAACAGGATCACACCGGCCATTACAAGTATCAGGTTGCGGCTATAATTGGTTCGGATCTGATACGCGCCATATTCGTGGTTGCGGTCTTCAAATACGATATCATTACGTTCCACAGAAGTTACCTGTTGCCAGTTCTTAGAGCTTAAGTACTCGTATAACGAAATACCTGCCACTATTAGAATTACGATTGTTATTAACATAATTATTTATTTAATGCTTTGTCTAACAATGCCTGTTCGCTGTTCATGATATCTACCGGAGCAATCACCCCGATGGATGCGATGTACAGTTCATCAATAACATCAATGAAGTTCCTGGTCTTGGCCTTCATATCTGTTTTAACCAGGACTTTCAACGCTTTATTGTCTCTTTTCGCATCATTCAATTCTTTATCGTAAATTGAATCAGCTATTTGATTCTTTTGCAATTTTGCGTCCAGCTCTACTTTTTTTCGTAAAACGAATTTGTTCCCATCTGCAAGCAATTTACGAATTCCGGTTGGACCAAAATCCGTTTCTGTTAATTGGGTTGCAGGTTTTCCTTTTGCATTCCCTTCTGGGTAAAACTCCCCTTCGTAATAAAACAAACGGTCATCGGAAACAATGAACGTAATCGCATTGTTAACGGGTGGAGCTGGTTCAGTAATGTCCTTTTCTTTCGCAGGATATGCCAAGCTCATCACTTTCGGTTTCGCAAATGTTGAAGTCAACACGAAGAAAGTCAACAACAAGAAACCTAAATCCACCATGGGAGTCATATCGATACGTGCAGGGCCTTTCTTAGGACGTTTTTTACCGCCTTTTTTGCCGCCGCCGTCATCTTGTGCTAATTCTGCCATCTTATTCTTGTTATATTATTTAACTAATGGTTGTGCTTCTTGCGAAGTAACAAAATTCAAGTTGTTCAAATTCAGGTCGCGGAAGGTCTCAATAGCGTTTTTCACACGCACATATTCCGCATCCATTGCCGCTTTCAAAACAAACTTTGGTTTATAATCATCTGCCTTTAATGGCGGTTGATTTTTACTTTGCTTCGAACTTTCCTCCTCAAAGGTCTTCTTCCCGTAATCCAGCATTTCGCGGTTTGCGAAATTGATCCAGTCTTTTAATTCATTGTGCAAACTGTCAGAAGGAATCCCAGTTTCTGTAGGGAAATTCTTTCTTCCTTCGCCGTCCAATGAAAGATATTGTGGAAGTTGGCTCATGGAGCATCCAATACTTGTAATTCTTGCGAATTCCTTCACATTAGCTTCGCTCAACGGAACCTTGTATTTAGCAGCCATTTGAGTGACTACTTTTTTACGAACTTCTTCTCCTGAACAGGAAAAGAAAATGCGACCTCCTTTATCAACAGTCACTAATACCAGCGTCTTTTCGGGGATATCTTTTTCTCCGATGGACGATGGAATAGAAACCTCAACTGGTTCATCTGTACGGAATGTAGCTGCAAGCATGAAGAAAGTAACCAAGAGGAAAGCCAAATCCACCATCGGCGTCATGTCGATGGATGGGGATCCTTTGGGTGTTTTAATGTCTGCCATTCCTTAATGTTTTATACCGTAAATTACGGATATTAGTTATTAGCGTTGAAGTTTTGAACGATAGCAAAACCTGCCTCATCCATTGCATGTGTCATTTGATCAATCTTCGTGTTAAAGAAGTTGTACATAACAGTAGCCAATGTAGAAGCGAAGATACCTAAGAACGTATTGATCAAGGCCTCAGAGATACCAATTGATAGTTTTGTTGTATCCGGAGTACCTGCACCCATTGCCTGGAATGATTTGATCATCCCCAATACCGTTCCGATCAAACCGATCAATGTACCAATGGATACACACGTAGAGATAATTACCAAGTTTTTAGACATCATAGGAAGTTCCAATGAAATTGCCTCTTCGATCTCAGCTTTCAAAATTTCCGATTTTTGCTCTTTATCCAAAGTAGTGTCTTTTTGAACTGACTCATACTTCTCTAATCCGGCACGGATTACGTTAGCCAAAGATCCTTTTTGTTTGTCACACTCTTCAATTGCACCTTGAATGTCATTGGAATTCAACAATTCTTTTACATCCTCAACGAATTTGTTGATGTTACCACGACCTTTAGTCTTGGAAATACTGATGAAACGCTCAACAGAAAAGATAAGTACAACTAAGTTTACTGCCATTAGGAAAGGTACGATGATACCTCCTTTATATACAGTACCGAGTGTGTTACCGTCAATTGGATGTTCGTTTACATCTCCGTTAACGAAGTTTGATGGATCCCCTAAAATGAAATAATAGATCAGAAATCCAATTCCTAATGCAATTGCAATAGATAATGAGGCAACTAATGATGAAAAACCTCCTCCTGTTTTTGTCTTGCTCATAATTTAGTCTTTATTGAAACTTTTTACATGTTTAAGCCTCAAACATACTAAAAAGGTTTTAATTAGTTTCAATCCTTTTAGTGAAATGAGTTGCCTTTTTTATCAAAATGTTTCAAAATGCGTTTTAAGTACCTGAATTATCAATTGAACGAAAGAAATGATTGATTCTATGGAATGTTACGTTAAAATCAAATCAATATTATCTCAAAATGAACAATTGACATTCGGGTTCCTGTACAAACACTATTTTATTTGGTTCATTTAACAGATTATTTGGAAAGAAATTACTCTGTTTTGCAACGGTCCTGATTGAGCGTTGTATATTTGAAATGAAATTTCAGAGGAATAGAAGATGATACAAGTAAAGAATTATATAGGTGGTCAGTGGATAGCCGGTGAAGGTGAAGAACAAAAAATTTATAACGCCATCACAGGTGATCAGATTGGCTCTGTTTCAAGTGCCGGATTGGATTATGAAGCAATACTTAATTACGGAAGAACTGTCGGGGGGAAACAATTGCGAAAAATGACTTTCCAGGAACGTGGACGTATGCTGAAAGCATTGGCTCTTTTCCTCATGGAACGCAAGAATGCTTATTACGAAGTTTCTTCCTGGACCGGAGCTACGAAAGTGGATTCCTGGATTGATATTGAAGGTGGAATCGGAAATCTATTTGCGAATGCTTCCTTGAGAAGACAGTTCCCGGACTTACCTTATTATGTAGATGGGACTGCAGCTCCGATGTCTAAAAACGGGTCGTTTATCGGACACCATATCATGGTTCCGAAACAAGGGGTTGCCGTTCATATCAATGCATTCAACTTCCCGATCTGGGGGATGTTGGAAAAGATTGCAGTGAACCTGATGGCCGGTGTTCCGGCGGTCGTGAAACCATCCGAGTTCACCAGCTTCCTTACCGAGGCGATGGTGAAAGATATCATTGATTCCAAAATCTTACCTGAAGGAGCTTTACAATTAGTTTCCGGGCATGGACGTGGGATTATCGACCATGTGACTAATCAAGATGTGGTGACCTTTACGGGAAGTGCCTATACCGGAAGAAAATTGAAAGCACATCCGAGATTGTTGGAGGAATCAGTTCCATTCAACCTGGAAGCAGATTCATTGAATGCAATGGTCTTAGGCCGGAAAGCAGCTCCGGGAACAGAAGAGTTTGATCTGTTCGTGAAAGAAGTAACGAAAGAAATTACGATTAAAGCAGGCCAGAAATGTACGGCTGTCCGACGGATTTTGGTTCCCGAAGATTTCATCGAAGAAGTCCAAAAAGGAGTTTCTGCCCGCTTGGCTTCCACAACAATCGGTGATCCGAAAGTAGAAGGTGTCCGCATGGGTGCGTTGATTTCAAGATTACAGGTCGACCGCGTTCGGGAGAATGTGGAATTGTTGGCGAAATCTCAGAAGATCGTTTATGGAAACATGGATCAGTTTGATGTGGTTGGTGCGGATAAGGATAAAGGGGCATTCTTTTCCCCGATTCTGTTCCTGAACGATTCACCTTTTGACAAACAGGATGTTCACAATGTAGAAGCTTTCGGTCCGGTTTCAACGATTATGCCTTACAAGGATTTGGATGAGGCAATCGAATTGACCAAATTGGGAAAAGGATCTTTGGTAACCACCATCGTTACTGCAGACGATAAGGAAGCACGCGAATTCGTAGTGGAGGCTGCTTGCGTAAATGGAAGAATCCTGGTTTTAAATAAAGACTGCGCGAAAGAAAGCACTGGTCACGGTTCCCCGATGCCTTTGTTAACTCACGGTGGGCCCGGTAGAGCGGGAGGCGGTGAAGAAATGGGCGGAAAACGCGGAGTGATGCATTATTTGCAGCGCACGGCGATCCAAGGACATCCGACAACGATTACCGAGATCACACAGCAATTCCAACAAGGTGCGAAAGGGCATTTAAGTTCCATCCATCCATTCAAAAAACATTACGAGGAATTGGTGATCGGAGACCAACTGATTACAGAAAGCAGGTTAATTACAGCAGAAGATATCGATGCATTTGCTGCATTGAGCGGAGATAATTTCTATGCGCATAAACGGGAAACCAATTTTGCCGGAACCATGTTCGATGAACAGGTGGCGCATGGATACCTGATCATGAGTATTTCGGCAGGATTGTTCGTGGATAGTTACGAAATTAACCCGGTACTTCTGAACTACGGTATTGATGAATTGCGCTTTACCAAACCGGTGTATGCAGGCGCAAACATTCACATCCGATTTACATGTAAGGAAAAGATCAGTACGGATGTGACTCCGAATGAGGACGATCCGAAGACACTGATTCAACGCGGCGTTGTAAAATGGCTGGTTGAAATGTTGGATGACACGGATGAACCTTTGGTAGGAATCGCAACGATCCTAACGATGGTGAAGAAGTTGGATCAATCGAAATAAATATAATATTTCAAAAACGTAGGGACGTCATGTGTGGCGTCCCTACGTTTTTATAATCACCTACAGATTAGTATCTTTCGTGCATGAAAGCTTGTTCATTTTTTTTAATTCTATTATTCAGTTGTCCTGCTTTCAGCCAGTCTCCTAGAAAACTGAATAAGCAATTGCGCGCTGAATTGCAGGTAAAACAGCAAAAAGAGGATTCCTCCGAAAATGCTTTTTTAGAGGATCAAACCATTTTGGAACAAGTTCGCAATGACCTAAGGAATAAAACCAAGAATTTACTGTATCCTGAAGATAAGAAATTGAGAAAAACAGCATCCTCGATTACCGGTCTGATAACTAGTTTGAAATATTTAGGGGTCGACACAAGGGACGTGTTTCCGAATGGAGCTGATTTTGATTCCTACCCCGATTATAAGCGGTTTATCAAACCTTTGAGCGAAGCAAGGGATCGATTTGTGAAGTTTGATATTATCCCGTCAGACGAATTGGATCTGGATAAATACAAGTTGAAAGAGCAGAATAAGCAGTTGGACCTGTTGATCCGGAAATATGAGAGCTATGCCCAACTCAATCTCGTCAATTTTCAAACCCAGCGCAATTATATCGAAAAGATCACTTCATTTTATCCGCGAATTGATTCCTTATTATTGGTTTACCAGTCATTGAATCGGGAATTGGAAACGAAAAATGATTTGTTATTGAAGAAAATGGAAGTTGCACGAGAAAATTACCGCTTGAAAGGACCGAACGGATTTTCACGAGCATACCACGAGCAATTTCCGGATGTGCACCCAGTAATTGCTGAAAAAACAGCTTCTTCCGATTTTGGATTCGAATCTGATGGCATAATAGAAGGTGATGGAGCCGGTCATTCAGAAATACCAATGATAGTAGCTCCAAAAGCCGTAGAAACTGTTCGGGAACCTGAGATCTTTGAAATTACTGATGAACCTGCATCTTTTCCGGGTGGAATGGAAGACCTTAAAAAGTACTTTGAGGAAAATTTGGTTTATCCTCTTTCAGCGAAAGCCCAAGGCATCTCTGGGAAGGTTTATTTGAAATTTGTTATTTCAAATACAGGAGAAATTTCGACTATCCAAATTCTGAAAGGAATTACGGATTGTCGGGCGTGTGACATGGAGGCTAAAAGAGTTATTCAAGCGATGCCGGATTGGATTCCGGCGAAAATTAATGGAAAAGTGGTGAATTCCTGGTTCACCTTACCAATTGTATTTAAATTGTAGTTTATGAAAAATTATTTACTCAGTCTGCTGGTAATATTGAGCAATTGCGCCATAGCCCAGTCGAAAAAAGAACGCTATGCGCAGTTGCTTGGCGAAATGAATACCGCTCAGCAGAAATATGATTCTGTTAAGAACGCATATGGGGTAAAACACGGTGTTTTGGAGACCAAATTTATCTCCGCAGAAAGAAAAATTCGAGAATTGGAAAATTTGGAAACCGGGATGAAGGAGCTTTTCAGATCGATCAAAGAAAAAACTGCCATTTTGGATGATATTGAAGTTGATTACACAGCGATTCTGGATAAAAAGACGCTGCAAACTTCAGGACAAACCGGTTCACGGATGAAACGATTAAGAACCGTAAGTCTGAATAAAATATATTTTCCACACCTGGATACAGTTCGCTTAAAAGATTTAAAGACAGGTCAGAAAAATGAGCGGATAACTAAACAATTGGTTGTTTTGAACGGGGAAACTCAAAAATGCATGAACCAAATTCAAATTGACCAGGCGGGAATTGACTCACTTTTGAATATGAATCAGCAGTTTGACGATAATTTGGCTCAAAATTCAGAATTAACGGGAAAGCTCCGTGTCATCGATGAACAATTGAATAAGAAATTGATGGAACTGGAAACAGCTTACCTGAAGGAGCCAAAAAAATTCAATAAGAATTGCGAAAAGTATTTTCCACTTGTGAAAGATGATGTAGATGAACCCTTTGGAGCGGTTCCAGCTCCTAAAGAATTAGAGCACATCGAAACCCGGCAACCTGAAATTTTTGATGTGGTGGAAGAACCGGCAACTTTTCCGGGTGGAATGGAAGCATTGAGAAAATACTTGGTAGAAAATATCAAATACCCTCAAACGGCAAAAGACCAGGGAATCTCGGGGAAAGTTTACCTGAAATTTATTGTTTCCGATAAGGGAGCTATTTCCAATGTGAAGATCATGAAAGGTGTGTCTAATTGTCCGGAATGCGATCAGGAAGCCATTCGCGTGGTTAGGAACATGCCTAAATGGATTCCGGCAAAAGATAATGGGAAAGTGGTGAATTCATACTTTACACTTCCGGTTCAATTTAAATTATGATTCCATGAGATTCGTCATCTTGTTTCTTTTGATTTTATTTCCGGTAGCCTCAACCTTTGCACAGTCTAAAAAGAAAAAGAATGAATTTCTGAAACAGGAACTAAACTCCCGCAGGGAAAGTTCTGACTCGTTGCAGGTGGTTTATGATTTTGCAGAAGAACTCCGTAATGGTGTGGGTAAAAAATATCTTCAGATTATGGATTCGTTTCCGGAAGTGGAAAAAGAGATTTTTAGTTTGGAAATGTGCCTTACTCTTGACCAAGAAAATTTAGCACGTTTAAATGATCATCGGATCTCCAGTATTATCCAGGTTAGGTTGCCCAAATACCAAGTTGCAAGTGATTTGAAAAAAGACTTGATTGTTTGTAAGACTCATTATGAATCATTTCATGAAGAAAGTGTTCCGGATGAGAAACTGAAGATTCAGAATAAATGGCTGGAAAATCAGATTCGGGAATCAGATTCTGTTCTTTCAATTAATCAACAAAGTAAGCGGAATCTGGAGTTCTGCACGAAGGAATTAAATTCGTTATGCAATGTTCTTTCGGAACAATTGAGGCAATACAAAGAACGGGTAGTTTATTTGAGGATTGAAAGCAAGAAAGCTGCGGATCGATTGCTTGAACTGGAAAATAGCTACCGGTCAAAAAAAGGGGTTGGTTTTCCACGGGAATATGATGAAGTTTTTTCCATGAGCGGGGAATCGATTGTAAAAAGATTAAATGAGGAAAAAGAATTTGTCCCGGATTCATCCATCGTTTACGTTTATGTAGACGAACAAGCCGAATTTCCCGGTGGAAGTGTGGCTTTAATGAATTATATCCGGAACAATTATCACGTTCCGCAAATTGCCGAGGATCTTGGGATATCAGGTAAAGTTCGCCTGAAGTTTACGATTTTGGAGGATGGATCTGTTTCGGATGTCAGGGTGGAACGGGGAATGGTAGATTGCCCGGAATGCGATAAGGAGGCGGTTCGGGTGATGGAAAAAATGCCTAAATGGACACCCGGAAAACTGAAAGGTATAGCAGTGAAATCCTGGTATAATTTACCTATTCAAATTCATGTTCGCTAATTACCGCAACAAAAATTCCAAAACTGCATTCATGAATTCTTCCGGTTGTTCCGCATGAATCCAATGGCCGGAATTTTCAATCGTTACAAAAGAGGAATCGGGAAACTGATCTTCAATGTCGGGAATATCTTCGTCCAATATGTAATTGGAAAGGGCTCCACGGATAAATAAGGTCTGAACCAGGACTTCCTGGTCGGGAATGGCTTTCAGGATGTTCGGCATCTCTTTTTCAAGAACTTTTACATTCATGCGCCAGGCCAGTTTTCCTTTTTCAATCCAATAAAGATTCTTCATGAGGAATTGTCTGGTTCCGTTTTCAGGAACAAAAGGAAGCAATATCGCTTCGGCAGCAGAGCGGGAATCCATTGCAGAAGCATTCACCGCATCAATTCCTTTTAAAATTTCCTGGTGGTGCGGAGGATAACCCTTGACTCCCATGTCGACAACAATAAGCTTCTCAATGGTGTTTGGATAAAGCTGGGCATAACGCATGACCGTTTTTCCACCCATGGAATGACCCAGAAGGTTTACTTTTTCAAGTTTTAAATCGGTAATGAGCTCGTGCAAATCGGCGGCTAACAGATCGTAGTCAAATTCATCGCTCCAGTCTGTGTGACCGTGATTGCGCTGATCTACCAGAATAACCTGGAAATAATCGGAGAAACGTTTGGCATGTGTTTGCCAGTTGTCTGAAGAACCAAAAAGTCCGTGAAGGATAATTAACGGTTTTCCTTCCCCGATAATGCGGTATTGCAGTTTCATGCTACAAAACTACAAATAGCGATCGTTTTTAGTTGACCAAATGAGAAAAAAACTCGAAAATATTGGGTATTTCCCAAGATGTTTCAGAAACCTCCACATCGACTTTGGTCGTTTTCGTTTCTGTTGTAACGGTTGTTGTCGTTGTAGAAGGACTGCTTGATTTTGTTTCTTCTTCCAGATCCGTGGAAGTCGATTTTCCTGTTGTGAATTGCTTGTCGTTCAAGGTTTCGATAATGGAAACGATCTTATCAGCAGAAATCTTTGATTTGTCAAACGTGATGTAAGCCGTATTGGTCTTTCTTCCGGTTTCGAAATCATAGGAAACGCGATCAACGGCTCCGGTTTCTTTCAAAGCCATACGGATAGAACCGCCACATGCATGCTCACACGTCATACCGGAAACCTCGATTGCGAGTTTACGATCAGCATGAACAGGATCCAATTTTTTATAAACCACCTTTTTCTCAATGGAAATAATCTTTTTCTCAGGGGAAGAACAAGAACCTAGTACTAATACAGTTGCCAGTCCTAAAAAAATCGCGTGTTTCATGGTTTCACTTTTATCGGGCATAAATGTAAGGCAAACGGAAGATGAGTTTCACTAATTTTTGTTAAAATGAGTATTTGGAAGTCTAAGTTTAACATCTTCCCGAATCGGAAGGAGAGAAATCCGTAATTTTACAGCATGTCTGAGATTGTAAATAAGGTAGCACAAAGTGGATTGATCGCTGTGGATCTGGCAGAATACTGTCCGAATAATTCTGAATTTGCAGGTTTTGATTTCGAACCGTCCCTGTGGCAAGGATTAGTTCTGAAAGAAAAGGATTTCCGTGACTATGTCAAGAATTTTGATTGGAATCAATTCCAGGGAAAGCATGTTTACCTGTTTTGTTCCGTAGATGCGATTTTACCTTCCTGGGCATTTATGCTGGTAAGTTCTAAGTTGGTTGGAATTGCTGATTCCGTTACAATCGGTACTGAAGCTGATGCAAAACAGAAAGCATTGGAGTTGAGCATCGAGCAATTGGATATCGAGCAATTTACAGATGGGAAGCTGATTGTGAAGGGATGTTCGGACATTCCCAATCCGGAAGCGGCGATGTCCCAATTTTTGGTAAAAGTTCAACCGGTTTGTTCCAGCATCATGTATGGTGAACCTTGTTCTACCGTCCCGATTTATAAGAAACCGAAGCAGAAATAAGCTTCGAATCAAATCCTTTTTCTCGCAATAACCGGAATAATCGAGGCAATAATTCTTTTTGTCTTTCCGTGATCTTCGGATTGTCATGCAATACCAGGATATCTCCTTTTTTGATGCGTTTCGCTTCTGAAAGGATGCGTTCGTTAGTTATACTCAGATCGTAATCATAAGACAGCCAGGACCACATGATAATTTGGTGCGTCTTTCCGATTTCTTTGGCAATACTCGGTTTTATTCTACCATAAGGCGGACGGAATAACGTGGTAGGATGCATTCGCTCGAATTCCCGAAAAGAAGCCAGGTAGGTTTCATTTTCCGTTTTAATTGAATTCAAGTGCTTCATGGTGTGATTGCCGATCGCATGTCCTTCCGAAATAATGCGCTGAAACAATTCGGGGTGTTTGATGATATTTTGACCCACGCAAAAAAAAGTGGCTTTCCAGTTGTATTCTTTCAAAAGGTCGAGAACAAATGGAGTGATTTCCGGGTTCGGTCCGTCGTCGAATGTGATGAATACGGTTGGTTCGGAAATGGAAAACCTCCACCTTAACTTCGGGAAAACCCAATTAGTCAAGCGTGGAGGTTTAAATAATTTCATTTGTGAATGCTTACTGTATCATCGATTCGCTGTCTGACTCAGCAGCTTTTGTCAAAACATCTTCATTCAGAACTGCTTCATTCGGAATTCCTGCAGCAGCCGGTTTTGGAACTGTTGGAACTTGTGTTCCTGTCAATTGAAAACTGAAGTCGATTGCATTCATGGTTCCTTGCAGTGTTGCTTTTTTGGAAGCGTATTTACCATCCGTTCTGCTTTCGCCATTCTCCATTGAAAGTTGGTCCAATTCAGCATAAATACGTGTCAGATCCACATTGTAAAGTGCTTCCAAACCTTTTGTTGTCCGGTTCACCAATGCTCCGTTCGGATTCCCGATGCGCGGATCACCTGCGAACTTGTGAATGGTTGCGTAATTGATTACTGCGGCGATGTAATCGATGTCATTGGTAGCGGCAAAGTTTGCCGGGCTGTTTTTGAAATAACCCATAATGCTTTCCAATTGACGCGCTACTTCAGCTCCCAGTTTTTCAGCACCTTCTTTGTCATTTGCTCTGTAAAGAAGACCTACATAATCCTGTAAAACACCATCTTGGTACTGCGCATATTCCGCACCGTTTGCGTCTTTGATTCCGCCTGCCGGACTTGGTCTTTCACCATAATCAAGCACAACCTCAGCCGGCATTACTTCCAGGGATTTGTGAATCACAAGAGCCGCTTTTTTACGCAATTGCGCAGTGGTCATTCCCATGGTTCCTTTGAAGGAGTTTTCCAATGAATCTGCAACTCTTGTCTGCCCGGAAGCACGTAAGTTCTTCAACATCGGACCGTATTGCTCTCTGCTCATTTCCATTTGCTCTGCTTCGATGATGTAGTGTTCAGCCAATTGGGCGAACATGCTTCTGAATTGAACAGTTTGTCTTCTTGCATAATAATCGGTCAATACATCCGGGTCGCTCATTTTACCATATTGGTAAGTTTCCATCAAGTGCTTGTACATCAATTTTTCATTGATCGGTGTTTTTCCTTGAGCCAGGATAGGAGTGATTTCCCAAGCCATACCATTCGTGCGTAAATGCCCGCTTTGATACATAGCCGTTGAAATCTCCGTATTCCCTGGAGAAGTAAAGTACATCGGTCGTTTCCAATCGTTGTTTGCCAACATGTCCAAAATCATGATATCCGATTTCGTGATTGCCTGAACAGATCTTGAATTGAAGCGGAAACGAATTTCATCTTCGCAATTTGCCAATTCATCTTTAGAGATGATTTTGGAAGCCAATGCATTTTTCTTGTTGACAGGAAGAATGAAACCTGTGCTCGGAATAACTCTCAAATAAGTAGTTCCGTATTTGATCATGTTATTGTCATCCTGCATGAAGGAAATAACATCCTTGATCGGAAGGAATGACCAACCGTCTTCCCAAGAACCCATTACTTCCTGTAATGCTTCCAAGCCTTTTACATCTGCTTCAAGCAATTGATTTCTGTATCCTTCGAAAATTTCAAGAACACCATTTTCCATGCTTTCTACCAATTCAATAGTTACCGAATCCGGATTTGCATTGCTGAACGTTTGCCGGATCTCGCTGATTCGGGGTTCGTATGCCGGATCTTTTGCTTTAACAGTCGAAATAACGGAAGAAGCGGTACTTGCGAATTGTCCAAATGATTGTTTGAACTCTCTCGGACTGTTTTTCAATTTCAAATTAAACAACTTGGTCACTGTTTCGCGGTTGATCCCTTGATTCAATAATTGAGTTGTAGACATGAAGAATGCCTGATCCGTTCCACCTGCCCATTGAAGAATCTGGTCTTCTCTGAAAGTGATAGGAAGCGGTTCTGATTTATACATCTTCATTTTCATCTGGTTGGTATACCAATCCGTATCGAACAAACTTGTATTACAAACGCGGACATCCGTGCTTACACCTTCCACTTCCTGTAAATACCATAGAGGGAATGTGTCGTTATCTCCTACAGAGAAGATGATTCCATTTTCAGCACAGGACTTCAGGTAATTGTATGCCAGGTCATGAGCAGATGTTTTTTCCGAACGATCGTGGTCATCCCATCCTTGCTCACCCATGATATATGGAACAAACAAGGTAAGAACCGTAAATAACCCCGCCGCCACAGTATTGTTCTTCAAAGCTTTCCTCAATCCGAAGGCGACTCCGAGAAGTGCCAGGCCAAGAAGCGCAATTACCAACCAGGTTGTTAAAATGATACCGCCACCGGAAACTGCAAAAAACAAGATAAATGCAGTCAATGAACCGTAACCGATCAACATGTTTTTCCAGTCTGCCTTGTTGAAATTCTTATAGGCATCGTATAAGGCGAGCACACTGAGGCCTATCCAAAATGCAAAGGCATAGAAGGAGGCTGCGTACGCATAATCACGCTCACGTGGTTCGAATGGTTTTTGGTTCAGGTAGATGACAATGGCAATACCTGTAAAGAAGAATGTCAAAAAGACAATGAATGCATCTTTTGGAGCTCTATAGAAGTGGAAAATAACCCCGATAACTCCTAAAATTAGTGGAAGCATCCAGAAATTATTATGAGCCGGGTTTTCCAATGTGTAGTAAGGAGCATGTTCCTGGTTACCCAAACGAGCGTCATCAATGAATGAGAATCCGGAAATCCAGTTTCCTCTCATGTCATCTCCATGTCCCTGGAAATCATTTTGGCGACCGGAGAAATTCCACATGAAATAACGCCAGTACATCCAATTCATTTGGTAACTGAACATGTATCTCATGTTTTCACCGAAACGAGGGATTCGCATACCATCCGTTCCCAGTTCGTCTGCGTCTGTCACATCCGATGCATCGTATTCCGACCAATTTTTGTAGGCAAGGATTTTAGGATCGTTTGGATTATTGGACGTGTAATACATCCGTGGCAAGAAAGTCGTTTGTTTATATGCCTGTTTGCTTTTCAACCGGACACTTTCGTTACTGGAGAAATACTTTTCCTTTACCGTATAGTTTTTGCCTTTTGACTTGGCCCAATCCGTTGCTTCTTTTTCACCGATAAATGCTTTTGCATCCATTCCTGTGGATTCGTTTTCAACAACGAAACGACGCAGGTAGAAAGGACTTGCATCTCCATAATTTTCCTGATCCGGAGTTGAATTCCAATAATTACCATTTAAGATAGGCCAGGAACCGTATTGTTCCCGTTTCAGATAAGCATGAAGCGTAACTAAGTTTTCCGGGTCATTTTCATCCAATGGCGTATTTGCATTCGAACGGATAACGATTACTGCGAATGAACCGTAACCGATCAACAGGAATGCCAAACTCCACAAAGCAGTATTCAAGATCGGTTTTGCTTTTCTCTTTGCATATCTGAATGCCCACAGGAAGATTCCGATCAACAAGATGAAGAAGAAAATGGTACCTGAGAAGAATGGTAAACCGAATGAATTGACGAATGCAACCTCAAAGGAAGATGCCACTGCAACTGTTCCCGGGATAATTCCTTCCTGAACAAAAGCAAGAACAACTACTGAGATCAGCCCTGTCAGGATAATTCCTTTCAGGTTTGTTTTCTCCCATAAGTTGAAGTAAATCACGTATGCAATTGCCGGAACTGCAAGTAGACCCAATAAATGTACCCCGATTGCCAAACCGAACATAAACCAAATCAGGATCATCCAACGCATGGGCGATCTTCCATCTTTTATCTCGCCGTGCTTGATCCCGATCATTTCAGAATCCCATTTCAAGATCATCCAGAAAATGGCAGCTGTAAACAAAGACGACATCGCGTAAACCTCACCCTCAACAGCTGAGAACCAGAATGAATCGGAGAATGTATATGCCAAGCCACCAAGGACTCCGGCACCGATCGTTGCAATCTGATCACCTTTTGACCAATCTCTGTCTTTGCGTTGCATGATCTTCTTACCGAACATGGTAATGGACCAATACAGGAACAGGATGGTGAATGAACTACACAAAGCTGAAAGACGGTTGATCCATACTGCCACCATTTCCGGTTCTGCAAAGAAGGAGAATAAACGTCCCAATACCATGAACAACGGGGCACCCGGAGGGTGACCAACTTCTAATTTATTTGCTGCTGTAATGTATTCCCCGCAATCCCAAAGTGAAACGGTATCTTCAATGGTTAGGAAATAAACAATCGTTGCGATTAAAAAAACCAACCAGCCTGTAAGGTTATTCAGTTTGTTGTAAGTCATGATTTACTTTGAAAGTTTAACTCGCGAAGTTATAAATATATTGTGACGATTCCGCATAGAAATGTTGAAAAATGCTAAATGGATGACTTTCAATGTTTTTTATCCTTTTTAAGTGGAAAACTCCAATTTTTTTATTGGTTTCCTTGGATGAAAAGAATTTAGTATTAACTTTGCCCTCGCAATTGACCCATGGTGTAACTGGCAACACGTCTGGTTTTGGTCCAGAAGAGTCTAGGTTCGAGCCCTAGTGGGTCAACAATAAAAGCTTCATCGAAAGATGGAGCTTTTTTGTTTTCCGTCCACCTGGGTGAGAAGTTTATCCCGATGATTGCACGGCAATCCGTCGGGGAGCCCTAGTGGGTCAACAGAATAATCCTCAGAGTGATCTGGGGATTTTTTGTTTCTAGTGGGTTTGTGTTGAATTCCCGAACTATTCGATATTTGAGTGGGGACAGGATTTGGTACAGTTCTCTTTATGAAATGTGTAACGGTCTACTTCTGAATCATAGGTTATTTTGTAACCCAATTGTAACAATCTCTCCCAAATTTTCTGACCACTTTCTTCTCTTTTATCTATATCATACCTTTTGTGTTCAGATAACCTAGTGCTAGATGTAATATCAGCCTCTAAATATTCAGATGCATAATATATGAGAGTTTCAGGAAGTGATTTTTCTCGGAGGAGTGTACCTTCCGCCTTTATCATAGTATTTTGAAAAGTATTTCCAAATTTTGTTACCCATAGAATTAAGTATTCACCTTTTGTTTTGTTAAAGTCAGTAGCTCTAAATTCGTAGCCTTCGTATTGATTACCTGTGTTGTCTGTATGCGTTTGTTCAAACACCGATATCAAAAAATCGTTTTTAGTTTTATCCCGTGCAATCAATCCAGTAATTTCTGAACCTTTCACGGGTTGCACCTTTCTGCCAATTCTATTTTTATACGAGTAATGCATCATTGTTTATTGGGTTGTCAGTTGGTTAAATTACTGGATTTATTTTAATCCCGTACGCTTCAATAGCCTCTGCACTCACAGGATAGAAATCCAATTGGTACTTCCTTGAGTTTTCCAATGTCGTAACAATGAATACACCCGTATCTGAAATGATTTGTACGAGTTTGTCTTCTAGCATAGAAAATGAAATACCTCATTTACAATCAATAGTTCAAAAAAAACAAGGCGATTGAAAATAGAATTCAATTTTCCCCGTTCTTTAATCAACCCAATGAATTAAACTTTACTACCATGAAACAAATCAGGATTTCACTTTTGCTATCCACACTTCTATTCATTACTAATGGATTTACCTGCACTATCTTTAGTGCAAAAGATAAAAAAGGACAGGTGTGGGTTGGAAATAACGAAGACAACCTATTTACCTTTAAGAGTTTGATCAACATTGTTCCACCCAAAACAAATTGTTTCGGATACGTTTATTTAACTTATAATAATTCCAGTCAAGGAATGCAAGGTGGTTTCAATGAAGCAGGTTTGTTTTTCGATTTCAATGGAGTTCCTGATACTGAACGAAAAGTAGAATCGACTACAAAAGAACACTTTCCTGGTGGAAATCGGAAAATGTTTGAATACATTATGGAGCATTTAACAACTGTTCAGGAGGTAATCGATTTATACAAAAAATACGAGGTATGGGGCATTGAACATGCTCAACTTCATTTGGCGGATAGGTATGGTGATCTAGGGATCATTGTTGCTGATAGTATGTGGATTACCTCCAATAATCACCTCGTTTCAACGAATTATAATGTATGCCATGCTGACCACGATGGGGATGAGTGTTTTCGAATGCCGATTGCCGAACGTCTATTGAAGAATAATGAACCTTCGTTCGATTTGTTGACTCAAATTTGTGATTCAACGCATCAGTTTTATCCGAGTGGGGTTGGTACCATTTATTCGAATATTCATAATTTGACAACCGGTGAGGTTTGGTTTTATTTCGGATCGGATTTTAAGACTGCTCATAAAACAACAGTTCAGGAATTATTGAAATTGGGCAGTACTTCAATGTATGTCTGTGATTTATTCATAGAACAACCGCTCGTTAAAGCGCATATAGCAGCTAAAAACAAGGAGAATAAAAGAGCGATTCAAATCATCTATTCGATTAAAGATTCTACAGAGCGATTTGAGAAAATGCGCTTATTGGTTACAGGTTTGTTAGATATGGACGCGGATTTTGATTCCTATCCGATTTTTGAGCATTATCTCAAAAGTATAACTTGGGAAGCAAAAGATTTTTGGGTGAATGCCGTTGCGTTGTATTGCAGAGGTCAAAAGGAAAAGGCACTGGAGTCGGTAACTGAGGGATTGAAAAAATATCCCACGGATGAAGGGTTAGGACTGCTGAACGATCAGCTACATGGAAAATTTCCTGCCGATGCAAACTACAGACTGGAACTAGAGGGATTTGAAAATGCTGGTTATGTGTTGCTGGAGGATTTTTCCTACTTTAAATTGGAGTGTTTTTTGGTGAAAGAAGGTGATAAATGGGTAGGTGAATTTCCCTTAACTCCCGATGAGTACTTCTTCAGCTTCAATGTTGACGGAAAAAGAGTCTTGGCACCTCAATTCGAAACTGCATTGGACGATGGTGTCCTTTACAATCGTGTGGTTGTAAAGTAGAGTTTATTCCAGAATACGGCTTTCAATATTTTTAAGGATAAATCCAGACTCAAATAATTTACGTTTGGTGCAGACTGCTGAAACCGTCATGTAAGCATTCAATACTGCATACCCGACTTTTGTCTGATAGTAACTTTCATAGAATGATGGATTTTGTTGGGTTTGTGGTAGGGACAACTGGGGACAATTATTGGTACAGTTTGTACGAATTGACCGCAACTATTGATGATTATAGATCGTGGTAGAGATTGGCTCTTTTGCGGTTATAGTGGTGAAGTGGTAAGTCAGTTTTTGGTCCAGAATAGTCTAGGTTCGAGCCCTAGTGGGTCAACAATAAAAGCTTCATCGAAAGATGGAGCTTTTTTGTTTTCCACCCACCTGGGTGAGAAGTTTATCCCGATGATTGCACGGCAATCCGTCAGGGAGCCCTAGTGGGTCAACAATAAAAGGGAAGAAAAAGGAGTTTAGAAATAGACTCCTTTTTTTGTGGGCTTTGGTTTGGTGGTGGGATGGTAGAGATTTCAAAAGAATGACCGATTGGAAAATAGATATCACTTTTTTTCGTTTTTTAAAAACAGTATTCCTTATCAACCCAATGAATTGAACTTTGCTATGAAAAAAATCAGAATTTCACTTTTACTAGTGACACTGCTTCTAACTGTTACTAATGGATTCGGCTGCACCATATTTAGTGCAAAAGATAAAAACGGGCAGGTTTGGGCTGGAAATAATGAAGACTACTTTTTTACATTTAAGAATCTGATCAACATTGTTCCGCCCAAAACTGATTGTTTCGGATATGTTTATTTGACCTATAATCGGGCGAGTGAATCGATGCAGGGCGGTGTAAATGAGGCGGGCTTATTTTTCGATTTCAATGCGGTTCCTTATACTAAACGCAAAAAAGAATCAAGTACGAAAGAACACTTCCCGGGCGGAGATGAAAAGATGTTTGAATACATGATGGAGCATCTGACAACAGTTCAGGAGGTAATGGATCTATACAAAAAATACGAAGTATGGAGTATTGAATATGCCCAGCTTCATTTGGCGGATAAGCATGGAAACCTTGGTATTATTGTGGCTGACAGTATGTGGATCACCAAAGATAATTACCTCGCTTCAACGAATTATAACTTGTGTCATGCCGATCACGATGGAGATGATTGTTTCCGAATGCCGATTGCTGAACGCCTATTAAAAAACAATGAACCTTCATTGGATTTGTTTACTCAAATCTGTGATTCGACACATCAGTATTATTATACGGGAGTGGGGACCATTTATTCAAATATTCATAATTTGACAACCGGTGAGGTTTGGTTTTATTTCGGGCAGGATTATACAAATGCTTATAAGACGACTATTCAGGATTTATTGAAATTGGGCAAAACTTCCATCTATATCTGTGATTTATTCAAAGAACAACCTTTGGTTAAAGCCTATACGGCAGCAAAGAACAAAGCGAATGAAAGTGCAATTGAAATCATGAATTCGATTGAAGATTCTATAACACGTTCGCATAGCATGCGTCTATTGGTCACGAGTTTGCTGGATATGGACGCAGATTTTGATTCCTACCCGATTTATGAGCATTACCTCAAAACCATAACTTGGGAAGCAAAAGATTTTCAGGTGAATACCATTGCTTTGTACTGTAGAGGTCAAAAGGAAAAGGCGTTGGAGTCGCTGGCTGAAGGATTGAAAAATTATCCCGGGGATGAATCACTCCTGGTACTGAAAGATCAATTGCGTGGAAAATTTCCTTCGAATACAAATTACAGGATAGAACTGGAGGGATTTGAAGATGCAAACTATGTGTTACTGGAAGATTTTTCCTACTATAAATTAGATGATTTTTTGGTAAAAGAAGGAGGTAAATGGGTAGGCGGATACGACTTGACTCCTGATGATCTCTTTTTCAGCTTTATTGTCGACGGTAAGGAAGTGCTTTCGCCGCAATTCGGAATTTCTTCATACGGGGGAATACCTTGCAATCATGTCGTTATTAAGAAGAGTTTATTCCGAAAGATGGCCTTTGTTATTTTTAAGCATAAATCAAAAGTCAAATAAATTGTTTCCGTCCTATTTGCTGCGAAGCTTCTGCATGTGAATTAGAGGAAATTCAATTGGAGACAGAACTTTCAGTATCTTCATCTCATGCAAAAACCAATTTTACTTACTTCTGCGCTTATCGTGCTATTTTTCATAACTGTGTGGATCGTATTTCCTTTGGTGAATGAGGCACTGTTGAACCAATTGACAGGTCCGTCGTCGCCTTTTAAGATTACCGTTAGCTCCATTAATGAGGAATTCATGGTCCGATTGAAAACAGCTCTTTCTTTCGGGATGCTCCCTTTAATTTCGGCTGTCGTTTTTCGATTGGTCAGAAAATATAAAAATCCGGAGTATCCGAACGGTAAACTGATCCTGATACTTGGTGTTGTTTGTTTCGCATATTTGGCGGGATTTCTTCTGAAATTTATCATCGTCTTATTGTCCCTGGGAGTCATCGCATCGGAACCTTTAGCTCCGAATGTGGTGAGCACTATTCCCTTGAGCCAAATTTATTTCTACGATTATGCCTTGATTTGCACTTTGATAGCAGCATTGCTAATGTGGGGCTTTGCAAAGAGAAAGGTATGATACTCTTTTTCAGATTGGCTCATTTCATTTTTATCACTTTATGAAGAATTAACTTAAAAAGTGATGAAAATCAGCGGCTTCAGAATCTTTTTGTTATAACTTGAAAGAGTAACATTTAATTTGTGGAAATCATGAAAAAGCAGTTTTATCTTTCTAAAGAGCAGAAGTTTTGTCCGGCTTGCGGAACTCCGCTGCCGGATGGGCAGACACAATGTCCCAACCCCACTTGTCCGTCGAATACGCCACCACCGGTGCATTGATCGGTGATAATCCGAGATCAGTTAAAGGCTTTTCGCTGTAGCGGAGGGCTTTTTATATTTTACCTGGAAATGATCCGGTAGATGTTTCAATCTAAAGAGAAGTAAATAACTAGCCTTTACGAGTGTGGGCTGTATGGAGCTCAGGAGATGCTTCTGGCTACACTTCCGAAATCCCGGGATCAACCACTTTCATTCCAACAAATCATTAAATTCGCAGACTGTCCCTAACGGGCAGCCTTTTAAACGACATGAAGATTTTGATAATTTTGGCCTGCTTTGTTTCCATTACAGGCTTTTCGCAAACCTTTTCGGATCTATTTACCGTGGATACCCTGATAAATTTGGGAAGTCATGAGCTCGACCCGACTTCGGACATTGTTGTTAAGGTTAAAAATAACCAAGCTGGTGTTCTTTTTAAGAAAGAATCAGATGAGTCTCATGCCTCTTTTATGTTCTATGATTTTTCAACACGCCGTTTATGGAAGGAGGAGTTGTCTTATTCCGAAAATTTTCAGTTTTTAGTTCCAACAGAAAGCATTTTAGACTTCGATTTTGACAGTGCCAATTTGGTTGTTCGATTTGCAGATATGACAAATTATCTTTGTGTTTACAATCGAAAAACTGGTGTATTAGAGTCAATATTGCCGTCTTTTGAAGATTTTAAGCAGATTAGTTTGATTGGAGATTTTATTTATTTCGGAAAACATTACAATTCTCATCCAAAAAAATCACCCTACAAAACGATAATCGGTAAAATCAACTGGAAAACCAAAGCGCTGGAGGTTTTTGAACTTCCTGATTTCGATCTGATAGAATTCTCTCACTTTGAGCCAAATGACTGGTTTGATGTGAATTCAAAAGGTCAGGTTGTCTTTTCACAAACAGTTAAATATTCCTATCAGGCCTTTGATGAAAATTTAAATAATCTTGGGGTTAAACATGTATTGTCTCCCACATGGCAAACAGTTAATACTGAACAAATCCGGAAAGATCTTCAGGCTTTAGGTGGACAGCCCAATGCACGGGTTGTTATTGAAACTCTTGCACCTTGGCATGATAAAATTAACAGAGTCCAAACAATTGATTTTTTGAATGATTCGACCTTAATAATTAGTAAGATTATTGAAAATCAGTCGGGAACAAATCAATTGCGTAAATTCGATATTGTTAAGTTCAATAGTTCTTCAGCCGATTCAGTCTCAACACTTTTAAAGAGTGACGTCCCGGATCTTTTGTTTTCAGAGAATGAAAAGCTTACCAAAAAACACTATGAGTATCGGATTCGTCAAAAGCCAAACGATTTTTCGAACAACAAATTAGTGTTTATTGAATCTGTATACGGAAAAATAGAATTAGGACTAAAGAAAAAAGTGCTAGAAGAGAAGAATAATGAAGCAGCATTGAAAGATGAGAAGAAAAATATTTATCTGGTGGTTTCCACTTTTAATACTTCTGTGCTCAGCAAGTAATGATCAGCTTCCATGTAACGGGAAGTTTATGAAAAGTACTGTTGAGAACATATATGGAGACAAGATTAAGATCGAAAGAATTCCAAGCAAAGAAAAAAGTGTATTGATCGTTACGAGTGGAGGAACTTGTCATGATTGCCAAATATTTGTTTTGGATGAAGCAGTAAAGTCTGATCGTGACTGGTTCCTACTTTATATTGTGGATGGAGATGGTAAATTGAGTATTTCGGCTAAGCGAGATATTATAAATTCTATTAAAAATCATTTCGGAAATAATACAAAACTACTGGATGATAAACGTATTTATTTTCTACCGAAATCCAGATTCTGTCGTGAAATAACAAAATTCCCCATAGTTCTTAAAAGCAATAAGGAATGGGTACCTTATGAAAGGATTTGGAATGCTATGAATAAAGAAGGTTCGATTTTCTGAAAGTACTTGGGTATTCATTCCTTCACAAATCGTTCAATTCTTTTTAGGGTTTCTGATTCGTAACTCAGCCAATACAAACCTGCTTTCAAATCGACTATATCCAGCGTGACAAAATCTGATTGTGATGAGAATTCATTGATCTTGGCTCCCTTTGCATCGAAGATTCGGATCAAAGCGGGTTTATTTTCGGGGAGTTGAACACTAACTGCTTCATTGGAAGGATTCGGATAGATCTTGAATTCAAAGGGTGTCAGACCGGTTGTGTCTACGTAAGTGTAGACGGTTATTTTATCTGTTGCGCTAGTTGCTCCGCCATTATTGATCAGGTAGATTTTCCTTCCATCAGGAGAAATGGCTATATCTCGCAAACGGCCGTTGGAGAATTGATCTTGTGTAAAATATTTCCTGGGATTCGGATGCTGAGGAGTAGACGGTTCAATGATCCCTTGTGCATTCAGTTTGAATTGGTAGAGTTCCATATCGGTGGAATCACCTTTTTTTAGTGTCACCATCAGGATGCTGTTTGTCCAGGCAGGAATCGCGGTGCTGTTGTAATAGATTCCGTCGGAGGGGGCTACTGTGCACCAAGTGTTCCCGGTATTGGAGCTGGGAGTCTGAACGGCACAAATAGAGTAAATGGGTTCGACCAGGTGATCGTTCGGAATCGAGCTATTTGGAATGTAATTGGCTATATAAGTTGCTTCACCCGGGAAATTATCATCCCAATGGTAACCATGAACATTTTTCCAACCGTAATTCATCCCTTTTTCGAGGATATTGATTTCATCATCGGTGCGATCCCCATGTTCAATATCGTAAAGAAGATCCAGGTTGGTGTTGTAAACCAATCCCTGCGGATTGCGATGGCCCCTGGTGAAGAAAGAATTGCCCGGAATCGGGTTGTCTGCCGGAATGCTTCCATCCATGTTGTAACGGTGAATCTTTCCATTATCTGTACTTGGATCTTGCGCAAAATTGTTCGGATTGTCCGACTGCGGATTATAGCATTGCGGACTATTTGTTTCGGAAGATCCGTGGTCACCGATGGATACGAATAGATAAGGAATATTACTTCTTTTGACGGCCAATAACCGACCTCCCAAATGATCGTAACCTGTTGAGATTCCCGTTATGATATCCTGGTAGCCAATAATTTGTTCGCTGGTTGGATTCCATTCCAACCTTCGGATTTTAAAACGCGTAGCCGGGCTGCCGGATGTTCCCGAATTGTAGGAATACATGAAGTAGATGTAAGAAGAACCGGGAATTGTAAAATCGGGGTGCAATGCCAGCCCTAAAGTTCCTGCTCCTATACCCAGGCTGGGACAAAGAACAGAGTTTTCCAAAGGGCTTCCTCCAAAATAGTCCGGAGCTGTATAAATAATTGTTTTATCACCCGTTTGGGGGTCGACCCGTGAAACTCTCCCATTACTTTCTGTCATCCAAAGCATGGAGTCCGGACCAAAAGTCATTTCCCAGGGTGTGGAGACCGGGGTAGGAAGTTCGGATCGAACAAATGTTTGTGTAATTCCAATGAAGGATTTTAGAATGATAAGAAGGAAGATGAAGTTCTTCATAATGGATTTAGTTGTTTCAATAAATGTAATTCTTTCTTGTTTAGTTTACTCGTTTTTGCAATCAAACTCGGGTTCTTTTGAGTAAAGTGTATCTTTGCACTATATAATTTAATACATGTCAGAAGATAGAAGAACGGATTTAGAATCCTTGGGTGAATTCGGAACAATTGATTTATTGACCAAAAACTTCCTGATTACACGGGAATCGACGGCTTTTGGAATCGGGGATGATGCTGCGGTTCTGGAAAGGAATGAAGAGCAATACACTTTGATTTCAACGGATATGTTGGTTGAAGGTGTTCATTTTAACCTGATGTATGTTCCTTTCAAGCATTTGGGATATAAAGCAGTAGCGGTAAATCTTTCAGATATTGCAGCAATGAATGGAACTCCCGAACAAATCACGGTTTCAATTGCTGTTTCGAATCGTTTTCCATTGGAAGCCTTGGAAGATTTATATGCAGGTATCCGGTTGGCTTGCCAGCATTATAAAGTGGATTTGGTAGGTGGAGATACGACTTCTTCGAAATCCGGATTGGTCATATCCGTTACAGCTATCGGAGTGGTGGATAAATCGAAAGTGGTTTACCGGTCAGGTGCCGCTGCCAATGACTTATTGGTTGTGTCGGGAGATCTGGGGGCTGCATATATCGGATTGCAGGTATTGGAACGAGAAAAGACCGTTTTTGAATCAAATCCGAGTATCCAGCCTGATTTGGATGGGAAGGACTACATTGTTCAAAGACAGTTGAAACCGGAAGCCCGGATGGATATCATCACTTACTTGAAAGAACTGGAAGTGATTCCCACATCGATGATTGATATCTCTGATGGATTAGCCTCTGAAGTGATGCACATTTGCAAGTCGAGTAATGTAGGAGCGATGATTTACAATGCAAAACTTCCTGTTGATTCACTGACTTCAACTACTGCAATTGATTTTAACCTGGATCCGACAACTTGTGTGTTGAACGGAGGGGAGGATTATGAATTGTTATTCACGATTTCCCAAAATGATTTTGACAAGATCAAAGGAAATCCGCACATGACAGTGATTGGTTATATGACTGATGTAAGCGAAGGGATTTATTTGGTGGATACAAATGATTCATTGATTCCGATAAAGGCTCAAGGGTGGAATCATTTTCAGAATAAGTAATTGATTGAAAATAATGGAACAAAAAAAATCCCGATTCATTGAATCGGGATTTTTTTATTTATTGTCTTTCTGATCTTTCTTTCTCAATGGATCCGTAATGTCTCCTCCGTTAGGATTTTCCGGGTCATTTGGATCAACCGTAGTTGTTGTTGTTGTTGTTGTCTCGGAACCACCCAAAGCATTTGGAGTACCAACGGTTGTGTTTGTAGAACCATCCTGAGAGATACGTTGCATCTCTGGATTTGATTTTCCACACTCTGTTCTCGGACGAATATCAACTTTTTGACAAGCTGTAAACACGATTAATAATGACGCTATAAATACTATCTTTTTCATACTCTAAAAAGGCATACTGAACAAATATAAACTATTTAATCATTCATTTCCAAATTTTCATAAGGAATTTTGATTAAAACGCGCGTTCCCTTGATTGAACGGTCAGGATTCGTCATCTGAAAGGGACCAATCAACTCGTAATCCTTATTCCACATCTGGCGAATAAGGTCGATTCTTTTAGAAGTGATTTCCATTCCCTGGGACTTGTGATCCCCTTGGAATTTGGCTTTTTTATTCAAGCTGAAATCAATTCCGATTCCATCGTCATCAATACAGATTTCGAGCTGATCTCCAAGTGCCTTGATGGTGACTAAAATTTCGCCCTTTTTCGTTTCATCGGGTAGAATTCCATGAATAATACTGTTTTCTACGAAAGGTTGAAGAAGCATCGCCGGAACGGTTACCAGTTCGAGGTCAATTCCCTGGTTGTCAATTCGATAAACAAATCGGTCCTTGAAGCGCATAGCTTCGAGTGAAAGATACAATTCCAATCGTTCGAGCTCTTGATACAAAGTCACGACATTGTCTCCTTCGGAAGCACTGTCCAGGTTTTTCCGGATCAATTTGGCAAAACTGGTCAGGTATCTGTTTGCGGAAACACGATCCTGGGTATTGATGAAATACTGAATGGAATTCAAGGAATTAAAAATGAAATGCCTGTTCATACTTGCATTCAGTGATTGCTGTTCCAATGCAAGCAAGCGTGATTTGTTTTCTAGATTGATCTTGTAGTTGCGTTCTCTCTCCCGTTTGATCTGCAGTCTGAAATAATACCGGATTCCAAACGCAATTGCTACAAATACAAGAATATAGAACCACCAGGTTCTCCAGAAAGGAGGTGTGATGGTAATTGGAAAAGAACTGATCTCCGAAATCTTCTTTGTTCCCGAAATGGCACGAATATGAAGTACATAGTCTCCTGCGTCCAGGTTGGAAAGAATGATCGTTGGATTCAAAGTGGGAGGAGACCATTTGTCAGATTCCCCTTCCAGTTTATATTGAAAAGTGACCGATTCAGGATCTTCCATCGAGATTCCGTCCAGATCAATGATGAGGTTGTTTTTGGAATAGTTCAAGTTCAGACCGTGATAGAGGTTCGAAGGGTCGATTTCCCGGTAATTGACCAATACTCGCGCGATATTTAATTTTGGAGCAAAATCGGAAAATCCTTCATCGTTTGAGCCGACACGCAGTTTTGCAAGACCATCACTTGTTCCAAACCAGAAGTTCCCTTCCTCAAAGAGCGAAGAGTTGATGTTCGACTCGAGGTTGATCAAGCCATTATTGGTTCCGATGTGCTTTACCAGTGTCTGAGAACCTTCGATGTTTTCAAAAACGTATAATCCGTCATTTGTCCCAACGAAAATATGACTTTCCACCCGATGTATAAAGTTGATGAAACGTGCACCGCTTTTTGAACTGTAGGAAACATTTTTGTAATTGATCCCGTCAAAAATGACCAACCCGTTTTCAGTACCGATCCAAATCCGGTTATCGGAATCTGTTTCTATGGATGAGATGCTTGCTTTGAAATCCTTAAGTAGTTTTTGCGTTTTTTTTGCCAGGTTCAGTTCGTACAATCCTTTGGATGTGGCAACCAGGATATTGGTGTAGTAGAACGAAAGATCCCGGATATTTCCATTTTTATTGAGATTGAATTTGAAATCGGAATAGGGGTGGAGTACATTGTTCTCAATGTACCCGATGCGTTCCTCATCCGCAACAATCAGTTTGTTTTTATAGATTTTAATAACCCGGAAAGGACTGGAATAATTCTGAAAGTTATATTGCTGCGGTTCGGATTTGAAATCCCATCTGAATATTCCGAGTTCTGTAGCAAACCAAGCATTGTTATTGAAATATTCGATATCCCAAACGGTGGTTGCCGGAATAGGGATTTTCTCACAGACTCCTTGAAGATTCATTTTGAAAGCTCCTTTGTCGTAAGAGCCGAACAGATAAGAACCACCGTTCAGTTTTTTACCGCAAAGAATGAGATCGGAAGGCATTCCTGTTTTTGTGGAGTAGATCTGTAAATTCTGATTGGCAAACCGGATGAGTCCTTTTCCATCACTGCCAAACCACATATTGCCTTCGTTATCTTGAAAGGAACAATTGATTGCGTTTACCGGAAGACCATTCACTTCATTGAAGTTGAGTTGTTTCATCTGGGGAGACAGACGAATCACTCCTTCCGGTGAAACGAGCCACAACTGGTTGGATTTGTCACTTTTGATAGCGCTGATGTACAAATCGTCTGATCGAACCGGAATGGAGTCAAACTTTTTAAAAGTGAAATCGGTTTTGAAAAGACCTTCAAAGGAGGTGGAGATAAATACCTGATTTTGTTTTAAAGCGATACCCGAAATGCGCCGATCCTTAAAAGCTTCCACATGATTGAAGTTGGTGAGATCTTTTGTAAAATATAAACCGTCCCTGGTTCCGATATACAGTTTTCCGTTAATCACTTCCAAATCCCTGCAAGTCGAAGCATCTGCGTTTTTAAGCGTAATTTTCGAGATGTGATGATTGGAGATAATGTATAAACCACTCCCTTCGGTTGATGCCACGATCTTTCCTTGATACGAGATAAAATCCGTTACGATGACTGTTCGATCATCATCTCCCAGCGAATAGGTTTGTGCTTTGTTATTTGTAATTTCCGTAATGCCACCTTCGTGTCCTACCCAAATGGTTTTTTGGATGGTTTGGAGACAGGAAATCCGGTTGTTGAATAGTCCTTGCTCGAGCGGGAAGGTGGTGAAATTCTTACCATTGAATTTAGCCAGTCCGCCCAGGGTTCCGACCCACAGATAACCATCGTTGTCCTGTGTGATGCATTGAACCTGGGACTGAGGTAAGCCTTGTCCATTGGAATAGGTTATGAAAGAATAGTCTTGAGCCACTCCGATGTATGAAATGGCTACAAAAACTATCCAAGTAAATAATTTCATCCTTCTTTCAACATTTTGACAAAATCAGTTACACGATTCCGGGCAACAGGAATACGCAATCCATTTTTCAATACGGCAAAATGACCGTCTTCATTAATGTATTCTGCAAGATTGTTGAGGTTAATAATATGTGATTTATGGATTCTGAAAAATTTAGCCGGATTCAGGATGTTTTCATAAATCTTCAATGTCCGGGTATCCAGGTAACGTGTGCCGTCGTTGAAGTAGATAGTCGTACAGTTTCCACTTGCCTCCAGGTGCGAAATGGTATTGTCTTCAACTATCTTCAATCCTTTTGTATGGCTGATTGCAATGCGGTTATTCGGCTTATTTCGAAGCAGTTGGTCTGATAGATTGCGTAAACTTCTAAAGTAAGTTACATAGTTTTCAGGATCCTGTCCGAAAACGTTGTTGGCCTCGACCAATTTTTCCACTGCGACACGCAGATCGTCGATATCGATAGGTTTCAACAAGTAGTAAACAGCGCTGGCATTGAATGCACGGATCGCATAATCCTTAAATGCAGTAACAAAGACAACCAGGAAATTTTTCTCTTCCACTTCCTCTAACAGTTCGAATCCTTCCGCACCGCTTGGCATCCGGATATCCAAAAACACCACGTCCGGTTTGCTGGCTGTGATCAACGCCTTGGCTTGTTCTTTTCCGGAAGCTTCACCGATTACCTCAATCTCCGGACAAAAATCGTCCAGCATCATTATTAAATTTTTGCGTGCGTATTCTTCATCATCAATGACTAAAGCGCGAAGTCTTTTCGGTTCCATAATGTAGTTTGTTACTTGTTCTTATCGACAATTTACGAGTTCTAATAAACTGAGTTATCGTTTTGAAACCGGACACACTCAGATTTTAACTGTTAAAATAAACCAGCCGGTAGTATAATCAAAAGTTAATACCGTTAAAATTATTTATTTTTTGCGTAATACATCTTTTAGATCTTGAAGAAATGGGAGATAATAGATTTTTCTTTGCGCTCTTTGTCTTTTTGTGACAGAATCTGTTTCTCCGTCTCTCCTCAGCTGATAATAGTCTTCATTAGTTGAATTACCTCCTCCCGATTTTCCTCGTGTGCCATATGTCCCACGTTTGGAAGAACAATGGATGAGATATTGTTTTGTTTGCAAAAGACGTCCAGTAAGGCAACTTGAATGAGTTTGTCTTTTTCACCGTTGATCACTGTGAATTTTTCAGGATTCCTCTCCATCAGGTAAGCCAGATCGAACCGGTTTTTCATAGCTAAGGATGCCCAACCGATCGCTTTCGGATCCATGCGGTCCGCAAGTCGAATATACTGTTCGATTGCGGCTTCTGCTTTGGAAGGATCGTAAAACAAATTCGGAATTGCTTCCCGTATAAAAGCGGAAGCTTTGGTAAGAACCAGGTTTGCGACACGTTCACGGTCTCTTTTCTTATCTTCCGAATCACTCCAGGGATGTGAATGAAAAAGAACCAGGTGTTCCAGGCCCGGAACAAGTTTCATCAATTCCAAACCGACATAACCGCCCATTGAGTGCCCGATGACCAAGGCATGTTTCAGTTTTTCATGAACAATTATTTTTTCCACTTCCCTTGCCATCGAAAGGATAGACGGTGTTGAATTGAGATCTACGGAGCTTAAGCCATGACCAGGTAAATCAATACAAATTGCTTTAATAGGAAGATGAGGAAGCAATTCGTCCCACATACTGATATCTTCCATGAAACCATGCAAAAAAACAACAGGACTCCCATTTCCGGAAATCCTGTAATTCAACAATTGTTCATTCATTATTTTTGATTCATCAATGTTTCTATTTCATCTGCTTCAATCGGGATGTTTCTCATCAGATTGAATGGTTGACCGGAAGCCTGAACGACTAAATTATCTTCGATGCGGATTCCTAATCCTTCTTCGGGGATATAGATTCCGGGTTCACAGGTGAATACCATGTTTGCTTCTATAGGGACATTCCATAAGCCCACATCATGTGTGTCAAGTCCTAAGTAGTGGGAAGTTCCATGCATGAAGTATTTTTTGTAAGCAGGCCAATTCGGATCCTGATTCTTGATGTCGGTTTGATCCAATAATTTCAAGCCAAGCAGCTCGGATTCCATTAATCTGCCCACTTCTTTTTGATATTCGGCCAACATGGTTCCCGGAACAAGCATTTTTTCCGCCTGTGTTTTCACTTTAAGAACAGCATTGTAAACTTCTTTTTGTCTTGGAGTGAAACGACCGTTTACCGGAATACTTCTCGACATGTCTGAAGAATAATTGGCATATTCCGCACCAACATCCAATAGGATTACATCGCCATCCTGGCATTGCATGTTATTTTCAATGTAATGAAGTACACACGCATTGGCTCCCGATGCAACAATCGGGGTATATGCCCATCCTTTTGATCGGTTCCTTAAGAATTCGTGCGAAAATTCGGCTTCGATCTCGTATTCCCAAACACCGGGTTTTACAAAGCCGAGAATGCGGCGGAATCCTTTTTCAGTGATGTCACAAGCAGTCTGCATCAGGTCCAATTCGATTTTCTCTTTCACGGAACGTATTTGGTGCATGATTGGTGCACTTTTATGAACCTGGTGTGCGGGATAATCTTGTTTAACCTGAATGATAAATCGATCCTCACGTGTTTGGACAGTCGTATCCGCACGCAAGTGCTCATTCGTGTTCAGGTAAATTCCTTCCGCTTCGGCCATCAATTGTTTGAAGATCGTTGGGAATTGTTGCAACCAATATACCGTTTTAATGCCTGCTGTTTCAAAAGCCTGTTCCTTGTTCAGTTTGGCACCTTCCCAAACAGCAATGTGATCATTTGTTTCTTTCAGGAAAAGAATTGCACGATGTGCCTCATTGCTTGCATTTGGAAACAAAACCAGGATACTTTCTTCCTGGTCCACTCCGGATAGGTAAAAAATGTCGCGGTGTTGGGCGAAAGGTAAAGTTCCATCCGCACTTACAGGGTAAATATCGTTTGAATTGAAAACAGCTAATGTGTTTTTTGCCATTTTTGCCGTAAATTTCTTACGGTTTTCAATAAAAAGATTTTTGTCTATTTGGAAATACTTCATGTTCTTCGATATGTGAGATTGTGAAATTACGAAAAATTCAAAATGAAAAATTCAAAATTCAAACCCGGAATCCCGAGGATCGGCACTTTTTTGAACTTTTTTAGATTTTGGAGTAGATCGTAAGTACTTTACGAACTACTGGGTGCAAATTTGTATCATCAAAGTCAAACAGTATGAAAACAATATTCGACAGCATCTTATTAAATCGTATCCAATTCGAAAGTTCATCAACGGAAGTTCAACTGGATTGTTGTGTTTATGAAAACGGAATTTCTTATGAGAGTCAGATCTTTGTAAGCATGAGTGCATTTAATCAGTTAATGTGCGAGTTGAGTGTGAGGGGAATTGACTTGAACATGGATGAAAATCTGGACACGATCGTAATCTCGGAAACGGAGGTGATTTACTCCATGGATCTGACCAATGAAGTTGAAAAACCTATTTTCTTACCTTACTATTGTTTCCCTGAACAGAATAAGTTGTTGAGAGCGTAGATCCGTGAGATTTTTAGAAATATCTTCGGCATATAAAAAAAAGTTGTATTTTCGAATTGTGTTCTCAGAACATATTGGTTTGAAAAACATTATCTATGAAAAAAGTTATTGCACTTTTTGCGTTTGGCTCGCTATTTTTAGCCGGTTGTCCAAAGCATGAAATTATCCCGGCACCGACACCAAAGGTTGAACTGGAATCGAGTTTTATCGGTATTGTCAATGGAAGTCAGCTGGAGTTGACTCAAAATGTTGACGGTTATTATTTAGACGCGACAAAAACTAAATATATTCTTCCTTCACCGACTCCTTCAAAAGCTGCTTACTACGCAAACATGAAATCTTCCAATGGATTGGTTTCTATCCGTGTCGGTTTGGGTTCAATCAGTTTTGATGGAAGCGCTGACAGCGATCCGAGTTTATCTGTTTTTAATAGTTTCTTCTCATCTACGACAGCACCTGTTTATTCTGCTTCTGCCGCTAACGGTTTTGAAGTAGTTTACCGTGATGGTTCAGGGAATGTCTGGACTTCTGATGATACACAACCTGTTCAGGATGTTGTCTTCACAGGAATTGTTCAGGAATCTGATGGTTCGGGAGATTACTCCAAATTTACATGTACATTTAATTGTAATGTATACCGGGATGTACCCGATTTGACTACTCCAGCTCCGAATGATTCGATAACCCTTTCATTACCGATTCAAAATGCGGTTCTAAAGGGGTGGTTCAAAAGATAAATTTAGGAAAGCCATTTGTCACTTGATAGATGGCTTTTTATTTGATACCTTATGCAACAACTGAAGATTGGAATTATTGGGGATTTTAATTTTACCTTCAATACGCATCATGCAACCAACATGGCTTTGGATCATGCCGGTCGTTTTTTAGAAGTGGAATTGTCCTATTATTGGATTAAGATCAACGAGTTGATCAGTATGAAGCCCCAGCAACTGTCAAATTATGACGGTTTTTGGTTTGCCCCGGGTCCATACCTCAATTTATTCTACCTCAATGGGGTGATCGATTTGTTATTGCAACAGGATATCCCCGTTTTTATTACCGGAGAAGGATACAAGGCGTTGATCGATGTATTGATTCACCGTAATAATTTGAGTGCAAATGGGGAAAAACTGATTTCAGATAATCTGGTGGATGGGAACCATTTCGAAAGAGTATACGTTGTTCCTCATTCTTCTGCACTGATTCACTTATACGAAACCCGTAATCCCGAAGAACTCACAGCAACACGCTATAGTTTGTACCCGCAACTGATAGGAAGCCTCACGGAGACCGATTTGGATATTGAGGCCTACAACCAATTCGAAGAACCCGAAATTATCAGTTTGAAGAACCGTAAATTTTTCCTGGCTTGTGGCTTCTGCCCACAGATCAGTTCCACAAGGGAACTCCCGCATCCTCTGGTTTACACATTTGTTAAATCCTGTTTCATCAGCAATTAATTTTCATGCTGTTGAACTTCTTCGAAGTAGTGATCGATCAGTAGATTTCCTCCCAAAGCCGCCTCAACAGCCAATACATCACATCGTTCATTCTCCGGGTGACCATTATGTCCTTTTACCCAGATAAACTCTATTTGGAAAGATTTTGCCAAAGCAAGGTACCGGAGCCAAAGATCTTTGTTTTTTTTCTTGACGAATCCTTTCGAATGCCAACCATAAACCCATCTCTTTTCAATTGCATCAATGACATATTTGGAATCGGAGTAAATCCGGATAGGAATAGTAGTGGTTTTTAGGTTTTCCAGGGCACAAACCACTGCAAGTAATTCCATCCGGTTATTTGTTGTAAGCCGATATCCCTGGGAAAGTTCCTTTACGGATTGTTTGTATTTCAAGATGATACCATAGCCACCAGGTCCGGGATTCCCTCTGGCAGAGCCATCCGTGTATATTTGAATATATTCTGACACAACACAAAGGTATAAAAATCCGTCAGTTTAAAATTTTTGCTCAAAACATGAAAAAAATCGATTTACGTAAATAGTTGTTAAAAATTCACCCTGGTGGATTTTTTAGGATTCCAATAGTCTGAAATGATGAATGGAGACAAACTTCTTCTGAATGCTCTGTTTTCGACGATAAATCAATGGTTTTTAATTTAGTAACAAGTCATTAACTTTCAAGAAATCTTTTAAATGTACAAAATTGGATTTTGAATTAGATAAATAAATACGCACTTTTGTAATCGAAAAGGAGCTGATATCTTCAGTTTCTGATTCAGTGAATAGTGGTTAGGTTAGGTTAACGAAAAGCAGTCAGCAATGACTGCTTTTTGTTTTTAACCCGATACTATTCAAATCGGCTTATCGAACCAACTCCACAAACCCGGCTTTTTGGATGGGATTGTTGTCTTTTAAGATACCATTCAGCTTGTAGAAATAGACACCTTCACTGCAAGGATCGCCACCTTGCGTTTTTCCGTCCCAGAAAACGGACCCAGTGACATTTTTCCCTTCGTGAACTACATTTCCCCATCTGTTCAAAATAACGATGTCAAACGACTTAAAAATGTCATATTTGAAAGAGAAGTATTCATTTGTACCATCTCCATTCGGGGTGATGATATTCGGCATTTCGAAATCTCCGACAACATTAATCACTTTTGTGTACGTATCGAAACATCCGTTTGGATCTTCAACAGTAAGCGTAATAGTGTAAGATCCCGGAGTATAGTAATTGGTGTAAACAGATGCGTCTGAATTATTGATTGTCTGTGGGTTCGGAGCCATATCCCAAGTCCATGTTAAAATCCCGTTGACGCTGCTTGATTGATCGTCAAATTCAACAGTTGTACCCAAATCGATTGCTGTCGGATTCACTACAAAAAAAGCATTCAACCCGATATCCGGAATCGTAATGGGATTCATCGGATAGACCACCTCGCAATTATTGCTGTCAGTTACCGTCAAAGTCGGATTGTATGTTGTAACATCGTGATAAGTATGAGAGAAGCTTGTTGAATCGTTTACAACAGTTCCGTCTCCTGTGTTCCATACAATGGTTTCCAGGAAACTTGTTGCGCCGATATTAAATTGAACATCCTGGCCGCATCCACCTGAGTTTTGGATCCATGATGGATGTGCAACCGGTCCGAAAATGGTTAGATAGTCAATGTATGTCGTATCGGAAGTGCAACCGAATTCATCTGTAATTGATAAAGTCAAGCTGTAAGTTCCCGGGAATACATACGTATTATTCGGATTTTCAAGAACCGAGGTTTTCCCGTCTCCAAAGATCCAGCTATAGCTTGAAATATTCCCGTAAGAAAGCGATGCATCAGTCAGGGTTGCAAAAACCGGTGGACATAAGTAATCGCCGTTTGCATTTGTTGCTGCGCCACTGAACGAGTACTGTGGAATTGCTACCGGCGTGGAAACTGTCAATGGGTTGGATAAGGTGTCTTTGCATCCATTCGCATCTGTGACAATCAAGACATAACCGTGCGTGAAACTCGAAGTGGTATTGTTCAAGCTTTCGCTATAGGCATGGGCATAGTCTGTTGCTGTGCTTACTTGTGAACCGTCAACAATCCATTGATAAGCCAATGGAGCAAGTCCTGTGGAAGTGTTTACAGTGCTTACATTCTCCAGGTTGCAAACAATGGGGTCAATGGTAAATACGGCCGTTGGTTTTGTAATCGAAATGGTGGTGGAAGCAGGCGCTGAAACACAACCAAACTGATCCGTTGCAACTAAGGTCGCTGTAAATGTTCCTTCTGTGTTATAGGTGTGGTTTACGGTTGTTCCGACATTGGTAGTCGTTTGAGTCGTATTATTGTCGTTAAACGTAAACAGGAAGGAAGACAGGTTCACTCCGTTGTTTTGTAAAGCGGAGCCATTGCTGAATGTCACCAAAAATGGAGCACAACCCGCATTGTCGTTTGGTGTGATCTGGGCTAAAGGTAAAGCCAGTGCAACCATCGGACTGAACGTTGCATCATCGGCACATCCAACGCTATTGGTGGCTGTCAACGTAATCGTAAACGTTCCGAAACTAGGATATGCGTAGCTCGGGTTTGAGCCGGTAACCGTTTGACCATTCCCCATATTCCAGGAATAAGTCCCGAAAGGATGGGAGGAAGTGGAGTTATCCAGGAGTGTAATCGGTGAATTCACGCATACGCTATCATTCGATATTCCGGCAATTCCAGCTGTGGTGGTCGAAATGTAAACGATCTGAGTGGTACTGTCGGCACAACCTGTTGTATAGTTGTAAATAACCTGCTTGATCGTATAGGTCCCATAAGTCGCATAATTGTGCGAGGTGGAGCCCAGATCGGCATCGTCGAATACGGGGTCGTCGAAAGTGGTGTTTGTTCCATCTCCCCAACGCCAGATCATCAAACAATCATCCGGAATTTTACCGATGATCGACTGGTCGTTCACTACTACATTCACCGGTAAACTTGCCGGGTTGCAATAAAGTGTCTGAGCCGGTGTGAAGCGACTGATCGGCGCTTTGATGTATACTGCGTCCGGAATAATCAACGTATCGCTGCATCCTCTGAAGGTTACGATCAAACTCACATCGAAATATCCTGTGTCCTGTGAATAGGAATAATCCGGATTTTCCTGGGTCGAAGTCCCGCCATCTCCGAAATTCCAAAGATAGGTGATCTCGCTTGAGGTGTGTGGCGCCAATATGACTGATTGATTATGAAAATGAATGGATCTTTTAGCACATTCAGGAGATTGGTCGAGTGTGAAATTGACCGCATCGATTTTTCCTACCTCGATGTAAGCCGGAATATTGATTGTTCCCTGGCAACCGGTTTGGGTTGTGATTGTCAAAGAAACGTCGTAAACGCCCAAGTTATAGGTGTGTGGAGGAGGGTTTTGTCCAACAAATGTCGTTCCGTCCCCGAATGTCCATAACCAATTGGTAATCGGGACTGTAGCTGAAGAAAGATCGGTAAATGTAACGGTTAACGGATCACATCCGCTGGTATCATCACTTGTGAAGCTTGCAGTTGGAGGAACAAGGGTAACGGCCGGTAAGCTGATTGATCCCGGGCATCCATTTGCTCCTGTCATCGTGAGTGTGACCGTATAAGTCCCATTACTCTGGTAGGTATGTACAGGTGGAGTTTGTCCGTTGAAAGTTGTCCCATCGCCGAAGCTCCATTGGAAATTCGTCCCACTTGGGCTTGTATTCGTGAAAGTGACGCCTTGCGGAGCACACCCGGTACTTGGATTTGCTGTAAAGGAAGGTGTCGGAGTTGGTAATATGGTGATTTGCTTGGAAGTCGATCCCGAACAACCAAGGCTGGTATTCTGTGCAGTTAAATTGATCGTATAAGTTCCGGGAGTGGAATAAACAACTGTATTGTTTTGAGATGTTGAATTGGCAGGTCCTCCAGTGAAGCTCCAATTCCAGGAATTCGCCCCGACAGTCGAATTATCCGTAATGGATACGGCGGTGTTCTGACATGCTGTTGCAGGTGCGGTGATTCCTGCTTGAAAATTGGAAATGACAATCGGTTTGACAATCGTATCCTTACAGCCGAAACTATTGGTGGCAATTAAAGTCACGTTATAGGTTCCTGCGGTGGTGTAATTGACAGCAGCCGGATTTTGAAGGGTGGAGGTCTGCGTATTCCCGAAATTCCAATTATATGAAACGGCTCCGGTAGAGGTGTTTCCGAAATTAACACTCACCGGAAGACTACAACCGTTTGCAGTGGTGGTGAAATTAGGTATTGGTTTCGGGTTCACTGTTACATATGCTGATTTCAACTCAAAATCTGCTTGTCCGTTGGATGCTTGAACAGTCAAGGTCACGGTATATGTGCCTGGTGCACTGTACACGTGGTTCGGATTCTGTGAAGTTGAAGCATTCCCATCCCCGAAATCCCATGAATAGGATGTGATAGGAGAACTACCGGCAGTAGATTGATTGGTGAAATGAATGCTTTGTTCAAGGCAAACGACCAATGGAGATGCTGTGAATTGAGCGGTAGGTGGGGTTTGAGATAATCCATAAGAGGAAATCAATAGGCATAAGAGTAGTAAACGCATATTCGCTTAGTTTCAAGGTTCACAATAAGTAAGATTAACCAACGCTAGTTGTTAATTTGTTAACAATTAGCTAATTAAACCGTTAATCTTCTAAGTAAAGATGCGAAATTAATCGATAAGGTTGCTTGATAACCAGCGTTTCATGTCATTTAAATCCATCTTTTTTCGGGATGAAATGTTATCTACCTGATCCATAGTAACTTTACCCAAACCAAAATATTTGGAATCCGGATGTGCAAAGTACCACCCCGAAACAGATGCTGCAGGCCACATAGCTAAAGTTTCTGTGAGGGAAACTCCGCTTAACTCTTCTGCGTTCAACAAATTGAACAAGTTTGGTTTCTCTGTGTGATCCGGACAGGCAGGGTAGCCTGGAGCCGGTCTGATTCCGGTATATTTCTCAGCGATCAGGGCGTCATTGTCTAATATTTCATCATTGGCATATCCCCATGTTTCACGTCTTACTTTTGCGTGAAGGAATTCGGCAAATGCTTCCGCAAAACGGTCTGCAAGTGCTTTTATCATGATGGAATTGTAATCGTCGTGATCATCCTCAAAGCGCTTTACATGCGCATCAATTCCGTGACCGGCAGTTACGACAAAGGCTCCCAGGTAGTCAATGAGTCCGCTTTCTTTCGGAGCAATGAAATCTGCCAGGGAGAGATTGGGTTGTCCCTGCGCTTTTTTTGTCTGTTGGCGAAGCGAGTGTTGAATTCCCAATACCGAGGTCCGTTCTTCATCCGAATAGATCTCGATATCATCGTCCACACTGTTTGCCGGGAAAATACCGAAGGCAGCTTTAGCCGTAAGCCATTTTTCATCTACGATCTGCTTCAGCATTGCTTGCGCATCTTCATAGAGTTGGGTAGCCTCTTTTCCAACCACCTCATCATTTAGGATGCGTGGGAATTTCCCATGTAGTTCCCATGTCTGAAAGAAAGGAGTCCAGTCGATATATGGAACCAACAAGGCCAGATCCTGTTCTTCGATCACCTGAACACCTAATTGATTCGGTTTTTTGATGGTTTCATCATTGAAGTCGAGTACCAATCTATTCTTTAGCGCATCTGCGTACGAAAGCACTTGTTTTGCCCCACGGTGTTTTTCATGGTGTTCGCGAACACGTGCATAATCTGCTTGTACGTCTTTCACAAACTGGTCTTTTTTGTAACCCAACAATTGTTCTACTACTGTTACAGATCGCGAAGCATCCAATACATGAACCGTTTGTCCTTTGCTGTAATTTTGTTCAATTTTAACTGCGGTATGTACTTTTGAAGTGGTTGCACCACCAATCAATAATGGAATCGATAGATTTGCGCGTTCCATTTCTTTCGCTACGTGGACCATTTCATCCAGCGAAGGAGTGATCAATCCGCTGAGTCCTATGACATGTGCATTTTCGTCAATGGCTGCCTGGATAATCCTTTCAGCGGAAACCATTACACCCAAATCCACAATTTCATAATTGTTGCAGCTAAGTACAACCGAAACGATGTTCTTTCCGATATCGTGAACATCTCCTTTTACGGTTGCCATGATGACCTTTCCTGCAGAGCTGGATTTTCCGTCTTTTTCTGCATCAATATAAGGTAGAAGGTAAGCCACTGCTTTTTTCATAACACGGGCCGACTTCACTACTTGAGGTAAGAACATTTTTCCACTTCCAAAAAGATCCCCGACGATGTTCATTCCATCCATCAAAGGACCTTCAATGACTTGAATCGGTCTTTCAAACTGATGGCGGCATTCTTCCACGTCCTCATCGATGAAATCAACAATTCCTTTCACCAATGCATGAGCCAAACGTTCATTTACAGGCGCATTTCTCCATTCCTGGGAAACTTCTTTTTTCTTGTCTTCTCCTTTGAAACTTTCTGCAAAATCCAATAAACGTTCGGTAGCATCGTCTCTTCTATTCAAAAGGACGTCTTCTACACGTTCCAGTAATTCTTTGTCAATATCATCGTAAACTTCCAACATGGAAGGATTCACAATTCCCATATCCATCCCATTCTTGATCGCATGATAAAGGAAGGCGGAATGCATTGCTTCACGCACCGGGTTATTTCCACGGAAAGAGAATGAAACGTTTGAAACACCACCGGAAACGTGTGCTCCGGGAAGATTTTCACGGATCCATTTCGTTGCACGGAAAAAGTCCAGGGCATTGTTATTGTGTTCTTCCATTCCCGTTGCTACCGGGAAAATATTCGGGTCAAAGATGATGTCTTCGGGGGCAAATTTTACGATGTCGACCAAAATACGGTAAGAGCGCTCGCAAATTTCAAGGCGTCTTTCGTAGCTGTCTGCCTGTCCCTTTTCATCAAAAGCCATCACAACGGAAGCAGCACCGTAACGTTTGATCAGTTTCGCCTGGCGGATAAAGTTTTCTTCGCCTTCTTTCAGGGAAATCGAGTTTACAATTCCTTTCCCCTGAATGCATTGCAATCCGGCTTCGATAATTTCCCATTTGGAACTATCCACCATGATCGGAACGCTGGAAATATCGGGTTCGGCAGCAATGAGGTTCAGGAATTTCACCATGGCTTCCTTGCCATCGATCATCCCTTCATCCATATTGATGTCAATTACTTGTGCACCACCTTCAACCTGTTCACGGGCAACGGACAAAGCCGCTTCGTAATCATTGTCCTTGATCATACGCAGGAATGCACGTGATCCGGTTACGTTGGTTCGTTCACCGATGTTTGTGAAGTTACTTTCAGGTGTTATGGTAATGGCTTCTAAGCCCGATAAGCGTAAATGGTTCATGCGTTTGCTGTTTCGCTAATTTTTCTTGGTGAATACTTTGCGGCAATTTCAGCCATTTTGCGAATGTGCTCCGGGGTTGTTCCACAACAACCACCAATGATATTGATCAATCCTTCCTGGAGGAATTCCTCAATTTGAGAACCCATCATTTCAGGAGTTTCGTCGTACTGACCGAATTCATTCGGTAGACCGGCATTGGGATGCGCACTGATTGCGAATGGAGCCTGATTGGAGAGTACCTGTAAATAAGGTCTCATCGCGTCGGCACCCAAAGCACAATTTAAGCCGATGCTCAAAAGTGGCATATGCGAAACGGAAACCAAAAATGCTTCAGTGGTCTGGCCTGTCAGGGTTCGTCCACTCTGATCAGTGATCGTTCCGGAAATCATGATTGGGATTTGGATTCCCCGTTCTTCGCTTAATTCATCAATGGCAAACATAGCTGCCTTTGAATTCAAGGTATCCGTGATGGTTTCAACCAATAGGAAATCTGCTCCTCCGTCTATCAGGCCGGTTGCCTGTTCTTTGAATGCGACCACCAATTCATTGAAGGTGATTGCCCTGAATCCCGGGTCATTTACATCCGGAGACATGGATGCCAGCTTCGTGGTTGGTCCCATGGAACCTGCAACAAAACGTGGTTTATGTGGTTCTCTTGCTGTAAATTCGTCACAAACTTCGCGTGCTATTTTTGCTCCGTGGTAGTTGATGTCATAAACAGCGTGTTCCAAGTGGTAATCGGCTTGAGCAACTGTGGTTCCGCCAAAGGTATTCGTCTCAATGATGTCAGCTCCGGCTTCAAGGTATTGTGCGTGAATTTCTTTAATGATATCAGGACGGGTTAGAACCAACAGGTCATTATCACCCTTTAATTTATGCGGATGATCTTCAAACCAACCCTTACGGAAGTCGTCTTCGCCCAACTGATAACGTTGGATCATCGTTCCCATTGCTCCATCGAGAATGAGAATGCGTTCGTTCATTAATTGCTTGATGTCTTTCATAGCTCTATTTATTCTTTACAAACTATGAAGTAGGGGAAGTAGCTAAAAAACTACTTGTAACTTATCTTTTCCATCTGCTGACGGATCGGATTTGGCACCTTCTCCTTCTCGCAAGAGCCGGCAGGTTGCCAAGGTTTCACAGGGCCTGTCCCTCCACCTTTCTTCATAAGTTATATCAAAGATCTGGGGCAAAGATACACAGTAGATTTGATTTTGAAAAGGAAATGAATGAAATACACTGAAATTCCAAAATGTCTCCCGCAGAAGAACGCGGATGTTCGCAGTTTTCCACTGAGTAAAGAATAAATGGTGGATTGGAACTAAGCCACGCGATTTTTGTGAAAAATATCTGCAGTCCTCTACGCCCGTCTGCGGGAAATAGAATACAGGTTTAGAAATTGAATTTCATGTTGCGGTCGTCGAGTACGGCAAAGGAAATCTTCCCCGTCCACCTGGGTGTAATGTGGTTTCCATCTGAAAAGACTCCGTAAATCCCGATCCGAAGTCGTCTTTTCGAGAATTTGAAATTCCGTTCGATACCACCCAGGATCTCGTAATGTTTCCAATTGTATTGTTTCACATACATCGCCCCGAATCCAAAAACCAATCCGATTCCGGTTTTCTTCATGAATGGGATCTTATTTATGATGGATCCGTTGTCGTGATGAATGAAATGCGCTTCAAGGTAATAATCCCTCGAAGGAAGTGATGAATCCTGGTCCTGGAATGAGTACAAGGGATTGGAAAACCAAATGGGATCACTTCTTCGCTGGTACTTGAAATCTGCGTCTTTCAGGTTCTTGGAGCTCAGGAATTTTCCGGTTTTAATGTGATAGGATGAGGTTCCGAAGGTTCCTAATTGAAAATTCTGATAAATTCCGACCAAACCGTATTCGTGGTCTACATCACTTCCGAATAATTTGGGAATTCCACGTTCATAATAAGCGTAAATGGAAGGCCACTTGGAACCCAATACCACTTTACGGTGTGGTTCACGCATGTATTTTTGTCCGGGTGTATAGGTAACGGTTACTTCGCCCAGGAGCGCCTGGTATCCCTGGAAAGGTTTGAAATCGTCATTGGGAATGACTTGATCCAGGAATCCCATTTTTTTATACCCGTTAATGGATCTTCGTTCACAGAATTGGAAGTTGAAATCGACATATAATCCGTTGATGTATTCTTGTGTTTGCCCGATATCCAATGAGGTTGCTTCAATGAAGTTACTCCGTTTATAGATCTGGGTAATGGCATCGTAGGAGACAATGGCGTCAAAGTCGTGGTCGAACCCGAACTTCAGGCGGGATTGCTTAAAAGGGTTGTAGAGATAATTCCCATTGATATTTCCTTTAATGTCTTTATTTAGAATTCCGTACGAAATCTCCGCGTTAATATCCAATGTCCGTTGGTCTCCCCATTTCTTGAAATAATTGAAACCCGGAGCGATCCGTGGCCCGGCAGGATAGAGAGGTCTCAGGATTGCTGCCAGGGAATTGATCGACCATTGGACTTTTTTAGGCCGATTCCGGTGTTCAACACCAAACCAGACCACTTTCAGGAAAGTCACTTTGTTGAAAACTCTGTCAATGGAATCCAGGTATTCTTTCCGGTTCATCACGTCATGAATACTATCTCTAACAATGATAAACCGTTGTTCTTCCGGAGTTAATGAAACGGCACGTTGTTCTTTCCAAAAAAGAGAATCCTTCTCATAAGCCTCATCTGTTGTGATTGCCAATTCATTATTGAAGAATTTGGGAGGGAAATTCGGAGTGAAATTGTAGTTGGAAAATTGTGCGGTGGTTTTGCATGTTGACGCCTGGTTCTTGTATTTCACCCCATAATCCAGAACCTGTTCTTTCAATACGCACATGGAATCTCCGGGCAGGTCAAATTCCTGGTGAATGGAAAAATAATCATACATGAACAGGTTTCCTTTTTCCATCGTGAGGTCCAACTTCTGGATGAGCCATAAGGAATCAACAACGTAAATATAACCGGTGAGCGTTGAAGTGGAACTCATTCTCGGAATGATCTTAATCTTGTTGATCTTTCTCCCGTTTTCTTCATATTGAGCTTCCAACCGGTAACGATACGATAGGATCCCGGGAGCGGATATTGGACTCATCACCGGAGTACTGTGCAAATCTTCCAGGTGAAGCAGGTTTTCAAAAAAGTTGAAATTGGACTTAACTGTCGTAGTGTAATAAAGCGTTTTATCTTCCCCGCGAAGCTCATAGGCATTGCGGATTTCTTTGACTTTATTCGGGGGGGAATAATTACGGGTGACCTGGATTTCCGCAATATTCATATTCCCTGCCAATTTCGCCAATTTCCGTTGTTCTTCTTCAAAAGGGTCTGCTTCCTGCCTGTCGTTTTTTGAACTGGAGTCTTTTTCTTTGCGGACAATCGACTCTGTGGCTTTGATGTAGACATCGGTGGAATGGGGATAAGCCCAGGGATTGATCTGGTCGCGCTTTTTGACGACCTTTAGCATGATTTCCCTTCCCGGGTTTCCACGCTTTACGGAAATTTCAGCTTCATCCAGTTCATTGATCTTTACCGGGAAAAGTTGAATGTCTTTTACCGCACCTTTGTTGGCAATGACCACATAGGTTTCCCTCTCTTCGTATCCGGGCAGGTTTACAATGACGAAGTATTCCCCGTCAAAGAGCTGGAGGGAGTATTTTCCGTTTTCATCTGTTTGGGTCCGTAAATCAGTATTATTCTTGATGTAGACATTTGCAAAGGGAATGGGGATTTTTTTTTCATCCAAAACCGTCCCGCTCAAATTCCATTGGGAAAATGCAAGAGTAGGTAAACAGATAAAATAGAATAGGTAAAAACCCTTCAAAAGCTTCATTTTAAACCTGGAGTATTTTGGTGAAGCGAAAATAAGGAGATTTGGATGCTAAATAACTGAAAATTAGTTAAAAGATCAGGCTTGTGGAGCTGCGTCCTTTTTTTGTGACTGGTTATTCAAAAAAGCCTGGTGTTTCTCCATTCGTTTTCTCATATAACGTCTCATAAAATAAGTGCCCAATGCCATGAATGCGAAGGCATAATAAACTGCCCAACTGCTGAAACTCTCTTTCAAACACATGATTGTTACCATGATGATGATGATGATTCCCATTGATAGCCAGAAGAGCTCCATGATGCGATTGTAAATTTTCATGCCTGTTATCTATTTAATTTATGATGCGCTTCCGAATAATTTGTGATCTGTAGATCACATCTGTCGAAAGCAGTGCTTTATTTCTAAACTGCACTAACGCTTGTTTTTTATCACCAGCCGCAGCTGGCTCTTATTTTTTAATTGAAATGCGACCTTGAGGTTCCAGGAACTCATAAAATGAAAAATCTTGCTTTGCGCGAATTCCTTTTCCATAAATCAGTTCCGTCGGACTTTTGATCATGACCATTTTGTCTGTAAAGATAAGACTATCTTTTTGATCCCAGTAAAGTGCTTCGGTGTACATGGTTTGTTTTCGGGCAGGATTGTATAACTGAACCGAATCCAATACACGCATGGTTCCTTTCGTTTCGTTGATCTCTCCGTAAAGCCCGGTAAGAACGGATTCCCGGTTTCCTCCGTCATCGAAGAATTCTACTTTGATTCCTTCCTTGAACTTGGTGACCTGTTCGGGTTTTGAATAAGCCTCAGCCAATGGTGCGTATAATTTGAATTGCGGGAAACCACCTTCCGTTTGAAGAACATACAATTCCTCCGTCTTTTGCTCCGGATCCGTTGACTTGAATGTGATCTGCTTGATTGTATCGAGATCATTCACACAAGAACCAAGTACCAGTGCAGATACAAAGCAAAGATAAACGAGTGTTTGTCCGCGCTTCATTAATCCAATTTATACTTTTTGAACCATTTTTCGTAAGAGGAAGGAGCGATAATGATCCCGAAATTAATAGAGTAGAAACGTTCCTTCAGGTCAGCTGCATTTCCGGTGCTGTTTGCCCCGTAATTAAAACTGACGTTCAAAGAGGAGTTTGTTTTCTGAGCCAGGAAAGGAAATCCTAATCCTGCAGTAAACATCGCAGTTTTCAATTGTCTTCCGTTAATGGAGTTCGGCAACAGACCGTATTGACCACCAATGCGGTATTTAACTTTTGAAAAGTATTTGATACCCTTTGATTTTTTGGTTATATCGGTGCTTGGAATGTACTGCAACCCGACTTTGGATACATAGGTATTCGAAAAATAAGATGTGGCATGTGAGTCAAATTGCTCCGCGTAATTTTTCCACTGCATGAGTGTCACTTCTGCAAATATGCCCAGCTGATACTTCATCCCGTTCGTTTTTTTCGTGTCAGGAGTAAAGGCGTAACCGGCTCCGAAAGTTTGTTTGCTCGGGAAAACGATTTTTCCTTTGTTGTTATCTACATAACTGACCGTATCGGTGTATGAAAGCTGGTTATTTACATCAGCTGCATAAAACAGCGAGTAGTCCAGGTAAGAATTAATTGAAATTTGAGGAGTATAAACTGCCGACACGAATAATTGTTTGCGTTTATCGATGTCCAGGAAACGGTGGTAGTTTGCTCCGAATGAATAATAAAGCGATTTCAGACGGTAAGTTGTCAGGTCGACACCACCGGCCGGGCTATTGGCGTCAAATACACTGCTTCGCTGATTGGTAACAGATCCGAACAAGTATCCCAGATTGACTCCGATACTTAAATAGGATTTTTCTGTTTTAATGATGGAATAAGCCAATCCGACAAAAAGTAGGTTTGTGGATCCGTAACCCTTGTAAGTAAATGTGGTGGAATCATCATAAGCATAAGAGCGTTGACTCAGATTATATCCTTTTCGTGAAAATGGTTTTAGTCCGAGTGCAATTCCGAAGCGGTTTCCCATAGGAATCGCCATGGTGATGTTTGAAATTCCGGTTGTTTTTCCGGTAAAACTCCCTGCACTGTTGGAATAAGTAGAGAATTTGGATGCGATACCAACAGAAAACAAGGGTTGTCCGTAAGACAATAAGGAATAACTGGAAGGGTTGTAAGTATTGATCAGCGTTGAATCAAAATGAATGCTGGAAATATTTCCCATTCCTCCGAATTGAGCCTCAGGAAGTGCTCCTTCTTCGCCAATACCTGTTGTACTATACGGTGATGATGAGGTGGTTTGTGCCCAAATCGTGAAACACGAAATAGTACTAAATACTAGAAGAAAGAGTTGTTTGAGCATGTAAGAGTGCTATTAATAATCCTTTTAAGGTTAAATTCTCGTCGGCAAATATGCCATATTTATTACCTAATTCAAAATATTGACTGTCGCCACCGGTGAGAAAAATTGTTAATTCGGGGTAAAGTCTTCGATATTCTTCGATAAAACCCACCATTTCCAAATGCATTCCGTTTATCACGCCGCTTCGCATCGCATCCAGGGTGTTTTTCCCGATAAAAGGGCCTTGGATCCGATCGTTCACCAAGGGCAATTTTCCGGTAAACTGGTTCATTGATCTATAGCGCAATTCAATTCCGGGGGAAATACTTCCGCCTTCATAAATCTTCGGGTAACGGACAAAATCATATTTGATACAGGTCCCAACATCAATGACTAACGCATTTTTCTCAGAAATATTTGCTGCAGCGATTGCATTTGCCAGGCGATCGATTCCGAGCGTCTCCGGAGATTCGTAGTTGTTGGTTAATGGAATGGGTAATTTCTGATGAAACAGAATCGCATTGGGAAGAAGGCCTTTGATCCATTTGGTGTTCTTATCTGAGCGAACCGAGCTGATAATTCCAGCACAGGTTTTGTGCTTGAGCAGGTACGATTTGAGTTTATCCAATTCCTCATTGGAAAAAGCATGAACTTCTTGGATATTAGAATCTTGAAACAAACCAACCTTGATCCGGGTATTTCCGGCATCCACTACAATTGATTTATTTCCCTGTTCCATCAAGGACAAAGATAGGATTGATTTAGAAAAATTTTCACTTTTTTTTAGGAGGAATGAATTCTATTACTATCTTTGCCCCCACAATTAAGGATGGTGATGTAGCTCAGTCGGTAGAGCAAAGGACTGAAAATCCTTGTGTCGGGGGTTCGATTCCCTCCATCACCACAAAAAGAAAGAGCCTCGACATTTATCGTCGGGGCTTTCTTTTTGCACTTCATTCTCATTCTGCTTCTCATTCCTTTGTGGCTCTTCTTTTTCAGAGCGAAAATGAGAACGAGAATGAGGAAAATCTCGCTTCGAAGATTCAATTCTACTTCCTCCCTTGAGGGAGGATTAAGGAGGGTGGCGAAGTCAAATCTCCCGCAAGTACCGATTTTTATTGGATTTTCTAAAATTCGTAGCGGTTCAAATCCCTTTTACCCCAAGCACCACATTTCAGATATTTTAGCTACTATTGAAAAGTGGATAATCCGGCAAAAACAATGAATCATGGCAAAGGCATACGCTCCTGAAAGCGCAGGCAGGAATGGACATTTCGTCCAAATCGGTGAGATTGAATTGTACTACGAAGAATACGGAGAAGGAAAACCGATGTTACTTTTGCATGGATTCGGTGGCTGCACTCAGAACTGGCATCCTTTTACCGGCGAACTTTCGGAACACTATCGATTGATCGTTGTCGATCTGCGTGGACATGGTTATTCTTCCAATCCCGGTAATACTTTCACGCACCGGGAAGCGGCCAATGATGTGTTTCTTTTGCTTGAGAAGTTAGGAATCGATCGGTTCTCGGCAATGGGAATGAGTACCGGTGGAATGACTCTCCTTCACATGGCTACAAGTCAGCCTGAACGCATCGAATCCATGGTGTTGATCAGTGCCACTACACATTTTCCCGATTTGGCAAGGGCGATTATGCGTAGGGTTTCGTTTGAAACCATGCCCCTGGAAGTAAGGGAAATGTATCGGGAATGCGCAAAACGCGGAGACGAACAGATCCGGCAACTCATTACACAGTTCAATGCTCTAAGCAGCAATACTGACGACATGAATTTCACCTCGCAAAATTTGGCGGTCATTAAAGCCCGTACCCTCGTTGTTCATGGAGACCGGGACAATTTTTTTCCAGTTGAAATTGCAGTAAACATTTACAATTCCATCCCTGATTCCGCCCTGTGGATTATTCCCAACGGTGATCACGTTCCCATTTTCGACCTCAGCATTCCCTTTACATCCACAGCCCTGCGGTTCCTTCGTAAATCGGGCGGCAAGTAGAATCGGCTCTTATTTCTTCACACATTTTGTGACGCCGTTTCGGTTCTACTTTGTACATTAGGGAGTACCAAATAAACAGCTATGACAGAGTTCAAAAAAAATCAGATCATTACAGAACTTGCAGAATCGGTACAAGCCGGGGATAACGCCAGATTCTTGAGTTTTTTTGAGGAAAATGCCGTTTTCGAACTCCCTTTTTTGGTGGATGGAGGAATCATGCTCAAAGGATTGCCCGAAATCAAAAAACATTTCGAAAGCCTTGGCGAAAATCCTTTGGAAAAACGCGTTCGTATCGAAGAAGTGATGACGAAGAGCTACCAAAGCAATGAAGCTGTGATCGTGGAATATTTTACAAAAGGCAGATTGGTCAGCACGGGAGAAACCTTCCACATTCAATCTGCTATTGCAATCATACGTTTTGGTGAATCCGGAATCGTTTATTACAAGGACATTCCAAATACATTGGGTATCGCGAAAAAAGCAGGGCTACTTTCCGAATTGGCAGCTTCCTGGGAAAAATAGTGCAAAAAAGCTGAGAGCGCAAAGATTAACTCTTCCGGGACAAGACATTTTACTATATTCATTTCATGAAAATCTGGAACATATTTTTATTCATTACAATTACTGCATGTAATTCCCCGGAAAAAGAGGTTGGAACGGTATCGATTGAAACCGTTGATGAGATGAAAGAGGAGGATAATGTGGAATCTTCCGCCCGGGAATGGAAAGAAGACGTTTTTGTTCGTCCAAACGAAGTGGTGGTGTTGAGTTTTAAAACCAAAAACAAAAAACAGGTTTTCGTTTGCCGCGATCAGGATAATAAGTACCTGGTTTATCGTTTCGGAAAAAAGAATAAAATGGAATTACAATTTCCGGACAAGTTGGATCCATCCAGTTTTAAGAAATTTGATTATTCTTCGTATTTCCGTGGAGGTGGGGTAGATAATCTGGGTATGACCCTGGATTACTTGTCCTTTACGAACGGCGGATATCGGTATGTGATCTACAAAACATATGCTTCCGAGTCAGTTGGAAATGAAGATGAAATAGGGATAAAGATTATGCAGTTAAAAACGAATAAAGAAACAACCATTGAAGGTGATTTCAATTCGTTTGAAGGCGGGTTTCCGGAAGAAATCATGGAGCTGGTCAATCAAAGTGAAGAGCTTTATGATTAGAAAGGTTAGGTGTCTTTATTAATAAAATCATCTGTGTGAAAACAACCATGCCATTTCACCCATTATTCCTGTGTTCACAATCCTGAAAAAACCAGCGATTTCATTTAACAAACCATTCACCCGCACTTAACTCCCTTCCAAGAACCTTGATCTAACTTTGTAGAAACAAAATACAAAGAGAAATCATGAAAGAGTACAAATTGAGAGTAATGAATTTTGTAGATCGCACCTTTTGGCTGTGGTTGGCAATGGGTTCAGTCATTATTTATCTTGGCTTTCGCTAATTCTCGAATGGCAGTCAAAATACTTGACTTAGAGTGCCTAATTCTATGTTCGAATAACTATGTGATCGCTATAATTCACAACAGTGTAAAGAGCTGAATATCGCTTTTCAACTGATTCCCCTTCACTAAATAGCTCAAGTTCAGTTCATGGATGAAACCTAAAAGTTCTCATTAAGAAGAAATAGAATACTTTGCATAATTGTAAAATAAACTGAGGTAAGCTACGTACAATTTTATTTCGGAATCAGGGAAAACGTTACTAATGAGGTAAATTTCCAATTACATGATACCGGAATTGCCACCTTATTTGAAAATTGCCACCCGTCCTAACGAATACTTCGTAGAAGTAAAAGCCTTCCATTTCGGTTATTGATCCTGGAAAGTGCTAATCCTGTAGTGTTTGAAAAACTTCTACAGGATTGCATTTTGGATCCTGATCCCGCCTTTCCATGGATAAATCCGAAATGAAAGGCTGCTCGAAGTTTGTAATTGGAATAAAGGCATTTTTGCCTACTTTTTTTGCCTTGGAAAAAAGTAGGAAGATAAAGCGGTTATTTAGGAAGTTGGATGTTTTAAGAAGGTAAAACGGATTCTATTTTCCCAATTTCCCCAAAGTTAATTCAAACATTACCTTAAATGAATATGCGCTCGTTTTTGTTCCATGTGCCGGATCTCCCGTCAGTCCGTTTCGGGATTCATTTGGAGTGGTGAAATCAACCGTATAATCGGTTGTTTTCGGAAGAGCGCAACCGAATTCGAAAGCCAAAGCAATCCGTTTTCCGTTTTTCAGGGTGTAATTTCCGCCAACCGAACTTACCAATCTGTCATATTGGGAAGACTGAATGACTTGTTTTGCAAATTCGTAAACCGAATACTTGTTGTAATTGAAATCCGTGTGGGAACCGAGTTGCAAACTGAATTGCTGACTTAGTTGAAAATCCAGCCCGATTCCGATATTGGTTACCGGTTTGTATTCTTCACCATATGACAGGAAATTTTGGTCGCCAAAAATGGAACTGATCAGGGAATCATTCAGGAATTCCGGGTAATGTTCTGGCTCCTTTTTGCTGTCGTGGATCAAGTAATATTTTTGGGCAAGAAATGTTTCCGCACTTACATGTAGCCAGCACTTGGCTCCAAGTTGTGCACTCACTCCCAAACTGAAGGAAGCAGTGTTTCGGTGTTTGACTTTGTCTTTATGTGCCCTGGAAATTATTGCAACATCTACCGGGAGAATATCGTCCATGTTCAGAGTGGAAAATTCGCGGTAGAAGTTCCCTTTACCAAGAATATTGATGGAAGGCAATGTAGCCACCAAGCCAATTCGGAACTTAGGATAATGAAGTAACACGGAAGGCTTGAAAATGGCTTTAATATCCCAAAAATTGAACGAGATGGTGGAAGCGAAACGCGTGACTTCCGAAGAAGAGGTGTCCGGTGGAAGGACGGTTACCGAATAAGCATTGTAGTACTTGGTGCTTTTGTAAACTCCCATGTGAGATAAACCGAAAGCTAAATGCGAATTCGCTTCATAAGACACTGAAAGTCCTGCCCAGTATTCACCATTATGGATTTCATAAGCATAAGAGGAAACAAAGGTTTCGTCTCCCGGTAAATCAATCGCATCGTATTTCCCGGAATTGTATAAATCCAATTTATTGTTGTAGACGTTCTTTGACAGAACATTATACCCTAAACGCCATTTGGGATGCTTTTTCAAGATCATCACTCCGGCCATCATATTCGGAACAGTGGCATAATCCGTACTTTCCAGATTCTGATTGGGACCAAGTGCATTTTTCTGATTGTAGGTCCGATATTGATAAGCATTGAGTGAAAAGGAAAGACTCGGATTTTGAATCATTGACATGGCAGCTGCATTGTAGTAAACCATCGAGTGATCATCCTGGCCTGCAATGACTGCTCCGCCCAAAGCTGTGGCTTTGATTCCGAATTGATCGGTCCAATAGTGATTGTCTTGACCGGATGAGATAAACGGTAATAAGCTTACGATCAGGAAGATGACGTAATAAAAACCGGGAATAATCGAGGTCTGTGTTTTCATCTTTACGAATATAAAATTAAATTCGAAACACTCCATCGCAAATTCGGAACAGTAAATTAATACCTGTCGAGACTACATTTGGAATTCATAATTTGAAATTACTTCATCAGTTTCCCTAAAGTCAATTCAAGCATTAATCTGTAGGAGTATGCTTCAGTCTTTACTCCGGGACCCGAATCACCTGTCAATCCGTTCCTGGCTGCATTGGGTGTGGTGAAATCAACCGTGTAATCGGTGGTTTTCGGGAGTGAGAATCCGAATTCAAACACCACGGAAGCGCGTTTACCGCCTTTCAAGTCCAGGTTTCCACCTAAAGCAAATACCAAACGATTGTATTGTGAGGATTGGATATTCTGTTGTGTGAAGGTATAAAGCGGATAACGGTTGTAGTTGAAATCCGTATGTCCGCCAAATTGGAAACCGGCCTTTTCGGATAACTGAACCTCTATTCCGATTCCGATATTCGTTACAGGTCTGGAACCTACACCATAAGACAGGAATTTTTGTCCCCCGAATAATTCGATGATTATGGAATCACTGATGAATGAAGGGTAATGTTCAGCTGTGGTCGGATCATCATGGATCAGGTAATAATTCTGTTTGAGGAATGTCTCAGCACTGACATGTGCCCATATGCGCTCACTCAGTTGCACACTTACTCCTAAACTGAACGAAGCGGGATTCTTGTGAACAACCTTGGTTCTCGTTGATTTGGAGGCAATGGAAATATCAAAAGGAAGAAGACCTTCCCCGTCCAGGTTCAATGTCGAGAATTCCCGGAGAAACGTTCCCCTTCCGACAATATTGAATGTGGGAAGAGTTGCCGCAAAACCTATCCGGAACTTCGGATAATGAAGCAATACAGAAGGCTTGAACATCGCTTTGACATCCCAGAAATTGAAAGAGATATTGGATGAAACCCTTGTGTCTTGGGAAGAAGTGGTGTCCTGGGGAAGTACGATAAAGGAGTAATTGTTATAATACTTGACACTTTTAAAAATTCCCATGTGGGTCAATCCGAAGGATAGATGAGGTGTCGCATCGTAAGAAAGCCCGAAGCCGACCGAGTACTCGATATTGCGAATTTCCTGGGCGTAAGTGGAAACAAAATTCTCTTTTCCGGGAAGGTCTATGGCATCATATTGACCTGTATGAAAGGACGTCAGTTTACTGTTGTGTACATTTTTGGACAGGAGCATGTAACCAACGTGCCATTTCTTGAATTTTTTCAAGGATGTGATTCCTGCAATCATATTCGGGACGACAGAAAATTCGGTGCTGTGAAGATCCTGTGCGGGACCTAATGCGTTTTGTTGCTTGAATTTACGAATCTGATAGGCGTTTACAGAAAAGGAAAGCGCCCTTTTTTCCACCAATGTCATGGCTGCTGCATTGTAGTAAACCATCGAATAATCGTCCAAACCACCAACTGCAGCTCCACCCAAAGCAGTTGCCTTAATTCCGAATTGATCGTTCCAATAGTGATTGTCCTGTCCGAATGAAATAGAACCGATCAGGCTCACAGATAGAACCGCCAAGGTGTTTTTTAAATTCATATTCCCTAAGATAAGCATTAATCCCGGTAAATAATCTGTCAAATTGACAGGATAATCAGTTCGGACTAGTTGTTGAGGGAATGGGGTGTGAATCAAATGAAACATTTTTCGGGAAGATCAGCTGAAGCGCTCATTTATCCCTTGCTACTCCTGCTTTTATGCTGGACGATCTGGCTTTTGGAACGCACTTCCGGAGGTAGTGATTTCATCCAATGGGGGATTCGTCCGAGGCAATGGAGCAGTTGGAAGGGAGTGTTTTTCATGCCATTATTGCATGATCCGTCCAATGTAAAACATATTTTGAATAATTCGCTTCCGACTTACCTCTTGCTTGCTGCTGTGATCTATTACTACCGGGAAGTTGCCCTCAAGGTATTCCTGATCTCCTGGTTTGGGACAGGTTTGATAGTCTGGTGGATTGCACAGGATAACGGCGCCTATCATATCGGGATGAGCGGGGTGATTTATGCACTTTTCGGATTCTTGTTTATTTCCGGATTCTTTAGAAGAGTAAAAGCGTTACAGGGAATCTCACTGGCAATCATCTTTGTATACGGAAGTATGATCTGGGGAATTTTCCCTACAGAACCATCCATTTCCTGGGAAGGTCATTTCGGTGGGTTCATAGTGGGGGTTGGTTTGGCAATTGCATTCCGGAAACATGGTCCCGTGAATCCAAAATATCAATATGAGCTTGAAAAGGAGTTGGGAATCGAACCGCCGGATCTTGAAGGGATGTGGAGAAGGAATCAGGAAGAATTGGCGCACAGGCAATACCTGGAGCAATTATACCGGGAACAGGAAGCATTGCATGGACCTCATCCACCGATCCAGGTCATTTACCATGTAAATCCTGCTAGGAAACCACCGGAAGAGGAAGGAACACCTCCGGACGATACTGAAAAGTAATTCCAGCCGTCCCCTGGCTCAAATAATCCCATGAATCAAAAGGAATGGCCAGGGAAATCATTTCCGAGGTGCGGAGATGAATGGATTCCCCGGAAAGATAGCTCGCCAATTGGGAGATTCCTTCATTGTGGCCGATCAATGTGACAATCGTTTCATTCTTGCCGTAAGATCTGATGATATGAAGCATTTCATTGTAAAAAGCATTGTATAGCTCTTTGGTGAATTCAACATTGCAGCGCTCGGTAAGATGTTGACAGATAATTGACTTGGTTTGTTGGGTCCTGGTGGCACTTGAACAGATAATTTTCCCCAAAGAAATGTGATGTGTCTGCAAATAGTTGCCAAGAACGTTTGCCTGTGACACACCTTTGTCCAGAAGCTCACGATCGTAATCGTTCCCAGTTGGCGATGTTTGCTGCGTTTTTGCGTGCCGAATAAGATTTAATGTCAACATTTTTACTTAATTTCCAACCAAACGTAAAGATAGGACGTTATGTGTAAAAAGCAAGATTCGACTTTTATATTTTGACTTGTTAATGAACAATTTTGAACCCAGGTAAATGCAAGTAACCAAACAGATATTGTTGGGGTCCGCAGAAAATGATAGACGCTCGCAAAAAGTACTCTATGAGTATTGTTACAGGCAATTTATCCGTCTGTGCATGCGCTATTATGCAAATCATGAAGACGCCAGGCATGCGTTGAACAATGGGTTCTTGAAAATTGTAAACGGATTGCAAAATGTAGACCTGGATGAATTGAATTTTGCAGCTTGGGCAAAACGCATTATTGTAAACACCCTGATTGATGAATACCGGAAAAATAAAAATCACAATCAGGTAATTGTAGCGAAGGAAACAGAGGCGGAATTAGCGAATTCTGCCGAAAAAGTGGAAAATTTAGGAGCATTGGAACTGAATTATCAGGAAATTCTGGATTTACTTAAGACAATCCCACCGATTTCAGCCCATGTTTTCACCTTGTATATAATTGACGGATATAATCACAAGGAAATCGGGGATTTACTCGAGATTTCCGAAGGAACTTCAAAATGGCATCTTTCGACTGCACGGAAATTGCTTAGAGAAAGACTCGAATTGATGGAGAACAGGTATGAAAAACGTTTTGTGATATGAAATACTCAAATCGACATATTAGCGACGAAGAGCTGGATCAGTTGTTCAGGGATGCACATGCATCTGAAGGACAGGAATCCCTTTTTGTTCCTGAATTCTGGTCTGAAATGGAAGCAATGCTTCCGACAGAAAAAAAATCGAAACGTGGATTTTACTGGATTCCACTTGCGGCTACGCTACTTTTGGTTTCCCTTCTGTTGTTTTATCCTTCCAACAGAGCTCAAATTGATAAATTCCAGCAGCAAGCCGATGTGAAAAATGGGTCGGATGAGAATTCATTTAAAGCAGACAATTCAACGATTCAAACTATCAATAACGAGATTAGCGATCAGTCACGACTCAAAACAACTTTCAGAACTTCTGAAAATGGGATTATTAGAAGAAATCCGAACAAGACAAATAATGTCGGTCTAACGGATATTTCACCTGTTCCGGTAGCTCCAATGATTACAGGGCTGAACGGCCTGGCTCCTGAAGAACGAACAGAACCGCTTGTTGATCCAAAACCGAAGGAAGAATCTAGTGATGAATCGGATTTCACTCGTTTGGAACCGAGACAGGACCGGGTTATTCATGATGGAATTTCCGGTTTGGCCAAGAACCTTTCCAATGAATCCAATCAGTGGTATCTGGAGTTGGGTCCTACAATCGGTCAATCTCCTTATCTGTCTTCCGATCAGAAAAGAAATATCGTAGCCGGAGCAGTTCTCGGTGGTGGTTATACCAAACGAATTGATAATGCTTTTGTGAGTTTTGGTTTGCAAGCCCGAATGGAAGGGTTTGGCGGACTGAATTACCGGGAAACGAACTTCTCTCCGAATATGGTGAGAACAGTTTCCGTGAAACAATTGTATTCCATAGATATTCCTTTAAAATTCGGATATTCGTTCAAAAAGTCGGAAATTTCCTTCGGTGTTACTCCCGGAATCCAGCTTTTTGTTCATGGAAAGGAACAGATCATGCAGAACCAGGTTATTCAGCGTCAAGATTCATATACGGGTAAAGTGGAACACTCGAACTCGTTGAGTATGGAATTCGGGTTTCAATACTATTATAACCTTTCCCCGAAATACAGTATCGGTGCAAAAGTGAATGCGGATGTGTTAAGACCTTTCCATACGGATTATTATTTGGGCAAATTAGCGTCTTTCCCTATGAACGGACAAATTGTGATAAGAAGAACATTCTCCAGGTAAGTTGAATAAGTTTCATATATTTGTTGAAACTACTTTAGAATGAAACATTTGCTACTCCCTTTTCTTGCGTTGAGCTCGATTTCTTTTGGACAAATCACATTGACGGACCAGCATTTTGCGGGACCTAGTGAAACCTATATTTTCAGTACATTGACGGATCCTACCATTGATTATGCTACAACCGGTGCAAATCACACGTGGGACTTTTCAACCATGGTTCCTCAGAGTCAAAGAAACCTGATTACACTTCCAAGCAGTCAAATTACCGGAACTTCAATTTTCTTGTTCGGAAGTTTTGCCGCGACAGCGTATAAAGCAACTTATTTTAATTCATCGACTGATCTGCCATTGGATCAGGCATCGGCATTTTTGCCCATTCAAATTGACGAATTGAATGCCTTTACACGAAAAACAAGCAGTGCTGTCACCTCCATCGGGTATGAATTGGTGAGCAACGGACAAGGTCTTGGCTTTCATTCGGATACGATAGAAACACGTTATGCCCTTCCGATGACGTACGGAAATAATTATGAATCACGCGGGTACACGAACTTGGATTTAAATCCGATTTACGATGCTAAATGGAAACAGTACCGTCATCGTGTTACGAATGTGGATGGTTGGGGAACTGTAAAGACCCCTTTCGGTCAGTTCGATGCATTGCGTATTCACCACGTTATTGATGAATTGGATTCCATTTATTTTACATTTCAAGGGTTTGGTACGTGGATACCGATTCCGGTTCCACTCACACATGAGTATGAATGGAGAACTACTTCGGAGAAGGAAGTTGTGATGCTAATTCGTACCAATGAGATCGGAGGAAATGAAACAGTTACAGCCGTCGAATACCGGGATAATTTTAATGGTTTGGGATTGACTGAAGCAACATTGAATGTTTCGTTTTATCCGAATCCGGTAGTGAATGAATTACACGTTTCAACCCCGGAATTAGCAAAAAGTTTCTGCATAGTAGATGCTTCAGGAAGAGTTTGGAGTAAAGTTTCCGGAACTTCCAAAGATCAGGTAATTGATGTTTCTCAATTGGCTTCCGGAGCTTATTCCCTGGTTGTTTTGTTTTCAACCGGATATACATCCGTAAAATTCATTAAATAAGCGTAATTTTGCATCAAGCAAGCCGACTGTCGCCGTTTGTTCGTCAGCAGACGAATAGAGGGAGGAAAGTCCGGGCAGCATAGAGTAACCGTGCTTCCTAACAGGAAGGATTCATTCGGGTAACCGGATGGGTACAGAAAGTGCAGCAGAAAATAAACCGCCTCAACTTGCTTACAAGTTTGGGTAAGGGTGAAAAGGGGAGGTAAGAGCTCACCGTTCCGGTGGCGACATTCGGAAGCTAGGTAAACCTCACGGGCTGAAAGATCATGTAAACCAAGCGAGTAGGGCTGCTCGTTCTCTTTCGTCAGCTGGCGGATGCTTGGAGGGTAGATCGATAGACGCTAACGGTGACGTTAGTGCTAGATAAATGACAGTCAGTCCGGATGATTATTCATCCGGATGTACAGAACCCGGCTTATGGCTTGCCTTTTTTGAAACTCTCTTTATGAGCCTTTTTGTGCTGTTTCAGAACGGCTTCAATGGTTCCACCCTGCATAGGTTTCCCGCATAGAATGGTGTGATAGACAACTCCGTCAAATTTGAATTTCAACAAGGTGATTGATATGCCCAATAGGGAAAATGAACGCGCCTTTTTGATGCAGATAAATTCCAATACATACGAACGTTCGGAAAGTAGTTTAAGGATCACTACATCACTTTTAATATATCCCGTTGCCAAAGTGACACGAATGATCTTCACCCAGATAGTGAAAAGAATTGCGAGACTCAGGGCAGTTAATAAGGGGATGGAAAAATGATCGGTTAATTGAATCGAAAGAGCCAGAAATAACCCACTTACCATCAAATAAGAGATGACAAGAAGTCCAAAGGTCTGTTTACGGTTATCGGGGTTTAATAGTATTCGATCCGTATTGATGAGCACGGTAGAATTCATAATAGTAGCGTAAGTTTGTCTAAATATAATCTAAATTTAAAATACTCTTTAAAATTTAACAAATTAATTTTAAGTTACTTAGCAAAACTTAATGAATTTCAAGTCCACGGATTAAAAAATTTGGTTGTATTGTTTTGAAGGTGGACAGTTGATTTCTATTGGATGCTATCTGATGTTGATACCTGCAAAAGAATTCGATAAACTGCTGGGCAGCGACTTTGTTTCTACTGTGTTTATACAAACTGATACTCGTGAAATTTGTCATGAAACGTTGGTTTTCCACCAGGAAATAAAAACAATTGGATTTCTCGAAGTGAAAATCCTTGTCTGAAAACGCGGCAATCTGGCTCAAAGTGTAAATGCCGTATTTCGGGTTTGCAGGGCTTTTACTTTTGGCAATGCTTGAAAACTTGGTTGTTTTCGCCAATTTCATCAAATAAGCATTCAAATTGGATTCGACTTCAATCTTGGGATGGATGCTATCTCTTTTTAAGTTATCCCAATTCAGATTGGAACAGTGTGCACTTGAATCCTTCTGAGTGACAAGAACGAGCGGATTATGACAGATCGGAACCCAGTAACCGTGGTTGTTGTTAAACTGCCGATCCATATTCCTGAAAAAACGACGATCCCGCAACTGACTGAACAGGCTTTGGTTATACAATGTTTCCCTTAAACTATCGGAAGACAATATAAGTACATCAATTCCGGTATTGAACTTGTTTTTCTGAATTAATCTGGCAATTTCGTCCTTTTCCTGATAAACTACCTGGACAGAAATCTTTTTGGATTGCTCGAATTCCTGGATGAATAAACTGTCAGCCGGACAGTAAAAATCGGTATACACCACAACTTTTTCATGGATACTTGGTTTTGCCTCATCCAAAACGCAGGAGTTGAGCCCGATAGAGAGTCCTGAAAAAAGGACGTAAATCTTCCAATTCATAGTAGGTCAAAGATAGTGGTATTTCGTACTTTTGTAAAAAAAATAATCAGGTGTCAAAAAGCGATTTGAATAAACAGGATAAGTTAAAGATAGGCCAGCTGTTGAGTGATTTGCAGAGCAAGGATGAATTGAAGATCGCCGGTGCCATCAAGGCGTTTGCTGTTCATGGTCATGCAAGTGTTATTGAACCGATCATAGAGGTATGGAGATCGGGTTTATCAGATGAAAATGAGGTCTTGGTGATGGATTTGTTCCAAAGTTTAAAGGATACTCCATCTATTGAACCTTTAATGGAGGCTTTTAAAAATCCGTTGAACGTACATTTGCGCAGAAAACTGGTAACTGCTTTTTGGAACTCGAAACTGGATTTCTCCGATTATTTGGCAGATTTCGTATTATTCGGGATCGAAGGGAATTTCCTGGATGCTCTTGAAGCAATTACATTGATAGAAAATTTTGAAACCGTGGCACCGGAATCAGCTATTTTGGAATCGCAACTCTTATTGACCGAATATTTTGGTCAAACAGAACAAAGAGATGACCAAAAAGATGCCCTTCTGACTGATTTGGCGCTTCTTCTGAAGGATTTCTCCGAATTGGATGGAATGGAGGATTTATTCTTAGAATAATCCGTTTATTTCCGCATCAATTGATTGGATGATCTTTCCTAAGTCTTCCTGGTTGTCCGGGAATGAATTATTGTCAACGTCGATAATCAGCAGTTTACCGTTGTCGTAGGTTGAAATCCAGGCTTCATAACGCTCATTCAAACGCTTTAAGTAATCCAGGCGGATACTTTCTTCGTATTCTCTTCCACGCTGTTGAATCTGGTTCACCAAAGTAGGGACTGATGCTCTCAGGTAGATCAACAGGTCAGGTGCGGAAACGAACGAATCCATCAGGTTGAATAATGAAAAATAGTTTTCAAAATCACGTGTTGTCATCAAACCCATGGAATGGAGGTTCGGGGCGAAAATAAACGCATCTTCATAAATCGTTCTGTCCTGGATCACATGTGCCGTACTGTTTTTGATTTCCTGGATCTGTGTGAATCGGGAATTCAAATAATAGATCTGCAAATTGAAAGACCAGCGTTGCATATCTTCATAGAAATCATTCAGATAAGGATTGTGTTCAACGTCCTCGAAGTGAGTCTCCCAGTTATAATGTTTTGCCAACATTTTCGTAAGAGTCGTCTTTCCAGATCCAATATTTCCAGCTACTGCAATATGCATAATTTATGAGTTTTTCGGGGTGACTAAATTACGAAATCTGCCTACATAAATCGCCCTTTGTTCAAAAAATAATTACTGCTGTGTGTTTACCCGAATTGACTTGGTGAATGGAAAAATTGAGAATGTAGAATGAGAAAAAAGCAAAGCTTTCGATAAAATCGGGGGCGACGGATCAGAGCACTTTCCGGTTCAATTCGCAATTAATCTGTCGGTTGAAGAGTCTTATAACAATAGAGCCTCTTTTGAGTTTGAATATACAAACGGTCACCTGAAACTTCCATTTTTGAGATATCGGAATCCAAAAGCGAGTCGCCTTCAAAGAAAACGGAGACCGGTTCGGCATCAATATTTAAAGCACTGATTTTTTTTCCGTCTGCAATCAGGAAATAATCCTGGATAGGATAAATAGGCTTGTTGGAAGGAAGCGTAGCTACATCGATAAAATTTCCAAACTGATCAAACCAGGCAACTTGATTCGTTTCGTCGAACAGATACAGGCGATTGTCAATTTCCTGTATATTGACAATGGATTTCATATTCAGTAAGCCTTTGACATTTTGCACCAGTTGACCTTGCCCATTCCGAAGGGTGATGAGTTCTATTTTTGAATTCGGTTCGTCATAGACCCAGATCCGGTCTGTCTGAATTGAGGCACTTACGCTTGCTGCCAGGCTCACATTCAGATCGCTCAGATAAATGCAATCACCCTGCAAGGCCAAGGCATTGTCCAAAAAACAGACGCTTTGCTGATCTTCTGAGAATAAGACAATTTTCAAGGGGTTTTGAGCATCAATTTTTTGAATGTTCCCGAGTGATTTGATGCTTTCCTGCAGCATGACCATTCCTTTTGCATCGCGCTTTTGAATATTCTGATTTTGATAAATGATGCTTTGATGAATAGGATCGATGTCCCAGATTGCAGTGGAATCGATATCCAGATGCCAAAGTTCTTTCCATACTTGCTGTGAATGTCCCAAAATTGGAAGCAACAGAAGGAATGAAAAGAGCAATCTATGCATATTCAATGGTTTTGAATTCGGTTTCTTGCAAGATTTGTTCCACGATTTCACGTGTATTCATCAAACGGGGCACTTTGTGTTGTCCTCCTAATTTACCTTTTTTTTGCAACCAGTTGTCAAAACTTCCCGATTTTAAAACATGCAGCAAAGGTCTTCCCAACGCCAGGTTTTTGGTTCGTTTCGCATCATAGTCCGAATTGATCGCCCGCAGTGACTCATCCAAAAGCGTCAAAAAACGTTGGATATCATTCGGTTCGCGGTCAAATTCGATCAACCATTCGTGTTTTCCCTGTACTTTTCCATCCATGTAGATCGGGGCAACAGTATAATCCCGGATAATGGCGTTTGTTTTGGAGCAAGCCTCCGTAATAGCGAAATCCGAATTGTTAACAATCAGTTCCTCTCCGAAAGCATTGATGAAATGTTTGGTTCTTCCGGATAATTTAAAGCGGTAAGGAGTTTTGGATGTGAAACGGATCGTGTCTCCCACAATATATCTCCAAAGACCGGCATTGGTTGAAATGACTAAAGCATATTCTTCATCAAGTTCCACCTCATCGAGTTTCAGGATGGTCTTGGAATCGGTATCTTCAAAGGAATGCATGGGAATGAATTCATAGAAAATACCATAATCCAGCATGAGTAACAATTCATTGGAGCCATCCACATCCTGGATTCCGAAAAACCCTTCTGAAGCATTGTAGGTCTCCACATAATGCATATCGTCGAAAGGGATCAATTCCCGGAAAGCTTCCCGGTAAGGTTCGAAGCTGACACCTCCATGCATGAAGAGTTCCAGGTTGGGCCATACTTCCCGTAAGTTCGATTTTCCGGTGATCTCCAATATTTTCCGTGCCAATACCAATGTCCAGCTCGGAACCCCGGCAATAATGTACACATCTTCTTCGATGGTACTTTTTGCCATACGTTCAATCTTTTCCTCCCAATCGGTCATCAAAGCAATTTCCCTGGAAGGAGTTCTTCTGATTTCAGCCCACCAAGGCAGATTTTTCACAATGATTGCGGATAGGTCTCCCTGGTATGCATTATCGGAAACGGGAAGAACCTGCGCACTTCCTCCGATAATGAGGTGTTTTCCTTTGTATAATTTTCTATTGGGGAAATTCTCGTAATAAAGAGCCAGCAGATCTTTTCCGCCTTTGTAATGACAATCTTCGAGGGATTCTTTCGTAACGGGAATGAACTTACTTCTATCCGTTGTCGTGCCCGAACTTTTGGCAAACCATTTAGTGTCCTGGGACCAAAGCAAATGTTGCTCGCCATCCATTAATCTGTCTATCCATGGTTTCATGGATTCGTAATTATTGAGCGGAACCAGCTTTTTAAAGTCCTGATAAGAAGTGATCTGATGGAAGTGGTTCTGTTTTCCGTAAGCGGTTTGATTTCCTTGTTCAATCAATTTTTCGAACAGTTCATTTTGAACATCTTCCGGGTACTTCCGGAAAAGTTCAATCTGATGCAAGCGCTTTTTAATAACCCAAGCAAAAATTGAATTGAATGGCATGGCAAGAAATCAATAAAATGAAAAAGGAGGATTTACTTTCCTCCTTATACTATCCGAATGCGTAGATCGATCCTATAATTATCAATAGGATGATCGTGTACACAAAACCAATTCCTACTGTTGAACTTTCAAAGAAAGTATCACCCTTTTCGTGATGATCTGTGTGATGTTCTGAATGATGATCTGACATAACTTCAAATTTTTCTCAAATGTAAGGTTTTGTTTGAAAAATGAAAAGAAATTATCATCGGTTTGTGCCGATTAATCTCAAAATGTAATAAATCATTGTTACAACAGCACCCAGAGCGGCTACCACATAACTTGATGCGGCCAGGTTCAGTGCTTTTTTCGAGCGTTCGTATTCGCTTTTGGTTGCTGTTCCGGAATGCTCGATCCAATTCAGTGCTCTTCTTGAAGCGTCGAATTCCACAGGAAGAGTCACCAGGCTGAATAAGGCAATCACACCGTAGGCAATGACAATTGCCCAAAGAACCCATTTAACCGGGAATGATTCGAACAGGATAGCCCCTCCGATGAAAGTGATCATCATCAGGATATTTAGGAATAACCCGGATGCATGTTGCAGAGGCACTAATTTGGAACGCCATTGAAGCGGGGCATACGCTTTTGCATGTTGCACTGCGTGACCGCACTCATGTGCTGCAATCGCTGAAGATGCGGCATTCGTTCCATGGTATACTTCTTCGGAAAGATTCACCGTCTTATCGGCAGGATTGTAGTGATCCGTCAATTGACCTGGAATACAGGTTACTCTTACATCACGAATGTTATAATCATGAAGCATGCGTTCGGCAATTTCCCGACCACTTAAACGACTTTGGGAGGGAATTTTGCTGAATTCTTGAAATTTGCTTTTTAAGCGCCAGCTCACAATTAGTCCAATTCCCATAAAGACTAGACCAATGAGCATGGCTGGGCCGAAAGGTATCATCTGTTTGTAAATTTATACTGCAAAGGTAAACACAAAAAAACCTGCTATACTTGAATTTTAGCAGGTTTTAACTTAAAGAATGTTATGCAGTAAAATCAGTCTCTTCCAAACAAACGAAGTAATGAAAGGAATAGATTTATGAAGAGAACATACAAGGTGAATCCTCCTAAAAGAGCCAGTTTGTTTTTTTGGTCTGCAGAAAGTTCGGAATCATGTGCAAATTGTTTCAATCGCTGCATGTGATAAGCTGTCAAACCGGTAAATACAATGACACCTAAGATGGAAATCAAATAGCTGAAACCATCGCTTTTCAAGAAGAAATTAACAATAGAAGAGATGAAAATCCCTATGAACGCCATGTAAAGAATGGATCCCATTTTCGTCAGGTCGATCTTCGTTACATATCCCATGATCGCCATGACTGCAAATGTTCCGGCGGTAATTCCGAATGTAGAAGCGATTGATCCCAATGAGTATTGAAGGAAAATGCTGGATATAGCAAATCCGATTAGGATGCTGTAGAGTGAAAATAATCCGAATAATAACGGGAATGAAAGCCGGTTGATCATTGTTTGGAATAGCAAAGCCACACCGATCGGGGCAAACAGAACGACAAAGTATAACATATTAGGTTGAAATCCTTTTGGCGTAAAATGGCCGAAGTATTCATGGAAAAAAGATTCTGTTCCATATTGATATGCAATCGCACCCGATACGATCAATGCGAAGAACATAAATCCGTAGACTTTCCCGAAGAATACTCTTGCTGCAGCTTGTTTTTCAGCGGTATCAAAGCTGTAATTGTCAATAATTTCACTCATGTTATCTGTTTTTAGAAGTTTAAATTTACTCAATTTTAGGATTACCCTTCCTGGATGATCCATTTTTTAATCACAATATTTCCCCATTCCTTTACCAGTTCCAGGTATTCATTACTCTCTGTTTCATTGGAAAGAACGCGTTTTTCAAGTTTGATCTCATAATTGATCTTGATCTTATTCGCATCCGTTTGGATGATTTCCGTTTTTACCGAACCCACCGAATTGGATTTGACCAATGTGGTGATCTTATCCGCAATTTTGATAGCAGCCGGAGATTCGATGTAAATGGAATATTTTTGCTGTTTGCTGAAAGGGATGATACTGTAATCGGCAGTTGGTTCCTTGGTTTCACCCTCAAAGAAAATAAAATTCGGAATGAGTTTTTCCGCATTGAAAGAATACAGGTTTTCATCAAAATTGGAGAAGTACGTACTTACAGTATCTTCCTGTTTGAAACTGACAGGATAGGGATAGATGTATTTTACTTCCGTTGGTTTGAGCGTCGTATCCGATACATTCATGATCTTGAAACGATAGGAACTGGAAGGATTCCGAAAGAAAACGGAGTGCTGCCCACTGAAGCTGTCGCGTCTGTTTACAACCAACGTGGTGTCTGAAAGCTTTCCTGTTTTAAGGACAATCGTTGCAGTGTGCTTGTTGTTGTTGAAATCACTTTGTGGTAACAGAACTGCACTGGTCGATACTCCATTTCGGTCATCGGTGAACAGGATGGATTGGTTTCCTTCGCAAGCAGCCGGAATCTCGTCCAGGTAATAAAACCTGCTTTTGCTTGTCGGGCCAAACAGGAAATGTTCGTCCTGACCACCCAGGTTTTCAATGATCAGATAGCGATAATCCAGTTGATAAAGCGCTACAAACCCATGCTCAAAAACTCCTTCATTCAAATCCCTGGTGAAACCCACATGATATTTCAGTTCGTTCTCCTCCAGGTATTGCTGAATCAATTGGAAGAAAATTTTGTTGTCCATGATCCGTTTTCTAAAACATTCAACGGCTTTGATACTCGCCGGCATGTTGTCGTCCTCGTTCCATTCAAAATCTGTTTCAAAGAAATGAATGATGTTGTTGAGGTTTTCCAAAGGCCCGAGGTCACTTTTTAAAATGCCTTCGAACTTCAGTGTTTCCCGGAACTCTTTAAAACCGGTATTGACGTGGTAGCGATCGCGATCTCCCGAATAGACCAGGTTATATGAAAAGGTTTCATTGGGAATCCACAAGGTATAAGCCACTTTGGAAGCGTTTGCAGGATGAGCCGAGAATTCATTCTGGGAATTTTTTTTCACTCCCTGGATGTTCCAATAGAAAGTAGGGGAACTGCTTTTATTCTGAACTACGTAATTGCTCAGATTTTTCGAAGGATAAACAGTGAGTTCGTAATTGCTGAAATTCCGCAAGGAAAGACGTGAATTTAAAGAGCACAGGTCGTCTTCCAGGTAGATGCAGTTTGAAAGGCTGTAACTTTTGTAATCAATCTGATAAACCACATCGATTACATCTCCAACTTCCAGGTTGGGAAAGATAAACTGGATGCGTTTGTAATAATTGGATTCGTATTTGTTTTTGTTGTCGATGAATGTCTCCTTGATATTTTCGTCAGTAAGTTCCTTGATGGAACCATCGGCCTTGATGATTCGTGCTTTCTTGAGCATGATCATTCCACTGTTGAATTGAAAAAGGTCATGGTTGATAAAATTCTCAATCCCTTTTTTCGAAAGCAATTTGATGCGTTTGAAATAAACTACTGAAGTTTCGTAATCCATCATAAAATCCACTGTTATGCGATTCTCCAGGTAAATTGCGTCTTCTTTCATCAAGGAATCGGGAATGGACGGATTTGAAAACTCTGGCCAAACGTACTTGTCTCCTGCGAAGGAAAGTGTAATGGAGGATAAAAGAAACAGGATAGGTAATAGGATTGGTTTCATGGTTGAAAAGTTGCAGGTTTTAAGATATAAGTTTTCCAATAGTTTACCAGGATGCCTTTGCTTCCGGAGTTTTCTTTGGTCAGGTGCAGATCAAAAGTGCTATGAGAATTATTGGTTTTGAAGTCGATGTTCTTGCTTGTGTCAAAGCCCGGCTTGAATTTCAAATGATCGAATGAGAAGTTGAAATCAGCTGCAAAACGGGCGCTGTCATTACTGTAGACTACTTCCATCAATTTGGTCAATTCAGGCAAGCATTTCAGGTCGATGTACTGTTGGTTATTGACGATGTTGTAATAGGATGAAGGAAGATTGCATGAAACATAAATCGTCTTTTGATGGGTGTCCATGAACGAACTGTCGATTTTGTGATCGTAAGGAATGAGATAATCGACCACTTTCTGCGTTTTATCGTCCATCCCATTAAAGTTGTGGAGATAGCGGAAGATCAGCGCGAATTTTTCCCCGAACACCAGTTTCAGGCGATAAGCCGGCTGACTTTTTTCGTTCAGGTAAAATTGATAATCAAGAGACAATTTAGGTTGAAAGATTAGGGTTTCAGGCACTTTCTGGTACTGGTCCTGTTTCTTTTGGAGCAGAAATGCTTCTGTTCCCAGGATTTGCATGCTTGGATCTCCGAACAGGCATTGTTTTTCCGTTCCGTCCAGGTAGTAGGTTTTGTTCTCCCAGATCAAAGACACGATCATGTGATTTGCCATGGCAATGGAAGGGAAGTCATAGGTGTCCTTTTTAATGGAGGTTTTTGAGATGCTCAGATAGGATTCGAATCCGAATGCCTGAAGCATCTGGTGAAGAAGCATGGCCATGTCCTTGCAATCTCCGTATTTGTTTGTTATGGTTTGATTTGCCTGTCTTGGAATCAGTGCGTTCAATCCGTTTTCAATATCCAGGTAGAGAATGTTTTCCTGGACATATTCGTAGCAAGCCTGGGCCAATTCGAGTGATTTCCCTTTTTTAGCCAGGTTTCGCAAATCCTCCGGAAGTAGGAATACATTCAAAGCTTCCTGGTTTTTTGTTTTCTGGATAAACCAATCATTGAAGTATTGATTCGGTTCCATGCCTTTCGGATGGATTAAAAAGTACATGCATTCCTCGTCCGGAAGAAATTCCTGGTTCGTAATTACAAAATGCCCTGATTTTTTCCCTGAACGACGCCTGAACGATGCTTCCATGTTTTCGGGAAGTGTGATTTCGTAAAAGAAATCGTCCGCTTCATTTATTCCGTCCTTGAAAATAGTGGTCAGGAAAATGAGCTCACTGGATGCGGTTTGATATTCAAATTTGAACAGGCAATTTGCAGGAACACTGAAACTGTACGTCCGTACTCCATTGAAAACAGATCCCCAGTTAATGGTTGAAACCGTCAGATTGGATTCGAAGTTGATTTTTTTCGGTTTCCCGTTAATGATGAACGTTCCTTGTTTTGAAGCAAGGTTTTCCGTTTCAATCACGGAGAAGCGAAAGGTTTGCTCGGCGTTCGTTTCATTGGAGCCTTCAAAGTAATTGGAGGTCTGATAAAACCCATCCGAATTTACTTTGACAATGGTTTTTTCCAAAGAGAATTTCAATCCTTCTGTCCCAAAAATGAATGTGGAACAAAACAATGAAAAACCAAAAAGAATAAGGGTTAGTGGTCGTCTGATCATGTGATTTAAGTAATAAGCCGGTTCGTTTCTATTTAATGCAATTTTGCCTGTACCAAATTAATAAACTCTTTTCTTGTGGAATCGTTGCTTAGGAACAATCCGGTAAAGGCACTCGAAGTCGTTACCGAATTTTGTTTTTGCACACCGCGCATCTGCATACACATATGCTGACATTCCATAACCACTGCAACCCCTTTTGGTTTCAATGTTTCCTGGATACAATCGCGGATTTCGATCGTCAGGCGCTCCTGAACCTGCAATCTGCGGCTGAATGCATCAACGACACGTGGAATTTTGCTTAGTCCTACGATGGTTCCATTGGGAATATAAGCAACATGTGCTTTTCCGAAAAATGGAAGCATGTGGTGTTCACACATGGAGTAAACTTCGATATCTTTTACAATCACCATTTCAGAATACTCCTCTCTGAATAAAGCGCTTTTAAGAATCTCTTCCGGTTTGATATCATATCCGTGCGTCAAAAACTGCAATGCTTTTGCAACGCGTTCAGGTGTGCGTAATAATCCTTCTCTTTCCGGGTTTTCGCCGATTTGAGAAAGAACGGATTTGTAAATAGTTGAAATGTTTTCTGTCGTCTCGTCGTTGTAATGAAATTTGCTCATAGTTTGAATTGAAAATTGAGAATTGAACAATTGAAAAGTTGTGAAAAGTAGCTGAGCGGAGTCGAAACTCCTTTCCTTTTCAATTTTAGCATTTTCAATTCTCCATTATTAAAAGGGTTCTTTCCCGCCAAAATATTCTACGTAATTGTTTTCTGTTTCAACCAGTTTGATCTTGCATAGTTGACCTCCTGCCTGTCGGATCGGGGTATCTATGATTTTCCAGATTTCAATGGCCATATTTTCTGTTGAAGCCAGCATTCCTTTCAGGAACGGAACGTCCAGGTTCAGGTTTTTGTGGTCCAATTGTTCGATAACCAGATCTTTGATAATGACACTCAAATCTTTCAAATTGATTACGAAACCGGTTTCAGGATTTGGTTCTCCTTTTACGGTCACGAATAATTCGAAGTTATGCCCATGCCAGTTTTTGTTGCTGCACTTCCCGAAGACTTCTTCGTTCTTCTCATCAGACCATTCTTCACGCCATAATTTATGCGCTGCATTGAAATGCTCTCTTCGTGTGATATATACTGTTTCCAAGCGTTGAAAATTGGCTGTAAAGTTACTAATTTTTGCCGATAAAGCCCGTTTTGAAAAGAGAAGCTTGTTAAAAAATGCAGGGTTCACGTATAAAGATTTCGTAAATTTGTTCCTAAATATTTCATTCATGATTGTCATTACGGGAGCAGCAGGTTTTATCGGAAGTTGCATAGTTGGAACTTTAAATAGCAAAGGGATCAACAATTTAATTTTGGTTGATGATTTTTCCAAAACGGAGAAAGCGTCCAACTTAGATGGAAAATTGTTTGTGGCGATGGTCCAACGTGCTGATTTTGATCAATGGATGAAAGAATTCGGAGATGAGGTGACATGTGTTTTGCATATCGGTGCACGAACGGATACGACCGAGTTTGACAAAGCCATCTTTGATGAGCTGAATGTGGACTATTCAAAAATGATCTGGAATCACTGTGTGCATTTCAAAATTCCGTTGGTTTATGCAAGTTCTGCCGCAACCTATGGTTTGGGTGAATTCGGATACGATGATAATGAAGAAACGATGCCGAAGCTTCAGCCTTTGAATCCTTACGGTTGGTCGAAGCAGGTTTTTGATATTTGGGCATTGGAGCAAAAACAGACACCGCCACATTGGTACGGATTGAAATTCTTCAACGTTTACGGACCGAATGAATACCATAAAGGAAGAATGGCTTCCGTGATCTTCCATACTTTCAACCAGGTGAAAGAACACGGCTCTATGAAACTGTTCCGTTCGCACAATCCGAATTATACGGATGGTGGCCAGATGCGTGATTTTGTCTATGTAAAGGACTTGGTTTCCGTGATTGAATTTCTGATGAAAGGAACTGCAAAATCGGGAATTTATAATTTGGGTTCCGGAAAGGCGCGTACTTTCCTGGATTTAGCTACCAATACCTTCAAAGCATTGGCGAAAGAGCCTCAGATTTCATTCATCGATACCCCGGAAGATATTCGCGACAAGTACCAATACTTCACCGAGGCGAATATGCAGAAACTGATCGGCCAGGGATACGATGTTCCATTTCATTCCCTGGAGGAAGGAATTGACGATTACGTGAAAAATTACCTGGTCGGAAATAAGTACATCTAAACAGTCATGCTTAAATCCGTTCATCATATTGCCATCATTTGCTCGGATTATGAACGGTCCAAACAGTTCTATACGGAAGTTCTCGGGTTTGAGGTTTTAGCTGAGAATTACCGGTCGGAGCGCGATTCATACAAGTTGGACCTCATCCTGAATGGAGTTTATTGCATCGAATTGTTTTCTTTTCCGAACCCTCCCAAGCGCATTTCACGACCTGAATCGAGCGGATTGAGACATTTGGCTTTTACCGTTGAAAATATAGAAAGTGTAATTCGTGAACTGGCATCGAAAAAGGTACAATGCGAACCGATACGCGTGGATGAATTCACAGGTAAGCGTTTTACCTTCTTTGCAGATCCGGATGGTTTGCCGATTGAACTGGTTGAAGTTTAATTACGAATACCGAATAATTACGAATGTCGAATGCCGAATGCCGAATGCCGAATTTCTTTTATTTAAGTAATTCGTAATATTTCACATCACCCGGAACAAAATCTCCGCATAAATGATCTGTTTCCCGATCATGGTCTCCTCGACCTGGTAAAAAGCGATACTCATCTTGCGTGTGATAGGTTCGTATTCCAGTTCGTTTAAAATAAATGGCTCCTTCATACGTTCCGGAGAATGAACTTCCATACTTCCTAAAAACTGATAGGTAATTACAAAGGATTGGTTTCCTTCCGCATCCTCAATGAGTTTTAAGAAAGTATCTTTTTTGTAATCAATTCCCAGGTTACTTAACAGGTCTTTGACTTCGGTAGTGAAAATTTCATCATGGTATTTAAAGTAAGATCGAAATTCCTGGACATGGTATTCGGAATATCCGCACAGGGTGTTCGAATAAATTTTCCGGGTTAGTTTATTTGGCACTTCGAATACCCAATGCTTAAAGGGAATTGTTTCTGAGAACACCATTTAGATTACAGCTTTTGATTTGATGATTAATTTGTTTTTGTTCAACTGACAATAGGGAGCAGAGGATTGCGACTTACTTTTGAAAATAAGGAAAACAGTCAACTTTTTCTTCATAATTCCTGTTGAGGTGCGAAAGTCGTAAATGGGCAATGTTTACTCAAAAAAAAAGGGTGTTCAAGGTCAAATTCTGAGTAAATGGTGTTAATTTTGATGTAAAGATGATTCGGGTTCACTTGCTTCTGGTATTTGCCTTTTCGGTAAGCTGTATTTTTGCTCAAAAGGATACAAGAAAGATCGATTCACTTAATTTGAAGAGTGAAGGTCTTTACACAGTCAATGTCGAAAAATCCATTGAACTAAGCTCAAAAGCACTGAAGTTATCCAAGAAGATTGATTATCAGTCGGGTGAGGCGTTTGCCTGCATGAATTTAGCAATCGCAAATGATATCCAGGGAAATGCAAAAGTTGCAATCAGGTATTTCCAGCGCGCGATTCGTTTGTTTCAATTGGAGGACGATCGGGAAAACCTGAGTTATTGTTATTCTCAATTGGGGATCTGTTATTTTTCTCAATATCAATATGAGAATGCGGATTATTATCATCAGAAAGCAATAGACCTGTGTAAGGAACTTCATCTGGAGGAAGATTTGGCAAATGCTCTGGTTAACCAGGGAATTACATTCACTTACCAGGATAGAACCAAGGAAGCAGAAGCAAATTTCAAGCAGGCAATCGCGCTCTACAAGAAGACCAATCAGTTGGATGGACTTGGGGGAGCTTATAATTCTTTGGGTAAAATTTATTATGACCAAAAGGATTTTAAAAAAGCAATTGCCTATTTTGAACGTGCGTCGGCAAACTTCAAGGAGTATGACAACGACTATAACCTGGAATCTGCTTATCTGGGGCTTGCAAATTGCTATTTTGATCTGAAGCAATTCGGTATTGCAAAAGACTATTCACTCAAAGCCTTACATCTATCCCAGGAAATAGGAGCAAAGGAACGGGAAGTTTTTGCACATGAGGTCTTGTCGCGAATTTATTTTGCAGAAGGCGATTATAAAAAAGCATATCAAAGTTTGAATGAGTATACGATTCTGAGCGATACGATTTTCACTCGGGGGAAAAGTGATGCCTTAGCTGAGATGCAAGCCCGGTTTGAGGTGAAAGAAATCAAATTCAAACAACAGATCGAAGAAGAAAATCATTGGTGGCAATTGGTGTTTCTTGTTGGAGTCATTTTTATTGTCCTGGTAATATCTCTTTTGCTGTTCTTCCTCTTTCGGGATAAGAAGCGGATCAATGTCCTGTTGGAGCAGAAGGTTGAGATGACCCAGGCCAGTTTGGAGCAAAAAGAATCCATGATGGGTGAGATCCATCACCGGGTGAAGAACAATTTGCAGATGATTTATGCCATTTTGGATTTGCAGGCGCGCGATTTGAAAGATCCGGAATCCATTCAGCTGATAGAAGACAGTCTGAACCGCATCAATGCAATTTCCACGATTCACCAGAAACTGTATCAATCGGATAATATGAATGCAGTCCGGATTCGTTCTTACCTGGATGAATTGGTGCTGGATATTATTCGTCATTTTTCTGCCGATCGGAAACAAGGAATCGAATTGCATTCCGAATACGATGATTTGAGCCTGGATATCGAAACTGCATTGCCGATCGGATTGATTGTGGCGGAACTGGTCACGAATTCGTGTAAATATGCCTTTGGGAATCAAATTCATCCGGAACTTCAGATCAGTTTAAAGGAGGTTGGAGATCGATTGGTACTGACAGTTTCAGATAATGGAATCGGGAAAACGAACGCAGGCTCAGGAACCAATTTCGGTACCAAACTGATCCGGTCGATGGCGCGTAAGTTAAAAGCAGACTTGGTCGAAACAAATTCGGATCAAGGATTGAAAGTGGAGTTATTTATTTCAAATTACAAATTAAGGTCATGAGTAAATTGAAATTATTCATAGTGGAGGATGAGCCGATCATCATGGATTATTTAGAGCAGTGTTTGTTGGACGCCGGCTTTGAAGTTGTCGGGAAAGCGGATAGTTTTGATACTGCCAAAAAATCGGTACAGGGATGTAAACCGGATTTGTTGCTTCTGGATATCAATTTGGGAGAAGGGCCCGATGGGGTTGATTTGGCTCATTTTGTCAATCAGCAACTGAAAATTCCATTTCTGTTCGTTACTTCAAATACGGATGCACAAACCTTGGATCGGGTAAAATTGACGAATCCTGCAGGGTTCATCACGAAACCATTCAGGAAAGACGACCTGAGCACGCAGATCGAATTGGCCTGGCATGCATTCCAGGTCCGGAAGTCGAATACAGGCGTTGTTTTCACGAATTCGGTCTTGGCAAATACCTACTTTTTTATCAAGGATAAACAAAAGTTGGTGAAATTGTCTTATTCGGACATCAGCTATGTGGAAGCGTGTGACAATTATTCGATCCTTTACACCGGGGATTCCAAGTTTATTATCAGTTACAGCCTGAAACATGTGGAAGCAAAATTACCCATGAAAGATTTCCTGAGAGTTCATCGTTCTTACCTGGTCAATATCACACAGATCTCGCAAATCAATCCCAAATCATTGATATTGGCGGATGGAAAAGAGGTTCCGGTCAGTGAGACACACCGTTCCGAGTTGTTAAAACGTGTGAATCTGTTTTAAAACCTGAACTGGTTTAATTACATTTAGTTGGAGCATATTAATTCAACGGAATGTATCAACTCAAACGGACACAATTGATAAAAGCTGACCTTCAAACCTGTTGGAAGTATTTTTCTGCGCCTGCCAACCTGCATGTCATCACGCCGGATTATATCGACTTTAAAGTCTTGACTCCCATTCCGGATGAGATGTACGAAGGATTGATCATCCGTTATACGATCCGCCCGATCCTGCGAATTCCCTTGGGCTGGGTCAGTGAAATAAAAACCATCCGGAACGAAGGTTATTTTATTGACGAACAGCGCCAGGGACCTTATAAATTATGGCATCACGAACATCACTTCAAAGAAGTGGAAGGAGGAGTCGAAATGACCGATATCATCACCTATTCCATGCCCTTTGGGATGATTGGCAAGTTTGTCCACTGGCTCTTTGTGAAAAAGCAATTGGAAAATATCTTTGATTACCGTATCCGGAAAGTGGATGAATTGTTCAATTCAGCACATTACGTGCAATCGGCTTTGAATGGAACCGCGCTTCATAAAATTGCCAAAGTGAAAAGGAGTTAAATTTCCTTCTTCGAAACCGTTTTGTGAATTTCAGCCGTTTTGATCAACGCAGCTGAACCGTACCACGGATGTAATTCCATAACCAATCTGCCTGCCTTGATCGCGGGATCCGTTTTGGTCAGTTCTTCCGCTTCTTCTACTGTTTCCACATCAAAAATGTAAATCCCGCGCAATTCGGTATCATCCATGAATGGGCCTGCAACTACCAACTTGCGCTGTTCTGCCAACTTCCCAATGTTATCCATATGTGCACGTTGCAAACGATTCACTTCTTCCTCGCTTTGATCCTGGTTCGGGCCTCTTTTGAGAAAGGCGATCACGTAATGTCTCATCCCATAATCATCCGCACCTAATTCGCTTGCTAATTCCCGGTCAAATTCGTTTCCCTTTTTAGGTTCAACGATCACTTCTTGTTCCTCATTACAGGTCTGTTCTTCCTCATGTGCGCATGAGCTGATAAAAAAGGTTGTGCCGATTGCGGTCAGGACTAAAAGACTAAGCTTCTTCATTCGTGATTGTTTTTACAGCGTTAATGGATTCTTCAATATGTCCGGCAGCATTTGTCAATGAATTGTATATGTGACGGACAATCCCTTTCTTATCGATGATATACGTAACTCTTCCCGGGATCAACCCGAACAGGTTCCCCGGAACACCGAACTGTTTGCGAACTGCTTTGGAAGTGTCGGCAAGCAAGGTGAAGCTCAAGCGGTTCTTTTCTGCAAATTTCGCATGCTTTTCAGGTGAATCACTGGAAATTCCGATCACTTCACAACCCAAATCCTTGAAATCTTCGTAGCTGTCCCGGAAGGAGCAAGCTTCTGCTGTACACCCCGGTGTGTCATCTTTCGGATAGAAATAAATCACCAGCACTTTTTTTCCAAGTACGGATTGGATATCAAAATCTGTGTTGTTTTGATCCTTTAGTTTGAATGTCGGACATTGGTCTCCTACTGCTATTGCCATGACTTTGTAATTTGAATGTAGAACAAAGATGCAAAAGAAAGTTCAAAGGTGTAAAAGTTTCCTTCCAGCAATTTCTAACCCTTTTTTATTTTACCGCAAAGAGATATGGAGTATACAAAAGGCAATTGTTAAATTAATTGCGCATATTTGTGTATTTAAGTTTTAATTTTTGTATACTTGTTTTATCAAATTAGAATTTCATTGAGATCCTATTTAAAGATTTATTTTTAGAATTGTTAAATATTATCATTTAAGTAACATTTCAAGTTCTTCAGAGTTATAACTTTACTTATTCACTATAAAATGGCCATTATTCACGTCTAAGTCAGTCTAAACTCTCAACTGGATTTTAAATGGGAGAAGATATAATCAAATTCAAATGAAAAAGTTAGTTTATTTTACAGGAATAGCATGTATGTTATTTCTGGGACTGTATCTTAATTCATGTAAAAAAGATACTAAAGTTCAAAGTAGTAAAGCAATGAACTCAACAATGGCTGATCTCAATGTGGAGAAAATGAAGGGGGATGGAGTTAAAGTTGTTTGTAGCGGCAATTGTGAAGGATCGTCAACTGCAACCTGTGGCTTAAGAGGTACCATCACAAATGGAGTGAATGTTGTAACTTGTTCTTGTTCAGGTTGCACAATGACCGTTACTGAACGTGAAAATGGAATTACAACTACACATGTTGATAATGATGGTTTTTGGGAAGTTAAGTATTTAAAAGCTTTTCAACAATTCATGACCACATATTATTCTGGTTCATATTCTATAGTTATGTATGAAATTCAGTCTAATGAGGACAATTATATTGAGACGTACTATTTTAATACAGGTAACGGTATTACTCAAACGGTGGTAGTAGTTGGAGACAAGCTTGAGATGAAAGATAAGGTCACTGTTTATGATTGTACAGGAACTTGTGATTGTAGAGAGGTTTTCAATTTAAATACGAATACATGTACTTGTTCGTGTAATGAATGTTCTTTGAGAGTTGAGACTATCAAAAAATAATGCATTCTACAGTTTAAACATTAAATTTCGCCTCTCATACCCGTATGGGAGGCTTTGTTAACCAAGATTATGAAACTCGCCCTATTTATTATTCTATTTACTTGTTGTTTCCGGGTTTATGGTCAGGATCTAAATTCCTTTGAAACCTGGATGAATTCATATCATAAGTGTGAATCACTCAAAGGTGGTGCTTATTACGGAGTACAAAGAACCAAAAACTTAACATCAAAGGACACTGTTGTAAAAGAACTGAATTGCATCTTTAAAAGAGATGTTACTGATAGCTTGTTTGGCTCTTATTTCGAGGCAACCTGTAAAACAAGAAACGGGGTTCAACAGAAATACTCCTATAATGACGATTTTTTCATCTCCTGTTTGGATAATCGTTGCGGTCTGTACCAAGGGGAAAATGAATTGAAAGAATTAACCGGATTGACTCACAATTACTTGTTTTTCAATCCGTTCAACGATATTGAAAATTCGGAAATGTCCTTAATGGATTCAACCGACTTAATTTTCCAGGGAGAAGACAGAGTGAATAATTGGGAAACATATCACTTTAGAGTGGAAAGTGGAGTTGATACTTCATCAATGGTTAAGGTTCTAAAGTCTAGTTATGATTTTTGGATCAACAAGCAGGATTTGATGCCCGTTCAATATAATGTTTATTTTCAGGTAGATTTGGCCGGTGTAATTTCTGAGCAGTACGAAGAGTTCAAACTTTTTTCTTATCAGGTGAATGACTTAAAAGATCCTTCATTCCATACCTTGCAATGGTATTCGGATAATGGATATGCAATTCAAAGTCGTGGAAAGTCGAAAAGTAAGACGGAAATTTTGAAGGTGGGTGATATTATGCCAAAATGGGAATTGACAACCAATCAAAAGCAGTTTGTTAATTCGTCAGATAATAGATATAAGCTGGTTCTTTTTGATTTTTTCTATCAATCGTGTTTTCCCTGCTTAAAAGCTATTCCTGCATTGAACCTTTTGAATGAAAAATATGGTGATAAGGGGTTGTTGATTATAGGTATCGACAATGTAGATCCGAAGGATGCACGGTTTTATGAATTCGTAAAAGAAAGAAAAATTGCGTATCCCTTAGCAATTTCAGAAAACACTTTGAACAAAGATTTTAAAGTCAATGCATACCCAACACTTTTCCTCGTAAACGATAAGGGAGAGTTGCTTTATTTGCAAGAAGGATTTGGATTGGAAACTGAAAAAAATCTGGAGCATTTAATTGATTCCCTTTTGAATGAAAATGAAGTTCCTTACAAGAAGAATTAATAGCGTTTCAAAAAGAATGAAGCTAACAACACTTGGGGTAATTTTATCCCAGGCGTTTGTTCTTTCTCTCTGTTCCGGTTGTGTCACATACAATCTTTCTTCCGGTAAAAAGTATCATAATTACTTCCCCGTTAAAGATGTTCATGTAGTTTCTTCAGTAGAATTAGATAGTTGTAAATTCGATATGGAACGGTTCCTGAATCCGGATACCACAGGAGTTGTTCAATTCATTCTTCCGGAGAATATTCAGCAGATTGTTAGCAATAGACAGCAAGATTTGTTGTTGATTTTTAATTTTCCAAACTGCAGTGGTGCGGATAAAGAGTATGAAATCGCCGAGTTCGCTGAGAAAAACAATATTCCGTATCTATTGATTTCAGATACCTACAGTCCCCGTAGAATAAAGGAGCTTCATAGCAGGCATGAACTCAGGAATAAAAACTATTATATTCTGCCTACCAGGACGAAAAAGGATAGGTTTGTCTTAAGAAAAAGACGCGAATTTATAAAAGACGTAAGTCCGGATAATTATACGATCTATAAAGATGAATTGATCTTTGCTACCCTTGTAAAAGTTTCCCCCGACAAAACAACCCGGGTAAACCCAATGATCGTTGGTGGATATCGGTACAAAGAGTTTTTGATAGAATGGATGAAGGTGGAATACGGGATAAAAAACTAATTAGCTATGAAGAGTACCCAAACTCACCAGGGAACCTTAAATTGGATATGTATAATTAACGAATTTTACTTCGTGTTCCTTGTGTACTTGGTGCTTGGTTTTTCTGGTAGTACTTTATACTTCAAACAAAAAAATCCCGCCGATCATTGACCAACGGGATTTCAATATTGCAGTCGGAAAAAATTATTCTCCTACAACTTCAAATTTGAATACCGGCTTCACACCTTTGTGTAAGTTCGCTTCAGCTTCAAACGTTCCAACTTCTTTGATTGGCTCGTCTTTAATTTTCAACGATTTACGGTCGATGTCGAATCCTGCAGCTTTCAATGCCTCAGACAATTGAACTGTGTTTACAGATCCGAAGATTTTACCGTTCTCACCAACTTTCGTGCTGATTTTTACAGTAACATCTGCCAATTTAGCTGCGATTGCTTCCGCCTCAGCAACGATTTTAGACTCTTTGTGAGAACGTTGCTTCATCATATCTTCGTGCGCTTTTTTCGCAGAAGGAGTAGCCAATGATGCGTAACCTTGAGGAATCAAGAAGTTACGTCCGTATCCTGGCTTTACAGTTACAACATCATCCTTGTAACCTAATTTATCGATGTTTTTCTTAAGAATTACTTCCATGATTTCTTGTCTTTTAAATTAAAACTTAAGACTATTTCAACATATCCCCAACATATGGCAAGATAGCCAAGTGACGAGCACGTTTAATAGCTTTATTAACTCTCTTCTGGTATTTCGCAGAAGTTCCGGTAATACGACGAGGTAAAATTTTACCTTGCTCATTTACCAAACGCAACAAGAAAGTAGCATCCTTGAAATCGATGAATTTAATCCCGCTTTTTTTGAAACGGCAATATTTATCTTTTTTGATCTCGATGTTAATCGGAGTAAGATAGCGAATATCGTTTTGTGACATGTTCTTAAATTTTTAAGGTAAATAATTAAGCTTCAACTGGAGCTCCGCTCATTTTTTTGCGACGTTTCTCAGCGTATGCAAAGTGATCCTTGTCCATTTTCACAGTCAAGAAACGCATGATGCGCTCGTCACGTTTCATAATCAACTCCAAATCAGCGATGACAGAACCTTCGCCATCGAATTGGAATAGGAAATAGAAACCAGTTGATTTCTTTTGGATCGGGTAAGCCAATTTTTTTAGGCCCCAGCTCTCAGAATGCGTTAATTTACCACCCATGGCAGCCAATTCGCTTTCGTACTTTTGCACTGCTTCCTTTGCCTGATCTTCAGACAAAACGGGAGTAAGAATGAAAACAGTTTCGTAAGAATTCATAATTAAACTTATTTGTTATTAATACTAATAATACCGCCAAGACACACTTAGCGGGGTGCAAAGGTAGGAATAAAATCTTTACAAATGTTATAGTTTTAAGTGCGTTAACCAATAATTTTCTAAAAAATGGGTAATGCCCTTTTCAATGTTGTAGAGAACTGCTATCAAAACACCCTCTTTGGAAACAGTAAAAGCTTCTGCAATAAATTTACTTTTGGATAGTTCTTTGCTGGGAGTGTCTAATAAAGGGGTTGTACTGTTTTCTCCGGAGGAAAGATCAATGACAATTTTTACCGGAGTTGTTCCAGGCGAAATAGAAAGGGTTGCAGCCTTTTTCCTTGTCTCAAGAATCCCTTCATTGTTAAATTCACGGTTTGAATAATTACTTATTAGTTGTAGATTTTCATTTTTGAAAAGAATTACAAAGTTTGGCTCCCAAATATTATGTATAACACGTGAAGGAGTGTGTGGATCTTGTAAGTTGAATGTCTTATAGCTCCAATTGACTTTATTTTCAGTGATATTAACGGAAGACACCAAAATATCTAACAATGTAAAGGCATAGTCTGTCAGATAATGGGAGTTTGATGCGATTTGATATCTTCGGTCTATTACATTCGTAAAAGGCATGGTTGCAACTGGTTGAAAGGTATTGTATCTGTTTGGATCCATAATTGAACCTTGAGAAAAGAAGTAGAGAGTTCCATTGTGTAAAATAACTTGTTTCATTAGTTGATTACACGTATTGTCATTGAACTTATCATTAGACCAGTCTTTGAATTCCCCGGGAGTCCAAAAAGCTTCATCATTAAAAAACGGGTTTATAATTCTTGTGAATAGGGGTGTTTCAGAATTAGTAAATTCTAATCTGGAATAGGTATACCCAACAATTTTTCTACTTTTTCTGTTACTGAAAAGTAAAGAGGTGAGCAATAAAGTATCATTACTTTGTGTAAATCTGAAACATCTTAAGTGGTTCTCATTAAGCTTTACTTCTTGGGCGATTTTAATTGGAGTAGCCTCATTTTTAACACAGGAAATGAATATAGGGTCGTTTTCAAGTTCATAAGCGTCGTAGATAACCTTCATTTGAAGGTTGTCATTCACAGCAAGGTCTGAACAGACATGTTTTTCTAGTGTTTTTGAGTTTACAGAACTAACTTCGGTAGTTTGGTTTAATAGATTGTGCCGGATGAAATAGGTTTCTTGACTCTTAGCAACTAAACCAAATGAATTGTCTGTTTTTCTGAAACGAAAATTCAGGAAGGGTTGACCACTTAGTGAACAGAGAATGTTGGATTCAATAGCGTTAAAGTCCGAATCATATTTAGTTAAAATCAGATTCTTTGAACCGATATTGGCGCTGCTTAAACTAAGACAATATAAAGATTGGTTAAGAATAAACAATTCAACACCATATAAGTCTTTTTGCAATTTTTTTGATTCAATTAAGTGATCGGATTCTTGTTCGAAAATAGTTATTGAAGATTCTTCGCAGAAGAATCTGTATTTGGAATAGAAATAATGATGACCATCAATTTCACCCAAATACGTGTCAATTTGATTCTGTTTGTCAATGTCATATACTGTTTCTTGAGAGAGTATTTGTTCACTTAAGGAAACAAAGAAAATAAGGAGGATTGTTTTGAACACCATTATAAGTTAGATTCGGATGCGAAATTACGAATTATTGAACCAAAATCTTGAAAAGAATATTTGGAAAACGAACAAATGGAAAGCTTTTAATTTAGAACCAATCTGAATAGTTTAGGAATGATATTTTCTTCCACTTATTCGTGTTTCCGTTTCCATTGCTTTTCGTTAAATTCGCGCATCCTTTAAAATGTTGAAAAACAAGACATCTTTTTTATGAATACCTATCAAGAATACATCCAAGAAATTGAAGAGAGAAAAACTCAGGGACTTCACCCGAAGCCGATAGACGGCGCAGAGTTATTAAGTGAAATCGTTGAGCAGATCAAAGATACCACTAATCCGTATCGGGCAGATTCGCTGAAGTTTTTTATTTATAATACTTTGCCTGGAACAACCAGCGCGGCTATTATAAAGGCAAAATTCCTGAAACACATTATTCTTGGTGAATCAATTGTCGATGAAATTTCTCAAGCCTTTGCTTTTGAATTGTTGTCACATATGAAAGGTGGGCCTTCAATCGAGGTGTTGCTTGATTTGGCTTTGGGGAATGACGCTGCCATAGCAAAACAAGCTGCAGATGTTTTGAAAACACAGGTTTACTTATACGATGCAGACACGGATCGTTTGAAGGAAGCATATAAAAACGGGAATGCAGTTGCGAAAGAGATTTTGGAAAGCTATGCGAAAGCTGAGTTTTTTACGAAACTTCCGGAGGTAGCTGAAGAAATTAAGGTAGTTACATTCATTGCCGGTGAGGGAGATATTTCCACGGATTTATTGTCTCCGGGCAACCAGGCGCATTCACGTTCGGATCGTGAATTGCATGGGAAATGTATGATTACTCCACAAGCACAGGAAGAGATCAAGGCATTGCAGGCACAACATCCGGACAAGAGCGTGATGCTGATTGCTGAAAAAGGAACAATGGGTGTTGGTTCTTCGAGAATGTCGGGAGTGAACAATGTGGCGCTTTGGACAGGTAAACAGGCAAGTCCGTACGTTCCATTCGTAAATTTTGCCCCGATTGTTGGTGGAACAAACGGAATTTCCCCGATTTTCCTGACAACTGTTGATGTTACCGGTGGAATCGGTTTGGACCTGAAGAACTGGGTAAAGAAACTGGATGGAAACGGTGAGCCGATCCGCAATGAAAGTGGTGATCCGATTTTAGAAGAGACCTATTCTGTTGCTACGGGAACGGTACTTACAATCAATACAAAAACAAAGAAATTATACAACGGCGATAAAGAGCTAATCGACATTTCGAAAGCATTTACTCCGCAGAAAATGGAATTTATCAAAGCAGGTGGGTCATACGCCATTGTTTTTGGTAAAAAGCTTCAGACACTGGCAGCTAAAATATTGGAAATCGATACACCTCTTGTATTTGCTCCATCCAAAGAGATTTCTGTTGAAGGACAAGGTCTGACAGCAGTTGAAAAGATCTTCAATAGAAACGCTGTCGGAATTACTCCGGGGAAAGTGTTACACGCCGGTTCGGATGTCCGTGTAGAAGTAAACATCGTTGGTTCGCAAGATACAACGGGACTGATGACTGCACAGGAATTGGAATCCATGGCAGCAACCGTGATTTCTCCTATAGTTGATGGTGCATACCAAAGTGGTTGTCACACTGCATCGGTTTGGGACAAGAAAGCTCAGGCAAACATTCCAAAGCTGATGAAGTTCATGAACGAATTCGGTTTGATCACTGCGCGTGACCCGAAAGGAGTTTATTTGTCGATGACGGATGTGATCCACAAGGTTTTGAATGATATTACGATTGATGAGTGGGCGATCATTATCGGTGGTGACTCACATACAAGAATGTCGAAAGGTGTTGCGTTCGGTGCCGATTCAGGTACGGTTGCGCTTGCATTGGCTACCGGTGAAGCTTCGATGCCGATCCCGGAATCCGTAAAGGTGACATTCAAAGGAAACATGGAAGAATACATGGATTTCCGTGATGTGGTTCATGCTACACAAGCTCAGATGTTGCACCAATTCGGTGGTGAAAATGTATTCCAGGGAAGAATCATCGAAGTTCATTTGGGAACATTGACTGCTGACCAGGCATTTACATTTACTGACTGGACTGCGGAAATGAAGGCAAAAGCTTCCATCTGTATTTCCGAGGATGATACCTTGATCGAATCGTTGCAGATTGCGAAAAGCAGGATCCAGATCATGATCGACAAAGGAATGGACAATGAGAAACAGGTTCTTCAGGGATTGATCAATAAAGCGGACAAACGAATTGCTGAGATCAAATCGGGTGAGAAACCGGCTTTGACTCCGGATTCAAACGCGAAGTATTACGCAGAAGTGGTTGTAGACCTGGATCAGATCGCAGAACCGATGATTGCCGATCCGGATGTAAATAACAAAGACGTTTCCAAACGATACACACACGATACAATCCGACCTTTGTCTTTCTACGGAGGAGAGAAAAAAGTGGATCTTGGATTTATCGGTTCGTGTATGGTCCATAAAGGCGATATGAAAATCCTTGCCCAGATGTTGAAAAACGTGGAGGCACAAAACGGGAAAGTGGAATTCAAAGCTCCGTTGGTAGTTGCTCCGCCGACTTATAACATCGTTGACGAATTGAAAGCGGAAGGCGACTGGGAAGTATTGCAAAAATACTCCGGTTTCGAATTCAATGACGACGCACCGAAAGGAGCTGCGCGTACTTCGTATGAGAACATGTTGTACCTGGAGCGTCCGGGATGTAACTTGTGCATGGGTAACCAGGAAAAAGCTGAAAAAGGAGATACCGTAATGGCAACATCCACACGTTTGTTCCAGGGAAGAGTCGTGGAAGACGCAGATGGCAAAAAAGGAGAATCCTTGCTTTCATCAACTCCGGTTGTAGTTCTCTCAACGATTTTGGGTAGAACACCATCCATCGAAGAATACAAAAAAGCAGTAGAAGGAATCAACCTGACGAAGTTTGCTCCTTCGCATAAATTGTTGGTGAATTAATAATTGCTTATAATAATTGAAAAGCCCCGATCCCGTATGTACGGGATCGGGGCTTTTTTGTAATTAGTTAATTCCAAGGATACATTTAGCACCTTGCATAAATGATTTTCTAAAACCCTTTCGAAGATCATCTGCTTCATCATCTGTATTTCCCCCATGTAAGTTAGGATATCTTAAATTGGTTATTTTGAAACTGGCCAATTTTTGTAATTGTTCAACTGTAATTTCCATTTTTAGATAGTATTCACTATAAGTCATTGCGAAGCCTGAAGCATTAGCAGTTCCAACAGTTGAGCTAGTTTCATTAAGAGTATAAAGTCGGATGATATCGCCGTTTTCAAGTTTCATTAAAACCTCTGCTCCTTTTGGAATAGTATAGATTACAGCAGTATTTTCTACGGCTCTAAATTCCATTATTCGTTTATCGTTTTTGATTTCAATATGTAGATATCTAATGTTGTATGGACTATAATCGAATTCCAATAAGGGTTCGTTAGTAAATGGGTCTGTCTGATTCTTACATTCTTGACTCATTAATGATTCTGAGACTAACAGGTTGATAAGTAAAACAAAAAGGATCTTTTTCATAAAATACTGCTTATTACAAATTGTATATAAGAGAATCTGCTTAATTTGTAATAGATTCATTTTCTAAAGTAACAATATCAGAATAAAAACAACACACCGACTCTTTCAGCGGGTATTGATTAAAGTCAATCGGATAATCATAAGTGGTATATTTGGTAGAGTAAGTTCTTAAATTATGAATAATTCCATCCAATTACCTGTACTGAGTTACTTAGGAAACGAACAAAAGAAAATGACCTTGCATTTGTTTATGCAGATTATCGGAAAGGTTCGCTTAAAATTATCACCGCGTAAAAACCATTGGTGGTACGTTACGGAGTACGTGTCCACAAGAGGAATTACTACAGGTGATATTCCCTACAATGAAGGGATGGATTATTTTGATATTACAATCAATGTACACCAACACCAGTTGGAAGTGAACACCAGTAAAGGAGAATCTGACAGTTTCTTGTTAGATGGAATAAGTGTTGCGGATTTCTATATACAGCTTTCTGAGATTCTCAAGCGATTTGATATTTCGGTTTCCATAGTAGATAAGCCCTACGACCTAAACATTGACTTGCCTTTTAGGGAGCTGACCGAATATAACCACTACGACAAATCGTATACTAAAGACTTTTGGCGTATTCTGCTTTGGGTCGATGGAGTTTTTAAAGAGTTCAGCGGGCGTTTTTATGGAAAGACCTGTCCAGTTCATCTTTACTGGCATTCTATGGATTTAGCAGTGACCCGTTTCTCAGGTAATCCGGCTCCCCCTATGGCAAAAGATGCAAGAATATCTGACAAAGATGCTTACTCACATGAGTGTATTAGTTTTGGTTTCTGGGGTGGCGACAAAAATATGCCGGAACCGGCTTTCTACTCCTATACCTATCCTTCACCCGGAGGATTGAACGAAGAACCGCTGGAACCTGCTTCTGCTTCCTGGGTAGAAAGTAACGGAAGCCCCATGGCTATATTAACGTATAATAATCTATTAAAATCCGATGACCCGCGTGCGTCTCTTCTCAATTTCCTACAATCGGCCTACACTGCCGGAGCAAAAACGGCCCATTGGGATATCGAGAAATTTAAAGTACCGGAATTGAGTAGCATTTAGAATGATATAATTAGTTTACCACTAATAGCTTGAGAACAGGCTGATGATTCGGAATCATTTTCCAAAAGGATTTTTTGAAATTGAATATAAGTTATGGTTATATCGTGCAGCTCTTTTCCTCTTTTATTTGTTTCCACTAGAATTCTTTCAGCTTTAACGATCAGATCCGGACTTAAAGAAAAAACGATGAGATACTTAGTTACCCTTTTATCTTTTGTGCTTTTAAGCAACGTTTATGGACAAACATCACCCAATGGTGCAATTCATTTTGGATTTGTTCAAAAGGACGAAGTGGTGTTTTTGAAAGATACCATTGCTGTAAAATATATCGATCAGAAAACTCACCTGATCCTGGACACCCTTTATTTTAATCCTGAAAGTCCTGTTCCTGCAAAGAGACTTCCACCGGGAAGCTATAAAATGGAGATCCGAATCAAGAATTTGCCAAAAATTAAAGTCAGCAATATCACGGTGGTAAATGAAAAAATCTCCTTTATTCAAGAGTTCGATTTGGACAGCTTAATCAATAGGAAGAAAACCGTGAAAGTGAAATATCAAAAGCCCAAGACGAAGTATGAATCATGCGGGTAGTCGAATCTAAAGTGTTGAAATATGAATGAGTAATACGCAGTGACTGGCTGGTTATCGTTCGCTGTTCAAAGTCGACCGATACACCATCAGCTCCGAATAAATTTCCTGTGCCAGTTCATTGAGTTGATTTTGTGATTCGGAAATGTTCAGGAATTTGGCCTTTTGCGTCAGTTCCAGGTAAAGCTCAAAAACCCGGTCGGAATCGGTGCTCTCCGGAAAACCCATCAATGAAAAAATCGTATCGCTGATGTGCAGGTAATAATCTGCCGGGCGAAGACCTAATGCATCCAACCCGAGAAGCAATTTGTTGTTTACCAGGTCGTCTTTGATCAGCGAGAGGATGAGTTCTTTCTCTTTTTTGGGTTTCATAGCTTGAGAATTTAGTGTTATTGGAACTTTTTCTGAATTTTTTCAGTGTCAGGAAAATATAATTTCTTGCTACAAGATTATAATAAATAATATTATTATGCAAATTAAAACGCATGAAAGTATTATTTTTTGTTGTTGGGCTATAATTTTCAAGTGATAGGGATTTTGTGATATTTGCAGGAGAAGTCAATATATTTACATCATGTCGAAAGTAAATTTGAATCGAATCAAGTCTGTTCTGGCTGAAAAGAATAAAAGCAGCAAAGATTTAGCCGCTCATTTGGGGAAAACCGAATCAACCGTTTCGCGTTGGTGCACAAATGAAGTACAGCCGTCTATTGAAACACTCTATGAAATCTCGAAATTTTTAGAAGTAGATATGCGGGAGTTGTTGGTGTCGACGGGGAAGTGATTTAAAAAAACAAAATCACAAGTCATTTCTTATCCAACGAAATCTATTGATTTTCGTCGGGATAATTCTCATGATGTATTCGTCTTCACCTATATAATCGAAAATTCCTTCAGGAAATCCGCATCCGCCTGAATTTTTCGCTTTCTTTAAAACATTAACAAGGGGATAAAATGAATTTTTATATTCACCAGGCTTAAAGAGTGTCTCTTCGAATTCTAGATTTTCATTAGTATCACAGATTATTAAATTACCTCTGCCTTTTCCAATTTTTCTTGCACATTCTAATCGTCCAGTAAAGCTTGCTATTTTATCTTTTTTGCTAATCCTACTGCATGATCGAAATAGAATTGGCCTTTCTGTTGGTAGATAATTTTTTAAAACGATATCCCATACATCAAAAAAGGCTTTTCTTTTTTCTTTAGAACTAGTTCGAATCCAATTATAAATGAACGTTCTAGTTAGTCCAGTAATATTTGCATCTTTCTGCAAAATATCAATCAGGTTTTGAGCTATTTCGCCTTTCTGATTTTTTGATAGCCTATATTGAAATCCGTTACTCATAAAATGTCAAACTATTAACAAGCAGTTGAAATGCACTTCGCTTTAAATTTTCTAGCTAAAGTAACAATATCCAAAAATCCCGCATTTTTACCCTTTGCGCTCTTTCATTCTTCGCGGTTCAAAATAAACCTTGCCGAAGGCGAGCTAATGCATCAGCGAAATCAGCGAAATCTGCGTGTGATACAAAGCATGCTTTTTCAATTCGAGAAATAATCCGTTCACACATAGAAAAAATCAATGCATTTATAGATTGGATGTGATACAGATTCTTTTTTTAATGCTTAAATTTAGAGTTATACAAAACGAACTTAATATGGCTGTTTTTGATTTAGACATGATCCGAAAAGTCTACGCTGCATATCCCGAACGCGTAGCTGCTGCAAGAAGAATTGTTGGTCGTCCTTTGACCTTGACAGAAAAAATTCTTTATACCCACCTGTGGGATGGGAATCCGACAATTGTTCACGAACGTGGAAAATCGTATGTGGACTTTGCACCGGATCGCGTGGCAATGCAAGATGCAACGGCTCAAATGGCTTTGCTGCAATTCATGCAGGCCGGTAAAAAGAAAGTAGCTGTTCCTTCTACGGTACATTGTGACCATTTAATCCAGGCAAAAGTAGGAGCAGATGCCGATTTACAACGTTCTTTAAATGAAAGCAGTGAGGTGTTCAACTTCCTGTCGTCTATCTCCAATAAATATGGTATCGGGTTCTGGAAACCGGGAGCCGGGATCATTCACCAGGTTGTTTTGGAAAATTATGCATTCCCTGGTGGAATGATGATCGGAACGGATTCACATACGGTAAACGCCGGTGGATTGGGAATGATTGCAATCGGTGTCGGTGGTGCGGATGCGGTTGACGTAATGGCGGGAATGCCTTGGGAATTGAAATTCCCGAAACTGATCGGGGTTAAATTGACCGGGAAACTGAACGGATGGACCTCTGCAAAAGATGTAATCCTGAAAGTTGCCGATATCCTGACCGTAAAAGGAGGGACGGGTGCAGTTGTCGAGTATTTCGGCGATGGTGCCATCTCGCTTTCCGCTACTGGAAAAGGAACGATCTGTAACATGGGTGCTGAAATCGGTGCCACTACTTCGACATTCGGTTACGACGATTCGATGCGTCGCTACTTAACGGCAACAGGCCGTGCGGAAGTTGTTGCAGAAGCAGATAAAATTGCAGATCATCTGACAGGTGATCCCGATGTGTATGCAAATCCGGTCTTATATTTTGACGAATTGATTGAAATCGATTTGAATACATTGGAACCACATATCAACGGGCCATTCACTCCGGATCGTGGCACACCGGTTTCCAAAATGAAGGAAGAAGCGGAAGCGAACGGATGGCCGATGAAAGTGGAATGGGGTCTGATCGGATCGTGTACAAACTCTTCTTATGAAGATATGTCGCGTGCGGCTTCTATCGTTGAACAGGCGGTGAAGCACGGAATCACTCCGAAAGCGGAATTCGGTATCAACCCGGGTTCGGAACAGGTTCGTTATACAATCGAGCGGGACGGGATCATTGCTACATTCGAGAAAATGGGTACGAAAGTATTTACAAATGCGTGTGGGCCTTGCATCGGGCAATGGGATCGTGAAGGTGCTGATAAGCAAGAGAAAAATACGATTGTCCACTCATTCAACCGCAACTTCTCGAAACGTGCGGATGGAAATCCGAATACACATGCCTTTGTAACTTCTCCTGAAATGGTTGCAGCTATAGCAATTTCCGGGGATTTGGGATTCAATCCCTTGACAGATACATTGACAAACGATAAAGGAGAGCAGGTGAAATTGTTACCTCCTCATGGGGATGAGCTTCCGAAAAAAGGATTTGACGTTGACGATCCGGGATACCAGGCTCCGGCTGAAGATGGTTCTGGCGTTGAAGTAATCGTAAAACCGGATTCAACACGTTTACAGTTGTTGGAATCATTCCCGGTTTGGGACGGTCAGAATATCCATGGAGCAAAATTGCTGATCAAGGCAAAAGGAAAATGTACTACGGATCACATTTCCATGGCAGGTCCTTGGTTGCGTTACCGTGGACATTTGGATAATATTTCAAACAACATGTTGATCGGTGCTGAAAATGCATACAATGGAAAAGCGAACGAAGTAGTGAATCAATTGACAGGTTCAACAGGTGAAGTTCCGGCTGTAGCCAGGGCTTATAAAGCGGCTGGTATTCCTTCGATTGTTGTGGGAGATCACAACTACGGGGAAGGTTCTTCACGCGAGCATGCCGCAATGGAACCACGTCATTTAGGTGTTCGTGCGGTGATCGTGAAATCGTTTGCGCGTATCCATGAAACAAACCTGAAAAAACAAGGGATGTTGGGATTGACTTTCGCTACGGAATCGGATTACGATAAAATCAGAGAAGATGATACATTCAATTTCATTGATCTGGTCGATTTCGCTCCGGGGAAACAATTGACTTTGGAATTGGTTCATGCGGATGGCTCCAAAGAGGAAATTAAATTGAATCATACATACAATGCACAACAGATCGATTGGTTTAAGGCAGGGTCTGCATTGAACCTCATCAAACTGGAAAGTCAGAAAAAGTAAGAGGAGATTCTCTTTATCATTAAAATCCCGCTTGTGATCTGACAGGCGGGATTTTTTTGTTCTTAAATTGAATATGCAAGCATAATGAATAGTGTCAGTGACTCAATGAAACATGTATTTCACGAAATAGCCACCTCAACTTAGGACGCGGGTAAACTAAAGTTTTAATTTTAGGTTCCGTTAAAACAGGATAAGTAAATTGACCTTCTTTTGTAAAAAAGAGGGTTTTATTTTGCTAAAAATTAAAACCAAAAACGCTGCAATTTATGAAGAGAACTTCTACTCTTATGGGGAGTGTCATGTCCCTTATGATCGTATTCAACGCATCAGGACAAGCAAACACCAAATGGAACCTTGTCAATGATCCGTATTACGGATTTCCGAATTACACGAGTTTATTTCCGGGCTTAAAAAGTTCAATCCTCGGAGCGGTGAAAGACGACGACAATATTTCGAATATTCACAGTCGTGGATCCGGGCCAACCGGTTTGCGCACGGAGTTTTTTCTCAATAATTGGTTTGGAGTTGGCGTTGATGCTATCTATAGTGGAAGCAGTGTGACTTATGATCGTTTGGATTCTGTAGTGGACGGAATTTCCTACACCAATACCTACGAACGAAAAATGAGTAGAGTACGCATACAGGCTCGTTTTAACTTCCATTTCCCCGTAAAGAACAAGCGATTGGATATGTACGGTGGAATTGGGATCGGGAGTAATGCGAAATACAGGAATACTTTTGTTAACGGAGTTAAAACGGAAGATAAGGATGGTTTCTGGTCGGGATTCCCCACCATTCCGATTTCCATGAGAACGTGTTGGGGATTCCGGTATTATTTTTCAAAGTTCGTAGGAATGAATTTCGAAATAGGTATCGGAGGTCCATTGATTTCTACAGGAGTGTCTTCCCGTTTTGGATTTAAAGTTCCGAAAATCCCGGGAATGGATGAATTAAGTCCGGAAGGTGACAACCTGCGAAAAAAGGCGGAGGATGCGAAGCGGAAACAAGAGGAACTGGAGAAGAAAGCCGGTAAATCGAAACCTGAAGAAAGTCCGGAGAAACAAAATCTGGAAGAGGAACGAATGAAGCTTGAAAAAGAAAAGCTGAAACTCGAACAGGAGAAATTGGAACTCGAAAAGCAGAAACTGGAACAAGAGAAAAAGCAACTCGAAGAAGAAAAGAAAAAAACGGAAGAGGAAAAACCTCAACACTGATCTTATTCTAAAAGAAAAATCCCGTCAAGACTAAGTCAGGACGGGATTTTTTATTTTGACAATTTTTTCTTCAATTACTTGATAGCACAAGCAGTTGTAGTAGTTGTCGGTTCAGCACCGTACGCAGCCCATTGAGATGCTGTAGATGTCGTCCCATTTGCACTTTCACACTTTGTTTTAGCATCGTCTTTCTTATCTTTGATAGTTGAAGATGAGGAAGTTGAAGATGTTGATTCTGGTTGTACTTCCATTCCTCCGTAATCGAATGCCGGTTGGTGAACAGATACAGAACAGCTACAAGTGTAGTCTTTCTTACAAGAAGCTAATGTCAGAGTGCCTAATAAGGCTAATGCAAAGATTGTTTTCATGACTTAAATGATTAAAATTTTGAGGCGAAAATACAAAAGATTCGGAAAACTGAGACGATCCTGCAAATTTTCCGAATCAAAATAACAAGGTTATCAGATTTGCGTCTATTTTAAACAGCTACATGATGCTCTCTCAAGGCATCATTCAGGGAAGTTTTCAAATCCGTTGAAGCTTTGCGTTTCCCGATAATCAAAGCACATGGTACCTGGAAATCACCCGCCGGGAACGATTTGGTATAAGATCCCGGGATAACCACTGAACGCTCAGGAACATAGCCTTTCAGTTCGATTGGCTCAGCACCGGTCACATCAATGATTTTTGTCGACATCGTAAGACAGACATTTGCTCCCAATACGGCTTCTTTACCAACGCGAACACCTTCCACCACGATGCAGCGGGACCCGATAAATGCATTGTCTTCAATGATTACCGGAGCTGCTTGCAATGGTTCCAATACACCACCAATTCCGACACCACCACTCAAATGCACATTTTTTCCTATTTGAGCGCAAGAGCCAACAGTTGCCCATGTGTCAACCATTGTTCCTGAATCAACATATGCTCCGATGTTTATATAAGAAGGCATCATGATTACACCTGGCGCTACAAAAGCTCCATAACGTGCAATTGCATGTGGAACAACGCGAACACCCAATTCAGCATAATTTTTTTTCAATGCCATCTTATCGTGAAATTCAAAAGGCCCCACTTCGATGGTTTCCATTTTGCGAATGGGGAAATACATTACCACAGCCTTTTTCACCCATTCATTCACTTGCCAGGAGCCATCGTCTTTGGGTTCTGCTACTCGCAATATCCCTTTGTCGATATCTTCAATGACGTGTTCAATAGCCTGGCGTGTTTCTGGCTGATCTAATAATGCCCGGTTTTCCCAGGCAGCTTCAATAATGGAACGCATACTTTTTTGATTTTCGACAAAATTAAAAATTAATCACCGATCGCGTAACGTTATTAATATAATCAAGGAAGAATCAATTCGGAATTAATAAGTGTAATTTTACAGTATAATTTAAAAACCGGCACTTGTCAAAAATACTCGCAATTGATTTTGGACTGAAACGAACAGGTCTTGCACTTTCCGATGAACTTCAGATGTTTGCATTCGGGTTAAAAACAATCGACAGTAAAACCTTGATGGATGAGCTGAAGCTGCTCGTTGTAAAAGAGAAAATTAGTGAGATTGTAATCGGTGAACCGAAAAGATTAGATGCTTCCGACTCCCACATCACTCAAAACGTACGTTTATTGAAAGAAGCGGTTCAGAAGAACTTTCCCGGATTGGTTGTCAGTTTACTGGATGAACGGTTTACTTCAAAAATGGCTTCGGCAGTGATTGCCCAAAGCGGATTGAAGAAAAAAGACCGGGAGCAAAAAGGATTGATCGATACGGTAAGTGCTACAATTATCCTCCAGGATTACCTTCAAACCCGCGTAAAATAAGGAAAAGTATTTCGAAAGACTCTATTTCCTAACTTTGTAAAAATGTTCAAAGCGTTTAAATGTTCAAACAGCTCAAAATAGGATTGAACTCTTGAACAATTTTGAACTTTTTCAACGTTTGAACTCAACGTATCGTTCTAAAAAATGGAATTGACGCTTGGTTCTATTGATGATTTAAAAAAGAATAAAAAATGATATTGCCAATTGTAGCTTACGGTGATCCGATCCTAAAAAAAGAAGCTGTCGAAATCGACAAAGACTATCCGGAATTGAATAAACTGATAGAAGATATGTTCGAAACGATGTACGAAGCATCGGGAGTTGGTTTGGCTGCTCCTCAGATCAACCGTTCAATCCGTTTATTCGTTGTAGATGGAAGTCCGTTTGCAGAAACGGATGAAGATGAAGAAGAAGACCCGAAAGCAGAAGGAATGGAAGGATTCAAACGCGTTTTTATCAATCCGATTATCGAAGAAGAAACCGGTGAATCCTGGGGCTTTCATGAAGGATGCCTGAGTATTCCGAAGATCCGTGAAGAAGTGATGCGGAAGGAAAAGATCCGGATAACTTATTACGATGAGAACTGGCAATTCCACGATGAATGGTTCGACGGCTATAAAGCACGGATCATTCAGCACGAATACGATCACATTGAAGGAGTTTTATTTACAGACCACCTTTCCGTGTTGAAAAGAAGATTATTGACAAAAAGACTTCAGAATATTTCCCAGGGTTTGATCTCTGTGGCTTATAAAATGAAGTTCCCATCATTCAAAAAAGGAAAATAATGAACCGATTAATTGCATTTGGAATGGGGCTGTTCCTCTTTGCTTGCTCTTCTGAACCGGCAACTGTTGAATCGACAGTTAGTGAAAAAGAGGATGTCAACATTACAGCAGCAGTTCGGGAAGTGAAAACATTTGAGGATTCCTTGAAGAAATCTTCAGCTACCGGAACGCTTGAATATAACCAGGAAACTGCAGTGGTGTATGCTGAAAAATGTTTGGCCGTTGCCCATCGTTTTCCCAAATCGAAAGATGCTCCGAAATATATGGATAAGGCACACATTATTTTTGCTTCTGCCAATTTACATCAGCGTTCCGTTATCGTAGCGGATTCCCTGATCCTGATGTACCCGATGTATAAGAATCGGGCAATGGTATTGGAAAGTCTCGCAGGGGCTTATGATGTATTTGTTATTCCAAGGCAAAAAGACAAGGTTAAAATGTATTACGAAATGTTGTTAAAGGAAAATCCGAAAATGGATGCCGAGCAACGAAAACAGATCGAAGAACGTTTGAAATATGTGGATTTGACCTTTGATGAATATGTTTCAAAAGCAAATTAGTATTTTGACGAGTTTTTCGTTAACTATGTGTTAAAGAAACAAAGAGGTAAAACTATATAATCTATATTTACAACAACTAAAAGAAACGAAGATGAAAAAGGTATTATTTACAATGATGTTAGCTTTTGTAGCTGTGATCGGTGCAAACACTGCGGTAGCGCAAGAGGTTCAAAACGGAGCTAAGATCGAATTCGCAAAAGAAACGCATGATTACGGAAATATCAAATATGGAGGTAACGGAGCTTGTACGTTTACTTTCACAAATACAGGTAACGCGCCTTTGATTATTTCAAATGCAAAAGGATCATGTGGTTGTACGGTTCCTGAGTGGCCGAAAGAACCAATTGCTCCGGGAGCAAAAGGAGTAATTACAGTGAAGTACGATACAAAACGTTCCGGTGCAATCAACAAGAATGTAACAATCACTTCAAATGCTGTAAACGAGCCAACGAAAGTAATCCGTATCAAAGGAAATGTTGCTCCTCAACCGGAAGGAACGAGCCCTGTAAATGACGGTGGTGCTCCATCTGCTCACTAAAAAAGAAAATCGAATGCGTTATTTAGCTATCGCATTTCTCATATTGAATTCCGCTTTTTGCATTGGTCAGAAAGCGGAATTTTCTGTTGATAAGGGAGTGTTTACCTTTCCCAAAACAAAAGAAGGTCCCGTTATTTCACATGATTATGTAATTACAAATACAGGTGACGTTCCATTGATTATCTCCGATTACAAGGTTTCCTGTCCTTGTACCAAAGCAACACTTCCCGAACCCATTCCACCCGGAAAATCTGCTGTACTTCACATAACTTTCGAAACCAAAGGAAAGTACTACGAACAGGATCGTTCGGTCATCCTTTCGACAAACACCAAAAAAGGAACCGAAAAGGTTCGCTTCAAAGTTTTCATTATCCCGGAGGATGAATAAATAATTTTCTCTTTTTGAATTCTCAATTTTCAATTTTGAGTTTGGAAATGGTTGCCTCCGAATCCCTAATTTAACAGCTATTTAAGACTTGAGTTAAGGTCTTGTTAATCCCTGAGCTTTCTTGGTTTCGATTGCGTAGATTGCTTGAAATCTTATAAATTCTACGTTATGAAATCGAATACATTATTTTTAATCTTAAGTTTTGTTTTTACACTTGGTATGAAACAGGCAGTTGCACAACCGGAAGTGCTGAATGGTCCGCAAATCGAATTTGAGAAAGACTCGCATGATTACGGAACAATCGAAAATGGTGCGAATGGGGATTGCGTGTTTATCTTCAAGAATACAGGAAACGCTCCGCTGATTCTGGAAAACGTAAAAGGTTCTTGTTCCTGTACCGTTCCAAGTTGGACCAAAGATCCGATCTTGCCAGGTAAAACCGGTGAAATAACAGTTCATTACAATACAAACAATTCCGGCTCAATTAATAAGTCTGTGACTATTGCATCCAATGCGGTGAACGAAGCTGTTAAAGTAGTCCGCATTAAAGGGAATGTGCTTCCTGCGAAAGTAGTAGCTAGTCCTGTTAATGATAGTGAAGTTCCGGTGACAAACTAAATTTCATCCGGATGAAAATATACCGAGTTTACATTTTAATAACTAGCTGCTTATTGCTCGGGTTCAAGCAAGGCGCACATGCTCAAGAAACGACTGAAGGACCACAGATTTTTTTTCCAGAATACATTCTTGATTATGGAGAGTTTCCATATGAAGGGAAAGGTGATTATAATTTTGAGTTTAAAAATACGGGGACAGAGCCATTAATTATCCAAAATGTAGGAAATTCTTGTTCCTGTACGCTTGTTAAATGGCCAACAGAACCAGTTGCCCCTGGTAAAATAAGCGAAATAAAAATTCATTATGATACGAAAAGGGTTGGTCCGTTTACCAAGAGTTTCACGGTTTTCTCCAACGCTGCTAATTCGCCCGTTCTGGTATTGAAGATCAAAGGGAATGTGCTTCCGGCGAAAGAAGTGAGTCTCGAGTCAGCACCTGATTCAACGAAGTAAACGCCACGTAAATTTGGAATATAGCAAAATAGCAAAATAGCAAAATAGCAATATCGGAACATAGGTATATACCGATGAAGTCTTGATAAATCTGAGATGAAAGATTCCATTGGGTAAAACTTTCAAAGAATAGGGATGAGTTATTAACAAGAACCAATCTTGTTTTTATTCATCCCTTTCTTTTGACTATCTTTATTGTCCCAAAAAAGGACTCTCATGTATTTGATTTTCGATACCGAAACAACAGGTTTACCTCGCGATTGGAATGCGCCTTTGACCGATTTAGACAATTGGCCGAGAGCGATCCAGATTGCCTGGCAATTACATGATGAATTGGGGAATTTGGTCGAAGCAAAAGATTTCCTGATTCGCCCCGATGGATTTGATATCCCTTACGATGCAGAACGGATTCATGGAATTTCTACCGAATTGGCTTTGGAACAAGGACAGGCTTTGGAGGATGTTATCGCAGAATTTAATGAAGCCCTACGGAAATCAGATTTTGTAGTCGGACAAAATATCGGGTTCGACCTTAATATCATGGGCGCTGAGTTTCTGCGGACGAAGGTGGAAACCAATATGCACGATCTTCCTGTTCTGGATACGTGTACTGAAGTCACCGCGGAATTGTGTAAGATTCCCGGCGGACGTGGAGGGAAATTCAAATTGCCTACACTAACAGAATTACACAACTATTTATTCAGTGTTCCTTTTGGTGAAGCCCACAACGCAACTGCCGATGTGGAAGCGACTACGCGTTGTTTCTTTGAATTGGTTCGCAGGGAAGTCTTCACGAAAGAAGAACTGAAAGTTGAATTGGAATATTTCAATCGGTTCAAGATTGCGAATCCGGATTTCATCCAACCGATCGGGCTGACACACCTCAATCTGAAAGAGGAAAGTGCCAAACTCAAAAAACAAACAAGTGACGATTCTGTTTCGGTCGACGTTTCAGAAGCACGCGAACGATTAAAAGATATTCCGTTCGTTCACTTACACAATCATACGCAATTCACCATTTTGCAATCCACCATGGATGTGAAAGGATTGGTGAAACAAGCGATCAAGCACAACATGCCGGCCGTTGCTTTGACGGATATCGGAAACATGATGGCAGCCTTTCATTTCGAGAAAGCGATTGCCGGGATCAATAAGGAAATTGCAGCGGAAAGACAGGAAGCGGAAGAAAACGGACAAACTTATAACAGACAACCTTTATTGCCGATCATCGGTTGTGAAATGTATGTGTGCCGCGACCGTCTGGATAAAAGCGTAAAAGACAATGGATCACTGGTTGTTTTCATTGCAAAAAATAAAAAAGGCTATCACAACCTCATCAAGTTGGCTTCCATGGCTCACACCGAAGGAATGTATTACGTTCCGAGGATTGATAAGTCTGCCGTGGAGCAATACCATGAAGATCTGATTGTATTGACAGGTGGGTTGAATGGTGAGATCCCAAGTTTACTTCTGAATGTAGGTGAAAAGCAGGCCGAGGATGCATTGGTGTGGTGGAAGAACCTGTTTCAGGATGATTTGTATGTGGAGATTATGCGCCACGGACAGGAAGATGAAAACCGGGTGAATGCCTCCTTGATCAAATTGGCCAACAAACATGAAATAAAATTGGTTGCGACCAATAATACGTTTTATGCAACAAGAGAAGATGCCAATACGCACGATATTTTGTTGTGTGTGCGTGATGGCGAACAAGTAACTACTCCAAAAGGAAAAGGAAGAAACTTCCGCTTCGGACTGGAAAACGAAGAGTATTACTTCAAATCCGGTGATGAAATGAAGGAATTATTCCTGGATCTTCCCGAAGCAATTGAAAGCGTTGCAGAAATCTTAGGAAAAATCGAACACTATCCGCTTGCTCGTGAAGTACTCCTTCCTGCATTTGAGATTCCGGAAGAATTCAAGCATGCGGAAGATGAGGTTGATGGTGGAAAAAGAGGTGAGAATGCCTATTTGCGCCATCTGACATATGAAGGTGCTGCCAAACGCTATCCGGAGATTACGGACGAAATTCGCGAACGCTTGGACTTTGAATTGGCGACGGTTGAGAAAACGGGATATCCCGGGTATTTCTTGATCGTACAGGATTTTTGTCAGGCAGCCCGCGATATGGGTGTTTCTGTTGGTCCGGGCCGTGGATCGGCGGCGGGTTCTGCCGTTGCTTATTGTACGGGAATTACCAATGTGGATCCGATCGCCTACGATTTGCTATTTGAGCGTTTCCTGAACCCGGATCGTGTTTCCATGCCCGATATCGATATCGACTTCGATGATGAAGGCCGTGGAAGAGTCATTGACTGGGTAATTGAAAAATATGGCTCCAACCAAGTTGCGCAAATCATTACGTATGGAACAATGGCTGCAAAGTCTTCCATTCGGGATGCGGGACGTGTATTGGATTTGCCTTTGATTGAAACGAATGGCTTGGCGAAGCTCATCCCGGATAACTTCTCATTGGATGCGATCTTCAATTGGGAAGAACCGAAACTTGCAGAGAAGTTGACGAATAGTCCGCAGGACCTGGCGAATGTGCAGGAACTGCGATTACTTGCGAAAGGAACGGACATGCGCGCTCAGGTTTTGAGACAAGCACAGCGCATTGAAGGTTCTGTCCGCAATACCGGAATTCACGCCTGTGGTGTCATCATCACACCTGATGATATTACCAATTTCGTTCCCGTAGCACTTGCAAAAGATACAGGGATGTGGTGTACCCAATTCGATAACTCGGTTGCGGAAGAAGCGGGATTGTTGAAAATGGACTTCCTGGGACTGAAAACCTTGACCTTGATCAAGGATGCGGTCAAAAACGTAAAGAAGCGACACGATATTGATTTGGATCCGGATACTTTTCCGATTGATGATCTGAAAACCTACGAGTTGTTCCAACGAGGTGAAACGGTAGGGATTTTCCAATACGAGAGTCCCGGAATGCAGAAATACATGCGTGAATTGCGTCCGTCCGTATTTGCGGATTTGATTGCGATGAATGCCTTGTATCGTCCGGGTCCGTTGGAATATATTCCCGATTTCATTAAACGGAAGAACGGGGAACAAGAGATTAAATACGATTTAGATGCCTGTGAAGAGTTTCTGAAGGAAACATATGGAATTACAGTCTACCAGGAGCAAGTAATGCTTTTATCCCAGAAATTGGCTGGATTCTCCAAGGGTGATGCCGACGTATTGCGTAAAGCAATGGGTAAGAAGCAACGCTACATCCTGGATAAAATGAAACCTCAGTTCGTAGAACAAGGAGGACAACGCGGACATGATCCGGTGGTTTTGGAGAAGATCTGGAAAGACTGGGAAGCATTTGCATCCTACGCCTTCAACAAATCGCATTCCACTTGTTATGCCTGGATTGCTTACCAAACAGCGTATCTGAAAGCCAATTACCCGGCTGAATTTATGGCTGCGGTACTTTCCAATAACTTGAATGACATCACGCAGGTGAGCTTCTTCATGGAAGAATGCCGGCGTATGGGGCTTGAAGTACTTGGACCGGATGTGAATGAATCGGTTTATGAATTTACAGTGAACGCTGCCGGAGCGATCCGTTTCGGGTTGGGTGGAATCAAAGGTTTGGGAAGTGGTCCTGTGGAAAATATCATTCAGAATCGGGAGGAAGAAGGCTGGTTCCAGTCCATTTTTGAAATGACCAAGCGCCTGAATTTGCGTCTTGTAAACAAGAAAGCCTTGGAAAGTATGGCGTATGCCGGTTGTTTCGATTCATTCCGCGGGGCACACCGGGCGCAGTATTTTGCCTTGGATCCCGGGGGAAAAACTTTCATTGAAAATGCGCTGAAGTACGGTAACAGCTTGCAGGACAATGAAAATTCTGCACAGGTTTCCATGTTCGGGGAATCGGCAGATGTGAAAATGCCTGAACCGACCATTCCGGCTTCGGAAGAATGGAGCTTGCTCTATAAATTGAATCGCGAGCGTGAAGTGGTTGGGATCTTTATTTCCGGGCACCCTTTGGATGATTTCCGGGTGGAGATAGAAGCATTTTGCAATGGAAATGTGGAACTGCTCTCCAATGTGAAAAATCATTTGGGGCGCGATTTTACGATTCCCGCCATCATTACCGATGCACAACATTTGACAACTAAAACAGGGAAACCATTCGGTTTGATCCTGATTGAGGATTATACGAATTCCCACAAGCAATACATTTTCGGAGATACTTATTTGAAATTCAAACATTTGTTGACGAAGGATCTGTTTGTTGCCATCAAAGGACGGGTTCAGGAAGGTCCTTATCCGGATAAGATCACGAAAATGAAACCGATTGAATTCAGCATCAACTCCATTGAGCAATTGCAGGATATGATGGGAACGAAAACGGCCACGATCAATATCACGGTTCCGATCAAATTGTTGGACCAGATGATGTTGAACAAGCTGGAATCGATGTTCAAGGAAAGCGAAGAAGGGAATTGCTCAGTCAAATTCACAGTAATCGATCATTTGGACAATCTCACAGTGAGCATGCCGTCCAAACGATTGCGCATCAATCCATCTGCTAAAATGATTACAGAGATGAAGGAAATGCAGCTGGAAGTGGGATTTGATACGAATTAAAAGGTCTTTAAAATACTTTCTTGCGTGATTAGTTCTTCCCGGTTGATTAGCTTTGCTTATTTACTCGAAGGTTGTTTTTAAATTTTTGCATTTCTGTTTTAAACTTGAATGCAAAGATTGGGATAATGGACTAGCAGTAAAACCCGAAACTTGCTAGATGAGCTCAGGATATGTTTTCGTTCCTTCCCATCCGATAAGAGCTGTTTTTCGAGTGTTTCCCCACATGTAACCGCCAAAGACCCCGGTAGATTGAATCACCCGGTGACAAGGAATCAGCAAAGCAACCGGATTGCTTCCGATGGCCGTGCCTACAGCTCTTGAAGCATTGGGATTTTCAATATGATGTGCAATAGCCCCGTAAGTAGTGAGTTGTCCCATTGGGATCATTAATAGTGTTTGCCAAACTTTGAGTTGGAAATCGGTTCCTTTCAAATGCAGTTTTATCTGGTTTAATTTTGTCCAGTCGTGAGTGAAGATATGAATTGCATTTTGCTGAATCGGATCAATCAGGTGACTGAAACGGGCATTCGGGAAGTGCTGTTGAAGGGTTGCAAGTGCAAGAGGCTCATCATCGGAAAATGCCATGTAACAAATCCCTTTTTGAGTCGAAGCTACGATGATATTTCCAAAGGGACTTTCTGCAAAGCTGTAATTGATGATCAGGTTCTTTCCTCCGTTTTTATATTCGGTGGGTGTCATCCCTTCAATATTGACGAACAGATCGTGTAAACGCCCGGTTCCCGAAAGTCCGGTTTCGTATGCGGCTTCAAAAAGAGTAGTTTGATTTTCCCTTAAAAGTTTTTTTGCATATTCAACGGTTGTGAATTGAAGAAACTTCTTTGGACTTGTGCCGGCCCATTCACTAAAGATCCGTTGAAAATGGAAGGGACTCAAATGAACCTTTTGTGCAACTTCATCGAGATTGGGCTGTTCTTTGAAGTTTGTTCGAATATACTCAATCGCTTCAGCGATACGCTGGTAATTGATCTGCTGCTGTTCGGTCATTATTCTCAATTTTAAACTGCAAAGTTCGAAAGAAGTTAACTGTTATAAAATCCGGAACTTGCTAATCTTTGCCTGAAACAGTACAAATTTACGGGTTCGCTCACTTGGAAAATAACTGATTTTTGTATTTGTTTATTGATTCGATATCCTTTTTGCATATTCCATCACGGAATCGGTACTTTTTAAGTATTCTTCCATGCTTTGATCTACTGTGTAATCCGGTTTCACCCCGTCTCCATATTTTTGATCCGGTAATTTTTGTACATCTTGTTCAAGGTCTACAATTGAAAATGATAGCAGGAGTCCGGTATTCGGAAGCTTGTAAATAACGGGGATATGCCCGGTATGCCCGTAATATCCACCCAAAGTTTCCTGCCCGATCACAACAGATTCCTCATCACTTTTTACCATGCTGGCAAATAAAGAACCTGCTGAAGCTACAAACGGGCTGACTAAAAGATATACTTTCCCTGAATAAGCATTGGGTTTGGGAGTCCAGGGTTGATTGAATTTTTCGTTCTGGTAATATTTCCCGCCCTTTAAAATGGAATGCTCTTTCTTTAATTCTTCCTCCAAATCCCTGATCTCATCCTTTTCTTCCTCTACAAAGAATTTTTTTAGAGGAACATCGCAAAATAAAGTGAATGCTGAGAGATTCTCTCTGAAATTGCGTTTGGTAAGGTAAGAATACAATAACAGGTCGTTCGGATCATTTCCTCCGCCATTTTCACGGATGTCTACAACCAGATTTTGAATGTTTCGGGTCTTCAGATCGGTAAAAACCGAATCAAGGAATACAGCATAGTTTTGATGTCCTTCACTCTTGGGTCCGCCTAATGCGAAGGTACTCACAGTCAGTAAACCTGTTTTTGTTGTATCAATGTAGTTGAAAGAATACGTAGCAGTGCCATTTTTTTCGTAATCGGGGATAAATCTCTTTTTGTAATTTTCTATGGCTTTTTTGTAGTCGACGGATTCTAAAACTGTTTCTCTGACGGCTGAACTGTCTTTGTAACTAATTACAAAAGAATGCTGTTCTCCATAAGCCAGGTAAACAAAGAAGGTTAACAGATTCGTTTCAAGAAAGGCATGTTTTCCGGTAGTATTGACCCCGTCCGTACTCAAGTATCTGGAAACGTTATTCGCAAATTCCATTGCATTGATTCCGTTTATAGCCAGGATCTCGCTGCCAACCGGAATGTTTTCGTACGTAAGATTTGAGTAAAGTTTGTTGTTCAGATATTTCAGAGGTAAAGGGAAGAATATTTTTTGTTTGCGCAGTTCTTTTTTCAGGGAATCCGGATAACTTAACTCATTATGGCAACTCCCTGTAAAATCAATCACATTCCATAGGATAGTGTAAAACGCACGATAAGAAGTGTTTTTATCGATCCGTTTTCTATTTGTAGAGAAAACGCTGTCCATTTCGGGTTTCGCATGGTATTTATATAATCCGGCATTGGCCTTTTCAAAAATGCGTTGAAAGACATCAAAATCCTTCAATAATTGACGTTTGCTGAGCTGTCTGTTTTGTTGGGCATGGCATTCAAGAACCAGAATGAAGATCAAAATGATGGAAAGCAACTTTTTCATTGAACTCTTTTGGTCAAATTTAAAGTTGGAAATCCAACTTTACTTGTATAATCTTGGCAATTGCCCGCTCAACTGATTTCTATATTCTTTAGGTGAAATACCGATATACTTTTTGAAACTGTGCGAAAAGTGTGAGATGTCTGTAAAATTATACGCGTAGGCCAAATCTGTGAGATCACAGTCTGCACTGATTTTGGTTTTTGCGGCAAAAATCTTTTTCATCAATACATAACTCATGGGTGTCATTCCTGTCAATGACTTGAATTTTTTAGCAAAGCCGTATTTGTTCAGGTTCGTGATTTTCGCCAGCTCATCCAGGTAAAGTTTGTTTTCCAGGTTTTGCTCAATGTAAGTGACCAGTTCCGTTAAGTAGTCTGAGTGAAAGGAAGAAACCGCTTCGTCCTTTGACGTTTGTGCATATGGATACAGCTGCATCATTAAATCCTTCAATAGGAGCCCGGATTGCGAATCATTGTTGCATTTCAGTTTTTCCAGTAGCTGTATGAAGGTGCGGTTGATTTGACTATCCCGGATTTGCCTGTTTTTGAATTCAATTCCTTTCCCGTTCTGAAGAAATGCCATTAATTCACCCGAAACATATAAGGTATCGAAACTGACTTTGACATCGTTGTCCACAACCGGGTTTGCATGTACTTCATATGGATTGGTTATGGAAATACAATGTGCCTGACTGTACAGAAAACGCTCTTCCAATTCAATTTTCTCGATTCCATTCCGGATCAATGAGATACAGAATGTTTCGTGGAAATGTTTCGGGAAATCCTGGCTTTGATCTTTAACAGAAATAAAATCGATGTCGTTTGATATCATGATGTCACTTTTAACATGTTAAAGAACTTCCGGATCATAAGGACCACCCGTTTCTCCCCAGCCCCATTTCGGCATAGGTTCATTCGTATCCATCGGATTTTCGGTTAATTGAGAATTGATGACAGCAAGCCTCGTTCCCCATTCAATATATCCCACAAACGCTGAACGGAATTCCGGGTCACTTTTCAGCCCGACTTCATCTGCTGTTTGCAATAACAGCTGCATCCAACGCTGTCGTTTTTCTTCGGTAAGCATTTTCCCGATGTGCTGGCCGATCATTTTTGAATGGCTGCCATTGTTCTCCCGGGTGTAGAATTCACCACCTCCAAATACTTCAGCTACGAAATTGGAAACATGCTTCACGTGTTCAGGTGACATGTCTTTAAAAACTTCACCCAATAGATCGTCTTTCAGGACTTTGTCATAGAACCGGGTGAATAATCGTTCAAAGGTTTTTAGTTCGCCTGCCCATTCGTATAGTGTCGGTATGTTTTTCACGTTACTTGTTTGAGTGTTTTTTTTAATTAGTCTGCTAAATACCGAATATACGACTAATTTCAATTCCGGTTTAATGTCCGCTGAAGAACTCCAACATGGTCGTCAGCGCCGTTTCATTGTGCATCCGCTCACCGTTTTCAAGTGATTCCTTCGCGATGATTGCAGCTCTTTTTCGCATCGTTGTTTCATAGGAAGCAATCGCATCCTGTAAATTGGTGTATTTGTCAGAAGTCAGGCATTCGCTCAATTCCAATGCGTCCAACATCGCCATATTTACACCTTCACCCGCAAAAGGAGGCATTACGTGAGCGGCATCACCAATAAGTGTCAGGTTGGATGCGGTTTCCCAGGTTTGGTCGAAAGGAATGCAATAGATCGGTCTCGGCACAAATGGCGTGGCGGTACTTTCAAATAGTTGATACCAGATGTCACTCCACTCAGGATATTCTTTCTTAAACCAGTCCAGCAATTGAAGGTTATCCGAAAAATCTAAGCCACTGGCTGCGCCCCAGTTTTCTGGTGCTTTAAAACTGGCATAAAATCCAATTTCCCCATTGCCTTTTTGTCCCATCAGCAAATCTTTTTCTTTACCGAAAGCCATTATTTTTCCTCCGTTGAGTAAGGCGGAAATTTGAGGCGCTGTGTTTTTTGCATCATAAATATTTCCTTCAAGCATGGTGATTCCGGAATAGAAGGGTTTGGTGTTTGTGATATACGGCCGGATTTTGGAGTTGGCCCCATCGGAACCGATAACAATATCTGCGTAAATGGTCTCTTCATTTTTGAAATGCATGAACCAGCCTTCCTGTTGTTTTTCCATGGAAATAAAATGGCTGTCCCAGACAACTGTTCCCGGTTCCAGTGATTCCAATAGTATTTTTCTCAGGGCTCCGCGATCTATTTCGGGACGGAAATGTTCATGTCCGAAATTTTCTTCCGGTTTGGTTTCATGATCACTGTGGAATACTTCTCCTCGTTCATTCATGATTTTCATTCGGTCGGCGCCTGGAAGATAGTTATTCTTGAATTCTTCCAATAGATTTGCCTCGGTGAGTGCTGCCAAACCCGAATTATCATGTAAATCGAGTGGGGATCCCTGGACACGTGCATTTTTATTGAGATCTCGTTCATACACTTTTACATCTGCGCCTTTGAGCTGTAAAAGTCTTGCCAGTGTCAATCCTCCCGGACCGCCGCCAATGATTGCAATTTTTTTGTCTTGTAATTTCATGTCTAAAACGCTTGTTTAATGACACAAAATTACTTGGGATCCATAGTTGAAAATTGTATAAATCGGTCATCTTTATTTCGCTTCAGATCTTTGGGCGAAACACCGGATAATTTCCTGACTTCCTTGATGAAATGAGATTGGTCTGCGAAATTTTGTTCCGGGAATAGCTTGCCTTCCTTGATGTGATGAAATGAAGTACGAAAACGAAGAATAGTGCAGTATGTTTTTAAGGGAATGCCAAACTGCTGGTTGAAATAGCGGTTAATTTGCCTGCTACTCCAGGATACTTTCTCCGAAAGTTCCTTAACAGTTAATGCTCCGTTTGATGTGTAAATCAGATCAAAAAGTTGCTGTTTCCGCTTGTCGATTTCCTTTGGCAGGAGCAATCGGATTTTTTCGGAAGCCTTTTCGCAAAAGAGGTCGAAGTCTTGAAGATCGGTTACATCAAAATCCCAAAAGTCGGTGGGAAGATATTTCGCATAGTTCAACAGGCTGGAAACGGGTTGCTCGATTATGTATTCTGTCGCAAGCAGTTTGAAACTGATGGCAAACATGCGGGTTTTGGGTGCCAGCATGGCCTTATCTGGATGTGTTTCTATTCCTGAGAGTGTAACATGAAACGGCTCTGTTGCCGATTGCGAAAAAAACAAGTCAATGCGACCGTCAGGTAAGATGACAACCTCCTTTTCATTGTCGGATTGGTTCTCTAACATCCAGAAACTTTCGACATAATCTGCAAGTGACTTGTCCGGTTTGATTAGTTTGAAATCAAAGTCCTTATCCATCAATCTTCCATTTCATCTTCGACTTGATTGAAGTTTTTTGAATTACCATAATCAAAGGTCGGTTTGTATCCGTATTTCTTGACCTCATCCAAATTATCCTGACTGGTAGTTTTAATTTCCCAGGTCATAATGAAATCGGGATTTTTGATAATTTCCCCTGTCGATTTCTCGCGGTATTCTCCTTCTTTTGCTGCCTTTATAGTGTCCTTATCGTATGGCATGGTAAAGATGCTATTGTCCTCCCGACGTATTTTGAAGAATCCGTCCACTGTCAATTTGGAAACTGTTCCATGTGTCTGGTACACTTCCATCACTTTCCCATCCTGATCAACGAAAGTTAAGCCGATAAGAAATACTTTCCCTTTCAGATGATTCCGTAGTTCCCTCCAAGTCATCTTTTCTCTTATTGGTGAATTCTCAAGATACTAATTATTTATTCTATTGATCACACATAAAATGCTATAAAGTGTTAAGGTTTTGGAATGTTGTAAGTTGAAAGTTTAAAATCGAAAAGGAAAAATAAAATTTATTTAGAGATTCATTCGAGACCCATTTTTTTAGAGAGAGCTTCACAATATCCGTCTTCCCAATGTCCTTTGAAAATTTCCCCGGTTTTAAATACATAAACACCATTGCCATTTTGTTGCCCATTTTTCCATGGTCCTTCATAATAACTTCCATCCGCCCATTCGTATTTGCCGAATCCATCCATTTCATCCTCTTTCCATTCACCTGTGTACTTGTTATTAGTGAATTTGTCCTCTTCGGCGATACCCCAAAACTTAGTTCCATGACCGTGCATTAAGCCATTTTTATATTCACCATGATAATATCTGTTCGGGTACTTTGATTTTTTTCCCCATCTACCAAATCCTATTCCATTTGGTTTACCATTTTTCCAACTGCCAACATATTTTGAATCTTCGCTTCTGTCATAATAAACTCCATGGCCGTTATACTTGTCTTGTTTAAAATTTCCGGTATATGTATCTCCGGCAAAGGCCGATGTGGATCCAAAATATTGAAAACCCTTACCATTAAGTTTTCCATTTTTCCATTGCCCTTTTTCCAAACCCTGATCACTCCATTGTCTTGTTCCATGACCATTTTCACAATCTCCTTCAATGCATTTGCTAGAATTCCTAGAACTACAACCGAGTAGAAACAGAAATGTTACTAATATCAATTTTGTAGTAGATTGCATTTAAAATTTGGTTTTAATTTATAGTTTTTATTTTTCAATCACTTCAACTTCATCAACAAATAGGAAATCATCAAAGCTGTGCCTTTTGCACTTTGCTCGTTGGTGGATGAACCGGCATGTCCGCCTTCCGTGTTTTCGTAATAATACGTTTTGTATCCCATGTCGTTCATTTTGGCAACCATTTTTCGGGCATGCCCCGGGTGAACGCGATCATCGCGGGTAGAAGTTGTGAAGAACACTTCCGGGTATTTCATTCCTGCTTTCAGATTTTGGTAGGGAGAATATTTCTGAATGTACGCCCATTCTTCCGGAACGTCCGGGTTTCCGTATTCGCCCATCCAGCTTGCGCCGGCCAGGAGTTTATTGTAGCGCTGCATATCCAATAAAGGAACCTGGCAAACTACGGCGTTGTACAAATCGGGTCTTTGCGTAAAAGCAACTCCGACCAATAAACCACCGTTACTTCCGCCCATGACTCCCAAGTGTTTCGGTGAAGTGATTTTCTTCGCAATCAGGTCTTCTGAAACTGCAAACAGGTCATCAAAGACATTCTGGCGTTTTTCCTTGATTCCGTCCTGGTGCCATTTCGGGCCGAATTCTCCACCGCCCCGGATATTGGCGATCACGAAGATTCCTCCTTTGTCCAGCCAGGTGTTTCCATATTTGGATGCGTAGAACGGTTGGTAGGAAACTTCAAATCCGCCGTAAGCAACAATCAAGGTAGGATTCAAACCGTCATATTTGATGTTTTTTGCTGCTACCATGAAATAGGGAACCATAGTCCCGTCTTTTGATCGTGCTTTGAACTGCTTTACTTCGTATTTGCTTCCATCAAAATAAGATGGAAGTGACTTGATTGCATTGAAGGTGTTTTTTTCCGCATCAGCTGCATACAAGGTGGATGGAGTGATGAAGTTTTCGTATTGGAAAAAATACTGGTCGGAAAACTCGTGGGCAGAAATCAGGGAAATGGTTCCGAAATCCGGTGCTTTCACTTGTTGGTCGGCCCATGTTCCTTCAATGAATGAATAGATAAATAATTTACTCGTAACGTTCGTCAGCATATTTACCAATAATTGGTTTTTGGTAGTGGAAACATCCGAGATACTAGAAAATTCGTCGGGTTGGACAATCATATGAATTTCTTTCACGCCTTTCAATAACTTGTCGAAATTCATGCTCAGAAGCGCTCCATTGTTATAGGTTTGGCCATTTACCGTCCAATCGGATTTCAATTGGATAATTAACTGACCTTTCAGGATGCCGTTCAGATTACAATCGTCGGGAATGTCCAAAGTCACAATCTTGTTATCAATCCAAAGCAATTTTTGAGTTGTAAACATGGAAGGAGCGCGGGAGATGAAAACATAACTTTTTCCGTCGGCACGCAAGATTCCACCCCAACTTCCAACGTCCGTGTTTTTTCCTTCGTAGATGAGTTGCGCATCTTTCAGTAACGTTCCGCGTTTCCAGATCTTCACCTGGTTCGGATAGCCGGAAGTAGTCATCGTACCCTTACCGAAATCGGTTGAAACGATCACCGTGTTTTCATCGATGTAACTTGCCCCACCTTTTGCTTCGTCGATTTGGAATCCGTCTTCCACAAATTGTTTGGTATTCACGTCAAATTCCTTGATGTAAACTGCATCTCCGCCGCCATTGGAAAGTTCAATCAAAAACCGGTTATAGGAAGGATACAAACCGCTTGCGCCTTTGTAAACCCATTTGATGCTGTCTTTTTGAGATAGCGCATCGATATCCAAGAGGATTTCCCAATTCATTTTCCCGGTGTTGTAATCAACCAAGGTGCATCTTCTCCAGATTCCGCGTTCGTGACGTTGGTCCTTCCAGAAATTGTACACGAATTTTCCCTGGATATTCGGGTAAGCGATCCGGTCGGAAGAATTGGAAATCTCCAGCGTCTTGTCGTAAATGGATTGATAATCCTTTTGTTTGCTCAATTTTTCGAAAGTAGCTTTGTTTTGAGCATTTACAAATTCCAAAGCTTTTTTGCCATCCACTTCTTCCAGCCATTGGTATTTGTCTTCCTGAGCCTGGATAGATTGATTTATTCCGAGAAGTGTCATGAGAATGAAAGGATATTTTGCCATGAGTTTATTTTTTATCAACGAATTTGCTCACTTATTTGCAAGCGGAGACAAGATACAAATTAAAGCGAATTGAAAATGTAGAATGTAAAAATTGACCGGATAAGGAATGCTGATTTATACACTAGGTAAGACCTTCAATTAATCCAGCAAGCCGCGCAACTCAATCAATTCACTTACCTTCTCCAGGTTTCCTACTTGTTGGAACGAGGAAACCAGGTTTGTAAGCATTCTGCGAATGATATCGGAATTGGAACACGGTTGGAAATGACTCGCTTGCGGCGCAACTTGGATACTGGATAAAAATTGGGTGATATCGTCTTTTTGAAGCATGCTTCCTTTGGAAAAGGCATTGATATAGAACAAGACCCCGTACTCGTTTCCGTTGGAGATAAATTGGTTCACTCCATTGTTATCCATGTAAGCTAAAATGAAATGGTTGGGAAGATTCACTCCGTAGATCGGAAGCTTCAGTTCCTGGGCGATGATGCTGTAAAGGATACTCAGGCTCAGTGGATTTCCCTTCTTGGTTTCAATCACAGTATTGATAAAGGAATTGAGTGGTGAATTGTAATTCTTTGAATTTCCTGAAAAACCGTATTGACCGAACAATACCTTATTGATAATGCGAATCGACTCAAAAGCGGTCATGTTCGGGTTTAACTCCAACCAGCAATCTCGTCGAACACGTTCAATGAACTCATAAACGTGCTTTTCGTCCAATCCCGGGTATTGGTATTTGGCAATGATGATCGCACCTTTCAATAAGTCTTTGGAAGAACTGCTGTACCACGAAACCAATTGGCGTTTACATTCCTCGAACTGAATTTCATGGATAATCGTTTCAATCCGCGATTGAAAGAGCAATCCGTAATCTTTTTCTTCCCAGGAAGATTCCAGGAGCTCTACGGCATCCGGCCCGATTTCCAGCAAGCGATCTCTTACATGCGCATAAACTTGCTCATCCGGATCATCCATGAGTGCAATTAGGGCTTGTAAAGATTTGAGATCTTTCATGGAACAAAGATAGGTGGAAGCTGATGTCGGATTCGGATCTGACCGTTGAAACTATTAATACTGAAATGTGAACAACGAAATGAAGTGCCGTAAATGGGGGGATTTTGTCAATCAGATTTTAACAAGAAGTGTAACTTTTCGCGAAATAATCGATTAAAAGTGATATTTACTCATTTATACGAAAAAGGTTTGGTATGTTATTTGTTATCAACGATATTCGCAATTCTAAAACTACATTGAAATGAAACGATTCTTAATTTTTACTTTTTCTCTTGCGGCAATAGTTCAAGTTGCTTCATGTAAGAAGAAATGGGCGTATGACGAAAGTAGTGCTCCAAAAACAAATGCCATTGTAGAAAATGCATTTGCTGAAATGGCAAACATGTCTGACCAGGCTTATAAAGGAGGTGTCTTTGTTTATGGTATTGGGAAACCAATTTACAAATACCAGGATAGCCATAGCGTTACGGAAGCTGAAAAAGCAGACTGTAACGTAATTATCACATTGGATACTGTTGGTGTTCAAGATACCATTACAATCGATTGGGGAACTGCTAACTGTACTTGTAATGATTACAAGCAACGTCGCGGGAAGTTGATTATTTCTTACAACGGAGCGTATTATAACCAGGGAACAATCGTGAAATTCACTCCGGTAAACTACTATGTGAATGACAATAAGGTAGAAGGTGTGATGACAGTTGAGAATATGGGTGTAAACGGCCAAAGCCAACCATATTATGATGTGGATATCAATGGTGTTGTGACATTGACGACAGGAGAAGTTGCAACCTATGTTTCAGCTCAGGTCCGGACATTTACCAACGGCTACAGTACCTGGAGTATTGCGGATGATGAATGGGATGTGACCGGAACTGCAACAGCGCAAGTTGTGAACGGTGATGGCTACGTTGCAAATGTGACGAGTCCGCTTCATGTAAAAGCATATTGTCCTTACATTACAAAAGGAACTTTAGAAATTACACCAACAGGAAAATCAACACGTACAATTGATTACGGGACAGGTGACTGTGACGGAACATTTACGATTGTGATCGATGGACATACGTATACGATTAGCGTATAAGGAATCAGTATAAAAAAATGAAAAGGGACGTTCTGCATATGCGAGACGTCCCTTTTTTGTTTATCAATTTGTTACAATGAATTTCACTTCATCAATTCTGTAATAATCCGGTCATTGGAATAACCTTCTGCTTCTGCGCGGTAATTCCGGACGATGCGGTGTCTTAAGATCGGCAAAGCAACCGCTTTCACATCATCGATATCCGGTGAGAAACGACCGTGTAAAGCAGCGTGGCATTTTGCACCGATAATCAAGTATTGAGATGCTCTCGGACCGGCTCCCCATGAAATGAAATCTTTCGTGAGTTGTGGAGCCAATGGATTGTCCTTACGTGTTTTTGCAACCAGTTTCACAGCATATTCCAATACATTATCCGGAACCGGAATACGACGGATCAATTCCTGGTATTCTGCAATCTTTTCTCCTGAAACAATTCGGTTCAATGTGATTTTCGTGTCTGACGTGGTACTTTTTACGATTGCCAATTCTTCAACAAAGCTTGGGTAATCTACCCAGATGTTGAACATGAAACGGTCTAATTGAGCTTCAGGTAACGGATATGTTCCTTCTTGTTCTATCGGGTTTTGAGTTGCCAGTACGAAGAATGGATGCGGAAGGGTATAAGTAGTTCCGGCAGCAGTAACTCTTCTTTCCTGCATCGCCTCCAATAGTGCGGATTGCGTTTTGGGAGGTGTACGGTTAATCTCATCCGCCAGGATGATATTATTGAATAAAGGACCTTTGATGAATTTGAATTGGCGACTTTCATCCAGGATTTCAGAACCGACAATGTCTGATGGCATCAGGTCGGGGGTAAACTGAACACGGTTGAAAGACAAACCTAATGTATCGGCAATGGTATTCACCAATAAGGTTTTTGCTAATCCGGGAACTCCAACAAGTAAACAATGTCCTCTGGAGAATATTGAAATCAATACCTGGTCAACAACTTCTTCCTGACCAACAATTACCTGATGAATTTCGTTTTTGAGAGCTTTATAGTCTTTTACCAGTTGTTCAATAGCAGCTACGTCTGACATAAGTTTTATAGTTTTTCTTTAAGGTGCTTTAGGGATCCATTGATTTTCAAAGTGACAATCCTTGAATGAATCATCGATTCGAATATATGCAGTTGAAATTTTTGTTTTTGTCCAAGCAGAGATTGCCTTTTGTTTTTTCTCTTCCAATGCCATCATACGGAACAAATTGTAATCATCGATAAGGTTTCCAACGTGAGGTTTTGTTCTTTCAGCAATACGAACAATTCGAATCGCTTCTTTTCGCTCATTAAAATCGTAATACAAGTTTGGAGTAGTGATCTGATTCAATTCCAGACCATCAGTCAATTGGAACATCATGGGGTCAACTTGGTTCACCTGCTCCACACTCCATTTGATTTCTCCTGTGATCGGGTTTGTAATATATCCTTTGTTTTCTTTCGTGTTAACATCATTCGAATAGATTTTCACTGCATCGTCCCAAATCAATTTGTTCTGTTTTAACTCTTCATAACATCTTTCCATTCGTTTGCTGGAAGCATCGAGGCTGTCCAAGCTGAATTTCGGTGCAATCAGGATATGATTCACGATGTAATCATCACCTTTTCGTTCGATCAGCTGCATAAAGTGGTATCCGAAATCTGTTTCGAATACGTCACTGATTTCACCCACCTTTAAGCTGTATGCTGTTGCTTCAAAAGGACGTACCATTGTCCCGCGCGTGCCTTCAATCCGTCCACAGGCTTTGGCACTTCCAGGATCCTCAGAATAAAAAGATGCCGCAGAACAGAACGTAGTTCTTCCGGCAACAACCTGCTTCCTCAGATCGGAAATTTGTTTAAATGCAGCTTCCTTGTCTGCTTTTGTAATCTTGGGGAAAATGGCAATTTGTTGAAAGGAAAGCTGCGAGTTGATGTAGGGTAAACTGTCTTTGGGAATCTGAGTAAAGAAAGTCTCCACCTCCAAGGGTGAAACATCTATTGTTGCAGTGATTCCGCGTTCTACTTCCTGACCTTGCAATCTTTTCTTGATAGTTCCCCGGAATTCTTCCTTGATCTGTAGTTTTGTTTTTCCATAAAAGGACTCAATCGTAATTGGATTTCCCTTATCGTCTTTCACATTCTTCATCTGACCTTCAATCACCCGAAGCCTGTTTTCCATTTCGGCATCTACTTGCTCATCACTGATTTGGATCGAGTCTAATTCAGCTTGGTTCACCAGTAGGAAGTTATAAAGCATTTGCTCTAAAAGAGCACATTCATCAATGTCAGCATCGGTGACACCATTCTGCTTCATGGACTGTTTTTGTCCCTCAATTTCAGAATAGAGAACGATGTTGTCACCCACTTGTGCAACTACCTTGTCAATTATTTTGGGTTGGGCAAAGGTCTTTGTGAATGCCAAAGTGAAAAGTAAACTAAGGAATATGCTGTATTTCATGTTCTTTTTTATCATGCGAATGAACCGCTAATTTCGTGTTCTTTTTTGAGATTCAATCAATAACGTCCGGCAAATTACATTATTTTAAGAATTAACTTTTTTATTAAAAAGAAAAACCGGTTGAGACCGGCTTTTCTAACTGTTATTTTCCTAAACTGTAAAGGACTTGTTCATGAATGACAATCGGATGCTTCTTAGCGATTTCCGCCAGCCATTCTTTCTCCAAATAGTTCTGATAATCTGAAGTTGCAGCTCCCTTTGCTTCTGACATTGTCTTGGTAGTAGGCTCAAGGATTTCGTCTATTTTCAAAATGTAATATTTACCTTCGTAGACATAAGCCGGGTTTACACCTTTTTTCAAATCACGTCCTTTCAGGTAAGGAGTCGTCTCAACTTCAAATTTACCTGTTCTTACACGTAAGTTCAATTCAGAATCCTTGTTGATTGCATTGATGATCGTACGGGACGAAATCGTGTCACTTTTTAACATCGTTGCCACCTTTTTCGAGATATCGTCATTCAAACACTCATATACATAAGCATTGTAGCGTTTCCCCCAAGTATAATTACTGTTGTGACCTTCAAAGAATGTTTTCAATCCTGAAGTGTCTTTAATTGCCTTGTTCCAGACCTTGTCAGACATGATCTCATAAAGTAGGATACCGTCATGGTATTCCTGCATCAATGCTTTGAAGTCAGGATATTTGCTGTCCAGTTTGCTTTCTTCGTATGCCAGTATTTCGCTGTTTTGCCAAGCTTTGTATTGTTTTTCAACCAATGATTTCGAATCCATATTTCTAAAACTTCTATAGTTTTTTTGAAGGTATGATGCGAATTCTTTTTGAGTATACGCTTTTTTATCCAAGGTAAACATGGCCGTATTTGTTTTCAATGCATCTGCATTCCATGTTCCTTTGAAGTAATTGGTATCGATACTTTGTACAAACCATTTATTTGTTTTGCTATAACTGTCTTTGAAAGCGTAAGTTTTTTTCAAATTTTCAATAAATGAATTTTGCGTTACAACCGAGCGCTCATCTTTATTTACTTTTCCTTGAATTTCTTTTTTCAATTCATCAAATGAACGAAGTGGAGTCAGGTCCAAACGTTTGATAATGTGAAATCCGAATGCAGTTTGTACCGGTTTGGAAATTTCTCCGTTTGCAGTAAGTGAAAATGCAGCTTCTTCGAATTCGGGAACCATACGCGTTGTTGTGCCGGTTCCAAAAAGAGGAAGTTCTCCGCCTTTTTCTGCTGTTTGTGCGTCATCTGAGAATTCGCTCGCCAATTGTTCAAAGGATTCGCCTGCTTGTAATTTAGCGTAGATCTCATCTACTTTTTTACGTGCACTTTCGATTTCGTCTGCACCGGCGTCTTTTCCTGTTGCTACCATGATATGGGCAGCTTTCATTGTTCCTCTTGCCGGACGAATGTCCATTACTTTCAGAATGTGGTAACCGAATTTCGTGCGAACCGGGTTGGAGATTTTTCCAACCGGAGTCTTGTAAGCAGCTTCTTCAAATTGATAAACCATTTGAAAAGCAGTGAAATACCCTAAATCTCCACCGTTTCTGACTGCTGAAGGATCATCTGAACCATTTTTTCCTCTGGCTACAGTTGCAAAGTCCTCACCATTTTCAATGCGTTTTTTGATAGCAAGAATTCTGTTGTAAGCTGCAAGTGTATCTTCAGGTGAAGCATTTTCAGCAACTTTTACCAAAATATGAGCTGCGTGAACTTCATTTTTCATACGCTCATATGCCTGGGCTACTAACGCACTATTTTTCGAAGAATCAATTAAATAGGGTTGGGAAAGTTGTTTCCTGTAACCCGCCAATTCCTTTTTCAATTTTGGAATCGTATCATATCCAAGTGCTTCTGCTTCTGCAACTTTCAATTTGAATTTTTTGAACAATTCCATGTATTCATCCAGCGATTGTTTATCGTACTTCGGATTGTTGTTGTTCTTCAAATAGATTTGTAGGAATTCGGATTTAGTAACTTTTTTTCCGTCAATCTCCATAACTACGTTATCTGTCTGGGCTATGGTGTTAAGGGAACATAAAATTCCTAAGGCTAATATCAGTCGTTTTTTCATGTATTATAATACTTTAGTCAAACCAAGAACGCCAAAAATAACACATTGTTTCGGGTTTGAAAGTAAATTCGGTTGATTTAAGAAAAAATTAAGGTTTGACATCAAAAAAAATGGAGTGAAAACGATTCACCCCATTCTATACTTTGGTCTCGAAAACGATTTTCTCTTTATTTCAAGCTATAATTCGGAGCTTCTCTGGTAATGGTCACGTCATGCGGATGTGATTCGCGCATTCCGGCAGAAGTGATCCGGACGAATTCTGCCCCTTTCAATTTTCCGATGGAGCCTGCTCCGCAGTAACCCATTCCGGCTCTTAAACCACCAACGATCTGGTAAACCACTTCGAATAGGTTTCCTTTGTAAGGAACACGTCCCGAAATTCCTTCCGGAACCAATTTTTTGATATCGTCTTCCGCATCCTGGAAATAACGGTCTTTGGAACCTTTTTGCATGGCTTCCAAAGATCCCATTCCACGATAAGATTTGAATTTTCTTCCTTCGTAAATGATTGTTTCACCGGGTGATTCTTCTACTCCTGCAAACATGGAACCGATCATTACCACGTCAGCACCTGCTGCTATTGCTTTTACAATATCACCGGTATATCTGATACCTCCATCTGCAATAACGGGAACTCCTGTTCCTTCCAATGCCAATGCAACATCGTTTACAGCGGTAAGTTGAGGAACACCAACTCCAGCAATGATTCTAGTGGTACAAATCGATCCGGGACCGATCCCTACTTTCACTGCATCTGCTCCGGCCTCTACCAGGTATTTAGCGGCAGCGGCAGTTGCTATATTTCCCACAATTACATCGACGTTCGGGAATTGTGCTTTTACTTCTTTTAGTTTTACGACAACACCTTCCGTGTGTCCATGTGCCGTATCAATAACTATAGCATCAACGCCGGCCTCAACAAGAGCTTGTACACGCTCAATAGTATCGTGCGTAACACCAACAGCAGCGGCAACACGTAATCTTCCGTATTGATCCTTGCAAGAATTGGGATGCGTTTTAACTTTAATAATATCACGGTAAGTGATTAATCCGATCAATGTATTATCTGCATCAACAACCGGTAACTTTTCTATTTTCTTTTCTTGTAAAATTTCTTCTGCCGTTGCAAGACTTGTCCCGTCTTTCGTGGTAATCAGGTTTTCAGTGGTCATGATTTCGCGAACCGGTCTTGAATGGTCCTTTTCAAAACGCAAGTCGCGGTTGGTAATGATTCCTTTTAATTTTTTACTTCCGTCGATAACCGGAATACCTCCGATTTTAAATTCCGACATCAAAGCAAGCGCATCACTTACCAATGCATGTTCTGAAAGTGTGACCGGATCTAAGATCATTCCGCTTTCTGAACGTTTTACTTTCCGGACTTCCAATGCCTGATCCGCAATGGTCATGTTTTTGTGAATTACACCAATTCCACCGTGCTGAGCAAGTGCAATTGCCAAACTTGCTTCCGTAACAGTATCCATTGCTGCAGAAACGATTGGGGTGTTGACCTCAATATTGCGTGTGATTTTGCTTTTTAATTGAACGTCGCGAGGGAGAACCTGTGAAAATGCTGGGACTAAGAGTACATCGTCGTAAGTGAGACCTTCTCTAACTGAATTAAGATTGGACAGTGCCATGTGTGAACCTATTTTTGAAATAAATTCTCGCAAAAGTAATTATTTTCGGGCAGAAACAAATCGTTTTAGTTAAAGTTTCTATTAACTTTCTTACTTTTTCGTGATAATTATTGTTAAAGGGGTCAGAAAGCTTTTTAGGATTATCGAAAATTACGTAACCTTGTAGTATGAATAATTGGTTGAAATACGGACTTATAGGAATGGTCATTTCCATTTCGCTAAACGCAGCTTCCCAAAAGGAAGAGCGATTGGTTCAATTGTCGGGTGTAGTCGTTTCTTCAGATAGTTTGCAGGAAATGCCGTATGCCGCAGTTTACAATAGAACTGTTCATCGGGGAACAATAGCCGATATTTACGGTTTCTTTTCGATGGTTGTTCAACCGGGCGACACAATTTTGTTTCGCTATTACGGGCACAAACCTTCTTCTTATATCGTACCGGATACCTTAAGCGAAACGCGTTATTCCATTATTCACATGATGACCATTGATACGGTGCAATTGAAAGAGGTTGTCATTTATCCTTGGCCTTCAAAAGAAGCATTTGCACAGGCATTTGTGGAGATGAACCCGTATGATGATGCGATGATAAGAGCTCAAAAACAATTATCCGGGCAAAGTTTGGCTGATATTGCTTCCTTAGTTCCCAGCGATGCATCACTTTCATTCGGGAATGTGGTGAATCAGAACAATACGCGTTTATATACAATGGGGCAATCTCCGGTAAACAACTTACTGAATCCATTTGCCTGGGCAACCTTCCTTCAGAAATGGAGGGCGGGAGAATTGCGTCGCGAGTAGTTATTTCGAATTCAATCCTTTTTTATAGCGTTCCAAAACGCGTTCACGTGCCCATTTGTGATCGACGATCGGCTCAGGATAATCGGCAGTTCCGAATTCCGGAACCCATTTTTTGATGTATTCGAATTGCGGATCAAACCGTTCTTGCTGACTTGTCGGGTTAAAGATCCGGAAATAAGGAGCGGCGTCCACACCTGAACCTGCTGCCCATTGCCAGCCACCTACATTGCTTGCCAATTCGAAATCCAGTAATTTTTCCGCAAAATAGCGTTCACCTAAACGCCAGTCGTGCAAGAGATGTTTGCACAAAAAACTTGCAACAACCATACGTACGCGATTGTGCATGTGCCCGGTTTTATTGAGCTCACGCATTCCTGCATCCACGATTGGATATCCGGTTTTCCCTTCACACCAGGCTTGAAATTGGATTTCATTAAATTCCCATTCGATCCGGTCATATTCGGATTTGAATGCATGATTTACACTTCCGGGATACCAATACAAGATCATTTGATAGAAATCTCGCCAAATCAATTCGTTCAGAAATTTCTCATTGTTTATCTTAATGACTTCTTTGAACAATTCCCGAATTGAAATGGTTCCAAAACGCAAATGGATACTTAGGCGTGTTGTTCCGTTAAGAGAAGGAATATCCCTGGTGTCGTGATAGTTCCGGATGATTTCCGTTGGAATGGAAGTTGAAGGGAATTCCTGTGTTTGAACGTCGCTAAAACCTAGTTCCGTGATGCTGGGAAGAGTTGTTTCAATTCCTTGATTCAGTTTGGAAAGGTATTTCTCGACAGGGTATGATTTTAAATGGAAATCGGTCAAAGTTTCTTTCCATCTTTTCATATATGGAGTGAAGACATGATAGGGATTTCCATCCGGTTTTACGACTTCGTTCTTTTCAAAGATCACCTGGTCTTTTGATCCGGAAAAAATGCAGTTCATTTTTTGAAGTTCCTCATAAATCAATTGATCCCGCAGAATGGCATCCGGTTCATAATCCCGGTTGCAAAATATGTTTTGAACAGCATGTTTTTTGACTAATCCAGGAATCAGTTGAGTTGGATTTCCATGAAAAACCCACAACGAAGCTCCTAGTTTTCCATAGGATGCATTTAATTCCTCAATAGCCTGATGGATGAATAAGATCCGTTGATCATTTGTAGGCAGTTGTTGAAGGATTTGGGTGTCAAAAATAAAAATGGGCTGAATATTTTCTCCGTGTTTCAATGCTTTAAAAAGGCCCGCATTGTCTGAAATTCTCAGATCTCTTCGATGCCAGAATAATGTCAGGTTTTCCATCAGATAATTAAATGTTCAAAGAGTTCAAAGAGTTCAAAGAGTTCAAAGAGTTCAAAGAGTTCAAATTGTATTTAACAGCTGATTTTAGGTTTAAACTTTTGAACCTTTTCAACTGATTGAACTTCTTAGTACCAGGAGTGAATAATTCCCATTACTGCTACGAATAGCCCTAAGATTGTACCAATGAAAGTCATTCGGGTTCTTTTTCTTAAATAAACCAGTGAGCAGAATAATACGGAAAAAACACCGACAATAATACTGAGTGTACTGATGAATAGAAGCTGGGTTTCATATTTTTGATTCAGGGCTGCAGTAAATTCATTATCCAAAATTTCACTACTGCTATTTAAATCATTCAAAAATGGAATAACAGCAAACTGGTTGTAACAAACCAAAAGCAAACCGATGATACTGATTACGAAACCTATTGCTGAAAGAGCTCTCATGATTAATTTGTGTCTAACAAAAATAGAAGAAAAAGCTAAGCTTTTGATATTGGCAAGCATTAGTGCAGCCATTATTTTGATTAAGAGGATATTTGTCCTGGTTCATATTTTTAGTTGCCGTCATATTCAACACCATTTTTGGGTGTTTCCCAAAGGCGCACTTTTAATTTTAACCCGGAAGGAATTTTGTCACGTAAAATGTTCCAGCAAACCAATGCAATATTTTCTGCAGAAGGAATCAAATTGTTGAATTCAGGGCAATCTAAATTTAAATTCCGATGATCGAAACGTTCCAGGATTTCTTGTTTCATGATATCTGAAAGCTTTTTCATATCCATTACATATCCCGTGTCTGGGTTAATCGGACCGTCCAGTTCAACTTCCAGTTTGTAATTATGTCCATGAAAATTGGGATTGTTACATTTTCCGAAAACGCGGTCGTTGGTTTCATCATCCCATTTCGGATTGAAGAGACGATGTGCTGCATTGAATTGTTCGACGCGAAAGATTTTCATGAGAAAAGGATTTCTTCTATGGTTTTTGTATAATCTGCCAGTAATATTTGAAGCCAGGCTGTATAACGGTTCGGATTGATCCGGATGTCTTCCACCAATTCATTCCACTCCATCCATTTATAATCCATTACTTCGTCCGGATTTGGGTGAACAGGACCGTCGTAATAGCCGAATAGTACATAATCAAGTTCATTTTCAATCAGACCGCCATCCAATTGGGCGCGATAGATAAAATGGAAGGCCGGTTCTACCAAACAATCGATTCCCATTTCTTCTTTCAGTCTACGATTTCCCGCAGTTGCCACCGATTCACCGAAACGCGGATGAGAGCAACAGGTATTGGTCCATAATCCATTTGAATGGTATTTGTTCAAGCTGCGCTGTTGAAGCAAGATTTTCCCGTCCCGATGAATGAAAACAGAAAATGCTCGATGCAAAATGCCTTTTTGATGCGCTTCCATTTTTTCCATGGAACCGATTACCTCATCTTGTTCATTAACTAATACAACTGTTTCCAAAACTTACAATAAATTCAAGTTATGGCGAAGATAAGAAGTAAATAGCAAACGGTACTTTTTATTGTCGGGAATCCGGATCCGTTGCCCTAAAATAATTTGAGCGTCCGTTTTTTGAATCTTGTGAAACAACTTGATGTAATAACGATATGCCATATAAACCCCGAATCGGGCATCTTTGGGAAGTAATTTGATCCCTTCGTATCCGGCTTTAAAGTCCTGTTCGATTTCTTGTTCGATCTTCGTTTTCATTACACGATCAAACACATCAAAATTCATTTCCGGGAAATAGGTTCTGCCCAATTGATGATAATCGGCATTCAAGTCTCTTAGAAAATTGATTTTTTGAAAAGCGGAACCCAGTTTCATGGCTGATTCTTTCAGATTCGCATAGGCTTTCTCATTTCCGCGAACAAAGATCTTCAAACACATCAATCCGACTACTTCTGCTGAACCCAGGATGTATTTCTCATAAACAGTCTGTTCGTATTGTGTCGTTTCCAGGTCCATTTCCATCGACTGAAGAAAGATTTCAATCAGTTCGGGATCAATATTGTATTTGTTTACCGCCCATTGGAAACTGTTCAGGATCGGATTCAGGGAAATCCCGCGTTCAATTGCCTTGTACGTTTCTGTTTTGAATTCCTGAAGTAATTCTTTCTTTTCGTATTCATGGAAACTATCGACAATTTCATCAGCAAATCGCACGAACCCATAAACTGCATAGATAGGTGCTTGTAAATCCTTGCTAAGGAAATGTATGCCGATTGAAAATGAAGTGCTATACCTTTTAGTTGTCAAAGCACTCACATCATGAGAAAGCGTGTCGAATAGTTGTTTCATAGTAGATTCCTTAGCGCTGTTTTTCAATTCGTTTAATCACGTGTTTTGCAACCACTTCTCCCGAAATGATTGATGGTGGAACTCCAGGTCCCGGAACCGTCAATTGACCTGTGTAAAACAGGTTTGACAAATGCTTGTTCTTAATGCGAGGCTTCAGTAAAGCTGTCTGTTTCAAAGTATTTGCTAATCCATAAGCATTTCCTTTGAACGCATTGTAATCAGTTACAAAATCTGAAATGCAATAACTACGTTTATAAACAATATGTGGATTGATGTCGAAACCGATTTTTTCTACTAAGCGCTCCTTTAACAGTTCAAAGTAATGTTCCCTTTTTTCCTCCGTGTCTTTTAAATCGGGAGCTATCGGGATGAGAAGAAACAGGTTCTCACCATTTTCCGGAGCTACGGACGGGTCTGTTTTGGACGGACAGCTGACATAGAAAAGAGGTTTGCTGGGCCATTTCGGATTTTTATAAATCTCGGAAGCATGTTTATCAAAATCGGCGTCAAAAAACAAGTTGTGATGTTTGAGGTTGGGAACTTTGCAATCCAATCCCACATAGAACAATAAGCAGGAGGGAGCCATGATTCTTTTTTCCCAATAAGCCGAATCGTAATTGGATTTGTTTTTGAGCAGTTGCTCAGTGTGTTGGTAATCCGCGCCTGAAATTACATAATCGCAAACCAATTCCCCATTGGAAGTTTCAATGGATTTAATTTTTCCATTTGCAGTGTTGAATCCCAGAACACGATTGTTTAAAGAAAAAGTGACTCCTTGTTCCAGTGCAATTTTTTCAAAAGCTTTGACGAATTCAAACATTCCCCCCATCGGATACCACGTTCCCAATTGAATGTCTGCGTAATTCATCAGGGAATAGAGAGCAGGAGTGTCCTTCGGTGTTGCTCCCAGGAATAAAATGGGAAACTCCAGTAAAGAGATGATTTTCGGGTTTTTGAAATATTTCCGGATAAAGGATGCAAATGAAGTGAAGAGGTGCATTTTGAATAAACCGCTAAGAATACGTGTATCGGCAAATTCTGTTAATCTAAGGCTTGGCCTGTAGACCAGGTCTTTCATTCCAATCTGGTATTTTTTTTCAGCGTCCGCCAAAAATTGTCTCAGCTTTACACTGCTGCCTATTTCCAGTTTTTCAAAGTACTCTTCCAATTCGTGGATGGAAGCCGGGATGGAATCTATCTCATTTTTGTTCCAGATAATCTGATAAGAAGGATCTAGTCGGATAAGTTCATAAAAATCCGAAGTTGTATGCCCAAATTGTTGATAGAAATTTTCAAAGATATCCGGCATCCAATACCAACTTGGACCCATGTCGAACGTAAAACCGTTATCTGTTTTGAATTGGCGTGCTCTTCCCCCGATACTGTCATTTTGCTCCAAAATAACGACTTCATGACCTTCTTTTGCAAGAAAGGATGCGCAAGATAAACTTGAAATTCCCGAACCGATAACTGCTATTTTTTTTCCTGACATCTCTAGTTTTCAATGGGTTTTGTGCAAGCAGTAAGTTTGAATTTTACGTGCGATGAATATACAATTTTAATCGGTTTAACCAGTTGACTTGTTATTTTGTTTAACAAATATAATAAAAGATTAAACAAAATGAATTAAAGATTCGGAAGTTAACTTAAATCATAGATTTTCCAAGTCGGAAAGCGTGTGGATTCGTTTAATGTTTTTTGGAAGTAAGGATGCTATTTGATCAATTTGATAACCTCCGGCTAAAATGTTCACAGAAGCCATATCTACCTGAATTTGATTGAAATAGTTGCAGATACTTTGTGGTTCCATTGCCGTTAACCAGCTTGATATGACGGTCTTGGGCTTTAATATTTCGACAGTTTTGAGTAAAGCTTCGTAAGGTAGAGCCTGACCGAGGTAGATACTGTTTAATCCTTTGGACCGAAGATGGTAATGATAGACAAGTAAACTGATTTCATGCCATTCATGCTCCGGGAGGTAAAGAATTATTTTGGATTGGTCCTGATCCGGAATAGGTAACAGGTCAATCGCAGCGATGATTTTCTGTCTGATGAGGTTGGAAATGAAATGCTCTTGTGCCGGATTGATTGTTCCAACCAGCCACATCACTCCGATCCGCTGAAGAAAGGGAATAATGTATTCCGAAAAAATAAGGGATAAGCTGTTTTTTTGGGTCAATTCCTGAAACGTTTGCTGGAAAAGCAGTTCGTCCAATTGCAGGACGGAAACGATGAATTGCTCAATGGCTGTATCTGTTTCCAGATGATCCTGGATTGATTTGGAAGTAGCGAAGATCTGTTCGATGCTCATATCCGCAATCCGTGAAATTTTGTATCCTTTCTTGTTGAGCAGCGAGACATTCAGTAGAACAAGTAACTCCTTATCGGAATAGGTTCTGATTTGAGTATCGGTTCTTTGAGGCGTAAGCAGGCCATATCTTTTTTCCCACATCCGTATTGTATGTGCTTTGATACCAGTGAGAATTTCAAGATCCCGGATTTTATATCCTGCCATATGAATGAGTTAACGGGGTAATAATTGTGATTGCTCCAATTGTAAACTTTTACCGTTCAATTAAATGAACCGATCAATTTGGGTCAAAATTGATAAAAAAACTATATTTGTCCTAATTACTTCTCCATTTGGAGTCGATATACATGGATTATAAAAAATAGGTATGAAAAAAATTTCAATCTTTTTGTTGCTTTTGGCAGTGTCCTTGGTTGCGGTTCGCTGTGGAGATTCAGAGGAAGGTAAAGAATTGACTGATGAGGAATTGTATGAATTCCAAGGCTTTTCAATGAAACCATACGATATTCCTATCATGATCATGTTGCCTGATGAGACTGCCAATATCGGTGCGTCGACTCAACCTGAAATCATTCACGTGGAAGATGATTTTAAATGGGAACTGATGGTTGGTCCGAACTTTCATATGATTATTGATGATTGGGGTTCCGACCGTGAAATGGTTTCTTCAGAGAAAAAACGATTGGCGGGGTTGAATTTTTATAAGATCAAGTATTTGGTGGATGAACCGGATTTCGTTTTATACGAACGCGAACTGAAAGTGGACGGAAAGAAAGGCGCATCCAAATCAGTTGGGGTAGAGCATAAGACATACCATGTATACGGACAAAAAGTAATTGATGGAATCACATACGTTTTTAGAAGTCGTGATGATGGATTTGAAAAGATAATTATTGACCTGATGGCAAAATCGATTAAATCGGTGAAACCATTGAAAGGGAATTCATAATAAATACTTCGTAAATTAATTGGATAGGGACGCATCGCGTCCCTATTTGTTTTTATAAAACGTGGCTTCCACGCGCCGGTTTGCTTGTTTATGTGCTTCCGAATCTTCGACAAACAAAGGTTTCCTGTTTCCAAACCCGATTGCAGTGATCCTGCTGCCGGAAATATTTCCTTCCATTACCAAGATCTGCTTAATGCGTTCTGCACGTTTTCCAGAAAGGTTTTGACTATCCGTCCCACAGCAAACATGTCCGGCAAGTGTAACGGACAATGATTTATCAGCCTTAAGAGTCTCCATCAGGAATAGAATATCGGCATAAGAGCCTTTTATTACCTCATCTGTTCCGTAAATGAATTGGATTTCCAATTGGATGGGAACTCCCAATTCGAAGGGCTTTCTTTTTCCACTGGAGGATTTGGTTGTGTTCGGAGTGGAAACGAGGATATCGACCCGTCTTTTTTCTGCATCTGATTTTTGGGAAAGATCTTCTCCCAAGGCAACTTCTGTTTGTATGGAAAATTGGTTTGGAAATGATTCGGTTAATAGCTTTTTAGTAGCTTCCAAACGGGATTCCGCTAAACGAGTGTTGTATTCTTTGGTTCCGGTTGAATCGGTGTATGCACGAAGAACCAAAGACTGGTTTTTGAGTTTTGAAAGTTTTGTTTTTGTATCGGCGTTGTGCTTATCCTGAAAGCTGATTTCATGACTGTTGAATCCGAAATAGAAAGACATCGAATCAATTGATGCGCTCACTTGAGCGAATGATAAGATGGGCGCGAGGATGAAAAGTGAATGTAAGAGTCCTTTCATAAGTTTCAGGTTAATAACGCAAACTTATGGGATTCGTTACAAAAATGAAACAAGTAGGTGTGCGATAAAAAAAACAAGTAGGGACGCGATGCGTCGCGTCCCTACTTGTTTGCACAATACTTATTTATTTTTCATGACCATGCGAATGGTTTGTCTTGTTCGTTGCTCTAGGAGAATATCTTTATCGATGGTTACTCTATCGATGGTTGCCTGATCATAATGACGGATGGTTACCAATTCCAACCCTTCATTGTAGCGGATGGAATACTGATCTTTAAATTTCTCCACCAATTTCATCGGTTCGGTTTTGGAACGATCAAATAAAATTGAGAAGCTCAACGCTGAGTTTTGCATCAAATTAATTTTCACACCGTAAAAAGCCAATTGCTGGAAAATATCGCCCAGGTTCTCTTCTACGATGAATGAGAAATCCTTCGGAGTGAAAGACATCAATACCTGATCCATCTTGAAAATGAAAGAAGGTACCAAATGGTCGTAGTCAAGAGATTCCTGAATTACCGTTCCTTCTGCATCCGGATGGATAAATGACTTTACATACAATGGAATTCCTTTATTCTGGAGTGGTTTAATTGTTTTTGGGTGAATGACGCTTGCTCCGTAATAAGAAAGCTCAATTGCTTCCTTGAATGAAATTTTATCGAGTTTGATGGTATCGTCGAACCATTTCGGATCTGCATTCAACATTCCCGGAACATCTTTCCAAATGGTTACTCCTTTTGCATTTGTACAATACGCTAAGATTCCAGCTGTAAAGTCAGAGCCTTCCCTTCCTAAAGTCGTAGTGAAACCCTCAGAAGTATGACCGATGAATCCTTGCGTAATTGCAATGCGTTTTTCTTTGAATAACGGCAATAGGCGTTCGTTTACCAAAGCTTCTGTTTTTACCCAGTCCACTTCACCTTCGCGGTATTCATGATTGGTACGGATAATCTTCCTGCAATCAACCCAAACAGTTGCGTGGCCTTCTTCTTTCATGAAAGCTTCAACTATCATCGTAGACAAAACTTCCCCCAGGGAAACGATCTGGTCGTATTCAAAATTGTAATTGTCCGAAATCGGAAGATGGTACCTGTTTTTCAATGATTCAAACAATTCATCCATTTGTTGGTGGATGAAATAATGTTTTTCGGGGAATAACTCTGCAACAATTAATTGGTGGAACTGATAACGGTCTTCAATCAATTCCATATAACGCTTTTCGTCCTTCTTCCACAAGGAGTCTACAATTTCTTCCATTGCATTGGTTGTCTTACCCATTGCGGATACAACAACAATCAATTGGTCCTTAGGGAAGAGGGAAAGAATGTGTGATACATTCCTAACGGCATTGGCATCTTTCACTGAAGCTCCACCAAATTTGAAAACGTTCATCTGAGAATTAATTTGGCGCAAAAATACTCCAAAAACAAATCCGTTGAATCAGCTAAACTAAATTATCACATTATTTTAAATAAAAAACACAATGTGTTAAATGTTAGTGATCGAATGTCTGGCTGTGAAAAATTATCCCGGGATCATTTGTTAAATAGAAAAGGCTCCCCAATTCAATTGGAAAGCCTTTCAATAGTTGTTTGAATAAGCGATTATTCTTTTGCTTCCTCAGCTTTCAATACCAGGTTCAATTCGAAGTCAACTCCCGGTTTGATGTATTGTGTTTCTTTCCCTTTTTCAGTATTTGGTTTAAATCCTTCCGCGTCAATTGCAGAGAAATCGATGGTGAATTTGCCTTTTGCAGTCAATTTCTCATCTGTTTTCTTAATCTTCACCGGCATTTTTGCAGGAACTTCTTTTCCGGCAACTTTAAGTGTAGCATCGATTTCCTTATCTGAAATACTGTTTATTTTGACCTCCACATTCGGGAATTGAGCTGTATTGAACAAACCTTCGCCCATAATTGATTCGTTCAAATCATCAGCACCCATTTCTGGAGTCAAATCATTTTCGATTGTTTTCATATCCACAATAAAACTCCCCGCTTCGAACGTATCGCCTTTATAAGTGATCGAACCTTCAGAAATTTTTACGGTTCCATTGTGTGTATGTCCATCACCGGCATAAGTCCCTTTCCATTTTAAAGTGGTCGCAGTTGCATCCAAATGGTAAGTTATTGCAGAATTTTCTTCAGTTGTTGATTCCGTTGAGCCCCCGCACGCTGTCATTCCGAATGCGATAAATGCTAGTGATGCTGTGTAAAATAGTGTTTTCTTCATTGTACTCTTTATTAAAGTTACTCGTAAATATAAACTATTTACAGCGAGTCGAAATTTGTTCATTTCTTCGTTAATAGCTTCTCAAATTAATAAAAAAGGATGTGTCTAAAAAGTGTAATTTCGTGAGGATGAGTAAAGGGATCGAAAAGACAGGAAAGAAGGGGCTACGAACTAGTTACATTTCAACCGTAATTGGAATTTCGTTGGTTTTGTTTATGATTGGTTTGGTTTTGGCGGGAGTAATCGGTTTGGATTCACTACAAAAACAAGCCAGGGAAAATTTGCATGGGGATTTGTTCTTTAAATCGGAATACAATGCGGAAGATATCAAACAGGTAGGACAGGAACTGAAATCATGGGATTGTTTTAAAGAAGTTGTTTTTGTTTCCCCGGAACGTGCGATAGAAGAGTTTAAAGGAGCGGATCAAAATTCAGATGAGATCCTGGCTATTTTTGAAGGCGAAAATCCGCTTCCTCCAACCATCAACTTCCGGCCGGTAAGCTCCTTTGTGACCAAAAAGGGAATGAAAGAGATTGAAACCCGCCTGAACAACAAATATGGAGACATGTTGGCTGAGGTCAATTACGACAAAGTAGCATTAGAAGAAGTAAATCTCGGGTTCAAGCAATTTGTTTTCTTGATTTTACTGGTGGCATCCTTATTGATCGTGGTTGCTGTTGCAATGATCAACAATACTATTCGATTGGCATTATATTCTAAACGATTTACCATCAAAACCATGCAGTTGGTTGGTGCTACGAGTGGATTCATACGCAGACCTTTCCTGAAGCAGGCGATATATCAGGGGTTGGTTTCCGGAATTATAGGAATGGCATTTTTAATGACCGTGTTTTTTGCATTGAATAATATCCTGGATGTCGTGGAGATTGATTTGAAGCTGATAGATATTTTGCTCCTTTTTGCTTCCTTACTGATAATCGGTTGTGTTTTGACAATTGTATCGACGTGGTTTGCACTAAGCAAATATTTACGTGCGAAATTGGATGATTTATATTAATTTAGCCCCACATTCATTTATATCATGAACAATAAATTCGACTTTCCAATTAAAAAAGAAAACCTACGAATCATTTTCATTGGTTTAGCAATCAATATTATTGGCTATATCTTGATGATTGGCGGTGGTGCAGATTCTCCGACAGAGTTCCACGAGAAAGAATTGTTTTCTACCGTTCGAATTACAGTTGCCCCTGTTTTGATCGTAGCTGGTTTTGTCGTAATGATTTACGGTATCATGAAGAAAACAAAAGATTCTAACTCCCAAGAATAATCCATGAATTGGTTTGAAGCAATTATATTGGCTCTCATTGAGGGCCTAACTGAGTTTTTGCCTGTTTCGTCAACAGGACATATGATATTAGGATCAGCTGCAATGGGTGTTGAAAATGATGATTTCACCAAATTGTTTATGATTGTGATCCAGTTGGGTGCTATCCTTGCAGTATTTGTTTTGTACTTCAAGCGGTTTTTCCAAAGTGTTCAGTTCTATTTGAAATTGATTGTAGCATTTATTCCGGCTGCCATTTTGGGAGTGCTACTTTCAGATTATATTGATAAATTATTGGAAAACCCGATGGCAGTTGCCATTTCATTGTTGGTTGGAGGGATTATTCTGTTGTTTGTTGATAATTGGTTTAACAAACCTCGAATTCATGAAATGGAAGAAATGACCTATTGGGATGCTTTTAAAGTGGGTTGTTTCCAATGTATCGCTATGATTCCCGGGGTTTCGCGTTCGGGTGCATCGATCGTCGGTGGTATGAGTCAGAAGATGAGCCGTAAACTAGCGGCAGAATTTTCATTCTTTTTGGCTCTACCTACCATGTTAGGTGCCACTGCAAAAAAGACATTGGATTTCTTTGAGAAGCATGATTCATTGTCAGGTGATCAGGTAAACTTATTGATTGTTGGAAATGTTGTTGCCTTCATAGTCGCAATCATTGCAATCAAAGGATTTATCGGGTTTTTAAACAAACATGGCTTCAAGTTATTTGGCTGGTACCGTATCATCGTTGGTGGTGCAATTCTTATCTTGTTGTTATCCGGATATAAATTAACTATCATCTGATGATTACAGAATTTGCCCAAGGAAGCACCATTTTGGTCGATAAGCCTTTGAAATGGACTTCTTTCGATGCTGTAAATAAACTGCGTTGGCATTTACGTCAAAAACTTGGAGTGAAAAAACTCAAGGTAGGTCATGCAGGAACATTAGACCCTTTGGCAACCGGATTGTTGGTCATTTGTATCGGTAAACATACCAAGCTCATCGAAGGTCTCACTTCTGATTCAAAGACATACACCGGAACGTTCCTACTAGGCAAGACCACGCCTTCTTATGACCTGGAAACGCAATATAATTCTGATAAGGATACGAGTGGAATTACTTCGGAACAATTGGAGGAAGTCCGATCAGGTTTTTTAGGAGTGCAACAACAAGTCCCCCCTTTATTTTCTGCAAAACAAATTGACGGTAAGCGTGCTTATGATTATGCCAGGGCAGGAATCGAAAAGGAACTGAAAGCAAACGCGATTGAAATCATGGATTTCACTATAAACACTGCCCGTTTTCCTGAAGTTGATTTTGAAATTTCATGTTCGAAAGGGACATATATCCGTTCCATTGCACACGACTTCGGACAAAAGATCGGTTGTGGAGCAACATTAATTGCACTTCGAAGAACCAAATCGGGAATTTATGATATTAATGATTCCAAGAGTGTGGAAGAATGGATAACATTCATTGAAGAACAACCTTTGTAAATACCCTGATTTTTTATACTTTTGCGCTCTTTTGATTTAAAGCGCTAAAAATACATCTTGTATGAATAAAATGAAGCTTTCTGAATTCAGTTTTGACCTTCCGGACGAACTGATTGCAGAGTACCCAAGTGAAAACCGTGATGAAGCACGTTTGATGGTAATCCACCGAGATACCGGAAAAATTGAGCATCGCTTGTTTAAGGATATCATCAATTACTTTGGAGAAGGTGATGTGATGATCATGAACAATACACGTGTGTTTCCTGCTCGTATGTATGGGAACAAAGAAAAAACAGGTGCCAAGATCGAAGTGTTCTTGTTAAGAGAATTAAACCGTGAAAGCCTTTTGTGGGATGTATTAGTAGATCCGGCACGTAAAATCAGAATTGGAAATAAATTGTATTTCGGAGACGATGATTCATTAGTTGCCGAAGTAATTGATAATACTACTTCCCGCGGAAGAACATTGCGTTTCTTGTTTGATGGTCCTTACGAAGAGTTCAAAGCGAAAATCACTGAACTTGGGGAAACACCATTGCCGAAATATATCAAGCGTGAAGTTGAGGAAACGGATGAAGAGCGGTACCAGACAATTTATGCAAAAGAAGAAGGAGCTGTTGCAGCACCAACTGCGGGATTGCATTTCTCACGTGAGTTGTTGAAACGTTTGGAATTGAAAGGTGTGAATTTTGCCGAAGTTACTTTGCATGTTGGATTGGGTACTTTCCGCTCAGTGGAAGTGGAGGATTTGACAAAGCACAAAATGGATTCAGAGCAAGTTATCATTACGGAAAAAGCTGCGAATATTGTAAACGAAGCAAAGAAGAACAAGAAACGTGTTTGTGCAATCGGAACAACTTCCATGCGTGCCGTTGAAACCTCTGTCTCTACGGATAACATGCTAAAAGCATTTGACGGCTGGACAAATAAATTCATTTTTCCTCCATATGAATTCAGTATCGCAGATAGTTTGGTAACAAACTTCCATACACCTCTTTCAACTTTACTGATGATGATTTCTGCTTTTTGTGGCCATGATTTGATGATGGAAGCCTATCATGAAGCAATTAAGGAAAAATATAAGTTCTATTCGTACGGTGATGCGATGTTAATATTGTGAAAAATTCCCCGAAAATTGATCGGGGATTTTTTTAACCCGAAAAATTGACTAAATTTGTCTAAATAAATATTGTCAATAAGATGAGCTTGGGGGGAATTTTAAAAGATGCACGCAATCAATTTAATTTTACATTGAAGGAATTGTCGCATCTCTCCGGTATTGATGTTGCCTTATTGAATAAATACGAAAAAGGAGACAGACAACCTTCTGAAAAACATCTCGGTCTCCTAATCGAGTATTTAAAATTAAATGAAGATACAACCCGATCCGTTTGGTTAGGTGAGCGTATTTATGCCTTGTTTGAAGACAATAACCATTTATTTGACCAGGCAATGAGTTTCGCAGAAGGACGAATAAAATACAATAAGCTTAATAAGAAAAAACAAGAAGGTTTAATCAGTCCCGAATTAACTGATTTACTAAAAGAATGTTCACGTTTACAAGAGATTTGGTCTTCTAAAAAACCTTTGAACCAATTACAATTGCGTAAAATGGAAGAGTACTTCAATTTGAATTACACCTATGAAAGTAATCGAATTGAAGGAAATACATTGACTTTGCAAGAAACGTTTCTTGTTGTGAACGATGGGATCACTGTTGGTGGAAAATCTGTGAGAGAACATCTGGAGGTGATCAACCATACTGAAGCGATTCAGTATTTGAGTGAATTGGTTCAGAATAAGACACCATTTTCCGAACGGGTGCTTAAAGAAATTCATTACCTGATTTTGAAAGGAATTGATCGCGAGAATGCAGGAGTCTATCGTTCAATTGGAGTTCGTATTTCGGGAAGTTCCCATTTGCCTCCTGAGCCTTATTTATTGGTTCCGTTCATGGAGGAAGCTTTTGTTTATTATAAAGAGAACAAGTCAATTCTCCATCCAATAATTTTGGCTGCAGAAATGCATGAACGCATTGTTCGAATTCACCCGTTTATTGATGGAAATGGTCGGACGTGCAGATTGATTATGAATCTGATCCTAATGCAGAACGGGTATCCGATTGCAAACATCAAAGGGGAGTTGGAGAATCGATTGAAGTATTATAATGCTTTAGAAACGGCACCGGAAGATCAAAAGAATGCATTCCATTGTCTAATAGCAGAAACGGTAATTCATGCCTTAAAAGAGCACATTGCTCTTAGTACATAGTAGATTATTAACCCTTGCCCTCAATCGGAGCAAGGGTTGCATTCGGTTAATAATTCCCTATTGATAATAATACCAAAGTACATGCAATTTCCGGATGGATCTTGGCCGCTCTTAATTTCTCAATAAATGCGGGATTCTCAGTTCCGGGATTGAAAATTACCCGATTAGGTTTCAAAGCCAAAATCCGATCAATATATGCTTCCTGATTTTGCGGATTCAAATACAATGTAACAGTTTCAATATCCCAATCCGGATTCCATTCTGTTTCAATGTCAACATCCATTACTGTTCCGGCTTTTTGCCCAAAGGCAACTACCGGGTATTTGTGACTTCTCAATGCGCGTATCGCCTTGTTTGCATATCGATCTTCTTTTGTTGTTGCTCCAATGACTAATGTTTGTTCCATTTTGATTAACCTTTATTTTGTAGTTTTAAGTTACGAATAATCCACAAAAAAAGGCACTTAAATAAAGCGCCTTTCTTGGATGTCCATCCAGGGAACTATTTTCCGTCCAATATCTGATACAACTCGTTTAGATTAGGAGAAATGATTACTTCAATACGTCTGTTTTTAGCTTTGTCCTTTGTGTCTACAGGATGATATTCTCCTCTTCCAGCAGCCATTAATTGCATGGGATTCATTTTACTGTTTCCAATCATTATTTCAACAACTGCAGTAGAACGGAGCACACTCAGTTCCCAGTTGTTTTTTGGATGAGCTGTAGCAGCTAACTTATCCGTGTCCGTATGACCTTCAACGATGATTTCCAAGTCTTTCTCAGTTTCTAAGACCTTCGCAAGGTCAATGAGTGCTTTTTTTCCATCAGGTTCCACAGTTGTACTTCCGGAGGCGAAAAGTAATTTGGCTTCCAATGAGACATAGATTTTACCATTCTTTTCAACGACTGTCAATCCTTTGTTTTCGAAACCTTTTAATGCAGAAGATACACGTGTTTTTAATTGCTTCATCGCGTCATCCTTGCGCTTGATCATTTCTTCCAATTCTGTTACCCTTTCTTCCCGTTCGATAAGCAATTTCTCTTTTGCAATCAACTCGCTTTCCAAAGTTTTAAGAGCATCCTCTTTTCGCTGAAGTTCTAAATTCTTGGAGTCAATATCTGCCTGGTAGTTTGCGGATTCTTTTTGTCCTTTCATGCGCATTTGATCTAATTTTTGCTCATATGCTTCATTTTGAGCAACCATTAAATCGTATTGTGATTGCAGGAAGCGCATATTGGAACCCAATTCAAGGGTGTCTTTTTTCAATGAAATGATGTCCTTGCGAAACTGATCCACCATTACTTGTAAATCCTTTACTTTTCCTTCGTTTTCAATACTGGAAGTTTTGTATTTGTTTAGTTCTTCGCTGCAAACCTTTTCTCTTTCGAGAAGTTCATTGTATTTTTTTGCCGGTACGCATGCTGCCAATACACAAGTAAGCGCAATTATGGAAAGTTGTTTTTTCATTCAAAAATGCTTTATCTTCAAATTTCGAAAGAAATAAGCCAATATAGAGAAGGGAAAGAGATACTTATAAACAGTGAAATCTGAATAGCCGAATAAATCAATCGAAATCTGCACAACTGGAAGTGCTTTCATTGCGTTGTTTACAAGGTGAAAAAGAAAGAGTTATTTCATGTGAGTGAAAAGTGTTCGGTCTCATCTTGGAAAGAATGAAATCGTAGGAATAACCCAATTTCCACTTCTCTTTGAACCGGAACCCGACCATTGCAATTAAGGCATCTGTATTTCTCAAACCTAAACCAAGGTTGAACTTTCGTTGAAATTCAATCAATGCATGAACTTGCAGTTCAATAGGAGTGTTCTTTGTGTAGGCAACATAAATTCCGGGGAATACGTCCACTTTCGGGTTGATGTTGAATTTATATCCACCGGTGACCATCCAATGCATCTGGGATTGTGCATTCATTCCGATCACATTCCATTTTTGCGGAATCAGTTCGTATAAGGTAAATCCGGCGAAATAATTTTTTCCATTCCACCAGGCACCAAACGTAGCTGTAGGAAGGATTTGAGAAGCACTTCCGTTGATAGTCGGATCCGGAGTTAGCGGTTTTGCTTTGTTCAAATCAAAAGAAAGTTGCCTTGCCCCAACTGCCAAACCTAAGGACAAACGATTTGTCAGGGAGAAATTGAAATGACCTGCGTAGGATAGTTGTACCCTGATATCTTGAAACGGTCCGATATTGTCCAGATAAACAATTCCTCCCAAACCATGTCTTGCACTTAAAAATTGGCGCCTTTTTGCCTGCAAGGGAGCATGAACGCTTACCCAACCTGTATAAGGAGCCCCATCCACCTTAATCCACTGACCTCTCAAAGTTGATTGCGCTTCAAGACAAGTCTTAATTCCTGTATAAGCAGGATTAATTGCATATTGGTGATGGATCCATTGTGACATGTGACTTACTTGCTGCCCGTAGGAACAACTGGTTATCAGAATAAGTATGCAGAGAAGCGTCTTTTTCATCAGCGGATTACGGTAATACTTCCTTTAAGTGGTTTGGTGTCGTTATTCTGGCGAAGATCCAGCGAATAGAAATAAACTCCATCAGAAACCGGTTTGCCTTTATTGGTTCCATCCCAAGCTTTTGTAAGACTGTATCCGGCAATTTCGGCAATTTTTTGTCCCCAGCGATCATAAATGACTACTTGGGCGTCGGGATAGAAAGCAATGCCGTCAATGATCCATTTGTCGTTATGCCCATCTCCGTTTGGGGAAAAACTTCCCGGGATATCCAAGTTGTCGGATACAAAAACAGTTACCTCATCGGAAAGTGAACAATTTGCATTTAAAGCAGTCAAAGTATATGTAGTTGTTTCTTCGGGCGTTGCGTAGGTTGTTATCGAATAGGGAGTGTTCAAGGTTTGCGTCGGGCTCCACATAAAGTCCGTCCCATTTGAATTGCCTGCAAGTTGGACACTACTTCCTGCCTGAATGGTTAAGTCAGAGCCTGCATCAACTGTTATTGGGTCAACTGTCACTGCAGGATAAGCAAAATTCAAGGTGTCTGGACAGATGGCAAAACAACTACATTCCACAGAAACGACATCCCCATTTTGTAAATCACTTGTAAGCCACAAGGAAGTTTGGGTTACCGCTTTCAAAATTCCATTAACAGACCAATAGAAATTACTGGTGTCTGTGCAATTGGTCAAATAAGCAGTGAAAGAGGTAGGCTTTTCAGGACATATAGTAATTGTTGGACCACCGATTGAAAGTCCCGGAGCAGGCCTGTCGAAGCCGGTTCCTGATCCTGTTAAGTCAAATGTAGCTTCAGCAGGCAAAGTTGCCCCGGCATTTTTTGCCCCATTGATTATTATGTAATAAGTTGTATTTGCTGGAAGTCCTAAAGCTGTAATGGAAAACCCGACTGACGAACCCGCTTCACAATTACTCACCATAGTATAAGTTGAAGCATCGCATTGAACGGCAGCCTGGACAATGGTCGCCTGTAATTCAGTTCCACGTGTTGCCTGGATATTGAAAATCAGGTTACTGAAGTTAAACGTGACATCACCTCCCGTTACGTTGGTGTTAAATTGATACCAGACGCTGTTGGTTCCGGAAAAACAGAAGGTGAAATCATCTTCGCATCCCGGACATACGGTAGCAGTGGCACCAATATTTGAACCGGAAACAGTTACACCCGGACATAAAGGAATAGCTGAATTGCATCCATCATTTGTCAGCTGGGAAAAACCAGAAGTCACGCTAAAAAATGAGATTAACAATACTTTAACAGCCCGAATATCCATGTGCGAAAGATGCGTATATGATTGTAAAACTAATACATTCAGGGATATTTTAATGGTTTTTTCGTAGTTTCGTCCCGTCAATTTTGTTAAATGGAACCGTTTTTGTGTTTTTTTGGCACAGGAATGGTTAGGCACGAAATAGATTAAACTTTGGACCATGAAATATTTTTACACACTAATTGTAAGTCTACTGCTAACCACCTCTTTATTTTCCCAAAAAGTGAATTACGACAATGATAGTCGTTGGTTTTGGGGTTTAAACGCCGGTGCAACCTGGACTAAAACAGACGTTCCATACAAATTGGATTTGGGATATGGCTTGATGCTTGGTCATCAATTCAATTACAATTACGGGAAACCGATCAGTTTTGATGTACGTTTGCGTTATCTGACCGGACTTTGGAAAGGGTACAATACCGATTCAACGAACGTTTCTGCAAATCCGGTTTACAATGAGTATAATGCTCAGGGGCAACCTGTTGTACTGAATTTTGGTACAAGATTGCACGAATTGAGCCTGGAATTGGCAATCCACCTCAATAGATTACGAGAACGAACCGGCTGGGATCCATACATTTTTGGAGGTATCGGTTATACTTGGTATCGCACAAAAGGTGATCTACATGGATCTGATGGATTTACCTATATCTATGATTCTACCAAATTGGCTTCGGGCTCATATACCCAAAGTGAAATTCACGCCCTGACGGACAAGAAGTTCGAAACGGATTTGAATTCACCTGCAAGCATGGGGAAATTCATGCCTAGTGTCGGTATCGGCATCGGTTACCAAGTCGGGAAAGGTGTTTCCTTGGGAATTGAACACAAGACAACGTTTACGTTGGCCGACAATTTTGACGGTCATGTTCAGTCGAAAGGGAAATATGCGAATGATTGGTATCACTATACCAGCGTTTACTTGAAATTCCATATACGAAGTCATTACGATCATACTACGTATCAAGATACGGTTCGTCAGCCTGTTGTTACAAACCCAACCTGGACAGAACCTGTAAGAACTCCTCCTGTTGTAAATATTACGAATCCAAGTGTGTCAGGTACAACGGTTAACTCCGGTAACTATGTAATCAAAGGAAGAATTCAAAACGTAAATTCCAATTCGAATGTCATTTTCAGACAAAATGGGAATTATATTTCAAACTTTACATTCAATCCTTCCACCCAGGAATTTCAGAGTACCGTAACCCTGGTTCCCGGCCAAAATACTTTTGAATTAACAGGAACAAATGATTTCGGTTCTGACATGGATCAAACGGTAATCAACTATGTCAGAGAAACACCGACTCCTCCTGTTGTGACTTATTCAAATCCAAGTTCGAATCCGACAACGGTGCAAAATCCGATTTTCAATTTGGTTGGAACGGTGTTGAATGTGAGCGGAAAGGACAAAATTACGATGACATTAAATGGGAATCCTATCACGTTTACGTATAATACATCTACTCGGGTTATAAACGCAACCTTGAATCTCGTTACGGGTTCAAATATTGTCAGTACTACAGGAACAAATCAATATGGATCAGACACTGAAACGGCAACGATCATTTATCAGCCGCTACAAACTGTTCAACCTCCGGTTGTCTACTTTGTAAATCCGAATATCAATCCATATACTGTAAATCAGAACACCTTTGCTTTGACTGCCGATGTCTTGAATGTAATGGATGCACAGCATGTAACTTTCAAACAAAACGGAACAATCAACAACAACTTTGCATACAATGCCCAAACAGATAAATTCACAAGTAACGTGATTTTAAATGCGGGTCAGAATGTATTCGAGGTGATTGGTACGAATGCGGCGGGTTCTGCTTCGGCAACAACGATTATCATTTACAATCGCATTGCACCAAAACCTCCGATTGTTACGATTACAAATCCCGGAACAAATCCATACGAGACTTCAAGCAGTGTTTTCAACTTGAATGCAACGGTATTGAATGTGACACAAAAAAGTCAGGTTAAAGTGACTCTGAATGGAACAAGTTTGCCAAACTTTACCTACAATGCAGTTTCAAATGGAGTAACAGAAGCGTTGAATTTGGTTGTCGGAGCAAACGTAGTTACGGTGACCGGAACAAATACGGATGGAACAGATTCCAAACAAACCACAATCATTTACAAACAAGCTGTAACAGTTCAACCTCCTGTTGTTCAGTTTACAAATCCGAATGTGGATCCTTATACCACTTCGACCGGTACGTATAACGTAATAGCATCCGTGCTTCATGTAACAAGCCAAAGCGGGGTCAACGTAAATGTGAATGGAACAAACGTTACCACTTTCTCCTTTGTGAATAGTGCGGCTTCTTTCCCGGTAACATTGATTGAAGGTGCAAATATCATCACTGTGACCGGAACGAATACTGCCGGAACAGCTAGCGAAACTCAAACGATCATTTACAGAAAACCGGTTGCGGTTCAGCCTCCGATTGTATCGTTTATCGATCCGAGTTTGAATCCTGCGATTTCATTGAATGCAACGTATTTAGTGAAAGCACGTGTTCGTTTCGTGACTGCTGCAAATCAAATTGTATTGAAAATCAACGGGCAGGTTACGACTAACTTCATGTATACAGCATCAAGCGAGTTAATGGAGTTCATGACAGGTTTGGTAAACGGGGCAAATGTGATTGAAATCACAGCGACCAATGCTGCCGGTTCAGACGCAGAGACTACGGTAATCAATTACCGGGCACCGAATCCCACATTACCTCCGGTCGTTACGATTACTTATCCTGCAACGAATCCTCAAACAGTGAATGTGCCGAACAGCAATGTTGCAGCAACCGTTTTGAATGTGGATAATCAGCAACAAATCCAGGTTTTGGTAAATGGGACTCCATATTCCGGATTCACTTATTCGACTTCAACAAAAGTATTGACAATGAATCTCTCCCTGATTTTGGGAGCTAACAATGTGACTATTACAGCAACAAATACTGCCGGAACTGCATCGGATGTTACGCAGATAATTTTCAAACGAGATGAGGTGATCAACCCACCGTTTGTGACATTCATCAATCCTGCAAGCCCTGGCCAAACAGTTTCTTCTGCGGCTTATGTCATGAAAGGACATGTAACAAATGTGACGAATCAATCCCAAATCGTATTAAAAGAAGATGGTTTGGTTGTCAATCCAAGCTTCTGGACGTTTGATCCGGCAACATTGGAAGTAACATTTAATCACACACTGAATGCCGGGAATAATATTTTTGAAATTACAGGAACAAATGCAGGTGGAAGTCATACGGCCTCTACATCAATCATCTTCAAGAGAATTGAAATTCCATGCAATAAACCGGTAATTACTTTCAGCAATCCTTCTACCCAGAATACGATCGTCGAAAATGCCCCATTCACTTTGAAGGGAATTGTAACAAACATCACTTCGGTGAACCAGATTGAGGTTTATTTGAATGGGAACCTACAAGCTGCAGGAAGTTTGAATACGACTACGCTTGAATTTGAAAAAGTGTTGACCTTGATCGAAGGATCGAATTCAATTGAAATCAAAGCAAGCAATTCTTGCGGTTTATCTACAAGTACAACAGCGGTGATCATGAAACCGAAAGTAATTCCTTGTTTCGCTCCGGAAATAACACGGTTAAAACCGGATTCCGAAGTAATGATTACGGAGGCGGAGTCAGTTTCGATTGCTGCAACTGCGAACAATATTACGCAAACTTCTCAAATCGCATTTAAGGTGGATGGAATCACGGTTCCTTTCAATTATGATGAAGGTTCACATACAGTTACTTCAACAGTGGTTCTGACAGAAGGAGAACATACAATCACTCTTTATGTAAGAAACGAATGCGGAACGAAACAGTTGACCTGGAAAGTTACACGTATCGTTTGCAGACCTCCTGTAGTGACTATTTCCGGCAGTTCGACTCCAAATGGATCGACGGTTACTTCTGAAGGCTTTAATCTATCCGGAACGGTTTCAAATGTAGAAAGTCAATCGGATATTACAGTCACTCAAAACGGACAGGTAATCGGATTCGTTTACAATCAGCAAACTGGTGTGATTACAGTAGACAGAAACCTGGTTTTCGGACCGAATTCCTTTGTAATTCTTGCTAAAAATAAATGTGGTGAGAACAGTAAAACGATCAATGTTTTGAGAAACGAAGTGGTGACTGTCCCTCGTCCGACAATTCAGATCACAAGTCCATCCATGACCCCGTTGGAAACAGACCAGTCTGCACAAACGGTTCTAATAATGACTACCGGTGTCACTTCTGCATCACAAGTTTCGGTTACTTTGAACGGAGTGGCGACAAACTTTGAATATAAGTCTTCAGGAGCAGTTCGATTCAATGCTTCATTTGTGATCGGGGAAAATGTAATCGTGGCAACCGCGGTTACTCCGGGAGGAACAGCAACGGATACAAAAACGGTTATTTACAATGCCCCGGAAATAATTCCTGCACCGGTAATCACGATGAAAAATCCGAGCCGTTGTCCTGCAACGTTCCAAGTTGGAAGTGTAACCATGTCCGGAACAGTGCAAAATGTGTCCAACGCAAGCCAAGTAAGTATTCTTTACAACGGAACGAATGTTGAATTCACTTCAAGTATTGAAAGCAATGTGTTGAGTTATTCGTTTGTAGTGAATGTAACTTTGTCTACAGTTTCAGTACCATTGGTTATTACGGCTACGAATGCTTCCGGAACGGATACCAAATCGTGTTTGATAAATGCTGTACAACCAAGTGGAACAGGGAATGGGAATAATGGTCATGGAAACAATACAGACGGTACCGATGAATCCAATCCGGGTAATGGTTCCGGAGGTCCAAATGGCGAAACGGGAGGTTCAACTGATGACGAAAATGGAAATGGAAACGGAAATCAGAAAACGACGACAACACCTAAGCCAAGACCAGGTACAACGATAACTAAACCGACAACCCCAACAACCAATCCCGGAAGATCGGTAATAAGACCCTAAAACTAGATAAGCATATTCAAAAAGTCCCGCTGGTTAATCATCGGGACTTTTTTTTGCTTTTAAGAGAAGTTCCGGGAACGAATAGCTATTTTTGCAGGGTAAATAAATTACCATGAATAAGGAAGCGGTGTTGGAAGTATTGGGAACCATTTTGGAACCTGATTTGAAGAAGGATATTGTAACACTCAATTTTGTAGAGGACCTGCAAATTGAAGGATCAAAAATGTCTCTTACGATTTATGTTTCTAATCCGGCATTACATGCCAGAAAACGCATGCAGGAAGCGGTTGAATTTAATCTGAAACGCGTTTTCGGAGAAGATATCGAAATCACTTGCATGGTAAAAGGATTGCCTTCCGAAGCTCGTGAGACACATCGCAAAATTCTTCCTGAAGTGAAGAATATCATCGCTATTGCATCCGGAAAAGGTGGGGTAGGTAAATCTACAGTTACTGCAAACCTGGCAGGTGGACTTGCAAAAGCCGGATTCCGTGTTGGGATCGTGGATGCTGATATTTACGGACCGAGTATTCCAACAATGTTCGATGTGGTTGGTGAAAGACCGACGATGATTGATGTGGATGGAAAACCGATGATTAACCCGGTAATGAGTTATGGAATCAAAATCTTGTCTATGGGATTCTTTTCCCAGAATGACGAGGCGATTGTCTGGCGGGGGCCAATGGCAGCAAAAGCGATGACACAATTGTTTACAGATGCATATTGGGGGGAATTGGATTACCTGCTAATCGACCTTCCTCCGGGAACAGGAGATATTCATCTTTCATTAGTTCAAACCGTTCCTTTGGATGGAGTTGTTATTGTTAGTACACCTCAGGAGGTTGCACTTGCAGATGCCCGTAAAGGAGTCAATATGTTCAAACTGGATACAATCAATGTTCCGATTGTCGGATTGGTTGAAAACATGTCCTGGTTCACACCGGCTGAATTACCCGATAACAAATACTACATTTTCGGAAGGGACGGAGTGAAGAATCTGGCCGCAGGAATGAATGAAACTTTTTTAGGTCATATTCCGTTGGTGCAGGGTGTACGTGAATCAGGTGACGTTGGCAGACCTGCTGTATTTCAGGAAAATACACCGACTGCATTAGCATTTGAAGAATTAGTACGTATCTTTGTGGAAGAGGTGAACGTGCTGAAAGCACGTAAAGCAATAAAAACACAAAAAGATGGTGTTAAATAAAATCGAATTAACTGATAAGATCAATCTTTCACTGAGTGAGTTAAGACCTCATCTCGTTGCTGATGGAGGAGATATGGAATTAGTCGATATTACTGATGAAGGTGTTGTGCAGGTAAGATTACTTGGTGCTTGTAGTGATTGTTCTATGAGTGTTATGACTATCAAGGCGGGTTTGGAAGAAGCTGTTAAAAAAGTTGCTCCTGAAATTACCGCTGTTATTGCCGTAAACTAACAACCTTCAACTTAATTGGAGTTGCTTAAGCAACTTTATTTTAATGTGTGGCGTCTAGGATTATATCGAAAGAAAATAATCCGCGCTATGAAACAATTGAAAACAATTTTTGTAATTACTCTCCTTTTAACTTATTCGAATTCTTCCCACTCCCAATTAATCTATTCGGGAGTTTCAGACTTGGAAGTTTTAATCACTAATATCTTTGGAGTCCAATGTCAAGGAATTTCCAATGTAGGAATTCAGGGCACTCAAGCACAGATTGCTCGCTTTGAAAATGGTTCGGCGCTTGGTGTGAATAGTGGATTGGTCCTTTCAACCGGATTTCCAAATTTGTCAAGTGCTCCTTCCTCTACATTTTCAAGTTACAATTTGAATATGCCTGGAGATTATGACATTATTCAATATGGGAATTTATCTGGACAAGGTGCATATAGTTATGACGCTATTGCTGTTCACTTTGATTTTACTCCAATAATTTCAGATACGATTCGTTTCAATTATATTTTTGCTTCGGAAGAGTATCCAGAGTATTCAAATACCACTTACAATGATCGTTTTTTATTCTTAGTTTCAGAAAACGGCGGGACTCCGGTAAATATTGCCCAAGTTCCTGGAACGGCTATTCCAGTAGAAATTAACTCGATTAATCAGTTTGTGAATCCTCAATACTACGTAGATAATTCAACTGGTCCAAATTCCGCCAATTTTGTGTTTGATGCATATACAGTTCCTTTAGAAGCGAAATTTTATGCGCAAGTTGGAAATACATATCACATCAAATTGGTGATTTCTGATGTTTCAGATGGTGTTTATGATTCAGCGATCTTCCTGGATGAGCAAGAATCGAACAATGATATTTCGGGAAGCTTGACTGTAAATGGACAACCTGCTGAAGGGGTGTTGGAAGTCTTTAATTTTGTTCAGGATACCCTGGTTGCGATTCCGGTAGAAACAGTCAATGTTACCAATGGAAACTACTTAGCTGACAGTTTGCCTACCGGTTTGTATCACGTGCGTTTCACACCGGATCCCATTCTATTTCCGGGTGCTGTGCCGTTGTATTTTGCTACAAGTTCAACTTGGACAGGAGCGGACGCTATCGGTTTACCTTGTTTCCTAAGCAATGCGAACATCAATGCTGATACATTGGATGTATTGAGTGCTACGGGAAGTGTATCGGGAACAATTGTAGTGGATACTTCGTATTTGAAATCGTTGAATGTGCCATTTGAAGGAGCTTTGATGTTGCTAAAGAATGCACAGACACATGAAACAAGAGGATTTGCTTATACCGCATCAAATGGAACATATACCATTGATCATGTGGAAGCAGGTGCTTATTATTTGTTAGTGGATGTTCCGTACATTCCGCATACCGATACTTTGTTCTTTGATGTTCCTGTTGACGGAGAAGTGTTGGGTGCAGATTACGCAATCCTACCAAACGGAATTACGGCAAATGGAACTCCTTACCTGGGATTGAATGAATATGTGGAGGTTCAATGGGGGATTTCTCCGAATCCTGCAGACAAGATGATTGAGATTACTTCAGATCAGGAAGTGAAAGTGATTCGGATCATTGCAGTTGATGGAACAGTAGTGGCAGAAATTCAATCAAACGGATTAAAAACAAGTTTAGATATCAGTCAGTTGAAACAAGGAGTTTATATGGTTCGTTTGGATCAGTCAGCTCCGAAAAGATTAGTTGTAACAAAGCAATAGAATTATTTACAATCAACAAAAGGCCCGGGGAAACGATTTCCGGGCTTTTTGTTTTTTAGTAGCAGGGAATATTCTTCTAACCAAACTATATTTACAGTAAATCAATACGTAACACATGAAAAATCAAAAATGCGGGTTGCTGATCGCAGTAGTTTTCCTGTTTTTTGGAATGGCTCAGTCAATGGCTCAGGAGAAAGATCCTCAGACGGTCATCATAAGAGCTTTTGAGTTCACTTCCGGAAAAGCATCCCATATGACAGTAACACTCCCGGATGGGACAATTAATTCTATCGTTCTGTCAGTAGTGAATATAGGAAGCTTTGAAGGAGAGAATGAAAATGGCAAGATAATCCAGTCTCAGATTAATGAATGGAAGCGTAAAGGATTTGAGATTGAAGCATTCTCTACCAATACAACTTATACAGGAGGAACTATAACTACTATTATTCTTTCCAAAGAATAATTAAAAGCCCTGATCCGTTTAGAATCAGGGCTCGTTTCTTTAATAGATATTTCCTAATCATGAAGCGTCAGCTTGTCTGACTACTTTTGTGATTATTTCGCTGCCGCGTATTTTTTTGCAACCACATCCCAATTCACTACATTGAAGAATGCATTGATGTAATCCGGACGACGGTTTTGGTAATGCAAATAGTAAGCATGTTCCCAAACGTCCATAGCCAGGATTGGTGTTCCTTTGCAACCTTCACCCATTATCGGATTGTCCTGGTTTGGAGTTGAGCAGATAACCAATTTACCTCCTTCGACACACAACCAAGCCCAACCTGAACCGAAGCGTGTTGTCCCTGCTTTAGCAAATTCTTCTTTGAAATGTTCGAATGTCCCGAAAGAATCGTTGATTGCCTGAGCCAATTCACCCGTTGGAGTTCCTCCGGCATTTGGTCCCATTATTTCCCAAAACAAGTTGTGATTCCAGAAACCACCACCATTATTGCGAACTGCCGGTTTGTCTTTGCAGTTTTGCAAGATGTATTCGATGGATTTCCCTTCCAAATCAGTTCCTGCAATTGCATTGTTCAAGTTTGTTGCATATGCCTGATGGTGTTTTGTATAATGGATTTCCATTGTGCGAGCGTCAATATGTGGCTCTAGTGCATCGTATGCGTATCCTAATTTTGGTAATTCAAATGCCATGATATTTCTTTTTATGTTGTCTAACAAAAATAGGAAACAAAATTGATAAAGCCGATTCTATCGGAATAAGCTTTTGTTAGGAAAGGTTAAATGGGATGAAGTATCAATAGCTCCGAATTTGAATGGATAGTCCTTAAGGAAATTATTTTTAGTGAATCTGCAAGTATTTCGATACTTCGCTTGCTGATGTGTAGCATAAAATAGTTATCCGGTGAAAGAGTTTAACGGGCAATATCTACCTGGATAAAACAAAAAATCCCTTCCACCGAAGCGAAAGGGATTTTGAATTCGTTTAAAAACGATTAGTTCTTTGTAATACGTTGAACAGAAATAGAACCGTCTTTTCCATAAACTTTAACCAAGTACATGCCTGAGTTTAAAGAAGAGATATTTACTTCCGCGGTTTTGCTTTCATTCATTGAATGGTTCAATGACAATTCACCTGATACCGTGTAAAACTCAACTTGAGAGATTAATTCATCAGAGTTCAAGTGAAGTACATCCGTTGAAGGGTTAGGGAAAACAGATAGGTTAACCAATTCATTTTCTTCCAAACCTAAATTTGCAGGAACAGTTGTGTAGTAATTGGAATAAGTAGTGTTTCCGTTCGAAGTTGTTGCAGAAACGTTTGCAACTTCGTGGTGAACTCCAGCTTTATACCAATTGAACGAGATAATCGTAGAATTAATAGTTCCCAGTGAATAAACGTCCGTGATTGTTTGGGTTGATTTTAAGCGAACCACATTTGTATATGTTCCGTTTGGAGTAATCAATGTTCCATAACCGGAAAATTCAGTTTGGGTACTTCCTGTTCTTGTGAAATTATAACCACTTACTGTAAATGTACACGCGAATTGATCGGTGTAATTTTGGCTTGTAGTTACCGGGAATTGCAAATAAGTTGCTGGATTCGAATAAGTGAAAATGGTTCCGTTGGCATCAATTCCAACCGCATCCAACACAGAACTTGTTGCGTTATAATAGATAACACCACCGTTTGATTGTGTCAACTTGAGGTTTGCAGACGGAAATGTTCCACCTGAATTCACCGACGGGGTTACTGCTACAGGAGTTCCGGCTGTCAATGCAGATAAATCCCATGTAACTCCGGTTCCGGTTGTTCCGGGGTTTGTTTGAGTTGTAGAAGGATACATTGAAAAGTTTTCGCCGGCCGTATAACCAATGTCAGTGCGACTTAAACTTTGAGCAAATAGCGTATTACCTGAGATTAGTAACGCTGCGAAAATGTAAATTTTTTTCATAGATTTAGATAATTAATTTTTGGCTAAAGTTATAAAATCAGTCGAGTTAATAAGCTGTCTGATTGTTAAAAAAACAATTGAACTAAAACTTACTTCCCGTATTTGGCTTTATACTTCTTGTACAATTCTGTCTGAAAGTTCGTCGTTGGTACAAATTGACCATTAATAAGAATTACGGAAGCTTGGTTTCCTTTCATTTCCAGAGCGGAGCCAACCGAACCGAATAATGTTGCTTTTTTTCCAATTTCAATACTTCCATAGTTTTTGGAGATTCCCATAATTTCGCATGAACTCAAAGTAATGGAGCGAATGGCTTCTTCTTCCGTTAAGCCATAAGACATAGCCGTTCCTGCAAGAAAAGGAAGATTACGGGCATTCATGGCTTCCATATCCCCTTCATTTTGAAGACAGAATTGAACTCCGGCCTGTTGTAATAAGAAGGGAAGTTTGTATGGTAAATCAACCGGGTCATCTTCATGTTGTGGAAGTGAATGCAAACGACCAATCATTACAGGTACTTTTTTGATTTTCAAGCGGTCTGCAACCAAATAACTTTCGGATCCACCTACAATTACTGGGAACTCGATTTCCATTTCGGTAATTAAGTCCAGGATATCGTTGATCTGTTGAATCTCATTGGCGTGGAAGTAAAGACGTTTCTCCCCGATAAAACAGTCGCTCAAAGCACTGTACTGGATAGGTGTGTTCTTATCTTTAGTGGTTGCAATAGCTTTTGCATTGCTCAAAAAAGCAATCAACTCCCGTTTTTGGTCTTCATAGGTCTCATTCGGTTTGGTAATCGGATCACCCCAGCGACGACTATATGCGGAAGGCCAATCGATATGGATTCCATCATCCGCTTTGACTGTTCCATCTTCCCAATTCCAACAAGAACTGTTCATTAAACTGGATTGACCGGAAATTCTTCCACCACGTGGTGTTGTTTGAATCATTAACACGCCATTGGTACGAACGGTCTCAATTACATCCGACTCACAATTGTAAGCAATCTGCGCACGAACATGCGGATTGAACGTTCCAATCTCATCAAAATCCCTGGAAGCTCTCACGGCATCAATTTCAGTCAAACCCAGGGTGGAATTCGGGGCAACAAACCCGGGATAAATGTGATGGCCGCTTAAATTGATAACCGTGTCCCAATCGGATTTGTTATAGGTGTAAGCAAGCGTGTTTTTTACCAGTGTGATCACGCCGTTTTCAATTCCGATGGATCCTGTACTGATCACTTGACCGTTTCCTATGTGTAAGGTTGCGCTTTCAAGTAGGATCTTGTTGTATTTCTTTTGTCCATAACTGCCGGAGATGCTTGCAATTAGAATCAAAAAAGTCGATATGATTGTTTTCATGTTCAATGAGTTTGAATACTTAGTGTTCATTTGCTTCGAATGATTCTTCTTCACCAAGCGTGTTACAATGGAAATGACCTCTGCGCTTGCGGTTGAATGGTTTTGTCGGTTCACCCTTCTTGCTTTCTTCAGACATTTTTGTAATGATGCGTGCCCTCTCTGCAGCTATTTCCTGCTGAATCTGGAAGTCTTTCTGTGCATCGAACAGGATTTCACCATCGACAACAGTATACAATGGTTTTGCAGTAACATTTAATGGATTGTTTGTCCAAAGAACCAAATCTGCGTCTTTTCCGACTTGAACAGTTCCCATGCGATCATCCAGGTGCAATAGTTTTGCCGGATTCAAAGTCACCATTTTCCAGGCCTGATCTTCCGTTGCGCCACCATATTTAATGGTTTTTGCAGCTTCCTGGTTCAAACGGCGCCCCATTTCGGCATCGTCCGAGTTGATGGCAACAATTAATCCCATATCCGTCATCAATGCCGCATTTTGGGGAATTGCATCCATTACTTCGAACTTATACGCCCACCAATCTGAAAAGGTGGAAGCCCCAACTCCATGCTCTTTCATTTTGTCAGCCAATTTGTATCCTTCCAAAATGTGAGTGAAGGTATTCACCTTGAACCCGAATGAATCAGCAATGTGCATCAACATGTTGATTTCAGATTGCACATAGCTGTGACAGGTAATCCTCCGCTCTCCCGAAACAATTTCATACAATGCTTCCAGTTCCAGGTCGACTGCCGGTGGAGCCGCACTTTTGTCCTTGTGTTTTCCGGCAGATCCACTCTTTGCCTGATGATACGCCAACGCTCTTGAAAATGCATCAATGTAGACCTGTTCCACACCCATTCGTGTTTGTGGAAACCGACTACTTGCTCCCCAATTGGATTGTTTCACATTCTCTCCAAGTGCAAACTTCACAAACTTCGGTGCATTCCTGATCTTATATTCGTTCGGATAATGTCCCCATTTCAATTTGATAAGAGCAGATTGCCCTCCAATTGGGTTGGCAGATCCATGTAGCAATTGTGCAGCAGTAACACCTCCGGCCAATTGACGATAAACATCAATATCTTCGGCATTGATGGCGTCTTCCATGCGAACTTCGCAGGTAACTGCCTGTCCGCCTTCATTTACACCACGTGTCAAGGCGATATGTGAATGTTCATCGATGATTCCGGTTGTCAGGATTTTTCCACGGGCATTGATTACCACAGCATTGTTCGGTTTGAGATAGGTTCCCGAGCCTTTATGGATGGCTTTTATTTTCCCGTTTTCTACTACAACAGTCCCTTCCTGAATAATTCCTTCATCGGTATTCGTCCAAATGGTTGCTTGTTCGAAAATAATAACCGATTGTTTTGGAGGAGAGGTGAAACCGTAAGCACTATTCGGGAAACGCGGCCCCGGAATGGTCAAGGTATCAGCTGTCCAGGCTTGTTTGTTTTCATCTTTCGCTTCGTATTTCTTGTTGCGTAAAGCGCTCCATTTGATCCATTTTCCTTTGTTATTGGTTCCTTCTCCTTCGAAAATGAAAACCCGGGGATTGATATCGCCTTTCAGACTGAATATTTGTTTGTCACCATCCAATTGTTGGATGAAATGAATCGAAATATCGTTGTTTACAAGTGTTATTTTAGCGTTGGAAGTAAGTGTATCGGATTTATTTGCAAATGTCAGTGAATCCTGGATCGTCCGGACCAACTTCACTTTTCCTTCGGGTTGATTAGCTGTCCCATTGATTTCCAACCAATATTTGGCACCATCAATATTTAAACTGTAGGTTCCACGGATATCTGCAATTGGAGCATTCTGGTAAACTTTTCGTTCTCCTTTTGAAAAGACTTCCAATACGGCTGCTTTAAATAAAAACGGGTTCTGGTCGTAAACCGTAAAATTTGCCCATTTGTCGATTTCAATGGTTCCCAATTCTTTTTGAACACCCAGCAAAGTTGCCGGCGCGGTAGTAAGCGAACGCAAAACGTCATTAACTGCCCAACCGGTTGCTAAAGCCTGATGGATGTGTTTCCAGAAATCGGCTGCTGTTGTATGACCTGCAGCAGAAGTAATGAATGGAACTTTGTGTTTGAAGAGGAAACCAGGATTTCTTGGGGCCATTTCCCAGATTTTCAATTCACTGTAAGGAATTTCATGAGCCAGGTAAGGATCTTTCAGATCAAATGCCTCAGGGAAATTGATCGGGATAACCAATTGAACTTTCAAAGTGTCCCAGGCATTTCCTAAAAATTGCTCCTGACCGGTTCCGATCACAGTAAAATCGCGCTTGAATTCATGCGTGAACGATTTTACACGAAATACATCCGATTTATCGTCCAAACTGAAAAATGCAGGTTTTTTCAATTGAAGGGTCAAGGCTTCCAGGCTGTAATTGGCATCTTTCCCATATTCTGAATGCCAATGTGCATCATAAAAAGACTGTCTGAGCAAAGCAATGGAACCGACCAATGAACTTGGATATTCCAAAGGTGAAGTCCCTTTTCGGAAAGAGTAAAATGAAGCTGCTTTACTCAGGTAAGGTTGATTATCTGTATTGGTTGTCCCCAATTGCATTAAAGGTCCGTAACCTTGTGCAAGTCCATCATTCCGGTGAATCAGCACTGAACCGAAGCCCATTTTCTGGTATTCTGAAATGAGTTTCTCGTCTGTTTTGTACCAATCGATCGCATCAAATTCTGCGCGAATAGCTTGGTTCCAATAGTAGGGACCTGTTTTGTTTTCTGCCCGTTGGTCGGCAGGAATTCCCATCGTTGAGTTTACTTCTATGAATGAAGGGATTACCACGGCTCCGTGTCCATCAATAACAATTAAGTCTTTTGGAGTAATCAGGGAGATTTTGTCAACAGCCACAATTTTCCCGTCTCTTACTGTGATCGTACCGTTTTCAATGGTTTTTTCAGGAGAGACAAAAATGGTTACATTCGTTAATACAAATGAGTTCTGATTGGGGGTTTTAACTCCATTTTGAGGTTTCTCGGCTTGTGAAAAAACACTCAATGGAAATAAGAGGGCAAAGATATAGCGAATCATTTTTTGGAGACTTCTGGTTTTAAGGGCTGAAAAATAGTGATTCTATGTGGAAATAAGTGATTTGATTAGACCAATGAGGTCTTTTTTTCGGTAATTTTGCCAAAAACTTACATTTTATGGGCGCATTAATACATGGACATTCGGGATTACGTTGGTTAGCTTTGGCTTTATTGGTTTTCGCAATTGTGAATGCCATCCTGAAATTGAAAAGCGGGAAATACGAAAAGGGGGATAAGATGTTGAACCTGTTCGCAATGGTGATGTTACACATCCAGATTACTTTGGGAATTGTTGTTTCTTTTGTTTCGGGGAAAATTTCCTATGCGGAAGGGTGGATGAAAAATCCTCAGTACCGTTTCTTTGGATTGGAGCACATTTTGTTGATGGTAATTGCTGTGACATTGGCTACGATAGGAAGAAAGAAGGCTGAGAAGGCATTGGATCCTGCGAAAAAGCATAAAACAATCCTGATTTGGTACACGATCGTATTGGTTGTCATTTTCGTTGCAATTCCATGGCCATTCAGATCAGCATTAGGAGGATCATGGTTTTAAAGAATAGCATACTGATTCTTTCTTCGGTTTTATTACTTGTCGGTTGCGGTGAAACTGAAAAACCGGAAGAGGAAACGAAACCTGTTTCAAATGAGCCTATTTCCCTTGAGGATGCGCGGGCAGTTTACACCTTAAATTGTGCTTCGTGCCACGGGCCGGATGGAACGTTGCAAGCTTCGAACGCCAAGGATTTATCTGTCAGCAAGCTGAATGAAAGTGAAGTGGAAGAAATGATCCGGAAAGGAAATGATAAAGGAATGATGCCTTATGAGGATATGCTGAGTACGGCGGAAATTAAAGGAGTGGTAAAATTCGTTCAAAATTTACGGAAATAAGAAATGAGTGAAAGTGAAGGTCACGTTTTAGTTGACGCAGTTGAAGAAACTTGCGTACTTGTGGGAATTATTACATCTAATGTGACGGACGAACAAGCTCACGAATACCTGGACGAATTGGAGTTCCTGGCAGAAACCGCCGGAGCTACTTCCGTTAGGCGATTTACACAAAAACTTCCGATGGCTAACCCGAGAACCTTTGTTGGAACGGGTAAATTGGAAGAGATCAAGGAATACGTGAAAGCGCATGGAATTGAATTGGTCATTTTTGATGATGAACTTTCTCCGTCCCAATTGCGGAATATTGAACGTGAATTGGAATGCAAGATCCTGGACCGGAATATCCTGATCCTGGATATCTTCGCTTCGAGAGCTCGGACTTCGCATGCAAAAACGCAGGTCGAATTGGCTCAGATGCAATACATGCTTCCGCGTTTGAAAAGACTTTGGACTCACTTGGAGCGCCAAAAAGGAGGAATCGGTTTACGTGGTCCCGGAGAATCCCAGATTGAAACGGATAGACGGATCATTCAAACACGGATTGCCCTCCTGAAAGAAAAATTGAAGGAGATCGATAAACAGATGTCTGTTCAACGGGGGAATCGCGGACAATTGGTACGCGTGGCTTTGGTTGGATATACCAATGTAGGTAAAAGCACCCTGATGAACTTATTGAGTAAATCGGAGGTTTTTGCAGAGAACAAATTATTTGCGACTTTGGATACAACTGTCCGAAAGGTGGTAATCGAGAATTTACCCTTTTTGTTGACTGATACAGTTGGATTTATTCGCAAGTTACCTCATCAGTTGGTGGAATCATTTAAATCTACACTGGATGAGGTTCGTGAAGCAGATCTATTGGTTCACGTGGTGGATATTTCCCATCCGAACTTCGAGGACCAGATCAACGTGGTAAGTGAAACCTTGGCGGAATTGGACAACAAGGACAAACCGGTGATTCTCGTATTCAATAAGATTGATGCATATAAACATCATCCGGGAACGGAAGGCGATCCGGAAGATGCAGCAAACATGACCCTGGAAGAATTGAAGAAAACGTGGATGAATCGATTGCCTGCTACAAAATGTGTATTTATTTCAGCAACTGATAAAGAGAATGTGGAAGAGTTGAAAGAAACGATGTATTCCGAGATCAAACGCATCTTCGCAGTTCGTTATCCGCACAATAATTTCCTGTACTAAGGGCAAAAGTTCGACCTGATCCGATCCGATCACCATCCCTTAGGTTTGTCAGACAATTGAATTAACTTGAGTACGAGATCGAGGTAACCTTTCGGTTGATTATTTCACTACTTCTTTTGAATTTTGAATTTTACATTTTGCATTTCATTATCTTCGGCTATGCGAAGTTGGATTTTTGTCATAGGACTATTTAGCTGTTCCATCACTTTTGGTCAGACAGAATACCTGGACAGCTTGAAGAATTGCCTTCAGAAACCTGTTTCTTCCGATACCATGCGTGTGTTTCAGTACAATGAAATTGCTTGGACTTACCTGGATTATTCCTTGGATTCTACCTATCTTTTTGTGAATCGTGCATTGCTTTTATCCCAGAAGCGAAATTATCCGAACGGGATCATGGATGCGAAAAACACTCTTGGAATTTATTATCGTTACCGATCTCAATACCCTAAGGCAATCAGCATGTATAAGGAGGTGATCGCACTTCGGATAAAGAATCACCAGGAAGACAAATTGACCGGAGCTTATTCGAATCTCGGATCTGTTTATTATGAGCAAGGAGCTTATGCAAAAGCGCTGAAACATTATCAAAATGCAATTGATATTGCAAAAAAATATCACCAGGATGATAAAGTACTGGTTTTGTACTCGAATTTGGCAGCAGCGTACAAGTCGGTGGGACTCTATGATCAGGCAATATCCACATTTAACGATGGACTGAAACTAAATAAGCGCATACGGAATAAAGAGCAGGAAGCACAGCTTTATATGAATCTGAGTACTGTTTATCATGATAAGAACATGACGGACGAATCTGTGAAATATTCGGAAATTGCCCGAAAGTTGAGCAGAGAAGTCCATGCTGTACGAAACAGGCAAACTATTCTGTACAATTTGTCATTGGATTACCGCGCAAAAAAACAATTTGCAAAAGCAAAAGCATGTCTCGATGAAATGTATTTAGTTGCGAAGGAAATGAATGAAGATGATATCTGGTTGGAGTATTTCCTTGCGCGAGCCAATTATCTCTTCGACCTGAAGCGTTTCGATGAAGCAATGAAGTTAACTGTCGCTGCAGAAAAATATGCGAATCGGGAAGCAGATCTGTTAAGTTATGGCGAAGTGCAATTGACGAAAGCAAGTGTTTATGCTGAACTAAAAAAGTTTAAAGAGGGAATTGCAGCAGCTGAATTGGCAATGACAGCATTCAAAGATACGGAAGATGCAAATGCGCAAGTGCGAACATTGAAAGTACTGGCTGAATTGTACAAATCCAGTGGAGATCCTGAAAAAGCTTTGAAAGTGTTTGAACAGGCGCAGGAATTAAAGGAAAAAACAGATCTGGAATCTGTAACGAATCAGATAGCAACCTTGAATTCCCTGAATGAATTGGAGCGAAAAGAACAGGACTTGGCACTTTCACGACAAACGAATCAACTGATCACTGCTGAAAATGGACGGAAGAATAACCTCATCCTGGGCCTGTTCCTGATCGGTGGATTGATTGTAATTTCACTCGGGATCAGTTTTAAGTCCAATCGACAAAAGAAAAAAGCGAACGCACTATTGAACCGGCAAAATGAAGAGATTGAAAATCAGAAATCCCTGATTGAAGAAAAGCAAACAGAAATCCTGGATTCGATTCATTACGCGAAACGCATCCAGGAATCTTTGTTGGTGCAACAGGAACTATTGCACGAATCACTTCCGGACTCCTTCATTTTCTTCCAGCCAAAAGACATCGTTTCCGGAGATTTTTACTGGGCAACCAAGCGAAATGGAAAGTTCTATCTCGCAATTTGTGATAGTACAGGACATGGTGTTCCCGGGGCGTTCATGAGTGCCCTGAACATTACATTCTTGAGTGAATCGATCAATCAATTGGGAATCGTTGAACCGGGAAAGATCTTTAATCACGTTAGAAACCGCTTGGTAGAATCAATTTCGCACGATGGAGCGAAAGACGGAATGGATGGCATTCTATTTTGTTTTGATGAAACAAGCAAGAAATTGACCTATGCGGCAGCTCATAACTACCCGATTGTGATTCGTGGCGGGGAGCTGATCAAATTCCCTACGGATAAAATGCCGGTTGGAAAGAGCGATCTGATTCGTGAATTCCAGACATACGAGATCCAAATAGAACCGGGAGACGAGCTGATTGCTTATACCGATGGCTATGCCGACCAGTTTGGCGGAGAAAAAGGAAAGAAATTGAAACTGGCCAATTTACATGAGTATTTACTGACCATTTCGAATGAAAAAATGACCGAGCAACATATTTTGTTGAAGGAGCATTTCCAGACGTGGAAGGGAGATCTGGAGCAGGTGGATGATGTATGCCTGTTTGGAGTTAAACTAATCTAAGAAATGAGAGCAGCGAAAAAACAAACTATTCTATTACTCGTTTTAATTATTTTCTACACCGTTGGATTGGTGGGTTTGCATACCGGTTCGCGTATCTATTTTTTGGCCCTGACACCCTTCAATCTGCTGCTTTCCTTTGCATGCTTGTATTTGTCATTTACCAATTACTCGGCTAAAAAACATGTTGATATCCTTTTAATAGGTATTGCCGGGTACGTCATTGAATGGATCGGAGTCCATACATCCATACTTTTCGGAGCGTATCATTACGGCAGTTTTTTAGGGTATAAACTAGACGGAATTCCATTGATCATTGCTCTGAATTGGATTCTGCTGACATTCACTTCCACTGCAATTGTCAATAAATGGCAGATTCCAATTGTATTGAAAGCACTGATTGCCGGAGCATTGATGACAGTTTTGGATTGGATCCTGGAACCGGTTGCAATCCGGTCAGGATTTTGGTCTTGGCAGAACCACGTGGTTCCGCTTTATAATTATATTTGCTGGATGGTATTTTCTTCTTTGTTCTGTTATTGGGTTTTAAGTCGAAAAACAGTAGAAACGAATAAAGTAAGTACCGGATTATTTGTGATTCTCGTGATATTTTTTGCAATTTTAAACAGATGATTCCAACTTGGGTAGGCATATTGATTTTTATAGGTACTTTTTTCATGACGGAATTTGCTGCCTGGTCTGCACATAAATTTGCGATGCACGGATTCATGTGGTACTTCCATCGGGATCACCATAACCAAGGAGAGCAAGGTTTTTTTGAGCGGAACGATGTCTTTTTCCTGATTTTTGCTGTTCCGAGTTGGCTTGGAATTATGTTGGGACTGATGTACAAGCAATATGGTTTCGTTTGGATGGGCTTTGGGATCATGGCATATGGATTCACCTATTTTTTAATCCACGATGTATTTATCCATCGCAGGTTTAAATGGATCCGTGAAATCGATACACCTTATTTTTTAGCAATCAGACGTGCACATAAAATGCATCATAAACATCTGAACAAAGAAGACGGGGAGTGTTTCGGCCTGCTGATCGTTCCATTTAAATATTATATGGAGGCCCGGCGTACCTATAAGCAAAAGCGATCAATCAAATGAGCTTGTACTTTTGGATCATCCTTGGAACGGTTGTTTTTCCGTTCTTGTTGAGTTTTGATAGAAAAATCCACTTCCATACCCATTGGAAAACAGTGTTTCCGGCAATTTTACTGGTTGGTATTTTCTTTTTGATTTGGGACAATTATTTTACGGAATACAAAATCTGGGGTTTTAATCCCAAGTATGTCCAGGGTATTTACCTGGTTCGTTTACCATTGGAAGAAGTGCTTTTTTTTCTGGTTGTTCCGTATGCCTGCCTGTTCGTTTACGAGGTGATCCGGGGATATTTCCCGAATCTGAAGCTTGATCTCTTAGGTCGTGCTTTCGCATTTGCAATGGTGCTTTCGGGATTGTTGTTAACCATCTTTTATCTCCGTAATTGGTATACGCTGACTGCTTGTTCCCTTTCGACCTTATTGATCATTGGAATTCATTTCAGAGCGAAAGCCAAATGGTTCAATTATTTCGCATTGACCTTTCTCGTTTGCCTCGTTCCTTTTTTAATTGTGAATGGGATCCTGACAGGTTTTTTTACGGACGAACCAGTTGTCTGGTATTCTGAGAATCATATCATGGGGATTCGGATCGGAACCATTCCTTTGGAAGACATTTATTACAATCTGAGTATGTTGCTTCCAATTGTCCTTATTCATGAGGCACTCATCCAAAATAGAGCCAAAAAGAGTGGACTGAAACGGATTGTTGATACGGATTAAAAAATAGATGATTATAGTTTCCTTGTAATCAGAAATTGAGCTAAAGACTTAAGTGTTCTCGTTTGCAGCCCGGTTGATTCCAAATGATTCAGGTTTCCGATGGCTTGGTTATAATAATCATCCATTGCCTGCAAACTTGCTTTTTTAGCACCAAGATCTTCAAATAGGATTTTTGCGAACTCAATTTTATCATTGGTGGCTTGCATCCGGAGCAAGTCATTAAATCTTGAATCATTGGTGTTTTTTGCAATTTCTTCGGCTTTCAGGAAAAGCAAGGTTTTTTTGTTGGATAGAATATCTCCACCGACTTGTTTGCCAAATAATTCCGGATCTCCGTATAAGTCCAGGATATCATCCTGAATCTGAAAGGCAATTCCCAATGACACACCAAATTCGTATAAATTCCTTCTTGTTTCCTCGTTCTGGTTTCCCAAAATCGCACCGAATTCCAAAGCACACCCCAATAGGACAGAAGTCTTCAAACGGATCATTTCGATGTATTGTGATTCTGAAACATCTGTGAGACTTTCGAAATCCATATCCAATTGCTGTCCTTGACAAACCTCAATTGCCGTTTGATTGAAACATTTCAATAAGTGCGGGAGACGGTGATCCCGGTAGTTTATCAATTGCTGGTATGCCTCAACAAATAAAGCATCCCCTGAAATAATCGCAATGCTCTCATTCCATTTCTTGTGGACGGTGGGTTTTCCTCTTCGAACCGGAGCCCCATCCATGATGTCATCATGAATCAGGGAAAAGTTATGGAAGAGTTCAACGCAAAGTGCCGCATGTATACTCTCTTCCTTTGAAATATTGAAAATTTCCCCACTGATCAACGTCAGGATCGGGCGCATGCGTTTTCCTCCCAATGAAAGAAAATAACGCAATGGATTAAATAAATTATGAGGTTCATCAGCCAGGTCCAGACTCGAAATGCGATTTTCAAGATATGCCCTGTAGGGAGCAAGGTCATTCATTATTTCTTAAGCAATTGCAATAGATAAGCTCCATAACCGCTTTTCAGGAGAGGTTGAGCAATTTCTTTGAGTTGACTTGCAGAAATAAATCCGTTGCGGTATGCGATTTCTTCAATACAACCCACTTTCAGGCCTTGTCGTTCCTCAATGACCTGAACAAATTGTCCGGCTTGCATCAGGGAAGGAAATGTTCCTGTATCCAACCAGGCTGTCCCGCGACTTAAAATGGCAACTTTCAATTTACCGCGTTTCAGGTATTCCGCATTCACGTCTGTAATTTCGTATTCTCCACGGGGAGACGGTTTCAGATTCTTAGCGATTTCAATTACATCATTGTCGTAGAAGTACAAGCCCGGAACGGCATAGTTTGATTTGGGTTTGGTTGGCTTTTCTTCTATTGAAAGCACATTCATCACCTCATCGAATTCAACTACTCCATAACGTTCAGGATCGCTCACGTGGTAAGCATAAACTACACCTCCGGTAGGAGAAGCATGTTCTTTCAGTAATTCATCCATTCCGACACCATAGAAGATATTATCGCCTAATATAAGGGCAACGGAATCGTTGCCGATAAACGACTCGCCAATTACAAACGCTTGTGCCAGTCCATTTGGTTCTGCCTGTTCGGCATAAGAAAAAGTACAGCCGAGTTTACTGCCATCGCCCAATAACTTTTTGAATTGAGGCAAATCGTGAGGAGTTGAAATAATCAGGATTTCCCGAATCCCAGCCGTCATGAGGATCGACAGGGGATAATAAATCATCGGTTTATCATAGATCGGCATCAATTGTTTGCTGATTGCCAATGTCAGAGGATGGAGTCTTGTTCCAGATCCACCAGCTAGAATGATTCCTTTCATGATTTAATCTTTTTTCGGTTCGTTTGAATCATCCTTTTTTTTAGGCTCATCGGTCGATTCGGATTTTTCAATTTCTAATAAATCCCAATTGATATCGGAGTCTTCATCGTAAATCTCAAATAAGGGCTCTTCAAATGATTTGGTTGTCAATCTGCGTTCGTAGCTTAATAACAAACACGGTAACAAGATCAAATTGGTAAAAAGCGCTACGAAGTACGTTATTGCGGACAAATAACCTAAGGCCTGGGTTCCACCAAAATCGGAGAATACGAATACAATAAAGCCGAAGAAAAGGATGACGGAAGTGTAGATAATACTTAAACCCGTCTCTCGAATTGAAATCGCAATACATTCTTTCAAATCCCATTTCTTCATCTTGAGTTCATGCCGGTAATGGGCCAGGAAGTGAATCGTGTTGTCAACAGTAATTCCTAATGCAATCGAGAAGATCAATAGGGTGGAAGGTTTCAACGGAATTCCGAAAATCCCCATAATTCCTGCCGTAACAGCCATTGGAATCAAGTTCGGAATCATGGAGACAACCACCATTCTGAAGGAATAGAATAGTAAAGCCATTAAGGCAGCAATTGAAATGGTGGCAAATACAATACTTGAAGTCAGGTTACTCACCAAATACTTTGTCCCTTCGGAAGCTACCACGGACGTTCCGGTAAGCGTTACATCGTAGTACTCGTTATTGATTGCTTTCCGAAGCGTTTTTTTAAACGTCGGTTTAACGAAATACTTGCGAACCAATTCCGGATCCGAGTCAAAGGCATATTGCATTTTTTCATTTCCATTGGAAATCAATGCAGTCACATTGTTATAGACTCCACTGGACATATCGAAGATGGAATCAATGTATTCTTTTTTGCCTTTTTCAAATTTAGTATAATATTTTTCCAGAGCAGGTTTGTCCGGATTCATGATGCTGTCAATGCGATGCTCGATCAAGTGCACTTGATCTTCCACCTCATAGGATCCCAAATCTTTCATTGAAGTCCTGATTCTGAGAATATGATTCGTTGTATCCACCAATTCCTTGATCGAAAAAGTGGAATTATTGGTAGTTGTGGACAAATTCTTCAAGTAGGAATTCAGGCGCAGTTTGTCCTTGGTTGCAAAGATTTTGTATTGTTCCGGGTTGTTGTTGTAATATGCCATGTTCACAACCTTTACAAAGTCAACAATGGAAAGGCTTTTTGCAAACAAAGTATCTTTTGAAAGCATTTCTTGTACCTGTTCCACACTTTGCATGGTATTCTTCCCGAACAAACGCCCTTTTTCCTTGTAGTTGATCAACACCTCAAACGGAACTGCTCCCCCAAAATTGGCTTCTATGAACTGGATGTCTTTCAAGATCGGATCCCTTGCAGGTAAATCTCCTGTAATGTTACCGGTAACTTTCATGAAGAAAATCCCAACTCCGGTTCCAACGGTCAATACGATTGTTATGATATAGACAGCTCGTCTGTTATTAGCAGTTATCTTTACCAATTTCTCCAGGAACTTCACAGCAGCTTTGCGGTCAAGATGCTTCAAATGTCTTGTTTTAGGTTGTTTGGAAAAGGATGCAAAAATTGGAATCAAACATAAGGAAACGACATAACACAACATGATATTCACCGATGAAATCACCCCGAACTCAAAGAATTTGGTTGAATTTGTAAACAGGAAAGTCATGAAACCGATAGCCGTGGTAACATTGGTTAACCACATTGCAGTTCCTGTTTTCCGGATAACTTGTGTCAGTGCCTTGATCTTGTTTCCGTGCTGTTTGAATTCGTAATGGTATTTGTTGAACAAGTAAATACAGTTCGGAATTCCAATTACGATCATTAATGGAGGAATCAATGCCATCATGATTGAAATATTGTACTCAAACAATCCGATGGTTCCCATTGCCCATATTACCGTAATCATTACGACCAATACACTGATGAGTGTAACGCGGACAGAACGGAAAAAGAAATACATGATTCCAAAGGAAACCAATAAGGAAAGGATTACGAAAATGTACATTTCAGACATTACGCGTTTCCCGATCAAAACACGCATGTGCGGTAAACCCGCAAAGTGTACTTTGTTGAACTTGTTTTCGTAAGATTGCGCCAGTTTTTCAATTTCAATGACTACCTTCTGTTTTTCCTTGTCGACCAAAAAGTTTTCATCGATATTTACCATCATTAAACTTACATGGGCAGAATCATTGTAAAGAAGTCCACTGTAAATCGGATTTCTCCTGATCTCTTTCTTTATTTGTTCGATGGATTTCTCTTTGAACGAAACATCAGAGAAAATGGGTTTAATGATAAATTGACTGGTGGCAGTATCGTTTATGAGGTTGAACAGTTTCGCTTCGGAAATGACCGAAGTCACACCATCAATTTGAAGAATGGAATCACCCAAATTTTTCCAAAGCAGGAATTTTTCTTTTGAATATAAATCCTTATCCTGGATAGCGATGACTAATGCAGATCCGTCTTCTCCGAACATCTTCTTGAAGTTCAGATAGGTGATCTGTGTGGGACTATCCTTTGGAAGCATATTTCCATACTTATTGTCAATCTTCAAACCTGTAATGGCATAATAACCGAATAATACGGTCAACAATGCCATTATTGCCAGAATGATAAAACGATTCCTTAGAATGATATTGGCTATTCTATTCCACATATCTCTTGGTATTTTTTTATTTTTAATTGGACAATGTTAAGGTGTCCATTTTGTTGTTTCCTTTTAATTGTGTACATCCACTTTGGTGGATCTTGTGTTAGAAGAAGTGTTTTATTACGGCACTGACGTTTTATCACAAGCAGTGCTTGTTCTTATTTCAAATACGTATCTAACCAGTCGAAAAACTCCCTGTTCCACAACATGCTGTTTTGTGGTTTGGTAACCCAATGTCCTTCATCCGGAAAGTAAAGAAATTTACTTGGTATTCCTTTCAGTTGAAGCACTTGGAAAGCTTGCATACCTTCGGATTCCGGAACACGAAAATCCCTTCCGCCATGAATGACAAGCATCGGGGTATTCCATTTATCCACCAATTTGTGAGGACTGTTTTTTGCGTATAATTCCTTATTTTCCGGCAACCAGTAAGGTCCGCCTATATCCCAATTCGCAAAGAACAATTCTTCCGTTGTGCCATACCAACTTTCCAAGTTGAATAGTCCACAATGAGAAATGAATGTCTTGAACCGGTTTTCGTGAATTCCAGCCAGGTAATAAACGGAGTATCCTCCGTAACTTGCTCCAACTGCACCTAATTTATCTTTGTTTATAGCAGGGATTTGAGCAACGCAACTGTCAATCGCAGTCAGGTAATCACGCATGGCTTGTCCGCCCCAATCTTTAGAAATTGCATCATTCCACTCCTGACCGAATCCGGGTAAACCTCTTCTATTCGGAGCAACAACAATGTAGCCTTGAGAAGCCATCAGTCTGAAATTCCAACGGTAGGAGAAAAATTGGGAAACAGGGCTTTGCGGTCCCCCTTGACAATAAAGTAATGCGGGGTATTTTTTTGCAGGGTCGTAGTTCGGTGGATAAATCACCCAAGTGAGCATTTTCTTCCCATCGGTCGTTGTTATCCATTTTTCCTGAACAGTCGGTTCTGCAATGCCATTCAATTCGTCTTTATTTGCATGTGTCAATTGTTCCGATAAGTTGGTTTTCGGTGTGAAAATCCAGATATCGGTTGGATGGATCATGTCTTGTCTTTCCAATAAAATGCGCTCTTTCAAGACGCTGAAACTGACATAATCACATCGGTCTGAAGTCAATTGTTGGATTTTTCCGGTTTTCACGTCCAATGAATACAATTGTTTCGTTGCATTGGTTGTTGCCGTGAAATAGATCATTTCTTTTGAAGGATGCCAGGCAAATTCGTTCACGCTTACATCGATATTGGCAGTTAGGTCTTTCTCTTGTCGGCTTTCCAGGTCCATGATCCGGATGCGATTCTTGTCGGCTTCGAAACCATCTTTTTCCATACTCAACCAAGCCAGGGTTTTCCCTGTGGAATTGATGGATGGATTGGTGTCATATCCTTTATGAGCAGAAGAAAGGGTTGTTGTAATCTTATCAGAAGTATGGAAGGCGTAAATTTCCGAATTGGTGGATTGCGCAAAATTCTTTCCTGCCATTTTTTTGGTAGAGTAGAAAATGGTTTGGCCATCTTTACTGAAACAAACACTTTCGATTCCACCGAAAGGTCCTGTAACCGAAGGGAAATTTTCTCCCTGCATTACATCTCCCTTTTTGTTGAATTTCCCTTCTGCAGAAATTTCGTACCAATACAAATGTGAAACGCTTGGTGAAGACCATTGATTCCAATGACGGTACATCAGATCCGTTTCAATCCTTCCGGAAGTTTGCGGTAGATCGGGATATTTGTCTTGAACCGTTTCTTTTATTTTGAGAGGCTCCAAGGTTGCAAACCTTTTCCCATCAGTGCTTAAGGTGATTCCTTCCACTTCAGTCGGGCCAAAATGATGAATAGTACTTACTGCTTTAATATTTGGATTCAGGCTTTGTAATTGAACTTCATTTCCAACCGGTTGCAGGAAAATCAATTTGTTGTCTGAATTCCAGATAAAGTTCCAGGCTCCATCAATTGTTAAAACACTAGATTTCCCCGTTTTCAACTCTACCAGATAGGTGCTGGTTTTCGATTTGTTTGCAGTATAGTCTGTTTTGGTGCTTTGGTAAATCATCCACTCCTCATTGGGTGAACCTATTGTCCCTGAAATTCGATTAAGAGACCACATTTTTTCCGGAGTAAATTCTTGCGCTTCTGCCCGAAAAGTTGTGTTAGCGCTTAAAACCAGCGCAAAAAAAATTGATAGTTTACCCATAGATATTCTTCAAGTTGTCCAAAAATACCTAAAAAAGTCAATCTTGGGACTAAAAATGTGCAGGAAATAAGGGATTTTTAGGATTTTAACTTCGCTTTCTTTCTGCGTGAACTATTTTGGATGTACACATAAGTGAATACCGTTAAAGCGACTAGTCCGGTAAAGATAAACGTATTCGAAAGGATGTTTTGCAAAGAATTAGTTCGCGAACTGGAGTAGAATAGCGAATTAACAGCTGCCAACAGTATAATTAGTGTTCTCTGAAATCGTTTTATTCGAATCATTAATAAACTGGTTTTGAATTAAATTTATTAAAAAAATGAATTGATTTTGAGGGAAGTTAATAAATAAACAAAAAAGATTTGAACTTTTTAAGTTTTACACTGTACCTAGAAAAAAACAGACTATGAAAGCAAAAGCAGTTAAATATTCCATTCAAAATCCGTGTGATAAAAGTTGGAACGATATGGTGCCTGAAACAACCGGGCGTTTTTGTGGATCTTGTGAAAAAACAGTGGTTGATTTTACAGGAATGTCTGACTTTTCCATTGTCGATTATTTGGAAAGCCACAAGACTGAAAAAGTATGTGGAAGGTTTACCAAACCTCAATTGGATCGCGTCTATCAATTAAATCAACCTGTTTTTGCACCAAGTTTTGATTTGCGTGCAGTGGTCCTTGGTTTGGCTTTGACAACTTTTTCTGCTGTTCATAGTTTTGCCCAAACGGAACCCCGGGAGCCAATCAGGATTGATACAACGATTAACGTTCCTCCAATTGTTGTTGGTACGGTTCAGGAAGTGGAACCACTTATTGTGGGGAAAGTTGCTCCAAATTATGATCATTCCAAGGAAAAGAAAGCAAGCGGTGCTGTAATTACTCCAAGCAAAAATTTCAAAGGAATTAGTGTTCAATTGAAAGATAAAGAAGGGAAGGTCCTGAAAACAATTCAGCCAGACTCAAAAGGGAGATTTGCTTTCGATCTTGATTGGAAATTGAATCCGACATCGGTTGAAGTGATCGGTGACAATTATGAACCTGCAACTGTTTATTTCGCATATATGCGTTCGATTGTGGATATGAAGATTGAAGTGATGGAACAGGTTGAAATGATTCGCGGAGAAGTGATTCAGGGAGACGTTAAGGCAACGGAAGATTAAGTTTTAAGAAAGCCGTTATTTAAAAGTACCTATTGAAAACCAACAATAAAACCAATTTCGTGAACTCTTTTAAAGATGGCTATTCAAATAAAAAGTGCTATGAAACCGAAGAAAATAAACTATAAAATTGAAGAGCCTTGTCATGCGGACTGGGATCAGATGAAACCGGAAGCGAAAGGCCGTTTCTGTGAATCATGCAGTAAGACAGTAGTTGATTTCAGTTCCATGTCGGATTTTTCCATCGTGAATTATTTGGAAAACAATAAGCATGAATCGGTTTGTGGTCGCTTTGAAGAAAAACAGTTGGATAAAACATACTTGTTGCCGAAATCGTATAACCCGGCATTTGGTTTCGATTTGAAAGCGGTTGCTTTAGGTCTGGCTTTAAGTACGTTCTCGGCTCTGCCTTCCCGGGCTCAAAATGTAACTCAAATAGAACAGTATGAACCTGTAACAGATCAACCCGTTATTGTAGTAAAACAAGGTGAAGTTGCCGCGTTTTATGATCATACGGACGAATCATTTGCTGCCGGGAAAATTGCGATGACCGGAAAGGATTATGAAAGAGTCACTATTTCTTTGTTGGATGGAAGCTCGGTAGAATTGTCTTCCGTGAAGGCTTCTAAAAATGGAACATTCAAGATTCCATTGGATTGGGCAAAAAAACCTGTTGCAATTCGGGTAAGTGCGCCGGGATTCACCACCAAACTTGTTTACTTCAGGAATCATGAGTCTTTGGGCAATCTTTCAATTAGTCTGAATGCGTGCATAATGGTGAAGGGAAAAGTTGCTTACGATAGAGAAGATTGAAGCTCATGAAAAGAAAGCTCATCAACTATTCCATAGAGGAACCTTGTCATACGAAAGTTACTTTATATCGTGAAGAAGTGATGTTGAAAGGGAATGTGATTTCCAGTTGATATATGTTCTACCAAACCCCAAATATGAAAAAGAGGAGAGATCATTCACTTTCTGTGGATGATCTTTTTGTGTTTTGGAATTCGCGTGTTCGCATCTTTGCGAACAGATTTGTGGTTAAACAATTTGTTTTCAGGTAATTAGTTTCTTTGAATGCGAGCATGTTTAAAATAAAAAAGGCTTCTGTCCATGACAAAAGCCTTCCATTTTTTATGCTTTAATTATTATTCAACAGTAACAGATTTCGCCAGGTTTCTCGGTTGGTCTACGTTACAATCTCTCATGACTGCAATGTGATAACTCAATAATTGGAATGGAATGGTTGCCAGAATCGGAACCAAATGCTCGTCGGTATCCGGAATTTCAATTACATGATCAGCCATTGCTTTCACATCTGTATCACCTTCCGTTACGATTGCGATGATTTTTCCTTTCCGTGCCTTCACTTCCTGGATGTTGCTGACAACCTTCTCGTAAGAAGTTCCCTTTGTTGCGATAACGAAAACAGGCATTTCCTCGTCTATCAATGCGATCGGACCATGTTTCATTTCTGCAGCCGGGTAACCTTCAGCGTGGATATAGGAAATCTCTTTCAATTTTAGCGCGCCTTCCAATGCTACCGGGAAAGAACTTCCTCTTCCTAGGTAAAGTGCGTTGTTTGCGTCTTTGTAGATCTTAGCGATTTCTTCAATTTCTGCGTTTCGTTCCAGGACACGTTTCACCTTATCAGGAATGATTTCCAATTCAGAAAGCATGGTTCTGAATTTGGATTCACTTAAAGTTCCTTTTTTATGTGCAAGGGAAAGTGCCATTAAAGTCAGAACAGTTACCTGTGCTGTAAATGCTTTTGTAGAAGCAACACCGATTTCAGGTCCTGCATGTGTATATGAACCTGCGTCTGTGATTCGTGAAATGGAAGATCCCACCACGTTACAAATTCCCAGGATTGTTGCACCTTTTGATTTTGCCAGTTCAAGAGCGGCTAATGTATCTGCAGTTTCACCCGATTGTGATACGGCGATGACGATGTCATTTTCATTGATAATCGGATTCCGGTATCTGAATTCAGACGCGTATTCTACTTCTACATTGATTCGGGCCAGATCCTCGAATAAATATTCCCCGACCAGGCAAGCATGCCAGGATGTACCGCAAGCAACCATGACAATACGTTGTGCATTGATCATTTTTTGCTCATAGTCTTTTACTCCTCCCAATGAAACCCATCCTTCGGAAGCATTCAATCTTCCACGGAAACAATCTTTGATTGAACGCGGTTGCTCGTGAATCTCTTTCAACATGAAATGCTCGTAACCACCTTTTTCAAGTGCTTCCAATTGCATTTCCAATTCCTGAACATAAGGTGTTTTTGGTTGATTGCGCAAGTTGGTGATATTTAATCCTGTAACCAGGTCAACCACCGCAATTTCTTCATCCTCCAGGTAAACCACCTGGTTTGTGTATTCAATAATCGGAGTGGCATCGGATGCCAGGTAGAAATCGTTTTCTTTCCCAATTCCAACAACCAGGGGCGAACTCTTACGGGCAGCAATCAGTTGATTCGGATTATCGGAAGAGATTACGACAATTGCGTAAGCCCCGATAACGTTTTGTAAAGCCATACGAACAGCTTCAGCCAAATCAACTTTTTCTTTCTTTTGGATATCGTCAATCAGGTGGACCAATACTTCGGTATCCGTCTGACTTTTGAAATGATATCCGCGTACAATCAGCTCTTCTTTTAAACTATTATAATTTTCAATGATTCCGTTGTGAATCAATGCGATTTTTTCGTCGTTCGAAAAATGCGGATGTGCGTTGGTGTCATTCGGTGCTCCGTGAGTTGCCCAACGTGTATGACCGATTCCCGCATGCCCCGCAATATTTTTTCCAGCTACAAATTCTTCTAAATTGGATACTTTTCCCTGGCGTTTGTAAAGATTTACCTTTCCGGCATCCAATAGCGCAATTCCTGCACTATCGTATCCACGATATTCCAAACGTCGTAATCCTTTGATTAAAATAGGATAAGCTTCTTTTTTTCCGATATATGCTACAATTCCACACATGTCTATTTAAATTCAGTGTATTTAATAACTAATTTGGGTTTTGTCTTATAAGATGATGCAGGACCGTTGAAAATAATTCGTTCTGCAGTACAGTTGAAGTAAAGTGAAGACTGGTTCAGGTATAAACCTCTGTTTTCAGCTTTCCCGGACACGATATCCTGGATATAATCTCTCAGATCAATGATAAACGCCTTTTGGTTGTTGTCATATGAAGCTGTTCTGAATGTCACGATTCTTCCACTGTCGGTCTTGTAACCTACTTCAAGTGTTACACTTGGATAATAGTAGCTTCCGTTTTGATAAGAAACCGGGATGTAAAGCAAAGCATTGTTGATGAGTGAATTGCTTTTCAAGTTGTTTACTGTTGGAAATTCCACTACAGCTCTACTATTCAAGGATTGCGTGTAGAATTGAGTTTGACCGTTTAACGGGTTCGCAAGCACGTCGGCGATATGATAACCGCTGTGGTCGACATCCGCATGATTGAAATCTGCGCATTTACTGGTGCTCTTTAAACTGATTTCGCGCTGATCCGGGTCGCCGTTCACCTTAAAGTAAATGGTCATTTTTGTTTGACTGTTTTGCAGATTGAAATAAATAATGGCACCTTGTCCACTTGACGGTGTTGTATTTGCTACATTGATTTTCAGTCCTTTGAAATAGAATGGTGAACTTAAAAATTGATCACTACTTTGAAATGCAGGATTTCCGGCAATAATATCGTTAATGAATTGTTGTCCCAGGGAATTGTCCAATCTTAAACGAAGTTGAGGGTTTACTGAGTCACCATTGCCCAAAGCAAATTTCTGATCCATATTCGGCGTTTGCGTCGCAGAACCCGGATCAACCAGGTTGATACCTGTTGTTGTTTTGGTGCTATTTCTGTGATAATCAGTGGTGAGTCCCAGAGAATCTGTAAGTTCGTAGACTTCAAATGTTTGAGGTCCCAGTTTTCCATAGTAACCACCGTAATTGAGACTAAGCACTACGGAATCTATGGTATTCAACGTTTCTCCACTAAGCTGTACGAGCCCTTCCGTTGTAAACTGGGTGTATAAAGAGGCATTTACTATCCCCAATTTCGGGTCGTGATAAGCTCCTACAACTCCAAAAATCTGATTGTCACTTGTTAACGAATCTTCTAAAACCGAATAGGTTTTCAGGTCGAAAGTATCCACGCCACCGGTTGCCAGCAAGTCATTGATATCGAGTGCCTCGGTTCCGAATTTGGAAGAAGTTTTCTTACAACTTGGTAAAATGGAAAGTGTAAAGACAAAACAAGCGGAAAGTAAAATCACTTTCCGCCAGTTATTATGTAGGTTTTTTAAATTCATCATTGTATCAAAATGCCTTCTTCTATAACTTTATCAAAGAACTCTGATAGTCCTTTTGTTAAATGTTCCTCCGGTAAATAACTCAATTTCAAGCAAGTTGCTTCATCGTAGACTTTTTGTAATTCCGGTTGAATTACTTCGCTACCTTGAATAACCCCGTCGGAGAACGTTACAGCGGCTTTAGTTATTGCATCCAAAGTTGGCGATTTAACTAAATTTGTGACTTCTTCATCAAATCCATCAAATTTCAACTTTTCGTGGAAACGTTCGTCCCATGGAGACTCGAATCCTTCTTTATGGTCGTAGATACTGTAAACCACTTTTGTGTCAGCAAAATGCGGATCCTTATTGTAGATTTTCTTGATGTATAATGGCATCAGGGAAGTCATCCAACCATGACAGTGGATTACGTCCGGTTTCCAACCCAACTTCTTCACTGTTTCCAAGACCCCGCGACAGAAGAACATACTTCTCTCGTCATTGTCGGAGAAATCGGCACCTTTATCATCAGCTACATTTGTTTTGCGTTTGAAGAATTCATCATTATCGATGAAATACACCTGCAAACGGGCAGCAGGAATTGACGCGACCTTAATGATCAACGGATGATCGTTATCGTCAATAATGATATTCATTCCCGAAAGGCGGATTACTTCATGAAGTTGATGTCTTCTTTCATTAATACTGCCAAAGCGAGGTGTGAAAACACGGATTTCTTTACCGTTCTCTTGTGTTCCTTGCGGAAGCTTACGAGCGTTGTGAGAAATTTCTGTTTTAGCAAGAAATGGGTATATTTCTTGAGAAACAAAGAGAATCCTTTTTTTTTCCATAGAATTCGATAGGGGAATTTTTGAATATTATAAGTGCAAAATTAAGAAAAAAAGACGGAATCTTCAAGATATTAATATAGTTTTGCCAGCTTGTTTTGAACGAAAGGGTAGAAAAGTGGAAATAATCAACACGGTTGAGGAGCTAAAGCAAGCTCTGAATGCACTCCGGAAAGAAGGTAAAAGCATTGGTTTTGTGCCGACTATGGGAGCTTTGCATCATGGGCATATGGACTTGGTAAGTCGCGCCAATGCTGAATGTGACGTTGTTGTAGTGAGCGTTTTTGTAAATCCTACACAGTTCAATAATCCATCCGATCTGAAACTGTATCCGCGAACTCCTGAGGCTGATGCGGAATTGTTGAAAAAATTCGGATGTGATCTTGCTTTTTTTCCTTCAACATCAGAAATTTATCCCGAAAACTGGGTATCTCCCCGGGTAGATTTAGAAGGATTGGATGAAGTTATGGAAGGAAAATTCAGACCGGGACATTTTAAAGGCGTTGTTCAAGTGGTTTCCCGTTTGTTTGAATTGGTTGAACCCGAAAAAGCATTCTTCGGACTGAAAGATTTTCAGCAAGTTGCCGTAATAAAAAAAATGGTTGAACAGTTGAAATTACCCATTCGGATTATCGCATGTGAGACTTCCAGAACTGAAAAAGGTTTGGCCATGAGTAGCAGGAACAGCCGCTTGTCCGAATCCCAGAAAGAAGAGGCATTGATCATTTACAAGACTTTATCTCAGGCGAAATCCGATTCGGACCAATTTTCGCCTGAAGAAACCCGTAAAAGAGCGGTTGCCTTTTTTGAAACCGGAACACTAAAACTGGAATATCTGGATATCGTGGATCCTGTTAGATTGAAAGATCTGACAACTGATTGGATTCCAGGAGCAACGATGTGCATAGCTTGCTTTTGCGGAGAGGTCAGATTGATTGATAATATGACACTCAATTGAATCCCGATATTTATCGCGGATGAGAAGTGAAAATTGAAAAGTGAATTTTTCTGATTAAGCCTGTTAACTTTTTGATTCTACATTTTACATTCTCAATTTTACATTAACTTTGCACTTCGATTTTTACAAACATGTTGATACAAGTAGTCAAATCAAAAATTCACCGCGTACGCGTTACTCAAGCAGAACTGAATTATGTTGGAAGTATTACCATTGATGAAGCATTGATGGAGGCCTCCAACCTGGTTGAGGGTGAGCGTGTTCAAGTTGTTAATATTAATAACGGAGAGCGATTGGAAACATACGTTATAAAAGGTGACAAAGGGAGCGGGACTATTTGTCTGAACGGTCCTGCAGCCAGAAAAGTTGCTGTCGGAGATATGATTATCGTGATAGGTTATGGATACATGACTCCGGAAGAAGCAAGATCATTCAAACCGGCTTTGGTTTTTCCTAATGAATTGACTAATTTGATAGTCTGATGAAAAAAGTAGCGGGTATTCTTCTAAAAACAGTTTTACCACTTGTATTAGGCGTTTATCTGATTTGGTACTTTTTCACCTCCATGGAGCCTGATGTGAAAACTGCTTTTTACAAAGCACTTCGCGAAGCCAATTATTTCTGGATTTTCCTTTCCTTGCTATTAAGTTTCTTTGCATTGCTTTCAAGGGCTTATCGCTGGAAGTACCTCTTGGAACCTCTTGGATACAAAACACCTTTTTGGAACCGCTATCATGCAATCATGATCGGCTATATTGTGAATCTGACTATTCCAAGAGCTGGAGAAGCTTCACGTGCTGCCATGCTGTACCGGTCGGATGGTGTTCCTTTTTCCAAATCCTTCGGGACCATTTTGGGAGAGCGTGTGTTCGACCTCATCATGTTATTATCTGTAGCTATACTGGCTTCGGTAGTTGGGGCGGGGGATTTTTGGAAAATCAAGAAAATGATCGAAGCTATTGGCAATGATCCTGAATCAGCGTCTAAAGTTCAATTGATCAAATGGGGCATTGCCGGTTTTTTTTTATTGGCATTTGCAGTTGTGTTCCTGATAAAATCCATCCGTTACAAGGTTATTGGATTTATAAAAGGATTGATTTCCGGAGCTTTATCGGTTTTTAAAACCAAAAATCCCGGGGCATTTATTGGACATACCCTGTTTATCTGGATGCTTTATATCGTTTATTTTTCCATTTGCTTTTTTGCATTGGATGAAACATCAACGGTTCCTCCAACCGGAATGCTCTTGGCTTTCCTGGCTGGTTCATTAGGGATTACCCTTACGAATGGCGGGATGGGAATTTTCCCCTTGGTTGTCGGATTGGTTATCGAATATTACTTGAAAGATCGTTATGGAAGTCAGGCTCAAGGTTTGGGTTGGGCTTTAGGAATGATCATCTGGAGTTCACAAACATTACTGGTTATCCTTTTGGGGCTCTTATCCTTTTATTTACTTCCAAAAAACTATTCAAAAGATGGGGAAATTCGAGCAAATCAAGAATAAGGTCGCTTCATTGGATGAAATGGTTCAACGCATTCACGATTGGAAAAACGCGGGTGAAAAAGTGGTTTTTACCAACGGTTGCTTCGATATTTTGCACGAAGGACATGTTACTTATTTGGCAAAAGCTGCTGATTTCGGTTCCAAACTGATCATTGCAATCAATACCGATGCTTCCGTAAAAAGACAAGGGAAGGGGGAGGAGCGACCGATCAATCCGGAATCTTCCAGGGCTTTGATCCTGGCATCTTTGGAGTTTGTAGACGGCATAGTTTTTTTTGATGAAGATACTCCTGTTTCGGTAATTGAATTGTTGAAACCGGATGTTTTGGTAAAAGGTGCGGATTACGATGCAAACGAACGCGATGCTTCCAGTAAAAAATACATTGTTGGTCGGGATGTCATCTTGGCAAATGGAGGTGAAGTGAAAACGGTTGCATTGGTTGATGGTTTCAGTACCACGAATATTGTGAAGAAACTGAAATCTTAATTTTTCCCATTTTCCTGGCTCTTCACATAAAACTTGATCCAAAAAATCAGGGATAATAGGCCGATCAACATGGAAGGATAATAACTCCAGAACCGGAAACTGGAATAGAAATCCAGTTCGTCTTCGGAAATAGCGATCAGTTTTTGTAAATGTTCAATCTCATAATCTTTCTTCGTAAGTAGTTCGTACTTCAAATCGAATGATTCCAATTTTTTCAGGAACCTGACGTTAGTGGAAGATGCCGGATCTGAAAGTTTGTCTTCAATCCGCTTTAATTTTTTCACCTCATCAAAAAGCGTCCTGGATTCATTATTTATGACATTCAGTTTATAATTCAATTCACTTCTGCGTATTTCGACTTCCCGGATCTTATCGGTCGGATACATGATATTGAACAGGATGGTTCCGATGCACATGGTCAGCAGGAATTTGAATACATTATCCCCGGAAGCCAAAAAGCTACTTGCTGTTTCCATCGGTTGCGGTCGTTAAGCGGTAAAAAATAGTGTCATTTTCAACTTCCAGGTTTTTCCGGATATTCTGGATGGAATCCATATACGGAATATATTCTGACGGAATGCTTTCCCGGTTTATCTTCATACTGATCTGGTCGTTGGAACATCCATTCAGGAACATGGACAAGATCAGGCTCGTTACGATCAACGATTTCCCATCCGGCAGTTTGATGTTTATGAAACCTGGAGAATTCAAGCTCAGTTTGACCGTTGTGGTATCGATTTTTTCTCCAAAATTGAAATCAGTATTGACCTTGGAAATGAATTCCAGGTAATTGTCAAACAAATCTTTCAGGTCCTTCAAGCTGATTTCGGATTCCTTGTTGATTCTCAAAGCCAGGAAACAATCACCGTCCTTCATATACAATTCTTCCATCAGCGAATCAATGAAATCGGCATGTTTTTTAATGGAAACAATCGTGTGAGAATGTTTCAGCAAATAAAACAAGGAATTGTAATAATGGTGTTTGACAGATGTTTTCAGCCAGTTCACTTTTCTTCTTTTGAGATAGCCGCCTGTTGACAGATCGTCCTGGGATGCTTGATAGATTTCATCATCTGCAATTTCACCGATACTGAAACAATCCGCTTCTTCAGATGGAATAAGGATTACATCCCCTTTTTTCAGGTTTTTAAAGGTGAATAGTTTGTTAATGGTTTTGGTAACAGATGATTTTTCCCCGGAACCCAACCAGTCATAAGGTACATTGCGGTACTTGTAACTATTTGTGATCACGGATTTGCGGAGGTATTCCAGGTTCTCTTCGCGGATCTCCGAAGCGGAAATGAAATTCCAACTGATCCCGATATATCCTTTTTGAATAAAGTCTGTGTAATGATCTCCACCATCGGTGCGGAAATACCAATATTCTTTTTGGCTGTCTATTTCCGCTACCTGGTCGAAAATGGTGGTCGTGTTTTTTTGGTTAAGCATGTGATTGGGTGATTGATTTACAATTATTCAAGTTTGGAATGCAGAACATTGCCCGCATCCCAAACTTTTTTAGGCTCCTGCCCTTTAAAATCAGATAGTAACAGTAAGTACCAGCACAGCACTTGTTGTGTTCACGAAAGTACCAGCTTCAGGAGTTTGATCGGTGATCGGTGATCCTTCAGCTGTTTCTTCATCTGTAATCAAGGTTCCATCAGGAGTTCTTAATTCATAACTGATTCCATGATCCTGGATCAGTTCTTTTGTTTCCTGATTCCAGTCTTTTGAACTAAAATCGGGAATGACACGGATTTCTGAGAATTTCAGCACCAAAATAGTGTCTGATGTATTCGCGATAGCAGCAGCGAGAGGAACTTGCCATGTAATGGATACTCCTTCTGCGATTGTTTCGTCAGTAATCAATTCGTCATTTCCTGTTCTTAATTCGTAAATGAATCCCAGATTTTGAATCAGTTCTTTTGTTTCGGCATTCCAGTTTTTACTGCTGAAGTCCGGAACAATGCGGAGTTCTCCCAAATTCGCATTCGGTGGAACAGCAACTATTTTGAATTTTAACTTTGCCATTGCATCCGCCTGTAATCCGAAACGGTTGACATTTCCGGCATTTAACGGAGTTGCGTTGATCTTGTATTTGGAAAGTGCGTATCCTCCGATGGGGCTGGATTGTTCTGATTTCAAATCAAGAGAAAGCGAAATCTGGGCTTCAACCTCTGTTTCCGGAATCGCATAAAATGTGGGTTGATACCCCATTCCACGAATCAGGTTGATCAGTTTCAATTCTTCATCTGTTCGGTCCGCATCTTTACTTAAATCGTAGAGTTCCAGTGTTTGTTGAAGTGCGCCCTGATCCAGGGCGGCTTGTGCGTCGCCGACTCCTTGGCCGACAGAGCTGATTAATTCACCCAGTGGGCCGCCAAGCAGCTCACTGAATAGTTTTACGGGATTAGTTGGTTCACTCATGTTTGCTAAAAATTACGGTTATCAATTGGTTTGGTTGAATGGCATCTCCTTCAACAGGGGATTGTTTGAAAGAATCGCCATTCACAACATCCAGGTTTTTCTGGTAAACAGGATTCAATCTTAAATTCAGGCTTTTGAGAACTCTTCGAACAGCAGTTTCTGTTAATCCGGTTACATCCGGTAATGTTGCCAAAGTTCCTGTTTCTGTTGGGGTTGGTGTGATATCAAAAGTCAGTTCGCTGATTGCCTCGCCATTTGCATCTTCCGAATTGGTAAGATCCAGCAAGGAAGCGCTTACAGTGTCTCCGTCTCTTTGAATGAATGCTTTCAACTTGAGTGAAATATTCGAAAGTTTGAATGCTGAAGTTCCCGAGGTTCTTGTTGCTGTATCAATTTCCGAAACAAGGTTTGTATACAGTTCATTGATAGGAATAGGAGAGTGGTCAGGCTCGGTTACAGGGCGGCTAGTAGGATACGGACTTGTAAGTGGTATAAAACCTTTGAAATTAGCGCCTAAGGCTGTAGTAACTTCTTCAGGAACCATCCAAAGCGTACCGAAATGGAACTCGAACAAGTAGCCTTGGTCTTCATAGAAATTAAAGGCGCAGGTACTTGCAATCACTTGCTGACTTTCAGTCCCGGTGGCAATGTGTTCCGCAGGAATGATCCGGATCGGAGGAATTTGCCCGTCGCGGATGTAATCGAAGAATGGAATTTCCTCTGTTGTTGGGCTATCAATGTTTCCCTGGATGTAAATACCTCCTTTGATGATTGTTTGTGTATAAAGATTGGTCCAGGCCTGATTCAGGAAATTATAATATTGAACGATGACAGGGTAATTATTTAATGTTACTCCTTCCGTATCAAAAATTATAAGTTTGATTAAGGTGTTTTGAAAATCTATCATGGCTTACTAATTGCGATTGATGAAAATTGTGTTCCACTATTGGCTACAAAAACAAGTGTTTTGTCGGTGTCATAATCCGTAATGTCCATTCTGACATAGACACTGAATTTTCCTCCACTGTCGGTATAACCATCTTTGGAACCTGTAAAAATTGGAGCTGTAACCGGTGCTTCTGAATTGAAACCGAGTGAGGTTAATTCATCGAAATTGATTTCGATCCGTTGCCCGGCTATCGGCTCATTGACTGCATTGACCGCCCTGATAACTAATCGGTATTCGACATAATCCGGATCCGTGTCTGTAATTTCTGCAGAACAATTCAAAAGGATTTGTGACAATCCTTCATTAGGCATTACGGCAACAAATCTTCCCGAAATGGTACTGGTAATGATACCTTGGTTCTTAGTAGTTGTTTCGGTGCTCCGAAACGGGGAGAACCGGATCAGGTTTGCAGGTGAAACCTGTGGAAGAGTTGATCCTCCCGTAGATCTGGGGATTACTACAGTAGCGTCCTCAGTTGATGTAGACTCGAATTGTGAAATGACTTCCAGGTTAAAATCCAGGTAAGGAAGTTGATATAGGGTATTGGGCCTGCCGTATTCATCATACGGAGGCATGCTGCGCAAGTGTTCTTGCGCCTCATTCAAACTGTCTGCGATGCTGAGGATTATTTCGTGCAAGGCCAGCGAATTGGTTGTTGATTGACTCATTTTTAAATGTATTTTTCGTTTTTGCGTTCTTTCTTTCTATTTGACCGCTCTTCTTCTTTTCGTTCGGCCTTTTTTCTGGAGAGGAATTCTAGTTTTCGTTTTTCCCGGAGTTCTGTCTCCTTTTCTTCGGTTTCTCTTTGTTCTGCTTTTTTAGCAGATGCGTTTTCGGAAAGGTTGTTTTGACGATCATCCAAAGACAATTCTTTCTCCAGTTTATCAGTCAGATCCTTCATTTCCGGAACTTTTGATTCCAGGGATTCCAAGGAATCCTTAACATCCGATTTCACTTTCTGACCGAAGCGCTTTGCCTCTTCCAGTTTTTCCGAAAGTTTTTTAACACTGACTTTTTCCCGTAGTTTTTCTTTTTCGGTTTCACGTCTTTCGTTCCAATCATCCTTTATCCTGCGAATCCGTGTTGGAAGCTCTGCAGCTGTTTTCACCTGCTCCAGTTTTTTTTGAAACTTCGCAAGATCCTTCTGTCCGAGTGAATCAAGTTCGGTTTTGAGTTTCCTGATTTGTTCGGGAACCTTCGTCACTTTTTTGATTTCGTCGGTAAGCACTTTTTTCTTTCTTTCTATTTCATCTTTCTTTTTCCGTATGAGATTGGTATCAGACCAAAGTTCCCCGGAACCTTTTTTTGTTGATTTAAGTGCTTTTAGGCTGGTTGAAGGATCTTGTTCAGTTTCTTTCTTAGGCAAAGTTTTTCTTTGGAGAGCGAGTTTTCTTTTCAGTCGATCCTGATTTTTTTCCCACATCTCTATTTCTTTGCTCTTTTTTAAGAGCCGCTCTTCCAGTTTTTTCTTTTGAGCGGCTCTGTTTTTTTCTTTCTCACGCTTACTTCTAAACGATTCGATAGTACCGGTAAACCGAGGATCTTCTGCTACAGGATCAGTGGATTGAAGTAAATTGCCCATCTCATTTTCCAAAGATTGCCGTTCCTTCAACAATTCATCCAATTCCCGGTTTTGCGATGCAATTTCATCGAGGGTTAACTGGATACTACTAAAAGAGTTTTCGCTTTCGTTATTAGAATCGAAATCAGTGGTTTTGACGAGTTTTTTCCAACTTTTTGTCATAATCTTGTTTTAGAATAGGTTAGTATTTATTCTTCGGTAAGAGTGGGTTGAACCCGCTCAATTTCTGATTCGTCCATCAGTTGTTTCAAGCGACTTTCGAACATTGCAGGAGCCGGAACAGTTACGAGTTTGGTCCGCATTTCGGAACTTCCGTTTGCTTCGTATTGGTATTTCTGAGAATAACTGGCATTTACAGAGGCTGCAACTACACCGAATGGTGACCAGGCAACACCTCCAACAGAACTTTCTGCTTTGGTCTCCTGTTCAGTTTTCATTGAAATGGCCAACCTGAGTTCAATATATGTTTCCACGAATTGATAGAATGTTGGCGTGAAACCAAGTGCCAATAAACTGACTCCGGCATCACCTTCTCTGAGTACGATTAACGCAGTTTCATCACGTTCCAGGGTTCCGTCATCATTCATTTTGAATCCCGCCATTAATTGCGCGATTTTGATAGAAACACGATCGAGTGCATATTGAGCCTCGGCAATCCCTACACCAAGCGTTCGAACCAATTGAGGAAATGGAGCATTTAAGAGCTCTCTTCCAATTTCTGCCATATGCTTAATTGATTAAGGGTTAAAAGAGCAGCTGCCTCTTTGATAGCTGCTCAGGGCTAATTATGCCGTTGGTGGAGTCTCGTTGAACTCCTCATCCATTAGTCGCTGGATACGTTGCTCCAGGATCGCTGGTGCAGGAATCGGTACCAACTTCGTACGAAGTAAACTGGATCCTTCAGCTGAGTAGCTATACTTTTGGGAGTAAGCTGCATTCACTTGTGCAATCTGTACGGTTTTTCCTGCTCTCAATCTTCCGAAACCAAGTCCGATGCGTCTTGCAGTGGATTGGTTACTTACAGCAGTGTTCGTGTTGTAAGTTCCTTCCTGGGTGTACTTGATCGAGATCTTCACTTCAATGATCGTATCAACGAATTGATAGAATGTTGGGGTAAAACCACATTCCAACATCGAAATTCTTCGCGGGAGACTTACGAAAGTCGTTGTATCTGACGCAACTGATGAAGTAATTTCCAAATCTCCATACGCTACCTGACTTGCGGCATTATCAAGAGCTCCGGTTCCATTACCTATGTAATAGGATCCCTGGAAGTCGATGTAGTCAGTTGTTGCAAGTTTCGTGGTTCCTGGGGTGAAACCACTTGGAACAGCAGCAACTACCGGTGAGTAACCGGTTCCCAACAATGCACGAATTTCTGCTTTTTGCTGGATATTTGTCGTACTGTTGTGGCGAACAATGGCCTCGGCTCTCGATATTTTTTCTGATCCGAAATAAACGCGGCTGTCGTGGAAAGTGACATTTCCAGCCTCATCTGTAACGGTTGTTAAACCGCCCATCATTTCGGCTACGTCAATAGAGTTCTGATCCAGGACGATTTGTGCTTCTGCGATTGCAAAAGCCATTTGGCGAATCATGTCGCCCATAGGCACGTCAAGAAGTTCCTGACCAATGCGTGGTTTGGTGTTTTCAAACATACTTTGTTGTTTTTGTGTTGATTAAAAGATTACGTTGTTGTGTTTCCTTCTGTACTTAAATTTTTCAGAAGTGTAACTAGATTTTCGGGCGGAGGCAGTGAAACCATGCGGGCTGCGATACTCGATGAAGCCGAAGCTGATTGATCGAATTTGCGTGCGTAACCTGCACTAATGGTGGTCGAAACCACTTTTGTTTCTACTGAAACCACACCGCTTGCGTCGAAAGAAGTCGATTCGGACATGGAGAAATCCATTTTTGCATCAAAACTTGCTTCCGTAAAAGCGTAGAAACTTGGAACAAAGCCTAAATTCAATAGGCTGACTTGATTCCCTCCGATTTCTACAGTGCTGGAGGCGAGATTTTTAAGCATTTCGATGGAATTTCCGTCCAACGCCGCTTGCGCTGTTGCTATTGAAAGTCCCATGTTTTCAATCATTGATGAAAGCGGGGAATTCGTAAGCGTGCTTGTTATTGTTTCAATTGCTGGCATGTACTAGGATTTAATAGGTTAATACTATCCTCCCGTAGATTGATTTGCGTAGACGGTTTTAAGGTACTCTACAAAGTTATCCGGTGCAGAAACTGAAACCAGTCGGGCCGACATGGAGGAATTTCCTTCCATGGACATTTCAAACTGACGGGACATTCTGAAATCCACACTTGCACCTAAGGCAAACGAACTGTCCTGCGATTTACTGCTGACCGAGTCATTCAGAAGGGACTTTTGATTTTTTGTTTTCCCTGAGAAGAACGAAGTTGAATTTTCTGTCCCTTCGCTGCTGCTTTCATTGGTATCCTCAATCTCGATTTCCTCCGATTGGTTTGTGAACAATGAAAATTTCACAATCGCTTCATTGTCCAATAAATAATGAAGGTTGTCCGAAGTTTCTTCGATTTGATGGTTTTGAATGTTAAGGGCATCAATGATATCCATCGCGGAATCATCTGTTGTAGTCAAATGCTCGGATCCATACATTACATCGATGAACTTGAATGACTCAGCAGTTCCATGAGCAGCATAGACAAATTTGTTCACAGTTGAATCTGTTGAAGCATCCCCAGTTACGGCATCACCAATTAAAATGATGTAATCGCTATCCAATTCAATTTTCGCATAACGTTTCAACAAGTCACTGTTTCCGGTTGCATTGGTTGTTCCTGCAGTTTTTACGTTTACAGGAGCTACAGATCCGAAGATGTGATCACGCAATTTTTCAGCACGTCTTTCCGCCAAACTTTGATTTTTGGGGTTGGTTCCACCTTTCGGATCCGACATTCCCGTAATTGTGATGGATGCGCCGGGATCATTGTTTTGAATCAGACGCAATACTTTGTGAATCAAATGATGCTCAGCGTAATTTTGATTATTAGCGGCAGTTGTTGGGTTCACAGGGTCAAAATCCGCACCATCGGTTGGTCCATCTTTCAGGTTGGTATTGTAACGGATCTCGTCGCTGTTGTATCCGAAATACATCTTGCTTGAAACAGGAACCCAGTTACTCCCGATTAGGGTATACAGATCTCCTGTTTTGGTTAAACCATAAACAAAAGTGTCTGTATCACTGGAAACTGATTGAAAGAACGAGTCACTAAAGCTTGCTATTGGGAAGCTTCCGGGAGTTGTGGAAGAATTATTCACATCATAGTTTGTCGCAGAACCGAAGTCCTGAATTTTCAAAACACCGACTCCTGTAACTCCGAAATGCAGGCCTTCTTCGATACGGAGATAACCTCCTTCCATCCAAACATCCACACCGCGACTATGATTTTCGGTAAGTGTTCTGGAATGGATTTCATCGTAAACCTGGTCTACGGAAGCTTGCGTCTTGATGTCGCGTTTGAATTTTTCCACCCGGCTTTTAGCTTTGAGATCTTCTTTCTGGCTGACGAAAGTTTTGTTGATCTTTACGGCTTTTTTTTCTTTGGCCCGGAAACTGATTTGTCTGGAAGCTTTGTATTCTTCCGTTGTTTCCGAGTAATTATCTTCACTCAAAAAGTCGTGTGTATCTTCACTGTATCCTTTGTTCTTGGCTATTTGAAGATCCAGTCCGAATCCGAATTCTAATGATTCTTTCAGGGCCATTTTTAAATAAATGCTGGCGCTGATATCTGCATATTGGAATGCGTAGAATACCGGAGCGAACCCTAAATCCAACAAGGATTCATTGCCGATCTTTGTTTCTGCCAATTTAACAGCCTGGGCTATCGAATTGTCATCTAGTTTCTGTTGAGCTTCTGCAATTCCGAGAGCGAGGTTCTTAAAGATGTCACTGACATCGACCTGCTGCAGAATGGAAGCTCCATCACTGAATTTGGTTAAATCACTCATAAATTAATTGTTTTTAAATGTTTCTACGAAACGCAGGTGGATCACTCTTGTCGGTCCATTTTTTTGGCGTGACAATCCCGGCCCGGTTCTTTTCAGGGATGAAGAGACAGGTGGATGTTTTCAGCTTCGCGCGCAGCTAATACCGCCTGCGATTTCGTATAAACGTTGGTTTAGAACGGATTGATCATTTCCGGCAGTTGAACTGCTATTTTTGCGTTGACATTTTCTTTACGAACCGTAAAGTAGTGATGTCTGTCTTGTAAATCACGCACTTGCTTGTGTGTAACAGCGTATCCTCTTTGAAGCCAATTTAATAGGTCTTTACTCAATGGTAATGGAAGGTTTGCTGCCTCTTTGATAGCTGTACTAAAAGCTTCGATCGCCTCTGGTTTTTCATCCAGGTAGATATACTGGATTCCTTTCCGTTCCCAGAGTGATGCGAGATTTTTCCTGAACCATTCATCGGTTCGGTCTGCCTTTTTTGGTGTCAGGAAGTCGATGCTTTTATCACAAAAAGTGATGATTTCTTCGTGTGCCTCCATCAATTCCAGTGATTCCATTGCACACAAACTGTAATGCTGCAGGAATACTTCTGAATTCTCAACTGTTTGACACATCCGCATGGCCTCTTTGTAGTGACGCAATGCTTCTTTGTAATCTCCATTTAAAGCGAGGATTTTTCCGTTTTCAGCGATTTGGAGATGGAGGTTAGGTTTGTTTTCGTTCATAGTGGTTAGTATTCGTATTCGATTTCACATCCGATATATTCCAGCTGTTTTTCGAGTAGTCTGCTCAAAGTACCACCGAGGGGCAAAGGGGCTTTCCAGACATCTGTAGTTTTGTCTAAATTGACTTCTTTGTAAAATTTGCTCAGGATTTCCCTTGCTTTTCCTTGATCGGTAATGTTACTGATTGAAAGGACATATCTTCCGAATGGAATCTGTTCTTCGGAACAGTCTAAACCGGCCTGTTTATACAGAGCTAATTTTTCCCGGAGCGTTCCGTAGTTGACTGATTCATCCAGTAAAACCGGAAGATTGGCGTGAATTTCTGAGAGTACTTCCTGTGGCATCCCGATTTGAGTAATCAAAAAGTTAGTTTGGGAAGTATTCGTCAGGTCAAAATTCTCCAGAAGAATACGATATCTGGAATAACTTTGATTGTAGATCTTAACCTCATGCTGTGATCGATAGCGTGTGAGAAACTGGTTCATCTGTTCATAGGTTAAGTTGCGAACCCATTTTGTTTCTCCTTCAGGAATTGTGATTTCCTGGTTTTTGATGAGGTTAATCAACTTTAAGCGGTCATTTTCTGATTCTGCAATGAATTCGATGGTGTATAAATCCATCTTCGGGTTGCTTGCGATCACTTCAGCATGAAGTTGTTTTTGCAAGCTCTCTGCTGTGGCCATAGAAACTCCACCCAAAATCACGCTTGGTTCATTGAGCAAAAGTTGCAGAGATTCATTTTCAGTACAGCCCAGAAATTGAGACAGCTGTTTGTTGACGGTGCTTAATTTCACCGGATCATTGATATAAATGGCGATATCAAGAGCTTCTGTTGATACCGGCGGGTTTTCATCCATATTCTGAACAAGAACCTCCAGCCCGAGTTCTGTTAAAATAATAGATGCTTTTTCTACCAGTGATTCATCAGCATTGTCCAAAAACACTGCGGGTGCATTGTAAAGGATTTTGAACAATAATTCCTGATTGATTTCAAAAGCTTCTGAAAGAGCTTTGATAACTTTAGGTGTCGCCGTACCGACGGAAAGGATGATAATTCGTTTCACGATTCAATTTATAATGGTTAATAATAAGGTTGTTGTTCGAGCAATTCCTTGTCCGGACTTGCTACAATACAAAGATAAGTAATCTTCTTTGATAAAACAAATTTTTTTGATTAAAAATTAATCTTTTTTCATTATTTTCTTATTTTTACTAGTAAAAATAAGAGCTATAAAATGATTATAATTTAATCAATTTGGAAATCAGTGCAATTGAAACCTATTTTCCGGAAAGAAAAAGGCAGATCTTTTTAAAGACCTGCCTGGGATTATTTTTGATTAAAAAGTGATTTCGTCAAGCTGTAACATTTTCTCCAGAGAGGATGACTAGGTACCGATAGAAATAAAGAGCTTCTGAACCTTGTTTTTCATTTGGCGACGGTTACTATAAGCCTAGTCTGGATTTTAATTCGCTATAAGACGAGCGGGAAATAGGAATGCTTGTTCCGCTCTTTAAAATTGCAACATAGCTATTTTTTTCGTACGACTCGATTTTTGTTAATTGATTGACATTTAGTATGTACGAGCGATGAATCCGGATAAACTGATCTTTGGGGAGAACTTGTTCAAAATGATTCATCGTTTGTTTTTTCAAGATGTATTTCTTCCCCTGATAGATTTTTACATAGTCGTCATAGGCTTCTATATAATCCACGTCGTCAATAGGGATGATCTTGATTTCAGTTCCATCCTTTACGACAATGCGATTTTGTTCATGAATTATCTGAAGTGGGATGTCGTTTTTCATTTCACCGCTTAGCTCTGCATTTCTTTTTTTACTTATAGCAGAATCGAAACGTTCTTCAGAGAAGGGTTTCAATAGGTAATCCAATGCGTTCACTTCAAATGCTTTTAAAGCAAATTCATCAAATGCAGTGGTGAAAATGACGGAAGGGTTTTCTGAAAGTAATTCCAATAATTCGAACCCGTTAATTTTCGGCATTTGAATATCCAAAAACAGTAAGTCGGGTTTTGCTTCAGGAATTAACTTCAATGCTTCAAATCCATCGCTTGCCTCTCCGACAAGAACAATGTCTGCGTATTTTTGCAAATGCTTTTTAACAACCTCTCTTGCCAGCGGTTCGTCGTCTACTATGAATGCCTTAATCATTTCGGAATCAAAATTTTAGTAATGAATAGTTTATCTTGTTTCTCGGTGGTTAATAGGTCGTATTGATTGAAAAGAAGCATCAATCTGCGTTTGATACTGGTGAGACCGAATCCTTTCCCGGTTTTGTATTGGGTGAAATCGGGATCGAACGGATTTCTGACTTCGACTTCCAGCCCGTTTTCATGGTGCTTGACGCCAACATATATGGTGACTTCACCGGTAGAACCATACAATCCGAATTTAATGGCGTTTTCAATTACGGGTTGTAATAAAAGGGGAGGAACCGGGGTTTCCATGCAACCTTCATCAATATTGAATTCCGTTTTTAAACGATGACCGAAACGAATCTTTTCGATTTCCAGGTAACGTTTTACCTGCTCGATCTCCTCTGAAATAGGAATCAGGGTCTGAATGTCCTTTCGTAAGGTTCCCCTCAGGAAATCACTCAGCAATAAAATCATCCGGTTGGCTTCTGTTGGATTGATTTCCGTCAAAGCTCCAATCGAATTCAAACTGTTAAACAGAAAGTGCGGTTGCAATTGTTGGTGGATATTGTCCAGTTCCGCTTTCGTCAATGCACGTTCCTGTTCGATCAGTTGCTGGTGTACTTGTGATTGGATCTGTTGATTCTTATTGATCCACCAATACAAACTCACGGAGATGAGAATGAAGAAAACAATAAAGGCGCGTGCACCTTCGAACGGACGAATGTATTGCGTCCAGCGTTCATCACCCAAGACCAGTTTGAATGCGCTGTTTATTAAAAGTTGGTAAATTGCTGTCAGAACCAATACCAAACCGAAATTGGAAAAATTAACTGGTCTTTTCGCGTGAGAATATGTTTGGATGAAATAAAGAATCTGGGAAATAACCGAAATGATCAGTCCGGAAAAAAGTGCGTCTTTCCAGGCGATATCGAATGGGAAATGATTTCCCAACAATGCAAAGAAAAATACAAAACTTGCAATCACCGTCCAAACGATGAAGAGTAATTGCACTTTTGTACTGGTTCTTAAAAACATCTTTTTTTATTTGCTGAAACTATTCACTTCGATTCCGCCGAACATGCAGGTTCCTCTTAATACAAGTACCTTGCTTTCTTCACCTGCATCCCGCTGATGTGGCGGACGTTTGTCTTCGAATGATCCGAAGATGCTTGCAACTTCCGAAATAACTTCCCAGTTGTTGGGTATTGTCAAAGTCGTTCCTCCAAATACATTGGTGACATCGACTACGATTCGATCCTGAAAATCTGCCTGTGAAAGATTTACGTCGGTTCCCCCGAAGAAAGAAACAATATCCGCTCCTTTAAAGTTCTTGCTGACTACTGTTTTTGTGATTCCTCCGAAAAAACTGACACTGTCAATGAAATCATCCTCGTTGTAATTGTACGCAGAGTAACCTCTTTTATGCGCTTCATGAATGTGTTTCCAGTTCTCCTTTGAAAACCGGTGTCTTCTGCTGTTTCGGCCGCATCGTTTGTTTTTTGAAAAGACAACGATCAGACCGATCAGGATTAACGCGATCGGAAATATGATCTTGCCGTTAATGACGTTCGGATACCATTCAGCGAGAAGAAATAACTTACCAATAATGATGAGGAGATATCCATGGAATTTTCTGAATTTGTGCTTAACCAGTACAATAATTCCGATTACGATTAGAATCATTTGCCAACTGAGTAAATAAGAAGGGATGTTGTAACCTAGTTGTTCCAATAAGTAAATTGTTCCAAAGAAAACAATGGCCAATCCACCTGCTATTTTTCCGCGACGATGACTTTTCTGTGCTTTTAAAATTTCGTGTTCTATTTCCGTGCGAATGTTATCTGTTTCCATGATCTGAAAGATTTATAAGGCAAAGGTATAAGACTAATCAGGAGTTGTTTAATCAAAATCGGTCAATGGTGGGCGAAAATCGGTTAACGCATATATTTCCAGTCTTTTGACTTTCCTTCCAACAGGTTTTCAAGCGTTTGCTGCAATCTGCGCTGTTTGGTTTCTTCCCGTTTTGCTTCCCTGATCCAGTTGATATATTCCTTTTGGTGGGAAGGAGGAAAGGATTCGAATGTAGCTTTTGCTTTCGGATTGGATTCCAGCAATTCGATTAATTCCGAAGGCGGTTCTAAACGTGGTTTCGGGACTTTTTGATTTAACTCCCGGGGTGTTGTTCCTTGTTCCGTTAAAGCCATTGCTTCCAGGATACAAGCTCCCAAATGATCTGTTTTCGGGAGGTCAGCCAATGAAGTGATCTTCCCTAAACTACCCATTCCACCATCCTTAATCCGTTTGAATAATCCGTAGGGATCACTCATTTCGGAATGAAGCCAAAATCCGAAGGAACAATGATTTTTGAATGAAGCCATATTGCACAGGATCTTTCCACGGTACATGAAAAACGGCATGCTCCATTTCATTCCTTCTTCAACTTGGGGACAAAAGAGATGAACAGTTTCCCTTAACTGATTCAATATGGGTTGCGCAAAATCAGCAGATTTTGAAATATAATGTGTGATTCTTTCATCAAATTCCCTCATCCGTTTTCTTTTTTCGGATTAAAAAATAAGCGATGTATCCCACCGGGATGAAGATCAATAAGCTGGAAATCAACATCCATTGCGGATATGGGGCCAAAATGATTTGTAGAAGGGTCAGGAAGTTTAAAACACCGACTGACGCAAGCATGGGAATCGAAGAATCCCTGCCTGAAATAAAGGTGCTGGCAATTGCCGCAACAAAAGCAGAAACCACCCAATTCAGTACGATAGTGAATTTGAATCCGAAAGGAACTTCATTTTCATAAAAGTCGGAGATGAATGCGCGATCTGTTGGAATCGGACTCTTCAAAGGAAAAAGGTACGTGGATAAACTATCTCCGAGAGCAATGAATAATCCTCCGAGTATAATTCCTATTACAATTGCAAGTGTCCTTCTCTTCATGGCACGTTTTATTTTTATAAATATAATAAAAAGCAATTGGTATAATTACGAATACCGAATTCCTGATTGAGAAGTGGAAATTGACACGTTAGGTGAGGTAGTAATTCGTCACACGTAATTTGGAATTCGTAATTAGTAACTATTTTGTACCCGAATTGATTTTTAGCGTTAGAACAAAAAACTGAAAATGACCAAATTGTATTTTATTGCCTTTATCCTTTTTATTTGTGCCTGTACCTATAATCAAGCGCAGACATCTCAACTGAATTTGGGTGAATCGGAAGAAACCATACCGGAATCCGATTATGATTCCACCCGTTTCATTCTGGAGCTTCCCCGTCAGATCGAATCAGTCAGGAATTATATTAAAAACAAAGGAGCACTCTATTCAAGTCAAAAAGCCATCCTGATCGATATGAAGATCCCATCCAAGTATTTCCGATTGTTTGTAGTTGACCTGAAAACGGGTAAAGTGATTTCCAAAGGACTCTGCGCACATGGATCGGGATCGGAAATCGCGGGAACCGATTCACTCCGGTTCAGCAATATTCCAAATTCATACATGACTTCATTGGGTCTGTACAAAGTTGGAGGTTCATACCAGGGAAACTTCGGGAAATCATACAAATTGGCAGGGTTGGAAAAATCGAATGATCAAGCAGCGGCAAGAGCTATTGTTCTGCATCGATACAGCTGTGTCCCGGACGAAGAGCAATATTATCCGATCTGTAACAGTTTGGGTTGCGCTATGCTATCAGAGAATTATTTCGAGGAATTGATTCCGATCATTGATAAAGAAGCGAAACCGATGATTTTGAAGATTTATTATTAAAAATTATCAATGAATTTAATTATCAATTATCAAGCGAATGTCTTCGATAATTATTCTTCTTTCATCTTCTCCTTGATCTCCTTCATAAAGTCCGAAGCAAATACAAAATCATTGATTTCCTTATTGTCTGTCGTAATAATGGATTTACGGTCTCCCTGCCACCAATTCTGACCTTGATTAATGAAAATGACACTGTCACCGATTTCAATTACAGAGTTCATATCGTGTGTAATTACGATCGTTGTGATATCATATTCATAAGTAATTTCACGAATCAGATTATCAATCAGGATCGATGTCTGAGGATCCAATCCGGAGTTCGGTTCATCGCAAAACAAATATTTCGGATTCATGGAAATTGCACGGGCAATGGCGATTCGTTTTTGCATCCCTCCGGAACATTCAGCCGGATAAAGCCCATTTTTTCCTGCAAGATTTACGCGGTCCAAACAAAAATCCACGCGATCCTGCATTTCCTTTTTGCTCATTTTGGTGAACATTGTCAAAGGGAACATGATATTCTGCTCTACCGTCATGGAGTCGAAAAGAGCGGAACCTTGAAATAGCATTCCGATTTCCTGTCTGATTTCCTTGCGCTGCAAACGGTCCATTTTCGTGAAATCCCTGTCGTCGTACAAAATTTGTCCTGAATCCACTTCATGAAGACCCACGATACATTTTGCAAGTACGGATTTTCCCTGGCCTGACTGACCTATGATGAGGTTGACTTTGCCTTTTTCGAAAGAAGCGCTGACATCTTTGAGAACCTGATTGTCACCAAAAGTTTTATTGACGTGGATAACTTCAATCATTACAACAGGAACATTTGAGTTAGGAAGAAATTCGCGATCAAAATGGCAACACTGGCACTTACTACCGCTTCTGTTGACGATTTACCAACGTCCAAAGCACCACCGCTTGTGTAATATCCTTTGAAAGATGCAATCGAAGTAATCAAAAAGGCAAAGACAACCGTTTTAGTCAGAGCGTAAACAATATCACTATCCCTGTAAAAGAAGCGGATCCCGTAAATATATGTTTCTGTTGATGAAAGTCCGGAAAGTTTCAGAGACAGCCAACCACCGATTAAGCTTAGTCCGATAGAAAAAATGATCAGTATCGGAAAGAAGATCATTGCGGACGTCACTTTTGGAAGAACCAAATAACTCAATGAGTTCACCCCCATGATTTCCAATGCATCAATTTGTTCAGTAACGCGCATGGTTCCAACTTCCGAAGCAATATTCGAACCCACCTTTCCCGCCAGGATCAGTGAGATGATCGTCGGAGAAAACTCTAATATAGTTGAAGAACGTGTGATGTATCCGACTGTGTAGGATGGAAGAAGCGGGTTGTCCATATTTGAAGCGGTCTGCAATGCAATTACAGCTCCCATAAAGGCAGACATCAAGGCAACGATCGGAATGGATTTAACCCCGATGAGTTCCATTTCCTGGAAAAAACGTCTACGGAAAATTTTCCATTTTTCTGGCTTTGAAAACACGATCCACATCATCATGAAATACTTGCCGATATTTTGTATTATCCCCATTTCGGATATAAAGTTAAAAGAAAAACAATTGAAAATGGAGAATTGAGAATTGAAAAGGAGAAAAAGCAAAGCTTTTGATGAAGACAAACGTTCATGTTTTCGATTCCGTCACTTTTCAATTATCCATTTTTAATTCTCAATTATGGATTATTCACCAGGACTGATTCATAACTTGTTGAACCAATTTCAACCGGAACCTGAAAATGTAATTACTTTTGTATTATTGGAGACAAAATTGACAAAGAAGGAAAAATATATTCAGCAGTTAAAACCATATCTGCCAAGTGGATTTGAATTGATGGTGGCGGATTTATTACTGAATCATCCGGTGCGTTTTGCTATTACCAATCCAAGGGCAACCAAATTGGGAGATTACCGGGCGCCACAACAAGGAGAGACATTTCACCGGATCTCTGTGAATGGAAATTTGAATCCATATAATTTTTTAATCACGACCCTTCACGAATTCGCACATTTGCGCGTCTATCTCGATTTTGGATTCCGGATCAAACCGCATGGGGAAGAATGGAAAACCGAATTCCGAAAACTATTGTGGCCGGCTATTCAAACAGGTTTACTTCCGAAGGATATCGAGATTGCCCTGATGACAAGTTTAACAAATATGAAGGCTTCTTCGTGTACAGACACACAACTGTCGCGTGTTTTGAGACAATACGATAAGCGCGAAGGAGGGGAGATAATACTTGAGGAGATTCCAAAAAATGCTACATTTGTTTTGCAAGGAAAAACCTTTGTAAAAGGAGAGTTGAGACGTACGCGGTTTTTATGTACCGAAGTACCTTCGAAGCGGCAGTTTTTGATTCATTCTCTTGCTACAGTTCAACTTTTAGAAAACACAAATGAAAGATAATTACTGCGTTATTATGGCCGGTGGAATCGGAAGCCGATTCTGGCCTATGTCAACTGTTCAACGGCCAAAGCAATTTTTAGATGTTCTTGGGATAGGAAAGTCGTTACTGAGAATGACATTTGAACGCTTATTGCATATTGCCCCGGCTGAAAATATTTATATTGTCACCAATGCAAATTATGCTTCCCTGGTGAAGGAGCAGCTTCCTGAGTTGAAAGACAGTCAGATCCTGACGGAACCTGAAAGAAAGAATACGGCGCCTTGTATCACGTATGCTGCAGCTAAAATTCATGCGATCAATCCGAATGCGACATTGGTCGTTGCCCCTTCGGATCACCTGATCCTGAAAGAGGATAAATTTACAGAGATCGTAAACACGGCAATTTCAACAGCTAATAAAGAAGATCGTTTGGTTACGTTGGGAATTAAACCCACAAGACCTGATACCGGTTATGGTTATATCGAATTCGTTGAGGATGGAGATATTCTTCCGGGTCAGGTAAAAGACGTGAAGCATTTCACCGAAAAACCGAACCGGGAATTGGCTGAAATTTTCCTGAGAAGCGGAAATTATTATTGGAACTCAGGGATTTTTATCTGGCGTGCAAAAACAATTTTGAATGCCTTGGAGAAATTCAAACCGGAGTTGTTCCATTTGTTTATGGATGAATCCCAAAAATACAATACATCAGAAGAACAAGCTTATGTCAATGCTTCTTTTGCTGCCTGCGAGGATATTTCAATTGACTTTGCAGTGATGGAAAATGCGAAGAACGTAGATGTCGTATTGTCGAACTTCGATTGGTCCGATTTAGGAACTTGGGGCAGTTTGTATTCCCACCTGGATAAGGATTATAATGGAAATGCAGTTATCGGGGACAATGTGCATATGATCAATTCTGAAAATTGCATTGTAAACTTACCGAATGACAAATTGGCCCTGATCCAGGGATTGGAGAATTACATTATCGTGGAATCCGACAATATGTTGATGATCCTGAATCAGCAGGACGAACAGAATTTGAAAAAATACATGGCTCCGATGCAAGAATCGAGTCCGAATTTTTTCCCGGAATAAAAACCAAAGTAGATCACATAGTTGTAATACAGGAATTCCTATGTGAACTTTGTATCTATAGTTGTCCAAATAAAAAAGGGATTGTCTTTTGGACAACCCCTCTTTTGTAAAGGATGGTTTTTATGGTCTGTTATTGTATTCTCTTAGCAGATCAAAGTAACTCAAGGTTTCCATGACAACCACTCCACCGGTTGTGTCTCCGTATTTTGCGGGGATTGCTCCTGAGTAAACCATGACATATCCCAAAGCTGCACTCGGCACATTTTGAACATCGGTCATTTTTACCCCATCAATGTAATTGATCACATCACCTTTTCTTGCTCCTCTGAAAATCAGTTGCCCGTCATCTGTCAGTTTCACATCAGAAGTCATGGATGCAACCATTTGTTTCGCGTTAAACTTCACAGGCATGTGTACAATATCCTTTTTAGTCAGTTTAATTTCCGGTGCTACACCTTTAGTTAATCTGTAAATAGGTTCAGAAATAACTATTTCTTCAATTACTGTGGAATTTGACTGAGCGACTAATCCATTGTCTCCAAAACCGTCAGGTGCTACTTCTACCATGCTTTTTGAATAAGTAGTGTCGCCTTCATAAATAAAATAGACCCGATAGCTTCCTGCCGGAACAGCTGAGATTCGATATCTTCCATCTTCGTCAGTTGATGCTTTGAAGACTTGATCCCCTCTGGTTGTTACAGCATAAGCTCCAAAAATCCCTTCTTTTTTATCCGGTTTAGTGAAGGTCCCAATGATATCTCCGAATGTGTTTTGTGCGAAAGTCATTCCTGTAAGGAATAAAGTTGCGATAAATGTGATTGTTTTCATGATCTGAATTTTAATTGATTTCCATAGAGATGTCAGGCATCCGGAAATTCCATAAATGATCATGAAAGTTTTTTAAAAAGCAAAATGGGGACACGATTAATCGCGTCCCCACCAGGTTCATATGATATTCAATAAATCTTACAAAGATTCTGCAACGACTTCTTTTACATCCGGTAAATGTTGCTTCAATAGGTTTTCAATCCCGCCTTTCAATGTTGCTGTACTGGACGGACAACCTGAACAGGCACCACGAAGCGCTACTGTTACGGTTCCTTCCTCAAATCCAACAAAATCGATTGCGCCACCGTCACCTTCTACCGCCGGACGAACATATTCATCCAATAAAGAACGGATAGCGTCATCGTATTCGGACGGAGCATATTCTTTTGCGGGCTTTGATTCGTCGCTGCCGGCAGGTTTCGATTTTGCAACCGGCATTTGGATCAGGATGTCTTTTCCTTCAGCAATCCAATTCTTAACGAATTCACGTAATTCCATGGTAACGAAATCCCATGAAATAGAGTCATTTTTAGCGATCGTTACAAAATTTGCGGTGATAAAAACTGTTTTTACGAAAGGGAAATGAAATAATTCTTCTGCTAATGGTGAATAACCTTTGGCTTCTGCACCTGAATGAAATTCAACCGACTCTCCATTGATCAACAAATATTTGTTTGCAACGAATTTCATCGTGTTTGGATTGGGTGTCATTTCGACGTATACTGTAACTGGAACTGATGTCATGATGTTTGTATGTTTATTTTATGGTACAAAGATAGGGCAAATTGAAAATGTAAAATGCAGAATTGAAAAGCTTTGTGATTTTTTCAATTTTCAATTTTCGATTCAGATGGTTCCACATGGACCAGGATGTCTTCGATCTCAGGGATTTCATCCATCAAATGCTTTTTCAGGTTGTGAGCAATGGTATGACCTTCATGAACACTTAAGTTCCTGTCCACATGAATGTGCAAATCGACCCAATAACGCATTCCGGATTTCCGGACCATACACTTTTCCGTATCGATAATTCCCGAGACTTCCTTGGATTTTTCGCGGATAACGAGGATAAAGTCGTCGTGTACATGCTCATCCATAATCTCTCCAAGTGCGGGCCGGAATATTTTGTAAGCATTGTAAAGAATGATCATGGAAGCTACCAATGCCGCCCAATCGTCAGCTTGAGCCCATGAATCACCCATGTAAACGGCAATCGCAATTCCGACAAAAGCACAGGCGGAAGTAATTGCATCACTTCGATGGTGCCAGGCATCGGCCTTCAATGAGGTGCTACCGGTTTCATCCCCGGATTTGGAGACAAAGCGGAAAAACAGTTCTTTTACGATGATAATTCCTCCGATAAACCAAAGCGTGTAAGCTGCCGGAGCTTTATGGGGCGTTTGAATGTTGTAAATACTTTCAATGATAATCAAAGTGGCGGAGGCAACCAGGAATCCAACGACGACAAAAGTGATTAAAGGTTCTACTTTTCCATGTCCGTAAGGATGGTTTTCATCCGGTGGTCTTTTTGCATAGCGAAAACCGACAATAACCAGGGCTGAAGCAAAGACGTCACCTGTCGATTCGATCGCATCAGCAATCAAGGCATAAGAGTTTCCGAAATATCCGACCAAGGCTTTCACAACGGCCATCAGGAAATTGCCGACCAAACTGAACCAAGCAGTTTTTTCCGCTTTTTCATGGTTGATACTCATTTCTCCGAATTTTTGCAGTTTTTACAAACTCCGGAAATGGTGAAGAAGGTTTCTTCTGCCTGGAATCCTTCAGGAAGCGAAAATGACGGAATCACCTGATCCAGGCAGGTCAACTCACCACAAATTCGGCAACTGAAATGAATATGCTCATGATCATGCTGGTGATTGTGGTTACAGGAATTACAGGCTGCATAATTGACTACGCCGTTTACATTGACGATCTTATGAATCAGTCCGTCATCCAATAAGCGTTCCAAGACGCGGTAAATGGTAACACGATCGCACAAACCATTCAATTTGTGTTGAATAGCAGGTTGTGACAAGGCTACATTCGAGTCATTAATGAGTTCTAAAATAGCACTTCTGGCTGCTGTGTTCCGTGTTGTCTTCATCTTGATTTTCAGGATAACAAAAGTACGAAGTTTAATCCGTTGGCATTTCAAGTTAAAAGTTTTTTATCAATTTATCCCTACTTCTTTTTTTGTACTTTTGATTTCGATGAAACGAATGCTTCAGATGGGAATGATCGTGGTGGTACTTATGGGTACCATTGGAATTCCATTTTACCAGCATACTTGTTTGCACGATAACAGCGTGTCGAATTCTGTTTTCGTTCCATCCGGTGAATGTTCGGAAGAGCATTTGATGATTGAAAAACCGGATTGTTGTTCGGGTACAGAAGTGATTGTTTCGGATCGGGAGACAATCTCTGATAATTGCTGTTTGGATGAAGTTTCCAATTGGCAATTCTCTTTTTTCTTCTTTCAGAATGTACATCCTATCTTTTCGGAAGCGATAGAAACAGTTTCTGTTTTGTCGTTTTTCTCGCATTTCGAAGTGCTTTGGGGCAATGATGACGAGGAGCTTTTTTCGGGTTCTGATCCACCAACCATACTTTCAAGTCTCGAAAGATTAACTCATTTGTGTATTTGGCGCCTGTGATTCCTTCCTTTTGTTACAAAAGTGAAGTCGAATTAAACGTCAAAAACAATGAAAGTTATCATACTCGGTTTTTTCCTGTTTTTTCTTTCTTATAGTCAAGCCCAACTTCAGGGAATTGTATTTGGAATAAAGAATGGTGGAAAAATCCCGCTTAAACAAGCAACAGTAATATTAAGAAAAGCTCAAACGAAAGTCTACACAGGAGAGAATGGACGTTTTGAGATGGTCTTACCTAAAGATTTACCGGATTTATTGGTTATTTCCGCTCCCGGATACGAAAGCGATTCCCTTATCGTAACGAAAGATGATCGCTTCTCAGGATTGGAAGTCTTTCTTTTTGAAATCGATGAATTGGATGAGGTAATTATTGAGTTCAAACAGGATTCCAAAACCTTTTCCCGCTTAAAACCGCTCCAGGTTGAAAATCTGGGGGAGGGTGAATTGAAAAAGGCCGCCTGCTGTAATTTATCAGAGTCTTTTGAAACCAATGCAACCGTTGATGTGAACTTCACGGATGCTGTTTCCGGTGCAAAAAAAATCCAATTGTTGGGATTGGATGGCGTCTACACACAGCTGCAAATGGAAAATATTCCCTTCCTGACCGGTTTGGAAAGTAGTTTCGGATTGAATTCGGTTCCGGGAACCTGGGTTGAATCGATCCAGATTACGAAAGGAACGGGTTCAGTGGTAAATGGTTATGAATCCATGGCAGGATTGATCAACGTCGAATTCCGTAAACCCACCACCATGCAGCGCGTTTTTGTAAATGGATATGGTTCCAGTTTGGGAAGAGCCGAATTGAATGTGCATGGAGGACAAATTATCAACGACAAATGGAGCACGGGAACTTTTGCCCATGTTTCAACACTTCAAAGTGAGTGGGATCGGAACAAAGATGGTTTCCGCGACGCGCCTTTGAGTAAATCGGGCTCTTTTATGAATCGCTGGGAATACACCGGTAAAAAGTTTGAGACCCGATTTGGCGTAAACGGCTATTACGATCAGCGATTAGGAGGACAATTGTTTGGAGTTGCCAATCGATACAAAGCCGAAACAACGAACCAACACGCAGAGTTTTTTGCCAAAACAGGATTCCTGTTCCCGAATAAGCGATACCAAAGTTTGGGGATTGTGTACCAATTCAAATACCACCAATCGGATGGTTTGTATGGTTTAAGGGATTTTGGCGGAAGAGAATTGCGCGGATACATCAATGCTATTTTTGATGGAATCATCGGAACAACGGCGCACAAATACAAAGTTGGAATTTCAGTCGTGGGCCAGGATCTGCAACAACATGTGGATTCGGTGAGTTTCAATCGGAACGTGATTACACCGGGAGCTTTTTTCGAGTATACTTATACGGGAACACGTTTGGTACTGGTAGCCGGAATGCGTGAGGACTATCAAACGGCATTCAGCGATCAGAAGGAAAAGTTCCAGTTTTCACCGAGAGTGCATGCGAAATATACCCTGGATGAATTTACTGACATTCGAGTGACAACAGGAAAATCCTGGAGATTACCAACGATAGTGATGGATAATTCTTCCTTATTGGCAACTTCGAAGGCATGGATCGTGAACAGCAGTAACGAACAGGAAGAAGTATGGAACTCGGGAATTTCAGTTATCAGAACGATGAGATGGTGGAATCGTGCGGCAAGCATTTCGGCGGATTTTTATCATGCACGTTTCACCAAACAATTGATTATTGACCGCGAGCAATCCACCGATTCGATTTTCTTTGGTTTCCAGCGGAATGTTTCCAGAAGCAGTACCTTTCAGACCGAGTTGAGTTTCATGCCTTGGAAAACGATCACTTTCCGTCTGGCTTATAAATTCCTGGAAGTGAAAGCGGATTATGCCGGGAGCCTGAGACAACAGGTGATGATTCCGCAGCACAGAGGTCTGTTTAACGTGGCATTTGCGAGCAGGAACAAAAAGTGGGAAATCGATGGTACGATTTCTGTATATAGCCCGATGCGTTTGCCGGATGTCGTATTGCCGGATGGTTCGCGTTTAACGAATGAAAAGAGTAAAGTCGTGCCGGTTGGTTTAGCGCAGATTACACGTCATTTCAAACGTTGGGATGTATATGTCGGAGGAGAGAACTTGTTTAACTTCAAACAAAGAAATCCGATTATCAGTGCAAATAATCCGTACGACCCGACTTTCGATGCGACCCGTGTATGGGCGTCAGTTATGGGAACGGTGGTTTATGCCGGATTCCGATATGAGATTAAACGAAAAGTAGAAAAAAAGTGAGGTCAGTAACTGATCAACAAAATTTAAATTTTAAAAAGAAGAAACCATGAAAAATAGTTTGTTAATCTTAGCCCTTTTGTTTGTAAGCAGTTTTGGATTCAGCCAGAAACCGGCCGCTAAAACAGAAACAGTTGTCATCCAGACAAGTGCGGAATGCGGCGAATGCAAGGAACGTATTGAAGGTGCGTTAAATTATACAAAAGGTATCAAATTCGCAGAATTAGATGTGGATTCGCGGAAATTGACGGTGAAATTCAAGAATGATGTGATTTCATTGGCTGAAATAAAAAAGCAGGTTTCCCTATTAGGTTATAATGCAGATGAGGTTCTTGCGGATCCGACAGCATTTGAAAAATTACCGGCTTGTTGCAAACCGAGTGGAATGGAAAAGAAGGAACATGGTGGTCATTGATTGATAGTCTGTTCCATATAAAAGAGAATCCTCACGCTCTTTGTGTGCTTCGTGGTTGAATAGACCACTAAGATCACGAAGCGCACGAGGTTTTTTGTTTTGCTAGATCCAATTTTGGATGAGCTTGTTTGATTAGTAACAACCAATAATCTTTAAAATAATCTTTGTGCTCTTCGTGTGCCTCGTGGTTAATGAACTACTGAGATTATGAAGGAGATGAGTTTTTATGATGATTATCCCCCGATTTTCAGTGAGAAGGTGGAATTGCTTATGATGAGAAGGGCACCCAGCGGAACAATCAACAATACACTCGTTTGAGCAAGATCCGTCAATAGGAATCTGACCTGTTTGTTTGAAGTATGTTTTACAATCAATGCAATGGTTGTCCAAAGCCAGAACAGGAGGATAGAAATGCCACTTATGATGATGTGAAGAAGTCCGTCCAAATAGTCGTGTTGAAAAACAAAGGAGAGCATAAAGCAGGTAATTGCACTTGCCAGATATACGAGGATCACAGGAAGAATAAGCTTGTTTTCCGGTTTGCCTATCAATCGGTGAAACCAAATGATGCAAGCGGTGAAAGCGATGAGATTCAGAATAATAGCCATGGGTTTTTTATTAAAGCAATTAAAATTACTTCTATAACAAGGAAACGTTATATTCGTTAATAAGTTGCTATGCTTTATGACAAATTTTTCCCAGCTTTTTGATTATGCAATGTCGTTGCCGGAAGCAACAGAAGAACCTCATTTCGAGAAAAAGTCCTATCGTGTGAAAAAGAAGATTTTCGCAACGGTCGGAACGGAAGCGGATTTCTTCGTGGTAAAACTAACACCTATTCAACAATCTGTGTTTTGTAGTTGGGATGAAAGTGCTTGCTGTCCCACTCCTGATAAATGGGGATTACAAGGTTGGACACGTGTTTATTTCGGGAAGGTGGATGAAGACTTTTTGAAAGACATTGTCAAGACCTCCTATTCGAATGTGGCGCCTAAGAAACTGGTGGATTTGATAATGGACTGAAAATTACTCACTCCTCATTCTTCTTAAACATTCCCCCGACTTCTTTGGATAAACGCTGAATGGTTTCCACACCTGCAGCGAGCGGACTTCCGGTCATGTCATCGTAAGCGGCATAAGATAAATCAGCCGGACTTTGTGAAGGATAAATGAACAGGTGATCCACGTTCGGATTTTCCTTTTCCATGCGTTGAGGCAACGATTCCATTCCTGTAAACGCGGAAACAGATCCCGAGCGTGCAAAAACGGATACGAATAATTGATTTTCACCGAAAGCCGGCAGTTTTTCCAGTATCTCTTCCGGAGATTCAATAGGGAAATGCATCAGGTCGGCACTGAATTTCCGATGCGTTCTATACGCCTTGAATTTCTCAAATGTTTCTCGTGTACTGTACACATCAATGTCCAGGTTCAATTCCTTGGAAATGCGCATGATCCGCTCAAGCCATTGTTTACAATCCTGTTCCAATTCAGCATAAACCGGGCAAACCACCGAAATTTTACGGTAACTGGAAAAGGAATGGTTGAAGTGGCAGAAAAAAACCGTTTTCTCACAGACATTCAATAAATGATCCCGGTCATCACCGATAAGTCTTTGAAACAAGTTGGCTTTTGAGTTGTCGTTGATCAATACGATATCTGCCACCAATTCTTTGGAAACGCGTGAAATTCCACTGGAAAGGTTGTGATCGATTGTCGCCATAGCGTGCACGTTGATTTCTCCACTGTTGTAATGCGTGATAAAATCATCCATGTGTTTGCGGGAACGGCGGATTCGCATTTCAGCTTCCTCATCATTTTCCAGTACACTCACCACCGAAATCGGGTTTATGACTGTTTTGTCCGTAATGAGTACGGAAAAATCGAGTAACTGTTCGTTTCCTTTCAGTTCGTTTGCGGCAACCAACACGTGCTGACTGCGCATGGAAGGACCTTCCAACGGTTCGTTCTTGGTTTGTGCAATGAGTAATTTTTTTCCTGCATTTTCGGTCACAAAGGAAGCGGTCATACTGGTGATCAAAATGAGGATGACCGTTCCATTGACGATTTCAATGTCCAGGATTCCCATGGTGTATCCTACGTTGATTACAGCCAAAGTTGCAGCTGCATGTGCAGTACTCAAACCAAAAATGAGTTGTCTTTCCGGACCTTTCAATTTGAAAATAAGCTGTGTGATCAAGGCGGCGAGGAATTTGCTGAAGATGGCAAAAGCACTCAGAATTCCTGCAACCGCCCAGGCCCAGGGTTCGTTCGCCAATGCTTTCACATTGACAACCATCCCGATGGAAATCAGGAAGAAGGGAATGAATAAAGCGTTCCCAATGAATTCGACCCGGTTCATCAAAGTGGAGGAATGGGGAATCAATCGGTTCATGACCAAACCGGCAACGAAAGCTCCGATAATGGCTTCTATTCCTGCAACTTCCGCTAAAAATGCCGAGAAGAAAAGGATGGATAAGACATAAATGAATTGGGAAGATTTCTCCGATTCCAATTTCCGGAAGAACCAGCGTGAAACTTTTGGAACTCCCCAAAACATAATCAGGCTGAATATGGAAAGGGTGATTGCCAGGTGAATCAGCACGTTTGTATTGATCACACCATGATCTGAACCGGAAATAACCGCCAGGATAATTAGTACCGCGGTGTCTGTCAGGATGGTTCCTCCAACAGCGATGGCAACAGCTTCCATTTTGGAAATACCGAATTTGGAGACAATCGGGTAAGCAACCAAGGTATGTGTGGCAAACATGCTTGCTGTCAATAAACTCGCAATTTCATTTAATCCCAATGCATATCTGCAAGTCGGGTATCCCAAAAGAAGAGGAATGAAGAAGGTCAGTGCCCCGAATGTAAGTGATTTGTTCTTGTAGCGCCTGAAATCCTGCATGTCCAATTCCAGTCCCGCCATGAACATGATGTACAATAAACCGATTTTGGAGAACATGTTCACGAATCCCGTTTTCATGTTGGCTTCTGAGATCAATTGGAACCCATTCGGACCGATAATAACCCCGGAAATAATCAATCCGATCAATCCCGGAATCTTGAATCGCCGCAAAATAATCGGAGAAAAAAGAATGATTAATAACAGAAGTGAAAAAGTAAGAATCGGGTTTTCCAATGGCAGTTTGAACTCACCAATCAAGGTTTGAAACTCTTTAGAAAACTGTTCGAATAACCCGTTCATTTAATAGGAATAACCGCAACAAAAGTAATCGCATTTTTCACGAATCTTTGAATTTTTAGTTTGAATTAAAAAAAACTTATTTTTCGGATACTTAAATTAATTCCGGATTAGGTGTATTGATCCCAAAATGCTACTTATTTTTATACTTGAATCCTTTCTAAAAAACAACGATAGTCTTATGAAACATGCTTTGGCATCGTTTTTGAATCGGGCTTCAAAAATTAAAAATCAGTACTATGAAACATTTATTTACTCTATTTGTCTTATTGTTTATTTCGCAGTTGTCAAATGCACAACAAAGCACCAACCTGGTTTTCTTTTCAGAACAAGGTCAGCAATTTTATGTGATATTGAATGGAATTCAGCAAAACGCAGCTCCTGAAACAAATGTTCGGGTTACCAACCTGATCCAACCTTATTACAAAGTAAAAGTGAAATTCACGGATGGAATAACACCTGATATTGATAAGACATTGAACTTTAACCAGGGAACGGAAACAACTTACACGATCAAAAGCTCCAACAAAGGAGAAACTGTTTTGAGATGGATGAGCGAAGTTCCGATTGCGCAGGCTCCGAGACCAATGGCAGGTCAGCAGGTGATCGTTTATCACAGCACGCCGGTAACTACTACGACTCAAACTACGGTTATTTCAAACACGACAACCAATCCGAACAATTCAGAACAAATGAACGTAGGAATCAATGTAAATGATCCTATGAATGGTGGTGCGAACATTAACATGAACATCAACGTGAATGAAACCGGAATGAATACCCAAACTCAAAGCACAACTACCACTTATTCTTCCACAACGACAACTTCCGGGAATACCGGTACAGTTGGAACGGTTCAAAACGGATATGTGATGCCAGGTTATAACGGAAATGTTGGTTGTAACGGATACCCGATGAATGATACACGTTTTAATGAGGTAGTTCAATCAATTCAGGCTAAGAATTTCGATGATTCCAAATTGACAATGGCGAAACAGGTGATCAATACAAATTGTATGACAAGTAGCCAGGTAAAACGCCTGATGTTGTTGTTCAGCTTTGAGGATACGCGTTTGGACCTGGCGAAATATGCATACGGTTACACCTATGATATCGGAAATTACTATCAATTGAATGATGCGTTCACGTTCGAATCCAGCATTGAAGAATTGAATACGTATACAAGCGGATTCAGAAGATAAGAATCACTTGGCAGGAAATTTAAAATCCCATTCGTCAGCTGACAGATGGGATTTTATTTTTTCCAGAATTGCCAACTCTTTTTTTGGCTTTTCTTTTTCCATTTTTCAAATTCTGTACTGATTTTGGCGGCTATTCTTTGGTAATTTTCCAGGGTATCAGGTATTTCGTACAATGAACTATAATTTGATCCCAGTAGTTCTTGATAATCACTGGTGTAAATACCACGTTTGTAATAACGCTTCGTAAATTCAAATCCATCTTCAGTTAGAAAATCTTCGAGAAATTTCTCGTCACAATAGTCAAATAGAAAATCTCTTCCGGTAATTTCCCCGGATTTTACATGTTCAATTCCCTCCGGAACCTCTTCTAGAAATGTTTCTCTGATCAGATTGGCATCAATCATCCAATTCATGTACATTCCGATATGTGTCCCGCCGTTCTTTTTTGGGAGATTCTTCGGGAAATCCCCACCGTAGTGCCAATCTGCACGATCAATTGCTGTCATTGTAACAGTTTTAAATGTGTAATTATTCAATTTTATTTTGAGATCTTAACCTTCATAGGTGTGGAATTCTGTAATTGTAAGGTAATAACCGTCCGGGTCTTTTACGGAAAATTCCCTTCTCAATGAATTGCTGTTTTGGTGAATTTCTTCTTCTATTTTAGAACCCGTTTTATCCATATTCTTCCTGATTCGTTCCAGATCGTCGGTTCTGAAATAAAGCAACAAGCCATTTCCGGCTTCCTTACTTTGATCGGTTAATGATGGATGATGGTGTTCTCCCCATTTGTGAAGACAAAGCATAATTTCGTCATCTTCGGATTTTAAAACGGCAAAATTCGGTCCGCCATGTGCATTCCGGAATCCAAAAACATGTTGGTACCAATTAGCGCTTGCTTCCACATCTTTCACTGCAATTATCGGATCAATTCGTGTCATGAGTTTTTATTTTAGTGTTAATCTTTGCCGGCTTTATTATTGATCTCATTTTTATTGTCCATAATTTCTCATCTTCAAACAAGTTGGGTTCTTTACAGCGATTTCATTTCCGGTCTTTGTCAGTAACCCTGTCTCCGGATTCCGTTTGAAGACGATGAGCTTATTGGAAACCTGGTTCGCGACGATTAGAAAACGTCCGCTTGGGTCGATTACAAAATTTCGGGGATTGTCGCCCAAGGTTGATTGATGTGCAACAAGTTTCAAGGTTCCGTTGGTTTGGTCGATTGAAAAGATAGAAAGCGTGTTTTCGTACAATCGATTGGAAGTGTAAAGAAATAGTCCGTCTGGGGAAATGTGAATATCAGCGCTGTTGTAATCTTCCTGCAAATTGGAATAGGAAAAGATACGTTGGATGGAATCCAGTTTTCCATTTTCAACCTTAAAAGCTGAAATCGTCCCGCTGAGTTCTTCGATACAGTATGTAAATGGCTTATCCGGATGGAAAATAAAGTGTCGTGGCCCGCTGCCGGGAATTGCCGTCACATCCAACTTTTCAATGACCTTCAACGGTTGTTTTTCCGCAGGATCAAATTCAAAGACGCGAATCTTGTCTGACCCTAAATCAGGGAAGAAGATGTACTTGAAATCGGGGGAGAAAACGGTAGCATGAATGTGTGCTTTTTCCTGTCGGCGACTGTTGATGCTGCTTCCACTAAACGGAACCAGTTGGCTGAAGGGATTCAAACTTCCATCCGCGTTGGTAGAGAAGACGGAAACACTTCCTGCGGTATAATTCGCATTGATGACAAACTCGTTGTTTTCACTTGTTGTGAGATAAACCGGGTTTTCTCCGCCACTCGGTTGTTTGTTCAGGAAATTCAAAGTGCCGGAAATGGAATCGAACTGAAAAGCACTGACACTTCCTTCATTGGGCATCTTGGTATCCGTACAAGCATAGATGTAGTTTCCGTTTGGAGAAATAGTCAGGAAAGAAGGATTGGTGATATTACTTCCTTGGCTGATGCCCGTTAACTCGCCTGTTGAAGAATTGAACTCATAGATGTAAATTCCGCTGTCCGGTTTGTTGTCGGTGTAAGTTCCAACGAACAGAACCGTTTTGCCGGGTTGAGAAAAGGAAGATAGATTCACCAGGAGGAATAGAAAGAGGATTTTGAGTTTGAATGTTTCTTCTAATTTCACGGTTTTATGTTAAAGTGTGATGTAATCGAATTTTGAATTCATAACTAAAGATATCAAATCCTATTCAAAGGAAGCAAGTTATGCTGGCTTTGTGTCATTTTCGGTATGATTCTGTAAAATAAAAAAGGATCCCGCTTGATTAATCTACTTGTTTAATAGAATAGAGATATCTGTTTTTTCAACATTCGCGAATCAATTTCTTTTTTTTCACTAATTTCGCGACCATAATTTTTATACTCAAGGACTATGTCATATTTGTTCACCTCAGAATCAGTTTCTGAAGGACACCCGGATAAAGTAGCGGATCAAATTTCAGATGCGTTAATTGATAACTTTATGGCTTTCGACCCAACGTCGAAGGTCGCTTGCGAAACCTTAGTAACAACAGGTCAGGTAGTTTTGGCTGGTGAGGTAAAAACAAATACGTATTTGGACGTTCAGTCGATTGCACGTGATGTGATCCGTAAGATCGGTTACACGAAGTCTGAGTATATGTTCGAAGCGAACTCTTGTGGAATTCTTTCTGCAATCCACGATCAGTCTTCGGATATCAACCAGGGAGTTGACCGTAAAGTTTCCAATGATGACTTCGAAGCGAAAGCAGAAGCTCAGGGAGCTGGTGACCAGGGAATGATGTTCGGTTACGCAACGAAAGAAACTGAAAATTACATGCCTTTGGCGTTGGATCTGGCACATAATATCTTACAGGAATTATCCAAAATCCGTAATAACGAATCTCATATCATCGGTTATTTGCGTCCGGATGCAAAGTCGCAGGTTACTATCGAGTATTCTGATGACAATGTTCCACAACGTATTGATTCGATCGTAGTATCTACTCAGCACGATGATTTCGGCGCAGAAGCAGACATGTTGAAAAAAATCAAAGAAGATATTATCAGCATCGTCATTCCTCGTGTAAAAGCGAAATTGAAGCCGGAATTGCAAACATTGTTCAATGACCAGATCACTTACCACATCAATCCAACAGGGAAATTCGTAATCGGAGGACCTCACGGAGATACCGGTTTGACTGGCCGTAAAATCATCGTGGATACTTATGGTGGTAAAGGTGCTCACGGTGGTGGTGCTTTCTCCGGAAAAGACCCTTCAAAAGTTGACCGTTCTGCGGCATATGCAACACGTCACATCGCGAAGAACTTAGTTGCGGCTGGTTTGTGTGATGAGGTGTTGGTACAGGTTTCTTATGCAATTGGTGTTGCTAAACCTTGTGGTTTGTTCATCAATACTTACGGAACTTCCAAAGCAAACATGACAGATGGTGAAATCGCTAAGAAATGTGCAGAGATCTTTGATTTGCGTCCTTATGCTATCGAACAACGTTTGAAATTGAGAAACCCGATTTATTCAGAAACTGCAGCTTACGGACACATGGGACGTAAAAATGAAGTGGTTAAGAAAACATTTACAGCTCCTGACGGGACACAAGTGGTGAAAGAAGTGGAATTGTTCACTTGGGAGAAATTAGATTTCGTAGATAAAGTAAAAGCTGCTTTCGCTTTGTAAGAAACAGTTAACAACCATATTTTAAACTTTAACAACCCCGAAGCGAGTGAAAATCTGCTTCGGGGTTGTTACTTTTTAAACCAATTGTATTCTATTGGAAACAAAGTCATTCGAGTTGGTTGAAATGACGAGTAGTATTTGGTAGTTTGGTGAAATCACAGGATTCAGGTTCTGTGATTTTTTTCGCTCCAAGCTAGCATCTTGTAAAACACACTCTTTGCCAATTTGCCAAATAGCGAACCGTTAGTTTACAGGCGTTGTGGAGCGATTTTCACAACATCTTCGAAGCCTGAACCAACTTCAACTCACCATAACTCACTTTATCTCCGAGTTCTTCTTTGAGAGTTCCCAATGTTTTTCCTTCTGCTTCTTCCAGGTAGGATTCGATTTCACTGATTCGTTTCGGATCCAGGACATCTGTAATATCGATTTTTTCCTGTTGGATCAATTTTGCAAAATGTCCCTCGATGGTGGATATACCCAATTGGCGTTCGTTGGCAATTTCTTCCATCGATTTTCCTTCTTCAAATAGTTCGAAAGTGATCTCATAGGTGTTTTTCTTGACGATTTTTTCCTCCTTGACCTTCTTGGCTTTTACCAACTGAATGACATCCACGAATTCTTCTTCCATCATCTCGTCCATCATGGAACGGTTTGCTCTCAATTCCTGTTGAATACTGTGACCTTTCGCAATGACATAGTTGGTGATTTCAACTGATTTGACGGTTTCCTTGGTAAACGGTTTTCCATTCACTATGGCTTCCATCAACAAGCGCCCTTTCATTAAGCGATGAACAACGGCAACCACTTCCTGTTCCAGTTCTTCCAGTTCTTCCGAATAGGATTTTGTTTTTTTGATTTTAGCCAATTCATAGCGCCTTTTCATGATCGAATAGACCTGCGAATCTAAAGGTTTGAAAAAATACTGGTAGGCGGCCTGAACGCGCTCATAAATGAATTGCCATTCAGGTTTTTCTTTTGAAAAGAGATTATTGAGCTGGTTTTGAAATTTCCGTGCTGCGTCGAATGTCGCTTGAACTGTCTGCAGCTGGTTTGCCACCCAGGAAACATCTTTCCCTTTTTCTGTCTTTGGTCCCTGATTTTTAAAACCCAATTCGAAAGTTGCCCATTTGGCAGTGTAATCGTACCAATCAAATGCCTGGATCAGACTTGTATAAACAAAACGCGCAGTTTCCTGGTCCAGGTATAATTGCATCCGTTCTTCGGGAGCTTTATTGGAAGAATAGGAAACCACCGATTGGTCATTTACCAACCCATTCATGGAAAGTGGCTTTAAAAGAACCAATCCGGCCAAACTTCGCAAACGGGATAAGGCAACGTAAGCCTGACCGGGAGCAAAAACATTGGAAACGTCCAAAACAGCCTTGTCAAAAGTCAGACCCTGACTTTTATGGATTGTGATGGCCCAGGCCAATTTGATCGGATAATGGACAAAGGTCCCGAGAATTTCCTCCTCGATTTCCCCTTTTTGTTCATTCAGACTGTATTTGATATTATTCCATTCGTACTTTTCAACTGTAATGGTTCGTTTTTCTTCTTTGAAGTATACTTCTATTTCGTCTTTCGTGAGCGATTTAATCACGCCCATTTTCCCGTTGTAGAAATTCTTCTCGAATGAAATATCATTCTTGATAAACATGATTTGGGCGCCAACCTTGAGTTCTGTTTCTTTTTCGAGTGGGAACAGGTGAGGAGGGAAATCTCCTTTGATCTCTGCCGTATAAGTCACTGATTTTTCGTTCAATGAATTCAACGCTGCGGCATTCATTTGGTCCGCCTTGGAATTATGTGTTGTCAGGGTGATGTACCCTTCTTCTTGGGTGGAATCGAAATTGGGATTCACATATTTTTCAAGTAATTGCTGGTCTTCACTCGTTACCCGGTTATTTCTCAGATTGTTCAATAAGTCAATGAATAACTGGTCGTCCTGGCGGAAAATCTTCTCCAATTCAATGTAAACGGGAGCTTGTTCCTGGAGAACCTGTGCATTAAAAAAGAAAATACCGCGATAATATTTTTGTAGGACACTCCATTCTTCGGGTTTGATAACCGGTGGAAGCTGTAACAGATCTCCAATGAAAAGTACCTGCAAACCGCCGAACGGGCTGTTGTTTTTGCGGACATTTCTCAAGGTCCAATCAATTGCGTCGAGTAAATCGGCTCGCAGCATGGAAACCTCGTCAATAATTAGCAATTCTACATTGCGAATGAGATTCTGGCGGGTCTTATTGAAATGAAAATGGCGTTTGAGTGTTTCTTTCGATTCAAACTTGGTATTTCCGGCGACCAACCCATCTGAAATGAATTCAGGGATAAAGGAACTGAACGGAAGCTGAAAGAAGGAATGGATTGTTACGCCTCCGGCATTTAATGCGGCAATACCGGTTGGAGCAACGATGACCGTATTTTTGTGTGTAGTCTCAACAATTTTCTTTAAAAGGGTCGTTTTCCCTGTTCCGGCTTTCCCTGTAAGAAAAACCGGACTGTTGGTTTGATTGATAAATCGTTCTGTAAATTCAGCAGGATTGCTGATGGATTCTATGTTATTTTTCATCTCTTACTTGAAGATAATCAAAATTAGTTTGCCCACAAGCCGAAAATCAATCTTTAACGATTCTTATTCCAAATGCTGTTTGTAGATGTAATGCATGCTCTGATCCAGATAATCCTTGTAGATATAATAAATGAAATCTCCGTGAATCTGAAGATGTTCCGGGAAAACGTGTTTTTCAAGTTTGAACATACGTTCTATTTTTCCGTTTGTAGGATTGATTTCGCGTAATACGGTAAGCCCTTGAGATTCATAACGTGCAAAGATTTTGGTCTTCTCCAGGTTGGACACCAATTCGTACTTCCATCCCTTGAAGTAATGATAGTAAATGGGGAAAGACCGGATCCGTTGACCTGATTTGTTGAACACAACTGCGGAATCATTGAGGTGGTCGAAAATGATGAGCGAATCGTTCAATTCAAACATGGGAATATAGGCAGGACGAATCAGGATCAACTCATAGAATTGTCTATTATTCCAGCGATCGCGTGCTTTTTTTAGATCGCCAAAGTTTCCGGGTGTGTCTCCAATATGGTCTGGGGCTGGGTTTGGGCTTGGTGGTGGTGGCGGTGGTGGAGTTGTATTAAATAATATATCGTCTGCGTTGCTGTTTTCCTGAGCGTATTCACGAAGCTGCCTGTTCCATGCCCGGTCTTCCCCCACGTAGATCACTTTGGTTTTCTTGCTCTGGATATTCAGCGCCGTGTATTCGATGCGTTGATCTTGTTTGGAGTAGTTGTATTTGATCAGCGTTTTTGAATCTTTGTAGACGCAGGATTGAATCAGGTTCAATAATCCAAGAGCCAATCGGGGTTGGAAAATCCCGATAGTGTTCTCAAAGATGGCAGTCTCATAAATACTATCCGAATAAATGAGGTGGATGCTTTTCATACAGTCCCGATAGAGTTTCCTCGGATGACTTCGGATTGGGGTTTCGTATATTTTCTCTCCCTGCGGATTCAGGCCACGCAAATAATAATTGTGCTCGTCGCTGCAGCAAAGAACAATTCCATCGTCCGGTTGTAAGATGAAATCCAGAACATTGGCCTGTTTCCTCGGATAGACCCAAAAAATCTGTTCGGCGGAAACGGTCACTTCTTCTATCTGTGTTTCTTTTACCAATAAGACCACCGAAACCCGAATGGTATCTCTCCATTTTTCAGGAAGTACGATCATGTCAAGGTATTCGGAATACAAAGGATGATTGACCGTTAATTGAGCAGGAAATTCATTGTTTTTGACAACGAAAAAACCGTTGGAGTTGGTTCTGGCATCATAGTTCCCGACCTTTATGGATGCATTTTTTACGGGAGTTCCTTTTTCATTGATCACTTTCCCTTTAATGATTGCTTCGACCTGGGACCAGGCGGCGGAAGTACTGATGATCCATCCGGTGAAAAGAAACAGCAGCAGAACTTTGCTATGAATTGGTTGTCTTGCCATTATTCAGGAAGATTATTCTTTTAAGGGTTGTTTGTAAAGGTAATTAAATGTGCTGCCCAGGTACTGTTTATACAGGTAATAGGCAAAATTTCCACGTATCTGGATGTGCGCAGGATAAATGTGTTTTTCGAGGACATTGACGTTGATCGCTTTCCCGGTAGACGGATTGATCTCACGCAAGGTTGTCAGCCCGTCCGGTGATTCGTAAGCGGCATAAATCCTGGTTTTTTCCTGGTTACTTATCAGTTCTTTTTTCCATCCTGTGTAGTAGTGATAGTAAATCGGAAAGGATCGGACCCGGTTCCCGGATTTGGTGAATACGATGGCAGAATCATTCAAATGATCAAAAATAATCAGTGAATCATTCAATTCGAACATCGGGATGTATACCGGGTCGCGGAGGATCTGTTCGTAGAACTGTTTGTTATTCCATCGGATACGGATTAATCTTAATTCCTCAGAACTTTTCGCATGAAGCTTTTCATTTCCGTCGGCATGGTTTTCATCTTTGTACTCCCGAAGCTCCCTGTTCCGGGTGAGTTTTTCCCCGATATACAGGGATTTGACACGTTTGGATTGAAGATTGATAGCGCTGTATTCGATGCATTGGTCGTCTTTGGAATAGGTGTATTTTATGAGGTTTTTGGAGTCTTTGTAAACCAAGGACCGGAGCAGGTCCAGCACTCCTAAGATAGGTTTAGGCTCAAAAAATCCCAGTGAATTATTGACCATAGCTGTTTCAAACATGCTGTCTGAGTAGACCAGGTAAATGCTTTCCATGCAATCCCGGTACAGTTGTTCCGGATGTTGCGGGATAGGTGTTTCAAATAGTTTTTTCCCGTTGTAGTCCAGGCCCCTGACAAAGTAATTGCGCTCGTCGCTGCAGCAAAGGACAATTCCTGCATCGGGTTGCAGGATGAAATCCAGTATATTGGCTTCTTTCTTAGGATATACCCAGAACACCTGTTCCGAAGTTACTGTCACTTCATCCAATTGGGTTTCTTTGCCAGTAAGCAAAACGACTAGATGAACGGTGTCTCTCCAATTTTCAGGAAGAACGACCATGTCCATGTATTGCGAGTAAAGTGCATGACTAACGGTTAATTGAGCCGGAAATTCGGTATTCCTGACAATGAAAATTCCCGATGCGTTTGTTTTGGCATCATTGCGTCCCAATTTCACGGCCGCATTTTTGACCGGATCGCCGCTCTCATTGATCACTTTTCCTTTAATGATTGCTTCGACCTGGGACCAGGCGCCGGTATGCACAATCAGGCAAGCTAAGAAAAAGAATGAAAGACTGATTTTTGAATGATTGATTCGATATTTGGCTGGGTTCAGGTACATGGTGATTATTCCTTCAAAGGTTGTTTATACAAGTAGTGGATGCTATTATCCAGGTAATGTTTGTAGATGTAATAAGCATAGTTATTGCGAATTTGGATATGGATCGGGTGAATGTGTTTTTCCAGTACGTTGAGATTGATCACTTTTCCGGTGGACGGATTGATTTGGCGAAGTGTCACCAAGCCATCGATCTCGTATTTGGCATATAACTTTGTTTTCTCTTTATTGAGAAACAATTCGCTCTTCCAATTTTCGAAATAATGATAGCTGATCTGGAACGAACGGACATATTTCCCAGAAATGGTATAAACCAAAGCACTGTCCTTAAAATGGTCGAAAATGAAGATGGAGTCGTTGATCTCAAAAATAGGAGCGTACAAAGGTTTTGAAAGAATCTGCTTGTAAAACTGCTGGTTATCCCATCGTTGCCTGTCTGTCAATGTACTAGGGAGCCGCTTTCCATAGACATAGTTCGGATTGGACAATGGAACTGCAATTTGATTTTCAGATGCGAAGTCGTCCAATTCCCGCATTTTCTTCTGATCCTTTGTAGTGTAAAGTAAGGTTGGCTTTTTGGTGTTCCGGTCAACTTTGGTGTATTCTACCAATTTGTTGTGAGGCCCTAATCGTTTTACAATGAAATTATCCTCGCTGGAAATAACACAAGGACTTAAAATATTCATGGTTTCCAGGTGCGTATGTCCAGCAAGCATTCCAATTGATTTTCCAAGTAATTTCAATTCGAAAATACTGTCTTCATAAACCAGGTGTATTCCACCCGTACAATCTTCAAAGAAGTTCAACGGATTTTTTTTGATTTGAAGATCTGTTACCTTTTCTCCTATGGAATCCAAGATTCTCAAAAAATATTTGTGGTCTTCCCTGCATACCAATAAAATTTCCTTGTCAACCAGGGTGAAATCAATGATGTGTGTATTGGGTTTTTGATAAGCCCAGATAACACGTGAAGCACTGATGGTCACTTCTTCCAATTCAGTTGTCTTGTTTTCCATGATAATATCCAGGAAAAGCGTATCCCGTCTATACATCGGGGCTCGGATTACTTCGAGGTAATCATTGTAAAGAGAATGTCTGACAGTTAATTGAGTAGGAAACTCGTTCACTTTAAACAGGAAGGTTCCTTTCGAATTTGTTTTGGCGTTTTGTTGACCAAGTCTCACTTCTGCACCGATAACACGCTGATTCTGTTCGTTAATAACAGTTCCTTTAACTACAACGTCTTGGGAATAAGCTGCCTGATAAGCTAAAATTCCGAAAACCACCATCAAGATGGACCTCCAGAATCTAGTTGATATGCATAAGTAGCTCATTGGAATGAAGATAGATAAAAAAAACAATCGGGTCAAATAAATTGATTAAAGTGGCCGGTTGATTGATTTTGGTTAATTACGAATTAGAAGTATGCGACATACCCAAAGTGCACTTTTGAATCGCGGAAGAGGATCGGATTGGAAAATTGCTGTCCCAGCGCATAGGTCAGGGAGAAAATCCCGATATTGGTTCCGAAACACAATCCGGCTCCGAATCCTTTGGGTGAATCATGAACATAAGCCTTTACATTGCGCTCATACCAGCTTTGGTCGTAAAAGACAAAGAGGTATGAATTCTGATCCAGGATGAATCGGGGTTCAATGGTCAGCGTTGCACGAAAGGTGCCCAATAATTCATCTTCCATAAACCCACGTTGCGTGAGATTTCCACCAAACCGGATGAGTTCGTTCTGCTGGATGTTATTAGTGTAGAATGATTCACTTAAAATCCCTCCTTTTATGACAAAGCGCTTTCCGAGTGATTGATAATATTCAATCTGTAACTTTCCGCCGTAAATAAGGTAATGATTGCTGATAGAGTCTTTTTTAAGAGTTCTTTTTCCAACGTTTCCTTCCAGGTACCAAATAAATCCTTTTCTCGGATTGGGCAAATAATCCACTGTCTGATTGCGGAATGATAACCCGTACAGGTTGCTTTTGGAACTTCCGTAGGCCAAACCTGTATTTGCAGCGCCTAATAAATTGGATTGCTGGTTCTTGTAAAATCCGGTCAATGTTTTTCCGCCGGAGACGAAATACGTCACCCCGATACTTGTTTTAAGCTCAAGGAAAGTGGAATCCCGCTTGAAAAGCGAAAACTGACCATCCAATCCGAAAGGGGTATTGAAAAGGAAGGGATACGCTGCCTGAATCTTCAATTGAGGACTTCCCGGCTGGATGGAGCGCCAGTTCAGATCGAACAGTTCTCCATGTTTGAATGCATTTTGAAGTTTCAGGCGCAAGTCTCCGGTCAGCTGATATTTTAATTTGATAGGATCTTGTTGCAGTCCGATTGTCCCATTGAACAAGGAAACCGGTTTTGTTTCAATGTAAAGGTACAGATTGGCTCCTTCGGGTGTGAACAGGATTTCGGCCGGTTTTATCTGTTTCACAAAAATCAATTGTGTAAGCCGTGTATTGATCAGATCCACTTGTTCCTGATTGTACCAGACTCCATTTTCAATGTGCAGGAAGTTTTCCAGGTATTTTTTTGAGAGCTTGACCTTGTTTCCGGAAACGATCAGTTCATTCCATTTCACACGGGAGTTGGGAGTTACAATCAATTCCGCAAAAAGAGTTTCGTTCTCCATGCGCAGATCTTCAAATGAAACCTGGGCAAAGGGATATCCGGCGATTTCAAAATCGTGCAGGACGCGCTGAAGGCTTTTGGAAATTTCCAAGGGATCAGGTGGGAGCGTTTCAATGGTGCGCGGACTAATCCCGATTTCCCGGAGTGCACGTTTACTGTTATCTGAAATTGAAAGGTTCAGTTCCTTGTAGCGTAAACCGAGTGTAAAATAGGCTTCGCTGTTCAAACTGTCGGTGCGGATGATTGAATCAATCCCGAAGGTCAGGTACCCTTTTTTATATGCAAGAAATTGAATGTCCCTGAGTTGATTTTTTAGCGAAAAGGTGTCCGAATAAGTGAAACTGTTTTTTTTACTGATCTTTTTAAAGGTGACATCTGAAAAATGAATTGTTTTCTGCGAATAAATGATTGGGGCCACAAAAAGGGATAAGTTAATCAAAAGACCAACCACCCATTTTTCCTGAATAAGAGATAGCAAGGCTTTTGATAAGGACCAGCCAAGGCTGGTGAAGACTGAGCAAAGCAATGACACATTGCTTGAAGCGAGGGACAAGCGTAAGCGCAGTTTTTCTTTCAATTTTTATACTTTTAGTTTCAATTATTTGCTTAAACCCTCGAAATCAACTATTTCCTTTCACAAATGTCAAGAATATTCTATAATATAACGCTGAAAGTAGTAAGTTTGTATAGAAGAACCAATTAGTATGAACCATTAAACTGAGAATCATGAAAAAATTATTTGGAATTCTTGCAGTTGCCTTGTTTGTAGTCTTGGCAAGTACGTCTTGTAAGACAAAAGCAAACTGTGATGCTTACAATGGAATGGCAGATCAGACTCAATCGGAAAAAACAGATCATTAATTGTTCGGAATAGTATTCTACTTGAAATATAGATAAATAGGAGGATTCGGAGGGTTAGGTATTGCCGAAGTTAAAAAAAACGGCATTTTTCGATTAAATCACAAATAATGAACAGAGTAAAAAAAAGAATGTGGATAATATTTTTCGCTAACTAACGTTAAAAAATGATAGCTTTGTATCCAAACAACAACTAGTAAACTATAAAAACAATCAATAACTATGAAGAAATTTTTTGCCTACGCAGCAATGGCTGCTTTCTTAGCGGTAGTTTTAGCGGCTTGCGGATCATCTAGAGGACATTGCGATGCTTACGGAAGTGTTGACAACACAGAAAACGCTGATTTAGCATCTAAATAACGAAACAAACCAAAAGTCTCTTCCCACGGAGGCTTTTTTTTGTGACTAGCTGTTCTTGGAACGTAGGACGAAATTTTGACCTAGATATACCTTACGCACCTGTTCATCCGAAGCCAGTTCTTCAGCCGTACCGGATTTCAAAATACTTCCCTCAAATAACAAATACGCCCTGTCGGTAATCGATAAGGTTTCCTGTACATTGTGATCCGTTATCAGGATTCCGATGTTTCGCTTTCTTAAATCGGATACGATACTTTGAATATCTTCCACGGCAATCGGGTCAACTCCCGCAAAAGGTTCGTCTAATAAAACGAATTTGGGATTAGTTGCCAAAGCACGTGCAATTTCTGTTCGTCTTTTTTCTCCACCGGAAAGCCTGTTCCCCAAATTCTTCCGAACTTTCGTCAGGCTGAATTCTTCCAACAGCTGTTCCATCTTTTCCTTGCGTTCCACTTTACTCAAGTTGGAAAGTTCCAGAATGGACAAGATATTGTCTTCCACACTCAACTTGCGGAATACGGAAACTTCTTGTGGAAGATACCCGATTCCCAACTGTGAGCGTTTGTACATAGGGTAATGCGTGATTTCCAGATCGTCCAGGAAAACATGTCCTTCATCCGGTTTGACCAAACCAACCATCATGTAGAAGGAAGTTGTTTTTCCTGCGCCGTTCGGACCCAATAAACCGACAATTTCTCCCTGGTTCACCTCGATAGAGACTCCTTTGACTACGTTTCGACCCTTATAGGTCTTTTTTATATCGTGCGTATGTAATTTCACTAGAGCAAAAATAAGATAATTAGAATAGAAAGTTCAAAAGTTCAAAAGTTCAAAAGTTCAAAATCCACTTTAACCATTTTTGAACCCTTTAAACCTTTTGAACTTTTTTAGAAGGCAAATGACCAGCGTGCCCGAATTCCCAAAGGAGGGATTCCCGGAGCTAAATGGGTGATTCTCCAGACAAGATCTATTCGACCAAGTTTGAAAATGTTCTCAATTCCAACAGAAGCTTCTGCATAGGGTGTATTCCCGAATTGCTTGGTAAAGGATGGAATGATCATCACATCCTTGTGTCTCTGACTGATTGCACCATAGGTGATTCGGCCGGTGGTTACCAATCTCCATTTCAATTTCTTGATTAAAGGAATCCGGTCAAATAACAAGCCTTGCCAATGTTGTTCGAAGAATCCGCCAACATACCGGTCTGAAATGAACTCAAAATAAGACATCCTGTTAAAAGAGTTCGTATACAACCAATACGATTGACTTCCCTCATGAACTTTCAGGAAAGGATAGGCCACCGTTCCCAAAACAACACCTGAATTCACTCCATAACGAAGTCTGCCCAGCACCCCGATATTCCGGCTGTGTTCCATTGCGAATTCCAGTTTCTGATAATTGTAATCACTTCCAAAAACACCTTTTATTCCAAAAATTCCCTGAACGGATAAGATCGGGAACTTGGATGGTAAAGTGGTACGGTCAAAATTTCCGGAAATGAACTCTTCGTCCTTACACCATCTGAAACGCAAAGTGACTTCAGAGCTTTGTATGTGCCTGATCGTATCAAGACCTCCAAATTCATTTTTGCGTTCATAAGTGGCTAATCCCAATGGGGTGTATTCTTTCCATTCGAATCCACCAAAAATCACAAAATCTTTCCCGAAATCCTTTTCCAGGTTGATTCCGGCTTTATCAACAAAAGTCAACTTATCCAAAGGCCCAGTCCGTAAAAGCGAGCTGAAAGTCGATCCCACTGCTGCTGCTGTCGGTGAAATACCGATTTGTTCGATATCCCGGTTTCCATAAATGATCAGGAGTCCCCGCTTTTTTGGTGAGATATTGATTCGGGTAGTTAATCCATATTTGAAACGTTTGTCTCCAAAACCGTAATATAATCGCCCGCCAAATTCGACCCGCTTGGAAAATGCATTGGAAGTCCGGATTGCCAGACCCGTGCGGAATGTTTCTACCGGGTTCACGGAAAAAAGGGAGTAGATGGAGCCGAGTTCTATCTTACCAATCGGATAATATCCCGAAGCAAGCATGTAGGTGGAATTCTTCAGGAATTTAAAGAAAGGGTCGTGATTCAATGAGTCAACCATGTTGTCGATTCCGTTCTCCTGATCGTTTAGCGGAATATGCCTGTGAGCGATCCAGTATTCTTTATCCCGTATTTTAGCACTGTCCTCAAGCTCTACGGTGAAATCACTTTTGTAAAAGTCATCGGGTCGATCCTGGTTGATCACAAAATTCTTTCGCGAGGAATATTTACGACCATAGAATCCGTATAATTTTGTCCCTTTGGTGACTTTCAGGTCGAGGATCATTTTCTCCTCCGTAAGCATCCATACTTCCGGTTGAACCTGGTCAAAATGATGCTCCAGGTACATGTCCTGCACATAATTGATATTTGCCCCCGGAGATAATTTGGCTTTGAATGTTTTTACAGCATAAGTAGTATCGTTGATCCACATTTCTCCCTCAAAAGTCATATCACCGGTCCTTTTCGGGGTAAAACGCAATTTGTAACACCAGTTGTTATCAATGAACATACTGTCTTCCAGGTAAAACTTATAGTAGTTTCGGGCAAAATTCGCCACCGGACTGATGAATGCCTTTTGAAAGATATTTAAATAGTTATCGTAGATATTGAAATCCAGGTACATTTCCCCAAGGAACTGGTTCAGTTGCAGGTTTTCAATTCCTGAAATACGGGTTGCGGAAACCAATTCCCTTTTCTTTTTCGGGTTGTTCTTGTAACTGAATTGAGAAATGTTTTCGGAAAGGATAACGGGCAGGTAAGTTTTTCCTCCATCGACTGAATCGAGGTAGTCCATCACCACATCCAGGCGTTTGACAATATCACGATCCTTGAATTTGTCGCCAATATTGTTGAGGTCGATTTGGATCTTATTGTATAACTCGTATTCGTAGGAACTTAGTTTTTCCTTATTGTTGGCATCTTTATGGGCGATGACTTTCTTGTGCAGGGTTGTGGAAGGAAATTCATCGGGTGGCTTGATGGTAACTTCAGTGATATCCATTACCGCTTCGGTCAATCTCACGTCAATTACCTGTTCCTGGTCTTTCTTCACCGCCTTTTTTACCATTGTAAACTCCGGCATGAAATAGGTCACACTATCGGTTGCATAGTATGTTTGTAAGATATAGAATCCAAGACTGTCCGTAAGTGTCCCAATCTTGGAATACTGAAATTGAACCCGTACATCAGGAATCCCTTCTCCTGTCTCTGCATCAACGACACGACCGGAAACTTTGGTCTGTTGCGAATAGACAAAGCTTTGAGTCAGGCAGAGTAGAAATAGAATTCTCAGTTTGAACATAGATGAGGTAAAACTAAGAAAAACTCAGAGTAAAAACAAGATTGGGCTTACCCGTTGGATTCTTCTTTCAAGCGCACTTTTTCAACACGTTTCACTACGAAAATTCCAATTTCATAAAGAAGTAAGATAGGGATACTTACAATTACCTGGGAAATCATATCCGGTGGAGTGATGATGGCTGCCAGGATTAAAACCACAACAATCGAATGTTTGCGGTATTTTATGAGGAAACCGGAAGAGACAATCCCTAATTTTCCAAGTAAGTAAGCCAGGATTGGAAGTAAAAAGAATAATCCGGAGTAGAATACGGTAGAAAGAATCGTACTCATATATGAATTGATGGTGAAATCATTCTTGATCTCTTTGGTAATCTGGTAAGTTCCAAAGAATTGAACACTCATTGGTGCCACAATGAAATAACCGAATAAAATTCCTAGGAAGAAAAGAAGGCTTACATAAAAGACAATTCCTTTTACCATTTGCTTTTCATTCTGCTTCAATCCCGGTTTCACGAACGACCAAAGCTGATAGAAAATAAAAGGGAAGCCTATAACTACACCGCCCAGGAAACTCATCCATAATGCATAAGAGAACTGGCCTCCCATGGTGGTGGATTGAAAGTTGATTGGAATTTCATCCACGCACATGAAATGCATGTATTTACAGAATACATGGAAAGTGAAGAAGTCCGGTTTACTCATCGAAAGGAAAACATGGGTCATGATCCAGTCCTGAAACCACCAGATAACAATAGCCAAAACAATGATTACAGCTGCGGATCTAACCAGTCTCCATCTCAATTCTTCGAGATGTTGTAAGAACGACATATTTTTTTCCTCTTCCATACTTTGACGCAAAGTTAATAATTCATCAAAATTTACGGGTAATGAAATGTTAATAGTTGTTTTTTGTTGATTTATCTTGTATTTTAGTATAGTTGCCGATTTTATAGCGCCTTTGCGTTTTATTATCTGTAATTTCGATAACATTAATTTAGGTAATCCTCTAATATTCAAACTTTATGGATCAGAATGATCTAAAGGAAGCTCTAAGGAAATTTTTTGGTTTCGATCAATTCAAGGGACAACAGGAAAATATAATCACCAATGTGTTACAAAAGAAGAACACATTCGTAATTATGCCCACCGGTGGTGGAAAGTCCCTGTGTTACCAGCTTCCTGCATTATTATCAGAAGGTACGGCGATTGTAGTTTCTCCATTGATTGCATTGATGAAAAATCAAGTAGATGCGATCCGGAATGTGAGTGACCACAACTCGATTGCGCATTTTTTGAATTCATCCCTCAGCAAAACCGAAATCAATCGGGTGAAGGATGATATTCTTGCTGGTAAAACAAAATTACTCTACGTAGCTCCTGAATCATTAACCAAACAAGAGAACATTGATTTTTTAACTTCTGTACCGATTTCATTTTTCGCAATTGATGAGGCGCATTGTATTTCTGAGTGGGGACATGACTTCCGCCCTGAATACAGGAGGTTAAGAGAGATTTTTGAGAAAATTTCGGATGTTGCCATCATTGCTTTGACGGCTACGGCTACACCCAAAGTCCAGGCAGATATTCAAAAGAACCTCAATATGATGGACGCGAAACTGTTCAAGTCGTCATTCAACAGGGATAATTTGTATTATGAGATCCGGGCTAAAAAGGACGTTGAAAAGGAAATCATCCGTTACATACGCCAACGCCAGGGGAAATCAGGGATCATCTACTGCCTTTCCCGGAAGAAAGTGGAAGAAATGGCCGAATTGCTTCAGGTGAACGGGATCAATGCCTTGGCTTATCATGCCGGCTTGGACGCCACGACCCGCGGAAAACATCAGGATATGTTCCTGATGGAAGAGGTGGATGTTATCGTTGCAACCATTGCATTCGGGATGGGAATCGATAAGCCGGACGTGCGTTTTGTGATTCACCACGACATTCCGAAATCATTGGAAAGTTATTACCAGGAAACGGGTAGGGCCGGACGTGATGGTGGAGTAGGAGAATGCATCACATTTTATTCCTACAAGGATATTGAAAAACTGGAGAAATTCCTTCAGGGAAAACCGGTTGCAGAACAGGAGATCGGGAAACAACTGTTGAGTGAGATTGTTTCTTATTCTGAAACTTCTGTTTGCCGGAGGAAATTCATCCTGCATTATTTCGGAGAGGTATTCGACGAGAAAGGATGCAATGAAATGTGCGACAATTGCAAGCATCCGCGGGAAAAATTGGAAGGAAAGGAATTTGTTCATCACTTGCTCCAAGTGGTTGATTTCCTTCAGGAACAACAAAAATCAAAACATGTTTGCGCCTTCCTTTCGGGTGGTGTAACGGCTGAAATAAAAAGTTACCGGCATGATCAGGCGCCTTTGTTCGGCGTTGGAAAAGAACGTGATGAACATTTCTGGAATGCAGTTATCAGGCAAACGGTGGTTGCGGGTCTTTTATACAAGGATATTGAAACTTACGGAACGTTGAAGTTCACCGAAAACGGAAAGAAATTCCTGGCAAATCCGGTGTCGTTTACCTTATTGAAGCAACATGATTATTCTGCTTCGGATGAGGATGATGGAATTGTTGCTCCGGGAAAAGGCGGTGCTTTTGATGAGGTATTGTATGACATGTTGATTGATTTGCGAAAATCGCTTTCAAAACAAAACAATATTCCGCCATTTGTCATTTTCCAGGAACCGACCTTGAAAGATATGTGTTTCCAGTATCCGATCACCATTGATGAGTTGACTAACTGTCAGGGAGTCGGTGCGGGTAAAGCACAACGCTATGGTCAGCCATTTGTCGAAATGATTACTCAATATGTAGAGGAAAACGAAATCGACCGGCCACAGGATCTGGTTGTGAAATCATTGATCAATAAATCCGTATTGAAAGTTCAGTTGATCCAGAATATTGACCGCAAGTTGCCTCTGGAGGATATTGGAAGAGCTCAGGGGAAATCAATGGATGAGGTGATTGAAGAAATTGAAGCAATTGTTTCTTCCGGAACACGGGTGAATATCAATTACTACATCGATGATATCTTAGATTCGGACAATCAGGACGAGATCTACGATTACTTTTCCGAAGCTGAAACAGATGATTTGGCGACAGCTTATCATGAATTCGATGGTGATTATACCGAAGAGGAGTTGAGACTGATGCGGATCAAGTTTATGAGTGAAATGGCTAATTAAGATTAAAAGACGACAGACTAAAGACAATAGACAGATTTGTCGAAATAAAAAAGCGAAGGATAAATACTTCGCTTTTTTATATAAAGTCTAAGTCTTTTGTCTTGAGTCTCAAGTCTAAAAAAGTCTTTTATACTGCTATTGGTGCTTTAATTGTCGGATGCGGGTCGTAATTCAATAATTCAAAATCTTCGTATTTGAACCCGAAAATATCTTTGACTTCCGGATTGACCTTCATCGTTGGAAGCGGTCTGAAATCACGTTCCAATTGCAATTTTGCCTGGTCCAGGTGATTGGAGTACAGGTGTGCGTCTCCCAATGTATGAATAAATTCTCCTGGTTTCAGATCGCATACCTGAGCCACCATCATCGTCAACAATGCATAGGATGCAATATTGAATGGAACTCCTAAAAAGGTATCGGCAGAGCGCTGATATAACTGACAGCTCAATTTCCCTTCAGCAACGTAAAACTGGAACATTGTGTGACAAGGAGGCAAAGCCATGTTGTCTACATACGCGACATTCCATGCATTTACGATCAATCTGCGTGAATTCGGATTTTTTTTGATCTGCTCGATCAGGTTCGAGATCTGATCGATTGAACCACCTTCCGGAGTTGGCCACGAACGCCATTGATATCCGTAAACAGGCCCTAAATTCCCGTTTTCATCTGCCCATTCGTCCCAAATGGAAACATTGTTATCTTTTAGATATTGAATATTTGTATCACCTTGAAGAAACCACAACAACTCATGGATAATGGACCGCAAGTGTAATTTTTTGGTCGTTAAAACCGGAAATCCTTCTTCCAGATTGAAGCGCATCTGATATCCGAAAGTGGATAAAGTGCCTGTTCCGGTGCGATCTCCTTTGAAAGTTCCTTTGTCTAGAATGTGCTGTAATAAATCGTGATATTGTTTCATTTGAGTGTTGAAATGAGCATTGGAAAACTAAACCCGAAGTTAGGAAAATTAATCGCAGGCAATTTGATTTGGTTGATAATTCGATTGGTTTGTTGATTCCTTTATCTATTTTTACTCAAAACTAAAAGATGCGTTTTTGTTTATTACTTCTCGTATTAACTTGCTCCTTCAGCGGGAATTCCCAGGAAATCAAAAAGAAATACCTGGGTGTTTTCACAGGCGAAATTCCTTCTTATGCTCTGGAATTAGGCGCGGAAGTTTTTCAAGTGCAGAGTACGCAGATGAAGGTTCAATTAGAACCGGAAGGAATCATTATTGAAAAAATCGCTTCAAAGGAAATCAAAGGAACCTACCAATTTATCAAAGAGGACAAGAGCGGAATTTACTTTGAAGCCAAATTGGACGGACAATTCATTCCCGAAAGTTATATCCTATATAAAAAAGAGAAGCGTTTGGAACGAAAGGGGATTTATCCTCAACCGGATGTTTTCCTGAAAAAGATATAGTGCGGGCAGGATGAAAAATAAAAAAGTACAAACGCGATGTGTCGCGTTCGTATCTTAGTTTTTCACCACCTTGACACGACTGATCGAAGTCCCTTCCTGGATTTCAACCCAATAGATTCCACTGCTCAAAGCACTTGAAAAGTTGCCTAACTTGACGTCATTCATTCCATAAGTCGGAGTTATTTCCAAAAAGCTGATTTCGTTTCCATTCAGATCGAATAATTTCACTTGTGCATTGCTGATTCCTGTGGAAAACCAGGATACATGAAGATCTTCATTGAATGGATTCGGATAAACCGTTAAGGAAGCTATTTCCTGTTCAATAATTCCTAAATGACACGTTCCGATAATGTGATTGTCAATCCAGGTTGCACGATCAACTATCCAGGTTTTTATTGCAGCAATTTCTCCCGGATAATCTGCTGGGATGGGACTGGGATTTGGCCAGGTGTAAGTGCCTAAAAGAGGCCATTGTTCGAAATGACGGTCTTTTGCCTGATCGATGTATTGTGCAATGGAATCAATTTTTGCGTCAAGTGAATCATTTGAAAGGAAGGTTTGACGAAGAGTTGTCCAACGGCATTTTAACTCATCCTGGAACCAAGGGTCTTCCAACATACGTGTCCACCAGGTTGGAGGTTGCCATCCTCCCTGACAGGTGTTTGAAAAATCGTATTGCCAACCGGTTGCATCATTTCCAGCACAATAATCTGCATTCCACCAAGCCAGGTTGAAATCCCACATAGGGCCCATGCGCAATTTCCCTCCTTTGGAATCTTTCTCTTTATGAAGGAAGGTGCTTAGGCGATAGCCATCTACGTTTTTACTGATCTCATTCAGAATCAGGAAATCGATAAACGTTTCCGGAACACTGTATTTTCTATATCCGCTTGTTGGGTCTGCGAAATTCGGGCCGTCAAGTGCTGTTTCAAACGAATCGACATAGGCTTGGATATAATCCTTTTGTTGCGGTTGAATGTCATTTGATTTCGGATAGTGGTATAAGAAATTCACATCCGAATTGTCAGCAGCCTGATAATTGGATGTCCAGCCGTCGTTGTTGGATCCTGTCGTTTTGTCAATCTTGATGATGTATCCGCCCGTCAGATCATCGCCGGCGATATCTGTCGGGAGAAGTTTTGCGATATCCACTCTGTTCGGGTCACGCTTGATCTTTTCCATTAAGGTATAGATTCCCTGATATTGACCATTTAAGACCAATTCGCAAAGAATTGTCCGTGAAGCATAATGCTGCATCTTATTTGCCAACTCATAGGTCAAGATATTGCGCATACAGCTTTTGTCGTTGTATGGAGCGTATAAGATCCAATCGTGTTCGTCGGGCATTCCCAAGAGGGTCGTGTCTTTTACTGTACCATTGATGTCGCGAGTTTCAAAACCATACGATTTTTGGGGGAAATCCCCGGACGTGGATCCTCTTCGTTCAATCCCGATCTTATTGTTGTATGCATTGGGGAAATCAGTCACGTGATTGAGGTTTCCCGGACCGTTGTCGATCATTTTCATTTGAGCGTCAATTTTCGGTTCGTCAGGAATGCTTTGGTTGTTTGTATTGAGAATGACAATTGGTAAGTTACTGCTTACAAATGGCTGATAGGTGGCAGGATTATTTCCAAAGGTAATGGACCAGGAATCCAATGTCCCTTGATCACCACTCGCAGAATCGTATATGCGCATTTTCCAGGTGCCATTCGGATTTTGGTTATTGTTTGCAACTCCTAACGAGCTCTGAGGTTTAAACACGCCGCTGAATGGAGCATTTTGAACTAAGATGGAAGTAGTCGCATCTCCGCGCAAACATGTTCCGTCAAAATTATCGTCACTTCCTCCGATAGCAGAAAAAAGAATGATCTGGGTCCCGTCCGGAGCCTCCAGAGTTGCTGTCACGTCCGCGTCCCAAGTATGAGTTATTGACAAGCACACTTGTTCCAAACCAAAGGTTGTTTGATTGATGGGAGTGGGTAAGCCACTGACATTTAGGGATTTTACCAATTCCTGATTGTCGAGAATATTTCCGGATGTCCCGTTAAAAGTTTGGCCATAGGAAATCACACTTAATACAAGTGCAAGAGAGGAGAGTGTAGTTTTCATTCAATGTTATTGAAACATTAAATTACTATTAAATCATTTAGTAAACGATTAATGTGAAATTTCAGACAATTTTTCCGCATTGTGTTTATGTCTGAAAAAGATTGCGAAAAGAATTGCAATGACTAATGCATAAGCAGCAAAGCTTAACCAGATCGGGCTCCAATCAAATAGTGTAATTGCTTTTGAGAATTTGCCGTTTGGAGAAATTTTTATGTACTGGGTTAGGTTTGCAAAAACCGGATTGGATTCTTTGATCCCTAAATAGTTTGTCAAACTTGAAGTGGTTTCAAACTTGAGGGTGAAGAACCTTTGAATAATTGCGGCGCTGGCCAAACTTCCGATTACAGCTCCGAATCCGTTGGTCATCATCATGAATAAACCTTGAGCAGAAGCGCGAATTTTGTAATTGACAGTCGTTTCAAGATACAAAGAACCGGATACATTGAAGAAGTCGAAAGCCATTCCGTATACAATGCAGGATACAATGATCATCCATAATCCTTCTGCCGGATTTCCGTATGCTAACAAACCGAATCGAAGTACCCATGCAAGCATGCTTATTAGCATTACTTTTTTGATCCCGAAACGTTTTAAAAAGAACGGAATTGCCAAAATAAACAAGGTCTCGGAAACCTGGGAAATCGACATGACGATGGTTGATTTCTCCACAATCAAAGAGCCTTGGTACTTTCCGAAATGGCCGAACTCACTCACGTAGACATCCCCGAACATGTTTGTTAACTGCAACGCGGCTCCCAACATCATTGAAAATAGGAAGAACAAGGCCGTTTTGTAATTCAGGAAGAGTTTGAATGCATTCAGACCAAAAGCTTCAATGAGTGATTTCTTTTCTGATTTTCCAAGTTGCGGCGGGCATTTCGGAAGTGTGAGTGAATACAGTCCCAATAAGATACCCGCTATTCCGGCGATGATAAATTGATTGTAAGAAGCTTTATTTCCGGTAAGGTTTACAAACCACATTGCTGCAATAAAACCGATTGTTCCCCAGACACGGATAGGTGGAAAAACTTTTACAACGTCGTAATCATTGTTTTTCAATACGTGGTAACCAATGGTGTTTGACAATGAAATGGTCGGCATGTAGCATATCATTGCTAAAAAAATCACCCAGAAAAATTCGTTTGAATTACCCGCAAATGGAATAAAGCATAGCGTTACACCTCCGATGAAATGAAGAATTCCATATAAACGTTCCGCATTGACCCATTTGTCAGCAATAATCCCGGTTATTGCCGGCATAAAAAGAGATGAAAACCCAAGGGTACTGAAAACTGCTCCAAAGGCAACTTTATCCCATTGTTTTGTGGTAAACCAATAATTTGCGATGGTAATCAACCATGCTCCCCAAACAAAGAATTGGAGGAAACTCATAACGGTCAAACGAAATTTGATAGATTTCCCCATAGTAGTGTAGATGCTTAATGCAGATTATGCTCCGCGCTTGTTGATTTCGTCCCGGATTTTGGAAGCCAATTCATAATCCTCATTGTCAATGGCAATTTGAATCTGTTCTTCCAGTTCTTCCTTGGTCATTTTGGTGAATTCATTTTCGTCCGAATCGGAAATTTCAATTTCTTCCTCCTCTTCCAAAAATTCATCTGAAAGGATACCTGCGGATGAAAGGATGGATTCAAAGGTATAGATCGGACAATCGAAGCGGACAGCTAATGCAATTGCATCGGATGTTCTTGCGTCGATATCCGAGAAGACACCTTCTTTTTCACAAACCAGTTTTGCAAAGAAAATTCCTTCTTGCAAATTATAGATAACCACTTCTTTTAATTGAATGGCAAAGGTCTGGGCAAGTGATTTAAACAAGTCGTGAGTAAGAGGTCTTGTCGGAGTCATCTTTTCCAACTCGATGGCAATAGCCTGAGCTTCAAAACCACCAATAATAATTGGTAAACGACGTTTCCCACCGGATTCGGCTAAAACTAAAGCGTAAGCACCACTTTGAGTCTGACTGTATGACAGTCCAATGATATCGAGTTTAATCTTGTCCATTCGAACGTTTTCCTTACGAAGGGTTTAAATAAGGAGGGAAGCATTTTAACGTGCTTCCCTCCTAGGATTTACTTTCGTAAAAATAATTAAATAGATTAATCTTAGTGCGGTGTTGAACGGAATTTTTTTACAGCCTCTGTTAATTTCGGAAGTACTTCGAAAGCATCTCCAACAACACCGTAATCAGCAGCCTTGAAGAAAGGTGCTTCCGGATCCGTATTTATCACTACGATTACCTTCGAACCGTTGACACCTGCCAAATGTTGAATTGCTCCGGAAATCCCTACTGCAATGTATAGATTCGGACGGATGGCAACACCGGTTTGTCCTACGTGTTCGTGATGAGGTCTCCAGCCGATATCAGCGACCGGACGGGAACATGCTGTTGCTGCGCCCAATGCTTTTGCCAAATCTTCTACGATTCCCCAGTTTTCAGGACCTTTCAATCCACGTCCTGCAGAAACAACCAATTCAGCCTCCGGTAATGGAATTTCCCCTTCCGGCATTTTTGTTTCAATAACCTTGATTGCCGAAGAACCAGCAGCTCCATCAAATGCTTCAACCGGGCAAGCAGATCCGGATTGTTCCGGTTGGAATGAATTCGGAAGAAGAGAAATGATTTTTTTTGCAGATTTAACTGAAACAAATCCGAATGCTTTTCCTGAGAATACATTGACTTTAATTTGTCCGTTTGCATTTGGAACATCAACAGCTCCGGAAATCAGACCGGCTTTCAAACGAACAGATAGACGAGGTGCCACAGCTTTGGCAACCAAGTCATGAGAGAAAATGATCAGTTCTGCTCCTGTTGTGTCTGCTGCTTTTGCGATAAGTCGAGTCACCTGCTGGGAATCTTCGGTAGCTACCGAACGGTCAACCAATACTTTTTGAGCACCGTATTCACCTAAAGTTCCCAATGTTGCATCATCTACTGATCCAGTAGCGACAACTGTAATTGTTCCTCCAATTTTCTTTGCATACGTAACCGCCTCAAGCGCGCTTTTTGCCAAGTGATTGGATGAATTGATATAAACTAAAATATTCATAATTTCGGATTGTCTATTAAATAACTTTAGCCTCGTTGTGTAACAAAGCAACTAATTCGTCCATGTTGTTCGGGTCGATCATTTTCACAGCTGATTTTGGAGCCGGGAATCCATATTCCACATATGCGGTAAGGTCTTCTACGGGAGAAGGAGCCACAACTGTAAGTGGTTTTGTACGAGCCGCCATGATTCCGCGCATATTTGGAATACGTTGTTCTGCCATTCCTTTTGCACAGGAAACAACTAACGGAAGGGTCGCTTCAATAACCTGAACACCTCCGACGATTTCTTGTTCCATACGTGCAGTAGTTCCGTTGATATCCAATTTTGTCGCTAAAGAGACAAATGGTAAGTCCATTGCTTCAGCAATCATTCCGGCTACTTGTGAACCGTTGTAATTGATTGTTTCTTTACCCGTAAGGATCAGATCAAACCCATTTGATTTGGCGTAATCAGCGATTTGAACTGCTGTAAAATATGCGTCCTTCGGATCAGCATCAATACGAACAGCGTCATCCGCACCGATTGCCAATGCTTTTCTGATAATTGCTTCGTCAGCTGCATTTCCTACAGTGATGATTGTCAAGTTTCCACCTAATGTTTCTTTCAATTCCAAACCACGAACAAGTGCATACCACTCATCGTACGGATTGACAATGTATTGAACTCCATTTTCGTCGAATTGCTTGTTCCCGTCTGTGAACGCAATTTTCGAAGTAGTATCTGGAGATTTACTGATACATACAAGAATTTTCATAGTTATATTTTATTTAAGCGTGAACCGCATTTTGTACGAGTTGACACAACGCAGTATTTGCTTGTTAAACTTTAGTTTCGGGAACAAAAATAATCAAATCATTGCATGAAATAAAATATTATGCACACATAATAAGTGAAGGTTTTAAACATTTTGTTCACTATTTACTGAAAATCTGTGTTCTTCCTCCTTATTTTGGTGCACTAGAAACGAATTTTGATTAATTTTGACCTGCTTTAAGCGAAATAAAAAACAATAAGAATGAAGACTGTTCAATTTAGAGAAGCCCTTCGTGAAGCTATGTCAGAAGAAATGCGCCGGGATAAGGGTGTTTTCCTGATGGGTGAGGAAGTTGCTGAATACAATGGAGCTTACAAAGTATCTCAAGGAATGTTGGATGAATTTGGTCCGAAACGTGTCATTGATACCCCGATTGCCGAACTAGGATTTGCCGGTATTGCTGTTGGAGCTTCCATGAACGGCCTTCGCCCGATTGTTGAGTTCATGACATGGAATTTCGCAATTTTAGCTGCGGATCAGATCATTAACTCTGCTGCTAAGATGTTGCAAATGTCAGGAGGCCAGTACGGTTGTCCGATTGTCTTTAGAGGAGGTAACGGAACTGCGGGGCAGTTGGCAGCAACTCACTCTCAAAGTTTTGAAGCGTTTTATTCCCATGTACCGGGATTGAAAGTGATTACTCCATCCAATCCATACGATGCGAAAGGTTTGTTGAAAGCTGCAATTCGTGATAATGATCCGGTTGTTTTCCTGGAATCCGAAAAAATGTACGGTGATAAAGGAGAAATCCCTGAGGGTGAATATATCATTCCGATCGGAGTAGGAGATATCAAACGCAAAGGGACGGATGTAACCATCGTTTCTTTTGGTAAGATCATTAAGGTGGCTTACGAGGCTGCTGAAGCTTTGGAAAAGGAAGGTATTTCTGTTGAGATTATCGATTTGAGAACCATTCGCCCGATTGACTATGCATTGATCGTTGAATCGGTTAAGAAAACAAACCGTTGCGTGGTATTGGAAGAGTCTTGGCCTTTGGCTTCTATTTCTTCTGAAATTGCATACCATTTGCAACGTTATGCATTTGATTATTTGGATGCACCGGTGATGCGTGTGACCCAAACTGATACCCCATTTGCATTTTCACCAACCTTGATTGAAGCTGCATTACCGAATGTGGAAAGACTAATGAAGGCCGTGAAAACGACTTTGTCCAGAAATTAATTTAATACGTAGATTAATAAAACAACGAAGGGGCGCGATTAATCGCGCCCCTTTTGTCTTTACATTGGTATATTTTATATCTCCGCACTGGATGTCGGGAATGCACGGTCAACCTTTTTGAAAAGCCCTTGTAATACTTTCCCGGGACCAACTTCAATGACTTCAGTTGCACCGTCAGCAATCATTTGCTGCATAGTTTGTGTCCAGCGAACAGGAGCTGTCAATTGATCGATCAGGTTCTTTTTGATCTCATCCGGATTTGTTACCGCTTTTGCAGTTGTATTTTGGTAAACCGGACAAATCGGATTACTGAAAGTCGTGGATTCAATTGCTTTTGCTAATTCTTCTCTTGCCGGTTCCATCAATGGTGAATGGAATGCTCCTCCAACCTGGAGAATCATGGCGCGTTTTGCGCCGGCTTCGGTTAATTTGGCACATGCTTCTTCTACAGCAGGAATTGCACCTGAAATAACCAATTGCCCGGGACAGTTGTAGTTTGCTGCAACCACGATTCCATCAATGGATTTGCAAATGTCTTCAACTACATTGTCTTCCAATCCTAAAATAGCCGCCATTGTTGAAGGAACTGCCTCACAAGCAGCTTGCATCGCAAGAGCTCTTTTGGAAACCAAACGCAAACCGTCTTCAAATGAAAGGGTTTTGTTCGCTACCAGGGATGAAATTTCTCCCAATGAATGTCCCGCAACCATGTCGGGTTTGAAATTATCACCCAGGCATGTAGCAAGAATGGTAGAGTGCAGGAAAATTGCCGGTTGGGTCACTTTGGTTTGTTTCAACTCTTCATCAGATCCTTCAAACATAATTTTTTGAATATCGAAACCAAGAATCTCATTTGCTTTGGCAAATAGTTGTTTTGCCAGATCAGAGGAATCGTAAAGGTCTTTTCCCATTCCTGAGAATTGGGCACCTTGTCCGGGGAATACATATGCTTTCATAATTTGTTTTTTCGAGGAGGCAAATATAATAACAAGTTTAAGAAGGTTCAAAAAGTTAAAAGAGTTCAAAGAATTAAATAGTGTTTTTATTCAACTTATTTGAACAAAAAAAAGCCCGACTCCAGTGGAATCGGGCTTTTGGTTTTATAATGAGTTATTAGTTCTTAACAACCATTTTCTTAGTAACTGTTCCTGCGTTTGTAGAAACGTTTACTGTGTAAACTCCAGCAGAGAAGTTAGCTGTGGAGAAAGATACTTTAGAAGTACCTTCTGCAGCGTTTGTAGCGTAAACTACTTTACCTGCCAAGTCAACAACAGTAATTGCAGATGCAACTGCTCCGTTCACTTCGATTGTAGCTTCACCTACAACCGGGTTAGGGAATACGTTTACATTAACGTTAGCAGCATTTTCAGAAACTGATAATGAAGCGTTGAAGTTCATACGTACCATTGGAGTAGAAGTGGAATAGTACCACATACCGGTATTTTCGTTTCCATCCAGGTAGAATGTAGTTTGTGCTTCAGAAATACCAGATGTCCCGACAACGAAATCGTCAGTTGCACCACCATCACCGTAAGAACCAACAACCAACAAGTAAGAGCTACCTGCAGTTAAAGGGAATGAACTTGTAAGAGGAAGTGTGATCATTGTTCCCAATTCACCAGCAGTAACTGTGTGTAATGCTGTAGGCGCACCGTAAACGAAGTTACCTCCACCATCAATAGTGTATAACAATCCGTAAATCTGGCAGTTTGCGGTTGAAGTCGAAGCTACGAAAACATCAACACCTGTCAAAGTTTGGTTTGCTGTGATATCAAAAATGTTACCCATTTCATATCCTTGACCTTGGTTGTAAGAACCTGCTTGAACCGTTTGTGCATCGCGCGCATAAGTTGTTTGAGTTGTTGCGAATGCCAATGCTGGAGCAGCGTTGTCTGTTGGGTTAGCATCTGTAGCACCGGAAGTTGTTCCACCGGCAACAGTGAAGCTGGCAACAGAAGCTGCAGGTGTGAATGTCGCAGCAATATCGAATGTATCTATTGCATTCGGAGCTAAAGTACCCATTGGACTAGTTCCTGTATAACCTGCAGAAACGATTCCAGCAGTGAATGTGATGTCAGATTGAGACATTGCACCTTTGTTTTCAACTAAACCAGCGAAATGAATCGGATTGATTTGAGCAATTGGAGTTTGGTAGTACGGTAAACGTGCTCCCCAAGTTCCTTCAACGCCCCAGTAATATCCGTTTGCTGATAAGTCATAATTGTCTGTTTCAACCAACTGTACATCATCTACAGCCCAGAACCAGTCATAAGCACCAACGTAGCGGAAACCAACTTTCACGTTTGCCTGGTTTGCTGCAACTGAAGAAATGTTCACTTGAGCAATCGCAGGGTTAGCTGAGTTCGTGTTAACTGCCATGGAAGTGTTTACTTGGAAATCTGTCCAAGTCGCTCCATTGTCATTCGAAACAACTACGTAGTACAATTCCTGGAAGTGACGCGTAGATTGTTGGAAAATGATAGAAACATTGGCTCTTCCAGTACAGTTGATAACCCCTGAAGTTACGATTGTAGCATTTTGTGTTTGACCGCTACCTGCAGCATCGGAGTTAATCAATGCATAACCGTTTGCTGCTGTTGTATGACCGGCAGGTTTCAATGCAGTAACAGGAATCGCGTTTACATCTGTAACAATCGCCCAATCGCCCAATGTGTGAGCAGGAGATCCACTAGCACCAGCATTTGCAATTGTCCAATCAGATGAAGTCGAAAAATCATTCATCCAGAAAGGGATCGCTTTCTCCAAATTGTGAGTTGCTTTAGCAGGAACTTCACCGATGTTTTGGATTCTTTGCGCTTCACGCAAATTTTTGTTCATCAACTGAGCCGAAGCCGAACCAGCAAGAACAAGAGTAAATAAGCCTAAGTATACTTTTCTCATAGTTTTTTTATTTGACGTAAAAATAATCAATCAATTATTAAATAAAAAATTTTTATGCTGTATGAATGGTTAAATGAAAGGATGACAGGTTTTTTTTCGACTTGATTTAGCGGGTATTCTTGCGGAGCACTAGAATTTACGTTGAAAACCAGTATGCTGTATATTTTAACAAAAAAATAGATAAAACGAGAAATTTTGAACATTGAAGAGTATCTGAAACGTTGAAAATGCGATTTGAATCTCGAATCCTAATTTTGAAAAATCCCAAATGCCTAAACATTCGGGATTTAATTTTCTGTGAAAGGTGGAAGCCAATTCACAAGTTCTTTTCAATGGTATTCGGAGCAGGTCCCGATAGCTATCGGGATGAACCCCACGCCCATACAGAAGAACTATTAAAAAACTTTGTAAAATCAAAAAAGCCTCAACTTTCCGAAGAAAATCAAGGCTTAATCTCATGAGCTGGAAGCGCTCAATGTACTCGGAGCGGGACTTGAACCCGCACGCCCATACAGGCACAGGATTTTAAGTCCGGCGTGTCTACCAATTCCACCATCCGAGCGGACTTTAAAGAATAAAGGCCATTAAATAATGACCTTTATTCTTTGAGCGGGAGACGAGATTCGAACTCGCGACCCCAACCTTGGCAAGGTTGTGCTCTACCAACTGAGCTACTCTCGCGTTTTTTCTAATTAATCCCGTCAGTTATCTTCGGGGTAACTACCGTTCCTCTTTTGGAATCGGGTTGCAAATCTAACAATTCATTTATTCAATTCGCAAGAATTCGCTGACTTTTTTTATTTTTTTTTGATTTTCCGCAGTAATTTCAACATGAAAGCAAGGTTTCCTATCTGTTAACTTCTTGATTTTGTTTCATTTCATCAAAACTTCGATTGAGGTAAAACAGTGATATCAATAGATCTTTAATTGATCGTGAATTTGTTCTAAAATGATAACTTTACTTATGAAATTGTCATACTTCAACTTTTGGCTCCGGAACATCGTAGTGTACCTGTTCTTATGTTTGCTCGGACTTATTATGGTGCTCGTTGACGGTACGCACCAGATACATGAAAAGGGAAGGTTTTTCCACGTGGTTGTCAACGGCGCAATTATGTTTGCCATAGCCCATGTCCAGGTATACATTCATAACCGGTTCTTGTATGAACGTTACTTCAGCAAGCAGAATCTAAAGTATTTCCTGGGAACAGTTTCCCTCTTTACCAGCTATTTCCTGATCAATTATTTCACGCCGTTTTCCTTCGTTCCGAACGGAGATGTGATAACGATGTGCATTTCCATTTTTCTTATTTATCTGGTGGGGCTTGGTTTTTACTACATGCACAAAAATATCCTGGATCGGAATAGACGGTTTTTAACAGATTTATTGGAGAAGGACGACGAAATTCGTCACTTGAAAGCACAGCTGAATCCACACTTTCTCTTTAATTCGTTGAATAATCTCTATGCAACAGCTCTTACAGATCCGAGTCAGACTCCGGATAAGATCCTGGAACTTTCTGATTTATTGCGTTACCAGATTGAATCGTCGAAGAAAGAACGGGTTGCTTTGTATGAAGAAATGGATTTCATTAAGAAATACCTGACCTACGAACAGAATAGAAGTCCGAAGTTATCCATTAGCTTGACGAATAAAATTGCGACCGATCAATTGATGCTTTCTCCCATGTTGTTTATGCCTTTCATTGAAAATGCCATCAAGTATAGCAGTGGAACGGAAAAACCGACGGTTTCCTTGTTTATTGGTACGGATAAACAAAAATTGACTTTCAAAATCTGGAATAATTACGATTCGGGGAGGAGAGAGTTCTTCGGTACAAATACAGGGATTTCAAATACGAAACAGCGACTTCAACTCATGTACAATAACAAGTATGAATTGATTATCACTGATTCCGATCATATTCACACCGTTGAATTGACCCTAACATTGTAATGAAAATCGTATCTTGTTGAAATGAAGTACAAATGCCTCATAGTTGATGACGAAGCTCCAGCACATCTGGTTATCCAGGCACATATTGCCCGTACGGAGCAGCTGGAAATAATCGGTGATGTTTATGACGGACAGGAAGCTTTGGATTTTTTGCGGAATAACCAGGTGGATATCCTGTTCCTGGACATTGAGATGCCGCGACTCAGCGGATTGGAATTGTTGGAATGCATGCCGTATTCGCCGTCGGTCATTTTAACGACAGCCTATAGCAATTTCGGATTTGAAGCATATCAGAATGGGGTGGTGGATTATTTATTGAAGCCGATTTCTTATCCGCGCTTTTTGAAAGCGATCAATAAAATCATTGACAGACCTTTGCCAAGAAAAGAAGTGGATCAGTTTCCCGAGATTGAGGTGAAGCATGATGGGATTTTAAGAACCATCCAAACAAAGGATATCATGTATATAGAGGCGGTCGGGAATTATATCCGTTTGCATCTGATGAATGAAAAGCCCTTATTGATTACCCAAACGATGAAGTATATTTTATCTGTTTTACCTCCACAGCATTTCATCCGGATCCACAAATCGTATATTGTCAAACGGGAAACAATTGTTGAGTTTAAAAAGACGGAAGTGGTCCTTTCCAATCAGACTGTCTTGCCGGTAGGACGAAAATATTCCGTGCTCCTTGAGTGACTTCAAACCCGTTTTTGAAACATTCTTCAAAAAAAAAATCGTCACACCTGAAAGAGATGTGACGATATCAATAGTTATAATATTAGTTATGCTAATGACAACTTGTCTTTTGCAATTGCTTTATTTTCGGTTGCTCCATCCTCTTCCGGTGTCTCGGTAGCTACCGGAACAGCATTCGGAACTAGTTCCACTCTTCCAAGCGTATAAAGCATTTTAGTATGCGCTGCGAGAGCTCCCCAGAAAGATTTCCCTGTATGATAAGGTAAATTAAATTCTTTTGCTGTTGCATGAACGATCTTGGAGATTTTCGGGTAATGGATGTGAGAAATATTTGGGAATAGATGATGTTCAACCTGGAAATTCAAACCTCCCACAACATATGAAATCACCGGGTTGTTTGTTGCGAAATTCATCGTTGTACTCAATTGGTGAACCATAAAGCTGTGCTCCAATTCACCGTTTTGAGGCATCGGGTATTCGTTTTCATCTGTTACATGAGCCAACTGGAAAACAATAGCAAGTGTTAATCCCGCAACAAAATGCATGACGCAATAACCAACAACCCAATTCAAGAAGGTCATTTCAGGAATTACGAAAAAAGGAATGAGCATATAGCTGAAATAAACAATTTTAGATAGAATAATAATAACTAATTGCTTTCCTAAAGTTGTCCCTGCAGCACGCACATGGCCTTCCTTGTTGTAACGAGCCAGTTGTTTGAAGTCTTTTATCGTACTCCACATTAAAGTCATCAGTCCGTAGAAGAACCAAGCGTAAATAAATTGCAATTTGTGAATCCATTTTTTCTCTGAATATGGCTCAAAACGCAATACACCGATAGGAGCGATGTCTTCATCCAGCTCATGTACATTGGTGTAGGTATGATGAATGACGTTGTGCTGGGTTTTCCAGTTTTGTGCATTTCCGGCAAGGAAAGCCATTGAGAAAAAGCCCAAGATTTTATTCAATCTGTCATTTCTACTGTAACTGCCGTGGTTGGCATCATGCATGACACTCATACCGATACCGGCCATTCCGAATCCCATCAAAATTGCCAGGATGAGCCAGCTCAATTTGGAATCAAAAACATTGAAGGTGATTAACAGGAACGGAATCACATAGGCTGAAAACATCACGAAAGTCTTGATGTACAGTTTCCAGTTTCCGTTTTTACTGATATTGTTTTCTTTGAAATAAGTGTCAATCCGTTTTCTTAGTTCCGATTGAAAATCTTTATTCTGACTAGTATTAAATCTTACATTTTTCGCCTCCATTGTGAGTCTGATATATGAATTATAAAACAAAGGTGGGAATCAATACCGAATAATGATCGGAAAAAGGGATGTCACGCTTACTAAACGGATGAACGCCGTTTGTCAGTTGGAAAAAAAAGGCAATAAAAGGAGCGTGCCCGGATGATTTAATCGAAACAACCTGGAATTTAAACGTTCTGAAAATCAACAATTAACCGCCTGTGAGCTTTTTAATTTCGTTCAGTTTCATCAGAGCCTCAACAGGTGTCAAGGTATTGATATCAATCGAAATCAGTTGGTCGTGGATTTGTTCCAATACCGGATCATTCAACTGGAAAAAACTCAATTGCATGTCATTTGATTGCCCGGCTTGCACAACCACTTCTTTGACCGATTGAACTTCACTGGATCGGTGATTCAATTCGAGTTGTTCGAGCATCAGTTCTGCCCGTTGAATGACTTTGTTCGGCATTCCTGCGAGTTTTGCCACGTGAATCCCGAAGCTGTGTTCACTTCCACCTTCCACCAGTTTGCGCAGGAAAATAATTTTTTGTCCTACTTCTTTCACGCTTACATTGTAATTGTGAATTCGTGGAAATTGAACTGCCATCTCATTCAACTCATGGTAATGCGTGGCAAACAATGTTTTTCCTTTTGCTTGCGGAAATTCGTGGATGTATTCGGCAATTGCCCATGCAATGGAGATTCCATCATAGGTGCTTGTACCGCGACCGATTTCATCCAGCAAAATCAAACTGCGGTCTGAAAGGTTATTCAAGATGCTCGAAGTTTCATTCATTTCCACCATGAAGGTCGATTCACCTGAAGAAATATTGTCGGAAGCACCCACCCGAGTGAATACTTTATCGACGATTCCCAAAATAGCGGTATCAGCCGGGATGAAACTTCCCATTTGTGCCATCAGGACAATCAAGGCTGTTTGACGCAGCAAAGCACTTTTACCTGACATATTGGGACCGGTAATCATGATGATCTGCTGTTCCTCTTTGTCCAGATAAACATCATTTGGAACGTAAACTTCACCGGGTTTTAGTTGGCCCTCGATGACCGGGTGGCGGCCATTTTTGATATCGATAACAAAACTATCATTGACAGTCGGTTTTGAATAGTTTTTCCGGATGGCCAAGTCTGCAAAACCTGTTAAGCAGTCAAGCTGTGCGATGAGGTACGCATTTCGCTGGATTTGTCCGACGAAAGCCACCAGTTTTTGCACCAGTTCGAAATACATTTTTGCTTCAATTGCAGCAATTTTATCTTCTGCTCCCAAAATCTTAGTTTCGTATTCCTTTAATTCAGGAGTAATATATCGTTCAGCGCTTACGAGTGTTTGCTTGCGGATCCATTCTTCCGGAACTTTGTCCTTATGTGTGTTTCGAACTTCCAGGTAATATCCGAAAACATTATTGAAGGCTATTTTCAGACTTGGAATTCCGGTCTTTTCAGATTCCCGTTCCTGCATGGCTTCCAGGTAATCTTTTCCACTTTCGGAAATGGCACGCAATTCATCCAATTCGGAATGAACCCCGTCTGCAATAACAGGACCTTTCCCAAGCATCACTGCCGGGTCTTTCAGTATGAATTTCTCTACCAGTTGGATAAATTCCTCACACGGTTCGATACGTTTGGAGAGTTGGATCAATAAATCACTGGTGCTGTGTGAACAGGCATCCCGCAATGGGGTCATGTGCTCCAGGATGCGCGACAAAACGCGCAATTCTTTCGGGTGAATTCTTCCAACAGCGACTTTGGAAACCAGTCGTTCCATATCGCCGATTTCACTCAACTCATGTTCTATTTCCTCACGGAGAGCTTGTTTTTGCGTTAAGTCCGCAACAGCGTCGATACGTAAATTGATTTGTTCCGTATGCTTCAAAGGCATTACAATCCAACGCTTCAGCAAACGATCGCCCATTGGGGTTTTTGTTCCGTTGATTACATCGAATAAGGTTTTTCCACCTTCATTCAACGGACTGATCAATTCCAGGTTTCGAATGGTGAAACGATCCAACCAAACGAATTTTTCCTCTTCAATGCGCTGGATTTGGGTAATATGTCCCAGCTTATCGTGCTGTGTTTCACCCAGGTAATGAAGGATAGCACCCGCAGCAACAATTCCCTGGTCCAGGTCTTCAATCCCAAAACCTTTCATGGAATTGGTTTGAAAATGAACCGTGAGTTTCTCTTTTCCAAAATCAGGAGTAAATACCCAATCCTCCAGGCGGAAAGTGTAATATTTGGTTCCGAATAATTCCTGGAAAATGGAATGTTTATTTTTTTGATAGATAATTTCACTGGGCTCAAAACCCTGGATCAGCTTATCGACGTATTCTGTATTCCCCTGTGCGGTGAAAAATTCCCCGGTCGATACATCCAGGAATGAAATCCCATGAATGTCTTTCCCGAAATGGATTGCTCCAAGGAAGTTGTTGTGATGACCGTCCAGGATCTTATCGCTGAAAGCAATTCCGGGAGTTACCAATTCCGTTACTCCGCGTTTTACGATGGTTTTGGTCATTTTCGGGTCTTCCAACTGATCGCAGATTGCGACACGATGCCCGGCGCGAACCAATTTTGGGAGATAAGTTTCCAATGAATGATGGGGAAACCCTGCCAGTTCCACTTCGGAAGGTGACCCTGCTCCGCGTTTGGTCAGAACAATTCCCAGGGTTTTTGATGCAGTAACGGCATCTTCTCCGAATGTCTCATAAAAATCTCCAACACGAAAAAGCAATAAAGCCTGGGGATGCTTTGCTTTAATCTGATTGTATTGTTTCATCAAAGGCGTTTCCGCAGGATCTTTTTCTTTTTTTGACACGTGAATATGTTTCGTTCAGGCCAAAAATACGAAGTGAATTGTGAGTTTGAGGAATTTTGCAGGTACTAGTTTTCAACATTATGGGATTTCCTGTTGAATTGATTAAAATGAACCCAATTCGGAGGCTAAGATTAAAAAGCCAATTACCAGTGAGATAGTTACAACTGAAGCGATCAAACCGAAATAACCAAAGAAATTCCGGTAATATTTTGACTTATCTCGTCGGTATTTATCCACAGAAATAATCCCGAAAATCAACGATAGCAGGATCATAAATCCGGCAACTGCAAACAGATAAACAGGTAAGTTGAAAACGAATACCGCAAGAATCGCAAAAATCACAGAACAGAAATAGAGTCCAAATGACATGACACCGAAAAGCTCCAGTTCCTTTTTATCTTCCGTCTCTCTTAGATCGATTGCTTTTTTTTGTGGTGTAAGTGTGTCGGATTCCTGTTTTTCAAGTTTGTAAGGTGTCTGCGTGTCAAGGTTTACAATTGAAACAAGAGGCTCGGAAATACTTTGGGTAAGCTCAGATGTTGGAATATGATCTGGTTTTGAAGATAAAGAGTTTGAAGAACAAATAATTGTCGTTGTATCGGGTTCTTCATTGTAGGAGGTTTGGTTTTCAGTTTCAACTGAATTCCTCTGAGTTTTTTTCTTCCATTCAATACTGTAGCCTGGTTGGAATAATCGTTTTTCAATTGTGCAGTTGGTGGCAGACAGAACTACAAGAATAAATGCAATCCATGTTGTTGATTTGGCTTTCATAGGGTGAATATAGTTTAATGGGATTATTTAAGCAAAAACAATTCGTCTAAATCGGTATTTTTGCCTCATGAACCGTAAATTGAAATTGTGGGAGCTTGATCGCGTAGATGAGCAGGCATTCAAGAACCAGGAAAAATTCCCCTTGATCATTGTATTGAATGATATCCGGAGTCTGAATAACATCGGTTCTTTCTTTCGGACAGCAGATGCTTTCAACGTGGAGAAGGTTTATTTGTGCGGAATCACGGCTCAACCTCCACATCGCGAAATTCATAAAACGGCATTGGGCGCAACAGATACGATTGATTGGGAATACCGGAAAGATATTAGGGAACTTGTTTCTGAACTAAAGCAGGATGGAATAGCTGTTTGCAGTATTGAGCAGGCAGAGAAAACGGTTCTGTTGCACGAAATTTCCACCTTGAATGATTCAAAATTCGCCCTTGTTTTTGGAAATGAAGTAGATGGTGTTGATCAGTCGGTGATTGATGCTTCCGATTATATCCTTGAAATTCCTCAATTTGGAACCAAGCACAGTTTGAATGTTTCGGTGTGTGCAGGAATTGTTTTGTGGGAGTTCGCAAAGAAATACATTTCTTAGAGAATTGAGAATGTAAAATTGAGAATTGAAAAGATTTATTTCGGCTGAACTTCCCTAAAATAGGTTGACCGTTTTTAATTAAGATTCATACTCAAAAATA
>CBFGNC010000006.1:0-274209 GCA_965650135.1 uncultured Fluviicola sp.
CTATTGAACTATTGAACTATTGAACTATTGAACTATTGAACTATTGAACTATTTCCCCGGATACAAGATTTTTCTTCCAGTAATGAAGAAGGCAAAGAAGAAAGCAACGAATGTGACACCCGTTTGGGTTTGTAAAGTGTCCTCGATCAAATAAGAAAGCAGGGTGATCACCAAAAAACCCGTCCATTCGAAGGCATTAATTTTCAATGCAACTGCAAACTGGATAAACCATAAACTGATAAAAGCAATAAAACAAAAGATGCCGCCTGCAATCCAGGTAGTCAGAAATTGATTGTGCGTCAGATGCTGGTTCTCAATTGTCAGTTTTGAATGATTTGATTTATAGGCTTGTGCAAAAGACGCTTTCAGATCACCAACTCCGACCCCACCGATCGGATTACCTCTTATAATTGTAATTCCGGCTTTTAAAGATTCTATTTTTTCCAAGAGTGATTTCCCGTTTGGATTTTCGGCATCATTCAACTGACCACGCATGCGGTAGATTTGGGCAGAAATTCCTCCTTTTGCCATTTCAACCGAAGCAAATCCAAGTTCCACATTGCGGATATCCTGATTGTTCATCCTCTGAAAATCAACAGAATCTTTTCTCAATCCTTTGGAAGTCATATACCTCCACAAGATATTCCGAATCGGGTTTCCTTTCAGGTCCACACCGGTATCATAATTCACTTTGGAACACTTTGACCATTCTTTCCTCAACTCATCTTCTGCAACAAATGCCTGAACCGGATAACCATTTTCCCAGTTGATACTGTCCATCAGATCGAAAGTATAGAGATTCCCGTTCACTGACCTTGTTCCGTAATCGGCAATGTTGATCTGCACTTTCTGAGGAATCGGTTGAAGCTTCACATAGAGAAAAATTCCAACAAAGAGGACACAAGCGCTAAACGAAGCAATAAAGGTTCTTTTTATCCAAAGGATCCGGATGGACTTCACTTTAAACCAGAACATCATCAAGACTACACCCGAAAGTGTGAACATTCCCATTCCGATCTGGGAAAGGATCGCGTAGAAAACAAACCAAAGAGCCAATAACACGGCAATCCAACGATAGGGAAACTTCCGGATCCACCATGCAGCGCAAAAAACCAGCGCAAGTATCACCATCATTGCGTAACGCAAATGCGAAACAAATAATGAAAGGCTTCTGATATCGTCATAGATTTTCGCACCCCACCAATGAAAATAGGTTCCTACGTTGATGAAACTGCTTAGGAATACAGCAGCTAAAAAGCTCAGTGCAACCCATTTGTAATGTTTGAAAGCTGTTAAAGGAATCGCTACGATTGCTAGTGGAATTGCGTAAAGTGTCAGTTCCCTGCGAATGATATCCCACGCTTCTCCTTTGTTTGCTGACCACAAAATAGAAAGCAGTTCGAATGCAAAATAGGCAAACAAGAGCCAAAGCCATTTATTGGAACTCCAATTGTTCCAAACCGTTTTCCAATCCCACAGCAAAATGACATTCAGTCCTAAAAGCATCATTCCTATTGAAAGTGGAATTTTGCTAAAGGGCAATCCGGCCGCAATTCCCATCATTGCAACCAATTGAATATAATAATGAACGGGCTTACCGGTCAGTCTATCCAGCATAAGTAATCGCTATATAAATCGATAACGCTTATTTCCCAAGAATAGTATTCAACTTTTTGGTATCGGAAAGAATTTCAAGCGCTTTTTGGACATCCTTATCGAATTGGAATGCCTGTTCTGCACGACCATTCTGATAATAGTAACGCGATACGATCTCGCTGGATAAAATGTCATTTATCTCCTCCTTGAATTTATCCAGATCGCGTTCCTTTGACGGAGTCACTTTCGATAATAACTGGTCATAATCGGATTTGATATCTTCGAAATAACCTTCATCCTCAGCCGTTTTCTTCATGCGTTCCAATTGCTCTTCGGATGCTGTTGAATACGTGAATTCTTGTTTCAAGGCATAAGCTTTGAACGCCGCATAATCTTCCGGGCTCAGTTGGAAAGTCTTTGCCGGACCGATTGTTTCATGTGAACGCTTGTAATCAGTTGCGTAATTGAAGATGACATTATTACTAACCAGCATTAAAAGCAAACGCGAATAATCATCTTTCTCCACAACAATATCCGGTTCGATTCCTCTTCCATCAATCACTTTTCGTCCGTTTGCAGTTGTAAATGATTTCAATAATGAATCTGCAATTGCTTTCGGTTTATCTCCTAACTCCTTGTCGTAGTATTCCAGGCGTTGCACACAACGACCAGAAGGTGTGTAGTATTTCGAAATTGTCAATTTGATTTTCGAACCGTATTTCAGATCAAACGTACGTTGAACTAACCCTTTTCCGTAAGAATTCTCCCCGATAATCACTGCACGGTCCAAATCCTGCAAACTTCCGGAAACAATTTCGGAAGCCGAAGCCGAACCACCGTCCACAAGGACAACCAACGGAATCGTCAGATCCAATGGATCTGCGGATGTTGCATATGTTCTGTTCTCTTCCGGAATGCGCCCTTTTGTTGTTACAACCGTTTGCCCCTTTTTAACGAAGACATTCACGATTTTTACCGCTTCAATCAATAAACCACCGCCATTTCCACGTAAATCCAGTACTAAGGACGTCATTCCTTGTTGTTTCAATTTTCCGTAAGCTGAAATCACTTCGGCAGAAGCGGTTTGGGTGAAGCTATTCAATTTGATGTATCCGGTCGTTCCATTGTTCAGCATCCCGAAATAGGGAACATCTGCCAATTTGATTTCATCTCTTGTTATGGAGATTGTTTTTTCCTGGCCGGCGCGATCCACTTTCAATTGGATCGTGGAGCCTTTTGGTCCGCGTAAGGCATCTGAAACCTCATCACTTGGTTTGCCTTTCATATCTTTTCCGTCGATGGAAAGAATCTTATCCCCGGCCATTGCTCCGGATGTCTGAGCGGGTTTTCCTTCGTAAGGTTCTGCGATGAAAGTATACTCACCCATTTTGCGGATCAATGCACCGATTCCTCCGTATTGTCCGGTGGTCATCATGCGATAATCTTCCATGTTTGACTCGTGATAGTAAACCGTGTAAGGATCCAATTGTTTCAACATGGCATCGATAGCCGTTTTACTCATTTCACCCGGTTTGATCTCGTCCACATAATTGGTTTCCAATTGTTGGAAAATGAGGTCCATCAATTCCATGGATTTGATTTCCTCAAACCCGTTGGACTGAGCCTTTACCGGAGAACCGAACCCGATAAGGATGCTTACCAGGGTTAAAACATGCAAGAATTGCTTCATATTACTTCTTAAATATTATTTTCTTTATCTGCGCTAACACTTGTTGTTCTTTGCTTAAAGCAATTTGTCATTACTTTGCTCAGTCTTCACAAACTGCATTTGTTCGAAAGCTTCACTTTTTTTGAGTGATGTCTTCAAAAACCATTCCGCAAAATGGTATCCAAAGAAGGTAAAAATACCGAAAGATTGGGAATCGAATTGGTTTTTTTAGGTTTTTTGATGAATGACTCATAAAACGAATAATGAATTGTTCCTTTCTACTCTTCACTTTTCAATTCTGCAATGAGTTTTCCCAACAACTTCCGTACACATTTTTCCAGCTCCTGATAAGTCAGTACTTCCTTGTTGGTATAAATGATGAAGAGTGATAATTGCTTTCCGGATTCATTCAATATATCTTCCAAAGGTTGTTTCTCCCTGCGCAACACCTCTTTCATCAAACGTTTCACATAATTGCGGTCATGTGCTCGTTTAAACTGTCGTTTCGGGGCGGAAAGCACCACCTGGAAAGGAACCTTTTCAACAGATTCACTTTCGGAATAGTACATCTTTAATGGAAACGCACGCAATTGTTTTCCCTCGTTGAAGAGAAAATCAATCGTTTTGCGACTGCAGAGTTTGTATGGTTTTCCGAAATGTTCCACTTTTAAAAGACTGGAGACTGGAGACTTAAGACTTAAGACTTAAATTCAGTCTTAAGTCTAGCATCTTCTGTCTTTTAAAGTCTATTTAACTGTCCAACTAACACCGTCCTTGCCGTCTTTGACTACAATTCCAGCTTCCGCCAAACGATCCCTGATCTTATCCGATGTACTCCAATCCTTATTTTCACGCGCCGCTTTGCGCATATCCAATACCAGGTCCATTGCGGCTGTCAAAGCGCCATCCGATCCTACAGAACTTTTTTCAATACTCAATCCCAGAACATCGAATATGAATCCGGTGAATTCCTTGTTCAGCAAATCCAAATCGCTTGCAGTGATCGTTGCTTTTCCTTCAGAGACAATGTTGATGTATTTCACAATTTCAAACAAACCTGCAACCAACATCGGTGCATTGAAATCATCGTTCATTGCCTTATATAATGAATCGACCAATACCTGTACATCCTGGGAAGAAGTTCCAGCTGTTTCCAGCGAAGCCAATTTCCCATACGCCTCAGACAAACGTGTAAATCCTTTTTCCGCCGCATTCAGGGAATCGGGAGTGAAGTCCAAAGTACTGCGGTAATGCGCCTGCATCATGCAGAAACGGATCACTTGCGGCGAATAAGGTTTGTCAAAAACCTCCGTTGTTCCATCCACGATTTCTTGAGGCAGGAAATAATTCCCCAGCGATTTGGACATTTTTTGCCCGTTCACGTTCAGCATATTCGCGTGTATCCAGTAATTCGCCGGAGAGACTCCAGCCGAACCACAACTTTGTGCAATTTCATCCTCGTGATGCGGGAATTTCAGATCCAATCCACCTCCGTGAATATCAAACCGGTCTCCCAGGTATTTCGTACTCATCGCAGTACATTCGATGTGCCAACCGGGGTTTCCATCGCCCCAAGGTGAGCGCCAGATCTGCATGTCATCCGGATTTGCCTTTTTCCACAAAGCGAAATCTGCAAAGAAGCGTTTTTCTTCCTGTGCATTCAATTCGCGTGTTTCTTCAGCTAATTCATCCACTTTGCGGCCACTCAGGATTCCATATTCGAATTTCTCTCCGTAAGCCCGCACATCAAAATACACCGATCCATTCACCACGTAAGCAAATCCGTTCTCAATGATTTTCTCGATCACCTCGATCTGTTCCTGGATATGCCCGGTGGCTGTCGGCTCAATGGATGGAGGTAACAAGTTGTAAATACGCTGCAAATCCTGGAATTTCACGTTGTATTTGTATACAATCTCCAACGACTGGACTTGCTCCACGCGTGCAGCTTTCCCGATCGAATCGACCGCTTCACCCGCCGAGTTCGTGATATGTCCGGCATCCGTAATGTTGCGCACATACTTTACCTGGTAACCCAAATACAGCAAGTAGCGGTAAATCAGATCGAAATTGATAAACGTACGCATGTTGCCCATATGCGGCTCGCTATACAGCGTTGGTCCACAGACATACATTCCCGCCTTACCGGCAATAATGGGTTTAAACACTTCTTTTTCACCGGAAAGGCTGTTGTAAATCAGCAAAGGATTTTTGGGATTCATGTGTAATTATTCAAACGGATTTGTAAGTGCGAAGATAGGGAGAATTTGTTCTACTAACTATCGATCAAAAACCGAATAATTTCAACCGTGTAATTTCTTCTTAAAATTTTTGATTTTTCCCAAAATAATTCTGAACTTAAATAAGGAGAAGGCGATTTTTCGCCTTTACACCTCATTTTTAAACTATTCACTTTATGAAATTAACCTCAGAACAAAAAGAGATTTTAAGCATTTCCGGAAACATGAAAATCAATGCAGTTGCCGGATCCGGAAAAACCACAACGATCATCGAATATGCTAAAACAAGACCTGTCGAAAGCAAAATCCTTTACCTGGCATTCAACAGATCAGTTAAATTGGACGCAAAGAAAAAATTTCAACAACAAGGTCTCAGAAATGTAACCGTTGAAACAGCTCATTCACTTGCTTATCGGCATGTTGTTATGAACAGTCCGTATAGAATTAATGCACTTGGTTATAAAATTCATGAAATTGCTGAGATATTGAGAATTGCAGGTAATGGAGAAAAGCATTCTGAATTTGTCTTGGCAAATCACATCAAAAAATTCTTTTCCTATTTCTGTAATAGCGATAAGCGAACTTTTGAAGATTTAAACTACCTGGAAATTGTTACCGGCTTTAAAACAAAAACATTTGTTAAAAGCCATTATGGATATATCAAAAAGAAAACAAATGAATTATTCACCAAAATGGAGCATGGAGAAATTGATATCACCCACGATTTTTACCTGAAGAAATTTCAATTGTCAAATCCCAAGCTCGATTACAATTACATACTTTTTGACGAAGGACAAGATGCATCAGCGGCAATGCTGGACGTTTTTTTCAACCAGAAAGCCGTAAAAGTTATTGTGGGCGATACACATCAACAGATTTATAGTTGGCGCTTTGCAGTTAATTCTTTGGAAAAGGCCGATTATCAGACCTATTTTCTTTCTAGTAGCTTTCGTTTCAACCAGGAAATTGCTGATTTGGCTCTTTCCGTATTAAGTTGGAAAAAACTTCTGGATTTAAAGAACTCATGTTACATCAGTGGTTGCGGACAAAATAAAGAAATCAAGTCGAAAGCAATAATTGCCCGTACAAACTTGGGCTTGCTCTTAAAAGCTATTGAATATGTAACTGAAAACAAACACGTTGAGAATATTTATTTTGAAGGAAACTTCAATTCCTATACTTATGCAGAAGACGGGGCATCTCTCTACGACGTTTTAAACTTGTTCAATAATAAACGGAGATTAATTCGGGATAAACTGATCCGGGAAATGCAATCGATGCAGGAATTGGAAACGTACATTTCGAAAACGGAAGATCTTGAACTGGGAATGATGGTGGAAATAGTGAAAGAATATGGAAACAAAATTCCGGAAATTATCAAAACCATCAAGGAAAAACATTTAAGCAACGACGATAAAGAACAGGCTGAAATGATTTTTTCAACTGTTCATCGTTGCAAAGGAATGGAATATGATTCCATCGAATTGGCAAATGACTTCATAACCGAAGAAAAAGTAAAGAAGACCGCCATCGAACTAGAAAAGGCAAATCTGAACTACGCCAAACTAAACGAAGAAATCAATTTGTTATATGTTGCTATTACGCGTACTAAAAACAAATTATCAATTCCGGGGCTTTTGATTCCGACTTCATTTTGCTTAGCTGAAAATTCAGAAACAATTCATGTCCTGGAAGTTGAACCTGAGTCGGGTTGCCTGCCTAAAACCATCACTGAAGAACTAACTAATTCTAAGATAATTCCCCAAAAAAGTTATTCTGTGGAAGAATTCAGAACCCGACATAAAGATGCTTACAAACCATGGACAAGCGAGTTCGATATCCAGCTCTCCGAAATGTTTATAGAAGGTACTAGCATAAAAAATTTATCTACACATTTTGGAAGAACAAGTGGCGCCATTCGTTCCCGAATTTCCAAATTGAATTTGGAAAAATAAGCTCGTCTTTAACTCTTGCTTCCCTAAAAGGGTTGAATTAACTCCCCAAAAACATTTTATTCCTACTTTAGCCCTGCATGAAGATCGGATCTGAAAAAAACAAACTGGGTTTCCTGGATGGTGTTCGCGGCGTGGCCATGATAATCGTTGTTTTCCACCATTTCGGGTTAGGGTTCTTTCCTGCCATCAATTATCTGAATCCGGAAATGATACACCTTGGAAATGGCGAAGCGGAAATGATGATTGCAAAAACACCACTCAATATCTTTTTTAACGGAGGATTTGCTGTTTCCATTTTCTTCGTATTGAGCGGATTTGTACTCAGCTATAAATTTCATCTTTCGGGGAGCCATAAACTTCTGAGAGAATACGCCGCCAAACGTTATTTCAGGCTGCTGCTTCCGGTCGGTGCATCGATCATCATATGTTATGTCCTCTATGAGGCAGGACTTTTCACTCACAAGGAATTGGTGGATCTGACCAAATCAAAAGATTGGTTGAATTGCCTTTTCACCGACATGAAAACTGTTGCAAATATGATAAAAAACCTATTTCTGGACGTGTTTTTAAATAATGACAATCGTTACAACCCGGTGCTGTGGACCATGACAATCGAATTCCTGGGTTCTCTCTTGTTGTTTTCCTTCCTAACACTGGCCGGCAATAATAAAAAATCAATTCTGCTTCACATCATTGTTGCGGTTCTTATTCTGCTTACAGACAAAAAATTCTATGCCGCTTTTATACTCGGATCCCTCATTAGTCGGCTTTTTGTAACCGGTTTTTCTTTTCCAAAAGGGTGGAAAGGCATTGCAATAAAATTCTTCCTTCTGGCTGCAGGAATTTATTTCAGTTCTTACCCGCAGGGATTGTTCGTTCAGCAAAGTATTTGGAAACCATTGGCCTGGAGCTGGACCAGCACTTACGACCTGTTTCATGTATTGGGATCATTTTGTCTCCTGTTTGTGATCTGTTTTGAGAAAAATTTCATGCGGTTCTTTTCTATAAAACCTTTTCTATACCTGGGGGAAATCTCATTCTCATTCTACCTGATCCATTTGGCCGTGATGTGCTCACTCGGATGCTCCATTTTTCTCAAACTATGGAAACCCGGAACCTACTTCATTCCTTTCCTCGTTTCATTTATTACATCCATGGCTGTGACTTTCCTTATTTCACATTTCTTCTATAAGTTTGTCGATAAGGCCAGCATCCGGTTCTCTGAAAAAATGGGAAAATTGATTACAAGAGGGGATTTGTCAGAATAAAAAATCCCGGTCGAATTTTCGTCAACCGGGCATTGCAGTAGTAATTTAGACTGTGGTGTCTAATTGGGGTTTCTTGTTTTGTTATAAATCAATCCAACTCCCACTTTCTCCATCTATGACGGAGAAAAATCATCAAACGTTGTTCAACGCTTGCGAAATATCTGAAATAATATCTTCGTAATGCTCCACTCCAACAGATAAACGAACCAAAGAAGAAGATATTTTCATAGCATCTTTTACATCCTGAGGTACATCTGCATGAGTCATTGTTGCTGGGTGCTCCGCTAAACTTTCGGTACTTCCCAAACTAACGGCCAATTTAATCAATTTAAGATTGTTTAAGAACGTGAAAGCCTCTTTCTCACTTCCAACTACGTCAAAAGCAATCATCGCGCCGCTAGAAGTATATTGTTCGGCATAAATGCGTCTTTCGTTTTCCGTTCCTTGTTCCGGAATAAATCCAAGGTAATATACATGACTCACTTTGGGGTGTGAACGCAAAAACCGGGCAACTTCAATGGCATTTTTGGCTTGTTCATCCATGCGTACTTTTAACGTTTCCAAACTACGCATCAATAGCCAACCTGTCCACGGACCAGCCATATTTCCAAGAAAAGTTCGCAATCCTTTAATTCGTGCCATTAAGCTTTTGGATCCCAAACATGCTCCAGCGATTACATCCGAGTGACCACCAATGTATTTTGTGGCCGAATACAAAACCAAATCTGCACCATGTTTCAATGGATGTTGCCACAAAGGTCCCATGTAGGTATTGTCAACGGATAAAATTACTTCGGCCAATTCTGTTGAAAATCGCTTTTTTATATCCGCACACATTTGGATATCAATCAAAGCATTTGTAGGATTCGCAGGTGTCTCGATATGAATCATGCGCAAACGATCTGCTTTTCCAGTAGCTTCAATTCGGGCAATAATCGTATCGAAATCTTCATCAGCACGAAAACCAACTGAATCGATTTGCATCTTTTTCAAGAAATGGTTGATGAAATGATCCGTTCCACCATAAACCGGTCGGGAATACAATAACAAATCACCCGGCGATAAAAACTCCATCAATGCGGTAGAAATCGCAGACATTCCGCTTTCAAAAACAGCACAATCTTCTGCGTCATCCCACAAACACAGGCGATTCTCGAGAATCTCCAAATCCGGATTGTTTAATCGTGAATAAATCAACCCCAACTCCTCATTCTCTCCCTTTTCACGAATTCCATAAGCTACTTCAAAAAATGCCTTTCCCTCTTCAGCCGTGTTGAACACAAAGGTTGAGGTTTGGAAAATAGGACATTTTATCGCCCCTTCAGAAAGTGAAGGTTTGTATCCATAACTCATCATTAAACTTTCCGGTCTCATTCAGATTTTTATACGTTAATACCACCACTAAGTAAAAGGATTTTTTGCTTTAGTGATTAATACCAGAATATTATTCCATACATTTAGACATAACAGTTTATTTATTCCAATATTTAACAATTTATAAGCTGGAAGTAGAATTTTTTTCTCAAAACCAAAATTATGTCGACACTGGATTCCATTGATCAACAAATTATTACGCTTCTACAATCGAATGGGAAGATGAATAACAAGGAGGTAGCCAATAAAATTGGATTATCGATTACTCCTACTTTTGAACGGATTAAACGCTTGGAGCGCATTGGAGTTATCCAGGGTTATGCAGCCCTCATCAATCGAAAGGCAATCGGGAAGGATTTGAAAGTGGTTTGCCAGGTGAGTTTGAAAAGCCATGAAAAAGAGGGGATTGATGTATTTGAAAACGCCATCAAGGAATTACCGGAAGTGAGTCATGCTTATCATGTAGCCGGCGCAACAGATTATATGCTTACAATCGAAGTGGCAAATATGGAAGTATACCAAGATTTCCTGAAGAACCAATTGGCACGCATTCCACATATCGGTCAGGTAAATAGTAGCTTCGTCATGTCGGAACTGAAGTAGTAAGGTTTCCAAGAATTCGTCAATTCGTGGCCAAACCCTTTTGAAACTCAGAATTAACGTTAAAAGATTCTCCCGACTGTCCGGGAATTCGATTTTTTGGTTAAATTTATTAGGAACACATAAAAACAAATAGTATGTCAAGTAGCACAGGAAATATTCTCATAGCAGTACTTGCAGGTGCAGTTGTGGGAGCAGGAATCGGGATTTTGTTAGCACCTGACAAAGGGTCTGAAACCCGTAAAAAGTTAAAAGATAACTTGGGCAAAGGAAAGGATGATTTGATGGATAAATACCATGAATTAGCTCAGCTGTTGCACCGAAAAGCAGAAAATGCCGGTGAAAATATCAGTGAATTTCTGGATAATGCCATTTCTAGCGGAATTCATGAAAAAGATGAGTTGATTTCGCTTTTGGAAGAAAAATTGGAACTTTTGAAAAAAGGAGCTAAAAAAGCTACAACAGCTAAGTAAGATGGCATTTGAAGAATTAAAAGAGAGCACCAATAAGATTCAAGAAGAAACCAAAGCTTACGTAGAAAGCACGGTTCAGTATTATAAACTTTGGGGATTTCAATTTGTAATGAAATCAACCCGCACAGTTGTCCGGTTCATACTGCTTGGTTTCTTCTTGATGATTGCTTTCCTTTTTGGATCCGTTGCAGCTGCATTGGCAATCGGAACCGCACTTGAAAGTATAGCTTTAGGATTTTTGATTGTGGCCGGATTCTATTTCCTGTTGATTCTCTTACTTTGTTTTCTACGCCTCCGGTTTGTGGAAAAGCAGATCTTGCGCAGATTTTCTAAATTATTCTTCGATAACTGATGGAAAAGAAACCACAAATCTATTCTTCGTTTGAGGAAATTGAGCTGGATTTACAAATCCTGAAGCTCGAGCGTGAAATTCATGCTCAAAAAATAAAGATCAACATCGAGAAAACGGGTGAAAACCTGCGACCGATCAATCTACTCCAGGATTACCTGGGAACTCAAAATCAGACCAACCTTTCCATGATTGAACAACTTGTGAAGTTTATTTTGCAGTTTGTGGTGAAGCCGTTCAAAGAATAAAAGTAACTTCGGAGTACCAAATTCATTCCATGAAAAAAGTATTCTTTCTCGACACGGTTCATCCAATTCTTTCTGAAAGACTCATTCAAAGTGGTGAATACGAATGCATTGAAGCTCATGATTGGACCAGAGAACAATGCGAGACCCAATTGAAAGATGCCCACGGAATCGTTATCCGTTCCCGTTTTACATTGGATGAATCCTTTTTACAATTTACTCCAACTCTTCAGTTCATAGCTCGCTCGGGAGCAGGAATGGAAAACATCGATGAAGCTTATTGCGAAAAACGTGGAATTCAGCTTTACAACGCACCTGAAGGCAATCGGAATGCTGTTGGAGAACACGCTTTGGGAATGCTGTTATCTATGATGAATAAGATTCATACCGCAAACCGGGATATTAAAAACGGAATCTGGGATCGCGAAGGTAACAGAGGGGTTGAACTGGATGGGAAAACTGTCGGAATCATCGGATTTGGAAATAATGGAAAAGCCTTTGCAAAGAAACTCCGCGGTTTTGATATTACACTTTTAGCTTACGACAAATACAAAACAGGTTTCGGAGATGATTTTGTAATCGAGGCCACCTTGGAAGCCGTGCTTCGCAAATCGGATGTCATCTCTTTTCATATTCCACAGAATGAAGAAACGATCCATTTTGCTAACCAGGAGTTTTTTGACGGATTGGGAAAAGTGATCTACCTGCTAAATTTATCAAGAGGGAAAATAGTTGAAACTAAATCATTAATTCAATCTATCCGAAAAGGAACAACAAAAGCAGCAGGATTGGACGTAAACGAATTTGAGAAAAAATCTTTTGAAAACTTTTTTGACGATTTGAATAATGAAGAATTGAAATTCTTATTGGATTCAGATAAAATATTGTTGACTCCTCATGTTGGTGGTTGGACGGAAGAAAGCTACTATAAACTTAGTTCTGTTTTAGCAGATAAAATTCTGGACATCGAAGATCAATAACTTCATTTATTTGAATATCTTGATAATAGAGCTATTGTTATCAAGTGTCACTTTAATAATCAAAACCTGATTTCCCACAAGCGCTGAACAGTCAAACTTGTTTGTTAGTTCATTTTTAAGCACCGTCCTTCCCGCCAGGTCAACTACTTCAAAATCCGCATCCCGATTGTCCTTCACAACCAAAAAACCATCCTTCCATTCCAGAAAGGAGTCTTCGTTCAAATCCGCCAACCCATTGGTGGACAATGTAACGATGAATTCGTAACTGATGGTCTGAACGAAAGAAGGATTCTCCGGGTCGTAAACATCAAAGTAACATATTCCGTGTCCCGGCGTTCCGTTCAACATTGCACTAATGATCAATTTCCGGGCAAAAGGTTGGTTCGCCAACAGTTCAAAGTCCGCACTGTCTCCTACTTGAACGTTTGAATATGAATTGGTTTGATCATCCATCATTATTTCCCACTCAACAGGTACATTATCAAAATGGGTCGCTTTCCATCGAAGAGAAGTATCAACCGATAAATCGGAGAATACCTCAATATACCAATGAGCAGGTGATTGGTTCGTAGTTTTTACGATCAAAGCAGAAGTATCTGCTACATGGAATGTCTGCCCTAAAGTTTGAAAGCTAACAAAACAAATTAGAAATAAAGTTCTTCTCATAAAGTATCGGTTTAGCTTAGTTGGCAAGCGTGCATTTTGTTTCAGTGTGAACAGTATTGCCGCCAACTTGAGTCGTATAATCGCTATCCATTTCGTCACACTTGGTGGCAGACTTGTCCTTACTTCCCTCGGAAATTTTCGTATTATCGGTATTGCTCAATGTTCCATCTGAATAATACTCACAGGTGCAGGTAAACGATTTCGAACAAGAAACCAATCCTCCCAATAGGATTAGGACTAACAAGGATCTTTTCATGGCTGCTTTCATTAGGAGTCAAAAATATGTCTTTTTCAAACAGTAAAAACCAAAAATGCATTTTCAACTAACAAATATTTCAGTTCGTGCTTGGTTGATTCAAAATCAATAACCAACAATTCATTTGAAATACTCACTACCCGAACTTCCTCTTTCAAATCAGGGATTTGACCCGATTTCAATTTATAGAACGCTTCTTTCGCACCCCAAATCAACTGAAGAGCCACCTCATCCTCAGAAAAAGATAGCTCATATTCATTTAGAAAATAATCCCGGCCTTGTTTCAAGCGAGATGATTTCGTTTGGATATCGATCCCTACGGGCCCGGTTCCAATGATGACGGCAAACCAACCTTTCGCATGGGAAATAGACAGAAATGATTCGGACCTTTCCTTAAAATAAGGCTGTCCGGTTTCCCCGTAAAGAATCTCCTCTTCACCATAGCCGAGCTCCTGAAGCAATGTTTTGACACCACCTTTTTCAAGTGCACGCTTATTCAAACCGCCCGAAATCAGTTCATTGCAATTTTCCTGCTTGAAATAAGCAACGGTAGAATTCGGATTGTTAATAATACTTATCATAGCTTAGCCACTTGAAATTACCGAGGATACCCCTCAAAAATAGCTTATATTTGTACTCAATTATTCAATAAGCGTGATCAAAACCATTTTAAAATACCTATTCCGTCTCATTTGGATCCCAACCGAGTTCCTTTTTGCATGCATCTTTGTTTTATTTACGATCATTCTCTTCAATGCCCAGATTGATGTACCGGAAGTTCCTTCCATTCACGTCGGGGAGCGAAAACAAGTCGGAAAAGATCATTACGTACTAGGGAATTCATACCTGAAAAAAAATCAATTCGGTGTCTGGGAAATGTACCTGGAAGGAGAACCTTATGAACGAGGTGTCATTTACGGGAAACTCGCCAAGGAACTGGTTCAGGAACAGGAGGATATTTTTGTCGGCCAAATCAACAATTTCCTGCCTAATAAGCTTTGGAGACACCTCATAAAATTGATGGTCGGTTTTTTCAACAGTGATTTACCGGAGAACATCCCACTTGAAAACCAGCAGGAGATTTATGGAATCTCACTCGCATTTTCGGACCGGTACGATTATATTGCTTCAAAATATACCCGCATCCTGAATTACCATGCAGCGCACGACATCGGTCACGCTTTGAATGATTACAGTGTAGTTGGCTGTACTTCATTTGTGGTAAAGGGAAACAAAAGTGAGAATCAGCAACTATTGGTGGGAAGAAATTTTGATTTTTATGTCGGGGATGATTTTGCGAAAAACAAATTGATCATTTTTGTCAACCCGAGCAAGGGATATAAGTTCACTTCCTATTCCTGGGCCGGGTTTACCGGTGTTGCATCCGGAATGAATGAAAAAGGATTGACTGTAACTATCAATGCTTCGAAATCCGATCTGCCAACCAGCTCGAAAATGCCTATCTCACTCTTAGCTCGCGAAATTTTACAATACGCCAAAAACATCGATGAAGCAGTGGCAATTGCCAAAAAACGACACACCTTTGTTTCTGAAACATTGATGGTTTCTTCTTCGGCAGATGGAAAAGCGGTCCTGATTGAAAAATCACCAAAGAAATTGGGAGTTTATGAAAGTAAGACAGAGGTGTTGGTTTGTGCAAACCACTATCAATCGGAAGCATTCAAAAAAGATCAAATAAACATCAAGAATATTTCCCAAAGTGATTCGAAGTACCGTTTCGACCGAATGAACCAGTTACTTGGAAAATCGAAAGCGCTGACTCCACTGATTGCAGCTACCATTCTCAGAAATCAAAATGGCTGGGACGGTGACACTTTGGGAATGGGAAATCCAAGAGCATTGAATCAATTACAGGCACATCACAGCGTGGTAATGCAACCGGAAAGCAGGTTGTACTTCATTTCCAGTTCCGATTATCAACTGGGTACTTTTCTTGGATATGACCTGACGAAAACTTTCCGGACAAAGCACATTCAATTGGTCGATTCCATTCCACACGATGCTTTTGTCACTTCTGCTGATTACCGAAAATTCAAGGCTTTCAAAACCGTTAAGCAACAAATCAGTGCTTATCTGATGTTTGACAAGGAATTGAATCTTTCTGAAAAACAGATTGCGGATTTCATTTCGAACAATTCCGAATCATACGTGACATACGAGCAATTAGGGAAGTACTTCCAAAAGAAAAAACAACCTAAAAAAGCCATTTCTAACTTTGAAATAGCACTTACCAAACGGGTTGCATCGCCTCAGATTGAAGAAGAATTGCGAAATTTGATCAAAGAATCCCGAAAAAATGGAAAATAGCAACCCACTTGAGCAATTAACTGAAACCATTCACTATGCGGTAAAGCATGCTCCATTTTATCAAAAACACTTCGCTAAACATTCGTTGGAGCAATTGGATTGGGACCACTTCCGGGCACTTCCTTTTACAACAAAAGAAGATTTATCTCAAAGCAATCGCGATTTCTTGTGTGTTCCGTCCGATCAAATTGCCGAATATGTGACAACATCCGGTACCTCCGGAAAACCGGTAACCATTTACCTGACAAAGAAGGATTTACATCGCCTGGCCAAAAATGAAAAGGAATCCTTTGAGTTGGCAGGTGCCAAAGCCGGGGATCTTTTTCAGCTCATGACTACCATTGACAAGCAGTTCATGGCAGGATTGGCTTATTATTTAGGCGTTCAGGAGTTAAATGCAGGAATGATCCGCATTGGTCCCGGAGTTCCGGCATTGCAATGGAATTCGATCCTGGAAAACAAACCGACAATCCTGATCGCAGTACCTAGTTTTTTAGTGAACCTGATCGATTATGCCAAGCAAAATGGAATTGATGTGAATCAAACCTCCGTTCGCGCTGCTATTTGCATCGGTGAGCCTATACGGGAAGATGACCTGTCTGAAAATGTATTGGCAAAACGCATTCATGCGGATTGGAATATCGAACTATTCTCTACTTATGCTTCTACGGAAATGGGGGCGGCTTTCACAGAATGCCAGGCGCATCAGGGAGGCCATCTGAATGAAGACCTGATTTACCTGGAAGTATTGGATGAAGAAGGAAATGAAATCGCACACGGCGAAAAAGGAGAAATTGTGATCAGTACATTGGGAACGGAGGGAACTCCGTTGATCCGTTATAAAACGGGAGACGTTGCACGGATTTACCGGGAAAGCTGCAGCTGCGGAAGAACTTCTCCACGGGTTGGCCCGATTTTAGGCCGGAAGAATCAAATGATCAAATTCAAAGGAACTACTATTTTTCCACCTTCCATCTACGAAATTTTTGACAGCAAATCTGAAATCACCTGCTACAAAATCGAGGTAGCGAAAGATTACTTAGGTCATGATACCATTACCGTTTTATTGGAAAACCGGATAGAGCATTCACCGGTAATGAACCGGATTATTGAAGATTGCAAAGCAAAATTAAGGGTTGTGCCACATTTTGTGTTTTTAGAAACGGATTACCTGCGAAGCCAGGTCTTTAAAAATCACATGCGCAAACCGGAGAAAATCGTGTTTAAGTAACATACACTTATCTAAAATTTTACCTCAAAAATTTGCGCATTTGTGGTAAAGAAAAAGGGCACGACGAATCGTGCCCCTGAATATTGAAATTCATTGTTATTTACATTTTCACTATGTGTGCAACGGCATTTACCAAGGTGCTGTGTTTTTTAACGAACGGATTTGTTTCATCCCAAACATAACCTGCCAAAACAGAGCAAATCTGTTGTCTGATTGTTTCATCCACTTTTTCACTGAAGAAAATATCTCCCAACGTACCTTCATACCAAGCCAATACATAGGTTCTGAACACATCAATCCCTTTCTTCAAAACGACACTGTATTCATTCTCCCAATCCACTATTCCGCCATTTAATTGCTTCGCAACTAAAGTAGCAGCCTTATAACCGGAAGAAATTGCCAATGTGACTCCTGAACTGAAGATCGGATCAAGGAATTCCGTGCTATTTCCACACAATACGAATCCTTCTCCATACACTTGTTTCACAGATACGGCATAATTGACAATCAAACGCGGTTCGAACATGAATTCCACACCGTCATAACGGCCGTTCAATCCAGGAAATTCACCCACTTTCTGCTTGAACAATTTTCCACCATCCGCATAACATTCCTCAACGAAATCCTTGTTTCCAACAATTCCAACAGAAGCTGTCCCATCTGAAAAAGGAATAGACCAAATCCAGGCAGTATTGTCGTTAAATGCATGGACGAAAATATTTCTTCCGTCTTCCGGGGTTCTTCTCGTATCATCCAGGTGAGCAAAAACAGCTCCGCGCGGTGGCGTTGAAACCGGAACCTCCAGGTTGAACATTTGAGGAAGAACACGTCCATAACCACTTGCATCCATGACAAAACGGCAATGAACTTCATGAATATCCCCATTTGCATCGCGATAAGTAACCACTTGTTTGGAAGCAGACGTTTTCACATCCGTTACCTCAGCCTGAAACTCAACTTCAGCGCCTTGTTTCTCAACTTCTTTGATCAACGCATGATCAAAATCGGCACGTTTCACTTGAAAGGTATACGACCACCCTTTTGAAAACTGATTTTCAAACAGGAAATCACAACGCTCCCCTTCGTGAAAGAAACAGGCTCCAGTTTTAACCTGGAAATTTAAGGCTTCAACAGCTGGAAGCAAACCCAGTTCATCCAGGTAATCCATACTGTGAGGTAATAAGCTTTCACCAATAACAAATCTCGGGAACTGCATTTTTTCCAAAACCAAAACCTTTAAGCCCTCTTTAATAAGTTTAGAGGACGCTACAGAACCCGCTGGCCCTGCCCCAATTACTACAACATCAACTTCTTTAGTCATACATTTTGATTTTTTCTACTACTTGCTTATTGTCTACAAAATTAAAAGATGTTACAAGAGCACCAATGGTCGCACCCAAAATTCCATGAAAAACGATGTTCTGACCCGTTAGAAACAGGTTGGGAATGTGGGTTTTTGTATTGATCTGTGTCTTGTGGGTATGTTTGAAATCCTTCTGTATCCCATACATCGAGCCTTCCGGTGTGGAAACATAATCCCGATAGGTGATGGGAGATGAAGAATAAATATTTTTCACTTTTGATCTGATGTCCGGAAAGCGTTCTTCTATACGGTTCAAAATGCGCTCCTCACACATTTTTTTAAATTGTTCATAGGCTTCCTCCCTGCTACTTTCTTTCACAATGGTCCGAACGGAGTCTTCCCACGCTTTGAACTCATTAAAATCAAGGTAACACATCACAGAGATGGATTCAGCGTATTCTTTTGTATTCTTTGAAACCTGTGCGGATGTGAAAGTCATTTGCGGCCAGGCATCTGAAAAATGGAACTCTTCATTCCAGATATCATCGGTGTAATAATCGTAATAATTAGAATTAAAATATGGAAGCGTATTTTCATGAAGTGAGATATAAATCATGAATGATGCAATCGTATTCGGAAGCGACTTCACCCGGTTTGCATAAGCCGATTTGAATCGGTCTCTCCCAAACAAACGAACCGTTTCATTGGGATGCAGGTTAGAGATTACGAAATCGCATTCAAATTCCGAACCATCTGTACAAATCAGGGATCGGATTGTTCCTTTTTCGTGATAGGTTGCAGAAATCACTTCCTTTCTTCTCAACACCTCTCCTCCATTCTCCGCGATTTTCTTCATCAGTAATTTCGCTATCTGGGAACCACCATTTATAAACCGGTAACTTCCTTTTATGAAACTGTTCAAAATCAGCGCAACGACATAAAATGGAGTTACTCCTTTCAATCCGGCATACAAGGGTCCTGAACCTAAAATAACTTTGATCAGGTCTTCATTTCTTGTTAAGGTTGCCAGGTGCTCCCAGGCTCCGACTTCTAATATTTCAGTATTTTCAACATAATTTATCTCCGACTCCAGTTCGATATTGTAGAGCGGGAAGTAAGTACAATACAATTGAATCTGATCGACAATGCGATCCACATCTTCCTGATTATCAGGAAAACTATTTTTCAGTCCCTGTCTGAAATTCGCGTAGCCAATTCCATGACTAACAGTTATCCCATTTGCCAAACGAACAATGTCAAAGGCGTGATCATCCAATCGCCTCATTTCCAGGTCATCGAAAATCTCCAAATACTTGAAGATCTTATATAGGTTTTCTCCCTTGTCCAATCCACCCACATAATGGACACCCGTATCAAAAATCTTCTTATCGCGACTGAAAACCTGCAATGAACCGCCAATCTGATGATTTTTCTCCAGGACCTGGACATGATAGCCATGCTTAGCCAGGATCAGACCACTCACCAAGCCGCCGATTCCACTGCCAATAACCACTATTTTTTTTCCGGAGTTCAACTTATCGTTTTTTAAGAATCATCAATACATTGGATGTCTTCGATGAATGCTCAATCAATTCGAATCCAAATCCGTTATCTGTTGCAAAACGTTCAATTTCGGTGGCAGACAAGAATGACAGATCATTGGTTGTCTTGTTGAATTTAAACCATTTCGTAGAAAGTATCTCTGTTAACTTGGTGTTTTTTAATCGATCCTGGAATTCAACGATTCCATCCCGGATCACAATAATTCCATTTCTTTCCAATTTTTGGTTCACCTTCTTCAACAAGTCCAATTGTTCTTCCGGGCGCAAATAATGGATTACGTCATTGAAGAAGTAAACATCCGCTTCGGGCAAATCCCATTCCCGGATATCTGCATATTGGAAAATCAATCCATCAGACTTCTTGATACAATGGTTTGCTACAGCTACCTTGTCTTCGTCGTAATCCATTCCAACTATTTTTCTAGTCGGATCAAAATAATTCAAGAAAATGGAAAGATATCCGTAACCACAGCCAACATCCACAATGCGTTTTTTATCCCCGATCAAGTGATTGTAGAAATCGAAGTTCTTTCGTTCCATCATCCATTTAACCCGGACATACCATTCCAAAATAGGACCCTTCAACAAATAATTCTCAAGAACTTTTCGCGTATAGAAAGAAGTATTTGCATATTCCTTTCTGAACTCCAGCATTCCTTCACGCATAACCCGCACAGTGCGTTTCGAAAATTCACTGTATGATTCACCTTCCTGGGAAACCATTCGATCCAACGGTTTTATCAGTATCTGGCCTTGGTTGATAATCAGGTCGTTTTTCGGATTGACTTCGTGATTTCCAAGGATTAATAACGGTTGGATCGGGATATTCAATTCCTTGGAAATGTAAAAGGCCCCTTTGTGAAAGCGTTTGATTTCTCCGTCTGCACTCCTTGTACCTTCCGGAAAGATCACGATTGAATAACCCTGTTCGATGCGGTTCCTGATCTCATCCAAACTTCCTTCGGCTCCTTCTTCAGCAAACAGGTAGCCACCATAACGGATAAAAGGTGCGAAAATCGGAGAGTTATAAACCCATTTCTTCACCATGATAATCGTTTTCGGACTCAGCATCAGCACAACCAGGATATCGAGGAATGAAGTATGATTCGGAATAATGACACTTGGGTTCTTATAATCCAATTTATGCCTGTCAACTACTTTTTTCTTAACATGAATCCCAGCATAGAGTGTTGATTTGGCTAATTTGGAAATACAAAAGTTCAGAATATTCCGTTTGTGGATTCGCTTCATCGGAGTTGGGATCAGAATGAAAATCAATAGGATATTCAGGATCAAGCTGCCTACGAAGAAGTAGAAAAACAACAGAAGGCTGTAAATGAAATAGAAAAAGGTAATTGGTCCGCGCCCTTTTTTCAATCGATTCAACACAAAGAAGTTGTAAACCCTTGGTTGAACGTACAATGTGATGAGCATAATCGATCCGATTCCGATCACACTGATCGCTCCAATGGAATGAATCGCGGGATGCCGGGCAAAAATAAGAACCCCGGTTCCGATAATCGTCGCTATTCCGGAAAGAATGATTCCCGACTGGGTGGATTTCAACGAATTCTCACCTGTTCGTGCTTGTTGGATCAATCCATCCGTAGTGAAGATGCTGAAATCATCGCCCAATCCGAAGATGAAGGTAGCAACAATGATATTGATGAAATTGAATGGGATATCAAAAATACTTGCGATTCCCAAAATCCAGATCCAGCCCAAAACCATTGGGAAAAATGCAAACAAGGTCAATTCGATTCTTCCGTAGATAACCAGCAATGAAAAGAATACGAGCAGTGAAGAGAATAAGAACAAGTAGTCGAAATCCTGTTTTACCACATTCAACATGGATTTAGCCATCTCTGAAATATCCAGTACAAAAACACCATCAATCTCAGCCAATTGTTTTTTGACAAGATCCTGTTTATCCTTCTTTACAGTAATCGATGTCACATAGGTATGTTTCCCCTGATCTTCGGAAACAAACTTGTTAAGCCCTATTTCACTCACCAACTCCATTCCTTCCTGTTTATCAAAAGAAGGATTTTTAATGGATTGAAAAAAGGATTGAAAACCATTGGCATTTAATCCGGCCGCAGGTGAAAGTTGTCTAATCTCCTTTTCCACGTTCGGATTGGATTTCCAGAACCGGATCCATTTATCTTCCGATTTCTTCAAGGAGCGATCGGAAGGAAGGTATGGTGATAAAGAAACCAATTCAGAAATACCGTATTGTTCCCTGGTTGAAACAAAGGTTTCATATACAGCATCATTTTGAAAACGGGCATCTTCCTTGGTAGGAGCAGATGAAAAAACAAACAGCTTCTTGTCCGTATTGGGATTGATTCCAGTATAAAACTTCTCTTTCTGCTTCAGCTCCGGTGTGTGGAATGACAAATTATTCATGTCAGAATCGAAATTCACTCCAGAAGATTTGTAAAGGAAAACCAACGAAACCAAAGAGATAAGCAAAAACGAGATTCGAACGAATGTTTTATTTAGTTTGAAACTGCTTTTATAGTTTCTATTTTCATTGATCCGGATATTTAATAGCTCTATCAGAACCGGGAGAAACAACAAGGTGAAAATCACCGACCCGGACAAAGTACAGAGTGCAATCAACCCGAAATTCTGAAGCACCACCGAGTTGGTGAATAGGAGTGCAGAAAGTGCAGCAATGGTTGTAAAACTTCCCAAAGTCATCGGAGAACTGATTTCCTTCACCGTTTTCACAACACTTCCCAAATGTTTCAGATGCGTGAAGAAATGGAAAGAATAATCCAGCACAATTCCCAACAGGACCGAAGAAGTAGCCAATGAAATGGCAGAAATCTCCGGATGCAGATATCCGACCAATCCTGCTCCACTTAATATTCCAAAAAAACCGGGTAAGAGGAAGTAAAAAGGCGCAAGAATACTTCGGTAATAAAAAACGAGCAATAAGAGGATTGCAGAAATACTGATAATCGAAGTCAGGAACGCATCAAATTTCACCTGTTTGGCATTCTCAACAGCTATTTGGAAGGTTCCGAAGTAATCAAAATCCAGCCTTTTCTTCTTTGCTTTAGTTTTCTTGAATTTCTCTAATCGGTCTGCGAAAGCTTCCAGTTTCTTTGTATCCTTTTGATTCAGGTTAATTGTTCCGAAGAAAAAAGCATACTGTTCATCCCGTGAATAAACCACTCCATCTTTTACCACATAATTACTGGAATCGGTGTTCGGATTGAGTTGCTTCAATTGTCCATAAAATAATCCCAATGGATCATTTGCAGCCAATTTGCTAATGAAGAATGCATTTGAACCGGTCAGCAACTTGGAAGTGCGGTTTAATCCTTTCTCAATGGAATCCGTTTGCAGTTTTGTTTGGATCTGCCGATAATCTTCCGTTGTGAGATTTCGAAGGGAACTCTTCTGAAGAAACGCAATCAATGCTCCTTCATCTACCGTTTTTGCTACTTCAATATCCTTGAGTTCATTGGAAAATTGTTTTTCCAGATCAGTTTTGAGAGATTCGAGTTCCTCCAGGGTAATTTCCTCATCCTCTTGGGCTTTTATAGAAAAAACGACCTGTTTGTTCAATTTGTTCTTTTGAACGATGTCGTTGAATTTTTTGAATTCCTTGCCTTGAGGGAAAATGGCATACAAATCCTCATTGATCTTTAGCCTGGAAAGGCCGAAAAGCAAAAAAGCGAGCACAAGTGTGAAACTTCCCCAAAAGACAAGTCTTTTTTTAAGAAAGAATTCAACTATACGTGCGCAAATTTGACCGATCATTTGTGTTAGTTTCAGGAAGAGGAGAAATATTAGTGGACAAAGCTACAAAAATATCTCATTTGGGAAGTTTTACGCTGTTCTTGTATGCGTTCAATAGTCTTTTGAATTTGGGTCTATCCCATTTTTTTAAAACAATCAAAGATGCATTGAAAGCTGTTTTGACCGCAATCGGTACTCCACCACCCAATTCTGCCCACTGGCCTCCGATAATCAGGTTCTTAATGGGAGTCCGGTAATGTGCAATCTTACTTTGCATATTCTTTTTCCCAGGCCTTGTTCCCATCATGGAACCATTTTTATTTCCGGAATATCGATAATAAGTGATCGGTGTAGCCACTTCATAAAACAGGATATGCTCACGCAAATTGAGTCCTAACCTGGATTCGACACGGTCAAAAATAATTTGGGCAAAGTCCTCTTTCAATTGCTTGTAGGCTTCCGTCCGAACGAATTCCCCTTTTGCATTCCTTTCAGTCTTCCAATGATCCATGTAATCCATCCAGGCGGGAACATACAGGGTAATTGTACCTTTTCCTTCCGGAGCAAGAGTCTGATCCCTTACAGTTGGTGCCAGGACAGAAATTGCGGATTTATGCGGATCGCCCGAACTATGTTCATCACGTGTGCTTGATTCTTCACAAACAAGTGTCAATTCATGTCCAAACCCTAAACTTTCCGCCGTACAATCCAATGCTACGGAAATCGTAACCGAAGAACTGTACATCTCGGAATCATTGAGTGTTTCAAAAAACTTAGGTGGAACCAAATTCGGCGGAACCAATTTCCGGTATAAAAAATCCACATCGCATGCGGCAATTACATATTTTGTATTGACCTGGTATTCCTTTGCCCGGTTTTTATAACGTACACCCTTTATTTGGTCATCGTCAAAATCAAACCCGATAACTTCCGAGCTCAAACGAATCTCGCAATTATCCGGTTCAACCTGCGTTTCCAACCAAGCCGGAATAACCTGGCTTCCACCGATCGGCGGATTCTGGTAATCCGAATTATAAGCCCAGGCAATCGGAAAGATACAAGATAACAAATCGCGCTCCGTGCAAAACAATTCCTGTAAATCCGGATCTTTGAAAAATTTACTCAATCCTTTTTTAACGTCATCTCCACCTATCGCATAAGGGATTAGCGGATAAATAATTCCAAGCTGTTTCATCCGGAAGAATGGAATTTCGAATGGAGATTTGGTTTCAACCGATTGAAAAAACTCCGCAAAGCGCAAAGAAACCTTTGCAATCCGCTTCGCAACTTTGAAAAAGCGAATGATTCCTGCTTTTTCATGTGGGAAATCACCGATCAACTGATCTCTCAATTCATCGGGATTATTGGTAAGCAAGTAATCATGATTGGCAGAGATATGGCGCTGAATGCGCTTCATCAATTGAGGTTTCGGATAATCTTCCCCCAACATCCTGAAAACACGGGTTACCGTACCTTCTTCATTGTATTGATTCAACCAATGAATTGCCGTATCAAAAACAAAATCCTTTCGCTCAAACCCTTGTAAATAACCCCCGATCAGGTAATGTTTTTCAAGCACAAGCACTTTCATTCCCGATCTGGAAAGCAATGCAGCAGAAAGTAAACCGCTTACTCCCGAACCGATAATTACAACGTCAAATTCTTCGTTCATTCGGCTTCAAAATTAACGAAATACCCCTTTCGATGTGTCGGAGTTTTTGATTTTAGTAAACTTACGCGAACTAAGATTTAACAAGCAAGTAAGAAACTATTTTTTTTTCTAACTTTGCCGCCACATTTTAAGTAACCCTAATCGAACGAAAAGTAACTAAACTCAAACTTCGATATTGATTGAACCCATGAAAGCATTAAACTCCTTGTACGAGGCCCAAAAAATAGCCTTTAGCCCGTTTGTTTTTCAAACCGTTTATACTATGTCGAGCCTTGGGATCATGGACGAGTTGTACGAAGAGCGGGATGGTCTAACGATTGAGGAAATTGCAAAGCGCAGGAATGTAAGTGAATACGGTGTTCGTGTGCTTGTCGAAATGGCGAAAATTGCTGAAGTTTTAGAGTTGAATGGCGATAAATACACCCTTTCAAAAATCGGTTACTTCTTAACAAGAGATGAGATGACAAAAGTAAACATGATGTTTACTCAAGACATTTGCTATAAAGGATTATTTCATTTGAAGGATTCCATCCTGAACGGTAAGCCGGAAGGGCTGAAAGAAATCGGTCCCTGGAACACTATTTACGAAGGATTATCCATTCTTCCGGAACAATTGAAAAAATCGTGGTTCGAATTTGACCACCATTATTCAGACAATTCATTTGGCGAAGCATTGAAGATCATTTTCCAACACCATCCGAAGCACATTTATGATATCGGTGGCAATACAGGGAAATGGGCTATTGCAAGCACGAAACACGACCCGAACGTACGTGTCAGTATTTTTGATTTATCTGTTCAGCTGGAAGTTGCCAAAGCGAATATTGAAGCTATTCCTGAAATCAGGGATCGCGTGGATTTCAATGAGCGCAACATGCTGGATCCGAATTCAGAAATCCCGACGGGAGCGGATGTCTATTGGATGAGCCAGTTCCTGGATTGCTTCAGCGAAAAAGAAATTGAAGCGATCTTGTTGAAGATCAAGAAAAACATGAAACCGGATTCAACGATTTTCATCATGGAAACATTCATTGATGATCAACGTTTCCCGGCAGCAGAGTTCAGTTTGATCGCTACTTCGTTATACTTTACTGCAATGGCAAACGGAAACAGTAAAATGTATTCGTCTTCAGCCATGAAATACATCATTGAAAAAGCCGGTTTCGAGACGGTTCAGGAGCATCGCCTCCACATAGATCGTTTCCACACTATTCTTGAAGTTAAATTACCGAAATAAGTCACTCTCCACTTACTAAAATCCATGAACAAACTCGATTTAAAACAAATAGAAGCTTTCAGCCTTGATAAAAAGGAATATGTGATTTCTGACGACGTCCGCAAGGAACTGGAAAGATCTTTTTCATTTCTTCAGGAATTTTCAAGTGATAAAATCATTTACGGGATCAATACCGGATTCGGGCCAATGGCGCAATTCAAAATCGATGAAGATAAACTCAACCAACTTCAGTATAACCTGATCAGAAGCCACTCTTCCGGAACTGGAAATGTATTGGATGCGGAATCGGCTCGTGCTGTTGTGCTTTCCCGACTGACGAACTTTATGCAGGGAAATTCCGGGATCAGCTATGGAGTGATTGAAAAACTGGTTCAATTCCTGAATCACGACATTATTCCTGAAATATACGAACACGGTGGAGTTGGTGCGAGCGGTGATTTGGTTCAATTGGCGCATTTGGCCTTGAACCTGATCGGAGAAGGATATGTTTACATCGATGGTGTTCGCAGAAAAACTGCAGAAGTTTTGGCTGAGAAGAACATCACTCCTCTGAAAGTGAAATTACGCGACGGATTAGGTCTGATGAATGGAACTTCCTGTATGTCGGGAATCGGTTCTGTGAACCTGATCTATTCTTACCGATTGTTGGATTGGGCAATCGCGGCTTCAACCATGATCAATGAAATCGTGGAAGCATATGATGATTCTTTTTCCGTTGGACTAAACGAGGTGAAACTGCATGCTGGTCAGCAGGAAATTGCAAAATCAATGCGTGAATTCCTGAAAGACAGCACCTTGATCCGCAAACGCGAAGAGCTTTTCTCTGACGACAAAGTGGCTGAAACAACCGAATTCAAGAAGAAAATTCAGGAATATTACTCGATTCGTTGCATTCCGCAAATTCTTGGACCCGTTAAAGACACCTTGGATTTCGCAAAAGCAATTGTAGAAAATGAGATCAATTCAACCAACGACAATCCGGTAGTCAGCCTGGAACGTGAAAATGTATTTCATGGAGGAAACTTCCACGGAGATTACATTTCATTGGAAATGGATAAGATCAAATTGGTGATCACAAAATTGACCATGTTGGCAGAAAGACAATTGAATTTCCTTCTGAACAGCAAGATCAACGGGGTTTTCCCTCCATTCCTGAATACGCAAACCTTAGGTTTGAACTTCGGAATCCAAGGAATGCAATTTACGGCGACTTCTACCACGGCAGAAAGCCAGATGCTTTCGAATTCCATGTACGTTCACAGTATTTCGAACAACAATGACAACCAGGATATCGTCAGTATGGGAACAAACAGTGCGGTCATCACCAAAAAAGTGATCGAGAACGGTTTCCAGGTAATGGCAATCCATATGATGTCGGTTTGTCAGGCTATTGATTTACTCGATGAAACCAAGAAAAACAAACTTTCTTCAAAAACGAAGGAAATTTATACCCAAATTCGTGCTGTGTCCCCAACTATCAATGAGGACGTTCCACAATTTGAAGCTATCCGAAATATTACAAACACCCTTAAGAAAACAACTCTCAACCTATGAAATGTGCTCTAGTGACAGGCGCATCCAGAGGAATTGGACGTGCGATCGCGCTACAATTATCCCAGGACCTAAGCCTACATATTTTAATTAACTATGCTTCCAACCAGGCTGCAGCAGAAGAAACACTTCGTTTGATCCAGGAAGCCGGAGGAACGGGTGAATTGTTGCATTTTGACGTAAAGGACGGTGCTGCTGTAAAAGCTGCCGTTGAAAACTGGTATACAACCAATCCGGAAGGAATCATTCACGTTCTGGTAAACAATGCCGGAATCACGAAAGACAACCTGTTTCCATGGGTAACGGAAGAAGATTGGGACTCCGTATTGAACACTTCTTTGAAAGGAATGTATAACTGTACGCAGGCAATTATCCAGAAGATGTTGAGACAACGAAGCGGACGCATCATCAATATCGCTTCTTTAAGCGGCTTAAAGGGTGTTCCGGGACAAACCAATTATTCTGCGGCGAAAGGTGGCATGATTGCTGCAACTAAAGCACTTTCCCAGGAAATTGCAAAACGGAATATTACTGTGAACGCAATAGCGCCTGGGTTCATTGAGTCGGACATGACTAGTGACTTGGATATGAATGAATTAAAAAGAATGGTTCCAGCGAATCGCTTTGGAAAAGTGGAAGAAGTAGCGTACCTTGCTAGTTTTTTGGCGTCTGAAAAAGCGGCTTACATAACGGGAGAAGTTATTAATATTAACGGGGGAATTTACGCTTAAAATGGAACATCGTGTAGTAATTACCGGAATTGGTGCCTACTCGTGTCTGGGTGAAGACCTGGATACGGTCCTGGAATCTTTGCGACTGGGTCGCAGTGGTGTCATTTACGATGAACAGCGTAAAGACTTCGGTTACCGTTCTTGCTTTACAGGAATGGTTGCTGAACCCGATTTGAATCCCTTTCTATCCCGTCGTCAACGCATTGGGATGCACCAACCCGCTCGTTTTGCCTTCATGTCAACGAAACAGGCAATGGAAGGTTCCGGCTTGGATGCTGACTTTTTAGATAAGACGGAAACCGGGATTATCTTCGGAAATGATTCAACGGCCGGTGCTGTGATTGAAACAGTGGACAAAGTTCGTGCGAAAAAGAACACTACCTTAATCGGAAGCGGTGATATTTTTCAAAACATGAATTCTACCGTGAATATGAACCTTTCGACCATTTACAAATTGAAAGGAATGAATTTCACGATTTCAGCTGCCTGCTCTTCAGGTTCTCATTCCATTGGAATGGGTTACTTGTTAATCAAACAGGGATTGCAGGAACGGGTTGTTTGTGGAGGTGCCCAGGAAATCAATAACTATGCAATGGCAAGTTTTGATGGTTTGGGAGCATTTTCCGTAAGAGATGCCGCTCCTTCAATGGCAAGCAGACCCTTCGACAGGGATCGTGACGGATTGGTACCATCAGGTGGCGCTGCAACCGTAATCATCGAATCATTGGAATCAGCTTTGAAAAGAAATGCTCCGATTTATGGAGAAATTGTTGGATTCGGTTTCTCTTCAAACGGCGATCATATTTCTAATCCAAACTTCGACGGTCAATTCAGATCATTGAATATGGCTTTGAAACAAGCGAACCTGACACCGAGTGATATTGATTATGTGAATGCCCATGCGACCTCAACTCCAATCGGGGATTCCACGGAAGCAGAAGCAATATTCAATGTACTCGGGTCAAAAGTTCCCGTAAGCTCTACCAAAAGCATGACCGGGCACGAATGTTGGATGGCAGGAGCAAGTGAGATCGTTTATTCCCTGTTGATGATGAACAATGATTTCATTGCACCGAATATCAATTTTGAGAATCCGGATGAAAACTCGGAAAAGATTAATATCATTCCAAGCTACAAAGAGCAGAACATTGATTGCTTCTTGTCCAATTCATTTGGATTCGGAGGAACAAACTCCTCGTTGATCGTTAAAAAGTATAAAAAATAGAGTTACCTGAACATATGAAAAGAGAAGATATCATTCTTACTACAAAACAATTTTTATCGGAAGAATTCGAAGTGGATGCCGCGTTGATCTTACCAGATAACAATTTGCAACAAACATTGGATTTAGACAGTTTGGATTACGTAGACCTGGTTGTTGTTATTGAAGAAAACCTGGGCATCAAACCGACTGCTGACGATTTCAAGACAATCGAGACATTCAACGATTTCTACGACTTGGTCGAACAACGTCTGAACGCTTAAGAGTGAATGGAACAAAAATGGGATGGTAAAACCAAAGGTTCGCTTTGGGGGTATAAATTTTTTATCTACTCTATTCGATTTCTAGGAGTCCGGGTCGCTTACTTTTTTTGCATCGGTGTTTCTGGTTACTTTCTGCTTTTTTCACGAAAACCGCGAAAAGCCCTGATTTCCTTTTACCAAAAAGGATTCAATTACACCAAGTGGCAAGCAATCAAGGCAACCGCCAGGAATCTGTATTTGTTCGGACAGACGCTTATCGACAGGATTGCCTTAAAAACACCCCGGAAAAGAATCTTTACCTTTCGTTTTAACAACGAAGAAGCCTTGATCAAAATGAACGAAGCCGGGAAAGGCGGATTTCTTTTTTCAGCCCATGTAGGGAACTGGGAAAATGCCGGAAACCTGCTTGGAGAAAGAATCACCTTGAAGATCAATATCCTGATGCTCGATGCCGAAGTCCAAAAAATCAAAGCTTATGTGGAAGATGCAGCAGGAAAATCGCAATACCAATTGATTCCCATCAAGGATGACTTGTCACACCTCATCCTGATTCACCAAGCATTGAAACGAAACGAATTGATCGCCCTGCATGCAGACAGGACAACACCCGGTCAGAAGAACTTCAGACTTCCATTTTTGAACGGTTATGCCGAATTCCCTGCAGGGCCATTTATTATGGCACATAAATTCAAAGTTCCGCTTACCTTTGTATATGCTGTCAAATCAGGAAGTACGCATTATGAATTAAGTGCTACAGATCCACTTACAGAGTTCGAGTCTCCTGAAAAAATAGCACAACTTTACGCAGAATACCTGGAAAAACAGGTCAAAGCAAGCCCAACTCAATGGTTTAACTTTTTTGAATACTATGTTGATTAATAAAGAAAATATAACGTCCATTATTCCTCAAAGAGCTCCATTCGTCATGATCGATTCTTTGTTGGATGCGAATGAAACCGGATTCAATACCAACTTTGAAATTACTTCAGAGAATTTGTTCCTGGAAAATGGCATTCTTTCCGAATCATCGTTAATCGAAAATATTGCTCAAACTTGCGCTGCCGGCTTTGGTTACCTCAATAGCCTGATAGAAGGTGGTGAACCGAAATTGGGATTTATTGGAGCAGTGACCCAGGTTCAGGTTGAGAACAGCGCAAAACTGAATGACCTGATCGAAACATCGGTTAAAATATTAAGCACTTTTGATACCATTCATTTAGTGGAAGGAGTTGCCAAATCAAATGGACAAGTGCTTTTGACCTGTCAAATGAAAATTGTTCTGGCATGAAAATCCTGAAATCGTCCATTCTCGTACCTGTGCGTTTCAGTGAAACAGACGCAATGGGTGTGGTTTGGCATGGAAACTATTTGAAATTTTTTGAAGATGCCCGTGAACAATTCGGTAGGGATTTCGGGATCGAATACCTGGACGTACACGCACAAGGTTACTTCATTCCTATCGTAAAATCCGAAATTTCGCACAAGGCCTCCATCTTTTACGGGGAGGGAGCGTTGATAAACATTATCCTGGAGCAACATGATTCCGCCAAGATCGTATTTCGTTATGAGGTGATCAATAATGCAACAAAACAGGTCGCAGCAACCGGAATGACAATGCAGGTATTCATGTTCACTTCCGATCGTACCTTGGAGTTAATCAAACCCGAATTCTATCGCATTTGGGAAGAAAGTCAAAATTGGATCGATGCATAAGCCGGTTTACATATCGCCACTTTCATTGGTAACTCCAATCGGGAACACATTCGAACAGCATATCGAGGGGTTTAAAAAGGGTATTTCAGGAATTAAACTTGTTGAAAATGCAGGTTTTCAGGATACAACCATTCCTTTGTCTAAACGGGAAGAAATCACTTCCAATCGCTACGATTCGCTTCTAAAAGAAGCACTGGAAAGAGCAAAAGAAAAATTCCCTGTTTCCGGAAAAACAGCAATTATTGTAAGTTCCACGAAAGGAAATGTTGATCTGCTTCCCGGTGACACCTTTGCAGGAACTCAGCCCATTATTCATGAATTTTTTCCAAAATCGGAAGTGTTTATCATTTCAAACGCCTGTATTTCGGGAGTCATTGCAATAAATACGGCGGCAGATTATTTGATCACAGGGAAATACGATCATGTCATTGTCATCGGAATCGACGCTGTTTCTGAATTCGTTTCCTATGGTTTTCAAAGTTTATTTGCCTTAAGTAACGAGACCTGCAAGCCATTTGACAAATCCAGGGATGGAACAGTCCTGGGTGAAGGTTGTGGAATCGTTTTGGTAACCGTTGAAAAACCGGCTGATTTTGCTGTTTTATACAAAGGCGGGGCTTCTTCCAATGACGCCAATCATATTTCAGGTCCGTCAAGAACGGGGGAAGGTTTGGTTCGGTCCATTGAAAAAACACTGAAGCGGAGCGGTTTGACTGCAGGAAACATCGATTTCGTTTCTGCTCATGGAACAGCAACCGTTTTCAATGATGAAATGGAAAGTATTGCATTCGGCAGAACAAAGCTTGACAAAGTACCATTGAACAGCATGAAAGGCTATTTCGGCCACACTTTAGGCGCTGCCGGCGTCTTGGAAACTATCATGAGCATCGTTTCAATGGAGAAGAGCATTCTTTTTCCTAACCTTGGATTCAAAGATTCAGGAACTTCGGTTCCATTAAATATCATTCAACGCATCGAATCAAAGGAATTGAATACAGTTTTGAAGACTGCTTCCGGATTTGGAGGAGGAAATGCAAGCCTAATCTTACAAAAACAGTCGTGAAGATCTTAGCACATAGTTACGTTTGTCCAAGAGGAATTTACCTGAATGGAAATCAGGTTTTCAATACCGGTGAAGAGGAAAATCCACTCAAATCGGCCTACCAGCAATTGGGAGTGGAATACCCTAAGTTCTATAAGATGGACGTGCTTTCGAAAATGGCGTTCATCGGAACAGAACTGATTCTTCCGTTCTTCCCAAAAGATGTCGACCTGGAAAACGACCTGCAACTTATTTTCGCAAACAACACTGCAAGTCAATACACGGACAACCTGTTTATAGAAAGTTACGGGCATTTAAATAATCCAAGCCCTTCCCTATTCGTATATACATTACCAAATATTGTTACAGGCGAATTATGCATCCGTCATAAATGGTATGGTGAAAATTGCTTTTTCATAGAAGAGGCATTCAATCCGGTTCATTTTTCAGAATGGGCACAAATCGGGTTAAATAAGGGAAATAATGTCTGTTTATGTGCCTGGGTAGAAGCGAAAACGAATGGCGAACAAGAATGTTTCCTATTTTTGCTAAGTGATTCGGAACATACTGACAATTCAATCGAACTTGAACTCTCAACACTAATTAAACAATACAGAAATGAGTGACTTAAAAGAAAACCTAAAGGCTCAGATTATTGAGCAATTGAACCTGGAAGATTTAACTCCTGCAGATATACAAGATGATGCTCCTTTGTTCGGAGATCAGGGTATCGGATTGGATTCGATCGATGCTTTGGAATTCATCGTTTTATTGGATTCCAACTACGGAATCAAGATTTCGGACCCGAGTGAAGGAAAAGAAATCTTTCAATCGGTAAATACGTTGGCAGCTTACATTACTAAACATCAATAAATGCGCATCTACGTTACTGGAACTGGTGTTATTTCTTCTATCGGTGAAAACGTCGAAGAAACATTGCTTGCCCTGCGCTCTGAAAAAACAGGGATCAGGCAAGGTGAAAAAATCCATACAGAACGTTTTAAAGTAGGTGAAATCCGTTGGACAAATGACGAATTGGTTCAACGTTTTGCACTGACCCAGGATGCATCCAGGACCGCTTTACTTGGGATGATTGCTGCTAAGGAAGCTTTTCACGGTCACACATTGAATCCGGAAATAAAAACCGGGTTGATCTCCGGGACTTCAGTTGGCGGAATGGACGTAAGTGAAATTGCTTACAAGGATTTTCTTGCCGGTGAAACTGATGATTTGAGTCTATACAAGAACCATCCGAGCGGAACAACAAGCGAGCAGATTGCAAAAGAGTTGGGAATTGACGGATATGTGAATACCATTTCCACCGCTTGCTCATCTGCTGCAAACTCAATCATGTTAGGAGCAAGAATGCTTTTGAGCGGACAATTGGATCGCGTGGTTGTCGGCGGAACAGATGGACTTTCTCAATTCACCATTTCAGGATTTCGTTCTCTGATGATTTTCGACGACGAATGGTGCAGACCGTTTGATGAAACAAGAAAAGGATTGAACCTCGGTGAAGGTGCGGGTTTCCTCGTTTTGGAAACAGAAGAAACCATGAAAAGATCAGGAAAGAAGCCTTTGGCAATTCTTTCCGGTTGGAGCAACGCTTCAGATGCCTATCATCAAACAGCTTCTTCGCCTGAAGGATTGGGTGCAACGCTTTCCATGAAAGGCGCTTTGGAAATTGCCGGTTTGAATGCAAGTGATATCGATTACATCAATGCTCACGGAACAGCTACACCAAACAATGATTTGTCCGAATCTCACGGAATCAAAACCGTTTTCGGTTCTTCCATACCCCCATTCAGCTCCACAAAAGCTTATACCGGGCACACTTTGGCCGCTTCAGGAGGAATAGAAGCCGTTTTCGGAATTTTAGCTTTGAACAACGGAGCTCTACTTCCAAATCTTAATTTCGGGCAAGCTATCGTTGAAACAGGATTGGTTCCGGTAAAAAATTATTCTGAAGGAAACACGATTAAACATATTTTATCCAACTCTTTTGGGTTCGGAGGAAATAATTCAACAATCATTCTAAGCAAGGTTTAATATGTATTTCATTCAACACATAGAATCAATTACACACCAGGATTCTTTTCAGAAACAAAACATCTGGAACGAATTAAAACCCTTGGCTACAGATAGCGAATTGATTTCTCCCGATTACAAAAACTATATTCCGATTGCAGCTCTAAGAAGGTTGAGCACCATCTTACGAATGGGAATCACCGCTTCGAAAGCTTGCCAGGAAAACGTTTCCAATGAATTTGATTCGATTTCAGTAGGAACAGCTTTGGGCTGTTTAACCGATACGGAGAAATTCCTGGTGACGATCAATTCTGTTAGTGGAGACATTCTTTCTCCCACCGCTTTTATCCAAAGTACACACAATACGATATCCGGTCAGATTTCCCTGGATTTGAAGAATCATGCCTATAACATGACCCATACTCAGAATGCACTTTCATTCGAAGTGGCTTTGAAAGATGGCCTTTTGTGCATCGATGAAGGAAAAAAATCGGTTTTGGTTGGAGCCGCAGATGAAGCCATTCCATTTTTGGAGCGCCTCCGCGGTAATTTGATCGAAACAACGCATCCCTTTACATCGGGAGCCACTTTTTTGGTATTGTCGGATGAAAAGGGAAATGGGATCTCACATATCCGGGCTTGTGACGCTTCCTTTTCTTCGGAAGATATCGAAACCCAGATTACCCGTTTCTTAAATTCAAACAATTACACTTTACAGGATATCGATCTGATTCTTGAAGCGGGTTCCACATTTGAATCCAAAGCAAGGAAACATATTTCTTTTCCGGATTATTCAGGTTATTATCAAAGTGCGGCCTCCTTTGCTCTTCACATGGCAAACGATTGGTTGGTTGAAAATAAGGAAGCACAAGTCATTCTGATTGTAAATAACCTGGAATCCAATAAACTGGGCTTAACGCTCATCTGCAGAAATGAAGTGGAAGCATAGATTAAACATTGCAGTTGCGCTCAGTACGCTGCTGATTGTACTTTTCGTTTTTTGGAACAGCCCTTATTTATGGCTTTGGATAGCTTATGTTATCTCTAATTTTTTATTGATCCTTGTCTTCGGTATTGTATTCCTCCGTTTTCAGTATTTCTATCCGACAATCTTTCGCAATATAGGAAAGGAAGCAATACTGACATTTGATGATGGTCCGGATCCGGTCTTAACCCCACGCATCTTAGATATTTTAAAAAAGCACGGAATTCATGCCATCTTCTTTATAATTGGTCGTAAAGTAGAAGAACATCCCGAAATTCTTCAACGGATCATCTCGGAAGGTCATACAATAGGCAATCATACACAGAATCACTCCATTTTCTTTGCGATGCTGAACACCAAGAAAGTTGGACAGGAAATCGATTCTTTTTCAGAGACCATCAAACCATTTTTGTCGGAAAAACCAATGATTTTCAGACCTCCAATCGGTTATACCAATCCAAAAATCGCACGTGCTCTCAGAAGAAGAAAGATGAAAATCGTTGCGTGGAGTGTACGTTCATACGATTCGTTCAAAAACAAAGAAGCATTGTTGGATCGCTTGGTGAAATATACCAGGCCAAGCAGTATTGTTTTGTTACATGATAATTTGACCCAGACAGCAGATATACTCGAGGACTATATTCTTCAGTCGAAAGCAAATGGTATTATTTTTGCGAACCAAGAACACTTGAAAAAATTCATTCATGAAATTAATAAGTAGTTTACTTCTTTTGCTGGTTGTTTCGACCAAGTCTTATGCGCAGGAATATACCAAGATTCCTGACTCCAAGTCGTGTAAAGCAGCCTTAGAAAAGCAGCATAAGGAAACGAAGGCCATCCAGGCAGATTTTACCGAAACCGCGACTTCTTCCCTGTTAACCACCGCCCAAAAAGGGTCAGGTAAAATGTGGTATAAGAAGGAAAATAAAATCCGTTGGGAAAAGACAAAACCGGAAAGCCAGGTTATCCTGATCAATGGAAAAACAGTTAAACTCCAGGAAAAAGGAAAAGAAGTGAGCAGTGCTTCTTCCAAAATGGTCGTAAAGAAAATCCAGAGTTTAATGGTGCAGATGATGACCGGGGAATTTTTGAACGAAAAAGAGTTCAAGATCAGCTACTTCGAGAACAAATCTAATTACAAACTGATCCTGACGCCGAAAAGCGATAAGATGAAGCGCTATGTTTCTGAAATCAATTTGATCTTTGGCAAAAAAGAATTAACGATCAAGGAACTCACCATGTTGACAGACAGTGACAACAAATTAGTCTACAGCTTTTCCAATATGGAAGTCAACGGAACAATTAACGATACAAAATTCACCACTTTCTGATGATATTAAAAGATACATTCTATAAGATAAATGCATTGAAATTCGAGGAAAATATTCTTGAAGCGGAAATTTCAATCAATGCAGATCACATGATTTACGAAGGGCATTTTCCAGGTAATCCTGTAACTCCCGGAGTTGTACAATTGGAGTTGGTGAAAGAAATTCTGGGAACTCAATTCAACAAAACGGTTCAACTAAAAAGTCTTGCAACCAGTAAATTTTTGGCCGTTTTGAATCCGGTGAATACGCCAGAAGCAACTTTCAAAATAACCGTTACAGAACAAGAAGATCAAAGTCTGAAAGTTTCCGGTCAGTTGAGCACTACAGAAGCGGTTTGTTTGAAATTCTCCGGGATTTATATTTGCGATTAATCTGTTTTCGGTTCTTTTCTGAAAATCTTCAATAAGGCAAAACTCAACAGAAAAGAAGCTAAAAAGGCAATTGTTGCAAAAACACATGCTCCGACCACATATTGGTACGCATTGTTTTGAATTGCTTCCAAACTCAAATCTGCCAGTTGAGCAGTATTGGTTTCACCTGTCAGGAATAACTGTCCGCAAAGAAAGCTTCCGTAAATAATAAACGGGATCATCGGAGGAATGGAAATATTTGCCGCCGCAATGAACAACACCTTATTCATTCGGAACAAAACAGATAATGGAATACCGATCAACAGCTGGAATCCCCAAAGAGGAACTATTCCCATAAAAAATCCGAACCCAATAGAAAGCGCTTTCTTGAAATTGGATTCTTCCGGTTTGATTGCCTCGTGTTTAATGATATTCCATGTCCGGATGGAAAAAAGCTTCCGGGGATAATACCAAATCAGGGCCGTCAAAACCAACACTGTATTCAGAACGCTGATGCGTGTAAAATCTCTTGCCGGACGGAAATGCGTGACACGTTCTTCCGGATCATACTTCACCTGGATCGGAACAGCGACGAAAGGAACGAAACGCCAGGCTAATTTCACAATCACCTCGATTTCCAATTCGAATTTATTGGTAAACAACCAGATTTTCTTCATTGGTTCCAGGGGATAGACCCGGAAACCGGTTTGCGTATCCGGTAAGGTAATCCATGTTTCAACCTTGAACCAAAAATTGGAGAACTTGTTTCCGAACGAACTTTTCTGCGGCACTCCTTCCTGGTTCATATTCCTGGATCCCATAATCACAGCGCCCGGATGAAGAATTGCTTGCTCAACCAATAAGGGAATATCACTCGGATAATGTTGTCCGTCGGAATCGATTGTCAATGCGTTTGAATACCCTTTTTCTTTTGCAAACCTGAAGGCTTTCCGAAGGGAATATCCCTTTCCCCTGTTCACTTCATTAACCAGGATCGTAACTTCCTTTTCAAATGATTTCAAAATTTCAGGAGTGGAATCCGTGGAACCGTCATTTACAATAATAATGCACCCGGACGGGGCATATTCCAATACTTCCCGAATAACACGTTCCAGCGTCCGTTCGTTGTTGTAGGTGGGAATAATTACACAACTATTTATGCTACTTACAGATACCGGACTTGATTCCATGGGGTACAAAACTAATCAGAAATTTTCAAGAATTCATTACTAAAATCGGTGGATTGCCATTTCAAAAGAGAACAAAAAAGTAGTTTAGAAACAAAACCTTGTTAAATTTGTACAGGCAAAAGATTAAACACTTTTACTTAGATCCCAATTAATCTATGGCACAGAACATCTTAGTTATACATTATTCTCAGTCCGGACAACTTACAGAAATTCTTAAAAATTTCTGTAAACCATTCGTTGACAGTACAATAGAGTGGGTAAAAGTTGAGCCCGAAACTGCATTCCCATTTCCCTGGACAAGTGCCAAGTTTTTTGACGCGATGCCCGAAACAGTTCTCGAAAAGCCAATTCCGATCAAACCACTCCAATTTAACCGGGAGCACTATGACCTGATTATTTTTGGTTATCAGCCGTGGTTCCTTTCCCCCTCTCTTCCGGCATCAGCTATTTTGCAAGATGAGACATTCCGCAAAATCATGAAGGACACCAAGGTCGTATCAATTCTAGGTTGCAGAAATATGTGGATCAACTCCCAGGAAGCGGTGAAAAAACAAATTGCTTCTGCAGGAGGAAAACTAATAGGAAATGTTCCGTTAACCGATAAGGTAAGCAACCTGGTGAGTGTTGTAACCATTTTACATTGGATGTTGACCGGGGAAAAAACCAAGAAATGGGGAATCTTTCCCAAACCGGGTGTTTCAGACGAAGATATTGAGAATGTAAGTCAATTCGGAGTTCTTTTAAAGGAAAAGCTTGAAAACAATCAGGAAGCACAATTTCAGGAAGCACTTGTAGCCAGAGGCGGTGTGAACATTCCTATATCGATCCTGTTCATTGAATCAAGGGCAAAAATGCTTTTCTTGATCTGGGCAAAATTGATCACCAAAAAAACCGCAAATGGAGGGAACCGTAAATTTTGGGTCAATTTCTTTAAATATTACTTGATTTTCGCTTTATTTATTGTTTCACCAATTGTTTTAACGATATATCATATCTTTGTACGCCCCTTTAAAGGACGACATATTAAACGCGAATTAGCATATTACAGAGGCACTCAATTGAGATAAGAATGAGCTTGAAGGAAGTATACATAACACGTACGGCATATTTTTTACCTAATAATCCTGTTTCAAATGATGAAATGGAAGGTTATTTAGGATTAATAAATGACCGTGCTTCTAAATCGAGAAGGATCGTTTTACGTAATAACGGGATCAAAAACCGCTATTATGCAATTCGCAAAGATGGAACGGCGACCCACACAAATGCAGAAATGGTTTCATTGGCTATTCGCAAATTATTTGAGAACAGACCAAACGAGATTAAGGAAGTTGATCTGATCAGCTGCGGGACTTCATCTCCGGACCAAATGATGCCATCTCACGGTGTAATGGTTCATGGTTGGTTGCCGGAATCCGGAAATATTGAAGTGGTTTCCCCCTCGGGAGTTTGCTGTTCCGGAATGCACGCCATGAAATATGCATTTATGGCTATCAAATCGGGAATGAGCAAAAAAGCCATTTCTACAGGTTCGGAGCGCTTGTCACGCGTGCTCAGCTCAGATAAATTTGAATTGGAGATCCAAAAACTGACTGAATTGGAGCAAAATCCCTATTTGTCTTTTGATAAGGATTTCCTGCGCTGGATGTTATCAGATGGTGCAGCTGTTTTCATGTTGGAAGACCAGAAAAGCCCGGAAGGCCCTTCATTGCGCATTGATTGGGTGGAAGGGATTTCTTTCGCCAATGAAATTGAAGCGTGTATGTACATGGCTTCTGAAAAAATGGAAGACGGGACATTGAAAAGCTACATGGATTATGATCCTCAGGAAATGATTGAAAAATCCATCCTGAGCATCAAACAGGATGTGAAGTTATTGGATGAACATATTGTGAAACTCGGATTCAATAAATTAAAAACCAAGTTTTCAGAGGAAAATTTAAAGGCTGATGATGTGACTTGGTTTTTACCGCACATGTCAAGTTATTTCTTCGAAGACAAGATATATTCTCAACTGGCAGAAAACGGAATGGAAATTCCTAAAGAACGCTGGTTCTCAAACCTGGCTACTCACGGAAATGTGGGAGCAGGTTCAATTTACCTGATGGTTGACGAACTATTCAACAGCGGAAAACTGAAAACCGGTGATACCATTTTACTTGCAGTTCCCGAAAGTTCACGGTTCTCTTACGTATTTGCTTACTTAACTGTTTGTTAGATGAAAAAGTCCGAAGTTCCACAAGATAAAAGTGCTCTTGAAAATTTTACAAGGGAAGTTTGTTATGTGAAGAACGAAGATGGACAGTACGATACCGAACTGAGCACAGGCTGGGAAGCTAAAAAGGTTGCTTTGGACGAAGCCTGGAAAGAAATTGAACGTCGAACTTCCGAAGCAAGGGAACAAATCAAAAAAGGTGAAGCAAGTCCGATTCTTTACTTCATGGAAGAAAAACTGATGGATTTCACCGTACTTGCAGGTTATACCGGTATTTGGAAATTTCGGATCAAAAGACATTTGAAACCGAACGCATTTAAAAACTTGAGCGATAACGTCCTGAAACGTTATGCCGATGCTTTCGAAATCTCCGTTAACGAACTCAAAAATTTTAAAGCTTAGTGTCAGAATTTATTCATCACCAAACAGCCCATTGTGAAAATGGGGTCACTGTGAGCTTATTGAAGCATCATGGGGTGGACTTCATTACTGAGCCTTTGGCTTTCGGAATGGGTTCAGGACTATTTTACATACACATCCCGTTTATGAAAGTGAATAATGGTCCGGCCATTTCATTTCGAACGATGCCCGGAGCTATCTTTAAACGTACCTGTAAGGCGCTGGATGTAAAAGTAGAACGCAAGAAATTCAAAGACCCGAAAGAAGCAACCCGGTTTCTTGATTCCAGAATTGAAGAAGGGATCATGGTCGGTTGCCAGGTAGGTGTTTTTCATTTGCCCTACTTCCCGAAAGAATACCGTTTTCACTTCAATGCACATAATCTCATTGTATTTGGTAAAGAAGATGGCCGCTACCTGGTGAGTGACCCGGTAATGGAAATCACAACTTCCTTAAGTACGGAAGAACTGGAACGAGTGCGTTTTGCAAAGGGTGCTTTAGCTCCGAAAGGTCATATTTACTATCCCGTGGAAGTTGGAGAGATCACCCAGGAACAAATCAGAAAGGGAATTGAGAAAGGAATTAAACGCAATTGCAGAGATATGCTGAAGATTCCGGGATCGATTGCCGGAGTGAAGGGAATCGTATATACATCCAAAAAAATCCGGGGTTGGAGAGATAAACACGGCCCGCGACAGGCAGGACTTCATTTAGGTCAGATTGTCCGTATGCAGGAAGAAATCGGTACCGGTGGTGGTGGATTCCGTTTCCTATATGCAGCATTTTTGGAAGAAGCAGCTGTGATCATGCAAAACGAGCAATTGGCCCGTATTTCTGAAACGATGACTAAAGCCGGTGATTTGTGGAGAGACAGCGCTTTGCAAATGTCCGGAATCTATAAAGGCCGTATAACAGAACAAAAGGACTTTGATGCTTGTGCCGATTTGTTGGTTGAGATCAGCGCAGTAGAGAAACAAGCCTTTCAAGAGCTGGCGAAAATTAAATTCTAAACGATGCAGGAGACTCTTTTGCGCGTTTCAAAAGTTTATAAATCCTATGGTAAAAGTGCCGTTCCAAGTTTAGATGGAGTTGACTTTACCGTTGAAAAAGGAGAAATCGTTGGAATTTTTGGACCGAATGGTGCCGGAAAAACCACTCTCATCTCCATTCTTTGCAGCATTTTGGACCCAACCCTTGGTTCCGTGGTGTATTACCTGGATGGCGAAAAAAGTCCAAGAGAAATAAGAAGTAAACTCGGCTTCGTTCCACAAGACTTTTCATTCTTCCCGGAACTCACAGCAAAACAAAATCTGTCGTATTTCGGAAATCTGTATGATCTGAAAAAAGAGGAATTAGCGCAAAGAATTGATGAATTATTGGAAAAAGTAGGGCTTTTTCATGTAAAAAATCAAAAAGTATCTACTTTTTCAGGAGGAATGAAGCGACGTTTAAACCTCATCATTTCATTACTGCATCGTCCTTCTATCTTGTTTTTGGACGAACCGACCGTTGGAGTGGATGTTCAAAGTAAAATCGCCATCATGACTTTACTCCAGGAATTGAACCGGCAAGGAACAACGATTATTTACACTTCCCATCATTTGAAGGAAGCTGAAGAATTTTGCAACCAGATTATTCTCATCGATCATGGGAAAATCATTGCATGTGACCCACTAACAACTTTGCTCACAAAGTACGAAGTAACGAACCTGGAAGACCTCATTCTGAAGTTGACCGGAACACTTTTACGTGATTGATGAAAAAACTGAAGGCATCCATATTGAAAGAGATACTCTTAGTACTCCACGACAAAGTGGGGTTGCTTTTGATGTACCTGATGCCCTTGTTATTGGTATTCATCATCACCATTGTGCAGAACAGCGCGTTTCAGATCGTGAATGAAAACAAGTTGACCGTTTTGATTTCCAATCAGGATAAAGGTTCTCTAGGTGATTCTCTCGTAAAAGCATTGGTTCACTCAGGAAGTTTCGAGATCAGGAAAAACAATCAGCTTTCCCAAGCCGGCGTGAAACGAAACACGATTGACGAGGATGCAATGCTGGGGATATACATTCCAACCAACTTCAGCGAGCGATTGACCAATAATGCGGACAACATTTCCAAATTGATGCTGGAGCAAATGGGCGTCATTGAAAAGGCTCCCAAAATCAAACCTAAGAAGCAAGAAATCCTGATATTCTTCGATCCGGTCGTCCAGGAAAACTTCCGGATTTCTGTCATCAATGGTGTTCAGGCAATTACGAACGGAATCGAAAATGAGGAAATGGTCGGGAAGTTATTCCAGGAAATGGGTTACGACTCGATTCCAAAAAACATCCGCCAGGCAATCATAAACCGCGAAACCAAATTGAAAATTGCGAATGCAAGCTTAAATGAGGTTGCAGAGTTGATTCCAAATTCCAGTCAGCACAATGTTCCGGCATGGTCTATTTTCGCCATGTTCTTCATGGTTATCTCACTGGGAGGAAATATCGTAAAAGAAAGGTTATCCGGAAGTTTCTTACGGCTCCAGACCATTCCAAGAGGATTTGCATTGACTTTGATATCCAAATTCGTGGTTTACCTCTTCGTCGCTTTGTCGCAATTACTCTTATTATTCATGATGGGAATTTACATCTTCCCACATATCGGTTTACCAAAACTGGCGATGCCCAACGCATTCCTTCCTTTTTTAGTAGTTACATTGCTTTCAGCCGTTTCTGCAATTTCGTATGCTGTTTTGGTCGGGACTTATGCTAAAACCCAAGAGCAGGCAAATGGTTTCGGAGCAATTTCCATTATTATTTTTGCGGCAATCGGTGGTATTTGGGTCCCGAATTTCGTAATGCCCGATTACATGCAGACCATTGGAAATATTTCCCCTCTCAAATGGTGTTTGGAAGGATATTATACGCTTTTCTTGAAAAATGGTGCGTGGAGTGAATTAATTGGTACTATAACTTTCTTATTTTTGTTCAGCGGATTCTGTCAACTCTTGATATTCATAAAGTTGAGAATTCAAAATTATATTTAAAATATGACTACAAACAGAGAAGAATTAATTGTTGAGTTCAAAGAACATTTGATTAAATATTTGAATTTGTTGGACTTAACTCCTGAAGGGATCAAGAACGACGAGGTTTTATTTGGAGGAGATCTGGGTTTGGATTCCATTGATTCGGTGGAATTGATCGTGTTGCTTGACCGCGAGTATGGAATCAAGATCAAGAACCCAACCGAGGGCAGACAAATTTTGGTAGACGTAAATACAATCGTGGATTATATTATTGCGAATAGAACAAAATAAGATCTATGGCTGAAATTGTTGTAACAGGAATGGGTGCAATCAGTTCAATTGGATTGACAATTGCTGAAAACCATTATTCCCTGAAACATGAAATTTCGGGAATCCGAAAAGCCAGACATTTCAAATCCCACTATTCCGATTCATTGGTATTTGGTGAAATCAATCAAAGTGATGACGAGTTATTGCAAGAACTGGGACTTGGGAAAGGCCTTGGTTATACACGTACGACCCTGATTGCCATCAAAGCATTTCGGGAAGCGATCCGGGATGCTCAACTCAGCCCGGAAGATGTATCTTCAACGCGAACAGCTTTCATCAGTTCAAGTACGGTTGGCGGAATGTGCTACACCGATGATCTGTATCATGATGCCAATTTGCAAGGTTCGCCTTCCGAGTTTGTGAAAAGCTACGAAGGTTCGGATCATGCACTTCAGATCGTTTCACTCTATGGTATGAAAGGAATCACAGACGTTGTGAATACCGCATGTTCTTCATCTGCCAATGCAATTGCGCTGGGAGTCCGCCTGCTGGAAACCGGAAAAGTGGACCGCGTGATTGCAGGTGGAAGTGATTGCCTTGCAAAGTTTACCGTAAACGGGTTTAATTCGCTTCGTATCTTAAGTGAAGTGCCTTGCAAACCGTTTGATACCAATCGGGAAGGATTAAGCTTGGGGGAAGCTGCTGCTTATGTTGTCCTGGAACGGAAAGCAGATGTTTCTCAATCAAAAAAGATTCAGGCTACTTTTTCAGGTTTCGGGATTTGCAACGATGCATTTCATCCCTCAGCCACTTCAGATGATGCAAGAGGACCAAGAATGGCAATGGAACTGGCATTGAAACGTGCGAATCTGAAACCGGAAGATATTCAATGTATCAATGCACACGGAACAGGAACTCCGAACAATGACCTGACGGAATCATTCGCTTTTTCCAAGTTATTTAAAGACGTTCCTCCATTTAGCTCTACCAAATCCTATGTCGGACATACGCTTGCAGCAGCAGGCGCACTGGAGGCTATATACAGCATTTTATCCATTCAAAACCAGGAAGTGTATCCCAGTTTGCGCATTGAAGAACCGATCTCAGACTTTTCATTCAAACCGACCATGAACTACACACCTGATATTGAAATTAAACATGTCCTTTCCAACTCATTCGGTTTTGGAGGAAACTGCACCTCTTTAATCTTTTCAGCATGTATATAACTGATTTATATGCAATTTCTCCTCAAAAAACCCATGACCAGTCTTTCGAAAACGGCGATTGGCAAGTATTGAATGAGTTTATATACAAAGCAATTGAACCTTCTTACCAGGATATTATTCCCAACGCTCAATTGAGACGGATGGGAAAAGCTGTCCGAATGGGAATTGGTGTTTCGTTGCCTCTTCTGGGTCGAAATTCAAAACCGGATGCAATCATCTTTGGAACTGCAAATGGCGGATTGGAAGATTGTATCAAATTCCTGAACCAGATTGTAGAATATAACGAAGGTACTTTAACACCGACAAATTTCGTACAGAGCACACCAAATGCATTGGCCGGACAAGTCGCTCTTCTTTCGGAAAACAAGGGTTATAACATGACCCATGTAAACGGTTCGTTGGCTTTTGAGTCAGCCTTAATGGATGCCGAACTTTATTTCGATGAGCATAAGTCCACAGAAAAAAGCATTTTACTTGGAGCAGTAGAAGAAATCTCCGATTACAATTACAACATCGACCGTTTGGGAGAACGCTTCAAACAAGAATTGGTCTCCAATGAAGAATTACTTAATTCCAAAACAACCGGTTCCTATTGTGGTGAAGGATCCACCCAATTTTTTCTAAGCAATAATCCTGAAAATAGCCTGGCAAGATTCAGTGGATTCAAGCAATCATCGTATCTGACTGAAGATGAAATTCAAGATTTTGTGTCCGGATTTCTTTCAGACCAAAACTTAAGCATTTCTGATATAGATTGCCTGTTACTGGGAAAAAACGGAGATGTCTCAACGGATAACTGGTACCAACAAGTGGAACAATTATTTGGCCCCAAACCGATTGTCTATTTCAAAAAGTCGGTGGGTGAATACCGTACGGTAAGCGCGTTTGCCAGTTACCTGGCAGTTCAGCTGCTCAATGGGAAAGCACATCATTTAATCGAAAATGGTGCAACAGTAAAACCGCGCACCATTCTCATTTATAATCATTTCGACGCCATTCGTCATAGCTTGATTCTCATCCAGAAATAGATAGGGATTTATCAATCCTCCCCCTTTATCCCCCTCCGAAGGGGGAATTAATCCGAGTCATCTAAAGGACGAACTAATTACTTCTTCAGGATAGTAATCGTCTTCCTTCCTTTAACCGGCATTGTCCGGAAAACAATGTCCCAAATTGGTGTAGATACTCCAAACGCCTTATCGTGTTGCTGATAATGGTGAATATTGTGATGTTTCCACCAAAAATTGAAACGCGTAGGTGCAGGTTTACTGTGAACCATCCAATGAATACTGATGTAAACTAGGTAACCAATTAAGAACCCGGGACCAAAAGTAAATGCTTCAGCACCCATCAGGAGATAAAAAACACCCAAAAGAGCACACGCAATTATCAACCCTGGAACCGGCGGAAGAATAATCCGATCCTCGTCGCTGGGGTACTGATGGTGAATCCCATGGAACATATACTGTATTCCGGTATCATAAGAAGCATCTTTCAACTTGTGATACACAAAACGGTGCAGGACATATTCACCAAAAGTCCACGCAAAAAATCCAAGGAAAAACAATGAAATCAGTTTGATTACTGTTCCTTGAAAATAATACATATAGACCCAAAGCCAAATTGCCGCAACAGCGCTATAAAGTACAATAATGATCCAAAGTTTTGTTTTGGTTAAAACCTCCAATAGGGGTGATTTGAATAGTTTAGGAGATTTTTCATCTGGATAAACACGGAATTCATAGTTTTCATTACTAGATGTTGATTCCATAGAATAGAAATTAGTGAGTATTACTTTTTGATCCCGATCGTTATCGGGGTGTAATGTCAATTTTGGCACTCAATTAACAACTTACAACAAAGTTAAACAACTTTGCATGCAACTAGTTCTAAAACATAACTAAATTTAAATCTTTTAGTTAAAAAAATCTAATTTCCAGCTATATTAATTTTTCAAGGATTTTCAGGAGTTCTGAATAGGTAGAAGTATGCAGAATGTGGTCAACGTTAATCTTATCATTTGCAATAGATCGGGCAGTTGTGGCACCCCAAGCCACGACAATAGATTCCTTTGGAATCCGATTAAGCGAAACGAAACTTTTATAGTTGGAGGGGCTAGTAAACACTAAGATGGAAAATGAATTTCTCAATAAAACCGGATTGTCAATTGTTTCGTAGACCAAAAGTGGAATCTTTTGTGATCCGGGAATGATTGCTTCAATGGATTTATTGGATTTGGTTGACTGTGGAAAAAGCGCGATGCGATTTCCGAGCCAATCCTTGAACTGTCCGGCTATTTCATCTGGCCTTCCCGCGTTTTCCCCAAAAAAAGAAATGGGGTAACCAAATGATTCTATGTGATTTTTAGTTTCAAGTCCGATACAGGCCATTTCCTGATTTGAATCCAGGGCAAAACTTTCCAAGACAAAGAAATCAAATGCTCTTGGAGATGAAAAAAAAACGACGTCCCATTTGTTTGGGAGTTCAAAAGGAATTTGTTGAAAGGAAATAAACGATTTTCGAACCAGAAGAATTTCATTCTTATTACAAAAATCCAGAATAGGAAGAGATGAATCCGTATCCGAACTAAGAAAGATACTCTTGATCTTCATCCTCTTCAGCCAATAAAGCTTCCAGTACCACATCCACCATATCCAGATCATGTGGTCCTTCAAATTCGAACCATTGAGCACCTTGTTCCCAATCGTGAGCGAACGAAACCAACAAACGGCCTTCTTCCGGGCAATAAGCTCCTAATGGAAGCTGACATCCACCTTGCAGGCGATTCAGAACTGTTCTTTCCAAAGCAATCTGGGATTGGATATCCTCATGATTCATGGCCTGCATGAAATCATACAGCTCTTTATCATTTTCCCGTATTTGCAATGCCAATACACCTTGAGCCGGAGCCGGGATGAATTGTTCCGGATCCAAAACCACTTCATGCATTCCTTTCAAATCGAGTTGCAAACGGTCCAAACCAGCCTTTGCCAGCAGAATTGCATCGTATCCTCCATCAACCAACTTTTGAAGTCGCGTAGGAACATTTCCTCTTAAGTCCTTGATTTGAACATCCGGTCGGTATGCCACCACTTGGGATTTTCTTCTTGCGGAAGAAGTACCGACAACTGCATCTTTCTTCAAACTCCAAAATGCTTCTGCATCGAATGCTTTCGGATGAATCAGTAATACATCCGCAGGATTTTCCCTTTCGGAAACTGCTGCTATGATCAATCCTTCCGGGGGATTTGTTTCCAAATCTTTATGAGAATGTACGGCTAAATCAATGGTATCCTGAAGCAAAGCCTGTTCGATTTCTTTTGTAAAGAATCCTTTACCCTCCAGTTTATCAAAACTCAAATGCTGGATCTCATCTCCTTGTGTTTTGATAATGGTGATGGTGACTTCCGCTCCAAGCGTTTCCAGTTGGGTTTTTACATGATTGGCTTGCCAAAGCGCCAAATCACTTCCGCGCGAACCGATACGAATCTTTCTCATGAAGTAAAATTAAGATTTAAACATGATTTCCTTTGCCATAATCATTGGCATGCTCATGTATTTTTTCTCCATGTAACCGACTACCTTTTCCAGGATCTCCATCGAAGAAGGATCTAATTGATCCAATTCATTCTTGAAAATCTCGTTGAACGCAGTTGCACGAATATCTTTAACCATTTGTGGAACAGGTCTCATTGCAACTTCTATTGCCCGCATTTTAGCGATATTCCGGAATTCATTATTCGCATCATCTAAAATTTGCTCTACGTGAATAACTTCTTGCGAGCGTTCTTCCAAATGACCGTCCGAAATGCGTTGAAGAACTTCTATTGAAATATTTCTTGTGGGATTGGTGGCATGAACTTCAGCAGAAATATCACTTGGCAATGCCAGATCAACCGTGATCTTAGGATTCGATTCACCGTTCAGTAGATTGGCGTACAATTTTTCATCGACGATAACCTCTTCAGAACCGGTACAAGAAACCAGGATATCAAAACCTTCCGTATAATTTGCCAATTCACTTAAAGGAAATGCCTTTCCTCCTAATTCCTCCGCTAAAATTTGGGCTTTTTCAAGCGTCCTGTTGAAAATCACAAAATTGCTCATTCCGTGTTTTTTCAAAAAACGCAGCATCGCAGTATTTGTAACACCTGCTCCAATTGCCAGGACGCGCGCATCTCTTGGGGCATCCATTCCAACTAATCGCTGATAGGCAATAGAAACAACTGAAACCGGTTTCAGGGATATTTTTGTTTCGGTATAAACACGTTTTGCTGTTTCAATGGTATGTCTGAACAAAATGCGCAGTGTGTCTCCGGAAAGCCCCAAATCACGTGATTGCTCATACGCTTGGCGAACCTGAGTGATAATCTCACGTTCACCGATGACTAAAGAATCAATCGAAGACGCTACTCTCAATGCATGATTTACAGATTCCATTTTTCCATAAATCAAGGCCTTCGAAGCAAAAAAGTTTACTTTTTCTTCTTCAAAATCCGGATAAAGCGCCGAAAAGAAGTCGAATAAAAACTCCGGAGAAACAATTTCATTGGTCACTAAAAAGTATTCTACGCGGTTACAGGTCGACAAGAACATGATCTCATCAATGTGTAAACGTTCCTTAACTGATTGAAAACGCGATTGAACAGAATCTTGTTCTATATGCAAAACTCCAATCTTGGAGACTTCCAAATTTCGATGCGTAAATGCGATTGTGTGCAGTTGCTTAATCACTGTGGTAACTTTCTAGCTTGTATGCTGCAAAATTGGGAAACAAGATGCTCTGAATTGTCAGAAAACTGTCAGGTTATTTAATTTAGAATGGATATAAACAACCCGAAAGCCAGGGGAATAAAGGGGAAACGGGAAATCATGTTCGGTTAATATGACGAAGATCATCTTTTTCAGCATCTTAAATGGGAAAAAACAAACCAAAATCATCATTAATAAATCCTCATAACGAAAAAATAAGCCTTGATACTGAAAATACCACCAAAATTATTTTGTTTTTTGTATCCCAAGATAAACCAGCAAAGCCGGTACCACCACTGTGACAATAGTCACTAAGACATTTATATTGAATTTCTTTTGATCGACCTTGGAATCCGTTATTCTTGATTCGAACCGGTAGGCGATATTCGTCGAATCATAATAAGCAACCAGATCCATATACTTTCCGATCTTCACCTTCCCGTTTGTTTCTTTGAGGAAAAAGGGTATTGTTTTACGATCTGTTGTACGGTATTTATAAATGAATGAGCGATTTCCCGTTGAATCGTATACATCGATATCGTATGGCTTGATTCCCAACCTACTGTTCACCGTATCCATGCTCATTCCGGGACGAAGTTCCATCACCTTTTCCACATGGGTGTATTTTGGTCCGGACACAATACAAGATTGAATAAAGAGCGAGGGAATTAAAGCAATTGCCAGGATTTTGTTTATTCTTTTCATATCAAATCGAACGGGTTGAAAGAAAAATTACAAAAATTGAAAGGAAACAGGAACCGGAGAATATGTAAAATTGGTTAAATTATTTTCCTCCTTTCTCCTTCAGATCCTTTAAACAATCCTGATCAAAGGTTGGAATAGGTGAATTGCCAATCAAGTTTGAAAACAAGCTTCCGGTCTCGGCTTCCCAATACATCAAGCAATCAGAATGAATACAATGAGAACCGTTTGCCGTATCCTGGTGAGCATTATACATTTCTGTTCCATTATTCACCAAGCCAAGTATGTGGCCGAATTCATGGTTGATGACAGTTGTTTCCAATTTATACAATTCAGGTTCACCGAATCCACCCGAATTGTCCTGTAAGGATTTTTCATAAATCACCATGGAAGTATTGTAATACGCTTGTCCCAAAACCATCGCGGAACCTTGGTCGTCACTTGAAGGGCCATCCAAAAACAGGAAACAAATCGCCAAATCCTTTCGGTAAGTAAATTCCTGCCTGTATTCGTTTTCTATTGACACGGCATCATCGACAGAATAATTGCTATTTCCTTGGGGAGAAATCTCTCGGAAAACAAACCGAACTCCATCCGGTTTATTGCACTGAGCTGAAATAAGTTCTTTCAGATGTTCGATTGCCAGATCCGTTGGTTTAAATCCAGTCATGTAGATAATTTCAACCGTCAGGGATTTATAATCCTTATCGGAAAGGATTCCGAAAGCGGAATATCCGACATCCTGCCGATGAAACTTTTCAATGCGCCGTTTGCTGTCTTTTTTGCAACCCAAGGATACCGCCAACACGAAAATCAAAAAGAAAAAAGAAATCGATCGCTTCATAACAAGTCGTTTTAACTAAGATACCATTTTTTATTTATACCAACCAGTTACCTAAAAACGGACAACGCATCTTTACGACAAGGCATTTAATTCATTGATTTACAAAAGAGAACGAGATTGATTTTCTCTTCATAAATTCAAACAGATCAATTCCAAAACAAAGCGTTTTACAGATTGAAAACCAAGTTTTAACTTGAAAGTGTATCTTTGATACCCACAAACCTTTTTTCATGAAAGAAAAGAATGCTGAATTAATTCAAAAACGCGAAGCTGCTCAATTAGGCGGTGGACAAGCAAGAATTGACAAACAACATGCTCAAGGAAAACTAAGCGCACGAGAACGGATCACTTTGTTGATGGATGAAGGCTCTTTCCAGGAAATTGGAATGTTTGTGGAACATCGTGCCACTTCATTTGGACTGGATAAGACAAAAAGTCCGGGTGACGGAGTCATTACAGGATTTGGGACAATTCATGGACGAGTGGTGTATGCTTTTTCACAGGATTTCACGGTTCTCGGAGGTTCTCTTTCTGAAACTCACGCTCAAAAAATTTGCAAAGTATTGGACTTAGCCATGAAAAATGGTACACCGGTTATCGGATTGAATGATTCCGGCGGTGCAAGAATCCAGGAAGGGGTTGTTTCATTAGCAGGTTATGCCGATATTTTCTATCGCAATACACGAGCTTCAGGAGCAATTCCACAGATTTCAGTGATCATGGGACCTTGTGCTGGTGGTGCTGTTTATTCACCTGCCTTGACGGACTTCGTTTTTATGGTGGAAGATACTTCCTATATGTTCGTTACGGGACCAAGTGTTGTGAAGACGGTAACACATGAAGAAGTAAGCTCGGAAGATCTTGGTGGAGCGAAAGCACATGCTGAAAAATCAGGTGTGACTCATTTTACAGCTGCAAATGATGTCGAGTGCTTGCGAAAAGTTCGTGAGTTAATGACTTATATTCCACAAAATGCGATGGAATTGGCACCTCAATTTGAAACAGCTTTATTTGCTAAAGAAAAATTGAACCGCATTCAACAAATTGTACCGGAAAATTCGAATTTACCTTATGATATCCGCGAAATAATTGATTGTTTGATTGATGACGATACATTCCGTGAAGTACAGGCTGACTTTGCACCAAACATTGTAGTTGGATTTGCACGTTTGGACGGAAGATCCATTGGAATCGTTGCAAACCAACCTGCTTCAATGGCTGGAGTTCTGGATATTGACTCTTCCAGGAAAGGTGCGCGTTTCGTTCGTTTTTGCGATTCATTCAATATCCCGTTATTGGTCTTGGAAGATGTACCCGGGTTCCTTCCTGGAACGGATCAGGAATGGCGTGGAATCATTACCCATGGAGCCAAATTATTGTATGCGTTCTCTGAAGCTACTGTTCCAAGAATCACCGTAATTACACGCAAGGCATACGGTGGTGCATTCGATGTAATGAATTCAAAAAATATTGGTGCGGATTTGAACTATGCTTGGCCAACCGGTGAGATCGCAGTAATGGGAGCAAAGGGTGCTGCAGAAATCATCTTTAAATCGGAAATCGCTGCGGCAGAAGACAAGGAGGCAAAATGGAAAGAGAAAGAGGCGGAATACGCTGAATTATTCGCCAATCCTTATCGCGCAGCCGAAAGAGGTATTGTTGATGCAGTTATCCTACCGGAGGAAACCAGAAGTATCCTGATTGCCGCTTTCAAATCACTCGAGAAAAAATCGGAAACATTACCAAAGAAAAAACACGGGAACATCCCATTGTAATATTTTCATATAAACCATGTAGGCACGCGATGCGTCGCGTGCCTACATGGTTTTATAATGTTTCTCGTATATCTCTGACCTGGATCTGCAAAGTCGTGCGGTTTTGCCAGGTATTTGCTTCGAGGGTAAACGCACAATCGAAAGCACATCCTGACGCGATCAGATCGATTTTATCAGCCATATTGAACCCGATTGCCGAAAGCTCTATTCCGGAAACCGGATCTACCAGATCAAATTTCAAATGCGCTTCCTTTAAGATTCGTTGTTTGCTTGCATACGCATTCCGGATGCAAAAAACCGGTTTGTCATTTCCCGGTCCAAAAGGTTCCATCTGCTCCAACATCCGGTAAATCCGTGGAACCTGGAGTGTCGATTCACCGGCAAGGAATAAATTCGAAGCGGCTATTTCCAAGTCAATTACCAAATCCTCCACTTCATCCAAAGGTTGGATGTTCTCCTGAACGTATGCATCAAAATGCTCCCTGAACAAGGTAATGTTCTCCAAAGGTAACGTAAGGCCGGCAGCATGCTGATGTCCGCCATATTGCGTCAACAAATGTTCGCAGGAAGTAATTGCCTCGTATACATTAAACCCGGAAACCGAACGAGCAGAACCGGTCGCTTCTCCTTTACTTTCCGTCAGAACAATCGTCGGACGATAGTGATGCTCTATCAACCTGGAAGCGACAATTCCAACAACCCCTTTATGCCAATCCGATTGAAAAACAACAGTTGATTTCCGATTGATAAAAAGATCATCCTGTGCTATGAGTTCGAGTGCTTCCAAAGTGGTTTGTGCATCCAGAATACGTCTTTCCGAATTGTATTCATCTATTTCCAACGCTATTCTTTTCGCTTCTTCTTTCGATCCGGCCAACAATAATTCAACTGCTCTTGAACCACTTTTCAATCGACCAGCAGCATTAATTCTCGGAGCAATTGTAAAAACCACATTCGACAAATCGAGGGGGAATGAACGTTGGGCCTGTTCAACCAAAGCCAGAATACCCGCACGCGGGCTCTCATTCAGTCGTTGAATCCCGTGTTTACAAAGAATACGGTTCTCACCGGTAACCGGAACAATATCCGCCCCGATAGCAATTGCCACCAAATCCAGGTAACCGAACAATTGATCCATATCCTTCCCGGTCTTCGAAAACCAAGCCTGAAGCAATTTAAAACCGACTCCGCAACCACATAATTCCTTGAACGGATATTCACAGCCCGCTTGTTTGGGATCCAGAACAATGCAATCCGGGATTTCGGATCCGGGTGTATGATGATCACAAATAATGATGTCCAATCCCTTTTCATTGGCATATTTCACTTTCTCCACCTCCTTTATTCCGCAGTCCAGAGCGATCAGAAGACCGCATCCGTTTTCCAAAGCAGTATCAATTCCCTTGTAGGATAAACCATAGCCTTCTTCGTAGCGATCCGGAATGTAAAAATCAATGGAAGCAAGATCTTGCAAAACACTATAAACCAAAGCCACTGAAGTTGTTCCATCCACATCGTAATCTCCGAAAATCAGGATTCGTTCACCTGACTCAATTGCTCGATCCAATCGTTCAACAGCCTCAGCCATGTTCAACATCAACAATGGATCGTGCAAATCGCCTAATTCAGGAGTGAAAAATGAACGAATTTGCGGGAGAGTTGTAAGATTCCTTTGAGTAAGTAAGGATGCCATAATCGGACTCACTTTTAAGTCATCGATAGTGGCTTGAATTTTTTCAGAAGATGGTATTTGTTTGATAAACCAGTGTTTTTGCATAAATTTCCGTTTTCCAATATAAGTTATGAAAAAAGTTCTTCTTGTTTTTAGTCTTTTCCTACATTTTTTAAGTTTTTCCCAAAAAACGGTCCAGTTTTCCGATCCTCTTCCTTATGGAAGCAGTTCGCAACAGACTACGGATAAAATTCACTTTGGAAAATACAAAAGTAGCGATTCACAAGTGACTTATGTAATTGATGAAAAAGGGATTTCAATTGTGACGGTTGCAATTGCGAGCATTACCAGGGAACAAGTCCGCGAATCTTCCAAACTACAAGTCCGGGGAAATTATATCTTCGGAATAAAAGCCAACGATTCACTTCCCTGTGTTTTGGAAGGTGAAAACTATTACTACGGAATCGAGTCAAAACTTATAATTGCAGGCGAAGGTTCTTTAAATACGTTTACTAAAATAAACACCAACAAATATGTGATCAATTTCCACGAAGGAACTTATTTTGAACCCAGCATCGTCACATTCGCAGGGGAAAAAATGACCATTGTTCATAGTGAATTGGATTACCAACCTGTATTCCAATCTATTTTACAAGTGAGCACGATCACCCGCTATGGTTCTGAGGTTGCAATTCTCGCTCCCACCTTTGAACAGTGGGAACGATTGGAAAAAACGTTGTTTACCGGGAAAAAATTGGTTTACACAAAAGAATAATCCCTCCTATTTCTTCCGCTTCAACCACTTTAAAAATGAATATTTCCTGACTTCGTCATCATAATATGTGTAATAATACCCACCCTTGATTTGTTTCACAGAGTTCAAAACAACATATAAGCGCTTCAGTTTATTATCTTCATTAAGTTGAGAAACCAAATTTAGCATTCGTCTATCCAAAGTATTTACACGAACCAAAAACAAGGTCATATCACATAAATTATTGGTGATAAGAGCATCAGCAACCAATCCTACAGGTGCATTATCCAAAATAATCACATCATACTCCGAGCGTAAAGCCTCAAATAATTTTTCTAGCCTTGCTGACATCAGGAGCTCACTCGGATTAGGAGGAATATCCCCGGAAGCGATAACAGAAATCTGGTGACCATTCCGTTCAACTGTTGTGATCAGACTTTTCCAATCTATTTCAGAGTTTGCCAAATAATTGGATAATCCCATTTTGCTTTCCAAGTCCAGATAATCCAGCAAACGGGGCTTTCTAAGATCCAGACCTAACAACAACACTTTTTTACCAATCGCAGCGTAAATGTATGCCAGATTGATCGAAGTAAACGTTTTACCTTCTCCGCCCAAAGTTGAGGTCACGGAAATAACTTTTCCGCCTGAAGATTCTTCCAACGGCAGAATAAAAGACAATCCTGCACGCAAGGCTCTGAAAGATTCGGCAGTTGCAGAATGCGGCTTGTTCAGTACAATAGATTCGTCCTTGTCCTTAAATTCAGGAATCTCGGCTAATATATTCAATCCGAACTTTTCAACGTCTGTACGGTTTTTCACCTTACGGTTCAGCAAATCCATCAAGTAAATAATCAGGACCGGGATCAACAACGCCAAGAAACACGCAACTAAGAAAATAATTTTCGGTTTGGGGGAAATAGGATCTTCCGCACTAAATGCTTTATCAACCACTTGCATATTGGCCACAGTTGAAGCTAAAGAAATTTCATTCTCTTCACGCTTTTGCAACAAGAATAAATAAAGGGTCTCCTTGATCTGCTGTTGCCGGAGAATATCCCTGTACTCTCTTTCATACTTGGGAATATCTTCTATTTTTGATTGATAAAGCCCTTCTTCACTATTCAGTTTATTCACCTTCAAATCGAGGGACTTATTCAAATTTCTCAAACTGGCTTTAAGGGAAGACCGAATATTCGATAATTGGGATTCCATACGTTCAACCCCCGGATTCTTTACCCCGGAAATTGAGACCAATTGATTGCGCTCCAAAACCAATTTATTGTACTGGTTGGTCATGTCAACGATCGAAACATCCTCCAAACCGAGATTTGTAGGCAATAAGCGGTCAAATCCATCCTCTTTATCCAAAAAGTCAACCATGAAGTTCACGATGTTCTTTTCAATGGTTTTATCTATCACCTGTTTTTCGATTTCGCTTTCTTTCTCCAGGTAAGAAGCAGCATCGGAAGTCACATCAATCAGGTGATAACGGGATTTATACTTTTCCCCTTCCATTTCCACTTCTGAAAGTTCGGAGGCAATGTATTTCATTCTATCATTGATAAAATCAGTCGTATTGCGGACAATTTCATTTTTTTTCAGAATGGTATTTTCCTCATGTTCGCCAATTAACTGATTTAGAACCGCATTATTCTTAAATCTTTCATTTCCACGAATCCGAAGCACGATCAGATTTGCCTCCTTACTTGCCAAACTGACAGAGAAAGATTCTTGGAATCGGCTAACTGCTTCATTAAAGGGAGTTAATGTAACTCGAATGGTCTTTCCTATCCATTGTTCATCAAAACGAGCTGTCTTTTTTATACTGACTGCTCCAAATTGAGTTGCCAAAACTTCCCCAAACTTGTAAAACCCATTCTTCAGACCCAAACCATTTTTAATCTGAAATTTGGTTTTCGAACTTATTTCTACTTCAAAAACCAGGCTCCCCTCCAAAAAAGTACTGTCCGTATAAACCGGAATCACACTTATAGGGTTGACATCAAACAATTCGGACCTGACAAATCCTGTTTTCGTTCCCAAATTTTCATAGCGCCAATTCAATCTCAAATCTGCAACCACCTCCTCCATCAAGGTGCGCGATTTAAACAATTCTATTTCATCTTCCAATACGCTCCCGTCATTCGTAAGTCCGACATCTTTTAACATGCTCAGTTCAGCTGAACCGGATGATAAATCATTCCGTTCAATTAAAACGGTTGCCGTACTTTCATAAACAGGAACCTTATAGTGAACGTATAGATATGCCAGGAATAATGAAAGAACAAATGATATGATGAACCACCAATAATGCCTCAGATACTTATCAACCAATTCTCGAATATCTAACTTATGCTCCGTATCTTTCATGTAACCTATTTCTTGATTTCTTCTTTCCATTTAACGGGTAATAAGTGCAATAGTCGTGATAACTAAAGAAGTCAGTGAAATAAAAATGGCACCTGTTGTTTTCCACAGGGTTCCTTCAGACCTGGAAGCAACATTCGGTTCAACATAAACCACGTCATTTTGTTTCAGATAGTATGCCGGTGATGAAAAGAGATCTTTTTTTGTCATATCAACCCGAAATTCACGTTTGATTCCGCATGAATCCCTTATAACCAATACATTTTTTCGAACTCCAGACATTCTCATATCACCGGATAATCCGATTGCTTCAATCAATGTAATTCGTTCGTTTGGAATTTTAAAGGTTCCGGGATTTTTGACATCCCCGAGCACTGTTATTTTAAAATTCTGAATCTGAATTTGGACCGTCGGATTTTTAAGGTATCCATTCAAGAGTGTATGAATAGTATCCACCAACTCTGTTCTTGATTTTCCTGCAACCATTATTTTTCCAAGGATAGGCAAATCGATTTCACCTCTTGAATCCACCAGGTAACCGTATGGGACAGCATTTCCTGTAGTATATCCATAATTTATTGTTGAAGTTTGTTGGGGTAGGTTAAAAGCCTTTGCTGATTCCGGATCTTCGGCGGTTATTATTATGGAAAGGAAATCATCTTTTTCAAATACCGGAGTAAAATGATGAGCGACAGAATCTGCGGATGACCCTTCCTGAAAATAGACCATTTTCCTTCTCGTTCCACATGAATTCATTGAAAAAATAAATCCTAATCCTAAAAAAAATAAAATAATTCTACTGTAGTTACACATTCAGGTTATACTCTTAAGTTTTTATCAAAAATGAACATTTTCATTTAGTGTACTCGTTCTTGTTCCTCAAAATGAAAACTTGGCGGTACCGGTTTAAATAACCCGATTTTCGGAGCCTCGTTTTCTTCCTTTTCCAATTTACCGATAATTCTTTTCTTCAACTTTATAGAATAAACGGTCAGCAGCACTAAAAAAAACAAGATAACAAAACATACCGCGACTATTGAAAACTCTCTCAATATTAAAAGAATAATTCCCAAGAAAAAAATATTAAATGTTGCTATTACACAACTTGCTTTCCAATGAGATATCTTGAAAGCATCAATTAACAGGTGATGAAAATGGTCTCGATCAGCAGAAAATGGACTCTTCCCTTTTAATATACGAAGCGTAAAAACACGAAAGGCGTCATAAAGAGGTACGATGAGGAGGGCTATTAAAACGACCGGATTGTAGGAAGAATCAAAGGGTAAGTGGTTCAATTGTCCTTCACTAGCAGTCATTAAACGCATTGTCATGACAGCAATAATAAATCCAACCTGCAGAGATCCGGTATCCCCCATAAAGATTTTTTTCCTTTTAGATAAATTGAAAAACAAAAATCCAATCATTATTCCAATCATTGAAAGAGAAGAAAGAAAACTGAATCTAAAATCCAACACACCGAAAATTACTGCGAAAAAGCTCAAGATAATGATGGCAATGGAGGCCGCCAAGCCATCAATTCCATCAATCAGGTTAAATGAATTAATGATTCCAAGCATTAAGAATAATCCACCCAAAACACCCACCCAGAGAGGAATTTCGTAAATTCCCAAGAAACCATGCAGGTTATTGAAAGTAAAACTCTCGTTGACTAAAACAAACATACATGCAACAACCTGACCCAACAATTTGGTCTTCGGTGACAGTACCACCAAATCATCTTTCAATCCCAGGAAAAAAAGAACAGTTATTCCTGGAAGAATGGACATGGAGACATGAAATCCATCGTAATAATTATTGAAAGACAGTGAAATTACAAATACAATAAAAAAGGCAATTCCACCCAAACCCGGTGTTGCAACACCATGTGAACTCCTTTCATTCGGCTTATCCATTAAGTGCTTGAATTGCACAACGGAAATAATCTTTGGAATAAGATAAGCTGTAGCCACAATACAGGTAACGAACAACAATATACAATAATAATAAAACATACCTACTGTTTAAAATTTAAAAACCAGCCTATTCTTCACCTTCCACGAATTATTTCTAACTCTCCATCACATAGTTTTTACACTTATAACAAAAGCATAGTAAATTAAGTTGTTGTGTTTTTATTTTTACCTCTTGATTCTTTCGAATCAAAAGGTGATTTTCATTTCCACACGGCGATTTTTTTGGCGCCCCTCTTCCATGTCGTTTAACGCAATCGGTTTCGTTTCTCCATAATATAGAACTTCGAGGCGGTTTGCCGCAATCCCCTTAATTGTAAGGTAATCTTTTACTGCTTCAGCTCTTTCTTTGGACAAAACCATATTTTTGGCATCATCACCCACATTATCCGTATGACCGGAGATTAATAATCCCCATTCTTGTTTCTTTTGCAACAAGGCTGCAAGATCATTTAATGATTTGTATGAGGACTTAAGAATGATTGCTTTTCCGGTCATGAACTCAAGATTGTTGAACGCTGTATTAATAATCTCCTGTTCTTCTTTCTCAATTTTAGGACAACCATTATTCTCAGCAACACCTTTAATCTTAGGACATTCATCACGATCATCCAGAATTCCATCTCCATCCGTATCCGGTATAGGACAACCATTATAAGCTAACACTCCGAATTCTCTCGGACATTTATCCATATCATCAAAAACCCCATCCTTATCACTGTCCAATCTCTCCGGAATGGTTACACCAAAAGCATCTACTTTGCTTCCGGCAAGAGTTGCCAATTCTTTATCCAAATAATTTGGAACACCATCAAGATCACCATCACCATGCATCTCCTCCAATTTTTCCAATCGGTTTTTCATGTCTCGAATCTCTTGATTTTCAACCGGATTGGGCTTGTTAAAATACCAATCTGCATGCTCTTTTGCTTTTCCTAAGTTGATTTGCAGACCTAATGTCAAGGTTCCAATGAAGCCATCTGCCCCACGCGTTTTTCTGGATTCGTTCATATCCATCGTATACTTGCGGTGCATATGCTTAATACCGCTAGCATCCAATTTAATAGTAAAGCGATCATTGATCTTAAAAATCGGAGATATACCGATTATCAAATTACCCATGTTTCTCCCTTTTGCAAACGGAGAAATACTATCATTACCCATTGTTGAATAACCCGCACCACCATGAACCTGAAGACCAATGTGTTTCGTCCATTCATCAAAGTGTAGAACATGATGCAGATTTGCAACTCCTTGGAGAGAAAATCTAAAATAATTCGTCCTGAATGGCAAACTGTTGTTTCCTTTCCAGGAAGAACTATTCTTAAAACGATCATATTCCGCATCCAGCTTTACTCCAAAATACCTGTTCGCCATATAGCGACCACCCAACTGTACATTCGATAAATTCAGCAAATTGGTGTAATATCCGGGAGTATAAGGCCCGACAGCATTACTGAACCCTCCTGCTAATTCCAAGGACCATTTGTTATACTCAGGTTTTTTTTCATTCATCGCAGTTTGCGCATCTCCAACCGGACTAGCTAAAATAAACAACGACAATAAACTTCCCATTCTAATTGGGTCTACACACTTTATCAATCTTCTCATCAGAACAATGGTTTTTTGAAAATTTTTTTTGCAAAAATAGTGCCGCAAATTTAATATTCAACGTTAGTTGTGAAAATTTAATTCATTTATTGTTAATATCAAAATATATCGTGTTAATTATTAGTTCAATAAGGCAAAATTTTACCTACTACATAAAATAAATTGGATCCAAAATATTCAAATTGGTTCTTAGGAGAGTTTATCCACGAAGGATTTGTTTTCCACTTTTTCAAATAGCAAAAATCAGTAAGATGGAAACAATATGGAGTGAATAGAATTCGTTTTCTAGAAAAATTAACACTAAACGTATCTTATAATTCCTTAATTTTGCAACAAATTAGTATGTTATGAAATTAGGTGCAACAGAAATCATTTTAATCCTTGCTGTAGTTCTTTTGTTATTCGGAGGAAAAAAAATTCCTGAGTTAATGAAAGGTCTTGGAAAAGGAATTAAAGAATTCAAAGACGCTAGCAAAGGCGAAGAGGGTTCTTCAACTCCATCAACAACAGAAGAGAAAAAATAGATTAAGCCAATCCATTCTACATGTATAAAACATTTTCGGAAGTTAAAGTTGCACTCTCCGCAGGGAAAACTGTGGAGAGTATCGTGCTTTCTTACTTAGAGCAAATTGAAAAGAATAAAGATCTCAATGCATTTCTGGAAGTATTCACGGAAAGCGCCTTGGATCAGGCTCGATTAGTAGATCAGAAATTGACTTCAGGGAAATCAGGCAGACTGGCTGGAATGGTTATCGGGTTAAAGGATAACATTTGTTACAAAGGTCATGTTGTAAGTGCCGGTTCTAAAATCCTTGAAGGTTTTGAATCACTTTACTCCGCAACCGTTGTTGAAAGGCTTTTGGCAGAAGATGCCATTATCATCGGTCGTTTGAATTGTGATGAATTCGCGATGGGAAGTTCGAATGAAAATTCAGCATTCGGTCCGGTGAAAAACAATTTAAAACCCACCCATGTTCCGGGAGGCTCATCCGGCGGTTCGGCGGTTTCTGTTTCTGCAGGAATGTGCACCGTAGCTTTGGGATCCGATACAGGGGGTTCGATCAGGCAACCCGCTTCATTTACCGGAACACTCGGCTTCAAACCAACTTATGGAAGAGTAAGCCGGTACGGTCTGATCGCCTATGCTTCATCATTCGATCAGATCGGTCCATTCACAAACAGCTTGGAAGATATGACTCTTGTTATGGAAGTTATGTCCGGAAAAGATCCGATGGATGCAACAAGTTCTTCAAAACCACTGGGTTTTTCTGCGGAAATTCCAGCTATCGGGAAAAAGAAAATTGCTTATCTGAAAGAAGCACTTGAAAACGAAAGTATGGATAGCGAAGTACGTGAAATGATGGAGAAAACCATCTCGGATTTGCGTGCGCTCGGTCATACGGTTGAAGGGGTCAGCTTCCCTTATTTAGAATATTTGGTTCCGACATATTATGTGTTGACAACTGCTGAAGCTTCTTCCAATCTTTCCCGTTTTGACGGGGTTCATTACGGTTACCAGTCCCCAAAAGCAAAAGGAGTGGAACAAACGTATACACTTTCTCGTTCAGAAGGGTTCGGAGTGGAAGTGAAAAGACGTATCATGGCTGGTACTTTCGTATTGTCTCACGGATACTACGATGCCTATTATACAAAGGGAATGAAGGTTCGAAGAGTCTTGAAAAACAAGACCAAAGAGATTTTCAGTCAATATGACCTGATGATCCTACCGACAACACCATCCACGGCATTTGAGTTCGGATCGATCAACGACCCGATCCAGATGTATTTACAAGATATTTTTACAGTGCATGCAAACTTGACCGGAAATCCTGCGATTGCAATTCCAAATGGAACACACAGCAACGGATTGCCTATGAGTTTACAAATTATGGCTGATGATTTTAATGAAGAAGCTATCTTCTCATTGGCCGATCAGATCATGAACAATTAAATACCATTTGCCTATGAAACGATTCGGAACAGTACTTCTTTTGCTTTTTATCACGTTGTTGAATACTCAGAATTCATTCGCACAACGCAGAACCAAACCACCAGTCAAAGACACCATTACTGGAGAAGTATTTATCCGAATAGTAGATCAAAGTCTAAATCTTTACTACGATGATTTTTCAAAAGGCATGAACTACGACTCAATTGTAGATGCATTGGATTATGAAGCCGGATCAATTCCATCGTTTACGGACGAAGATTATTGCAAACGGCTCGCTAAACTGAATGAAGTATCGACCTTTGGTTTTGACTGCAACAATGTTTCCCTTTCTACAATCAAATTTTTTGCCCAAAACAGAAGAAATTTTGCGCGGGTTGTTCTGGGTCGTGGTCGTTTGTACTTTGACCTGTACGAAGAAAAATTGGCAGAATACGGGCTTCCATTGGAATTGAAGTACCTCTCGGTAATTGAAAGTGGTTTGAGACCACAGGTTAAATCCCGTGCAGGAGCATTAGGTTTATGGCAATTCATGTACGCAACAGGAAAGCAATATGGCCTGAAAGAAAATTCGTACATGGACGAACGCATGGATCCGGTGAAAGCAACGGATGCTGCCTGTCGCTACCTCAAAAAACTGTATGATATCTACGGAGATTGGAATTTGGCCCTGGCAGCTTATAATGCAGGACCGGGAAATGTCAACAAGGCAATTCGCCGTTCCGGAGGAAAAAGAACTTATTGGGAAGTAAGACCCTATTTACCGCGTGAAACTCAAGGATATGTCCCGAATTTCATTGCAGCTACATATCTACTTACTTATCATGCAGAACACAACCTGCTTCCGGCAGAACCGAAAATCCATTTTTATCAATTGGATACACTTTGCCTGAACAGGGGAATTCATATGCAAACCATTGAGAAACTGGTTTCCTGGACGGTTGAGGATATCCAAAGTTTGAATCCTGTTTATAAGACTTCCTATATTCCTCCAACGTTTCCAAAGCAATGTGTAACCGGTCCGCTTCAAAAAATCGGTTTGTTGGTAAGCCTGGAAGATTCACTTTATGTCCTCGAACAACGTATTTACGGTTCCGGTGGTTACACTCCACTTCCAACGGATGTGGCTATTGACACTCAAAATGATCAGCTGGTTGTTTCAAATCCGGTAAACAGTAAAATAGACGTTCCGAAGACCAAAGTCATCACAACGATCAATTATACCTACCATAAAGTAAAGACAGGGGAAAGCCTGGGAAGCATCGCTGCCCAATACAATGTTTCCATCCAGGAATTAATGGATTGGAATGATTTGACCACAGCCCGGATTATGGTCAACCAATTGCTGAAGATCCAAACCAAGGTGAGTACAACGGTTGAGAACGAAGCTTATCTGGAAGCAGTCGAAGACAGCATTCAAAATTCGAACCCGGTTAAGGTTGTTCCACCGGTTTCAGCTCCTGTGGTTGCTAAAAAATACTACTCCATCCGGAGCGGGGATACCTTTTCAAGGATTGCTTCAAAACACGGTTTGACGATGAACCAATTATCCCGCTTAAATCCGGGCATATCACCAAGTCGCATTCGGGTAGGTCAACGTTTACGCGTAAAATAAGGCTCTTATGGATTCGCTTGCTGTTGTCATCATCACCTTAAACGAAGAGCGAAACATCGAACGCTGCCTGAAATCTATTCGTGACCTGGCGGATGAGATCATTGTACTAGATGCATTCTCGACAGACGGAACAGCTGAGATCTGTGCAAAGTACGGTGTCCGTTTCGAGCAAAGGGCCTGGGAAGGTTATGCAGCCAGCAAAAACTATTTGAACAGCCTTGTTTCTTCAGATTACATTCTTTCTCTTGACGCAGATGAAGTTTTGAGTGAAGAATTGGCTGATGAGATCAAATCGGAGAAAATAAACGGGTTTTCCGGAACCTATAGCGTGAATCGCCTGACGAACTATATGGGAAAATGGATTCGTCACAGTGGCTGGTATCCGGATATCAAACCTCGCCTGTTTCCAAAGGAAGGTTCCCATTGGTCGGGCGAATTTGTTCACGAAGAACTGGTTCATCCACCTTCAGCCTTCAAGTTATTCAAAGGGGTTCTGGAACATTATTCCTACTACTCTTATGAAGATCACCGGGCCAGGGCCGATAAGTATTCGCTTCTAACAGCGAAGAAATTTCATGCAAAAGGAAAAAAAGTCGGACCATTGAAACCGGCAATTAGTGCTTTGGGTCGTTTCGTTGCCATGTATTTTATTAAATTAGGGTTTCTGGATGGTTGGAAAGGATTCAAGATTGCACAGATAAGCGCCCAATCCAACATCCTGAAATACAAAGAACTAAGAAGACTGAATCGTGAAGGAAAGTAAAGATTGGAACGGGAAACATATTGCAATTAGTCGCGTGGACAGTATTGGCGACGTGCTTTTGACGCTTCCGGTTACTGCATGGCTGAAAGAACAATTTCCAACCTGCCGCATTACCTTTTTCTGCAAAAACTATACAGCACCCATTGTAAAATACTACACCGCGATTGACGATATTGTGAAGGTCGATGATCTGTTCACCTTACCGAAAAGTGAACAGGCGGATGCTATTGAAAGTTTAAACATTGATGCAGTGGTGCACGTATTTCCTAAAAAGGAATTGGCAAAGGTTTTCAAAAAAGCAAAGGTTCCATTACGAATCGGGACGTCACACCGACTTTTTCACCTGAATACCTGCAATGTAAGGCCCAATTTTACGCGAAAGAACTCTCCCTTGCATGAATCGCAATTGAACTTCGAATTGTTACGTCCTTTTGGACTCACCCAGCTTCCTACCTTCGAACAGGTTGGTGTGTATACTTCCTTATTTATAAGTGAAAAACAACAACTTCCGGAAGAATTCCAAGGACTTTTGGACAAGAAATACATTATTCTCCATCCCAAGTCCCAAGGAAGCGCAAGGGAATGGCCAATGAAAAAATATACGAAACTGGCTCAAGAGTTAATCGTAAAGGGATACGATGTTGTCTTTACAGGAACAGAAGGTGAAGGCAAATTGTTCCGGAAAGAAATCCCAAAAGATGAAATGTGTCACGACTCAACAGGAAAGTTGAATATCGACCAATTGATCTGGCTGATCAAAAATGCATCCGGGCTTGTGGCTTGCAGTACAGGACCTCTACATATTGCAGGTTTCCTGGACATCAAAGCAGTTGGATTATTCTCTTCCAGAATTCCGATCCATCCGGGAAGATGGAGGCCGCTTGGCAAGCAATCCTTCGCACTTGTTTTCGATGAAAATTGTCCCAAATGCAAAGCAAAAAAAGAATGCAATTGCATTTCCGAAATTTCAGTTGAAACTGTCTTACAGAAAATTTCAGACTAAATGAGACCAACTCTCAGCATATTGATTTATACAAATAGCTGGGTTGCTTTGTGCGTAGCAAGCTTGGTCTATGGAATCGGGAGTTACTTCAAACTTCCTCATCTCGAATTATTTGCTGCCTGGAGTTTCACCGGAACTGTAAGTGCTTACCAACTTCATCGCCTGTTCCGTTTACGCCAATTAAAACACAGTGTTCGATCAAATCGCCGCTTACTTTGGATGCAAAATACCTACTCTTTTCAAATAGCATGGTTCATTGGGAATTTTATTTCCTGCGTGATTTGCACATGTTATATTCCCATAATGAAAGAGACGATTCTTCTTCTCGGATTAGACGGGTTGATTGTTGCCTTGTATGCGCTTCCAATCCCGTTCATAGGAAACGGAATCCGGAATATCCCCTTTGCGAAAAACATCCTGATATCGATCAGCTGGGTTTTGATCGTTTTGGTTCCATTTGCCTCAGCGAAACGGTTGGATTTGATTTCCTGGGAGATTCCCACCCTGCTTTTCATTGCTGTCTTCGCCCAAATCATTCCATTTGACAGCAGGGACGTCGAACATGACCGCAAATTATTGTTTACCGTTCCTCAGTTAATTGGCCCCCGAAATGCAAAATACGTCGGCTTTATCCTATTGATTATAGCACTTGCTCTTCAATTGAGTTTATTAGGGTTTCATTGGTTGCTTCCCTTTACGGTCTTTTGCGGAGCTGTCGGTCACCTGATCTCTTTCAAAGTCGGTTACCAGTTGCGCTTGGAATTCATGTGGGAATTGCCACTTGGGTTGATGGGACTTTGGTTTCTTTTTGCCTGATTTCGGATTTGCTCTTTTCAATCTTTAACCTAACTTTGTCGCAAAATTAAGATTCCGTTAATGGCAACAATAGCAACTTACGATTTTCAAAACAAGCGCGCACTGGTACGTGTGGATTTTAATGTTCCTTTGAACAAGGAAACGCTGGAAGTAACAGATGATACGCGGATTCGTGCAGCTTTGCCAACAATCAAGCATATTTTGGAACATGGCGGAAGTGTTGTTCTCATGTCGCACCTGGGAAGACCGAAAGAAGGTCCTGAAGATAAATTCTCTCTGCGACACATCAAAAACCGGATTGAAGAATTACTGGGGAAAACCATCAAATTTTCTTCCGATTGTATCGGATCAAGCGCTTTTGAAATGAGTAAAGCTTTGAAACCCGGAGAAGTTCTGTTGCTGGAAAACGTACGTTTTTATAAGCAGGAAACTGCAGGAACAGAAGCTTTTGCTGCAGATTTGGCTAAGCACGGAGATTGCTATGTGAATGATGCTTTCGGAACTGCTCACCGTGCTCATGCTTCCACTACTGTTGTTGCCAATTACTTTCCGAATGATAAGATGTTCGGTTTCCTTTTGGAGGCTGAAATCAAAAGCGTTGACCGCGTTTTGAATAGCGACGACAAACCATTGACTGCAATTGTAGGTGGTGCAAAAGTTTCCTCGAAAATCACGATCATTGAACGGTTGTTGGAAAAAGTGGACAACCTGATTGTCGGTGGTGGAATGGCCTATACGTTTGTAAAAGCGCAAGGTGGCTCCGTAGGAAGTTCATTGGTTGAAGATGATTTCCTGGCTACCGCAAACGAAATTCTGGAAAAGGCAAAAGCAAAAGGAGTAAATCTATATGTTCCGACAGATACGATCATTGCGGATAAATTTGATAATAATGCGAGTACGCAATTGGTTTCTATCGGGGAAATTCCGGCAGGTTGGATGGGATTGGACGTTGGTCCGGATTCCATTAAGGCTTGTGCTGAAATTATTGAGAACTCCAAATTGATCTTGTGGAACGGCCCAATGGGCGTTTTCGAAATGAGCAATTTCCAAAAGGGAACTGCAGAAGTGGCGAAAGCAATCGTTCGCGCTACAGAAAAAGGTGCCTTTTCATTAATTGGTGGTGGTGACTCGGTTGCTGCGATCAATCAATTCGGATTAGCGGATAAAGTAAGCTACGTTTCTACAGGTGGTGGTGCGATGTTAGAATATTTGGAAGGGATTGAATTACCGGGAATCAAGGCAATTCGTTCTTAAAATCAGAAAATAGAAAAATTAAACACATCCCCAATCTGTTCCACAGGTTGGGGCTTTTTAAATTCATTATTCATTTGTCAAACTAAAACCCTCAACCAAATAAGGTCGATATTAATTACCTCTCTCCAAGACCAATTATTTTTTATTCCTTAGAAATCGAATACCATAAAACCAACTAATAAACCTAATAATGAGAACAGCGATTCTTATATCCGTTTATTTTATTTCCTTCTTGTCTTTCGGGCAGTCCAACACTACTGATAGACTTGTCACCGAAATTTCACCTGTGAATGCAAGTCTACACGCAGGATTGTATTTAAATGTCCAGGGAAAGCTCTGTTATTCATTCAACGAATATCTTTCTGTTAGTGTCAGTCACAACCAGGAAATCCTCGGTGGTCTGGAAAACGCTGTCGTAAAGCTTTCGGAATATCACTACCGGAGAAATTCATTATCTGATATGAAACTTGGCATTACACTTTTAAACTCTGAAAAGCCCCGGCTCGATCCAACGGAAGAAATTCATCCGAAAAACTGGGTACATAAGTTGCTGCGTATGGATCTTGGTTTAAACTATTACAAATTCGCCAATAAGCGTCCCGATTATTACACCTATGATACAGATGAGCAAGGCAATTACAAAATCATTAACAGCATCAACCGACTTTCTGCTTCCCTGGGATTTTCTTTTATTCTTCGTGAAAACAATATCAAAGACCCTAATAACTTAAAACTTAAAAGACAGCATACATTTTCAGCTGGTATTTACTACGGACTGAATTACAACCTTCAGGCCTATGTAAAAATGCCTGACAAGAACCCATCCGAACGGGCACCAAAAATCTATTCTTTTGACAAAACCGGATACTACTTCAATTACAATTTCCGTCAGCAAATTACATCACATTTATTTTTGGGAGTTGATTTGTTTACCTCCAAAATGCCATATGTGAACTACCAGACCAATCCAAAACTTCCCTTTTTCTTCAGAGGTGGAGAAAGAGAACCAAAAATCCAACTTTATCTCGGAATTACAGTTGGTTGGGCAATTCCTTTCAACAAATAGCTGTAAAGGCAATTTTTTTAATTCTTTTACGTCTAAATGAAAACTTCGTATTAAACATATGCCACCGAACCCGTCTAAAATTGTGATTTCTAACCCTTGTTCCGAAAATTGGGATTCTATGCAAGCGGATGCTACTGGGCGTTTTTGCCAGTCCTGTCAGAAGAGTGTAATTGATTTTACTTCCAAGTCTGATAATCAGATCAAAGAATTTCTGAAAGACAAACGGGGAGAACAATTATGCGGTCGATTTCACGTTCATCAAGTGAAACGCATCCGAATAGAAATTGATCCGAACTTATTGATTTCCGGTATTCCGTTCTGGCAAAAGTTTTTGGTGGTCTTTTTGGTTTGTTTCGGACAAGATTTCCTGGGTGTTGATTTCGTATACGCACAGACTGAAATAGATTCAATTGCGTTTAAAACAGAACAGGTTGATTCCACAGATTCATTACCGATAATTCAAATTGATTCAACTTTGGAAGTTGCTGTTGATTCTATAATAGCCCCTCCTCAATTCAAACCGGATAATGTGGAATTGATTTATGATGGTCCATTTCCAATGATATCGGGAATTTTTAGAGTTGGTGACGAAGGTTACTACCCTGAATGCAAAATTCCTTTTCCTTTTGTCAAAAATCAACCCAAGGATGCCACTTTAAACGAAATAGGAATTGCAAGAACTTCTCAAAACAATCCGCTTGCTCCAAAACATCCGCGAAAAAAACCTTCTCCTCCGGAAAATGCAGTAATTGTAGATTCAGGTGAACGACGAAAAACGAGAAGGAGTTAACCGGTTTAAACTAAAATGAGGCACTTTCAACAATCCGGGTTTTTGCTCATATTCCTTTTGATGACGATGGGATTGGCAACAAATCGCTGCACTGGTTCGGAAATTCCACCCGTCGATGAAAGCTATGCGCCCGAACAGCCAGTAGAATTCCCACACGACATTCACGTCCAAAAAGGAATTGATTGCAAATACTGTCACAATACTGCTGTTGACGGGAAAAAAGAGGGCGTTCCAGCTTCGAATGTTTGTATGAAATGTCACAAACCTGTAAGCAGGAATTCTTCTGATAAAAACGGAAATAAATAAGGAATTATTTATCCAACACCTTTGGAATACGGAAATAATCTGAATCCTTCTTCGGAGCATTTTTCAATGCTTCAGCCTGCGTAACAGTTACTTCAGGCACATCATCGCGCAAGACATTCACCTCGTCGCTCATGAAGATCAGTGGTTCCACATCATCCGTTGGAATTTCAGACAATTTTCCCATAAAGCCAATGATCTTATCCAAATCCTGGCGAATAGCAACTTTATCGTCTCCCTCAAAACGAAGGCGGGATAAATGCGCAATGTGATCAATTGTTTCTTCTGAAATCTTTTCCATGGTGCAAAATTACAAAATTTGATTCAATCCTTCTTCATCAAGCCCCTTTCTCTCAAAGGCTCGGCTAAAATTTTAAAAACATAGTCCGACAACTCGGTTTCCGTCATCTCTTTTTGTTGCTCCGCTGAAATTGCATCGTGCATGTAGATGCGTGAGACTCCGGGATGTGCGTAACCCAATACCTGGTCCGGATCCGAGAACATGTGGTAATGGTCAACGAATGTGATCGGTACGATTGGAATGTTTGCGTGTTTTGAAAGCTTGAATGCACCGTCCTTGAACGGAACCATTTCCGGCAGATTCGTATCCGGGATACCTCCTTCGGGAAAAATCACGATTGACCAACCATCTTTAATTGCCGCCTTTGCCTGGATAAACGATTTTGCAGCTTTCATCCGGTCATTGCGATAAACGGGAATGTTCAATTTTTTAAAGAAGGTCTTCATCAGCGGATAACTGAGAATTTCACTTTTTCCCATGAACAGGAAACGATGGGTCGGCAAAATGGAATACATCACGAAAATGTCGAAGTAGGAAGTGTGATTCGAAACGATCAGATACGGTCCTTTCGGCAATTTAACCCTGTTTAACCTATGAATCCAAATACCGCAGAATATACGAACTGTGGAACTCCAAACTACATTGATGGGAAAACTCCATTTTTTCCAACGAGATCTTGAAAGGGTAATATAGAGGAATGGGTAAAAGAATAACAATGTTGCAACGAAAATCAGTCCAACGTAAAATTTATATAATAAACTGAGTATTCCCAAGAACTGCTTCACCTCTCAAAAATAACGCTTCCCGTGAATATTCAAATACAAAAAATGTTCCTTTCATTGAAATTCTAAGCTTTTCATTCAATTTAGCTGGAAGAAACCAGTAAATTCGCAAAAAACAATTCCAATGGCACGAATTCTTACAGGTATACAAAGCACGGGAACTCCTCATTTGGGGAATTTATTGGGGGCGATTCTACCTGCAATCGAATTAGCAAAGGATCCAAAAAACGATTCCTTTCTATTCATCGCAAATCTGCATTCCCTGACACAAATCAAGGATCCTGAAATCATGCGTGAAAACACCTATTCCACTGCTGCTGTTTGGTTGGCTTGTGGATTGGATCCCGAAAAAACAACTTTCTACAGACAAAGCGATATTCCGGAAGTGACGGAACTCATGTGGCATCTATTGTGCTATTTTCCTTTCCAACGATTGACATTGGCCCATAGTTTTAAAGATAAAGCAGATTATCTGGCAGACGTCAATGCCGGATTGTTCACTTATCCGATTCTAATGGCAGCAGATATCTTGCTCTATGACGCGGAGATTGTTCCTGTAGGGAAAGATCAGTTGCAACACCTGGAAATTTCACGAGATGTTGCCTCCAGATTTAATCACCAGATGGGAGAAACATTCGTTTTACCGGATGCCAGAGTAGATGATACGACGAAGATCATTCCGGGAACGGATGGAGAAAAAATGAGTAAATCCCGCAATAACTTCCTCAATATCTTCCTTCCGGAAAAGCAACTAAAGAAACAAGTAATGTCGATTGTAACGGACAGTAAAGGATTGGAAGAACCGAAAGATCCGAATACGTGTCATATTTTTCGCTTATATGAATTATTGGCTTCTCCTTCAGAGATTGAAACGATGAAAGCGAACTATTTGGGTGGCAATTACGGATACGGACATGCAAAAAATGCACTTTTAGAGCTCATTTTGAATAAATTTTCAACAGAAAGACAAAAATATAATGAGTTAATGGAAGATAAGTCTCAGATTGATAAAGCCTTAGAAATTGGGGCTTCCAAGGCAAGAATCATTGCTCAGGAAACATTAAAACGCGTTCGCAACAAAGTTGGATACTAAATTTTTTTTGATCAGACTATACCGTTTAATCAAAAAATGCTATATTTGAATCAACTTATGTTACACCAACATAAACTACTCTTATTAAACCAACATGCTGAAGCTCCACTTATGGGGCTTTTGCCTTTTTAAGAGGTACAGGTACTTAAGATAAGTATAATCAGTATATTTCTCCTAAACTACCAAGGTTTGTTTTAAATGTTATTTTTGTACAACACTGCAACGCACTTACTATGTTTAAACAGTTCGTTCTTATTTCCATACTAGCTGTCGGCTTCGTCGGATGCTCGGATGATTCTGTTAATGTTGAAGACCTGAAAGCGATTGGTGGTGCCAAATATGGAGGGACATTCCGGTTCATGTCTTCGGAAAAAATCGAAACCCTCATCCCGCTTCAGGCTACAACTCTTTATACTCAGCGAATTACATCCCAGATATTTGATCCCATTTTGCGATTGGATGCTTCGGGATCGAATGTAATTCCATCCATTGCCGAAAGTTTCTCGGTCTCATCTGACGGAAAATCCTATACACTCAACATCCGGAAAGGTGTTTATTTTCATCCGGACGAATGTTTGGATGGAGAAGGACGCGAATTAACTGCAGACGATGTGAAATTCACCTTGGACATGTCGTGCAGCGGATTGAAGATAAATGAGATCGGTTTCATGCTGAACGACCGTGTAGTGGGCGCGGCGGCATTTAACAAGGCGACAAAACAGCAATTCAAAGCCGGAGGTGTTTCCGGGATAAAAGTTCTTGGCAGATACAAGGTTCAAATCGACCTGAATGAAGCGTTTGCGGGATTTGATAAATTACTTACCTATTCAGGTTTCGGAGTCTTCCCAAAAGAAGCGTATGATCTTTATAAGGATGATGTCAAGAAACATCCGGTAGGAACAGGCCCTTTCATGTTGGAAGAATTTTCTGACAAGGGAATCAAATTGAAACGGAATCCGAATTACTGGGCAAAAGACCAATTCGGGAATCAACTACCATTCCTCGCGGAAATTGACTTGAGTTACACCAAAAACAAACGCAGTGAACTCATTGCATTCAGGGAACGTCAAATTGACCTGGTTCTTGAAATTCCTACAGACGAGGTAGACAATATTTTAGGTTCATTGCAAGAAGCACAAGAAGGGAAAACCGTCAAACACAAAGTAGATTCCAAACAGTCGTTTTCTGTTACTTTCTTAGGAATGTCCGAACGCAACCCCATCTTCAAAGATATTCGTGTAAGACAAGCATTAAATCATGCTATAGACCGCAGAAGTTTGGTGAATCATACTTTACTGGGAGAAGGTTACCCGGTATTGAACGGATTCATTCCAAATACAGAGTTCTTTCCTGCAAATCGTGTAAAAGGCCCAGATTACAATGTGGCAAAAGCCAATGCGCTTCTTGCTCAGGCAGGGTTTCCCGGTGGAAAAGATTTTCCCGTGATGGTTATTTATGTCAGTGGGAACAAGGATGCCGCCAATCATTTGCTTGCAAAAGGAATCGCAAAACAATTGAAAGAAAACTTGGGGATAGTTACCACTGTAGAATTGGTTGATTTTGAGAAACGAAACAATTATGTGAAATCGGGTAAAGCAAATTTGTGGGTTTCCGGATGGATCGCAGATTATCCGGACGGAGAAAGCTTCCTGAGTATTTTTTATGGGAAATATGCGAACCTGGATTCCGAATTCATGAACCCATTCAAATATAGGAACGCCAAATTTGACGATTTGTATGTGCGACTGAACAAAGAACAGGATCCGGAAAAACGCACCGATATCATGGTGGAATGCGATCAGAAAATTGTCGATGATGCAGTTGTGATTCCATTGACCAATGATGACTTCATTACCATGATCAATTCACGTATTCGAAATTTTAAGACAAATTCATTGGAAAATTTAGATTTTTCTAATATATTTATAAAAGAACCAAAGGGTTCGGAATAATTTTTACTAACTCTCAGCTTGCAAAAAAACGAAGGCAGTCCAAGGCGGATTGCCTTTTTTGTTTTTATTGGCTTAACACAAAATCAAAATTTTCTTAACTTAGAATCAAACGCTCTATAGTAAGTTTGTCGCTTTATAAATAACCCATGGTAAAAACGCAAGAAGCCAATTCTTCCAAAGGCAAAATACATCACGTAAAATATTTCAATCGTGAATTAAGCTGGTTATCTTTCAATGATCGTGTTTTACAGGAAGCTTTGGATGATGAAGTTCCTTTGGTGGAACGCATGCGTTTTTTGGGAATTTACTCCAACAACCTGGATGAGTTTTATCGCGTTCGTGTAGCCAATATCAAGCGCATGATCCAATTGGACGATCAAAAGGTGGAAGGTTACAAAGGAACTGCCGAGGAATTGTATGAAGAGATTCGGAATGTAGTGATCAAACAACAGCGAAAGTTTGAACACGCTTACGCTTCCATTCTCCATAGACTGAAACTGAAAGGAATCAAACATTACAATGAACTTACCGTAAATGACAAACAGAAAAGTGAGTTGAAAAATTACTTCTTCTCTTCGGTGATCCACGATATCGTACCCGTTCTGATTGACAAGAAAATGCCCTTTCCAAGGCTGCGTGATAAAGCCATTTATTTAGCCGTACGAATGGAATGGGATTATAAAAGAAAAGCCCGTTTTGCACTGATCGAGGTTCCCAACCTGGTTTCCCGATTCTACATTTTGGAATCTCAAAATGAAAAGGGCGTGATTCTCATAGACGATATCATCCGACTTCATTTGGCAGATATCTTCCCTATTTTCTCTTTCGACACAATTGAGGCATTCACCTTCAAATTTACACGGGATGCGGAGTTGAATCTCGATGATGACGTCTCGATGTCTTTCATTGAAAAAATGGAAAAAAGCATCAAACAACGAAAAAAAGGTGAACCCGTACGGTTGGTCTATGACCATCGAATGCCACAGGATTTACTGGAAATGCTCATTAAAAGTTTGAATCTGACTTCCGGGATCAATACCATTGCGGGTGGAAAATACCACAACTTCAAGGATTTTATGAAATTCCCTGATTTTGGCAATAACGAATTCATTTATTCTCCATATAAACCGGTAGATCATCCCAGTTTTCATAAACAACACAGTCTGATAAAGGTGATCCTTGAAAAAGATGTGCTGCTTCATTTCCCTTATCATCGTTTCGATCACGTGGTTGATTTATTGCGCGAAGCAGCTATCGATCCAAAAGTAGTTTCTATCAAGATCAATATCTATCGTGTCGCCCAGAATTCACAAGTGATGAATGCCCTGGTGAATGCGGTAAGAAATGGAAAGGACGTAACGGTCGTATTGGAATTACAGGCACGTTTCGATGAGGAAAATAACCTTTTTTGGTCGGAACGGATGAAAGAGGAAGGAGCCAAAGTGCTATATGGGCCGGAAGATTTGAAAATTCATTCTAAATTGATCCAGATCAAACGGATCACAGATAAGAAGGAACAGTTGATCACTTATGTCGGAACCGGGAACTTTAATGAACGAACGGCACAAGTATATACCGATATGGGACTAATTACCGTCAACCCTAAGATTGCTGAAGAAGTGCATCAAGTCTTCCACATGATGGAACACAACCTGCATCATCATTCTTTCAAAACACTCATTGTTTCACCTGTCAATTCACGCAAGAAATATGCGCATCTGATTACCAATGAAACCAAAAACGCAAAAAAAGGATTACCGGCATTCATTCACATTAAGATCAATAACCTGGTGGATTCGGAAATGATCGACAAATTGTATGAAGCTTCCCAAAACGGTGTGAAGATCAAACTGATGATTCGTGGAATTTGTTGCTTGGTTCCGGGAATCAAAGGATTAAGTGAGAATATCGAAATTCTAAGCGTTGTCGACCGCTTTTTGGAGCATACGCGCTTCCTGATCTTTGGGAATAACAATAAACCACTTTATTTCATCACTTCGGCCGATTGGATGGAACGGAACCTGGATAAACGTATTGAAGTAGGAACTCCAATTTTGGACAAAGCATTAAAAGATCAGATTAACCTGGTGTTTTCCATGCAATGGGGTGATCGTGAAAAAGCACGGATCATTGATAAATATCAAAAAAACTCATACAAGGAAGCAACCGGCACTGAAGCAATTATCCGGTCTCAAGTGGAACTGCAAAACTACTACCGGCATTTGATTGAGAATTTAGGATATTAGAAGTCGAGAATGTAAAATTCATAATTGAAAAGATTTGTAATTAGCCTCTTGTAAAAAGAATCATAATACTAAGAGAAATTGAAATGCCTTTTCAATTTTACATTCTCAATTTTTAATTGATCAGAATCCTTCTTTCTTCAATTCCTCAGCGTAAGCCTTGTTGATTAAAGGAATGAATATTTCTACGGAAACACCTCCACCCGTTTTTTCACGGATCAGATATGAGGAACTGGTCTTATTGAGTTTATTCAGTAAATATAACCGGTCATTGATAATTTCCGAGGCTCTTGAAGAATCAATTGCCTTCAGTCCTCGACCATTGTCCTCGATAATTATTTCCAGCTCATTCAAACCTTTCAGATTGAATCGAATTTTCAGTTCTCCATGGTGTTTCAGGTTCGAAAACCCTTCCAAAACGGTGCTTTCGACAAAAGGTTGTAAAATCATGGTTGGCAAACAGACATTGGAAGGATCCAATTGTTCATCCACTTCAAACGAAAAATCAAATGCGTTTTTAGAACGGTCTCTTTGCAGCGTCAGGTAGAATGTCAGGAATTCAATTTCTCGATCCAGTGTCATGAAATCATCGTGCGTACTATCCAGAACCTGTTTCAACAATTTGGAAAACGATTGAATTTGTCTCTTGTAATCTGTTCCCGGGGTCGATCCTGCATTTTGCAATTGGTTCAGCGCATTGTAAATGAAATCAGGATTAATCCTGGCTCTATTCAAACGTTGCTGAATCTCCAAACGCTTTTGTTTCTGTTTGATTGTTTTCTGCCTGAAAACCATTAAAACATAAGCGGCAAGTAATGCAAAAATGATACTTCCAACCAGGATAAGCCGCCATTTCAGGTTCCCAATCTGCTGTTGCTGTTGCAACAAACGTTTATCCTGTTCGTATTCCGCCTCGGACTTTTCCTTTCTTACCCGGTGATATTTCTCCGACAATTGACTGTAAGCACGCGCATTCTGAATATTTAGCACACTGTCCTTCATCTTGGATAAATCCTCATATACCAGCAAGGCCCGTTCATATTCCCCACTCAGTTTAGCACAATTGTAAAGCAATTCCAATGCATTTGTAACATCGTAGGGATCACCGATCTTTTGGGCATAAACCAAATTCGAATCTGCAAACTGATAAGCTTTATCGTATCGTTTCAATTCCAGATAAATATCCGATATATCACCGAAAATTGCACCTCGTTCCTTCCAATGATAATTCGGATTTGTCTGCATTAATGCACTATCCAGATAATTCAGCGCCAACCGGAAATTCCGATTGTAGTAGGCATGGTCTTCGAACAGATTATAGATCTGAAGATAGCTTTCCGTATACTGGATCTTTTTCGCCAGAACGTAGGAAAAGGAAACGGTATTCAATGCCGAGTCCAGGTAGTTCTTATCTTTTTCTAGCTGGTAGATCTTATAATACCGGGCAGATAGTTGGGCAAGCAAATCGATCTTCGATTCATTATCAGACAATGTACTCACAATCGGATATGCCAGGTTTGCATAATATTTCGCCTTGTCTTTATCCTTCAATCTGCCGTAGCTGCCGGACAATCCCAGGTAAACTTTCGAAAGCATCGGATTGTTTCCTGTTCTTTGAAGAATCCGCACTGTTTTTGAATAAGCTGCTATCGAACCTTCGTAATCACCTTGAAGCATCAACAATTCACCAAGAGTCAGATTATTCTCAATATAACTTGCGGATTTACAACGGATACTATCCAAAATGAATTTTTCACGATCCAGGCTTTTTTTGGCATCGTCGAACTGACCATTTTTAATCTGAACTTGTGCTTTCAATTGAAAGGAAAAAGCCAAACATCTCGGATTCTTATCCTTCTCCAATTCTTTTGCGAACTTCCAGAGATTGATAGGTTTGTGTTTTACGGTACTGTCAAAATCGCGTTGTGCAATATAATCCTGCATAGGCTCGCACGAACAGTTGGATTGTGCCTGAACACATTCGGCAAAACCAATAAAGACCAAACAGATAATTAAACGCATCATAAAGTTCTTGCTCAAAGTTAGCGAAAAAACGATTTAACCTGATTTTAGACCAAAAGAAAAGGAGCCAACCACGGTCAACTCCTTATTCCTGCTTTATTTACTTATGATGTGAAATCACTAAAAATTGACTGTTAAACCAAAAGTTAGTGGGTAAACTCCAACCGTTTTATCGGTATCGAAAAGGGGAAGCAAATTGTAATTTGCAAAAACCCCAATGTCCTTATATCCTAATTTGACTGCCGCATCCAGGCGGAAAGCGTTGAGACCGTAAACTCCTTTTGTTTTTGAACGGTTTGTTGTTTTATCTTCTTCCACCACTTGTTTGGTACTCGAACCCAATCTCACACCACCGATTACACCGGCTGCAAGATAAAATCCTCTATCGGACTCTCCATTCGTACAGAATTCAAGCATCAATGGAACTGTCAAATAAACCGCTCTTAACTTGTTCTTTTTGTAATCATTCACCGTGTCCTGGATGGTCCAAAGTGAATCGGAATTCGCAAACAACAAGTTGCTTTTCAACCCGATTTGTGTCCAGTTCAATCCCAAACCTGTCGTCACTCCAATGTAGTTTTTATAGATTTTGAATTTGTACTCTGCAAAATTGAGGTTCCAGCTAAATGATTTTCCGGGATCATTTTCCCATTGTTTATCGTTCGGAAAACTGCTTTTCATAGCACTGTTCAATAAGATAGTCGGTCCGAATTCGATACCTGCCCAGTGCGCCTCAAAATGTTTCAGAGTTTTTTTGTCCGGTTGAGCATCGATCGTATCGTTTTCTTCCTCCTTATCCGAATGATTAATAATCAAAATCTGCTTTTCTTTCATTTTGATACGGGTTGTATCCGGTTCTTCCTGACTGTTTGCGTAACCAAATAGGAAGAAAATAAATGTGATAAATAATCCTGTTTTCATATCTGTAAATTTTATTGCTTTCTGTTAAGCTTAAGTACTTTGTGCTTTTCGAACATATGACCTTTTCACTTCTTATTTTGTTACAGCAAATCCAAAAAAAAATGAAAATAATTTTCAACTTGTTGATTATATGAATCTTATGCGCGCAAAAAAATAATCAACAGAGACGCTTAAAGCTCTCTTACAATCGTTAATTTTGCAATTCAATTTTCAAGTACATGTACAGATCACATACAAACGGCGAATTACGCGCCTCACATATCGGACAGGAAGTAACATTAGCTGGTTGGGTTCAAAAATCCCGCGATTTAGGTGGAATGACCTTTGTTGATTTACGCGACCGTTATGGGATCACACAATTGGCTTTCAATTTGGAAGAAAATAGTGAGTTGTGTTTACAAGCTAGAAAATTAGGCCGTGAGTTTGTTATTCAGGTCAAAGGATCGGTTATTGAAAGAAGCAGCAAGAATGCCAATTTGCCAACAGGTGAAATCGAAATCAAAGTTTCGGCATTGACATTGCTGAATGCCGCAAAAACTCCCCCGTTCACAATTGAAGATGAAACCGATGGCGGGGAAGAATTACGCGCACAGTATCGTTATCTGGACCTGAGAAGAAATCCGGTACAACAAAAATTGCGTTTGCGCAATCATGTCGCATTGGAAACCCGTAAATATCTGGATTCAAAAGGATTTTTGGATGTGGAAACTCCATATCTCATCAAATCAACCCCGGAAGGAGCACGCGATTTCGTGGTTCCAAGCCGGATGAACCAGGGAGAATTCTATGCTTTGCCTCAATCTCCTCAAACATTCAAGCAATTACTGATGGTTTCCGGGTTCGACCGGTACTATCAAATCGTAAAATGTTTCCGTGACGAGGATCTGCGTGCCGACCGTCAGCCGGAGTTCACTCAAATTGACTGCGAGATGGCGTTTGTTGAACAGGAAGATATTCTGAATATGTTCGAAGGCTTGATCAAGCACTTGTTCCAAACAGTTAGAGGAATCAATTTTGAAGGTGCTTTCCCAAGAATGACCTATGCTGAAGCAATGGCAACATACGGTTCAGACAAACCGGACATTCGATTCGGGATGAAATTTACAGACCTGAAATCACTATCAGTCGGAAAAGATTTCCCGATATTTGACAAGGCGGAAGCAGTTATCGGAATCGCGGCCCCTGGAGCAAGTGAATATACACGCAAGCAATTGGATGAAATCACCGACTGGGTGAAACGTCCTCAAATCGGCGCACTCGGATTGGTTTATGTGAAATGTAACCTGGATGGGACATTCAAAAGTTCAGTAGACAAATTCTATGACGAAGCTTCTTTGAAATCCTGGGCTGAAGCTACAGGTGCCAAAGCGGGTGACCTGATCTTTGTTTTAAGCGGTGATCTGGACAAGACACGCAAACAGATGAACGAATTGCGTTTACGCATGGGAACCGAACTTGGTTTGCGTAACCCGGACGAATTCAAACCTTTGTGGGTACTTGATTTTCCTCTTTTGGAATGGGATGAAAACAGTGAACGATATCATGCAATGCACCATCCGTTCACCTCTCCTAAACCGGAAGATTTCAATTTGATCGATTCGGAACCAGGAAAGGTAAGAGCAAATGCTTACGATTTAGCGATGAATGGTGTTGAATTGGGCGGAGGTTCTATCCGCATACATGATAGAGCTTTGCAATCCCGCATGTTCGAATTGTTAGGATTTACCCCGGAGCAAGCACAGGAACAATTCGGGTTCTTACTGAACGCATTCGAATATGGTGCGCCTCCACACGGCGGATTGGCATTCGGTCTGGATCGTTTAGTGGCAACAATGGGCGGATCCGACTCTATTCGTGATTATATCGCATTCCCTAAAAACAATAGCGGAAGAGATGTGATGATCGACGCTCCTTCGGTGATTGATGAAGCGCAGTTGAAGGAATTGGGAATTAAATTTTGACGAATTACTTAAGAAACAAAATTCGGCATTCGGCATTCGGCATTCGTAATTAATTCGACTTCCGAACCATTTTCAAGTGATACTCCGCAACATTTTTAAACCGGTTCTTATCAAGCGATAATTGAATAATCTCTTTGGGATAAAGTTCATATTCCATTCTTCTTACCGAATCGGTGATACTTCCCTGGGAAAGGATGAGGATGTTTTTCGAATCCAGTTTGCTTTTTTGCCATTGACCGCTGCAAACTAAGGTTGCATCCCCGTCTTCTGTGGCATTCCTATATGTTTCCGTCAGGCGGAAAATTCCGGCGGTATCTCCCTTAATGACTAAACGTTGACGGATTCCATCACAATCCTCACATGGAACCTCTCCTTCGTAAATCCGGAATACTTTATACTCTTTATCCTTGATATATTTCTCCTCTTCCTTATTGACAGGAATCGGTTTTGCACGTTTCTTATCATCGTCCCTGTGCTCAATGCACCCACTCAAGATCAAAACTGAACTTGTAACAACAAACAAACAATTAATTCGGTTTATCATCCCACTCAATTATTAATTTACCAACGGTTTTTCCCTCCTCAAGCAAACGATGAGCCATTTTTAACTCGCCCTGTTTATAGACACCACCTACAACCGGATGAATCTGCCCTTGTTTTTTACCATTCCCACAACCTCGTTGAGACATTCGGCAAGTACTTTCGGTTTGAAGTCTGCAATCTTGAGCATGTTTATCCCAATCATGGATTTAGAACGCATCATTAACCCGATTGGTACAACAAAACCCATCTTTCTAACAAAATTAAGCGTTGAAAGGAGTCCCCATTTACCATTTGATAATTCAGAACCACCAAATAACACCAACCTTCCGCCTGTTCCCAAAAGAGACCAATCCTTTTTAAAAGTTGCTCCGGCTACCGGATTGAAACTGACATCCAGTCTTTCGGTTTTCAGACAATCCGAAACTTGTTTTTCGTAATCTCCTTCTTTATAGTTTATTACCTCATCGGCACCCAAACTTCGAACCAATTCCGCTTTCTCCTTCGAGCTTACTTTTGCAATTACATGTGCTCCTTTCAACTTACACAATTGAACCAATGCAGTGCCTACTCCACCGGCGGCGGCATGGATCAAAACATGTTCTCCGGCCTGTACATTTGCAGACCGGTTCACCATGTAGTAAGCTGTCACAAATTGCGTTGCAAGTGACAATGCCACTCCGGCATCCATCTCATCAATGACAGATATGGCATAATTTTCCGTAATGACCTGTTTTGAATATCCACCAAATCTGCAAAAGCCGACGACCCGCTTTCCAATCAATTCCTTATTCCCTTTTTCACCGACTTCGGTGATCACTCCAACAACCTCATACCCGATCACACAAGGTATTGGAGGTGCTTCCCTGTAAAGACCCAAACGAGCCATCACATCCGCATAATTCAATCCGAAAGCCTCTACATTGATAAGCACCTGATCCTTTTTTAATTCAGGTAAGCTTAATGGTCTGAGTTCGAAGGCACTTTCAGCAACCCCCTTCTTTACTAAATGAAATGCTTCTGTTTGTTTCATACCGCAAATTTAACTTAAAATGTTCTTGGGCTTTTCCTCATTTAGAGTGAGTCTGCCGAAAAAATGTTATTTTTAATAAAACTTAAATTTGACACAATGGCGACAAAATTCCTCTATTTAGTTCCGATAGATTTTACCCCAGTAACTGAAAACGCGTTGGTTTTTGCATTGGATGCAGCCAAATATAACAAGGGCGAAGTTGTTTTGCTACATATCATCTCACATGCGAAAGAGCGGATTTCGGCTGAGAAGAGTTTGCGTGATTTAGCTGCTAAATATCAAAATCCGGAAGTGGCAATTTCTACACGTGTTGTAATTGGAAAGGTACTAAGAGATATTGGAATTATTGCTGAATCAGTTGGTGTTCAATTAATCATTATGGGAACACACAGCACCTCTGTTTGGCAAAAAATATTCGGAAGCCCTGCCTTATCTGTGGTTTCCAACAGTAATGTTCCAATTATACTGACTCAGCAAGACACCTCTTTTCATAAAATCAAATCCATCGTTATGACGGTAGATTTAGCGAAAGAGAGCGTTCAGGTTGTTCGCTACGCTTCTAAAGTCGCACAAGTGTTTAATTCCAAGCTGTTCTTAGTTGGTCAACGCTTTTCTGATGAAGGTCTGATGCAACAGATCGAAGTGAATTTACATGTTGCGAACGGGTATTTACAAGAACACGGTCTGCCGGCAACAATCCATTTACTGGATTCAACCAATTTTGAGAAAAACCTGATTGAATACTGCCGTGAGGTGAACGCAGATCTATTGGCCGCAACACATTATCAAGATATGTTCTCCATCTTCTCCACGAATCTGATTCAAAGTTTGGCGGAAAACGAATTGGCTATTCCTGTAATGACCTTTGATGGGGAGGATACTTCTTCCGGATCACAGTTCGGGTTTATTACTCAATAGAGGACTTTAGGGCCAAAAGATAAAAAAGTAATACTTCAGATATAGAACGGATAGGTTTGAAAAAGCTTATCCGTTTCCTTTTATCAATAGAACGATTTCTCCTTTTGGTGGGTTAGCTTTGTAATAAGCTAATACTTCCTGCGCGGTTCCGCGTTTGAACTCTTCAAAGAATTTACTGATTTCGCGTGCCACACAAACTTGTCTGGTAGATCCTAAAATTGCAACACATTCTTCTAAAGCTTTAATGATCCGGTGCGGTGATTCATAGAAAACAACTGTTCGTTCTTCTTCTAAAATCGAAAGCCACTTGGTTTGTCTTCCTTTCTTATGCGGTAAAAATCCTTCATACAAAAAGCGGTCACATGGAAAACCGCTTGCAACCAGTGCCGGGACAAAAGCTGTCGGGCCGGGTAAACAAGTCACTTCCAAACCTGCCTCCACACAAGCCCTTACCAATAAGAACCCGGGATCGGAAATTGCCGGTGTTCCGGCATCGGAAACCAAAACCGTACATTCATTTTCCCGGACCGTTTGAACAGAACGTTCCAATTGCTTGTGCTCATTATGTGCATGAAAAGGAATGATGTGTTTTCCGGTAATTTCCAGGTGTGAGAGTAATTTCTTCGTTACACGCGTATCCTCAGAATAAATCAGTTCTGCTTCTTTGAGCAATCGAATCGCTCTTAACGTAATATCCTCCAGATTTCCAACAGGAGTCGGAACAACAAACAACACACCCATCAATTTCTCTTTTAACGTGTTAATACCACGTAATCCTGTAAAACGGTTTTTAAGAATTCCATCCGCTTCTGAGGAGTTTCCTGTAAACCTATCAAACGAGCAGTTTCATCCGCCAATTCGATTGCAAAATCCTTATTCGGCTGATTCGGATAGCGCTGCACCCTTAAAATCGTATTCTTGATCAGTAACATATCCTCATCCGAAAAACGAATGACATTAGGATAGGTCGGAACGTGATTATCCGAATTTTTAATGGACAATACGTCTTTCAAATTGTATAATTGGGTGTCTTTCACTTTGATAACTACGGTATCTGCCATAATATCACCGATCCGTTGTCTTTTCTCCGTTGTACCGGAAACAAGTAAAGCCAGGAACCCAAAGCCACCAACCCAGATATCTACGATCCGGAAAATCCAACGGGTGAAATATTCCCTTAAACCCGCAGTTTCACCATTGCTTTTCACCACGCGAATTCCCATGATGAGTTTTCCCAATGAGCGGCCATTTGTCAGATATTCAATAACCGGAGAGTACAACAACCAAGGCAAACGCAACAAGAAAATACTAAGGAAAGACTGTCTGTTCTGAAGGGAGTTCATATCCAAATCCAACAAATTGGCACTGATGAAATAGCTAGCTATCAATAAATAAATCAGCAAGAAAACAAGATCCAAAAAAGCAGAAACTGCTCTGTAAGCAGGGCTTGCAAGCTCATAATCGATCGTAACGAATTGCGATGTTGTGAAGGAAATTGTTTTCATACCCTAAGAGATGTGAAATCGAAAATACAAATTAAAGAACAAATAGGCTTCATTTTTAAGGTCTTGTACGAGAATTTACGGGATTTAAGTGGGGTGGTTCCACACGTGTGAAACCACCCCCTATAGTATTTTGTTTATTATAGCCAGTTATCACTGGCTTTTATCGAAAGCAGTGCTTTCTCTTATTTTAAAATGAGCTGAATCGGTAAATGATCCGAATAACCTCCGTAATAAGTTGGTCCACCATAGGTTGCAGAAGGTTTTTTACTTCCATCCTTTCCGGTGAAAAGCAGTTTTTCTTCGTATACAATTTTTCCGTCATTCGGAGAAAGGCTGATTCCATTATTTCCGTTATAAAGTGCTTTTGAAACAATAAAATGGTCCAAAACACCCCATTCACCTTTGAAATTATGGGTTCCTTTTCCAGCTTTATGATCATCTGCAAACAAATCAAGCAAATCCGCAGTCGATTCAGTCACGGGTTTCGCTTTTAACACTTCCTGAATGGAGACATTGTCGGGATGATCATTAAAATCTCCCATCAAAATGATATTCGCTTTTGGATCAGCTTTCAGGATTTTCTCCACTTTGGCTCTTGCCACTTCAGCAGCCCTGATTCTTTTCACTTCCGATTCACCTTCACCACCTCTTCGCGACGGCCAGTGATTGACAAATAAATGAATGACTTTCCCTCCTTCAAGTTGACCTTTCACATACAGGATGTCGCGTGTTTTAAAATCGGGAATCGAATCAATCGAAACCTTCAGATTTTCCATTGCGAGCAGTTTGAAACAACTTTTATCATACAACAATCCGCAGTCGATTCCGCGTGCATCGGGCGAATCCTTATGGGCAATCTCGTAATTTGTTTTTGCCAGGCGGCCTGTTTTCTTCAAATCCATCAGAACTCCTTTGTTTTCGATTTCCACCAAACCTATAATGATCGGATTCTCAGCAAGATTCATGGTAATCGCTTCTACCAAGTGATCCAACTTCACATGATATCTCTCCGAATTCCATTTCAACTTTCCCGTTGGAAGAAACTCTTCGTCAATGACTCCTTTATCATCAATGGTGTCAAATAAGTTTTCCACGTTATAGGACACAATCGCCCGGTTATGGAATGACTGAAGTGATTCCTTCTTGGATCCTTTCTGTGAAAATCCGTTGATGGAACAAACGGAAATCAAGATAGAGAACAACGCAATTTTTTTCATGTGAGAGCTATAATTTTTTTAATATTCCAAACTAAACTGATTCAGCTCTAACAAACATGAGGCCAGTAAGTCAATACTTGCCTGGATATCATCTTTGTGAGCCATCTCGATCACCTGGTGCAAATGTCTTGTAGGAATGGAAACCGCTCCGGCAATAGATCCACCGGGCGACATTCTTTGGATTCCCGCAGTATCGGTTCCTCCTGCAGTGAGAATTTCAGGTTGCCATTTGATTTTGTTCCGTTCTGCAACTTCCTTCATGTAACGAACCATTCGCGAATCACAGATAGTTGAAGCATCCATTATTTTAATTGCCGTCCCCTCACCAATTTTGGTAATCTGTTCATGAGCAGCAGCGCCCGGCAAATCAAATGCAATGGTAGTATCCAAACCAAAACCGAAGAAAGGTTTGATATTCAGACTCGCCACATTTGCTCCACGGATGCCTACTTCTTCCTGAACCGTAAAGACCATGTACACATCATTAGGAAGCTCTTTCCCTTTCAATAATTTGAGTACTTCGATCGCTATAAAAACAGCCAGGCGGTTATCCAATGATTTGCTATTGAAACAATCACCCATTTCGATGAATTCACGTTCTCTTGTAATCACATCACCAATCGAAATCAATTCCTTCACTTTTTCCGCAGGTAATCCCGTATCCACAAAATAATCCGAAAGTTTGGCCACTTTATTTCGCTCATCCTGGGTCATTACGTGGATCGGTTTGGAAGCCATCACCCCGATCACATCTTCTTTTCCATGGATAATGACGCGCTGTGCAGTTAACGTTTTCGGATCGAAACCTCCCAAAGTTGTAAAACGGATAAACCCTTTGTCGTCAATATATGTAACCATGAAGCCAATCTCATCCATGTGGGCACCAACCATTACAGATTGATTGGATTTCCCTTTACGGATTCCATATACATTCCCCATATTGTCAACTTCCACCTTATCACAAAGAGATTCGATTTCACGCAAGACTAATTTTCTGACACGGTCTTCATGTCCGGGAGCTCCGGGAGTTTTACATATTTCGGCTAAGAGTTTTTTATTCATCTGTCGGATTTTGCATCAAAAATAATAGAATTAAAGGTGTATCTGTCAATTCTTAGTTTAAAGAATCGGGAAATCTCTGTTAAAGGAACAAACAATCGATTAAGTGCTATTTTTTGGCCTAATAACATCAAAATTTTATGCGAACTTGCCAATTTTAACCTACTAAATTAGCATTCAAACAAAGTTTTAAAAATGCGATTTTACGATCATTCTTAGTTTTACTGAAGTGAATCCGTCTAATCAGGATCTATAAACATGCTACTATTAATGATTTCAAAGAGTTAAAACGAAATTTCTATTAAATAAAACCACTAAATTTGTTTCATTAAATCAGATTCTATGAATCTTAAATCTACAAACTATGAAAAAAATTTTACTTAGTTTATCATTACTAACACTTACCCTTCAAGCATCAGCTCAAACTCAAGTAGGAAATAGCAATTTTGAAGGCTGGGAAGGTGCTTCCTCTCCGGAGATCAAAGAACCTCTTAACTGGAATAGTTTTATGACAGCAAGTGGCGGATTGGCAGGAGCAGCGAATCAACAAATGGATAGGGTTACTTACGTAAGACCCGGATCAACAGGAATCTATTCAGTGAGAATATGGTGTAACAATATTTTTGGGGTTGCAGCAAACGGAAACGTTACTACAGGTCAAATAAATATGGGAAGTATTACCCCCACAAACTCAGCTAATCACAACAAATCGGTAACTACTGATGTGAATTTTTCTGATCCTATGACTGATTCTCCTGATTCATTGGTAGTTTGGGTAAAACACAAACCAGTCACAACATCGAAATTGGGAAGAGTCAGCTGTGTAATACACAACAACACAAATGGATTCAAAGATCCCAATGATGTAGCAGGAGCAAATACCGTTGCTACAGCTATTTCAAGCATTTCATACAATGGTGGAAACTGGCAGCGTCTTTCAATTCCTTTCACCTATGTCGGAACTCCTTCAAATGCAGCTTTTATCATTACAACATTTACTACCAATCAAACTCCGGGAGGTGGAAATGGTGGTGATACATTGGCAATAGATGATATGGAATTGGTTTATGTTCCAAGACCTTCCTTTACAACTTCTGCAACTGCAGTTTGTAGTGGAAATACAATTACATTTACAAATACCTCCACCAATTTCCCAACGTCTTATAGCTGGACCTTCACTGGTGGCAGTCCTTCATCAAGTACTGCTACTAGTCCTGTAGTTACATATAGTACACCGGGAACCTATACTGCAGTTTTGACAGCTACCAACCAATGGGGCTCAAAAACAACAACACCGGTAACTATTACTGTGAATCCTCCTGCAGACGCTTCATTGAGTTATGCGCAACCTACCTACTGCCCGGCAGATGCGGATCCTGTTCCAACAGCAGTAAATCCAGGAACATTTACATCTACTACCGGATTAGTGATCAATTCAACTACCGGTGCTATTGATTTATCTGCAAGTACTCCCGGAACCTATACTGTGACAAACTCATATAGTGGAACATGTCCAAACACAGGAACTACCAGTGTTACTATTAATCCTCCTGCAAACTCGGCGTTCTCTTATCCATCGAATACAATTTGTTCTACCGGGGCTAATGAAACTCCAACAGTAGCTGATGCGGGTACTTTTTCTGCAACTCCTGCCGGTTTGGTATTTGTTAGTACAACGACCGGTGAAATCAATGTTGCAGGAAGTGCACTTGGTACTTATACCGTAACGTATGATGCTACTGGTTCTGTCGCTTGTCCGACATCAGGATCTTCTTCAAGTGCCAGTATAACAATCACTTCAAACCCGGATGCTTCATTTACATATGTTCAGGCAACATATTGTGCCGATGCAACCGATCCTTCTCCTGTATTTGGTGTTGGTGCAAACGGAGGAGTATTCTCCTCAACAACAGGATTGACTATTAACAGCAACACCGGAGAAATTGATCTTTCTGCAAGTACTGCCGGGACTTATACTGTAACAAATACAATTGCTGCTTCAGGCTCTTGTCCTATGGCATCAGGAACATTCTCAGTTACTGTAAATGCGTTGCCGAACGTTGCATTGGGAACCTTCCCGCAAGTCTGTGTGTACAATCCTGCATTTGTTTTAACTGGAGGGACTCCCGCTGGAGGATCTTATTCGGGAACAGGTGTCAGTGGTGGAAATTTCGACCCTTCAACTGCCGGTTTAGGAACTAAAACAATCACTTATTCTTATACTGATGCAAATGGTTGTGCTGACGCTGCTGCAAACACCATTCTTGTTGATGCTTGTTTAGGATTGGGAGACAATGAAATTGCGACTGTTTCCGTTTATCCAAACCCAACTGACGGTAAATTGACATTATCTAATGTTGTTGAAAATGCTTCTTTCAAAATTGTCTCTGTTTCAGGGCAAATTGTTTTGAACGGAGTTGTTTCAAACACAGCTAATACAATTGATCTCTCTTCTTTCGAGAACGGAATCTATGTTCTTCAAATCACTCAGGAACAAGGACTTCAAGCAATCCGTATCGTTAAGAAATAAAAATTTCATACCTTTGTTGTGCAACCACCATCCTATCGTAGGATGGTGGTTCACTTTTTAAAGCTACATTTATGAAGTACTTGCTTTCCATCCTAATACTTTCAGTATCCTCTTCTTTATTCGCCCAAACCGGCAGAATTACAGGTAAGGTTCGCAATCTTGATGGTGAGGCTGTTATCGGTGCTTCTATATTTGTAAAGACTACTCAACTTTATGGGGCCAATTCTGACGAAAACGGTCAATTTGTTTTGGAACTTCCGGTAGGAGTTTACAATTTGATTTGCCGCATGGAAGGCATGAATACGGATACAATTCAAATCAATGTTACGGAAAATGGCATTGTTGAATTGGATATTCCAATGGAAGAAATTTCAACAGTACTGGATGTCGTGGAGATCAAAGTTGGAAAGTTTGACAAACCACTGGAGGATCAAACAGTTTCCATGGAAATCTTAAAACCTCGTTTGATTGAAAGTAAAAATACCCGAAGTATAGAAACTGCGTTGGATCAAACGCCCGGATTAAATATTTTGGATGGTGAACCACAAATCAGGGGGGGAAGTGGATTTACTTTTGGAGTGGGATCCAAAGTAGCAGTAATGGTCGACGATATGCCCATGCTTTCAGGGGATGCAGGTCGTCCGGAATGGGGATTTATACCAGTTGAGAATATTAGTCAGGTTGAAGTAATTAAGGGTGCTGCTTCCGTACTTTCCGGTAGTTCCGCTTTATCCGGTTCCATTAATATTCGAACTGCTTATCCAACTTCCAAACCGCTAACCAAAGTGATCCTGTATTCCGGATTATATAGCACCCCATCACAACAAGGTTCAAAATGGTATGACGATACTCCTTTAATCTCAGGAGCAACGTTTTTACATTCCCGTAAATACAAACAATGGGATTTGGTATTTGGAGGTAATTTGAATTACGACCACGGCTACATGGGTCCACCACAATATAAGGACACATTAGCTTGGGCAGACACTCTTACGAACTTCAACAATAAACAAATGGTCAGTAAGAGAGCACGTATTAATTTCAACTTATCGCGAAGAGCCAAAAATATCAAGGGGTTAGTATACGGGGTAAATGGTAATTTTATGCTTGCCGAAAGTAACATGGTACTTGCCTGGTTAGATGATACAAGTGGATTATACCGCGCTTATCCTGGAGCTGTCTTTTTACAAAAGCAACTGATTTTTAATATTGACCCATACATTCTTTTCACTACTAAATCGGGGGGCAAACACTCTTTACGAACCCGACTTTTGCGAACCCTCAACGAGATGACTGCCAATCTGGATAACCAATCTACCGTTCTTTACGGTGACTACCAATACAGAACATCCATCAAGCAAATTATCCCTGTTGATTTCATTGGAGGAATTACAGCTCAGAATACACATTCTTACTCCAATATGTATAGAGGTTCGGGCAAACCGATTAATCAAATGTTGAATCTTTCTGCATATGCCCAGGCAGAAAAAAAACTGTGGAAACGCTTAACAATTTCAGTTGGAGGCCGCTTGGAGTATTTTCAGTTAAATGATACTATTACGGCTTTAAAACCGATCTTCAGAGCAGGTTCCAACTTCAAAATCCATAAAGCAACCTTCCTTAGAGCTTCTTACGGACAAGGATACCGATTCCCGACCATTACGGAAAGATTCATCCAAACGGGGGTTGGAAGTTTTGGTGTTTTCCCGAATCCCGAATTAAAAGCAGAAACAAGTTGGAATGCAGAGTTTGGTATCAAACAAGGGTTCAAGATCGGTCCTGTAATGAGCTTCTTCGATATAGCCGGTTTTTGGCAGGAATATCAAAATACGATTGAGTATATGTTTGGAATATGGCATACTTTCTCATCTTTAGAAGAAATGTCAAAGGGTGCCGGATTTAAATTTTTGAATACCGGAAAATCCAGGGTGAGGGGAATAGATGCTTCCCTAGCCGGAACGGTTGCCATTGGAAAAAAGGGAGATTTGACTTTCCTTTGCGGTTATACTTATATTGTTCCTCAAACCTTAAACCCGGATTACCTTTACGCGACCGATTCATTGAATCGTAAATTCACTTATAATACCACTTCATTGGATTCAAATTCCAGAATTCTGAAATACCGTTTTCTGCACAATGTGAAAATTGATATGGAGTATACCTTCGCAAAAAAATTGTCTGTTGGATTCAGTGCCAAATATTATTCGAAGATTGTAAATATGGATGCAGTTATAAAGGATTTTGAGGAGACTACAAATAACATTAACCTGATTCCGAACATTCGGTATATGGATTATTATAACACGCATCGTTTTGGTAACTGGATTTTCGACGCACGCATTTCTTATTTGCTGAAAGACAAACACCGGTTTGCACTCATCGGAAGCAATATTCTAAACAGAACGTATTCTTTGAGGCCTTTGAAAATTGAAGCACCAAGAACAGTAATGCTTCAATATACCTTGAAATTAGGAGGTGATTAATGTTTGTTGAAAGACTTTAGAACGTACTTTTGTAAAAAAACAATATGCGCGTTCTACTAGTTGCACTCATTTTTGTTGTTGGAGTTATCCTTGCTTATTTTCTAACCAATTCTTCGAACAACGAAAAACCGCTGAAGGTTTACAATCCCATTGATGTTGAATCTGAAATGGTGGATAAAGACCTGGTAAGAAAGGGATTTGGACATACCATCCAAGAATTTTCCTTTACCGATCAAACAGGTAAATCCTATGGATCCAGCCACCTGAAAGGTAAAATCTATGTAGCCGAATACTTCTTTACCACTTGTGGAACTATTTGTCCTAAAATGAACGCGGAAATGCAACGCGTGCAGGAAGCATTCAAGGGAAATGACCAATTCAAGATCTTGAGTTTCACTGTAGATCCCGAAACGGATTCTGTTGCCCAGATGAAAAATTACGCCGATGGTCATCAGGCTGACCCGAAACAATGGCATTTTCTGACAGGAGACAAAAAAGACTTATACCAATTGGCACGCAGGAGCTTTTTTGTGCTTAAACCGGCTGAAGCAGTGAATCAGGGAGATGTTGGTTCTGATTTCATTCATACAAACTACTTTGTATTGGTTGACACGAAAAAACGCATCCGCGGATATTATGACGGAACGGATTCCAGGGAAGTAGATAAGTTGATCAAAGACGTAAAGACTCTTTTAGAAGAAGAAAATTAATCCAAAAATCTGTCATCGTGTAAAAGCTATCTGAACTGTGTTTCTATATGCTTTAATTATTTAGCCACAATAGTCACATGGAAACAGGGAACTTAAAAATTTATCTTATTTTCGGTCACAGATATCGAAAAAGCAATTCATGCAAACTACAAAAACAAACTACGGAGCACTTTCCACCTTAACCACAGTTTTCTTCTTTTGGGGATTCATCGCCGCGGGAAACAATATTTTCATCCCGTTTTGTAAACATTACTTCCATCTGGATCAGTTTCAAAGCCAGTTGATTGATTTTGCTTTCTATGGAGCCTATTATCTGGGAGCGCTCGGCTTATTTGTTTTCAGTACCATGACCAAAAAAGACCTGGTTTCTACCTGGGGCTACAAAAAAAGTATCATTAACGGATTGCTTTTCTCCGCTCTAGGCGCAACAATGATGATTATTTCCGTTTATCTGAACGTCTTCGCAGCCATGTTATTCGGATTGTTTATTGTTGCGCTTGGGTTCTCATTGCAACAAACTTCTGCCAATCCGTTTATGATTGCATTAGGAGACGAAAAAACAGGAAGCAACCGGATCAATCTCGGTGGAGCGATCAATAGTTTAGGAACCAATATCGGTCCGATCATCGTTTCTCTCGCACTTTTCAGCACTACCGCTGCAATACCCGATGAAAAGATTGCAGCCCTCGGCCTGAGCAAGGTTGTGATTTTGTATGCTTGTGTAGGTTGCCTGTTTCTTGGAATCGCTGCATTATTTGCTTTTTCCAAAAAACTTCCAAGCGGGCAATTAGAACAAACGTTTGACGGAACGTCCGACAAGGCAAAGAAGGGAATGGTTACTATGTTAGTCATAACCGGACTACTGATTGCTTGTTTCTCGCCTGTTTTCAGCAGCTATCGGTCCAATGAAGCAAAACAGTTGACCGAACTAAAAGGTGACCTGGAACAATTGACTATCGGTGAAAACAACAAACCGGTTAAAAATCTATCGGTTGTTCAACTAAAAACAAAAAAGGAAATCGAAGTAACGATCAGAAAAATACAAGAGCCTCTGGAGAAATACAGGATGGCTTGGCTATCTGCAGGACTTTTATTCGTTTTGGGAGGAATTCTATTCGCCAATCGATCTGCAAAAAAGAATGAAAGTGGTTGGGGAGCATTAAAATACCCGCAACTGAGCTTGGGAATGCTGGCCATTTTCGTTTACGTAGGTGTAGAAGTCGCAGTTGGAAGTAACTTAAGTGAATTATTAAAACAACCTGCCTTTGGTGGTTATGATTCATCTGAAACTACTCCTTTTATTGCCATGTATTGGGGAAGTTTAATGATTGGGCGTTGGTCTGGTTCCATCAATGCATTCAATCTTTCTCAACAGACCAAGCTCATCCTCAAATTCATCGTTCCATTAATTGCTCTGGGAGTGAGTTTAACTGTATCCATTATTTCAGGATACAATGTAAAACCACTCTATTGGTATTTCATTTGTGTATTGATTCAAATAGCAGCTTCTTATTTAACCAAAGATAAACCAGCTCGTTCATTGGCTATTTTCGGGAGTCTAGGTTTAGTCTGCATCCTGATCGGTTTAAGTACTACCGGAATTGTTTCTATTTACTCATTCTTAAGTGCAGGTCTTTTCTGCTCCACCATGTGGTCATGTATTTTCTCACTTTCTTTGGCCGGATTGGGGAAACACCAGGCACAAGGTTCCGGATTCCTGGTCATGATGATCTTAGGTGGTGGTCTGATTCCTCCAATCCAAGGAAAATTATCCGACATCATTGGAATCCAACCTTCATTTATCGTTGGAGCAATCTGTTTCGCTTACATTACCTTCTTCGCGATTTTTGTAAATAAGTTGCTGAAAAAGCAGGGTATTTCACTCGATAGCGACGTAGCAAGTCATTAAATTTTTGAATTATATTTTCGGGAAGCGGCCATTTGGCCGCTTTTTTCGCCTCTAGGCCGCACCCATTCTCACTTTTCCAAAATAATCTATATTGTTTCTAAATAAGAGGAAAGGTTCATTTGGTTTGTTCTAGCTATTAAATTTGTATCGTTTGAAACATTTTTTAAAATACTATGAGTAAATCTGGAATATTTACGTCTTCACTAGCAAAGAAATATTGGATGGCACTAACCGGGCTTTTCCTAATTACCTTTCTTGTGGGACACTTGTTGGGGAACCTTCAACTAATCACAAAAACAGGCGAAGAAGGCAGACGTGCATTCAACGAGTATGCATACTTTATGGGGCACAACATCTTTATCAAGATCTTGGCTTATGTCACCTACTTTTCAATCTTGGCGCATGCTTGTATCGGATTGTACCTGGCTTTTAGAAACAAGCAGGCTCGTCCGAAGAACTATGCTTACAATAAGCCGAACACGAACTCCAGCCCTGCTTCCCGCAACATGGCCGTTTTGGGAACTCTTATTTTGGTGTTCATTTGTACGCACATGGCGAACTTCTGGTATAAGCAAAAGGTAGCAGAGACTGTTCCACTTCATTATGTGGAGGTGAAAAAAGTACAACAGGGTCAAGATCCTCAAACAGGTCAACCAATCTCACAAGAGTACACCGAGATTCAAGCCCTTACTACTATGGGGGTTTATTTCCCGGTAGGATATATCAATCCGATGACCAATGAGAAAGAAATTCAGGTAAAACCGGAAGGAACAGAGTTTAAAGATCCTCAAAGCGGATTGGTAGCTGCAGAAGGTTACAGAGATTTACATACGGTGGTAATGAACTTCTTCGGTCAATCCGAACAAGGACAACCAACTAACGATCTGGCTCTTTGGGCTGTGATCCTGTACGTGATCTCGATGTTTGTTTTGATGTTCCACTTGTGGCACGGATTTGCTTCTTCGTTCCAATCATTGGGATTGAACCACAGAAAATACAACGGCCTTATTTCCTTCGTGGGTAAAGCATTCGCAGTTGTGGTTCCGTTATTGTTCGCGATCATCCCAGTTGTTATTTATTTAAGAAGATAATATTCAAAAAAATAATTTATGTCTATTCTAGATTCAAAAATACCAGAAGGTAACATTTCACAAAAATGGACCGACTACAAAGATCACCTGCGTTTAGTTGCTCCGAATAACCGTCCGAAAATTGACGTCATTGTCGTTGGAACAGGTTTGGCAGGAGCCTCGGCAGCGGCATCTCTTGGAGAAATGGGATACAATGTGAAAGCATTCTGTTTCCAGGATTCTCCGCGTCGCGCTCACTCCATTGCAGCTCAAGGAGGTATCAACGCAGCGAAAAATTACCAAAATGACGGTGACTCTGTTTACCGTCTATTCTACGATACGATCAAAGGTGGTGACTATCGTTCCCGTGAAGCAAACGTTCACCGTTTAGCAGAAGTATCGGGAAATATCATTGACCAATGTGTTGCCCAAGGAGTTCCTTTTGCACGTGAATACGGTGGTTTGTTGGATAACCGTTCATTCGGCGGTACACAGGTTCAACGCACATTCTACGCAGCCGGACAAACAGGTCAACAATTGTTACTTGGTGCTTATTCAGCAATCTCCCGTCAAATCGGATTGGGGAGAGTACAGATGTACAACCGTCATGAAATGTTGGATTTGGTGAAAGTGGATGGGAAAGCACGCGGAATCATTGCCCGTAACCTGATCACAGGAGAAATCGAGCGCCATTCAGCTCACGCAGTGATCTTGTGCACGGGAGGATACGGAAACGTTTATTTCCTTTCTACCAATGCGATGGGATCGAATGTAACTGCGGCTTGGAAAGCACACAAACGCGGTGCTTACTTCGCAAATCCATGTTACGTGCAGATTCACCCGACATGTATTCCCGTTCACGGAACAAACCAATCGAAATTGACGTTGATGTCAGAATCGTTGCGTAACTCAGGCCGTATTTGGGTACCTAAGAAAAAAGAAGATGCAGAAGCAATTCGTGCCGGTAAAATGAAGCCGACACAAATTGCGGAAGAAGATAGAGATTATTACCTGGAGCGCCGTTACCCGGCATTCGGAAACTTGGTTCCACGTGACGTAGCTTCTCGCGCTGCTAAAGAGCGTTGTGATGCCGGTTTCGGAATCGAAGCTAACGACACGATGGAAGGTGTTTACCTGGATTTCTCATCAGAGATCAAAGCCAAAGGAAAACAAACGGCTTATGCTTCAGGAAATCACAATCCAAGTGAAGAAGAAATCATCACATTAGGTAAGAAATGGGTTGAGGAGAAATACGGAAACTTGTTCCAGATGTATGAAAAGATCACAGATGAGAACCCGTATGAAACTCCAATGAAGATTTACCCGGCTGTTCACTACACGATGGGTGGTGTTTGGGTTGATTACAACTTACAATCAACCATTCCGGGATGTTTCGTTGCCGGTGAAGCAAACTTCTCAGATCACGGAGCAAACCGTTTAGGTGCCTCCGCTTTGATGCAAGGATTAGCAGACGGATATTTTGTTGTACCGTATACCGTTTCAGATTATTTGGCGGGAGATATCCGTACAGGTAAAATCTCTACGGATTTACCCGAATTCGAAGAAGCTGAAAACAACGTCAAAGGATTGATTTCAACCTTCCTGAACAACAACGGAACAAAATCAGTAGATCATTTCCATAAACGTTTGGGACACATCATGTGGAACAAAGTTGGAATGGCCCGTAATGCACAAGGATTGACAGAAGCCATCTCCGAAATCGCAGCTTTGCGTGAAGAGTTCTACAAAGAAGTATATGTTCCCGGAGATGCAAACGAATTGAATCCGGAATTGGAGAAAGCACTTCGTGTGGCTGACTTCATGGAATTGGGTCAATTGATGGCTAGAGACGCCTTGCAACGCAATGAATCTTGTGGTGGTCACTTCCGTGAAGAATACCAGGATGCAGAAGGAGAAACCTTGCGTGACGATGAGAACTTCAACTTCGTAGGTGCTTGGGAATACAAAGGAATGGACATCAACCAATCCGAGTTACACAAAGAAGTATTGAATTACGAGTATATTAAGATCGCAGCAAGAAATTATAAGTAAATAGTGATTAGTTTTTAGTAGTTAGTGATTAGATTAGAATGTCGGAAGTTAAGTCATATAAGGATTTGTTAATTTGGAAACGCGGAATAGCGCTTTGCAAGGATGTTTATCTGTTGACAAATGAATTTCCGGTTCAGGAACAATATGGATTGACAAGTCAAATGAGACGATGTGCTGTTTCCGTTCCAAGCAATATTGCTGAAGGATTTGGGAGAAGCACAGCTAGTTTTATTAATTTTTTGAAGATTTCCCGAGGATCCCTTTACGAGTTAGATACTCAGGTCACTCTTTCAAGAGAGCTCTCATTCAACACTAATGAAAATCTAATTGCACATATTGAAAATGAAATCACTGAGATCGGAAAAATGATCAATACATTTTTGAATAAATTAAAAGAGAAATTGTAATAAATAAGAGGCAGGTTAAGAGTTTTCTAAACACTAATAACCAGCCACTAATAACTAGAAAGTTATGGCATCAAAAACAATAAATATAAACCTGAAGATCTGGCGTCAAAAGAACGCGAATTCGAAAGGAAGTATGGAAACATATAAATTGGACAACGTTTCAACGGATAGTTCTTTCTTGGAAATGTTAGATCAATTGAATGAGCAATTAGTAAATGAGCGCAAAGAACCAATCGCTTTCGATCACGATTGTCGTGAGGGAATTTGCGGAATGTGTTCGTTATACATCAACGGGGAAGCTCACGGACCGGATCGTGCAGTAACAACTTGTCAGTTGCACATGCGTAAGTTCAAGGACGGCGAAACGATTTATGTTGAACCATGGAGAGCAAAAGCATTTCCGGTGATCAAGGATTTGGTGGTAGACCGTTCGGCATTTGACCGTATCCAGCAAGCAGGAGGATTTGTTTCAGTGAACACTTCCGGACGCACGATGGACGCAAACGCTATTCCAATCGGGAAAGCGGAAGCAGACAAAGCATTCGAAGCAGCAACCTGTATCGGTTGTGGAGCATGTGTTGCAAGTTGTAAGAATGCTTCTGCGATGTTGTTCGTTTCAGCAAAAGTATCCCAGTTGGCATTGTTGCCTCAAGGGCAAGTTGAAGCACAACAACGCGTTCTGAACATGGTGAAACAAATGGACGAGGAAGGATTCGGTAACTGTACCAATACAGGAGCATGTGCCGTTGAATGTCCGAAAGAGATTTCATTGGAGAATATTGCACGCATGAACCGCGAGTACTTGAAAGCGATGGTTGCTGCAGAGTAATCACAAAATGAAAAGTGAGAAATAAAGAATCAGAATTTTGATTCTTTACACATAAAAACTAAAAGCCCCGATTATACATGTCGGGGCTTTTTGTATTTGTAAGTTTCATGTAGAACCTGAGGATTTACATTTTTACGATTTTGTATACTTTGTCACTTGTTGAGAGCTTGAGGAAGTAGACGCCCCTACTCAAAAACTCCAGGTTCAACTGATTTTTGCCGCTTGAAACTCTTCCGGAATAGACTTTTTCAAAGCTGCCGGAGTAAATCTCAAACTGCGCATCCTCTTCCACCTGGATTTCCAGGTCTTTTAGGAAGGGGTTTGGGGAAATGTTCAACTCCGTAGCCTGACCCTCTGATTCAGAAATGGTTTTGCTCACAGAATTGATACTATTTGCCCGCTCATCCATATGGTTATTCTGAATCATTCCACTTTGACAATTTTGTTTTTTAATAACATACCAGATCAAGGGTCGTTCAGGTTCATAAATCATAATAGTAAGCTCAGGATGTTTCAAAACGAGTTTGTCATTTAAACCCGTAGAATAACAATCCTGAGAGATAAAGTTTCCTGAGTAATCATACCACTTTACAGAATAATCTGAATTTGCTTGCAAACCTTGTACTACCAAATTAGGGCCTTCAGTCCATGGAACATTTATTGCCTCATCGAAGTTTGGATACGCATTAAAATCTGACGGCCAGCCGTTACAAAATCCAAAAAGACTAGTAGATTGAGTACGGTAATTAAACGTACGGTTATAAACAAAACCAACTGCATTTTCCTGAGCAAGATCCACGTAATATTGATTCTCTTTTACATTCTCTTTTTTATGCAGCCATAGAGGCCCTTCATGAATATTTGCTATTTGTCTCCCTTGAAACCACTGGCCATCATAAGCTTGCAAAACATTAATAACTGCATCACTGTTCATCCATTTTTCTGCGCGAATTGTAATTGGCCATCTATCGTTTTCTCCTGACAGGTCTCCTTGCCAGGCAAAAAAGCCCGTATTTCCAGTAAATCCAATTGCCGCTGTATTGATTTTGTGGACAGATAAATTCGAACAGTCATCCGGATACAAACCATTATTTCTTGTGAACAGAGCCCCTTCTTCAAAATGCATAACAGGTTTGTGATATGTATCAGTAAAATACTTTGTACTCTTGTAAAAGCTTTTCTCATCAAAGTCAAAAATATCATCGTGATCCTTATAGTTTAAATACTTATCCGGCAATTCGGCATATGTACTAAATCCAATCACGTCAATGGTATTCAAATCAATACTGTAATCATCATAATCATGCTTTTCCTTAACGGAATTCCCAAATGCATGTGCCCCTATCAAATGTTCCTTATGATTCAGAATATTTTTAGTATAATTTGATATTCTGGTTGTGTAATTATCAACAGCAGTACGTACCAATTCGCCTGCCGGAGAATTTTCTAATTCGAAGGATCCCTCGGGGTATCTTTGATTTAAGTGGAAAGGTTCACTTAATAACTCAAACTGCATAATACTTGTAGAGTAACCATACCGGGCAATGTAATAGCGCATTCGCTGTTCATGATATTTCAAATCTTCATCGTCCTGAAACATATTACTCGGAAGTTCCCCACCCTCAACCCAAGGATTATCATTATAACAATAGGTTGGATAAGTATCGCTTGGGTTAAAAACAGGGTGACCATCACCAGGATCCTTGTAATGACTAAAATCCCATATCTCCATACCGTATTGTCCACGTTCCATAAGTGGTTCTTGAAAAAGTAAATTGAAATTCAACAACATATCATTGTCATCACAATATTGAATGTATCGATCTGTTTCCCACGCATAATGCAAACGATTGTAATAATTTCCCTTTTCCTCAAATTCTATTAAGCTACTCGAAGCTCCCTGGGAAATTCTTACATACCTACCCCCCAAATCATGATAATCATGTAGTTGCTGATGGTAAATATTCCAAGCTGATGGAGGGGCAGCCTTATTTGTTTTGCTAGGATCGACTCCGTATGTATTTGCTCCGATCATTGGATAAGGGAAATTCTGACCTATCGGCATAATAATTTTCCCATCCAATTCCAAATTTCTTTTATTATCGTGCACTTTAACGTATCCGTGCGCTCCGGTATCTACTACATTAAATGTAAATGGATTAGAAGAATATGTCACTATTCCATGAATCTTAATATTGATCACACAACTCCATTCGCCTGTTTGCGGAGGTGAAAAACGCAAACGAAAAGGATAACCGGCTGCACCGATTGCATTCCAATCATCGTTAGAATTATGCTGATAATTCTCGAAATAAAATGCGTCAATAGTTTTAGAATAGTTTCCCTCTATATACGTAAATACAGCTTCAACATCTGTATCCCAATCCACAAATGGATTCAGTTGGACACTTGAAGGAATTTTTAATATGAAATTCTTGATCCATGTGTTCATGATGCTCGGTATTTGCACACCCAGTTCCAATTTTTTCCATTTTGCTATTTTATTCAAATCATCGTAATTCATTACAGCCACATCAATGGGGCTAATTGTCGCTACCTGATCTATAGACCAATGCATGCTATTGTTACCTAAAAAGGGTCCAATGTGGCACGTTTCATTTGCATGGATATACGTCGGAGATTTAACCTGAATATTACCCACAAGATAAGGGGCATAAGTTGTACTGTTGAAGTTATAGTTTCCCGGATCAGTTAAGTCTACACATCCTCTTGTAAAAACACCATTGGGAAAGGTTATGACTTCCTGTTCTGTTGGTGGATCATAGGTAGAGCAGTCGAATACGCTCACAGGGGTTTCTGTCTGTGCAGAAACCGTCCAGCCTGAAAACAAGATCAGGCCAATAATCACTTTTTTCATATTTCTATAGATTCAAGTGATTACTTATCGGACTGTTCTCTCTTCAATGCCTCCAATTCAGCCTGCATCTGCTTCATCTTCTCGTCTTGCTGCAGCAAATACAAAGTCAATTCTTCAATCTTCTCCAATAAAATTGCATCCGTTTTAGCCAGGTTCACCCCATTTTCGTTCACTTTGCTTGTGGAAGGAACATTCGGTAAATGTTTGTTTTCAGCAATAAAAGAGCGTACCTCATCCAATGAACGCAACTTATAGCTTGGTTCAAACACATAATCCGCCCAGTTTTGAGCATCCACAATGATCTCACGTGCACGCAAGATTCCGTCATTGGTTAGTTGCAATAATTTTTTGTCCTGTGCCACATTCCGAACCAACAACAATTTATCTGCTGCATTTGTGGAAGAAGTATGGATCTCGGTTGCTCCGGTTGCTTTTACAGTAAATGTCGGTAAAACACCATAACTCGTTCCGATAACCTGAATGGCATTATCGGTGGCACTATTTGATAGAATACCCAAACCATACTTTCCACTTGAAATAGTGCGGATAAACATCCCATTGTCGTTTACAGTAACACAATTGAATTTACCAAAGTTTGCTCCATTTATTGAAGAACTTCCAATGAATGCACGGCCTCCATCATTTGTTACAAGTCCAAAAACGGCTCCGGTTACAGCAAGTGCAATATTACCTGACGCTTCCTGATTCGTTATGGAGAAATCATTATCGGACAATCTCATAAGTAGCCCATCAAACCTTCCTGATCCTGTAGTTCCGGTTGTCAGACCAATTCGGGCAGTAGAGCCATACATTGGCCCACTTAACGGTGGATTCGCAGGACCCGTATAATTCGCTGTACCATGCACGTGCAGGTCGAAGGAAGGGTTTGTTGTGGCGGTTGATGTGGCCTTAGTTCCGATTCCTACATAACCGGCAGCGGTTGTATTCGGTGTGGTTGTGGAAGGCCAGGCAGTTGTGTACTGTCCCCAACTGAGGGAAGAGGCGATTACAGCAAGAGCTGTTGTCAGATAAGTTGTCTTCATTTGATTAAGTATTTATTATTAATTACTGAAGACAATGGTAGGTTAAACAAGCAACTTTCAAAAACCAACGAATGGGAATTTCGACCACTGCTTAAATCACGTTTTGCTAATCACAATCTCTCAAGCTTCTTCAAAATCAATTCTATAAAAAGACGTTAATTGAAACAAAAATTTTTTGTTTGTTAAATTTTGGTTACATTTAGTCCATCTTTAATTTACTTATGTTATGAAAAAACTTTTACTTTCCCTTGGGTTAGTGTTGGTTGGTTCGACTGCGATGTCACAAGTGATATTTTCAGTTGAAGCTCCTGCATCTATTCAAGGATTCTACGATTTTAAATCGAATGGAGACGGATCGAGCTGGGGATTAGCCAATTTGAATGGTGTTTACGTGCTTGACACGGTTGTGGTTCCGAACGATGGAACATCAGGCGTCAACGCGCAAGGAAACCCTGCGTCAGCAACCGGTTGTAATGCATTAAGCCCGGGAAGTTTGGCTGGAAAAATTGCTATGGTATTCCGTGGTGATGGAGGAAACCCTGCTATCGGTGCTTGTGGTTTTGGTGTGAAAGCACAAATGTGTGCAAATGCAGGTGCGATTGCAGTTATCATTGTAAACCGCGATGCAACGACGATTGCAATGAATGGCGGAACAGAGGGTGCTGCAGTTACTATTCCGGTAATCTGCATCAACCTTGCTACAGGCCAGGCTATTCTTAACCAAATTCAGAACAACGTTCCTGTGGTTGCGTTCATTGGTGACAAAACAGGTTACTTTAATGATGATGTCACTACATTCGACAACAACTCTGTTAGAGCAAGTTTTGGATCAAAACCATCTGCGTTAGTTCAAAATGCTTCTGAATTCTCTCTAAACCCCGGAACATGGGTTTATAACTATGGTATTAATAACCAAACAGGTGTTACTTTAACTACAGTTATTAAACGTGATGGAACACAGGTTTATAGCCAGGTATCTACTCCTGGAAATATTAATTCCGGAGATTCTCTGTACATGACTACTCCTACGTTCTCAAGTGCTTCTTATGCAATTGGTCAGTATGAAGTATCATATAACATCACAATGAGTGTTACAGACGAATTTTTAGGTGACAATGTTTCTAAAAATTATTTCAATATCAGTGACTCTTTATGGTCTTTGGTCCGTTTGGATACGACAGCTGGTGAAGTGGTAAAAACAGATGGTTTTTATCGTGCTGCCGATGCTAATTTGCCAACGACAACATTTGAGGGATGCGTAGTTTTAAAAGATGCAAATGCACACAGAGTAGCAATGGACGGAGTTTACTTCGGAGGTTTTGCTATCGGTGCTACTGATACACTAGTTACTTTAGATGGTTTTGAAGTTCAATGGGCATTGTACACATGGAATGATGCAGATAAAACAATTCAAAACGGAACATTTGATCAAATAAGCTCTGTTGCCGAAGGTTCTTATACATATCCTGAACCGGCTGATGCATTGGAAGAAGGAACGATCTTTATTCCGATCACAACTGCTCCATCTTATCGATTTATTAACAACCAGGACTATTTATTGTGCATCACTAGTTTACAACCAAAATTGTTCATGGCATACAATACAACGGATTATTACGATATGCAGCTTAATGCAGATCATTTGGTTCGTTTCCCTATTCGTGCTGAAACAACAACTTGGACAAATGGTGGTTTCGGAATTTCTCCGGCTATAGCAATGAGAACTGGTGCTACATTAAATGTTTCAGAAAACGAATTGGTTAGTGCAGACGCATTCCCAGTTCCAGCGAAAGATGTAATTACTGTAAAAGTAAACGCTGCCGGTGATGCAACATTGAAAATTACAGACATGGCTGGTCGTCAGGTTTCCAACCAACAAGTGAAAATTGAAAATGGTCAATTCGCAACTTCTGTTGCTGGAATGAATGCTGGTACGTATGTATTCTCATTAGATTATTCAAATGGTACTACTAGCCGCTTCAACGTGGTTGTATCTAAATAATTAGAATTAAATTCATAGAAAACCGATTCGTCAGCTGACGGATCGGTTTTTTTATACCCCATTCTTAAGTGATTCTCTTGCGAAGAGAATTTAGTATCTTCGCAAAAATTATTACTTCTATGAAACATTCACTGATCCTTTTTGTGTTGACTGTCAGTTTTCAGGCATTTTCACAAATCGCGGGTTGGACTTACACACAACCGATTACAATTACCGAACATTCGGGAAACCTGGTAACCAACTATCAATTGAAAATCACTGTTGACACACAGACACCTATTCTAAACGGGGAAATGTCAGCAACGGGAGACGACATCCGTTTTTCAACCAAATGTACCGGCGGTGATATCCTGAATTATTGGATTGAATCGGATATCAATACAACAGCAACTCAAATCTGGGTAAAAATCGATAGCATTCCGGCCAACGGTGGAAAAACCATCTACTTGAATTATGGAAATGCTTCCGCTAGTCCTTTATCTGCTATCAATGGAACATTCCTGGGGCCAAACTCCGCAACTGACAGCGTAAGCGGCGGTGCCAACGGAGGTGTAACAAACTCACAACGCGGGATAAGATTTGCTGCGAACGAAGACCTGCTTGTAACTGCATTCGGGAAAAACGAACCCAACGGATCAACGCGTTACATCACACTTTTCGATGTTACAACACAAGGTATTTTGCGTCAAATGCAGGTGAATGGACCGGCAGCTCAATATTCTTATGAAAACCTGAGTTCTCCGATCTGGTTAACTCAAGGAACCCAATATCTGATCGAAATGTACCAAGACAACACAGATGGATATTACTATGGCCCCTCCACTTCTCAAATCGGTCAGCATTTGACTTACCTGGACATGCGTTATTGTAACGGATGTGACCAAAATACCTATCCGGGAAATTATCTCAACTCTATTCATTACGGATATCCGGATTTCTGGTATTTTACAAAGACAAACATAACTCCTGCTCCAACCTACGAATTAGGACAATTTACAACGAACATGACTGACGAGCTTTTTATCTGTTTCAGTGATTCCGTTTCCATTCCTTTAACTATTTTGGGTGGCCAGGAACCATTTGACATCCAATGGACAGGAACAGGAATCAGCAACGACACAATCGTTCAACCGACAGCTTCTCCGTCTGATACAATGGAATACCATGTCACCATTACCGATGCCTGTGGGTATAACAAAATGGATTCTATCACATTCAATGTAGGGATGTTGCCTGTTCCGAATCTACAAGCCACAACAACGATTGTCTGTAATGGCGAGTGGGCTGAGTTAATGATTGATACGATATATAATGCGCTTTGGGATGATAATTCAACTGCAGATTCATTGATTGTTTCCCCAACGGTTACAACCACTTATCATGTCCAAGCCACAGACAATAACGGCTGCCAGAATTCCGATTCCATACAAATCCTGTTTCACACACCTGTTTATCTGAATAGAACCATTCAAAAGTGTTTTGGTGAGAATTACCAAATCGGAAGCCACACATATACTTCAGACGGAACCTATATCGATACATTAACCGGAGTTTCCAATTGTGACAGTATCATAACGACAGTATTGACCTTTCAGGCTGATATCGATTCCCAAATCCAACAAATCGGGTTGACTTTGGTTGCCGACCTCGGAGCTACAGCATATCAATGGGTAAATTGTACTGCCGGCAATACGCCTATTCCGGGAGCTACCGGTTCATTCTATGAGGCGACCCAAAATGGAAGTTACGCCGTTATTTCAGCAGTCGGTTCGTGTTCAGAGCAATCCAATTGCATTGTCATTTCCACGGTTGGTCTGGAAGAATTGAACCAGATAGACAATCTCTCACTATTTCCCAACCCGACAACCGGGAACTTAACAATCCAATCTTCCAGTTCACAAGAATTAAAGATTATCGACGTGATCGGGAATGTGGTTCGAAAAGAACACATCGTTGCAGGAGTAAGTAAGCAAATCGACGTCACTTCATTGGGAGCAGGATCCTATTACCTTCAATCAAGAACAAAAGTGATCCGGTTTGTGATCCAATAAGAAATAAATCATGAGATTAAAGTCGGGGACATGATGCATCGTGTCCCTAATTTTTTTCATTTTTTTAATCTCGGTAGCGAAACCAATACTGTTGTTCCTTCAGAAGTCGTTTTTTCGATCTCTATGGAACCGCGATGCGTTTCAATAATCTGTTTCACCATCGCTAAGCCTAAACCGGTTCCCGTTGACTTCGTCGTGAAATAGGGTTCAAAGATGGTTTGTATCTGATCCTCAGGAATCCCTGTTCCATTATCCCTTACACGGATAAAAGCATGTTCTTCATCCGTTTCAACTGAAATAAGGATTTCCGCAGAAGTTCCCATTGAAACCGCCTGAATTCCATTAGAAACCAAATTGTTCAACACGCGAAGCAACATTTCCTTATCACCGGGAACCCAAATCTTCGAATCTGACGAATTCAATTCAAGTTTCACGTGAACATTCTCATCATTATCAAATAATGCGCCCACGGCCTTTATTAAGCTTACCAGGTCTATTTCAGCGATAACCGGTTGAGGCAATTTGGCAAAATTGGAGAATTCATTCGCAATATGTGTCAAGGCATCGATCTGCTCAATCAAAGAACCGGTAACCCGTTCAATCCGTTCGGCGGATTTCGGGTCATTCGGATCAAAAATGCGTTGCAGATGTTGAACACTCAATTTCATGGGTGTTAAAGGGTTTTTAATCTCATGCGCCACTTGCTTCGCCATTTCCCTCCATGCACTTTCGCGTTCGGATTGTGCCAATTTAGCCGCAGCTTCTGCCAATTCTTTTAACTTGTGATTGTATTCTGCAACCAGCGAACCGATTTCATCGTGTGCTTTGTAGTTAATCTCCTGGCTGTTTTTCCCTAACTCGAACTGGGAAAAACTCTTTCGCAACAACATCAACGGACCTGTTAACCAGGAGGAAACCAAAAGCGCAACCAAAATAGATAATACCAACAAAAGCATGAATACATTCAGGATAGCCACAAAGAACTGTCTCAACTGCTCCTCGAATACGTTCCGCTGATCAAAATGCAGGATATTCAAATATCCCAGCAATTCATTTTCATGGTTAAATACAGGAACATATCCTGATAAATAAACCAAGGAACCGATATTCTCTTCGTGGATGAATTCCGATCGCATATTGAATTGCAACTCATATAAGGCTTTCGGGTTCATCTGTTCACTAAGCAAACCCATGTTGTAAATCTTCGTTCGCGAAGTACCCGCCAAAATCCCATCCGCTTGGTACAGGCTGATATCAGCAAGGAATACCTTCGACCATCTTCTCAACTGATAATCCAATTCTTCCTGGTCCTTATCACTGAATTTTTCGGAAGTGAAGCGTTGCCTGGAATTGATATCGTTGATAACCGATTTTACTTTTTCCCGGATCTGATCTGTCGAATAACTCCTGTATTGTCCACTAAGCATTGTCGTGCTAGCGATACTGAATCCTGCGAGTGAGATTACGATCAGTCCGATCAGGACCAATTGGATCTTGGTTATCATGGAAATTCCGGTTGAGACCCGGAATTGGTTCAATTGCTTGAGCAATAAAACGATTGTCAACAAAGCCCCGAAACAGACAAGCAGTATGGAGGTCGTTGTCAGGTAAGACAACCAGGAAGGCATCATTTTGCTTAAGATGATTGCATCCGTTTTCGACTTCTTAAAAATGAGGTGCTCAAAACCTTCCTTTTCGTACCATTGATGACCTTGTTCCTCATCATCTCCGAAAATTTTCAAATTAGTCGGATAACTATATACCCCATAATTCAAAACCAACTGATCATTGAAATACTTGGCAATCGAATAGCGCTCCAACGATTCGAAAACGGCTGTTTGTTTTGAAATCAGGAGTCGCGGAAAACCTATCTTCTCAGGGATTCGTTTTGACTTCATGGTTCCATAAAAATCAACGGTTATTCCATTTCTTTTTAAGGGAAGGTAAAAGACATAATTGAACTGGCTGGTATAATCCTTTACGTAATACAAACTCGAATCGATTTCCGATTGTATCCCATGTCGCTCAATCAATTCATCCAGTTGTTTTTTATACATCCCGTTCAACCGGATACTGGCACTGTCGGGCAAATAATAATAGAAATCAACATCGTAACGGTCCCAGTATCCTTTGAAAACCTGGTATTCCATTGCTTCTTTCAATTCGGAAAAGCTTGGTTTTGTATCGTGATGAAAAAGCCGTTTAAGAAATGGTTCCCCGATGAGTTTTTCCCTCGCAATGGTGAAATCCACTTCCGCATTGAAATCGCGGTCGTCAGCCAGTTGGTTTGCAAAAAGCAGCCGCTCTTCCCGTTCTTTCTTTTTGGATTCCATTTCCAGGTTCATGGTGATTCCAAATGAAACGAGAAAGGTTGCCAGTAGATAAAAGGTGAAAGTCCACTTCTGATTGACCCGAAAACCAACGATCAGCGAAAGGATGAAAAGTGCAAACATCCAGATTATCCAGAAGCCGTGTAATCTGAAAATCCATTCATTGGCAATGATAACGGAGCCAAACAAGACTGAAAGAACAGCAAAAACTTCACCCTTCTTTGGATTTATTGCTTTCCATTTGCCAATAACAACCAAATAAAATTGTAGTAGAAACAAGGAGCCCAATCCAATAATAAAAATAAACACGATGGAAAAAACATTCAGCTTCAGAATGTCGCTCAAATGAATCGGAATGGTGGAATTGACAATGGTCAGTTTGATGATTTGCGGATAAACCATCATGAAAACAGGAATCAGACACAGTAAAAAATAAATAACCAATTTACTTTCCACACTTAAGATCAATTTCTTCAAAGACGGTACAATCAGCACAAAACAAACGGACCAGATCAGAACCTCGCCAAAATTCGGGATCCAATTATTCAAAGCCATCAATCCCGGATCGAACAAGGAAGTGCTTTCCATCCATTCAAACCAATCCAGGCGCAATGCCAAATAACGTATCACAAGAATCGCAAATATGTAAACCCAGTGCTTTGCGTTCGAATTCAAAAAAGCATTGATCCTGACCGAGATCAATAAGATAAGAATCAGTATATCCCCGAAGATAATCGTAAGTAAACTCCCATTATCCGGAACTTGACCTGTTCTGTCAATTCCAAAAACGGCTTCACCTTTTTGGTCAAAAATGGTATTATCCTTATCTGCTACCAGAGAAACCGTTCCATGGATAGCCGGAAACGGTTTGAAAAAATAATCCTTCAGTTGATCGTTGGTAATAGGAAAAACCCGCTTGATTCCAAAGCTAACTACAAAAATAGCATCGCCCTTCTTCATCAACTGGCTGTAGTACCAACCATTCTGCAATTGGATGATTCCTTTCGTTGGGAAATGCAAATCTGCAAACCGATTTACCGGACACTTATTCGTATTCCAAAAAACCAATGAATCCCCATGATACACATGAACAAACAAGGTATTCTCAATATAATTGTATTTTTTGGAGAATTCGCCCTTGCTCAAATTTTTCCAATCCTCCGGAATGACCTCCAATTGATTTTTTGCACGCGAAATTTGTGACAAAAAAACAGTTTGGAACTCTTGAATGTCTTCAGGACCCGACTTCTTTAACCTAACTATCAATCCGATTAACAGCAAAAAACATGCACCTAAAACAAGTGCATATCCGTGCTTTGCAAAAAATCGGATTATTCCTTTAAACATAACAATTTGGGTGCTAGCATCTGGATCAGTCTTTCAAATTCCAAGTCGGCCTGTTGATCATTCTCAAAAACAAAATCAGCCAAATGCATATAAGGGAGTAGGTATTTCTGGTAACATGGAATCACATGATATTTCCATTGATACATGATTGCAGCACGTGAATAACCCCTCGTTTCCTGATCCCTATACAATCTTCTGTCCAGCTGTACATCGGGATCAACCTCCATAAATATCGAGAAATCCAATAACGCATGTACTTCCGAATACTCAAACAGGAACAAGCCTTCCACAATAATAATAGGAGAAGGATCCAAGGTAATCAATACACTCTTATTTGGTGGAGCATTAAAATGATACTCCTTCACTTCGATTGATTTCCCTTCCTTCAAATCACGTAAATCCCTTACCAATCTCTCCCGGTCCAAAGCTGTCGGCAAATCAAAATTCACTTGTCCGTTTTCATCCAAAAACTGCTGATCAATGGGTAAATAATAATTATCCATGGAAAAAACCGTAGGGTGAAGTTCACCATAAAATGCCGCCAAGCGTTTTAAAAGGGTAGTTTTCCCAGATCCGCTACCTCCACAAATTCCAATGATCATTTCTGCTTATATTCGAAGTTTAAACTGCCTTTCGTTGGAAATTGCTTTGTATCAAAAACCAACCATTTCGTATCTAATTCAACTACAAATTTACTTGGAAATTCCGCAGTAAGCAAGCGACTTGGGTTGGAAGTTGCCTGGTCAATACTTCCGGACACGATTCCGGTACCTGAAGTGAAGCTGTGAAAATGACCTTCGGACTTGGCAGAATTCACATACCAACCGATCCCTTCACTCATTCTGAAACAACCAACTTCCAGATCCTTTTTAGCATTGTAATTCGTACAGGTCGATTCGCAAACCTTATTCCACAACTTATTTTCCATTTTATAGCTGATCAGATTGGCAGTCATCCCGTTCATTTCGATTCCACCGACATAATATGCCCCATTTGCAAAAACCAACGTCCCTTTTTCATTCGGCTCACTTCGTTTCAGCAAGGCACTTCCTCTCCTTCCGAATCCGACGCGTGCATGTGCAATGAAATTCGTTCCTTTTTGCTCCAGAACCTGTTCCGAAACCATCACTCCTTTCGGATTGTATTCCTTTACCTTCCATCCGGCCTCTTTTCCCGCATGTAAACGAGCCGCAAATAAGATGTTTTCCCCTTTTTCACCTGCAACATACCACGAAATCTGATCCTCGATCTTCGAAGAACTGATCACATTCTCGGATACTATAAATGCATACATATTGAAATTGTGGTGCGTCATGGAAACAGCAATTGTCGTCAATTTTTCTTTGTCCCGGTGTTTGAACACCCACAACAGTGCTTTTTCGGTAGTGATAATATCTGTCAGGTACAAATCTGATGGGCTGAAGCTTCCGATTCGTTTCAATGTGGGAAGGAAATTCAGGTTCATCACTTTGATATTCCCCGCGGCACTCAACTGGTGGATAAAAACCTTGTTATCCTTCAATTCCAGGTTTTCAAGAAAGTAGGCGTATTTACCTCCATCTTCCGAAATGAAATAAGTTTCCTTAGCCATCGGGTTATACACCTGCTGCCAAGTACTCTTCCCTTCGCCCGAAACCATTGTCAAATCAACCTGTTTCTGAGTTAATGTCAGGTCACGACTCAATGCTAAAGCACCTATTCCTTTCCACTCAAGTATGTCATAATAAGGCTGTTTCAATGGCGGGATTTCAAAATTTTGGGCACGAGTAGCAGTACTAACCAGCGCAAAAAGAAAAATTAAAGATTTTTTCATATAAGGAATAAAACGTAAATTGGCAGATAAATGTAAAATATTTCGATTGATTATGATATTCTCCCGTACAATTAAAAATACTCTCGTAGGATTTTCACTTTTGGTATCTGCATTTTCGTTTGCTCAAAAAGAAGAGTTTAAGACGCTTTCTATAGGTGAACGCGTTCCGATGATTCAACACCAAATGCAAAATTTGGATGGAAATATGATCCAATTGGAATCAGCATCCGGTGATAACGGCCTGCTGGTTGTCTTCTCTTGCAACACTTGTCCTTTTGTAGTTGGAAGCGACAGTTTTGAAGGATGGGAAAAACAATACAACGACTTGAATAAATTTGCTGCCGATCATGGGTTCAAAATGATTCTGATCAATTCCAATGAAGCAAAAAGGGATCAGGACGATTCTCCGGAAGCGATGAAAAACAGGGCAAAAGAGAAAGGATATACGATGCCTTACCTGATTGATAAAAACTCTGAACTTGCAGATGCATTCGGGGCAAGAACAACTCCACATATTTTTCTTTTGAACAAAAACATGGAACTGATTTATACCGGGGCCATTGACAACAAAGTGGATGGAAAACGTTCTTCAGATGAAAATTACCTGAAAAATGCAATTGAAGCAAACGCTTCAGGAAAAGAAGTCGTTATAACTTCTACGCCCCCAAGAGGATGCAGTATTAAACGTGTTAAAAAGTAAACTCTCCAAAACAAACAAATAATGAATAAAAAACTACTCAGTGTTGCATTGCTGTGTATTTCCTTCTCCGGAATCTCCCAAGTGCAACAATTAGGAACCCCTCTTTCATGGAAAGATAAGGTTGGAATGCCTAAGGAAGCTATTGAAATGGTTGCGGTAGACAATGAAATGGAAGCAACGAATGAAATGACCAGAAGGGGGAATTCCCTGGAAAAGGAAATGCGCTTCGGAAAAGAATTAGCCGTTAACATTGATTTTATGTCCCGCGCTGATATCAAGATCTTACCGAATGGAACCGTTGTTCGTCAGTTAAGGATAAATTCAGCCGGAGCCTTATCGATCAATTTGATCTTTGACCGGTTCCAACTGTCCGAAAACGCCCTTCTTTTCCTATCCGATGGTGAAAAGAAAGAGTTCATCGGTGCCCATACAAGTTTGAATAATAATGAAAACAAAATGCTGGGGACTGAACTGATCCACGACGATGTGGTCATCATTGAATTGCAGGAACCGGCAAATGAAGCTGGTACTTCCCAATTACATTTAGGAACGGTCGTGCATGGGTACTTTGACCTGGAATCTGAAGTAAAGGCTCTAGGTAGTTCAGGAAGTTGTGAATACGACGTAAATTGTCCGATCGGTGCCGGATGGGAAAACCAACGAAATGCCGTTGCCATGATGGTAAATGGCGGAGGTTTCTGCACAGGATCTTTGATCAACAATACTTCAGGAACAATCATTCCTTATTTTCTTTCTGCAAACCATTGCGGCACAACACCCGGAAGTTGGGTCTTCCGTTTCAAATGGGAACGAACACCGGGAACAACAATTTGTGCTACAACGAATAATACCTCGAACGATGGACCGACAACCATGAATGTGAATGGTGGTACATTAAGAGCAAATTATTCCCCTTCTGACTTTACCTTAACGGAATTAAATTCTGCTCCGAACCCAACTTGGGGTGTTTATTACAACGGTTTCAATGCAACGAATATTCCTGCAACAGCTGCTGTTGGAGTTCATCATCCATCTGGAGATATCAAAAAAATATCTTTTGAAAATACGCCTTTGATTTCTACCACTTTTAGTGGATGCCCTCCCGATAGTCACTGGGGTGTTACAAGTTGGGATAATGGTGTAACAGAACCAGGATCATCCGGTTCTCCTTTGTTTGATCAAAATCACAGAACAGTAGGTCAATTGCACGGAGGAGCTTCTGCTTGTGGAGTATCCACTCTTTCTGATGAATATGGAAAATTATATACGTCTTGGTTAGGTGGTGGAACAAACGCATCACAACTTAAATTCTGGTTGGATCCATCCAATACAGGAAGTGTTACTATTGATGGTGTTGACCCTGCCGGACCGGGAACAGCATTGGATGCAGGATTAGGAATGGTTACCGGAGCCACAGGAACAGTATGTTCGGGTACAGTTACTCCATCTTTCACATTGATAAATAACGGTAGTACGGCTTTGACTGCTGCAACCATTCATTACGGATACGATGGTAGTTTCGGACAGACATATCCTTGGACCGGTTCATTGAATCAGTACCAGAATCAAGTAATCGCTTTGCCATCAGCTACCCTTTCCGGGGGAAACCATGTGTTCAATGCATATGTTACAAACCCGAATACCGGAACAGATGAAAATAACAACAATGACACCATCGAATCCAACTTCACTACGATTATAAATCCAACCATAGTTGATTTGTCCCTGACAACAGACCGTTGGGGAAGTGAAACAACCTGGTCATTGACAAATGCTGCTGAGAACGTTACATTCTATACCGGTGGACCTTATGCAGATTTAGGTAGTGGATTAGGAGCAACTTATAACTCCTCTTTCTGTTTAGCAGACGGATGCTACCATTTCATTATCAATGATGCATTCGGAGACGGTATTGCAGGAACTCCTGATGGACATTACGAGTTATTGGTTGGTACGGACACTATCGCGGCGTTGTTACCGGCAGATGCAGATTTCGGAAGCAGCCATGTTTCAATCATTTGCGTCGGGACATCCGGATTGAGCGAATTATCTGCATTACAAGAATCTTGGAGTTTATATCCTAATCCGGCAAATGATGTAGTGGAGTTCGGATTGACAAATGACAATTTATTGAAAGAAATCACCCTTGTGACTGCACAAGGTTCGATCGTTCGAACAGTTAGCACAACGGGAGTTTCCTCTTCGATGAATGTATCTGACTTGTCATCGGGTGTTTATTTCGTCCAGATGAAAAATGCATTGGGTACCAGTACAAAACAATTGATTATTAAATAAGTAATCTCACAATATTGGAAAGCTGTCTGCTCAGGTAGGCAGCTTTTTTTATTTTTGTATTATGGCTAAAATTAAATCCGCGTTCTTCTGTCAAAACTGTGGTTATGAAACCCCGAAATGGTTGGGGAAATGCCCATCTTGCAACGAATGGAACACCTTTGTAGAAGAATTGGTTGAAAAACAATTGCCACAAGTCATCGCCTTCTCTACCTCATCAGGGAGAACCGCCAAAGCACAAGTACTGCAGGAGATTGTTTCAAACGGTCAGCGAAGAATTCTTCTACCGGACAGCGAGATCAATCGGGTTCTGGGAGATGGATTGGTTCCCGGATCCTTGATCCTTTTCGGAGGAGAACCAGGGATTGGAAAGTCCACCCTGTTGCTTCAATTGGCTGTACAGACATCCTTGCGCGTTTTGTATGTTTCAGGTGAAGAAAGCGAACAACAGATAAAAATGCGTGCTGAACGCATCGGTCAGAAAAACGAATCCTGTTTCATTCTGACAGAAACCAATATCCAAAACATTTTCAAGCAAGCGGAAGAGACAAGTCCGGAACTCTTGATTGTAGATTCCATTCAGACCCTTTTCAGTTCCCAGATTGAAAGTGCTCCGGGAAGTATTTCCCAAATACGTGAATGCACCGCGCAATTGCTACGTTATGCAAAAATGACAGAAGTTCCGGTTTTCCTTATTGGCCACATTACCAAAGAAGGATCACTTGCCGGACCAAAGGTTCTGGAACACATGGTTGATGCGGTATTGCAGTTCGAAGGAGATCAACACCATGTTTACCGCCTGTTGCGCGGAATAAAAAATCGGTTTGGAAGCACCAATGAACTGGGAATTTATGAAATGAACAGCTCCGGCTTAAGAACAGTCGAAAATCCATCCGAAATCCTGATTTCCACCGGAGACAACGGACTAAGCGGTGTTGCTATTGCAGCCACCTTAGAAGGATTAAGACCTTTGTTGATAGAAGTTCAGGCACTTGTCAGCACAGCAGCCTATGGGACACCTCAGCGATCCTCAACCGGTTTTGATGCACGCCGATTGAACATGTTACTCGCAGTAATGGAAAAACGATGTGGATTCAAGTTGGGTGCAAAAGACGTTTTTCTGAACATCGCAGGAGGAATTCGTGTGGACGACCCGGCAATTGACTTGGCAGTTGTTGCAGCAGTTCTATCCAGCAATGCAGATATCTCAATTAACCGGTTAATCTGCTGTTCGGCGGAGGTCGGTTTATCAGGAGAGATCCGGCCCGTTAATCGCATTGATCAGCGGATTCGGGAAGCCGAAAAATTGGGATTTGAAAAAATCATCATTTCAAAGCATAATAAAGGGATTGAACAGTCCAATTTCAAGATAGAATTGGTGCCTTGTGCCCGAATTGACGAAGTTTTGAAAGCTTTATTTGCATAAAACCTCCTATAATTTGTAAGTCACACACTCTAACTTGGAAAATATATATTCCAATGAACGCCATTGTAATAGTTTCCTTAATTTTGACTTTCTAAATTAAAACGCTACTTATGAGAGTATTATCTATCGCTACCATGATTTTACTGTGTTTCAACTCCTTTGCTGTAAACACACCTCCGGCCTTAAATTTGTCTCAAACAGTTGTCAATCAAAGCCTTTGTACCGGTATGATCGGTGAAGTCCAACTTTTTCAACCTTTGGAAATCACGGATGTCGATGGTGATTTCATTACCATAGTCAGTATCACTTCTTCGAATCAGGCAATGTTTGCGGATGCATCTATGTATGCAGGAAATACTGGATCAACAGGAACCTTGAGCTCCTACCTTTATTCGACAACAGGAACTCCTGTATCGGGAACATGCACTATCACGCTGGAAGTTTCAGATGGTGTTGCTACAGTATTCCTTACGCTTCCCACGGTTACAGTTGGTGAAACACCTGTAATTACTTTAGTAAATAACGCGCAGATCTGTTCCAGTGAAGGAACAGTTGATATGAATCAATTTGTGTCCCCTGCAGGTGGAGTGTTCGATTATGATGGTTCCGTGTATCCCAATTCAACGTTCAATATGATTGAACAAGGGTATACTGCCAATGATCAAATCGGAATCAACTATACGGTTTCAAATGGTGTTTGTTCAGCCTATGATTTTTTATATCTGAACCTGTTCATATCGCCTACTGTTAGTATTACGACCACACCAACTGCATGTGGTACTTCAACAGGAACTGCTGTCGCAAGTGTAAGCGGCGGGGCTCCAACTTTAAGTCAAAGTTGGTCTAATGGAGTTACAGATGTATCAAGCATATCAAACCTGGCTGCCGGTCAGTACGTGTATTATCATGTCGATACCAATCATTGTTCTACCACAGCGTCATTTTCAATTGATCCGGCCGGAGTTTCAATCAACGAAACCGTTAGTGATGTGGTTTGTAACGGGCAAGCAAATGGCGGGATCACCATTACTCAAACCGGTTTAACGACACCTGTAAATTACATTTGGAGTTCGGGTCACACAGGTACAGCTGTTTCGGGTCTATTAGCCGGAACTTACACTGTTTACGCTACAGATGCAAACAATTGTATGATCTCCAAAGCAATTACTGTTACACAACCTCAGAAATTAATTTTCCAGGCCGATTACAATGTACAACCGACTTGCGGCGCATCCGACGGAGAAATTGAAGTTTATGGAATTAATGGTGGTATAGCCCCATACACAACTTCTTGGTCAAATGGAACGATAGGAGATGTGAATTCAAACCTTTCCTATGGAATTTATTCCGCCACGGTAAAAGATGCAAATAACTGTATGGCTGTAAAACCGGTTTATTTAAGCGAGGCAAACTCTGCTGATATTTCCGGTTCTGTAATCCCGGCCGGATGTGGAGGAAGCGACGGGAAAATTCTGGTAGATATCTGGGTTTGGTCCGGTGATCCGATTCAATCTATTCTTTGGTCGAATGGTGCAACAACAGAAGATTTGTTGAACGTTCCTTCTGCAAATTATGTTTGTACGGCAACCGTAGCAAACACAGGTTGTAAAGCAATCAAAGGATGGAATATTCCGGTTGTAAAACCATTGAGACAAGATCTTTGTGTAATCACAGTAGACAGTGTTACAACGACAAACTTATTGGTTTGGGAAAAAGTTCAACCGGTCGGAATTGACTATTACACGATTTACCGTGAAACGTCTACTCAAGGTGAGTATATTCTGATTGATACCGTTCATGCTGATAATATTTCCCTTTTCAACGATGTAATTGCTTCACCATCCGAACGCTCCTGGAGTTACAAGATCGGTGCTGTAAACATTTGTGGAGAGGAAGGTCCGTTAAGCGTTGCACACCGCACAATTCATTTGGACCTGTTGGATTTGGGAAGCAGTTCTGTACAAGTTAACTGGAATGCTTATGAAGGAACAACCGCGTTTACAGGATACATCGTTTGGAGATACACTACTGCAAACGGTTGGGAACAAGCCGGAACAGTTCCAAGTTCCATCCTGACTTTTACGGATTTGGTAGATTATGCAACTCCGGGATTGGATTATATGGTGGAATTTGAATTGACAAGTCCTTGTACAGCAGAAAAAGCACAAGATTTCAATACGGTGAGATCAAACCGCGAAAGAGGTCAGTTTGCAGCAGGAGAAGGGGTTGATGGCGCTTCATCAAACAGCGTGAATGAAAATTACCTGAACACCATTGCAATTTATCCAAACCCGACTTCAGACAAATTGACTTTTGTGCAAGAAGGAAATGAACAAGTTACATACAACATTCTTTCATTGTCAGGTCAGTTGATGCAAACAAGCCAAAGCAGCCAAACAAATACCGTTCTTGATTTAAGCCAACTGAATGCAGGGGTTTATTTGGTTGAACTGAAAATGAATGACATTAAAATCACCAAACGGGTAGTTAAACTTTAAGCAACTCGTAATATAAACGCAGTGTAAAAAATCATTGCCCATCCAGGTGCAATGATTTTTTTCTTATCACTATTTAATTCCATAACCATGAAAAAGCTCCTGTTTTTATCTGTCTTTCTACTAAGCATTGCAAGGGTGCAAGGACAAACAACTGATTGGTCAACAGATATGCCGGCTGATCCTTACCTGTCTTCCGGACAAGTGAAATCGATCATGTATCAGGGAAAATTGTATCACTTCAGTGATTCCATCGGAAATTATATTCGTGTTACGATGTATAATCCGGAAGTGGGCACCTGGAGATGGTTGACCTCTGAAAGCACCTATATTTCCGGCCTGAGCAGAATTGAAGGCGAAGTAATCGGTAATAAAGCATACCTCGTAACCGGTGGTGGCGGTGGTTTATTCGCTCACAAATTCGATTTTACAACCAATACAATCGTTGGCTACAACTCATTGATCGCTACCGGTGGATTGGGAACATGGGAATTAAAGGCTGATCCGGTATCCGGAAAAGTAATCGTGATGTTTGTTGAGAATACCAATACCAGTATCTGTACATTCAACACCGCGACAAACGTTTGGGACACCGAATTCGGTTTGAATACCTTACTGGATCCGGGATACAGTGGTGCAGGAAATTTCATTATCTCTTTTTCATCCACCTCTATTTATTATGGCATTTCAGGTGCAGGTAACAATCGCTTGGCTGTTGCACCAATCAATTCTCCTTATTCATTGACTTATTATAATTCAGGTGGAGCCAATGACGGTCGTTTAAAAAATGACTTAGGGAACAATTTCACATCAGGAAATTTCTTCCTGGTTGGAAACGGGCAAAACACGCCTATGATCTATATGCGTAATTATACAGATCAAAAAACCTACGAAAAATCATTTTCAGGAACCAATAACGTGCAACTGAACAGCGTTGCAGATCCTTCCCTGATTTTCAATATCGACAGCGTTCGTTTTGCCGTTACCCAGAATGCTGCTTATTCCTTCATCCTTTCGAATTTTAGCCCCGCAGGTGATGGTAATTTTGGAAATACCTATGTATTTAGAAAAGATTGGGGAACCGGAACCTGGGATACTTTGGGAATTCAAGTACCACTTACCGCAGGTTTGAACAACTTGTTCATGCTTTCCCTGGATCAAAGTGGTGAACACCTGGCAATAAACTATCAAAACGACGGATACTATTACTACAAGGTTTACAATACCAAACCGGAAATCAATCCGAGTTCGATCGTTTCGACAACAGGAACTTGTTCCAATCATCAAAATCTTATCTACCATGCGTTGGAGTTTTATGATGACAACAAGGATGGGCCATTGAAAATTCAAAGTGTACTAGATCAAAGTGGTGTAATCAGTGGGATGACTGCTGAGTTGATTTACTTTGATAATACAGCATCTCCATCTGTCACAAAATATGCCATTTACGGTTTTGTTGGCACGGGAGGAAATTCAAACGTTATCTTACAGCTTTTTGATGGATACAGTATTAAAAATGTCATTCTCCCTCCGAATCTCGTTGGGCAAACTGCAGCCCCTGCGGTTGCTTTTGCATCCAACCCTGTGACACTATGTAGCAATGACAACTTGATTGATCTGACAAACTACGTCAATTATTATGACCACGGGATTTTTAAGATCAATGGAACCCCGGTTGTAGGAACAACGATTGATGGGACTGTCGTTTCTCAAGGTTTTACAGGTGGGTCCATCTCCTTGCAAGATGAAATCAATGGATGTATCGTAAACACATCCGGAACACTTACCTTCCCTAATTTGGGAAGTGCTTCCGTTGTTTCAACACCGAGTGCCTGCGGGTCAACGACAGGAACTGCAGCGGTAACCTTTACGGCAGGCTCCTCCACCAATTATGTAGTCGAATGGTCAACGGGAGAAAATACAACGACCATTTCGAACCTGGCACCAGGACCGTATTATTACAATGTGACAGATGATTACAATTGTCACATTTCCGGTGCTACGACTGTAGATGCAACCGGAATAACACTTACACCCACCATTACGAACGTTTCATGCAACGGGTTAAATGATGGTTCAATAACCATTAATATAGTAAACCCGAGTTCCTACCAGTTTGTTTGGTCTAACGGGTATGGGACTCAAACTATTTCCAACCTGGCACCGGGAAATTATTCCGTAAATGTTTGGGATAACACAGGTTGCCAGGTTTCCGGTTCTTATGTGATCACACAACCGGCACCTATAACAGGAAATTTATTCGGTTTTGAACCAACATGTGGAGCAACAGACGGAGGAATTTTTGCCTCAATATCTGCTGCAGCTCCAACTTATGATTGGATTGGAACGGGGCAAACAACATCAACCCTTACAGGAGTCGGACATGGTTTCTACACCTTGAAAGTCACAGATGGAAACGGATGCATCAAGCAATTCACATATCAGTTGGACGATTACAATGCGGTTGATATTACAGCAGCGGTTCTTAACACAGACTGTAATCAAAACAACGGTGGGATCACTACCACTTTTGTTCCCGATCCGAATGGTGGTGGTGTAGCAAGCTCATGGAGCTGGTCGAATGGCGAAAGCACTCAAAGTATCTTCAACCTTGCGGAAGGATCTTATACAATTACAGTTCTTAACGGTCCTTCCAATCAACCATGTTATTCTTCGAAAACCGTTCAAGTTGGAACAAAAGCTCCGCTTTCTCAGCCGATCTGTTTGGTTACCGTAGACACTTCTACTACAACAAATCTTGTCGTATGGGAGAAAACCGAGACCTCCGGAATAGATCATTACAATATTTACCGGGAATCCGATCTGGCTGGAAATTACCAGTTAATCGATACCGTAATGGCAACAAACCTATCCTACTTCAATGACGTGGTTGCTTCACCTATGAACCGTTCATGGCGTTATAAACTATCGGCTGTAAATGCTTGTGGAACTGAAGGCCCAATTTCTACGGAACACAAAACCTTGCATTTGAATACCATTCTGAATGTTGGAAACGGATCATTTGACGTTCTGTGGGATGATTATGAAGGATCAGGAAACGTTGCCGGATATAGGGTTTGGAGAAAAACAGATCAAATTGATTGGATGCCGGTCAGTTCAACCATCCCTCTTGGAATCTCTTCCTATAATGATGTTCCCCCGCCTGGATCTACCAACGTGGATTACTACATCGAAATGCTCACAAATTCTCCTTGTACAGCTGAAAAAGCACAAGATTTCAATACAACCCGCTCCAATCGTGAACGTGGACAATTTGCAGCCGGTGATGGCGTTGATGGTGCTTCTTCCAATGGAATCGATGAGAATTATTTGAATGAGATCGGGATGTACCCGAATCCAACTCAAGGAATGGTAACTTTTGTTCAGACAAATAATGAGCAGATCACCTATCGTATCACTTCACTTTCCGGACAGGTTATCACTACCATTTCAAGTTCCGATTCAAAAGTCGAAATGCAACTGGAGGGAATTCAATCCGGAATCTACCTGGTAGAGATCAGTTCCGCACATTCGAAGATTACAAAAAGAATCAGTAAATATTAAACTATATTGATTTGCTATATCAAAAGAGTCCGCCGTGGCGGACTCTTTTTTTTACCAACCATTTGTAGAAATACCGAAAATACTCAAAGAGAATTACAACATACAAGTCTTTTCAAACGCCCAAATTATATTTGCATACATTTGCTACTTGTTAATTGCTAACACAATATTACTTATGAAAAAACTACTTACGCTAATAGTTGTTTTCGTTTCAACCTTTTCTTTTTCACAAGGTTGGAATTACATCGGAAGTTCAACCGGTATTGCCAATGCAACCGAAGTTGACATCGAAACTACTCCCGGTGGAAATTTATACGCCGCCGCCCTTAACAGTGGAGTCGTTACCATTTATAAATGGAGCCCCACTACCAGCTCATGGATATCAATGTCCGGAGCTACTGTTCCAGGAACTACATCCGGTCTCGATTTGTTGGTTATCGGGGAAACAACTCCCGTTTTTGCTGTAAAATCAAATCAAGGAGCTTTACCAAGCCAATATCTCTATATCTATAAATTCAACGGAACTTCCTGGGTTTTTCAAACAATGGGTCCGGGCGGTTATAATACCGTAAATTATAATGACGATTATTCTCTTCGTGCAAATGCTTCCGGCCAATTAATATTAACCTTCTTCAACGAAAATGACCAGGCAACCGGTTATCTTCCGGATAATGCATTGATCACGATCAATATGTCGACACAAACCGTTCATGGTGGTGCCAGTCCAAACCTGGAACAAACAAGTTTTGCAGGTCAGTTAAGCTCTTGTGTAGACGGAAATACAACCTATGTCATTCATGGAGAAGCCGATATGTCGGATTATATTCCGATGGATGTTTCTGTTAGCGGTGGTGTATATACCAACAATACACTGGATAATATAGATGGGGCATACAAAATGCTGATTGAGAAAAATAATGGAGCCACGGTTACCAGTTCTGTTTGGTCTGTTACATCTTCACCGTATCCCTTAAGATTGCGTTCTTTCAACGGAACCACTTTTGGTACTCAAACTGCTATTAGCACCAGCGGAACCGTCGCTGATTTTGATTTTGACACATATAACAGTGATGCGTATGTATTCTATAAAACAACTTCTTGCTTCTTTAAGAAAGTAGCCAATGTTTCTGCAGCAACACCGGTAGTAAGCCAAATCACCACCGGAGCAGCATTAGCACCATCTACAGCGACATGCCTGAGAACCGAGGTCTCCAATTATGGTGTTTATGTCATCGCGTATGTTGACGGTGGTAAGTTCTACGTGAAAGAATATAACCAATTGGCGAACATTGAAGATTGGGATCTCTTCGCAATGTGTGAATCTTCTGTTTTCAATAACTCTGCCAGTAATTCTGTTTACTGCTTAGATCCAAACTTCAGTCAACAAGGTTTGACGATGACTTGTGTTTCTCAGAACGTCGGGATCATTCCTAACTCGGCAATCACTGTTTTTCCTTCAGGAAACTTATCTTTCTCGTTAAATATCAATAATACGAATGATGTAAGTTCACCGACTATTGTCGATTTGCAATTTGAATTATTTGACAATGGGATTTCTTGCGGAACACAGTTGATTCAAATGATTGTTAATCCAAAACCAATTATCAATTTTACAAACCCGACGAATGCGGTTTGTGAAAATGCAAATCCCATTAACTTGAATAACTGGGCAAATCCAAATGGTGGAACTTGGTCAGGAACAGGAATTCTGAACAATATCTTCTATCCTTCTTATCCAACAGGATCGACCGTAGTAATGACTTACAGCAAAACCAATCAATTCGGGTGTTCCAGTTCAAGTACTTTGCCCTTTACAATTAATCAAACACCCGATCTGAATGTAACGACAACTACCTCAAACTGTAATCAGAATACAGGAACTGCTTCCGTAGCAATCACAAACGGGCAATCACCTTATTCCATTTATTGGAGTACCGGTTCAACATTATCAAACGTTTCCAATCTTGCTCCAGGACAATACCTGGTTTCCGTAACGGACGCAAACGGATGTCTTGCGACTTCCACTTCCATGGTCGGTTCCAACGGACTTTCTCAGACCGGAGTTCCTACAGGAGCACTTTGCTATGGTACAAACAACGGTGGAATCAATGTAACAGTAACCGGTGGAGCAACTCCATTGGTTTATGCGTGGTCGAACGGTGCAGCAACTGAAGATATCGCCGGATTAGCCGGCGGACCATACGAATTGACCATTACAGATGCATTGGGGTGTGTTTCCACAGCAACTTATGTTGTAAACGAACCGCAGCAGATCATGTTGAACCAAATGACAATCACTCAACCCGGTTGTGCCGCAACTAATGGTCAGGTAACCGCAACATTCAATGGTGGAACTGCTCCATTCAATTATGCATGGGTAAACGGCCAAGGAACCGCGGTAGGTACTAATAATGCTACACTCTCAAGCATTGGTGCGGGAACATATACCTGCTCCATTACGGATGCAAACGGATGTACATTCAGCTCTGCAGCTTTAGTTTCCAATAACTTCGGACCAACTTTGGCGATTGATACAATTATACCTTCTTCTTGTTCGAATGACGGTCAGATTCAATTGACAGTTATCTCCGGGAATCCAACAGCTTATTCCTGGACAAACGGTGCAACAACACAGAACATCACAAACCTTAGTCCGGGTACTTATTCTGTTTCCGTGACAGGAGGAACAGGATGTATCACTGTTTTGGGTGGAACTGTGGGATCCACACTTCCGGATCCGATCGAAATTTGTTTGGTTACTGTGGATTCGACAACGAACACTAACCTGGTAGTTTGGACAAAACCCATTACAACAGGCATCGATCATTTCAATATTTACCGTGAAACTTCACAAGCCGGTTTCTATCAGATTGTAGGTTCCGTTCTTTATTCGAATGAATCCATTTACAACGACCTGGTTGCTTCACCGAACGTTCGTTCCTGGAGATACAAGATTTCATCTGTTGACGATTGCGGAAATGAATCCGAATTAAGTGCCAGTCACAAAACAATCCACCTGGTGATCAGTCATGGTTTAGGAAATGATATCAACCTGTTCTGGGATAGCTATGAAGGATTTACCTATCCGAACTTCGTATTGAGAAGACATACGGATGCAGCCGGTTGGACAACACTTGCAACCATGCCAATCAACTTGTTTACATATACAGACCAACCTTCAACAACAGATGGTTTGTTTTACGAAGTGACAGTTGACGCTCCAAGTCTATGTTCAAGTACGAAGATGGCTCAGGATTTCAATACGACAAGATCCAATCGCGATAACCGTCTTTCAACTGCTCAACCGAATTCTGTTTCAGAGCTATTGGATCAGGCAGTGAATATCTATCCAAACCCTGCAAATACGGTTTTAAACGTGGACAACAGTTCAAGTCAGTTAATCGAAGCACGAATCCTGGATCAAGCCGGAAGAGTTATCTCTTCCACTACCTTGGTGCCTGGTCAAACTAAAATTGACTGTGGAAAACTTGCTATGGGAATGTACAGTATCGAATTACAATCACTGGGAGCTAAAACGCTGAAGCGCTTTGTGATAGAAAGATAAACAATAGGTTAAAAGGGAGTTAAGAGCTCCCTTTTTTAATCACAAATCTTTGTCAATAAGTTTGATTCTGCCACCGTCTATCAGATATGAGAAAGAAGTACTTTAATAGAAATACTTCAGCATGGCTAAAAAGAACAAACTATTTGTACTAGACACATCTGTTCTATTACATGACTACGACGCAATCATGCATTTCGAAAGACATGATGTTGCCATTCCAATCACAGTTTTGGAAGAATTGGACAAATTCAAAATTGGAAATGACACCAAAAATTTCTCTGCCCGTGAAGTAATTCGTTTTATTGACAGGATTTCAGCAAACGGTGGTTTACAACAATGGATTACTTTGGGACCCAACCTGGGATCATTTAAAGTACTTCTCGATTCACAACCAAAGGGAGTAGATGCGGAAACGGTTTATGGTGTTGGAAAAAATGACCACAAAATTATCAACGCAACCCTTGCAGTAAAAGAGCAGGATCCCAAGAAGGAGGTAATCCTTGTCACAAAAGACATCAATTTAAGAATCAAGGCGAAGGCATTGGGAATCCTTGCTGAGGACTATGAAACAGGAAAGGTGCATTCACAAGAATTGGAACAAACATCCAGCTCCACCATTGAAGGCATTGAATCCGAGACAATCAAACAATTGTTCTTAAAGGGAACCATAGACGAAGAAGGGATTCTCGGAAATCAAAAAATTGCGAACGGTTACTATATTCTTAAAAACGGTAAAAGTTCCGGTTTGGCTTATTTCGATCCGCATACGGATACACTTCAACGTGTCGAAAAAGAATATACTTCCGGAATCAAGCCTAAAAATGCCGAACAAGCTTTTGCCATCAATGCCCTAATGAATAACAACATCAAACTGGTTGCCTTGCAAGGTGTGGCCGGAACAGGGAAAACGCTGCTTGCATTGGCTGCAGCATTGGAGCAACACAAACTATTTCAGCAAATTATTTTAGCCCGTCCACTGGTCCCACTTTCCAACAAGGAAATCGGGTTCCTTCCTGGCGATGCAAAAGATAAGATCGGTCCTTACATGGAGCCGCTGTGGGATAATCTGAAATTTATCAAATCCCAATTCGGGGAAAATGAAAAACGCCACAAGCACATTGTCGAGATGGAAGAAAGCGGGCGCATTCTGATCACTCCGCTTGCCTTTATTCGCGGAAGAAGTTTATCCAATATCCTATTCATTGTCGACGAAGCACAAAACCTGACTCCTCACGAAGTAAAAACCATCATTACACGTGCAGGAGAAGGAACTAAGATTGTTTTCACCGGAGATGTTCATCAAATTGATACTCCTTACCTGGATGAAAACAGTAATGGGCTTGCGTACCTCATCGACCGCCTGAAAGGTCAGAATCTCTTTGCTCATGTTCGTTTGGAAAAAGGAGAACGCTCCGAATTGGCAAATCTGGCGAATGATCTATTATAAAAAATCGTACATTTATCTTCAAAAAATATGAAAAATATGAAATTAAGCTTATTGTTTGTGGCTGGACTCAGTTTTACTTCCATGGCTCAAAAAATCCGCACTGAATCCGGAGATCTTTCCTTTTTAAAAGGTCAAACAGAATTGAATGTTAAATACGATTTCTCTGATTTTCAAGTCGGTGGATTTTCAAGCGAGGGTGAATACAAGAATAAAAAAATAAAAGAGTATAACGAAAAGGAAGCAGGAAGAGGTGATACCTGGGAGAAATCTTGGGAACGCGATAAAAAAGAACGGTTTCCGAATAAATTCGAGGAATTGTTTGATAAAGGCTTAACCGGAAAAATTCATCCCGCTCAAAACAATGAGAAAGCGACTTATACACTAATCGTAAAAACAACCTTTGTTGAACCCGGATTCAATATAGGCGTGATGCGCAGAAGTGCGGCTGTTGCCTTTGAATACATTTTTGTTGAATCAGGTGATGAATCAAAAGTGTTGGCTAAATTAAAACAACCTGATGTCCCAGGTTCACAATTTGGTGGATATGACTACGATACAGGTGCCCGGATTTCAGAATCTTACGCTAAAGGAGCAAAAATGCTTGCTGCATACATGCTAAAGAATATAAAATAATCATTCATCGAATAAATGCCCCGATCCGGTTTATATCGCGATTCGGGGCATTTTTAGTTTAATTAAATCCTTCTGTGTAAATTCACGAGACCAAATCCATTTTCAATTATGAGCACTTTTCGCAGCGATCTGTCAAATACCGAATTTCCACTTTCCGAGCGAATTTCTGCAAAAACAATTCGCGGATCCGTTTTGGACCTTATTCAAAAGGAAAATCCCAATTTCACTGAAAACTGTCATTTGTCCATTGGTGAATTGAACAGCTACCGGGAAAAATACCTTTCCGATATGATGCAGGAGCAAATGGGAGAATTGACCAGTTTGGATAAGACCGTCCTGGCAGCACTCAGTGAAAAGAAATTGCTTTCCGACCAACTGGAGGATGAAACCGCCGTAGATACGCTCGGTCAGCGGGTAGCAGACAAGGTTGCAACCTTCGGTGGAAGCTGGACCTTCATTATTTCATTCATGACCTTTCTGTTGGCTTGGATTGCATTCAATGTGTTCTTTCTCCTGAACAAAGGTTTCGATCCTTATCCATTCATTCTTTTAAACCTCATTCTATCGTGTTTGGCAGCACTTCAGGCTCCTGTTATTATGATGAGTCAGAACAGACAAGAAGAGAAGGACAGAGAGCGCTCAAAGAAGGATTACATGATCAACCTGAAATCAGAAGTTGAAATCCGGTTGCTGCACGACAAGATAGATCATCTCATCATTCATCAACAGCAAGAATTATTGGAGATGCAGAAAATTCAACTGGATACCATGAAAGATCTGCTCCAAAAACATACTAAAGGCGAAAAAGAATGATTCCAGCGCGGTTCTACTATCCTTCACCCGGATTTTCCATCTATTGGGAAACGGGAAATGGGAAGGGGCTTGCAAAAAAACTCATTGGAACCTTTCCTGGAAAAGAAGAGATCGCGCAGTTCATCCCGCGCCTTTTTGAAACAGATCAACTGGCAGACCAAGTCATCCGGGAAGTTTATCAGAAACATGGATTCAAACAGGCCGACCAGTGGATCAACCAATTACTCGATGGCGAGAAAATAGCAAACGTTCCGGATTCCCTCAATCAATTGGTTGCAGAAATCACCACCAAACCAACTTGGTTAAATGAAGGTCTACTGGAGCAAGGCTCCATGCTTTGCAGACGTTCCGGATCATTGGGGTTGATGGTTCTCCGCAATTATTGCCTGATGGGCGGTTACGAATCTTCTGCTATCAACAAACCACTTGTATTTACGGGAGCTTTAAAAAAAGGTGCCGCTAAACGCCTAACGGAAACTACCGAGTTCTGGGTTCGGATCATCGGTGAAAATGCCATCACCAATCCTCAAATCGGTTTGAAAGAATGCCTGAAAATCCGTCTGATGCATGCGTATGCCCGCGTAAGTATCCTGGACGAAGGGAAATGGCGTGAAGCTGATTGGGGATCGCCTCTGAATCAATGGGATATGCTGGCGACCAACTTGGGTTTCTCGATCATATTCCTCGACGGCCTGCGAAAATTAGGGATGAAACCCACCGAACAGGAAATTCAGGGTTTATTCCATTTTTGGAAATACGTGGGATCATTGCTAGGAACTCCAGCAACCTATTTTCCCGAAACGGAATCCGAAGCAATCCGCGCAATTTATGCCTGGACCATTACTCAAGCTCCCGCGGATGACGACACGATTTCACTCGCCTTAGCTCTCAGTCTGGAACCTGTTGACGGACCTTTTCCGTCCAAAAAATGGCAACGGAATTTGGTTTATAAAACACATCTGGGATATAATTGGTTCTTCTTGGGTGAAGCTTCCTGTAAAACCATGCAACTACCGAAGACCTCCTGGCGAATTTACCCACCTATTCAGAAATTCTTTGTGAGTTTAGGTCAACCCTTTGTTCTCCGTTCCGAAAATAGCTACAAACGTTCCATTCAACGCAATCGCAAAACACAAAAGAAAATCGTAAATTCCTACTTGGAAAGCCATGACAGAAAGTCGGTTACAGATAAATAAACAAATAACACACTTAACAAAAAACACCTCGTGTAACTTAAAACACCTTATGAAAAAATTGACTATTCTATTATCCGGATTGCTTTTATCATTATCAGCTTGCAAAAAAGAATATACTTGTTCTTGCAGCAATGGAATTGGGGGTGCGAGTTACTCAAACGGAACAGTAAAAGAAACCAGCAAGGCAAAAGCCACCAGCGACCAAGCTTGCACTGCCAATTGATTTATACCCCTCCAGCTAATTTTTAATCAGCTTATCTTAGACTCCTTGTTCATCCCGTATGTATAGACATTATACGGAAGAATAAATCGGGCAATCCGTTGCGCCAGGAAACTGCTGATGAATACTGGAATGAAAAGCGCGTAGCCATTCGGAACCAGGTTACAGACAAGAACCAAGGCTGTAAACGGTGCTGAAATTGCAGAGGAAAGAGTCGCAGCAACTCCCGCCAAAGCAAAGTTCAAAGGAACAAGTTCCGTATGAAAAACCTGGTTACAGAGTAAGGCAAAAAATAAACCCAATACCGCTCCAACTACAATACTCGGCGCAAACACTCCTCCATCTCCTCCAGCTCCCAGGGTGAGCGCAGCAACTAAAGGTTTGATGACAATCAATAGAGCCAAAATTGCAAGAGAAACCCGTTCGTTTTCCACTACCTGGTGAATCAGTTCGATCAATCCGTGATAGCTATCTCCGTATAGGAAGGGAAAGCATACAATTGCAGCCCCAACCAACAAAGCTCCCAGGTTCACACGAAGGAAATTATTCGGGATTCTCCCAAAAAATTCCTTGATCCGAATCACCAAAACCGTGAAATAAACAGAAAGCAACGCTCCGAACAAACTCAACAAGATGAAAAACGGCAACGCTTTCCACGCCCAATCCTGAACTTCAAAAGGCAGTAACGGGTTACTATCAAGCACTAAAACAAAAATCCCCGTCACCAAAGCTGCTGAAATACAACTGATCAAAAGCGAACGGTTTATCTTTCGGGCGATGACTTCCAATGCAAAGAACAGGCCCACAAGCGGACTTCCAAACAAGACACCAACACCGGCAAGCACTCCGGCACTGACCAATTCCCGTTTATACATCTTGGCGGAAAAATCGCGTTTATAAGCCTCATTGCCAACCGTGGCTGTTGCGACTACCGTAGAAACTTCTATTCCCGTCGATCCTCCAAAAATCACCGTGAAAAACCCATTGAGCAAATGGGATGGAACTTTGAATAAAGGTAAATGGTCTTTCCGTTGATCCAAGGTCTTATAGATCTCGGTGATTCCCTTATTTTTTCGATTCTTGAAAAGATACTTGCGCAAAAAATAAATCGCTGTAATCCCAACTGTCGGAAATACAATAAACCAAATGAGGTTGCTTTCACTTCCGAAACGAAACAACCGATGTTGAACCAATTCCGTAAGCAATTTTAAAACAAGTGCCAAAATACAGCAGACTAAGGCAGTCAACATCGAGATTACTACGAGTTTTACATCGTTGTATAGGATTATCTTCTTTCGCTCTGTCATACCTGCAAAAATACAATTCTTTATAATTCCCGTGGATATTCCCAACTTCAACTTCGAGAATCTGAGATAGGTTATTAACTGCTTATGATGAACCTTATTAATAGCATCTACTTGATTTAAACTCAATTATAACTATGTAAAAAACAAAAAAGCACAGAAATATTCTGCGCTCTTCTGCTTCCCTCTACGGGAAATAATATGTGTAATCTATCGAATCTCTCCACCCGCTTCAAATCCTCTTTCAGGAATCATAAAGCTCAATTTTCCTTCTTCGTTTTCAGCCATCAAGATCATTCCCTGGGATTCCACTCCACGGATTTTGCGAGGTGCCAGGTTCATCAGCACAGCAACTGTTTTTCCAATCACTTCCTCCGGGGTATAATGTTCTGCTATCCCGGAAACGATTGTCCGTGTATCAATTCCTGTATTGACCGTCAGTTGCAAGAGTTTATCCGCTTTCGGTACGCGGATCGCATCCACGACTGTCCCCAAACGGATATCCATTTTGCTGAAGTCATCAAACGACGTTTCCTCTTTCTGTGGAGGGAAGTTCGTTTCGGCTACCGGTTGGGAAGCATGCAGGAATTCCACTTCTTTTGCCACAAATTCGTCATCGATCTTTTGGAACAGGATGCTTGGTTCGTTTGTCTGGTCTCCCGCCTGCAATAAGATACTTCCAGCCACATCCCACGGTTTCGGTTCAGTTCCTACAAATGCCCGGATCTTCGCGGCTGTTTCCGGCAAGAACGGATCCAATACCAAACCGAGGTTCGCGGTAATTTGCAAGGCGATATTCATAATCGTTTCCACGCGCTTCGGATCGGTTTTCACCAATTTCCACGGTTCGTTATCCGCCAGGTATTTGTTTCCAATGCGTGCTAACAACATAGCTTCTGCCTGCGCATCACGTAATTTGTATTGGTATACCAAATCGGCAATACGTTGAGGAATCGCTTTCATGTCGGTCAACACTTGTTGATCTTCAGCTGTCAATTCGCCACATTCCGGAACTTTTCCTCCGTAATACTTTTGAGTCAACACCAATGCACGATTGATAAAATTCCCCAGGATATCCGCCAACTCGTTGTTTACACGTGCCTGGTATTCCTTCCAGGTAAATTCAGCATCTTTTGTTTCAGGAGCGATGCATGTCAATGTGTATTTCAATTCATCGATCTTCTCCGGGTATCCTTCCAAGTATTCATGCAACCAAACAGCCCAATTGCGCGAAGTCGAGAATTTGTCCCCTTCCAAGTTGAGAAACTCGTAAGCCGGTACGTTGTCCGGCAAGATGAATCCACCGTGATCTTTTAATAAGATCGGGAAAATAATTGCATGGAACACAATATTGTCTTTCCCGATGAAATGAACCAATTTTCTGTCTTCATTACACCAGTAATCTTTCCAGTCTTTTCCATTATCCAACGCCCATTGCTTGGTTGCAGAAATGTAGCCGATCGGAGCATCCAACCACACGTAGAGTACTTTCCCATCCGCACCCGGAAGTGGAACAGGAACTCCCCAGTCCAGGTCACGGGTCATAGCACGCGGGTGTAAACCACCATCGATCCAGGACATACACTGACCGATCACCTGGTTTCTCCAGGCTTTCGGATTGTGCTGCTGTTTTCCATCCAGAATTCCTTCCTTGATCCACGGACGCAACCACTCTTCGTGGCGATCCATTGGCAAGAACCAGTGAGAAGTCGTTCTGAGAACAGGTTTCAATCCGCTCAGAGTGGAAACCGGGTTTTTCAAATCCGTCGGACTCAAATCCGAACCACATCTCTCACATTGGTCTCCGTAAGCATTCGGGTTTCCGCAATTCGGGCACTCTCCCGTAATGTATCTGTCAGCTAAAAACTGCTGGTATTCTTCGTCGTAATATTGTTCAGTTGTCTCTTCAATGAATTTTCCCTTTGATTCCAAGACCTTGAAGAAATCCTGCGCCGTTTCGATATGAATCTGCGCAGAAGTGCGATGGAAGATATCAAATGAGATATTGAACTGTTTGAATGAATCACCGATAATCTTGTTGTATTTATCTACAATTTCACGTGGGGTAATTCCTTCTTTTTTAGCGCGTAAGGTAATTGCAGCACCGTGTTCATCCGAACCACAAATGAAGGCCACATCGTGTCCGTTCGAGCGCAGGAATCGCACAAAAATATCAGCAGGCAGGTAAACACCGGCAACATGTCCTAAATGAAGGGGTCCGTTCGCATATGGAAGCGCAGCTGTTACAGTAAATTTCGATTTATTCATGGTACAAAATTAGGAAAATTTTTAGCTCTCGATCTCCTGCAGATTAAGAGGAAATCAATCTCCTCCTTTCGAGGGGAAACAAGGGGGAGGAAATCAACATTTTTATCCCGCAGATTTCGCAGAGGAACGCAGAGGAATTTTGGTAAATACGGTTGTCAGATTTGTGACTTTTGTTTAGGTTTGGGCAAAGATTATTCATTCCTATATTAAACCGATTAATGAGTAAAGAAATCCTAATAAAATCCGTATCAGAATTTATTAACTCAATGCACGAAAAAATTACAACTATTTCTTCTCCTACTGAAGCAGTAAAAAACATTTGGTTTAGGGGAGAAGGGAGTGATGAAATTTCTACTCCATTAATTCCAAAAGCATTCCGAAACCGTGGAGGGCCTTTATCAGATGACTTCATAAAAAACCTTGTTTTCGAAGATGTAATAAATATTGAGTGCAATCTAAAACCTTCCTTTTCTCGGGAGGCTGAAATGTTTCTTAATAAGAATAGAATTAAAAATAATGATTGGAATAAATACTTCTTAATGCAACATTATGGGATGGATACTAGATTATTGGATTGGACAGAAAGTGCTTTAATTGCCCTATATTTTTCAATCTCTGATGACTCGTTTAAAAAACACAATTCAGTTGTGTGGCTATTATCTCCACATAATTTTAATCGTTCTGTTATAAACCAGTTTTCAAATGGAACTGTTCAAACAAGCAGTATTTATTTTCCTCAATCATCTAAAAAAGTTGAATTAATTGATAAAAACGGAAATTTAAATCTTGATGAATTATTTCGAATGTATTTGTTAATGGACTTTGATCATAGTCACGATCCATATGAAAAGAATTTTTTTCCTCTTGCCATTTATCCATATCTATTAGATGATCGGATGAGAAATCAAAAATCTTGTTTTACAATTTTTGGAAATGAGGTTAATGGAATTTTAGATTTTGAAAATAACCAGAAATATCTAGCAAAAATTATAATTGACAAATACTCGAAAGCAAACATCAAAAAAGAGCTCGAAATATTGGGAATATCTGAAAGAGATATTTATCCGGATTTACTCGGTATAAGCAAATCCATACAAGATAAGTATAATTTTTAAAGGATTGATTTTGCTGGATTTGGCTTCTAATTAGAAGGAAACTAAGCGTCGCTGAAGGTGGTTTATAATCTTTCACGCAAATGGAAAATTCTCATATCAAAACTTCTGCACTCTTCCGTGCCCTTACTGCGGGAAACCCAATAAATCGTATTTTTATCCCTAAACTTTCAACCATGAAACTTCTTCCATTCGTATTATTTCTGGTACTAACTGCTTGCGGCAATCAATCCAATAATATAAAACTGAAAAATGTAAAACCCGGAAATGTTCAGTTCTTTGAGACTTACGGAACCAACGAAATCCTGGATTCGTGGAATGCAGCCTGCAATTGGGCGCACGATCACGATTCACTTTCATTGAACAGTACATTACATCTCGATGAGTTAAATCCCAGAGACCTAAGAAGAATTGTCCAAGTTATAAATCAAAAAAATGCCTTCGCTTATGCAGAAGAAGAGCATATTCCAATCATAGATTCCATTTTGGCTATTCCAGGATTCAAGAGCAATTTCCCGAAAAATCTGCGATTCATGTGGTCATTCGGCTTGGAAGAGTCACCAAACGGGGAAAAGATGTATGCACTGTATGCAGTAAAAGTACCTGATGGAAACAAAGCAATTGTTGACGGGAAATCTATTAAATCCGCTGAAACTGCAATAGCTGATTACAATCAGATGCCCGTCATCCGAATCTCCATGAATGATCAAGGAGCTCACGATTGGGAGATTATGACCCGCAAAAATATTGGTCGTCCGATTGCAATAACGATAGACAACCGGGTGCTTTCCTGCCCGGTAGTGAATGATGCAATTGCCGGAGGCAAAACCGAGATCAGTGGAAATTTTTCTGTTGCAGAAGCGGAAGAATTGGCAGCGCGGATCAACGCAGGAAAGTAATTTAATTCAAAAACACGAATATGAAACAAACTTTTATCCTTCTCATTTCCTCCTTACTAATCGGGGCTTGCTCAACGGAAACTCCGAAAACAGTGAACGGTATTCCGGAGGACGACCTCACGAAAACAAAAGACGGGGTCATTGTCAAACAAACCTTGGTTTCGGCAGGGAAATTCAGTCCGAGTAAAAGAGTCAAACTTAATGATCATTATTTCGATTTGGTCATTGAAAAGAATGACTCGATTTATATGGCTACTTCCGACAGTTTGTTTCTGACACATGACAAGTTTCATGTTGGAATGACCTGGTCAGAAATTCCGAAAGCATTTCAGAAAAAACTTCAAAAGGAAACCGGTTGGGGATATTACATTGAACTTCCTTCCAGATGGAGTTTGGGATTTTGTGAAGGAGCAAGCTGCACGGATACTCCACCAACAGACAGCTCCAAGGTAAAATGGATTTTTAAGAGAAAATAAGTCAGATGATAGAACAAATTGAGCGCAAAGATGTTTTCAAACAACATAGTAACAGCGCCTTGGAAATCTCTCAGATTCAACGAGCAATCTACAGTGAAGATGACTTGAATACCTGTGAAAATGAAGCAGAAAGAAATGAATATCTTTCTGCCTTCGATACACTTCACGAACTTGGCAGATCAAACAAAACGTTCAATACTATTATCTCTTTTGATCACTCCGATCTGGAAACCTATCCGGAAAAACTTTCCAAAAAACTCATCACCTTGTTTTCGGATCTGAACACCAATAAGTTACTGATTATTACGCATCTTAAAATCAATTTATTTGGAAATCTAAACACCCAACATCCGCATCTCAAGCAAGTTTACAAAGACTTAAAACAACTCATCGGAAACGACCGGTATGATGAAGCTTTGAAGATCGGAATTCAAGATCTGGAAAGATTGATTCCAATTGTTTTCTGGATGCAGCGTATTGATACCCTTTCTCCGGAATTCCTCTTTTTCCACGACGAACAAAACAGATTCTCTTTTTATATCTGTAAGTACGGAAAAGTACACCTGACTGCTTTTGAAACGGAACTCTTTACTTCAGAAATTTTGGAGAAAAATGACTGGAAAGAGATTGATGAATGCCTTAATTCTTTAACTTGATTTTTGCATGAACCTGAACCAGATAACCGTTCCCTCATTAGATATTGCCAAGTCAATCGATTTCTACCAAACTATCGGATTGAAGCTGATCGTGAAATCGGACCATTATGCCCGGTTTGAATGCCCGGATGGAACTTCGACTTTTTCTGTTCATTTGACAGAAGAATTGCCAACCGGTGCCGGTATTTCCGTTTATTTCGAATGTGAAAACCTGGATCAGAAAGTCAACGACCTCATCCAAAAAGGAATTGTTTTTGACGAACTTCCGAAAGATCAATCCTGGCTGTGGCGCGAAGCCTATTTGAAAGATCCCGATGGAAATCAACTAATCCTGTTCTTTGCCGGTGAAAATCGCTTGAATCCGCCCTGGAGAATTCAAGATTAAAGCTTCGAATCCATTGATTCTACTGAGCAAATAGACAGATATCTTTTTGTCTTTTGGTGTATTCAAATCATGTATCCTCAAACCACTTGAAAAAAAGATTTGCATATTGTTGTCGTGAATACTATATTTGTGACAACAATAAAATGTTTTGAAATGAGACTATTGACATTTGCATCACTACAAGTGACGGATTTGGAAGCTTCAAAAGACTTCTATGAAAAAAAACTAGGATTTGAAATTGGCGATACCAACCCACAAGCCTGTGTTTTCAAATACAATCAAGGGGAAGCAAGTTTTGCAATCCGCACACCGCTTGAACCTCTCGAAGGAAAAGAATTAGGAATTGGCGTAGCACTTTGGTTTGCTGTTACCGAAAATGTTGACGAATTGAAAGCCGAATTCATCGGAAATGGAATCACTACTTCCGGTCCGGTCATCGAAACCCCTTTCGGAAGAGCGTTTCACGTGAAAGACCCCGACGGTTATAAATTGACTTTCCTGGAGACAAAATTGCCCGCATGATGGAAAGAAAAACGAAATATTGGATTATCGTTGCATCCAAAGACCATGTGAAAAAGGGTCTTGCTGAAGGATTTGCCCAAGCTTGTCATGGAAAAGCGGCTCCATTGAAACGCATGCGAAAAGATGATTTTATCATTTACTATTCCAGTAAGCATACAATGAATAAACCGGATAAATGCCAGGAGTTTACGGCGATTGGAAGAGTAGCAGACGATGAAACCTATTCTTTCCAGATGTCGGAAGATTTCTGTCCATCCAGGCGAACTATCGAATTTTTTAAAAACGAGGCTGTTTCTATTTTACCTTTGATAAACGAATTGGATTTTATTCCAAACAAAAAAAGTTGGGGTTATCCATTTCGATTTGGTTTTTTTGAAATCAATCAGCACGATTTTGATCTGATTTCTCAACAAATGCTGAAACAAACATATGTCTAAAAAAATTGAATTTCATTTTAAGAACCCGGATGAAAGCCCCGGTTACTTATTGGGACAACTTACCCTATTGTGGCAACGGAAACTGAAACGCGTTTTGGACCCATTTGATCTGACGCATACTCAGTTTGTATTATTGGCCGCACTGGGCTGGCTCTCAAGAGAAAGCAATTCCGTGACACAAACTGATATTGCCAACCAGGGAAATGCCGACCGGATGATGGTTTCAAAAGTGCTGAGAACCCTGGAAGAAAAAGGATTTATAACGCGCCAGGAACACCAGACAGATACACGCGCTAAAATCATCAAACTGACTCCCAACGGTGAAATCGTTTTGCAAAAAGCACTTATAATTGTTGAACGCACGGACGTAGAATTTTTCGCTACTTTAGAAACAACTCTTCCCTCATTCAATTCCAATATGCTAAAATTGATTCATGAAGGCAGAGCACAGGAAGCTTCAGATAGTTCCGTTTAGTTTCTTTCCGTACTTTTAGGTAATGGAAACTCCGCAGCATTTCACACTCAAACAGGTCGCAGAATCGATTCGCAAAACAATTGCCGAACGCTATTCCCGCACTTACTGGGTTACAGCCGAAATGCATAAGCTGAACCAAACCAGGAAGGGACATTGCTACCCGGAATTGGTTCAAAAAGAAGATGACTCGATTGTCGTGGAAATGCGGGGAACCATTTGGAAACAGAACTTCGAGCTCATCCAGCAAAAATTCTTTGAGATTGTAAAAGAGCCTTTGCACGACGGGATGGAACTCCTGTTTCATGTGAAAATCACCTATCACCCACTCTACAATATCGGATTGGAAATCATCGATATCGATCCGAATTATACCTTGGGCGCTTTGCAGCGCGAACGACAGGAAACACTCGAACGTTTGAATAAGGAAGGAATCCTGAATGCCAACCAGAACCTGGAAATGGCATTGGTTCCAAAGCGACTGGCAATTATCTCGCAAGCAGACAGTAAAGGCTATTCCGACTTTGTAACCCTTTTGAACGGACATCCGAAACGTTATCACTTCAACACCTTCCTATTCGAGGCGACACTGCAAGGTGATGCAGCAATCAGATCCATTCAGGATCAATTAAAACGCATTCAGAAAGTACAACACCACTTTGACGCAGTTGTGATCATTCGCGGCGGTGGAGGCGAAATCGGGATGCATTGTTATAACAACTATAAACTGGCAAAAGCCATCGCTACTTTTCCCTTACCCGTTCTAACGGGGATCGGGCATTCCACCAATCTCACGGTTTGCGAACTGATCGCTTTCCGGAATGGGATCACTCCATCCGACATGGCGTATTTCCTCTTGAGTATTTTCGAGGAATTGGATGCTCCGTTGGATGAAGCATTATTGAAATTACCCAAACAAATCCAGCATCTGCTTCAAGGAACAAAAAACCGGTTTGATCAGTTGACACGGGCTTTCCAACAAGAAGTTCAGGCCGCTCTACTCTCTGAAAAAAATATTTTTCATGGAATGGTGAAGGATTTCGAATTCCAGGTCAAGCATAAAATGACCCATTCAAACCAGGTCCTGTCAGAACTTCGTAATAAAATACGTTCTTCTTCTGTTTACCTGATAGAAATACAAAGAAATCGGCAGGAAAACGCTATCAACCTGCTTCAGATTCATACCAAATCTGTTTTGAATTCCTCCCGACAAACGGTGAACACCCAGACAACTCAATTGATTCGTGTTCTTCCAAGAACCTTTGAACTTGAACGGACCAAGTTGGAGCAGTCGGAAATGCATCTGAAATTAATGGACCCGAAAGTCATTTTACAACGGGGATATGCAATCGTCACCAATGAAAAAGGTGTTCTCTCGGGAAAAAACCTGGCAGAGGCAGGAGAAGAATTGAAGATTGTGACAGAAGCACAGGAGGTGAAGGTGAAGGTAGAAAAAACGAAAACAGAGAATAAATGAGAACAGCTTTAATTTACGTAATATCTTTTTTACCATTTTTTATTTACAATGGTTTTTGTTTCTATAATTCTAAACCAAATGCTCATATTGACAAAATGCAGATTATAATTTCTGGTATTTTAGGACTGCTTGGATATACTCTGGCTCAGAGAATCTTAAATTGGAAAAAGAGGTAGTTTCCAAATCTGAACCCAGTACATTGTTTTGCAATGAGATTTTGGAGTAAACCGGCACAAATCAAAAAGCTATTACATAAGTGAAGTTCTAATTCCCTAATATTTCCGTAAATTCGTCTAGTGAAAGAAGAAGTACTATCCTACGAAAAGGCATACGAGGAATTGCAGCAAATCATCTCAGACATTGAGTCAGGGGAGATTTCTGTGGATCTCTTGTCTGAAAAGGTGAAACGCGCTGCAGCTCTGATCCAGATTTGCAAAAACAAGCTGACAGCTACCGAAAACGATGTTCAGCAGATCCTGAACGATTTAAAATCCGATCAATAAGATATACCGCAAACAAGGTATTCCGACTATCCTCTGCTTCCATTAATTTTGTAACTCAAAATTCATCACTGAGAAAGTAGTTACATGAAAACACTTGCACACGTTCCTTTGCATAAAAAAACCCGGGTACTTGGTATTATGGAAAGTGAATTGAAGCCGAAATTATTGGAAATGGGCCTTTACCCGGGAAAACAATTGGAGGTTTTATTCAGAGCTCCATTCGGTGATCCGATTGCAGTTGATGTTTGCGGATATACGCTTTCCATGCGTCTCTCCGAAGCAAACTTGATTGAAGTCGAATAGATGAAAAAAATTGCCCTTTTCGGAAATCCCAATACAGGAAAAAGTTCCTTATTTAATCGGCTGACCGGTCTGAGGCAACATGTTGGAAATTTCCCGGGAGTAACGGTCGACAAACATTCGGGGTTTTTGAACATCGATGGGAAAGAACTGGAACTGATCGATTTTCCTGGAACATACAGCATCTATCCTCGCAGTAAAGACGAGGAAGTCGTTTACAATGTCATTTCAAATCCTAAAAACCCCAATTTCCCTGAAAAGGTCGTTGTTGTTTTGGATAGCACAAACTTAGAACGTAATCTCTTACTATTTACCCAGATTTACGACCTCGGATTGGAAACGGCCCTGATCCTGAACATGACGGATGTGGCAGCACGCAACGGTTTTGAAATCAACATTCCAGCCTTACAAGTGGCTTTTCCTGATGCCAAAATTATCCGCACGAATGCGCGGATCGGGACAGGTCTTTCGGAATTGAAGGAATGGATGGCGAAAGATTCAGCTCCACGTGAAACGAGACGATCTTCGCTAAAAGCAATGAATGACCTTCCCGGTCAGATCGCAGATACGAATGAACGATTTGAGCGCATCCGGGAAGTGGTGAGCAAAGTGGTGAGCAAAAAAATTACGGAGGCTCCATTTTCCGGCAAATTGGATAAGTGGTTGATTCACCCGGTTTTCGGCTACCTGATTTTTCTCGTCATTCTATTGGTAATTTTCCAGACTGTTTTCACATTGGCGTCTTACCCGATGGATTGGATCGATTTGGGAACCTCCTCATTGGCTTCCTGGTTGGGAACAATCCTACCTGATGGTGTATTCACTTCCCTGGTTATAGACGGTGTTATCCCGGGAATCGGTGGTGTATTGATTTTCATACCCCAAATTGCCCTGCTTTTTTTCATGCTTTCCATCCTGGAAGAAACAGGTTACATGGCTCGCGTGGTGTTTATTACTGATAAATTGATGCGTCCATTCGGACTGAACGGAAAGAGTGTTGTTCCACTCCTGTCCAGCGCCGCTTGTGCTATTCCGGGAATCATGGCTACACGAACAATCAGTTCGTGGCAGGAGCGCTTGACGACCATCCTGGTAGCTCCACTCATCAGTTGCTCCGCACGCTTGCCTGTTTATACCTTGCTCATTGCCCTGGTAATTCCTTCAAAAAACGTTTTCGGGTTCCTGAGTTTACAGGGATTGGTACTTTTTGGATTATACTTGCTTGGAGTTGTTTCTGCATTGTTGGTTGCGCTGGTCATCAAACAGTTCTTTAGAAAAAAGAAAGAGCTCAGTGTTTTCTTATTGGAAATGCCGCCCTATAAAAGTCCCCGTTGGGGAAATGTGGGCATTGAAGTGTTTGAAAAGGTAAAGATTTTCGTCTTTGATGCCGGAAAGATCATCCTTGCAATCTCCATTATCTTGTGGGCTCTTGCCAGTTTCGGTCCGGGAAATGACATGGAAAAGTATTCCGGCATGGTCCAGGTTCCGAAGGTTCAGACGGAACAATCCACGGCAGATTACGAAACCAAAATTGCCTCTGTGAAATTAGAACATTCCTACATGGGTCATTTGGGAAAATTCATCGAGCCGGTTATCAAACCCTTGGGTTACGATTGGAAAATGGGGATTTCACTCCTTACCTCTTTTGCTGCCCGCGAAGTTTTCGTAGGGTCATTGGCAACCATTTATTCCGTGCATGAAGCAGATGATAACCCGAAGCAATTGATTGATAAGCTGAAGATCCAAAAGCGCGATGACGGAACTCCGACCTACACCTTGGCAAGCGGACTCTCTCTTTTGGTCTTTTATGTTTTTGCTATGCAATGTATGGCTACTCTGGCCGTGGTGAAACGCGAAACAAAATCGTGGAAATGGCCCATTATTCAAGTTGGATATATGGGAGTTTTGGCCTATCTTGGTGCATATATTACATTTATCCTATTCAAGTAATGCAGGTTGCTTTAGTCATCATAGCAGTTCTGGCAGCAGGTTTTTACCTCATCCGCAGATTTTATCTGAGTTCAAAACGCAAAAAACAAGCGGGTTGTGAAAAATGTGGACTGAAGGAATAACTCTTTTATCCAAATACTATTCTTAATTTTCAGCAAAAAACTCATGGTTTACCTTGTGATAGGTGTCGGGATCATTCTCTTACTCGCCGTGTTAATAATCGTTCTTCGCAACCGCATGATCGGCGCGCGAAATTTGGTGGAAGCTTCTTTCGCGGACATCGACGCACAACTTCTGAAGCGCTATGAATTGATTCCAAAATTGATCCAGATTGCACAAGGCTATGCCAGTTATGAGGCAAAATTATTGGAGGAACTGGCAGAGAAACGAAGTTCAATTTGGTCGGCAGACGATCAATTTCCGCAAATTTTAAATAAAATCAACGTTATTAAAGAAGCGTACCCCGATTTGAAGGCCGATCTGAACTTTGAAAAACTGATGGCCCAGATTCGCGAAACCGAAGACCACTTATTGTATTCCAGGCAATTTTACAATGGAACGGTGGAAGCTTATAACCGCATGATCTCCCAAATTCCTTACAGCTTTTTCAGTCGTGCTTTCGGGCATTCCAGCAAAAAATACGTTCAGGCTACAAACGAACAACAAAACATTCCGACATCATGATCAAACAACTCTTGATTGCACTTTTCATTCTTGTTTCCTGTGGAACATTTTCCCAGGAAGAACAGGAATCTGCTCATATTATCCGCTTCGACGGAACGTATCAGATCAACAAGGATTGTTCGATGCTGATCACCGAACACATTACCGTTTATGCTGATGGCTATGACATCAATCATGGTATTTACCGTGAGATTCCCTTGACTTACGATTACCAAGGTGGCCGGACAACGGTTGATTTTTCCTTGGTTTCCATCAAACGCGATGGACAAGAAGAGGATTATCATACCGAATCCATGGACAACGGGATCCGAATCTATTTCGGAAATAAGAACGTGAGTCTTGAAGCTGGAAAATATACTTATGATCTCACCTACAAGGTAAATCATGTTTTGCGCTTTTTGGACAAGGTGGATGAATTGTATTGGAATACGAATGGAAACGGCTGGAAATTTACAATAGATACACTTACCGCCCGCATTTTGTTACCTCCCGGAATGGCATTCAAACAATACATTGCTTATACCGGTCTGCAGGGCGATGCCGGCAAAAATTATTCGGTAACGAAAGTGCGCCCAAACGAATTGCTTTTCAAAACCAACGACTTTCTTTCCTACAATGAGGGATTGACCTTTTCTGCTTCCTGGGATAAAAATCAACTAATTTATCCTACTGACTTCGAGAATTTCATGTATTGGATAAAAAGTCATGCCCTGTGGGTAATCCTGATTTTAATGGTGCTCTTTTTATTGATCCGAAACACCTGGTTGTGGTCTAAATACGGTCGTGATCCGAAACCAGGAACGATTATGCCCCAGTACGATGCCCCGGAAGGGTTTTCACCGGCAGATGTTTATGCCGTTATGAACAGAGGCTTGGTTTCATCCACTGCTTTCACCGGACAGATTGCTTCCTTGGGAGCAAAAGGTTGGATGCAAATAAAACAAGAAAGTGTTCAGGGTGCATCAAAATTCACTTTTACCAAAACGGATCATCCGAAGCAAGACTTAACTTCTGCGGAAAACCAGGTATATCAAGCCTTTTTCTCCAATAAAGATTCCTTTTCTTTCTATGAAAACACCTACAATGCAACTATAAAAAAAGGCATGGACGACCTGGAGAAAAATATTGCACAAAGTCACCAGGAAAAATACCGCACACTCAATTCGCGAATCAACGGAACACAATATCTTTTCCTGTTCTTGTTTATCCTTGCTGCATTCGGAATCAAATTTTTCTTTGGCGGTTCCTACGTGATCATAGGAATTATGGCCGCTTTGGGCTTTGGACTTACCCTACTTTTCGGTTATTTATTTGAGCAGCCCACTGCCGAAGGAAGAAAAATCATGGACCACATTCTTGGCTTGAAATTATTCATTGAATACGCCGATAAAAAACGCATCCAGTTTAACAATCCTCCCGATTTGAATTTCGAGACTTTCGAGCGACTTCTCCCCTTTGCAATTGTTTTAGGACTTGCCAAAGAATGGGAAGGCCAATTCAATCCTGTTGAATTGCAAACCGGTTACGGAATGACCGGTTATTGGTATTTAGGAATGGGGATGTACGGATTCTCACACTTCAATGCAAACTCTTTTTCTTCTGTGATCTCTTCCTCCTCTACTCCCCCGACCTCTTCTTCCGGAGGATCATTTTCGGGTGGTGGTGGATTTTCCGGCGGAGGTGGCGGCGGAGGTGGCGGTGGCGGCTGGTAAACGCCTTCCCTCAATCCTTCTCAACAATTACATGGTTTAAGACCAGGATATCCAGTGCCGATTCTTCGAATAAGGCGATTGCCTGTGCGGGTGTTTCCACAATGGGCATTCCCTTTTTGTTGAAACTCGTATTGAGCAGAACGCCTAATCCCGTTTCCCCTTCGAAAGCCCGGATCAGTTCAAAAAATAAGTTATTCCACGTTTTATCGACTGTCTGAACACGCGCCGTTCCGTTCACATGCGTTACATTTTGCAATTTTTCCAGGTATTCCTTCCTGGTATGATCGATCAAGATCATGTATGGGCTTTTTCTTCCGGAGCGAAAATTCCGGGAAGAAAATTCGGGTAAAACAGCCGGAGCAAATGGTCTGAAATCCTCCCGAAACTTGATATTTGCATTGATATGATCTCCTAATCCTTTGATTCCGGGATGTGCCAGGATACTCCGATGACCCAGTGCACGCGGACCGAATTCAGCATGATCCTGAAACCAACCAACCGTTTTTCCCGCAGCTAAAAATTGCGCAACACGCTCAACCAGTTCTTCCGGACCCATTTCCAAAACCTTCCAGTTTTTCGGACACTTCTTCAACGAATCCCCAATTTCCAATAGCGAATAACTCTTACCGAAACAAGTATTTTCATCGTGTTTCACTTTTGGCTTCTTCAGAACCTCCAGCCAGCCATAATAAGCACAACCCAAAGCCAAACCGTTATCTCCGGCCGCAGGTTCAATGTAAAAATTCTCCAGGACTCCGGTGTCAAGCAAAAAAGCGTTTGCTACAGCATTCAAAGCCACTCCGCCACTATAACAGACATTGGTATGAGGAAAACGCTTTAAACGGTCTTCAAAACACCAACAAACGGCTTTTTCAACCTGTTTCTGTGCCCAAAAAGCGATATCGGCATAATATTGAAAGTTCTCTTTGAAAAAGGCATAACCGGTAGAAGGGTTTTTCAATTCGCTTTGCCAATCATCCCGAACCATTAAAGACCCATCCCGAAACTCAAAAGCCTCTTTTTGAATCGCCCCTTCTTTTCCGTAAGGCGCCAAACCCATCAATTTCCCTACATCGTCCATGTTTCCAAAAACGTAATGACTGACTGCTGCATAAAATCCACCGATGGAATGTTTGGTTGTTGGAAGTTTCAATCCCTTATCCGAATTTGTCTCAATGGGACTAAAATCCTTGAAAAGGGTCTTCAGTTCTTGTCCGTCAAAATGATAAAAACTGTCCTTTTCACACCACAACTGGTTTTGAGCAAGGTTCGCAATATTCTCTGGAAGCAACTTTCCTTCGGAAGAATCGATGCATTGTTCATACGGGCTTCCGCATCCGTCGATTACCATAACCACACACTCATCAAAGTCAGAAGTTCCTGCAGCGCTGTAAGCATGAGCCAAATGATGGGAAATACTTACCAGCGGTGGAATTTCCGTTTCAGCAAACAAGCGTTTCCCGTGGAACCTGTTCCGATCCGGAATTTCAAAATTGGCAGTTTGAACAACCAGGCTGACATCCGCCAATGTAATTCCTTCCGCATCCAAACAATATTGAATCGCGGCCGTATCATTTCCTCCGTCATGTTTTATCCGGGTGATGCGTTCTTTTTCTATTCCGACACAAACCACCCCATCTTTTAATAAAACAGCAGATCCATTGTGCGAAAGTCCTGTTCCCAGAACATATAGTGGTTTTGACATGAATAGTAGCTTAATTAGAGATTTACTTAATCTTCATCGTCCTCCAGCCATTCGAAAAAGGATTCCAAATTGTCCCGGTCCTTTCGTGAGGGTCTGCCCGTTCCGTATTCACGATACACATCCTGTGCCTCCCGGTACGTTTTGAATTTTTCCAGTTCCAGTGGGTCAGTAATATCTATCAAATAATCCGAAACCAGCTTTGCCCCTACTCTTCGATCCAACAAATCCTTGATCTTATAGCTAAACGTTGCATTGTTCTTAATGATTGAAACTGTATCTCCGATTTTCACTTCCTTGGAAGGTTTAACCGGATTATTATTCAGTTTTATCTTGTTTTTTTGGACCAATTCCGTAGCAAGTGTTCTTGTTTTGGCCAAGCGCACAAACCACACATATTTATCAATTCTTAAGCTCATCGCGCAATTTTTTTGGTAAAGCAGAAACAACCAGTTCGTAAGAGTGTACGATCAACTCCTTTATCATTTTATCATCCACCAATCCTTCCAAAGAAACGGTATTCCAATGTTTCTTGCTCATGTGGTATCCCGCTTGAATTCCATCATAGCGTTCCCGCAATTCAATCGCCCTTTCCGGATCACACTTGAGGTTGATACTAGTCGGGTTTTCCACATTAACCAAGGCAAACATTTTACCTTGAACCTTGATTACGAGTGTCCGTTTATCAAAAGGAAATGTTTCCGTGGCTCCGGGAAGCTGAAAACAAAAATGGATCAATTCGTCGAAATGCATGGTGGAAAGGTAGTGAAATACCTGATTTTGACAGCCCGTTTTGCTTCCAAATCCAACAAATTTATTCGATGCATATTTTCATCAATTGAAAAGAAGTATATTCAAACATCGATGAGGCGCCGAAAACAACCCTTCATTTAAATTATGAAAAAACCTATTCTCTTTTTGTTTCTCCTTCTTTCCATTCATTTAGATGCTCAAGTATTTGTAACCCGCCATGGAGTGGTCTATCATCACGAATGCATGCCAGAACCGAGTAATTTGGAGGGAAACATACAATCAATTGTTTCGAAACGCCAGTATAATACGCTAATCATTTATAATAAAATGAACCCTTATCTTTCTGAAAAAACAAGTTATTACTCTAAAAAAGGGCTTTTAGACTCTGTCAACACTATTTCAAGAAGTATTCGTTATGAAAGCGGGCAACATCGCGACACCATTATTGAAGGAAAAGAGCACTATAAGTATGATGATCAAGATAGAGTTACTAGTAGTAATTGTTTTGGAGCATCAGACTGCTTTTACTTCGGGTATACAAATCACCAAATTACTTGCATCCAACTATTTAAAGATTCCCAAGATTTAGTCAAAGGAAGAAAGATTTATACTGATACTTTATACCAGGGGATATATGGTTTGGACAGTATCCATGGTAAATGGAACACTTATTTTATCCGAAATAAAAATGGGATTATTATTGCCATTCGTGCAAGTGTTGAATTATCTTCCAACATCAACTCTATCCAATGGAATATCAAATACCGTGGACAGAAAATAAGACAAGTAATCATAGATTATGCTAACGGCGACAAAGACCTTGAAAAATATAACTCAAAGGGAGATCTGATTTCTGAGAAAAGATGGTATTTCAGCAAAAAACAGGAAAAAGACATGCTCATTTATCATCGAAAGATTCACTATAAATACGACCCCTGTAAAAACTGGATTTACAAAAAACAAAGCCTCCTCCAAATAGGTGGAAATGGCATAGAGAAAAAGGATTGGGAATTAAATTTCTCAGAATCTCGAAATATACACTATTTTCAAAATTAACAAAGAAATAAACATGGTCATCATCGGTTTCATCCTTATCACCTTACTCATCGGTTTCGGCTGGGTTTCCTACAACAAGGCTTCCCATACGAAATGGCTGGTTCCACGTGAACCATTTCCCGTTCAGTGGAGAACGATTTTAAACCAGGAAGTCCTGTTCTATTCTTCCCTGGATGCAGCTGAAAAAGCACGATTTGAAATCAAAGTGCAGGAATTTCTGCTCAACTGCCGAATCACCGGAGTCAAAACAGAGGTGAGTTTGAGTGATAAATTACTTGTAGCTTCCAGCGCGGTTATTCCAATATTCGGTTTTGACTCCTGGAAATATACCAACATTCACGAGGTCCTGTTATACCCTGCCATGTTCGACGAGAACTTTCAATTTGAAGGAGATTCCAATCGCAGGATATTGGGGATGGTGGGCAATCAAAGCATGGAAGGCATTATGATCTTATCGAAAGAAGCTTTGAATCTTGGTTTCAAAAACGAATCGGACAAGCAAAACACCGCTATTCATGAGTTTGTTCATTTGATTGATAAAACGGACGGTGAAGTTGACGGACTTCCTAAAGTGCTGATGGATAAGCAATATGCGCTTCCATGGATTGACCTGGTGAGCAAGGAAATTGATCGGATCTATGCCGGCAAGTCAGATATCAATCCATATGGTGCAACAAATCGGGCAGAATTCTTATCCGTGATCAGTGAATATTTCTTCGAACGTCCACAACTTCTGGAAGAAAAACATCCTGAATTGTATGCATTATTAGAAAAGATCTTCAATCAGAAAATGGCAGACCGGAAACTTGCTAAAAAGCGAACCCAAATCGGGAGAAATGATCCGTGTGTTTGTGATAGCGGAGAGAAATTCAAGGATTGCTGCGGGAGTGTACATTATAAAAAATCATAAAAAAACAACACGGACACACTAATTTTTTTCAAACATGCGTTAGGCTGAAATAACATTAAAATCAACTTATGTTTATTACAACCATCGAATATAAATCAAGACTAAAGATCAGAGCGCGTTTTGTGGAATTACTAAAGGTCCATTTGGTAATTAAGCCTTTGCAAACTATTTTCAAAAAATACAGCAATAAGCAACTAAATGTGCTTGAAAACAAACCCTTGGGAACAGTAGGTTATGATTTATCCCGGATTCTTAAAGAAAATCAATTGACAATCATTCCCCGATTCGAGGATCATGATTTGAAGCATCTAATCCTGGGGTATGGAATGACTTCAATGGAAGAAATCAGAATGCAGGCATATCTGTTCGGAAACGGGAATTGGAGTCCATTTTGTCTTATTTTCCTGGCCACCGGATTAATCTTTCCCGAAGAATGGAAGTCGTTTTATAGCGAATTCAAAAAAGGAAAAAAAGGTCCAAATATTCTACATTTAAGGGTGGCAGATTGCATGGATGAGTCAACTGAAGAAGTGATCGGAAGATATCGTAGAACAAATCCACTATTTCAAAACACATCAAAGAATTAATCTCTGCAAATCTTGTCTATTCAGACTACCGAGAATTCGAAGGAGGCTATTATTTAAAACAGGAAGCCTCCTTCCTAATTGAAATGCTTCTGCAAGAAATTAATCAGTAAAATTCATTCCGTACCTTTGTGTGGTACAATTTCTTAAAGATGTCGGAACAAATCAATTTTTGCAACAATTTATTCAATCGTGAACGCTTTGAAACACGTGAGGTGAAAGTTGGAAACATCATCATTGGGGGAACAAATCCGATTCGCATTCAATCCATGACCACTACAGATACTATGGACACCGAAGGTTCTGTAGAACAGTCGATTCGAATGATTGATGCAGGTTGTGAATTGGTCCGTTTGACCGCACCTTCGAAAAAAGAGGCTGAAAATCTTGCTGTAATTAAATCGGAGCTTGTTAAGCGCGGCTACAACACACCTTTGGTAGCAGATATCCATTTTACGCCAAACGCAGCTGAAATCGCCGCTAAATTGATTGAAAAGGTACGTGTAAACCCGGGCAACTATGCAGATAAAAAGAAATTTGAAGAAATAGATTACACCGAAGAAAGCTACCAGGCAGAATTACTTCGGATCGAAGAGAAATTTACACCCTTGGTTTTACTTTGTAAAATGCACGGAGCCGCTATGCGGATCGGAACAAATCATGGGTCATTATCGGATCGGATTCTGAGCAGGTATGGCGACACGCCGGAAGGAATGGTTCAGTCTGCCATGGAGTTCATTCACATTTGCAGAAAGAATGAGTATCATGAATTGGTCATTTCCATGAAGGCAAGTAACACACTGGTGATGGTTCAGGCTTATCGTCTTTTGGTAAAAACGATGAAAGAACAGGGGATGAATTATCCCTTGCACCTCGGAGTAACTGAAGCAGGAGACGGAGAAGATGGAAGAATCAAATCTGCTGTTGGCATAGGCGCATTGCTTGAGGATGGATTGGGAGATACGATTCGCGTTTCATTGACAGAAGATCCTGAATTCGAAATTCCGGTAGCTCAAAAATTGATTCAAAAATTCCAAGAAAATCCGGATTATAAACTAGATTATTCGTCAGAAATTCAATTTGATTATTTTAATCATAATAAACGGAAAACGAAATCATTAATCAAAATTGGAGGAAGTAATACTTCAATTGTATTTGCTGATTTATCACATAAAAATAATATAGTTCAAACTAATTTTTTCGGTTTTGGGTATTCTTATTCTGAACAGTTAGATAAATGGAATATTTTCGACCAGGCGGCTGACTTTGTTTATCTCGGAAATCAGACCATTGATTTTGAAATTCCGGGAACGATCCGTTTAGTTCAAAACTATGAAACCTGGAAAGAGCATCATCGAAAGGACGCTTATCCATTCTGCACACTGAAAGAATATGATGAAAATAGACCGGAAGAAATTACATTTTTGTACATTGACCTGGATAGGGAATACTCGGTATCGCAACTTCCGACAGAAAACGTCATTTACGTGGCTGAAACGAAAAAACAGCAAAAAACTCAGATTATTCGCAAATTTCAATATGAATTGGCGGAATTAAATAATCAAGTCCCGCTAATTCTCAAATCAAATTACGACTGCGATGAACTCGAAACACTTCAATTGTATGCTAGTTCGGATGCCGGAATTCATTTCATTGATGGGTTCGGAGACGGTCTCTGGATCACAGCGTCGAGATCACTTGTCGATTTGAATAGTTTATCCTTTGGGATCCTTCAGGCAACACGAACCCGCATTTCCAAAACCGAATACATTTCTTGCCCTTCATGCGGCAGAACACTTTTCGATCTGCAGGAAACCACCGGAAAAATCAGGGAAAGAACTTCACATCTGAAGGGAATCAAAATCGGGATCATGGGATGCATTGTAAACGGGCCGGGGGAAATGGCGGACGCCGACTATGGATACGTTGGAACCGGGCCGGGAAAAATAACTCTTTACAAGGAAAAAACAGTCGTGAGAAAAAATGTTTCGAAAGAGGAAGCTGTGGACGCACTCATTGATCTTATTCGTGAAAATGGTGATTGGATTGAACCGAATAACTAAATCTTGATGTTCAAAATTCCTAAATCAAAATACTATGGGCCGATTTGTCTGATAACACTAGTAATCGGTTATTTCTCATTGTACTATTCAACTTTAGAATGGTCATCTTCCAATCCAACATCCTTCAAATTATTTCACGTAGTTGCAACTGAAAAAGCTTACGAGTTCGAAAGTAAACATGGTGGTGGTGTAAACTTTGAACACAGAATTCTTGACAACCTATCAAATTTTAAAGAACAGTTCTTTTTGCAAACAACCTTTCATGATTCAAAATCAAAGTCGGCAATTGCAGTTAAAAACAACATTACGAAAAACGATACGTTAATCATTGGTGTTTCAAAAAGTGATTTTCAATCCATTCAGAATTACAGTTCCAATTTCATTAAGGAAGATTTCTTCGATAGAGAACTAAAAATCTATTGGATTAAGAAAAAAGATCAAGTGATAATTAATCCGGAGATCTTATCAGACGAAAAGAAAGAAAGCGATCTTCAGTTCTCAATTCTACTTCTAGTAATATCAGTAGGAGCAATCATCAGAATTGTATACTTAATGAGTCAAAAAGTTAAATTTTTCACTTGATTTCTGCGCGTTTCACGCTATAAGCAATGTGTTTCCCTCTCAAACACAAAAAAAGTCCTTCAGAGGGCTTAAAAACACTATTTCTTGCGGAAAATATAGATCTGGGAGCTTGACAAACCTTCTTTTGCTTTCCGATTTGACAAAAAGCCAATTCGCATCGCTTTCAGCATGGAACCACCCTTATATTTTTCACTCAGCATCGAAACATAATAACCGTCAAATTTCATTGGAAGCATGAGTTCAAATTTCAACCCTTTTGATTCAACTAAAGGAATAATCGATTTCGGTGAGAAATGATACAAGTGTCGTGGAACATCATAAGCAGCCCAAAACTCTTTATAGTATTGTGCATCGAAGGAAGTATAATTCGGAACAGCAATAATCAGAACACCATCCCGGTTTACTAAAGAAACTATCTTTTCCAGATCGGTCTGTAAATTATAAACATGTTCCAACACATGCCACATCGAAATCACATCGAACGACTCATCCAAACCATGCAACAAACTCAAATCCTTTAGTTCAATTCCATTCTCAGTCAAAGCAACTCTGCGCGCATCCTCATCCGGCTCCAAACCTAAAACACTAAATCCGGATTCCTTTGCTTTCGCCAAAAAATGTCCGGTTCCTGCACCGATATCCAACAAACGTTTTCCATCGGTTAATTGTTTCAATAAGGAAATTTTCTTCTTCAACGTATATGAGCGTACCCATCCGTAAACCTTATTTACTAATCCCTTTTTGGTAGAACTATGTGAAACATACTCTTCAGACTTATAATAATCACCTATATGATCAATTGCAGGTTTTGGGTTTGTAAACAGCAGGCTACAGGAATTGCAAAGCTCCAAATTGAAATCTTCCTTTGAAAGAAAGTGATCTTTAACCGTCAAATACGTACTGAACTTGTTTGCACCACAAGCGGGGCATGTTGATTGATTTAAATGTTCCACGTGAAACTATCTTCCTAAATGAATTAATAAAACAGAAATATCGCTAGGGGATACCCCACTAACTCTTGATGCCTGACCAATGGTTACCGGCTTTACTTTACTTAACTTATCCCTTGCCTCCAAAGACAAGGACTTCATGGAACTATAATCTATTGCTGAAGGAATAGAAACTGACTCCAGTCGTGACAATTTTAAGGCAACTTCTTCCTCACGGGCAATATAACCCTCATATTTTAATAGAATTTCAGCCTGCTCAACAGCATCCTCATGTTCCACGTGTAACCTTTCTGCCAAATTGCGAACATCTTCACTCATTTCAAGCACATGCTCCATTGTAATATGTGGTCGGATTATAACTGAAGACAATTTAATTTGCTGGGAAAGCGGAGCACTTCCAACACCTTCTAAAATAGGATTTGCAATCTCCGGACTAACACCCTCTTTTCTCAAAGCTCCAATCAACTCTTTTGCTGCACTTACCTTTCTGTTCACACGATCTAAAGCTACTTGATCCTGCAGACCCAATTCGAAAGCCAATGGAACCAACCGAACATCCGCGTTATCCTGGCGCAACAAAATACGATACTCAGCTCTTGAAGTAAACATACGATATGGCTCCTGGGTACCTTTAGTTATCAAATCATCTATCAAAACGCCGATATAGGCATCACTTCTTCCTAAAATAAGCGGATCCTTCTCCTGAACTTTTAAAGCAGCATTGATACCAGCCATCAATCCCTGACAAGCTGCTTCTTCGTATCCCGTCGTACCATTTATCTGACCGGCAAAATACAAACCATCAATCAATTTAGTCTCCAAGGTATGTTTCAGTTGGGTAGGGGGGAAGTAATCATACTCAATCGCGTAACCAGGTCGAAACATTTTTGCAGCTTCAAATCCAGGAATCGAACGCAATGCTCGCAACTGGACATCCTCCGGCAAACTTGTTGAGAATCCGTTTACATAGATTTCAACCGTATTCCAGCCCTCCGGTTCAACAAAGATTTGGTGTCTATCTCTATCAGCGAATCGATTGATCTTATCCTCAATACTTGGGCAATATCTTGGCCCACTACTTTTAATAGCTCCATTGAACATTGGCGAGCGATCAAAACCTTCCCGCAGCAACTCATGAGTCAGGGTAGAAGTATAGGTAATATGACAAGCCCGTTGAATTTTCAACGCCTCCGTATTTCCGTATGAAAACTTGCTTGGATTTTCATCACCCTCTTGGATTTCCATTTTAGTGTAATCCAACGAGCGACCATCAATTCTTGGTGGAGTTCCCGTTTTCATTCTTCCGGATTCAAAACCCAAAGCAATCAAATCCTCTGTGATTCCGGTCGAACCCTTTTCACCAATTCTTCCTCCTCCAAATTGTTTCTCGCCCAAATGGATCAATCCATTTAAAAACGTTCCATTGGTCAAAACAACAGCCTTCCCGTATACCGGAATTCCCATTGAAGTACGAACACCAATGATTTTCCCACCTTCAACAATCAGCCCGTTGCACATGTCCTGCCAAAAATCCACATTCAGATTTCGCTCCAATAACAACCGCCATTCCTCAGCGAATTTCATTCGGTCATTCTGGGTTCTCGGAGACCACATCGCCGGACCTTTCGATCGATTCAACATGCGAAATTGAATTGCAGACAAATCCGAAACAATTCCGGATCCACCTCCAAGCGCATCAATTTCACGGACAATCTGCCCTTTCGCCACACCTCCCATCGCTGGGTTACAACTCATCTGGGCAATCGTATTCATATTCATTGTAATCAACAACACCGAACCCCCCAGTTTTGCCGCCGCATTCGCAGCCTCGCAACCGGCATGTCCGCCACCCACTACAATGACATCATAATTCTTCAACATACTATTTCATGTTTCACGTGGAACAAAATTACTACCATCCCTTCAAGCCTTCAAATGTTCCACGTGAAACTTACGCAACATTAACATTTCATTCTCTTTCGATCTCATTATTTGCTCATCCTTTTCAGATTTATCTTTATAACCGCACAAGTGCAACAATCCATGAACGCACACGCGATGCAATTCATCTTGAAAAAGAACGTCAAACTCATCCGCATTATCCTGAACCCGATCAACACTGATGAACAAATCTCCCGACACCAGATTTTCTTCCGAATAATCGAAGGTGATAATATCCGTGTAATAATCGTGTTGGAGATATTCCTTGTTCATCTCAAGCAAGTGCTCATCGGAACAAAAGATGATTGAAAGATCACCCAATTTTTTTTCTTCCACTTCACAGACATTCGAATACCACGCAAACAAAAATTCCGGATTTACACCCGGAACTTCTTCTATATCTTCAAAAAAAACTTCTACCATCATTTATTAAAAAAAACACTTACCTCATTTCCACTGTCATTGAACATTACTTCATCAGCCAGGTTCCTCATCAGAAAAATCCCGCGACCGTTTTCTTTTTCAATATTTTCTGGAGCAGTCGGGTCGGGGAGATGAAGATGGTCAAAACCACTCCCTTCATCACAAATCCTAAAACCGAAACCATCACTTGTTTCATAAAATTCCAACTTCACTTCTTTACCAACATGCAACGAGTTTCCATGAATAATCGCATTGTTAACGGCTTCAGTCACCGCTATCAAAACATTCCCGTACATGTCCTCATCGATTCCAACTGTCTGACAAGCTTTGTCAATCATCGACTCAACAACAGGTAAATTATTCAACTCCGAAGGAATGCTTAACGAATCAATTAAAGTAAACCCTTCTTTCATTCTTTTAATTTAATGTTCTACGTATACTAGAACTGATTGAAGTATTTACCTGCTTTGTCCTTATAGTACTTTGTCAACAAAGGATCAACGGCACGCAATAACTCAACTTGTCCAAGCTTGTTACGCTTATACTCATCAAATCGAATAAGGTTACCATAATTAATCGTTTTTCCGGAAGTTGATTTTCTTTTCTCCTCGAAACCTCTTTCTTTCAATGCTTTCTCACTTTCCAATAAACGGGTCAGGATGTCTTGCTGACGACGAACCATTTCAGGAGAAAACTGTTTGTTGATTAATTGCTTCTCTTGTTCTTCCAACTCCTTGATCAAAGGGTTCAACTGGTTTCCTTTACCATTTCCTTCCTTATTCATTTCATTTCGCATTTGCTCCAATCGCTGACGAATTGCAGTTTGTTGTGCAGCCATCTTCGCAATTTCCTTGTTGCCCAATCCAGGCATTCCCTGGCTTCCTTGCCCGGGTTTGTCACCAGGTTGCTTTCCACCCGGATTCGGGCCTTTCTTCATTTGCTCAAGTTGTTTCTTCAACATCTCCTTCATATCTCCGGGAGACATTTGTCCACCACTTGGTTTTTGTCCGGCTCCTCCAGGATTGTCACAAGAGCCCGAGCCAGGCTTCTGCTGTTGAGCTTGTTGTTGCATCGATTGCAGACTCTCATTCAACATCAGCGCGAGGTTGTTATAACTGGTCATCACATATTGCTGATGTTGCTGCATTCCTCTTTTGTTATGCTCACCGATTTCATTCGTAATTAAACCGAAATTCGAGCGAATATCTTTCAATTCCTTATCAATGAAAGGAGCGATCTTTGTCTGACGTTTAGCCAAAGCCATCAAGCTATCTTCGATTAACTTGTTATCATCAATGATGCTTCGCTGTTTTCTTCCAAGCTTGTTATAGTAAGGATCCATATCCTTCACTTTCCCGAAACGATTCATCACATATTCCTGGTCAAAGCTCAGGGACATCAGATTCTCCAGCAATAAACGAATCAAACTCATGTCTTCTTCATTCTGCTTTTTGTTTGCAGATTCCTGCTGATTATTCATCTGGTCGGATAGCTCCTTCATTTTCTCAGCAGCCTTTTTCTGATTTTCTCCGGCCTTACTCTTCTTCCCCTGATCGAGTTTGCTTTTCGCGCCACTCATTTCATCTGAAATCTCTTGTTGTTCCTTTTCAAACGAATCCATTGGCATCGGACGCTCTAACTCATCATTCAATTTTTGCATCTCTTGCATGTCCTTCTTCAGGTCACCAAACTTCTTGTTCAGCTCTTCCTGTTTCTTTGAAGCATCTTTTTCAGGTGTTTTTTCATTCTTTATATCCTGTTCCAATTTCTCCTGTTCCTTCGCCAACTCATCGAGTTCTTTTTCTATGTCATCAATCTTCTCATTCACCTGCAAACGCTTCAGCATTTCCATCGTCCGATCTAATTGTTTCTTCATCTCATCACTTGAAGCATCCAATTTCTCTGTCTCATTCTTCATCTGTTGCTGATCGTTTTTCTCCATCAGCTTCTCCAAATCGTCCAACAATTTCTTGAGTTCATCATCCATCACTTCCTTCAACAATTCCTCAATAAGTTCCTGTTGTTTCAGAAGCTCTTCATCTTGTTCGCTGAGTTTGTTTTTCTCCTCATTGCTCGCATCCAATTTGTCTTTGATCGATTGCAATTCCTCCTGCAAAGACTGCTGCTGTTGTTTCAAAGATTGAACCTGCTCCATGTTTTTGAAATCACTCTTTGATTTGTTCATCAGCGACTTCTGTAATTTGTTCACATCCTTCTGAAATTGTTCTGTTTTCTTATAGACGTCCGTTAAAGCATTTTTCAATTCCTTCTGAACTTCGTCGCGCTTCTCATTTAAATTCGTTAGTGTAGGCAATTCATACACGAAGTTTTGGGAAGAAGTACTCTTCGATCCATTGACACCATCGTTATCAAATACCTGGAAGTGATAAGAGATTTTATCTTCTACATCAATATTATCCCGGCTGAAATCAACAGCGAACGAAAATTTATCACTCGTTGTAGAATATTTATCTACCAACATCTTCCGCTTCAGCTCCGGTCCATTTTTCTTTTGAATGGTATACATGAAGTAAAGTGATGTCAATCCGTAATCATCCGAAATCAATCCCTCAAACAATCTCACAGAGGTTTTCACAGAATCAACACTTTCAGAAACCAGGATAGATGGATAAGCATCCTTAATAACATGTACCTGGACGTTTGAAGTATCTAATACATTCAAGTCCTTATTCTTTAATACGAAATTGATTGACCCATCTTCCTTGTAAACCGATTGGAAGCTCCCTTCAGAAGCATTAAATTGCTTTGAAAATTGGTTGCTGAAAACTTTGAACCAACTCACATTCCGTGCCTCGACATTCCAATCTACTTTTGTTCCTTCCGGAATATCCAGATCTGCAATGTTCAACAAGCGCTCATCTTTCTTATGTAAATATTTCGGATAATGCAGAGTAGCAACAACCTTTCCCAAAGAAGAATTTCCAAGTACTCGCACCTGAAACTCCTTTGATTCGTAACCTTCACTTTCGAAGTGAAAAACAAAGTCAGATTTCAAATTGTCGATCGGAAAAGACAAGCGATTCTTTCGAACCTTATTCATTTTATACCTTCCGCGATTGGAAACCAAAAAAACATGCTCAGGAACATACAATCCCGTGATATCCACTTCGACATTATAAGAACTTCCCTCCCGAAGTTTATCTTTTCTATTTACCAGATTAAAATCGAATGGAGCCTCCTGTGCCTGTGAGAAATTAACTACATTGGAAGAACCCTTTGTAATCCATCCGGGAGCAAAAACCGCAATTGTTCCAAAAAGCAAAATAATCGGAATTACGTATTTCAGATACCTTTTTGACTCTTCATAACGAACAGCCTCCTCAAACTTAACCGCCAACAATTCATTCGATTTTTGCGAAACGCTCGCACGGATCAATTCAAAGCTTCGGTCATTTTCATTCACAATTTCGTTCAATTGTAAAGTATTCAATAAACGATCAGAAACATTGGGGAAGAAGGAACCGATAATTCGTGCGGCCTGTGTCCGGTTGATCCGTTTGCCAAAAGAATACAGACGCATGATCGGCAGTGCGAAATAACGTACCAGCAGATAGCTGTTCATTCCAAGGAATAAGATCAATAAGACAAATCGTACGGAACTGGGAAAGCGACCAAAGTATTCCAGGACGCTCACCGTTAACCAGGAGGCTAATAAAAAGCCAACTACGATTAATATACCTTTCAAGATCTCACTCTTGTAATACTTTCGTATAAAGGCATCTATTTGTTCAATTAAGCGATCAAAAGCTGACATAAAAACAATTCTAATTCGAATAACTCACTAAAGTAGAAAAGTTCAAACAGAACATCTCTCTCAAATTCAGTATTATGTACACTTAAGCCCTAAAAAAGGTTAATAAATGATTACTTTTGCTGAAAAAATTAAGCATGAGTTCGTCAGACGTACGTGTTCGTTTCGCACCATCCCCAACTGGACCTTTACACATGGGAGGTGTTAGAACAGCACTTTATAATTACCTTTTTGCCAAACACAATAATGGAACTTTCATTATTCGAATAGAAGATACCGATCAAACTCGTTTTGTTCCTGGTGCTCAGGACTACATCATGGACTCGTTGAAATGGTGTGGAATCATTCCTGATGAGGGTCCGGGAATAGGAGGAGAATATGGTCCCTACGTTCAAAGTGAACGCAAGGAAATGTATCGTCCGTATGCGGAAAGTTTGGTAGAAAATGACAAAGCTTATTATGCTTTTGACACACCGGAAGAATTGGAAGCTGTTCGTGAACAGGCAAAACAGATGGGAATGCCTAACTGGCAATACAACAGTGTTACACGAACGAACCTGAAAAATTCGTTGACCCTTCCTGCGGATGAAGTAAAGCGTCGTTTGGAAGCCGGTGATCCATATGTTATCCGCTTCAAAATGCCTAGAAATGAAGACATTAGGCTTGAAGATATCATCAGAGGTTGGGTTGTTGTAAATACTAATAACCTGGATGATAAGGTGTTATTCAAAAGTGACGGAATGCCTACTTACCATTTAGCGAATATTGTGGATGATCATCTGATGAAGATCTCTCACGTAATTCGTGGAGAAGAATGGCTTCCATCCGCACCTATGCACGTGATGTTGTACCAGGCTTTTGGATGGGATGCTCCGCAATTTGCACACTTACCTTTATTATTAAGACCAGACGGAAACGGAAAATTGTCTAAAAGAGATGGAGATCGCTTAGGTTTCCCGGTCTTCCCGGCAAACTGGACAACTGCTGAAGGTGAATTATACTCCGGATATCGTGAAAACGGATATTTTGCCGGTTCTTTCATCAATATGTTGGCATTCTTAGGATGGAATCCCGGGACCACACAAGAAATCTTTTCCATGGATGAGCTAATCCAGGCATTCACTTTGGATAGAGTAGGGAAAGCCGGTGCGAAATTCGATCCCGAAAAAACAAAATGGTTCCAACAACAATATTTGAAGCATACTTCCGAAAAGGAATTAGCACGCTTATTAAAGGAGCAATTCGACTTAACGGACTCTGAAGAGCGACTGGAAGCTTTTTGCAAATTGATGAAGGAACGTGCAACCTTCGTGAAAGACATGATGACAGAAGGATCTTACTTGATTAATAAACCGAACGGCTATGACGAGCAAACCGTCTCTAAAAAGTGGAAAGAAGATTCTGCACCGTTAATGACCGAATGGAAAAACAAACTGGAAGCGGTTTCACCATTTGATGCACCAACGATTGAAACTGCATTTAAATCCTTTCTGGAAGAGAAATCATTAGGTATCGGAGCTGTTCTTCCTTTATTCAGATTACTGCTTACAGGAGCAGGAACAGGGCCTTCTATGTTCGAAATTGCTTCTTATCTTGGAAAAGAAGAATGCTTGACCCGAATGAACGACGGATTGACAAAACTAGGATGAATCATACAATTGAAGTAAACGGTATAAAGCTCTATGCTTATCACGGCTGTTTGGAGGAAGAAGGTAAAATCGGTGGAAATTACATCGTCGATGTTCAGATGAAAACTGATTTTCAGGCAGCGGCTTTGAGTGACGAATTGAGTCAAACGATTGATTATGTTCAAATCAATGCTATTGTAACGCAGGAAATGGCTATCCGTTCCAAGTTGATTGAGCATGTAGGGCAACGGATTGTATCGCGTATCGAACAAGAAATCAACGGGTTAATCGGCTTACGTGTGAAAGTCACTAAAATATGTCCTCCCATCAACGGAGACGTAGACAACGTAGCAATTATTATTGAAGCAGGAACTTGGTAGTTTTACTTGACGTTAAATAAAAAATTACTATTTTTGCCTCCACAATACGGTCTCGTGGCCGAGCGGTTAGGCAACGGTCTGCAAAACCGTCTACTCCGGTTCGAATCCGGACGAGACCTCAAAAAGCTTCTGTAATACAGGAGCTTTTTTGTTTTTATATCCATTAAACAAAACAGGCACTCCTGTTTCCCGCACATGCGGGAGACAAGACCTCAAAAAGCTTCTGTATTACAGGAGCTTTTTTGTTTTTATCCATTAAGCAAAACAGGCACTCCGGTCTCCCGGAAGTCCGGGAAACCGGACCTCAAAAAGCACCACATTAAGTACGAGCTTTCTGTTTTTAATATTCACTCATATCCTCAGGTATTTCGCAAATTTCATTTGAAATTTACACAAAACTAAAGCTGCCTGAAAAATGAATGCTCCCAATTTTGTTTCTGCGTTCAGCGAAGTCTGTGGGCATAAAAACAAAAAAAGTCCTGCAATGTGCAGGACTTCCTTATGTTTCAGTTTACTTGTAATTATTAGCGTCTTAATTCGAACAATTGAATGTCTCTAAAACTTTTTCCGTTTTGTTGTTTTCCTGTGACGATCGCAGCATAAGCTCCATTTGGAGCTTCTTCTCCAGCCTTATTTGTACCATTCCATTCGTCCTCCGGATTATTTGTTCGGAACATCTCATGATTATTCTGATCGATAATCACCAATTGGAAATCATTGATATTTTCGACCGTAACAAAATAAGTATCATTACTTCTGTCTCCATTAGGAGTAAACATGGTTGGGAATTTGGTAACCTTCGCCTCCAAATCTGCAAAAACAGGTTCCTTGGTATTCTCAGGATATTTAACCGGTGCTTCCGATTCTTTTGCATCATCCTTTTTATCTGCCACAGATTTTTTGGAATCCGATTTCTCGTTTGATTCTTTCTTACTGTTAACTGTCGAAGCAATTTTCTCCTCCTGTTTAACTTTTTCCTGTTTAACTCCGTCCAAAGAATAGTTCTCTTTTCCTATAGGATCAACATTGGATTTAAATTCTTTACTATACGAATTTGTTTCCTGCGGAATATCCTTGAAGGATTCCGTTGAACTTCCGTCCGCTTTAGCAGCATATGTCTTTTCCGTTTTAACCGGTTGTTCCGTTTTATCCTCTTCAGAACCCCTTACGTTCACATTTTGCGAAATCTCTTTAGGAGAATCGCTCTTTGTTTTAGTTGATTCCTCACCTGAATTCAAAGCAACAACAGCAGTGACCACACCCACAGTTCCCACTGCAGCTGAGCCAATGATCCATTTCGTCAAAGCAGAAAGCCCTTTCGTTGCAACGGTTGCTGTAGAAGCAACACCTGCAGCGGCCATCTTAGCCTGAACACCAGCCCATAGCTCCGGTCTTACCGTAGAGGTCTGGTTTTCAAAAGCCTTCGAAAACAGTTCTTGTATATTATCTTTTTCAATCACGTTCTAATAGTTCTAATTGAGTGCGTAGAAAAGCTCGTGCACGCGAGTATTGAGATTTGGAGGTATTCTCCGTCACTCCCAATGTATCCGCTATTTCTTTATGTGAATAACCTTCAATTGCAAACATGTTAAATACAATCCGGTATCCATCTGGCATTCCATCAATTAACTTCATTAACTGTGCCAAATCCATTCCATCAAATTGATGGTCTGTAAAAGATACCTTGTATTGAACTTCTTCAACCTGAACATCATCCAATAGCTTCTTATTCTTTCGAATGGTATCCAAAGCTGTATTCACTACAATTCTTCTGATCCACCCTTCCAGAGATCCTTCCATTTTGAAATCCACAATCTTCTGAAAAACTTTTACAAAACCATCTTGTAATACATCCTCAGCTTCCTGCGTATTTCTCAGATAACGCTGGCAAACAGCCATCATCTTGGGAGCAAACTTATCAAACAACGCTCGCTGTGCTTTTGAATTTCCTTTGGCGCATTCATTTACCAATGTTAAATCATCCATAGCACTTGCTGTATCAATAGACTCTAAACTACCAAAAAAGGTTGCACCAGGTCAATATCTTCAAAATAAAAAATTAATTTAGTGGTACTTTAACACCCCCATGAAAACAAGTATTGGCTCTTTGTTACTGATTGTCCTATCAATAACATCTCTCTATTCCCAAAAGATTTCTCTCCTTCCCGGATCGTATTCTGCCTACTTACAATTAAATGAAACAACACAATTACCCGTTCATTTAAGCGTTGAGAAAAAACAAAAAAGATTGCTGTTGGTTGTTCATAATGCAGACGAAAGAATTGAATTGACCAACGGGATCAGAAAAGGAGACACCACCATTTTACCTTTTCCAAGTTTCGACTCGGAGTTGCGGTTCATAACAGACAAGAAGAAGGAAATCAGGGGCTTTTGGTTCAACTATAATAAGGGTGCGAACTACAAAATACCATTTTTCGCCAATTTAAATCAAAAACCGCGAAAAAAGGAAGCGCCGGCGGGAGATTTAAATGGGAAATGGGAAACACACTTCTCTCCTGAAACAAATGACGAAGAAAATGCTTTGGGAATTATTTCCCAAAATCAAAACCACCTTACGGGAACTTTCAGGACGGAGACGGGAGATTACAGGTTTCTTGAAGGAACAATAGAAGGTTCCAAATTCTATCTTTCCGCATTTGATGGCTCACATGCTTTTTTATTGAATGGTACTTTAAAGGACCATCGTGTGCAGGGTTACTTTTATAGTGGAAAACATTATTCAACAGACTTCGTGGCTACCTACAATCCGAATTATGAATTACGCGATCCGGATTCAATCACCGTTCTGAAAAAAGACAATGCTACATTCAGTTTCAATCTGAAAACGGTTAATGGATCGGATTACACTTTTCCTAATCAAGAAACAAGAGGAAAGGTAGTCATCATTCAGATTATGGGAACCTGGTGTCCGAATTGTATGGACGAAACCAATTACTATAAAGAGCTTTACGATAAATACCATTCAAAAGGATTGGAAATTATTTCGATCGGGTACGAGACTGCTGATTCCTTTGAAGATCAGGCAAATAAAATTCTCACTTTAAAACAGCGCAAAAATCTGGATTTCACCTTTTTAGTCGGAGGTAAAGCTTCTAAAGAAATTGCATCCGAACAATTTAAGATGCTCAATGAGGTCATTTCCTTCCCAACTTCCATTTATATAGGAAGAGACGGCCAGGTAAAACGTATTCACACAGGATTCAACGGTCCGGGAACCGGCGAGGTTTATACAGAATACGTGAACAAGACAAATGCGCTGGTAGAATCCCTTTTAGGTATCACCGGTTCAAAGTAATCCGTTTCGAAGCATCTGAAATTTCCCAAGCAGTAAAGAAAACCAACCTGGCAACTTTCTCCACTTTTGAGAAAATGATTTTCTCTACATCATCCGTTGGCTGGTGATAATCCTCATGAACTCCGCTGAAGTAGAAAATAACAGGGATATCATGTTTTGCAAAATTGTAATGATCCGAGCGGTAATAAAACTGATTCGGATCCGATAAACTATTGAACTTGTAATCCAATTTCAATTGCGTGTATTTGGTATTCACTCGTTCATTTGCATCATGCAGATCATTGCTCAACATGTTCGACCCGATGATATAGATATAATTGGTATCCTTTTCGTGACCGATGTCATTCCGACCGATCATATCGATATTCAGATCGGCAACAGTATTTTCCAATGGAATGATCGGATGAGAGGAGTAATAATCAGAACCCAACAATCCCTTTTCTTCTCCGGAAACAGGCATGATCAAAATAGAACGTTTCGGACCCTGACCATTCTTTTTAGCTTCCATAAAGGCTTCAGCCAGTTCCAACAGAGCAACTGTTCCTGTTCCATCGTCGTCTGCTCCATTGTATACTACCCCATGATCCACTCCGATGTGATCGTAATGAGCAGTAATGATAACCACCTCTTTTGAAAGAATCGGATCACGACCTTCTATATAAGCAAGCACATTCGAGCTGGTCAGTTTTTCCTCTTGTGTATTTAATTCTGCGGTCAATGTGAACAAGGGTTTCGGATGCTCCGTCTCCTTGAATTTTCCTTTTCCAAAGAGATAATTGTTCGATTTACTCTTTAATGAAAGGATGGAAGAATCCTTTACAAAGAGAATTGGAAATTCTTCCTTCTTCTTTTCGTCGGCTAAAACCATCGTTTTGGTCGTTACATAATGTTCCATGTATTCATAAAGCGTACTGTAATCCTTCGAAACAAGAATGATTCCTTTTACGTTCTTTGATAATTGCTTTTTAAGAACCGAAACCTCTTTTTTTACTTCGAGGCTTTTCATTACATAAATCACATAACATGGTGTTTCACCAACCTTCGGCAACTGATCCACACTGTAAACCGGTGTGTTCGTTAACTTCGTTTTTGATTTACACGCATAATAGATAAAATCCGTTTTGAAATTCAATGCCAAATTGTTCAAAGACATGGTTCCTCCCGGTGTACTTTCAATGACATCAAAATGTTGTTCATAACCCGTCATTCCCGGAGCAAAAGAACATCCCAATTTTTGAAAGTAAGCACTCAGGAATTCAGCAGTCATTTTCTGACCTTGTTTTCCGGTTTCCCTTCCAAGATAACTATCGGAAGCCAAAATGGTCAGATTCTTTTTCAAATCATCCGCATTAATATAGGCACTGTATTTTTTAGCCAAATCAGCTTCCTGGGAAAAACAAACGCACAAGGCACTCGAAAATAATAAGCTGGTGATTCCTTTCATAGGTCTTGAATTGAAAGTGTAAAATGGAGAATTGAAAAGATCGATTCAACCCCTTTCAATTCTCAATTTTCAATTATAAATTATTAAAGAGGTATTTTCTCTACACGCTTCTGGTGTCTTCCACCTTCGAAAGCAGTATTCCAGAAGATATCCACCATTTCAAGAGCTTCTTCCACTGAAACGAAACGTGCGGGTAATGTGAGGATATTTGCATCATTGTGTTCGCGGGCAAGTTGAGCAATCTCTTTCTTCCAACACAGCGCACCACGAATTCCCTGGTGTTTATTAACAGTCATGTTGATTCCGTTTCCACTTCCACAGATTACAATTCCTTTGGAACCTTCGTTTGCTTCTACATGATTTGCTACCGGGTGACCAAAATCTGCATAGTCAATACTATCTTCACTATAGCATCCGTAATCCTTCACTTGGTACCCTAATGATTCTAAATGTTTTATAACTTCTGATTTCAATTGAAATCCTGCGTGGTCCGCTCCTATGGGAATGATTTGAGACATATGATGAATGTTTTGTCAAAGTTACACCTTATCAACAAATGGAACAATCAATTAACAATAAGAAAAAAACGATTTCTTGAAAGGGTTGGTTTATATAGGATTACCGAAAGTAGTTTTACACACGAATGAATCCGAAATTGTCAATATCTGTTAGAAAGAATCCATAACTATTTCTAGGATAATCCAACTATTTAGACATATGTACAAGTTTTCGGATTAGGCACCATAAAGTTTGACAGAGTTACGGATCTTTTATCACCATGTTAAACACAGGTTAACAGACTAAAAAGAAACTATTTTATCCACATGAACAATTCCATACAATTTGTTCATATCTATGTAAACTCCTGTTATATAAGTCCAAAAGGACTAAAAGCATTGTCAATAAATCAGATGAAACGACTCATAAGTTTAAAAAACGAATCTTTCACTAAAAAGTTTTGCACGAATTAACACCCCTAATAGATATAGTAAATATTCTTTTATAAAATCTTTTTATTCTATTTATTAGATTGGCTTCCTTTTGGAGACTAATTTGCAAAATTCATAGTTAAAGTTTATATTCGAATAGACGAACGAAAGTTAAGTGTCTACTAAATATTAGAACACATAGTGATTAAATCTCAAATTTAATTACTTTTGACTCCAAAGCTGTAAAGAATGACGAAGGCTAATGTATTAGTTGTAGAAGATGAATTCATTGTTTCGAAGGATATCCAATCGAGTTTGAAAAAGCTTGGATACAATGTCGTAGGGGCAGCTCCATCGGGTGAAAAAGCCCTCGAATTATTAGAAGCTAATCAACCGGATATTGTCCTGATGGACATCATGTTGAAAGGTGAAATGAATGGAATTGAAACTGCTGAAATTGTTCGGAACCAATATTCAATTCCGGTTATTTATCTGACAGCTTATGCGGATGAAGCAACCCTTTCAAAAGCAAAAGTTACTGAACCTTACGGATACATTTTAAAGCCTTTCAAAGAGATTGATTTGCATACTTCAATTGAGATGGCGCTTTACAAACATAAAAAGGAACAGGAGGTAGAACGCGAACGCGACATGCTTTATTCTTTGGTTGAAAACAAGGAGAAAGATTCTTTCAATGAGTTCATTTTTGTAAAGTCAAACAGCAAATTGGTGAAATTAAATATGAATGATATTTATTTCATTGAAGCGTTAAAGGATTATGTAGTTATCAACACCAATGAAACGCGTTATACGATTCATTCCACAATGAAGGATATTGAAACGAAATTGGGTACGGATCAGTTTATCCGCGTTCACCGTTCATTCATTGTTCGCCTGGATAAAATTGCATCGATCGATTTCCCGAACTTACAACTGGAGAATGATCGTAAACTCATTCCTATCGGCGGTTCATACCGGGATGAATTGACCAATCGTATTAAAATGCTTTAATTGATAAGCAGCTAATCTGTCAGTTCTTAAATACCTTTTCTCCTCAATAGATTATATCTACTGTTTATCGTTTATTGATTTTTGTCAGTTGAAATGGTAATTTTAATTCATGGAGAATTTAATCATCACTTCAGATAATCATCAACTGGATATCGCATATATAAGGGATTTTATTGCTCAAACCTATTGGGCAAAAAACCGCAGTTTGGAAACGATGCAAACCTGTGTCGACAACTCCCTGAACTTCGGTGTTTTCTTGAACGAGAAACAAATCGGCTATGCGCGCGTTGTAACAGATTATGCACAATTTGCTTATCTGTTGGATGTATTCATTGACAAAAATCACCAAGGCTTAGGTTATTCTAAAATCCTGGTGAAACACATTTTGGAAAATGAATCGTTGAAGGATGTAAAAGTGTGGCGCCTGGCAACTTCGGATGCACATGAGCTATATCGTAAATTCGGATTTACAGAATTGGCGAAACCGGAGAATATGATGGAGTTGATGAGATAAACAGATTGGAAATGAGAAAAAGGAACCTGCTACTTTTCCTGTTGAGTATTGTGATGGCGTCTTGCGGGACGTACAGACTCAGAAAAGAGATCAAAATTGAAAATCTTCCGGCTCCGCCGGGAACAATAAGACTCTCGGATAACTCATACTTGGATATGACGGAAACAACCAATTTTAGCTGGCAGGAATATTTGTTTTGGATTTGTAGGCATTTCGGAACAGATTCAAAAGAATACCTTCAGGCTCTACCGGATACGACCGTTTGGGAAAAGTTGGATGGAAAATATTATCAACAGGTGGATTATTATTTGAAACATCCTGTTTACCGCAATTTTCCGGTGGTGGTGATTTCATACCGGCAAGCACTCGATTTTTGTAACTGGAGGTCTGACCGGGTGATGGAATACATGCTGATCAAATACGGGGTTATCACCTACCATATTTATGCCTCTGCTGATTCAGCTTTTACCATTGAAAAATATTTTAAGGGAGAATACTATGGAACTCGACCGAATCCGAATTTACTCTTCTATCCGTACTATTCCCTACCGGATTCAATCACCTATCGGAAAGCAATTGTTTTTGCAGATTCACTGAATCTGAAGAATGCGGGATCGTGCCGAAAAAAGTACTGCGATGTAAGTGAGTTTTTAGGACGCATCTGCCTGGAGAATCGTCCCGAAAGGGAAATTTATCCTTATTCGCCCGACCCGACCATGCCGGTTGAATGCTATGAATGCCGGAAGGATATCATCTCCCATTTAAAAGGGAATGTCCGGGAAATGACAGATTTGGAAGGAACATTTTTTGGAGCAAGTTTTTTGGATTCCTGTTCTGTTCCGGATTATATACTAAGAACAGATTCTTTTTTAATCAATAGTTACACCGGTTTCAGGGCTAAATGCGAATACCGGAAATGGAGTAAGTGATACAAGAAAAGTCCGGATTGCGCGTTTTAGTGTAACTTTCAAACAGAAATTAAAAAAAATGACCATCAACCCAAAAACATTTTTCATAGGTAGTCTGCTTGTTTTACTAAGCCTGAATTCCTGTGAACTGAAAGGATCGGAAGAAGAACCGGTACCATCTTATCTTGTCAAATCCGACGAATCATCGGATATCGATAAATTGGGAAAGTTGATCGACTTGGAAAAATTTTACCCGAAAAAAGTGATGTTCCATCATACATACATTGAAACGATCAATGGAAACGGTTCGGCAGAAGAGCCCAAAGATGATTATTTGCAAGCAGTGCTTTATTTTGATTCACTGACCTTTCAAAAATTGATTGAACAGGGTAAGCTGGCTGATTATGCTTTACCGAATTACCAAAAAAAGCAGTTCAGTTTTCCCTGGTTGAGTTCGGAATTGGATAGCGAGCTGGAAAATTCAGACGCAAATTATCATGGCCATCCGGACTTGTTCTTTGGAAATAAAGGAGGAAAGTTGTGGTTTCTTGACCAAAAAGTATTGTTTAATCTCGAGATAAAATGAAGTTCATAAAACAGGGATTCATTATTGCCGCGGGATTTTTGATGGCGAGTTGTGAGGGAGTCGTTGGAAGCAGCGGATATGTCTATTCTTCCAAAACAAACAAACCCTTAGGAGATGTTTCTGTGGAACTGTATGTGGATCAGAAAAAGACAGATGCAATCAGTACTAAAGCGGATGGTTATTTTGTTGCAGATGAATTTGTTGGGTGTGTACCGAAATGCCCGTGCGCAAAATTGGTGTTTTTAAAGAGCGGTTTCAAGCCGAAGGAAATACCGGATGTTGAAGCATACCAGAAGAAACATCCGAACAATGCACAAGGTTATATGACCGTTTTATTGGAACCATTGAAATAACACAATATTTAAACCATGATAAAAAGAAACATGTATCGTTCGATCAAATTAGTCTTAGCAAGCTTGCTATTTATTACCTCCTGCAATGCACAAGCTCCGGATCAACCTGAAAAAAAGGTAGTGTGGAAATCAAAACTGATTCGAACCCAAGGAACGGGCGAATATGCAAATGTACACTGTTCGCTGGAAGACAAGAATGGAAACCTGTGGTTCGGAACAACGGGAGAAGGGCTTTATTGTTACAATGGAACTTCATTTATCAATTTCCTGGAGAAAGACGGATTGAACAGCAACAATGTGTGGTCCGCCTATGAAGACAAAGACGGCAAACTTTGGTTCGGAACAGATGACGGTGTCTGTTGCTTTGATCCGAAAGACGAAGAAAAAGGCTTTACAGTTTTCCGTATGGAGCAGGTAATAACGATGGACAATCAAACTACTAATTCGGCATTAACACCTGAGCCTCAAAAAAACGCGGTACGCTCCATTTTCCAGGATAAAAGTGGGCAATTTTGGTTTGGAACAGATTTCGGGGTTTTTAGATCTAATCCGGATTTCGACAAGCTCAAAGGAGACGGAACTCCATTTATTCCATTCTTCAACGGCAATAATATGATTATCAACAAGAAAAATTTGCGTCTGAGGGCGGTTTCGGCAATCATGCAAGACAAAACCGGAAAGATTTGGTTTGCCTCCTGGAACAACGAAGGAGCTTGTTGCTATGATGGAAAATCACTCACTAATTTTGAACCGAACGGCGACAATATGGTTTATTCCATGCTGGAAGACAAGAACGGCAACCTGTGGTTTGGAACCAGGGAACATGGTGTGTGCCGATACGATGGAATCGGAGCTCAGAAATCGTACACCAATTTTGCAGATATCGCAACTCTTAGCACAAGTTGCATCTATTCCATGGTGGAAGACAAAGATGGAACAATCTGGTTCGGAACCGAATTTGGAAGCGGTTCTTCCTACGACAAACAAGGAGGTGTTTGGCGTTACAATCCGGCAACCAACGCATTTACCAATTTTACAGTAGCAGGCGACGGATTAACGAACAACTCGGTTTTCACAGTTTTGAAAAACAGGAACGATGAATTTTGGTTCGGTACCCGCAATATCGGTTTGTGCAAATTAGACCCGACAGCAAAAGGGAAGAAGTTTATAGTTTTTTCGGAGTAAAAGCAAATGAAACTATTCGGATTCTTAAAAAAAAAGAATAAAGATTTCCCGTTAAGCGAAAATGACCAGCAGTGGGTGGCTGAAAATTTCAGTTGGCTGGTGCAGGTCTTTGGTTATCCGGATGTGAAAAAAGGACAAATAACTTTAACCGAATCCTTTTTTCCGGAAACTTTTCGGGCAGAAAGAGTGGAAGTGAGTAATATCCTGAAGGATTTAACCAACTTACTGGAAATACCCAAAAACAAGGTTGAATTTGATATCCATGAAGATTTTAGGGATATTTACGGAATGCCACTTGCTGTTGTCGGAAAAACACTGGAAACAGAGTTGGAAGAGCTTGAAGAAGGCTACAAAATACACATCGCCAATCAGATTCAAAAACACCCGAAAAGACTAATTTACCGCCTGATTTATGAATGTGTGAGGATCAAGCTGATTGAAAACGAAATACCATTTGATACAGGAGAAGATACGGAGATGTTCATTTACCTGGCTGGAATCTACTTTGGTTTTGGAGTAATATTGACGCAAAACTTGCGAGAGACAGGAATATCAAATGATGGAGCTTGGGAAACATCCTGGAGTTTCAGTTCACCAATGCCTGATGAAACCATTGTCTTTGGCCTGGCTTTTTACTCTAAATTGGGACAGCAGGATTCCCCGGCCTGGAGTGAAAATCTACGTAGCGATTTGAAAAAACTTTTTGAGCAGGCGATCGACTTTTTAACAAAAACAATGAGCCCTCATTTTAGCAAGGAATTAATGGCAAATCGCCTGTTTTCGCTGGCTCACGTGCAATACAAGAGGAAAAAGAACGAAGATGCTTTTTCATCACTGGGAAAAGCGTTAATACTAACAAACAATGATTTGCTTAAATCAGATATTCACAACAACATAGGCTATTACCTGCTTCGGTCGGGCCAATACAACGAGAGTATTCCACATTTTAGGGAAGCAATCAAATTGAAACCAGATTACGGTTATGCGAATGACAATTTGGGTTATGCATTGATTCAGACAGGAGCATTGGAAGAAGGGAAAAAGTGGTTGGAAAAAGCCGTACAAACAAAAACCAACAATGATGCCTATTCTTTTCGGAATCTGGCCCTGTATTATCAGAAAAAAGGGGAGCCGGAACTTGCAGAAGAGAACTTCCACAAAGCATTTAAAGCAACGGAAGGATCTGTGGATTTGTTGGAGCTCCACTTTGCCGGGTTTCTCTTTGATCAGGGAAGAAATCAAGAAGCACTGGATTATTTAAAGCGTGCTGTCGAAAAAGGAGAACCCGAAGCAATTCAACGGATGGAGGAATTGAAACGACGTAATTAAAAATCCTGGTGCTCTTCGTGTCCCTTGTGGTTCAATTTTACCTGCAGATTTGTGGGAATAAACTACTCACCCACAGAAACCAACTCCAAATCAATCGTGCGTTTTCTTGGGCTGACCTCCGAGATTTTCACACGCACATTATCTCCGAAATGGAACGTTTTTCCTGTTTTCTGACCAACAATCGTCATTGTTTTCTCGTCAAATGAATAGCGATCTCCTGGAAGTTCCTGGATCGCGACCATCCCTTCACATGCGTTTTCCGTCATGCGAACAAACAAACCGAAGTCTGCCAGACCGGAAACAATTCCGTCAAATTCCTCTCCTATCTTGTCGTGAACAAAAACCACCTGGAAGTACTTGTTGGATTCGCGTTCCGCTTCCGTAGCCTTGCGCTCCGTACGTGAAATGCGTTTACAGATATCATCCAATGCGTTATTGTATTTATGCGGCTTGTTCTCCAGGCATTCCAATAAAATGCGGTGCACCATCAAATCGGCATAGCGACGGATCGGTGAAGTAAAATGTGTATAATACTGGAAAGCTAATCCGTAATGACCGATGTTGTCGGTATCGTAAGTTGCTTTCGCCATGCTTCGGATTGCCATTTGCTGAATGATACTGTACTCGTTTTTCAAACGGATATCATTCAACAGTTTATTGATGCTTTGAGCTGCTTTTTCCGGGCTTGTGAATTCCAACGAATAACCGAATTTATCCAAAAATAAACCGAATAATGCGATTTTTTCCGGATCCGGCTTGTCGTGTACACGGTAAACAAACGGAACAGGATCTTTTCCTTTTTGAGGCATTCCAACATACATGGCAACGCGTTTGTTTGCCAAAAGCATAAACTCCTCGATCAGCTGATGTGCATCTTTTGAAACCTTCACAACCACGTCAACAGGTTCTTTGTTCTCATCCAGTTTGAAACGGATCTCTTCCGAGTTGATCATCAAAGCACCATGCTTAAACCGCTCTTTTCGATAGATTTTTGCGATTTTATCTAAAATATGCAATTCTTCTTTATACGGTCCTTCAGCTCCTTCCAGGATTTCCTGGGCATCTTCGTATGCAAACCGGTGGTCAGAATGAATGACCGTTTTACCGAACCATTCTTTGTAGATCTTACCGGTTTCATCCAATTCGAAAACAGCAGAAAAAGTGAATTTATCTTCTTTCGGTCGCAGGGAACAAACCATGTTTGAAAGTTGTTCCGGCAACATTGGGATCACACGATCCACCAGGTAAACGGAATTTCCACGTCGGTATGCTTCCTTGTCCATAGCAGTATCAGGTTTCACATACTGACTCACATCTGCAATGTGTACACCGATTTCCAAATGGCCGTTTTCCAATTTTCGGATCGAGAGCGCATCATCGAAATCTTTCGCATCAACCGGATCAATGGTAAAAGTCAGAATATCGCGAAAATCGCGTCGCTTCGCGACTTCAGCCGGATCCAATTCGAGCGTCACCAGCTCGGCTTCGTTCATCACGTCAGCTTCAAATTCAATCGGAATTCCCTGGCCGATCAGAATCGAGATCATCTCGTTATCGTGAATGGAATTTCCACCCAATGTCTGGATCACTTCCCCAAAAGGAAACTCTGCAGATTTGGGCCAAACAGTGATTTTCACCAATGCTTTATCCTTGTTTTTTGCTTTATTCAGTTTTTCAAGCGGAATGTAAATCTTCACTCCTGTTTTGCTATTGTCGGGAATTAAAAATGCATGCTTGTCTAGCATGTGAATGGTTCCGACGAATTGTGTCCGTTCGCGTGAAACAACTTCTAATACTTTCCCTTCAGGTCGGGTTCCACTTTTCTTCATCAAGGAAACACGAACAATGTCTCCGTGAATAGCATGACCTAAATTGTGGGGTGCGATGAAAATATCGGGTTCATTTTTTCCAACTCTTACAAATCCGGAACCACGTTGTGTGAGTTCCAATTCCCCTTCAACGGCATCCGTCTCGTTGGAAAAGATATATGTTTCATGACCGCTTTTACGGATGAAGCCTTCCGTTTCCAATTCTCGGAGCAGGGCAACGACCAATTTCCGGGATTCACTTTCGTGTACATGCAACAAGCTACAAACCTGTTTGTAATTCAAAAGAGCTTCCGGATGTTGTTCAAATAATTTTCGAATGATGTGATACAGACCGGTTTTCAGTTTCTTGGTCGATTTATCCTTGATTTTTTTTGGTCCTTTTTTCCCCATAATTCGTGTTGTAATGTAAAAATACAAATACGAAATGACTTTCAAGGTTTTGTTTTTTCTTTTTGAATGTCACCGGGGATTCCCAATATAAAGGAAAAATCAGGCCCCAGCTACCTCATATTTAGTTGGTTTTATATAGATTCTGTTCATTTCGTAATTTATAGATGAAGTGTTTTTTGTAATTACTAACTTCGTAGAAACCATATTCACATGAACGTACAACTTTCTGCTTCTCATGAAACAAGTCGCTTAGGAATTATGCACCTGAAGCGCTATTGGGAAAAACAGCAAGCAATCAAGAACAGAATGTTGAATAACGTGGAAATTCCGGATGAATGGTCATTGGATGGTACGTTATTGGCTGCATTAAATCTTGGATTGGAACAAACAATTCGGCACCTATATGTGTGTGACCCAACTCTGCAGGAATTTGAAGATTGGATTCTTGAATTGAATGACGGTCTTGTACCGGAAAAAAACATTCGGCAATTCAATGCTTATATACTCAATGATGTAAAATCCCAAAAAAGACAAATCGAGCAGGTTATTAGTGATGAGGATCTGAAATTTTGGTATGAAAACGGGTACTTAATTGTGCGTGGTGCTGTTCAGAAAACAGATTGTGAGGAAGCAGTTAATGTAATCTGTGACTTTATTGGCGCCGATTTGGGCGAACCTAAAACTTGGTATAAAAATCATCCGGCGAAGCAGGGAGTAATGGTACAACTATTTCAACATGAAATACTCGAAAAGAACCGCCAATCAGACAAAATTCGCAAAGTATATGAGCAGTTATGGGGCAGAACAGATCTATGGCTCAATACGGATCGCTGCGGATTCAATCCGCCAATAACAAAAACCTATACTTATCAAGGTTTTCCAATGCATTGGGATGTAAGTTTGAAACAGCCGATTCCGTTTGGCTTACAGGGAATATTATACCTCACCGATACAGCCGAAGATCAGGGAGCTTTTACATTGGTACCCGGATTTCAAAACAAAATAGAAGAATGGCTGACTAATTTGCCGCAAGGTGAAAATCCGAGAATGCAAGATTTTTACGTGCTTGGTGCGAAACCGGTTGCTGCCAACGCAGGGGATTTTATTATCTGGCATCATGCCTTACCACATGGAAGCAGTCCCAATTTGGCATATTCTCCAAGAATTGTTCAATATATTAATTATTCACCGGCTGATATGGAAATCGAAAAAGAGTGGATATAAACCATCGAATCAAGTTGATGAATTTATCTGAGAAAGTAAAAGCCCGAAAAATATACAGCCCTTGAAATTTTAAAATAAGACTAGATTTATTAACCGCTGAGAAGCAACGCGTACAAAGATTTAGATGTTACCTGCGTTAAGTACAAAATTCCCCGGAGATTTTACTCCTATATTATTGACTCACTTAATTTCAGTCTTTAGAATACATCTCCAATCTATCAAAAGTTATTATCTTTACTAGATTAGGATTATAAATTTACAACAATGAATAAGCGAATTGAAGCGGCATTAAATGATCAAATTCAAAAAGAATCTTCTTCCTCTCAATATTACCTGGCGATGGCTTCATGGGCTGAAACAAAGGGTTTGAACGGTACAGCGAAATTTATGTACACACATTCAGATGAAGAGCGGTTCCACATGTTGAAGCTGATCAAGTTTGTTAATGAACGCGGAGGGGTAGCTGTTGTTCCTGCAATTCCTGAACCATCGAGAGAATATGATTCTTTGGAGCGCGTTTTTGAATTGTTGCTGGAGCATGAAGTAGGTGTTTCGGAGAGTATCAATAACGTGGTGGACGCATGTCTGCAGGAAAAAGATTACTCGACGCACAATTTCATGCAATGGTATGTTTCCGAACAATTGGAAGAGGAAGCATTGGGTCGCAGTATTCTTGATAAATTGCGTCTGATCGGTGGTGATAAAGGCGGTCTTTACTTATTTGACCGCGATATGGAAATGACCGCTGCTGCAGCTTCGAAAGCAGGAAATGCAGATCAGAAGGCTTAATGCTTTGAGAATGAAACCTTTTCAGTGAATTATTCGTTGGAATAAACGAAATAAAGTACTCTATGCTCGTTCGATTAATAGGAATTGGAGCTGTTGTTGCGTTTGCTACTACTAGCGCGGTAAGTCAAGTCTCGTATCGTTTTAGAAATTTTTCTATTAACGATGGACTCTCGCAGAGTTCGGTGACGACTATTGTGCAAGATGAGGTGGGAACCTTGTGGTTAGGAACGCAAGATGGATTGAACCGATTTGACGGACAGCAATTTGAGGTCTTTACTTCCGATGACACTCCCGGACTTGAAAGTTCCTATATCCACTGCGGCCTGAAAGACCAGTTTGGTGAATTGTGGTTCGGAACAGCAGATGGAATTTCTGTTTACAATCCCAAAAAAGAAACCTTCCGGTCGCTTCTGGCTTCAGATGACAATAACCTCTCTATCGAAAGTATTTCGGAAGAACACAATGGGAACATTTGGCTGGGCTCTTCTACGAATGGCTTGGCAAAATATGACCGAAAGACCAAAAAAACATCCTTCTTAACAGGTGAAATTCCTTCCAAGCGGATCCACTATATCAAGTTTGTTACAGATGATCAGCTGATCGTGTCGTTTGAAGACGCCGGTGTTTATGTGTACAATTTGAAGGCAAAAACATGGAAAAACCTTGCTCCGAAAAATATCCAGAAAACATGGCTGGTTTCGGACGTGGAGAAATTTTCCGAAAACAGTTTTGTTTTATCCAGCAATGAGGGTCTTTGGCTTTTCGATACACAAACCCAAAAATTATTCCCCTTCCTGAAATTTATCGGAACCGATTATGGAATAGAAGAATTCACGGACGTATATGTGAAATCTGTCAACGAATTCTATATAGCAACACTCAACAACGGGTTGATAAGCGTGGACAATTCCAAAGATGGCTACCGTATTACATTCAGCAAGAAAGATATTTTCCAAAAGAACGCAATACTTTTCAATGAATTGAATGAATTGTTCTGTGATGAAAATGGAACCGTCTGGATTGGAACTTTGCGCGGCCTGAGTGGCTTTAACCCTAAAAATGATTCATTCTTCGGAGTTGGTCCTTCCTCCAACCTGAGTTTGGGACTTCCCTCGGAAAGTGTTTGGGGATTTGAAGAATCCGATGATTTTTCGAAGATCTATATCGCAACAGATTTTGCAATCTCCGAGCTGGATAAAAAAACAGGGAGATTCAAACATTATTACATTTCAAAATCCCAGGATTTCAATGAAAAAAGTATTGTTTCGATTCATCATCTGACAGATAAACATTTTTTGATTGGAGCCAATGATGGATTGTATGAGTTGAAAATCCAGGGTGGACAAGGAGTGTTTAAAAAGATTAACTACAAAGGAATTGCCAATCCGTCGAGCTTTCAACGGGTTTATAAGATTACACCCTATAAAGAGTCGCAGTATTTTATTGCCACGAAGGGCGGAGTGCTTTTATACGACATCAAAACGGGTACGTTTGAACCGTTCGTTTATGATCCGAAAAAACCTAAAACCACTATTGGGGCAGGTGTTTGTCGCGTATCTTACAAAGGATTGAACGGCAACTACTATTTTGCAACGGGAGTTGGTGGTATCAATATGCTGGCTTTCGACAAAAATGGAAAAGAGCAAATCGTTCCCTACCCGAAAAACAAAGCAATCCTGAAAGCAAGCAGGGACGTTATTTCGAGTATTTATCAGCAAAATGAAAACACCTTGTGGCTTGGCTCTTCAGGTTCCGGGTTGCTCAAATTGGATTTGAAAACGGGTAAAGTGGCTGCCTATACCCGTAAACAAGGGTTGCCCAATAATTTTGTCTATGGAATCCTTCCGGATGAACGAGGTAATTTGTGGCTAAGCACCAACAAGGGACTTTGCAGGTTCAATACCGTTTTGGAACGATGCACCAACTATTCGGAAGTGAATGGATTGATGAGTAATGAGTTTAACACGGGCGCCTATCTTCTTTCCGGGACCGGAGAAATGTATTTTGGAGGAATTGAAGGATACAATTTTTTCAATCCTGAAAATCTTCAGGAACTGAAGGAAAAAGTATATGTGAACTTTTTTAAATTCCGCTTTGATGATCAGTGGTTAAAACCGGGCGATAAAGAAGCCCCGTTTAAAGATGCATTCTCCTATCAACCGAATATTAAATTAGGATACGACGAACGTAGTTTTACCATTCGATTTTTACCGACGGACCTGATAAACCGGGGTCTGCTTCAGTTCAAATACGAATTGGAAGGCTTGGATGAAGGCTCCGTGTTTTTGGGATCTTCCAGTGAAATCCACTTTACCTCATTGACGCCGGGGAATTATGTCCTCAAGGTTTACGTAAAAAGAATAGACGGAAATTGGGTTCAGGCAAGCTCCCAAATGAATATCGAAATCGCTGCACCCTTTTGGTGGAAATGGTGGTTCTGGGTAATCGTTCTAATTGTCCTGACTATTTTGATCATTACCTTCATTCGCTCACGAATAAACCTGGCGCGAAGAGACCAGGTGCGCCTGGAAATGAAGATCGTGGAGCGGACGAAGGAAATTCGGGCTCAGAATATGAAGATCGAATCTCAGAAGAAAGTCATTGAAGAAGAGAAACACAAGGTTGAAGAACAAAAGAGGTTACTTCAGATTGAAAAAGATAAAACAGAGACACTCCTGCGAAACATTATTCCGGAATCGACCGCAGAAGAGTTAAAGACAAAAGGAAGAGCATCCGCCCGGGCTTATAAGACGGTTTCGGTATTGTTCACGGATTTTGTCGGTTTTACCAAAATTGCCGAAGGAATGAAGCCAACTGATTTGGTGAACAAACTGGATGTGTATTTCAGGAAATTCGATGAGATTATCGTAAAGAACAACCTGGAAAAAATCAAGACAATCGGTGACGCATACATGTGTGCCGGTGGAGTTCCGGTTAGAAATAACACCAACCCGATTGATGCTGTTTTAGCCGCACTTCAGATCCAGGAATATATGAACACCCTGAAGAACAACGGACTAAAAACAGGTGAAGAGTTTTGGGAATTGCGATTGGGAATCAATACCGGTGAAGTGACCGCCGGTGTGATCGGTTCGGAAAGGTTGGCATACGACATCTGGGGAGCGACCGTAAACCAGGCGCAGCGCATGGAGATGATGGGAGAGCCAGGAAGAGTGACCATTTCCGGATCGACATTCAAACTCATCGAACCTTATTTTGAATGTACTTACCGGGGAAAGGTAAAAACCAAGAGTAAGGGGCTGATCGAAATGTTTACGGTTGAACGCATCAAACCCGAATTATCGGTGAATGGAGAAGGACTTTATCCGAACGAACGGTTCCAGCAAATCGTAAATCTTCATTTATATAGTAGTATCAATTACTACAAGGCGGAGCGCCATATCATTAAAGTATTGGAGAAAGGATTGTCCCCGATGTTGCATTATCACAGTATTGAACACACCAAAGATGTGGTTCGTGCTGTGGAGCGCTATGCACTTTTGGAAGGTGTGACCGACGAAGGTCTTTTCCTGTTGAAATCTGCAGCAACCTACCATGATGCCGGATTTGTTGAAATCTATGAAAAAAACGAACCTGTTGGAGCTCGGATGGCAGAAGAAATCCTTCCGAAATACGGATATTCCGATCAGCACATTGCACAGATCAAGGAATTGATTTTCGTGACCCAGATACCACATCAACCGAAAAACAAATTGGAGCAGATTATCTGTGATGCCGACTTGGATTACCTGGGAAGAGATGATTTCCATGAAATTGCCGACCGATTGAGAAGAGAACTGCGTGAACACGGAAAGATCAATAGTGATCGCCAATGGGATAATATGCAGGTAGCATTCCTGAATATGCATAAATACTTCACTCCGACAGCCATTGCCAGCAGACAAACGAAGAAAATGCAAAACCTGAAGGAAGTGGAAGAACGATTGGCTCGAGATGAATACAAAGATTGATCGAGGTGCCGTTCGGTTAGGAGGAATGAAAAGGCAAACTTATTTTTGAAAAAAAGGTGACAATGAAAATCGGTTTTTTGTGATTATCTCTACCGTTTTTTAAAACAATAAATAAAAAATCCCGGATCCTGTGGTATGGGATCCGGGATTTTTATCATTCAATTTTATGTTTAGCTGAATAAAACGCTGCCACCGTATTTTCCGGCAACAGGGTTTACAATCAATGTAGGAATTTGTGCATCGTTTGTCAGAATGTACTGCTCATGGTTTGCTGTAATGACACCCAACATATTGTTTCGGTTCAGGTTCATGATAGCAATCAGATCCGCATCAAGTGAAACAGCATGTTTTACAACTTCTTTGTCAAATCCACCGGTCGGAACAACCTTTGTCGTTACGTCAATTCCCCTTTCATGGAAAAAGCGCACGGCAAACTGGATATTCGCTTTTACCTGGTGCCGCAGGAATTCATCTGATTCATCCGGAGTGATTATGTGCACACGTGACTTGAAGTAAGTAGCGATGTTTGCAACATAGACCAATTTTTGTTTTGTTTCCTTATTCAGATCCAAAGGAACAACGATATCGTCATAACCCGTTTCCCTGATAGGTTTTTCCTGCACGACAATGAAAGGCACTGTTGAATGAGTGATCACCTTCAAAGCATTGCTCCCGGTAATATATTGCCAACCTGTTTGACCATGAGTACCCATGAAAATCAATTCAGCATGGTTCTCGGATGCAAAGTCGCCGATATCATCGAAAATATTCCCGACACGAATAAAAGAAGTAATTTTTATTTCATTTTTGTGTTGTTCAACAACTGCTTTCAGTTTTTCTTCAGCTTCACCAACAGCCTTTTCTTTTGCCACAACATGTAAAAGCAAAATCTCAGCACCCGTCTTTTTAGCTGTATTAATAGCATGATTCAGAGCATTTTCCGCAACTGGAGTAAAATCATGGGGAACAATAATGGTCTTTTTTTCCATAAGGAGTTTTTGTGGGTTTTATAGTAGTGCAAATGTAATCAAAGCTTTAGAAGCAAGAATCCATTTCTTAAATCAATATTAAAAATAAGACGTTAATAAAACAATAACTCGTCGTTTTTTCTCACTTTTGCTTGATTCGACTACTTTTGTGGTTACTAAAAAAATTAAAAGAATGCCAATTATCGGGAAATTACTTAAAAAGACTACCGAGTTTTCGGCGCGGAGAAATGCGTTGAAGGGACTGGATTTTAAAGATCAAATAAAAGTCCTCTCAAAGATTTTGAAATTTGCACAAGAAACAAAATTTGGCTATCACTATGATTTTCAATCTATTCTGGATTCGGAAAACATGGTTGAAGAATTTCAGAAAGCAATTCCGATCCGCGATTATGATCAGTTTTATCACACCTGGCTGCACCGTTGCCTGGATGGTGAGGCAGATGTGATCTGGCCTGGAAAAATCAAATATTTTGCACTTTCTTCCGGAACAACCGGTTCGCCTAGTAAACGAATTCCAGTTACAAAACAGTTTATCCGTTCGTTTCAACGAAATACGCTGAAGCAATTTACGGCAACTGCGGATTTGAACTTGTCAAATGGATTTTACCAAAAATCATTGATAGCAGTTGGCGGTTCTTCCAAACCGGAAAAAAAGGGAAATCACTACGAAGGGGACTTATCCGGGATTTTGAAAAAACATACGTCTGTTGTACTGCTTCCGTTAACGAAACCGGATGCTGAAACCGCAGCGATCAAGGATTGGAATAAGAAGTTGGACCGTATGGTGGAAAAAGCACCTGAATGGGATATCAGTACGATTGCCGGGATTCCAAGTTGGTGTATTATGCTCATGGAACGCATCATTGAAAGGTATAAGGTAGATTCAATCCACGATATCTGGCCTAATTTAGAATTGTATCTATCCGGAGGAGTTTATGTGGAGCCTTATCTCAAACGCTTCGAAAAAGTGTGTGGCAAAAAAGTACACATTCTCAACACTTATCTGGCTTCAGAGGGATATTTTGCTTATCAGAAAAGAGCAGAAAGCAATGGAATGCAGCTGCTTCTAAAGTCGGGCATTTTCTTTGAATTTGTTCCATTCAACCGCGATAATTTTGACGAGTATGGAAACCTGAAGCCGGAAGCAAAAGCTTTAACGGTAGATGAAGTGGTAGAAAAGGAAGATTACGCTTTGGTGATTTCAACGAATGCCGGGTTGTGGCGTTATTTGGTGGGGGATCTCGTACAATTTGTGGATTTGGAACGCCGTGAAATTCGCATCAGTGGGCGAATTAAACAATATTTGAGTTTGGTCGGCGAACACTTATCGCTTGACAATATCAACACGGCGATTATGAAAACAGGGGAAAAACTAAATGTCGCTATTCCCGAGTTTTGCCTGTATGCCGATTCAAATGAGCAACGCCATTATTGGTGTTTTGGCACAGAAACTCCGTTAGAAAACAGCGATTTGGTGATGAAAACGGTGGATGAATTTTTGTCTGAACTCAATGATGATTATGCTTCTGCTCGAAAATATGACACGCTGAAATCACCTGTTTCTTATCAAACGGATGTGAAAAATTTCTATAAGTTCATGGAAGAACGAGGGAAGCTGGGTTCTCAGAATAAATTTCCGCGCGTGATGAATGAACATCAGGCAAAAGAATGGCGGTTGTTCCTGGGACGTTAACTAGGGAATGGTTCTTTGCGCTCTTTTTCTCTTTGCGGTAAAAGCAAAGAGTATGGGTTCTTTAATCAAACCCGCAAATACGTGTACGCCAATAAAATTTAGAAACTTGCTTTATTTTTCAACTCACGCTCACGCATTTTCGATTTGTAAATCGCGTTTGCAATAACCACCAGGATAATCATGGCTGAACCCGCATAGAAGTTTCCGTTCAGTAATTCATCCTCGTGTAAAATTGGAATGGCCAGGAGAATGGTATAAACCGGTTCCAGGTTAATGCTTAAGGAAACAGTGAAAGCCCCCAATTTTTTCATCACTTCTATGGTTGCAATGAATGCAAACGAAGTACAACAAATTCCTAAAAAAAGGAGCCAGGCAAAATCACCTCCCGACATTTTGAACAGGTTGTGATCCAGTTTTCCATTGTACAAGAGCATACCGGAAAGAAAAACCAACCCGATTCCCATCTCGTGAAGTGTAATAGCAGAGGAAGGAACTTCTTCAGCCAGTTTTGCATTGAATACGGAAAAGAAACCGGCACAAAGTGCTGATGTCAATCCCAATGCAAGCGCCAGATATTGTTTCTCATCGAAATCTGAGGAAACAAAGTAGATTCCGAAAATCACCAAGGCCCCAAACAAAAATTCGATCCAGGAAAATTTCTTCTTGAAGACCAAAGGTTCAATCCAGGTAACATGAAGGGTTGCTGTGGATAGACACAAGATTCCAAGAGAAGCGGTTGAAAGCTTGATAGCACTGTAAAAAGTGATCCAATGAAGCGCCACAATAATTCCTGTTCCAAAAACCTTTAACATGGCTTTTCGACTGCGAATACGCATGGGCATCTTCAACAAGTACAGCCCAACAAGTAGTGAAATAAATGCGATCAGGATGCGATGCCATACCAGGTACTGCGCTTCAATGTGGATGAGCTTCCCTAAAATCCCGGTAAATCCCCACATGAAAATAATGAGGTGCATCAAGATGTAATACCGGAACTTTTGAAACATGGTGTAAAAGTAAAAATAAAGACTTACAAGCAATAGAAAGAAGCAGAGGGACTTTAATATCCTATCGGCTTAAAAGCCAATTCATAAAATTAAGAGCGAATCATCTCTGCATTCTTAATTCTAAAATCAGCATTAAAACTCTATCTTTGTAAAAAACAGCAGTTATGTCACATATCATCACATTGAGCGATTTTATTATGGAACGTCAAGCGGAATTCCCAGGTTCATCGGGAGAATTGTCGCGTATCTTGAACGACATTTCCATTGCATCAAAAATTGTAGCACGTGATGTTCGAAGAGCAGGATTGGTGGACCATATCCTGGGTTCTCACGGAGACACGAACATTCAAGGTGAAGAACAACAAAAGTTGGATGTGATTGCAGATACACAATTCATCAAGGTGTTCGAATCGAGTGGTGAGATTTGTGGGATTGCTTCGGAAGAAAACGACGATTTTTTAGCCTTTACCTCCGAGCGTGCCCAAAGCGGGAAATATATTGTGTTATTTGATCCTTTGGACGGATCTTCGAATATCGATTGTAATGTTTCCATCGGAACTATTTTCTCTGTTTACAAACGGATTTCTCCAAAAGGAACCGCAGCTACTTTGGAAGATATGTTACAGAAAGGGACACAGCAAGTGGCAGCAGGATATGTATTGTACGGTTCTTCTACCATGTTGGTTTATACGACCGGGCATGGTGTAAACGGGTTTACACTGGATCCTTCGATCGGTGAATTTTGTTTGTCGCACCCAAATATGTGCATGCCTGAAACAGGTCGCATTTATGCAATGAATGAAGGAAACATTCACGAATGTGAACAAGGGGTGAAAGATTACATTTCATTTTGCCAGGAAGTTCAGGCAGATGGAAGACCCTATTCCGGAAGATACATCGGTTCCTTGGTTGCAGACTTTCATAGAAACCTGATCAAAGGAGGAATTTATATTTACCCGGTTACCAACCAAAGTCCGAAAGGAAAACTGCGTTTGTTGTATGAATGTAATCCGTTGGCTTTCATTGCAGAACAAGCCGGAGGAATGGCAACGGATGGAACCAACCGAATTTTGGATCTGGAACCACATCAACTGCACGAACGTTGCGGGTTTTTCACAGGATCGAAACAGATGATGGAAAAAGCGATCGATTGTTTGGAAAAAGCACGTGCTAAAGCTTAAATGTTCCCGGATTTCCGCAAAATAGAAAACGTGCATATTTTATTGTGGTTGCTCAAGGATATCTGTTGGGCAGCTGATTTGAAATGGCTGGGAACGTTTATGATTTTGCCAACCGTTTCCGTAGCAATTTGGTTGACTTGGAAAATGCGTAGCTCCTATTCTGAATTAATGCACGACCTGGCTGTCATTTTGTGGATCCTTGCAAATTCTACCTGGATGATCGGTGAGTTTTTCTTCGAGGACGGAACAAGACCGCTTGCCCTTATTTTCTTTGGAAGCGGATTGGTTTTGCTTTTTGTTTTTTATGGACAGCAGTTGGTATTGAAGGGATCTTCAAGGAATGAAGATTCGAATTAGTTCACAAGACACCAAATAAAACGTAATTCCGAAATATTACGTCCGACTGTACGGAACCTGATTTACAAGTACGGATTTTCGCAACAATTCAAAAAAGAGTATTCTCTTAATTTGTGGAAACAAAATCAGTAGATATGCGACTACTTACCATACTTTTTCTTGCTTTCCTTTTAGCCTCTTCCTGCACTATTCAGAAACGGACATTTAGAAACGGATTCTATATTTCCTGGAACAAACCCTTGAAAGCAAAGAAAGATCAAACCGTGAGTCCGGAACCGGAATCCGAAACAGGACCAAAGGAAGAATTATCAGTGATTTCAAAAGATACCGTTTGCGAGACAAGGACAGAATTCATACAGGAACATCTTGCTGTTAATGAAGAGCAGGATTCAGTTCAGAGAATCGCTCAGACAACGATTTGTACTGAAACGGCGATGCATGAATCACCAAATGAAGTAATCACACCGGTTTTGGAAAGGGAGGATTTGAGAAGAAGTTTGGAAACGAATGAAAAACGCCCGAATCTCTTTGCGATAAATTCCCTGGTTTTTGCGATCGGTTATGTAATTCTCGGTTTCATTACGATTTTCACCAATCTGTTTGCCTTGGCAATTATCTGTTTTCTGCTTGCCATTACCTTTGCAATTATTGCAATAAAAAAATGGAAAGATCATAAGGACAATTTCTGGGGAACTTTTTTTGCAGTTATTGCCTTGGGCTTATTGGTTCTGGGAACACTTATATTGCTGCTGTTTATTCTCGCCGGATCCATTTAATTATTTCATCGTACTCACAACCAGAACCGATGGTAAAAACTGTGAGGTCTGATCGTCTTTCAAAGACGAACTTTTACTTTCCAGCAATTTTTCACTCAATTCGGGATAAACCATGTAATTAGAAGTTTCCAGCATGCGTTTTTCAGGTTGTTGCAATACATTCTGGACGATTGTTACCGTATCGTGAATGATGCTCGATGCCAAGCGGAAAACAGGAATTTCTTTCACAATTGTATCGTGGATGATTTTTCCGGAGGAAGCCCCGTTAGTCAAAGAGATTTCCAAAGGATGTTCCGAAAAATGCCAGTTTAAGGAATAACTTTTGGTGTTCCCCACCAGGAAAAGGAGAACAACGCAAGCAGCACCAATCAGCACCTGGTAAAGTGGAATACTTCTGTTCAGGAAGTGTCTTTTCGTTTTTGGGATTCGGAGCGCAAGCGGTTCTTCGGAATCATATTCAAGCGCTGCTGTGGCAAAGATCACTTTGCGTTGAAGGCGATATTCAGTTTCCGTCAGATGCTGCAGGACAAAGGATTTTTCTTCTTTTGTGAGTTCCTCAAAAGATTTGGATTCGATCAAATCGAATAAGCGTTCATGTTGCTTTTCCATATCAATTCAATTTAAAGAGTGTTGTTTCAAAACTTGGATCAAAGTGTTTCAACTGATCCGTGATTTTTTTGGTTGCATAGAATAAGCGTGACTTAACGGTACCCAATGAACTTTCTGTTATTTCTGCAATTTCATTCAATGGAAAATGTTCCAGATAACGCAATACAAATACCGTTTTGTGGTGATGTTCCAAGCCGTCGATAGCTTCCTGTAGTGAATTTAAAAAGAGTTGTTTTTCTGCCAGATTTTCTGCCAATCCACTTGGATGGTTCATTTCTGCAAAAAGTGAAACAGTTTTCCCATGATGACGATAAGCGGTCTTACACATGTTTGAAGCAATGGTGAAAATCCAGGAATAGAACTTTTTATTGGGATCGAACAAGTGTTTTTTCTCCATCAGCTTCAGAAAAATATCCTGTACAAAATCCTGTGCCAAATCCACATCCTTGTTCAGCATTTTAATAAAGTAACCCAACAACTTCCTGCTGTACCGGTGGTGCAATTCCACTAGTGCCGATTCTGCCTGTTTGGCAGAAAAAGGAGATTGATGGCCCATTATCTGAACCATCAACTCTTCGTCGCTTTGTTGTTTATGATGTAAACTTTTCAAGGTTACTTAGGCTTTTCACTTTTCAATTATCTCCATCACAACTCGAAAGCCGACCGTCGGGTCCGGGTTTGAATATGTTTGTGTTTTATCAAAGGTACATTCTTCGAAGAGGTTAAACCAGGATCCGCCAAGGGCCGTTCCTTTTTTACCGGTCATTTCGGAAACATTCCCCAATGTATTGAAGAATCCCATCTTGTTGGGTTCATAACTGTAAACTTTTACCTGGTGAAATCCTCCGTCGTCGAAGAAACGTTCTTGTGAAGTCCGGATATTTCCGAGGTAGCATTTTTTGTCGTTTTGGATCTGGTTATTTGGGAAAGGTGTGATTGCTTTTGTATTTCCTGAACCGGCTGCTGTTCTCCATTCCTGTTCGGTCGGTAAGCGGAACACAACTTGGGTATAGGCTCGCTTGCGCTGCAAGTTGTATTGTTTAGTCAACCATTCGCAATAAGCTTCGGCTCCTTCGTAAGAAATACAAACGACAGGATAGTTTGAATAGGCAGGATGCCAGTGATACATATCCATCATAGGATTATTGAATTCGGCAGCATATTTTCCTTTTATCCATTGAGTGGAATCATACAAGACTGTCTGGTACAATTCATTTTGACCGGAAAGGTTCAGATTATTGAGAAACTTGTTATAATCCCCATTCGTTACTTCATATTTGTCCATATAAATGTTTCCACTTACCCGGATCATATTACTTTCCAAGGTTTTCAGATCCATAACCGTTGAAAGGATGGAAGTAGGTTTTTGCTTGGCTGAAAGTAATTCAAAGACCTCGCTTTGTTGCCCGCTTTGTTCGGCAACTTTCAGCAACAAAATTTCCAGGTTTTGTCTTTTCTGAGTCTCTTCACTTTCCGAATAATGTTGATATAGTTTGATCATCGAAGGGATATACATTCCGTTGAATTGCTCGGATTTTAAGTCACCGATATTATAAGAGAACACTTCCTTCAAGTGGTCCAATAAATAACGTTTTTCGTAATTTCTGCGAATGATCGCCATATTATCAAAACTCGAATCACTATACTTATAAGCCAATCCTGTCAGGTATAATTTCTCTCCATAGTCGGCTTCAAATCCGCTGACCGCACTTGCTGAAAAATAAACAGGTCTTTTTCCTTTTAGAAAGTGAGCATACAATTCTTTTGCAAAAGCTTTTGCCTCTTCTTCCGTTTCGGTTTCCCGATTAACAAAGGGTTCGTAACCCAACTTTTTCAGCAGGCCATCCCGGTAATCATTGATCAGGATCAAATGTATATTGATGATTGTTACATCTCTTCTAAAACCTTTCGCAGCCTGAACAATCCAGGGAGCATACGTATCGTTGTCACCATAAGTAAAAAGAATCGCATTTTCGTCCAACTCTGAAAGAACATTGTATCCCCAGTTCAACATTCCAACAGGAAGTTCATTGTTTTCGAAGAGTCTTTTTGCATAGAAATTCCGTTTCTCAGCATCATTTTTCACCTCATAATGGATCATCAGTAGATCCTGTATCAAAGGATCATTAGGGCGAAGTGTCTGAGCGGCTAATAGATCCTCACTAGCATCTTTTTTGAAACCGTTCTCAGCATACTGAATAAAATAGGCCTCAAAACTTTTCGGCATCGTTTTCCAAACCTGCTCGTGAATGGATTTGCACTCATTGTCCCACTTGTTACGCTCTTCTTCTTCTGAGAACGCTAAGTTTCTTAAAGCGCGGTTAGCTCTGTAATAGTTAATCCATGCTTCTCCGTTTTTATTGTTTTTGTCCAGTTCGGCTTTCCACAATTTGCTCTGCGTTTCATACCATGAAGCTGACTTCTCTTCTTTTGCGATGCTGTAAACAGTTTGCGGTTTTTCATTAGTTGACTCATCCTTTTGTGTGAATGCATTCAAGCAAGTCAAAAATGTAAATCCGATTAGTAAATGTTTCATGTTATTAATTTAAGAAAAATCTGCACCTGCGCTGAAGCTACTGTGTAAGCGTAGCGCGCTCGATTTTTAGGGTTTCTAAAAGGATTACTCAATGAATGCTCAAAGGTTCATTTGAAATTAAGAATTTTTCAAAAAAAAAGCGGCTCCTTTAGAAGAAACCGCCTGATTATTCATTTTTTATGTTTAAAAATCGCCTTTCGCAAGGGATTTGATATCCCCGGATTTTACTTCAAGACCTTGCATTTGCCATCCGTAATAAACGGTTTTCTTCGTAGAAGGTTCAAAAACCAGGATGTGTTTATTTACTTCAATTACTGGCAACAAACAAATATAAGATTCATCGGTTCCGGCCATGATTTCTTTGAATTCACTGTCACTCACAAATTTATATTTGTATGGATATTCGGCAAATGCTTTTTCGAGAGTGGTTTGACCGCGGTCTTTCCCCAATGCAATGGAGTGAGCATCTTTGTTAATGATCAACGTTTTTTCTTTCGCAATCTTTACAAATCCTGCATTGATGGGCTTTAAACTTTCAAGAAGTTTACCTTTGATATCCCCATTTTTTGCTGCTGTGATAGCATCATCCATTGATTTGACTACATAATCCAATCGGTATTTGGAAGGGAAAAGTTGGTCTTCACCGCTATATAAGCCAATTGGACTCAAAACAATGACATCATTATCTCCATAACTCTCAATGGATTTTTTTCCTCCGTTGATCAAACCATACCAAAACTTGGTTTTTTCATACAAAGCTTGTTGCTGCATCCCTTTGGTTTTTGTAAATGTAACATTGATGTTCATCGGAATAAAGAACGATTTACTTTGATCTGTAACTGATTTTTTAAAATCGTCGTAAGTAATGTACTCAAACTTGGTAGATTTCCAGTAGGTGTCAAAAGCAGTATGCATTGCTTTATCAAAATCTTCATTTCCTGTTTCAACCACATTGATGGTGCGGGTAATTAAAGATTGAAATTGTTTTGAATCCGGAGTATATTGCAATACTTGCGAATACGACAAACACACGAAAAATAGTGTGGTCAATGATAAGATGATTTTTCTCATATATTAAGTTTTCTCAAAGTTACAAATCTGCATGTTTCGAGAAAAGGATATGAAATAAAAAATCAGATCTAACCAACAATTTATGTGAAATAAAAAAAGCCACTCGTGGAGACGAATGGCTTTGTGGACATACTACTACTACTTATTACACCACACCTAAAGGGGATTGATTGATAAAACTTTTATAACGGGTTTTAAGGAATAAGAACCATTTCCTTCAGTAACGATACTGCTGTTTGCGTCAAAATCCAGCAACACTTCATAAGTGTTATTCGGCGCGAAATCAGTATTGAGATTAATTTTTAAACCGGATTGCTGAGCTGATGGAGTTGCAAGCGGAAAATACACACTGTCTATCATCACATTGTTCTCATCTCCAAGGATCAATCGGAATTGCTCCAGGTGTCCGGAAGGAAGTGTACCTGTATTTACAAGTGTTGCAGAAACGTCATTTTGCAAAGTCAAAAGATCGTAAACTCCTGCGTTTGTTGGAAGATTGATCCAACCTTGTGCACTGTGATGCACCTGCACCTGCAAAACTTCTACATTTACCTGTTGGAAATCACCGGGCGCATCCACCATCTTCACAGTCATCTGACTATTTCCTTCTTTCTTCTTGCACCCAGTAGAAATTCCCAACATCATCGCTGTAACCAAGGTTACAAAATATATCGTTTTCATAATATTTGTTTTTAGCGATTATCTACTAGTAAAAGCTATGCCAATATTGAAACTACTTGATTTTATTAGGTTTAGTCTTTTTGGGTTGGTCCTGTTTTTTCATTTTGAAAAAATTCATTTCAAAACAGCATAAATGTGATTCCGACGAATCGATTTTATTATTTGAGTAAACCAAAAAACAAACACTACTGAATGTCATTTTAAAGAAAATCACGACCTTTGCATCGTTCCGATAACTATTGGAATTTTACATGGGGGTACAGTGCGCTGTTACCCCTAAACTGTTTATTCAAAATATGGACCAGGCACATTTTTTACAACTTTTCAAAAAGCTCAAAGGACTTGATCAGACAGCTGACTTATTGCAACAGGCAGAAATTCGTATTCATTGGAAAGGGCTGATCGGTTCCTCTAAGTCGATTGCAGTAGCTTCCGTTTGTGAGCAAGTTCCCGGAAACCATTTGTTTGTTTTGGAAGACAAGGAAACCGCAGCTTATTTTCTCAACGACCTGGAACAATTATATCCGGATAATAAACATATCTTTTTTTACCCGGCTTCTTACCGCACACCTTATCAATTGGAAGAAACCGACAATGCGAATGTGGTTGCACGCGCGGAAGTACTGGAAAAAGTGAATACCGGGAAAAATACGTGGGTGATCACTTATCCACAAGCCTTATTTGAACGTGTTCCCACTCAGAAAAAGCTCTCTGAAAACACGATGCGGGTGGAGCGTGGCAAGACTTATTCAATCGATTTCTTCAATGAATTGTTGCTGGAGTATGGTTTTGAACGAGTGGACTTTGTGTACGAACCGGGTCAGTTTTCAATTCGTGGAGGAATTGTAGATATTTTCTCCTTTTCAAATGACCAACCGTTTCGGGTGGAATTCTTCGGAGATGAGGTGGATTCGATCCGAACCTTTGATCCTGTTTCGCAATTATCGATTAAAACACATACCCATTTTTCGGTGGTTCCAAATGTGCAGCGCCAGTTGGTTTTGAATGGCAATGGAACATTCCTGGAATTCATTGGGAAACATACCACCATTTGGTTGGCTTCGAATGACTTGGTAAAAGCTGCCTTGGAAAAGGATTATGAAAAGGCAGTAAAGGTTTACGACGCTCTTCCGAAAAATACGGTCAAGCATAGCTTGCCAAGTGAATTGTACATGCATCCGTCCGATTGGAAGGCCCAAATCCCTGCACATTCGATAGTGGAAATCGGGCCGGAATATGCTTTTAAGCCATCGGATGTCATCACATTCGAAACATTGCACCAACCGACCTTCAATAAGGATTTTGATTTATTGAAAGACGATTTGATAGCGCGTAAAAAAGCAGGATCAGAAAATCTTATATTTTCCAATCAGCCGAAACAGATTGAACGCTTGTACCAGATCTTTGAGGATATCGGCGCAGAAGTGGAATTTGAACCGATGAATATCGCACTGCATGAGGGGTTCATCATTCCGGATCTGAAACTGGTTTGCTACACAGACCACCAGATCTTTGAACGTTATCACCGTTTCAAGTTGAAGGAAGGATTCCGCCAGGCGAAGCAAGCGCTCACTTTAAAGGAAATTTACAACCTCCAAAAAGGAGATTACGTAACACATATTGACCATGGAGTCGGACAATTTTCCGGACTTCAAACCATAGATGTGAATGGGAAACCGCAGGAGGCGATCCGCCTGGTTTACCGCGATGGCGATGTGTTGTATGTAAGTATTCACTCCTTGCACCGCATTTCGAAGTTTACAGGAAAAGACGGAGCCGCTCCGAAGATGAACAAATTGGGAACCCAGGCTTGGGCTACTTTGAAGCAAAAGACCAAAAAGCGCATCAAGGAATTGGCTTTCGACCTGATTCAACTCTACGCAAAACGCAAAAGTCAACCCGGTTTTGCGTTTTCTCCGGACACGTATTTACAAAATGAGTTGGAGGCTTCTTTTATGTATGAAGATACTCCCGACCAATTAAAGGCCACACAGGCTGTAAAGGAGGATATGGAAAAAGATACCCCGATGGATCGTTTGGTTTGTGGTGATGTCGGTTTCGGGAAAACGGAAATTGCTATGCGCGCGGCATTCAAAGCTGTTGCCGACAGCAAACAAGTAGCGGTTTTGGTTCCGACTACCATTTTGAGTCATCAGCATGCGCGGAGTTTCAAGGAACGGTTTAAGAATTTTCCTGCGAATGTGGATTACATCAATCGTTTCAAATCGGCCAAGGATATCACAGCAACTTTGAAAAAAGTGGAAAGCGGAGAAATCGACATTTTGGTTGGAACGCACAAAATTGTCAGTGACAAGGTGAAGTTCAAGGATTTGGGACTGATCATTATCGATGAAGAGCAGAAGTTCGGTGTGGCGGTGAAAGACAAGTTGAAAACGCTGAAAACAACAGTCGATACACTGACACTTACGGCAACCCCGATCCCGAGAACACTTCAGTTTTCACTCATGGGTGCACGTGATTTGAGCATCATCAATACACCACCGCCAAACCGTCAACCGGTTTTGACGGAAGTAATTACCTTCAATGAAGAAAATATCCGCGATGCGATTTCGTATGAAGTGAGTCGTGGCGGGCAAGTTTATTTTGTAAATAACCGATTGGCGAACATCAAAGAAATAGCAGGAATGATCTCTCGTCTTTGTCCAGGAGTTCGCGTGGCAATCGGTCACGGACAAATGGATGGAAAGCAGTTGGAAAAGGTAATGATGGATTTTATCCAGGGAGAATACGACGTTTTGATTGCAACAACCATTATTGAATCCGGAATTGATATTTCGAATGCAAATACAATTATTATCAATGATGCCCACATGTTCGGGTTAAGTGATTTGCACCAGCTGCGTGGTCGGGTTGGCCGCTCCAACAAAAAAGGATTCTGTTACCTGATCTCACAGCCAATCAGCTTACTGACTTCCGAAGCACGCAAACGATTGGAAGCATTGGTTCAATTTTCTGATCTGGGTTCCGGGTTCAACATTGCGATGAAGGATCTGGACATCCGTGGTGCAGGAAACTTATTGGGTGGAGAACAAAGCGGATTCATTTCCGAAATCGGCTTCGAGATGTATCAGAAGATCCTGAATGAAGCCATGGATGAATTGAAAGAGGAAGAGTTTAAAGACTTGTATGACGATCGCAATACGGAAACTATGGGAGCACATTTCGTAAAGGATTGTGTTTTGGAAACCGATTTTGAGCTGCGCATCACGGAAGACTATATCAACAATGTAAGTGAGCGTTTGAGCATTTACCAGGATTTGGATAATCTCAATACGAAAGAAGAAATAGAGGATTACAAAAAACAACTGGTTGATCGCTTTGGCCCTTTGCCGCGCGTGGTGAAAGAATTGCTCCGTTCATTTGAATTGCGTTGGTTGGCGCAGGAAATCGGTTTCGAGAAATTGGTCATCAAACAGGGATCGATGATCGGTTATTTTGTAGCGAATTCCCAGTCAAAGTACTACGATTCACCCATGTTTACGCAAGTATTGAAGTATGTCCAGTCCAATCCGAAAGATTGCAAGATGAGTGAGAAGAACGATCGTCTGCGCTTACTTTACAGCAACGTAATGAACATGGACCAGGCATTTGAGCGATTGGGGGAGATAGTTAGTTAATTACGAATATTCAAGAATAACAACGATTCATCTTCATTGTGATGGAATGTAAGGATTTCTGTTCCAGATTGATTTCCGTCTTACTCCTGAAAGTTCGTATTTGAGACCGAAGTTCCATTCCTCAAATATTTTTCTATCTTACAATGGAATTTAAACGGAACTGTACATCTTGGAAGCTATACGTTGTAAAATCACTCGGTTTGTTGTATTATTTCTAGCCCTTCCGATAAGTGGATTTAGTCAAAATAGTACAGGAGATAGCTTGACGAAACGGCTTCACCAGGTTAGTGGGAAAGAAAAGATCACCACTTATTACGCATTGGGAAATCGCAGCTATTATGTTGATGTTTCGAAAGCAAGAAATCATTTCACGAATGGGTTAAAATTAGCCAAGATCAACAAGTTCAGATCCCTCGAAATAGAAGGTGAATGGAGCCTGGCTGGTTTGGATGATTTTTCCGGGAAGAAATTTCAATCACTGAATCGTTTAATGAAATTGTGTCGTTCCGGAGGATTTTCAAATCGGGATAGCTGCATCGTATTTGGATTGATAGGAAACTCACTGGAATCCTTGGGAGCTTATGAGATGTCTATAGAATATTCTAAAAAATCGCTCGCCCATGAATTTAACTCAAACAGGATTGAGCGTTATTACATGATAGAGCATGTTGCCAGGCTGTATTCCAAAACCCATCAATTCGATTCGGCGAATATCTATTATAAAAAAGCACTTTATTTGATCAAAGGGCATCATGTTTCGGGTCTGATAACGCATTGTCTGAATAATATCGGGAGCAATTATCTGGAACAGGGCAACCTGCATACAGCGACCTATTTTTTCAATCGGGCAATCAGCAATTTTCATTTGAATCCGAAATTCACCGGCGACAGCACCCTTTATGCAGTAGTTTATGATAATCTTGCAAAGATCCATGAACTGAAGGAAGAGTACAAACAAGCGCTCGAAAAACAGAAGGAGGCCGTCCGGATGATCTTGAAGACCAAGCTTGCGCAGCCGGATTTGAGACTGAGAGTCGAATACTTACTTCATCTTGCAGAATCGGAATTGCGTTTAGGTCTTTTCGGAGATGCGAAAAAACATCTCCACCTTGTTCAATTGGAAGATGCAAATACGGAACTTCAACTGGAATATTATGATGCCTTGGCCGCTTACTATGAAAAGATTCATCAGACAGAGCAATTGATCAGGACATTCCACAAAAGAAGAGAAGTTATTCGTTTGGTACTGAAAGATCAATCGATGAATTCCATGTTAAACGAGTTTATCCGTTTTCAGAACAACCAGATCACACTGGAGCTTGAAATCCAAAAGAAGTCCAAGCAACGGACCCAATCAATTAACAGGAAAGAGTTGTTACTGAGCATCGGGTTTTCTGTCTGTCTTTTGATCATTTTGATAGTGGTTTTCATTGTAAACAGAAAGGTGCAACAAAGTAAAAATCGGGCAGCCCATATTGAACGCAAACTCAACGAAGAGAAATTAAAATACAAGGAGTCGGAAGCTGAACGACTTACTTTGGAACTGGAGCTGAAAAACAAGGATTTGCTCACTTTCGCAATCAATATCACCAAGAAGTTCGAATTTACCGGTGAGATGGCGCTTCGTTTGCAGCAACTCAGAAGAAAGGAGATCATTGAAAAAAATGATGTGACGGAACTGATTTCGTATGTGAAAAGTTTTCAGGCGGTGGATAATGGAATGGTGGTATTCCAAAACAATGTCAATGAGATCAACAGCCAATTTTTGCGTCGCCTTCAGGAGCGATATCCGGAATTAACCCAGAATGAAAAGGAGTTGTGCCTGCTGATCAAGCTCAAGCTTTCATCAAAGGATATTGCTGCGATGAAGAATATTACATTCGAATCAGTGAATGTATTGCGATCGCGTTTGAGAAAAAAAATGAATTTGGATGTGCGGGATGATCTATATGAAACGCTTGAGAAGGTCTAAGTTCATGAATTCAGAATCGTCTATTTTCGCAGATTTCTAGAAATAAACCACCAATTTTAATCGATTTGAGTCCGGAATTATAGTTGGCTGAATAGTTATGTTGGTTAAGACAACCCGGAACACCATTATTTTCAAACCCGGAACACATCCAAATAAATAAAGACCTTTAAAATCAACAGATAAGTAGGTTTTTGGATTAAACAATCAATGTCAATAATTGATATGTCAAAACCCAATGAGTTAAGATGATTTAGGTTGAAAACGACGGTTTGTTTAGTGTAAGTTAAGGTCGAAAATTCTGAATTGATCCCGCAAATGAATTCTTTTACTTCGGTCAACACCGATATGGTGTCTAAAGGTTAGGTTTGATTTAAAGCGCTTGCTAGCGTGGGTGCTTTAAATCTTTTAATAGGTAGATTAAAAATGATCAATCGGAATAAAGAGTTCAAAAATAATAGTTTGTGGTTAGATAAATTTTTGAACGGGTAAAAGCATCTGCATTTGTGGATGCTTTATTCTTTAATCAACAATTCCCACGCTTGAATCAATTCTCATTGCCTCCTCTCCAAATTTGGAGTAGTTTCCTTCCAAACTTTAATTGCTGCAAACATGAAATCAATCTTTTCAGGGTGTTGCATTCTCTTTACACTGTCACTAAATTGTTTGGGACAAGGAGGAGGACTTACCTGCAATCATTCGGATCCGACCACCGAATCGCTCAAGCAAATCGAATCGCTATTAACACAGACTCAAAAATCAACGGATCTGAAAATCATTCCTGTGGTTTTTCATGTATTGCATCAATATGGATCTGAGAATATTCCGGATCTCCAAATTCAGGATGCAATTGTTACTTTGAATGAAGATTTTCGGAGATTGAATGCGGACTCCACAATTATAACAGCTCCTTTTGATACGATCCGCGGGAATGTGAATTTCGAATTTCGCCTGGCGACTATTGATCCCTATGGTAACGCGACAACCGGAATTGATCGCATTGCATCTCCATTGACAAATGTGGGAAATGAAACAGCAATGATTAACGCATGGGATCCTGAAAAGTATGTGAATATCTGGGTAGTAAAATCGACACTTCCCGGAATATTTGGATTTACGAGTAATCCATTGATAAGTTTGAACCCTTGCAATCAGGGAATTATTATTTTGAATGACTATGTAGGTTCGATCGGGACGAGCCAGGTTCAATTGAAACATTCTCTGACACATGAAATGGGACATTATTTCGGGTTGTTCCATACCTGGGGAAATCAGGAAATTGGTCAAACGTGCAATTATTCCGATGGGATTGCTGATACACCGGTCTCAAAAGGGAATAGTTGGTGCAATATGAATATGAATTCCTGCGATGATAGCAATGACGCAGCCAGCTTTGCCTATTGGGGATTTGACCCACGGGATAATGTTGAGAATTTCATGGAATTCTCTTACTGTCAGAGAATGTTTACCTTGGGTCAGGTAGAGTTGATGAGAAATGTTGCTGAAAGTCCGTTTTATGGAAGAAATCAATTGTGGACCGATTCAAACCTGGTTGCAACCGGAACGGGCCCTGGTCCGGCACCAGTTTCGTTGGCACTTCCTTCTTCCGATTTCAGTATTCAAACCGGAATCAGTTCGAGTTTCCTTAGCACTCTAACTTGTGTCGGAGATTCGGTGAAGGTCTTTAATGCTTCAGGACAACTCAATGCAATAAGCTATCAATGGTCTTTTCCCGGAGGAAACCCTTCAACTTCGTCACTTCCAAATCCAAAAGTTGCCTACATGGCTCCCGGCTATTATGATATGACACTTACGACAACCAATGCCAACGGTTCTAACGCGACAACCAAATCCGGAATTGTTTATGTAAGCGGAAGCTGGGCGGAATTTGCCGGTCCTACCGTTCAGAATTTTGATGTTTCTGGAGATTTTTGGCAAAGCCAGAACACGGACAATGGCAGTGGTTATTTCCAACGGATAGGGACAAATGGTATTCAGAATACAGGATGTTTCCTACTGGGAAATCACTATGAACCGGATACAACCCTTCCATGTTATTCTTCCACGATGCAGCAGATTAATTTAAGTAAGGATAACCTGGTTTCACCTGCTTTTGACTTATCGAATACAACAGGAGTGACTGTTTCATTTGATTATGCTTTTGGCTGTTCCGCTATTCCGGATTCAGCAACGGAAATCCTTAAAGTCTATTATTCAAGAGATTGCGGAAAAACCTGGATTCAGAAGAAGATCATTGAAGACACAGCATTGGTTAGTGTTTTCGCTCCTCAGAGTGCCAGTTTCATTCCTGGCCAAAATCAATGGAAAAATGCTTCATTTGCATTTACAAGTACCGCAAGCGATACGAAAACGCGCTTCAAATTTGAATTTGTAGCTTCCAATTATTCCAACAATCTCTATATAGATAATTTTGTAATCGATGGGGTTTTGGGAATTTCAGACTCTGAATTGTCGGCGATCAACGTATTTCCAAATCCTTCTCAAAAAGGAGAAAAGATTACGATTTCAGGATTGAATTTTTCAAACTCGAAATTAAAGATTACAGACTTACAAGGAAAACAAGTTTATCAAAAAGAATTGGCGATTGCTTTGTCTGGAAGTGAAATTCAATTGGAAGCGGACCTGAAATCAGGATGCTATCTGGTAGAAGTTACACAAAACAATTCCAGGTTCCTTACGCGGTTGATTATCGAATAGGAAAAATTGCTTTATTCAGGTGCTTTTTTGGGAATACGATGTATCTCGTAAATCCCTTACGAACTCACACCTTAACTTTGTATTCAAGTAAGATTCAAAGTACCAATTTGTTTCTTATTCCGGAAGATCAACCTAACCTGGTCACTTAAATTTTAGGCAGCCTAACCTAACCACAATTCCTTCCGGACCAAAACAAAAAACCCCGATGATCAATCGGGGTTTTGTATTATAAAATTTCGTTGAGTGTAACATTACTGTTGTAGAATGAAACAATTTCGTTTCGGCTTCCGTCAAAGTAAAACTTCAAAATGTAGTCCGCCAAATAGTCACGGTACTGTTCTCGTCCAATCTTCGGAAGATAAATATAACCTCTTCCCATTGGTTTGTGTTTGATGAATTTTTTACGTTCCAGGATTCGAACAATTGTTGAAACGGTATTGTAGGCTGGCTTTGGGTTTGGGTACAAATCAACAATTTCCTTAACTGTTGCTTTCTCCAATTTCCAAAGGCGTAACATGACCTTTTCTTCTGCGGGTGTTAGTCTTTCCATGTTATATTAGTTTGTGGTAATGTGTCAAATCTAACAAAAAAAGTTTTCTTCACCAACAATTTACTTACAATTTTAGTTTATTTTTCACCTCCTTACTCAAGCCCTCTTTATCCAAGAAAATGTTGATTGTTTTCAAGCGGAAATAGTGTTCGGAAACATACAAATAACCTTGTGGTAAATTGTCTGTACCCCAAGAGTTTTTAACCAAAAAGTAACGGGTTCCGTTTTGATCTTTGAACAAACCGACAATGTGCATTCCGTGATCATCAGTTGTTACTTTTCCATCATAACCCTCTTGGCGTTTTTCTTGAGTGATTGTCTGCTCTTTCACAGGCTCTAAAAATGCATTGGATGTTTTTGCAGCTCCTGCATCGTTAAATGATTTATTGTCTTTTCCACGAGTTTGGATCGTTGACTCATCTTCAGGGATGATTGCGATTCCCTGGCGGAAATTGAATCCTTTTTCTGAAACGTCAGCACCCCAAGCCAAAGTATATCCATTTTTCAATGCATTTTCAGCGATGGCAACCATGTCCTCCAAAGGAACATTGTAACTGTCTCCCCAAGCCCAGTTGTCCGGAATAGCAATTTCACATGGCTCATAAAAAGGATCATTGCTGAAAGAGGTAATTGAAACATAATCGTTCATCTTCAATCCCAATGAATTGGCATAAGTCATCGGAGTGTATTTTTTCCCTTCAAAAGTGAACTCTGTAATATCCGGACCTAAATAAGCATCCAAAAGGGAAGAAAATGCTTTTTTCCACTCAGTTCCAATCCCGTGACCTTTTTGAACTTCTGCAAGAACCGTTTGCATGAAACTATTCAAAACAGCGAATAATTCTTCGTGGTTGTAAGTCGTTTTTCCATTTGTTAAGCCTGTATAGACACTTTTAGGAACAATTCCATAACGCTTGATCACATAAGGGATATCGTGAAATGCACCACCTTCTGAAAAATTGATTTTCCCGTCCATTCGGATAAAACGATCGGCTTTTGATTCATATGCTTTACGAACGATGTACATTTCCGATAACTCAGCCGGATTTTTATGACCCATGCGGATCAATTCACTTTCAAAGAAAGACAAAGAGGAAAAACTCCAGCAAGTTCCGGTCATTCCTTGATTTTCTACCGGATTTGCATCTAGCTGAACAACTTTGGTGAATTGGTATTTACTATCAGGAGCGTTTGTTACTGTTTGGCCGAAGGCAATTTGGGTACTTAGAGCCAAGGCTCCAAATAAAAGATGTTTTTTCATTTTTCTAGTTTATGGCTCCTAAAATAGAAATTTAACGGCAAACAAACTTGTTCTTTAGTGTATTAGTTGAAAGCGCCTTCCTGGAAGCGAGCGCACCAGACCCTTGAATTCCAGGCTCAGCAAATCGCTGGAAACTTCGCTGGCAGTGAGTGAAGACAGGTAACCGATGGTATCCAATGTCAGTTCAGACTTTGTTTTCAGGACGGAAATGATTTTTTCTTCCCTAAGATTAAGATCCACAAACAGGGAGCGTTGTTGTCCTTGAACAGGTTCTTCCATTTGCCAATTCATCCCTTGGATGAGGTCGGAGGCGTTTCGGATCAGCATGGCTTGGTTTTTTTGAATGAGGTTCAGGCAACCCAGGGAAAAGGGTCTCGTAACATCGCCCGGATAGGCAAAAACATCGCGGTTATAGTCTGCGGCCAGGTTAGCGGTGATCAATGAACCTCCTTTTTCACCGCTTTCAATAACAATGGTTGCATCAGTCAAACCGGCTACAATCCGGTTACGCATGGGAAAGTGTGCAGGCTCTGCTTTTTGGGAAGGAATGAATTCACTGATAATCCCGCCTGTTTCCAACATTCTTTCTGCAATTTTCCGGTGCTCACTCGGATACATTTTGGCTAATCCATGACCCAGGACACCCCAAGTCGGAAGATTCTGTTTCAGTGCTTCCAAGTGGGCATGAATGTCAATTCCATATGCCATTCCGCTAACGATCGTTACATTATACCCCTTCAACCCTTCCAGTAATTCATGTGTAAGTGTCTTTCCATAATCTGTTGCGTGACGCGTTCCAACTATGGAAATCAGCTTAGGAGGATTCCATTCAATGTTTCCTTTACTGTAAAGTAAAAGCGGTGCATCGCTGCATTGCTTCAACCTTCGCGGATAATTCTTTTCCGTAAAAAAAACCGTTTTTCCACCAATTCGCTCCAGTTCCTGAAGAACCTTGTCGGCTTCTGTCAATGCATTCAGGCGCAACTTCAAGGACACAAAGTCAGCAGGTATTCCGGGTATTTTAGCGAGATTCAAACGTTTCTCTGAAAAAAATGCTTCCAGGTCATTGAAATGAGAAATAATAACCCGGGCTCTTCGACTTCCGATACCACTTAAAAAGGTAAGTGCAATTTGATGATGAATAGTTGTAAAATTCAATTTTTTGGTACTTTGGTCTCTTGAATATAAGAAAAATTAGCTTTATGAAGCAAGTACTACTCCTACTTTTTTTGGCTCCAATTACACTTTTTTCGCAAGAAATCGCAGGAAGGGTTTTGAATGTTGAAACGAGGGAACCAATCCCTTTCGCGCAAGTGAAAATTAATGGTGGAGCGCAGGCTTTAACGAATGAAAACGGGGAGTTTTCCCTAAAGTTGGATTCGCTTCCGGCGACTTGTATTATTTCTGCATTGGATTATTATTCAGACACAATCCGGATTATTTCTACCCGGATCGAAGTGATTCAACTCAGACCATTGGCACCTGTTCAGGATCTTGGACCCGTAGTTGTGGCTGCATCCCGCAGGCAGCAATCGGTGCAGGAACTGACAATTTCGCTTGACATCATCAAACCTGAATTAATAACCAATAAAGGGATAACGGATTTGGAACAAGCAGTTGACCAGGTTCCCGGAGCTTATGCGATGGATGGACAGGTAAGTATTCGCGGGGGAAGCGGGTTTACTTATGGAGCAGGAAGCCGGGTGTTGGTTTTATGGAATGAAATTCCGCTTCTTTCAGCTGATGCAGGAGATGCGAAATGGAACTCGATTCCGATTGAGAATGTGCAACAGATTGAAGTGATCAAAGGAGCATCTTCCGTCTTGTATGGTTCCGGAGCCTTGAATGGAATGATTTCCCTGATTGAGCGCGAACCAACTGAAAAGGCAAGCCTGAATGTACAACTTCAAGGAGGAATTTACGATAATCCGAAACGTTCAACCTTGAAGTGGTGGAATAAAAACCCGGGATTTTCGCAGGGAGATCTTACTTTTTCAAAACAATTCGGTCGCTTTGGATTGACACTTGGAGCGTATGGCTACAGCAATGACGGTTATCGCCAAGGAGAAACTGAAGACCGCGGACGATTCAACGGAACGATCAGCTACAGGCCAAAGAATATCAAAAATTTCAAAATGTCACTAGGTTGGAATGCACAACTGCAAAAAGCCGGAAATTTCATTATCTGGCAAAGCGACTCCTTTGCTTACCAACCTTTCGGCGGTGCGGATACGAGCCTTGCCAGCTCCAGCTTGACGTACAATCGCGGAGTGCGTGTATCTGTAGATCCTACGGTAAAATATATTGATAAGTTTGGGAACAAGCATCAATTGAAAGGCCGACTTTACTTTATTGACAATAAGAATTATACGAACCTTTCCCAAAGCTCGAAATCGGAAGTTTGGTATGGAGATTATCAATTTCAACGTGGATGGAACAATAATTCGTGGGTGCTTACAACCGGAGTCACGGCTATTGCGAATCAAGTAACCTCTTATTTATTTGGCGATCATAAATCACTGAATGGAGCGCTTTATCTGCAAGGCGAGAAGAACTGGAAAAGATTGAACATTGTTGCCGGAGTTCGCGGGGAGTATTTTCAACAGGATGGGAGACAAGGAGATTCATATTATTATTTTGGAAAGGATTCCACGACGAAAATTCCAATCAGACCGATCATCCGCGCGGGAATCCATTATGCTGTTGCGAAACATACTCATTTGCGTGCTTCTTTCGGACAAGGGGTTCGCTATCCGAGCGTAGCGGAAAGATATACTACGACTTCAGTTGGTGGACTGCTCATTTTTGCAAACCCGGCAGTGAAACCTGAAACCGGATGGGCGGCAGAAATCGGTGTAAAACAAGGAGTGAAAATAGGAAAATGGAAGGGATTTGTAGACGTTGCGGGATTCATTAATCACTACGACAATATGATGGAATTCACTTTCGGGTTCTACAAACCGGATTCTATTCCATTCAGTTTGAATCCAAATGCACCGGGTTACTATAAAAAATGGTTTGGTTTTAGAGCCCAAAATGCAGAATCGGCAGAGATTACAGGAGCAGAAATTTCCATCTCGGGTGAAGGATACATAGGACCAATACGGGTTTTAGCTTTATTGGGTTATACCTATATGAATCCAATCTCGAAAAATCGGGATTCTGTTTATCGCTCGACATTTTCAGACACTTCATCAAACCTTTTAAAATATCGCTTCAATCATTTGGCGAAAGCGGATCTTCAATTGGAATATAAAGGAATAAGTATTGGTGGATCCATGCGTTTGAATAGCTACATGAAAAATATCGATGCAATCTTCGAAAACGGTATTTTGGGTCAACAAATCCTTCCAGGACTGAAAGATTACCGGGCAGAACACAATGGAGTGACGATTGTTTTTGATGCACGGATCGGGTATACCTACAAGGAAAAATACAAGGTGGCTTTTATACTCAATAACATTGCCAATGCGGAATACATGACCAGACCTGGAGATGTTCAAGCTCCGAGAACGTTCATGCTGCAATTGAGTTATAAGATGTAAAGATTATCAAGTTCAAAAGTTCCAGAATTCAATTTTCTGAACAAAAGGTAATAAAACGTACTTACTAAAATGGAGTACGGGAAATCGCAACTTCTGTCAGCTTTGGTTTTCATTCCTTTGTCGAAAGATAAGTTATGAAACACTTGAATTTACTACTACTGATTTTTTCCATGAGCACAGTTTTCTGTTCGTGCACCATTACAAAACGGCATTTTGGAAACGGGTATCACATTGAATGGAACCGGAAAATGAAAGAGAGTGATTCGCAGAAAGAGCGAATAAAACTGCAGATGGCAGAAAACGATCTTGTCCCTGAAAACAAAGGGGATTCAGATTCTTTGGTTTTGAGTGAAGAGATTGTGAAAGTGAAAAGTGAAGTACATCCTGAAAACACGAAAACTCGGATAGAAACTAAAAATCCACCAACCGGTCATTCTGTTAGAAGAAACTTGGAGCCAAAACAAATAAAATCACCTGGGAAAACTAAGGAAGAAGAAGCAAAAAAGGATGAAACCGTTAAACCACGAATGCATCCACTGACCTGGGCGATTTGGGGAGCGTGGAGCATCGGGATTGTTTTTATTTTCTTCGTCACATTCTATGCTGAAGCTCTGATTGGTGTTGTAGTGTTTTTTTTCTTGGCAATGATTTTCGCGTTTTTCATGATCCATTCTCTTAGAAAGCATCCGGAGAAGTACCGATTGAAAAAGCTGAGTTACGGGTTCGTAATACCGGCGATTATCTTTGGTGGAATCGTACTCGCAGGGTTGGGGCTTTTTTTGATTATGATGCTAGCTTAATTAGATCCGAAAAACGTGATAATCACCTTCGCCTTCGCTTTCCCAACGACCGAAGCCAAACTTTCCTCGTTTTGCTCTTTCACGCGTTTCACGGATTTGAATGCCCTTATCAGGTCCTGGACGGTTTTTTCGCCAATTCCCGGAATGGTTTCCAGTTCATTATTTAATGCACTTTTACTTCTGCGGTTCCGGTGATGCGTAATTCCAAAACGATGCGCTTCATTGCGCAAATGCTGGATCACTTTTAAGGTTTCCGAGCGTTTATCAAGGTATAAGGGCAAACTGTCTCCCGGATAAAACAATTCTTCCAATCGTTTCGCAATGCCGATAATGGCTATTTTTCCCCGCAGATCCAATTTTTCCAAGGCTTCCAAGGCTGCGCTAAGTTGCCCTTTCCCTCCGTCAATGATGATAAGTTGTGGCAAGGGTTGTTCTTCCTCCAGGAGTCTCCTGTAGCGTCTGTAAACTGCTTCGCGCATGGTTGCAAAATCATCCGGACCTTCAACGGTTTGAACGTTGAAATGGCGGTAATCTTTCTTGCTCGGTTTGGCATCCTTGAAAACAACGCAGGCAGAAACGGGATTGGTTCCTTGAATATTCGAATTATCGAAACACTCGATATGAACAGGTAATTCCTTCAGTCGCAAATCGGTTTTCATGGTTTCCAAAATACGATTGGTATGTTTTTCAGGATCCTTGATTTTTTCCTGTTTGATTTTTTCCAAACGATAGACTTTCGCATTGCGAAGCGACAAATCGATCAATGCTTTTTTATCACCTCGTTGCGGAGCGAAGAATCGAACTCCTTCCATTTCCCAATCTACATCGGTTTCGACCAAAATCTCTTTTGCTTCACTTTGGAAACGCTCACGCAATTCAGGAAGCACAAAGGTGATGATATCCGCCTGGGTCTCATCCAGCTTTCGCTTCACCTCAACGGTAATTCCATGAATGATGGCACCGTGATTGATGACCAGGTAATTGACGAAAACCAGATCGTTGTCTTCTACCATGCTCACCACATCTACTTGATGAATGGTTGGAGAAACTACTGTTGATTTCGCCTTGTATTTTTCAAGAAGGTCAATGCGGGTTTTGATGTCATGCGCATCTTCAAATCGGAAATCGGTGGAAGCCTGAAGCATCAGTTGTTTTAAATTCTGTATTACAGTTGAGATGTTTCCTTTCAAAATCCCCTCGATCTGCTCAATCATCCGGTTGTATTCTTCTGCTTTCTGTTTTCCTTCACAAGGACCTTTACATTTTCCAATGTGATACTCCAAACATACTTTGTACCCACCTTTTTCTATTTTATTCGCAGCCAGGTCAAGCGCACAAGTTCGCAGGGGAAACAAATCCCGGATGAGGTCCAACAAGGTGTGCATGATTCTTCCACTGGGATAAGGGCCATAATACCGGGAACCATCTTTGACCAATATCCGTGTGGAGAAAACCCGCGGGAACGGTTCTTTTTTCACACAGATCCAAGGATATGTCTTATCGTCTTTTAGCTGGATATTGTACTTGGGTAAGTATTTCTTGATCAGGTTGTTTTCCAGCAAAAGCGCATCCATTTCGGAATCCACGACGATGTATTGGATGTCAACAATCTTCTTTACAAGAATATAGGTCTTGGCGTGCTCGTGATTTTTATTGAAGTAGGAGGAAACTCTTTTTTTGAGGTTTTTGGCCTTACCCACATAAAGAATCGTTCCATTTTTATCGAAGTATTGATAAACTCCCGGTTTTTCAGGCAGTGTTTTCAGCTTTAATCCGATATCCATTTTTTTGTCCTCCACTATGTAAAGTTAAACAGAACTATTAAAATCAATAATACAGTTGTGAGTATAAATGATTGGTTGAAGCCTAAAGTTTTGGGAATTAATCTATTTTTGTATAAATGTCAATGCGATGAAGCGAGTTATTGTTTTTTCTTTACTGCTGGTCGGAGGAGCCAGTGTTTTAATGAATTGTAAAGGATCTAAAGAATTAGGTTCGGGAATTAACCTTTTTCCGGTAGAGCAGGATCGTCAATTGGGTGCTCAGGTAGCTGCTGAAATTGATGGGAATCCAAAGGAATATCCGTTATTAGATTCTGCGTCCCATAAGGAGATATACCAATATCTTTACAAAGTTCGAAACAACATTTTGAATTCCGGTCAGGTGAAACACAAAGCAGATTTTGCCTGGAGATTGCGCATTATCCATGATGACAGTACGTTGAATGCGTTTTGTACACCGGGTGGCTATATTTATGTGTACACCGGTATTTTGAAGTACCTTGATAATGAAGCTCAATTGGCAGGAGTATTGGGTCATGAGATTGCTCATGCGGATTTCCGTCATTCTACACGCCAGATGACTCAGATGTATGGAGTTCAAACCCTGCTTGCTATCGTGGCGGGTAATTACCAACAATTATCTCAGATTACAGCAGGTTTGGTGGGACTGAAATTCTCCCGTAATCACGAATCTGAAGCTGATAAAGGCTCAGTAACCTTTCTTTGCCCTACGGTTTACCAGGCAGATGGTGGAGCGGGCTTTTTTGAAAAGATCAACTCCGCTGGAGGTTCTCGCACACCTGAATTCCTAAGTACCCATCCTAACCCTGAAAATCGCATCGAAGCATTCAGGAATTATAAAATTGAAATGGCTTGTCAGGGAGTAAATGATTTTGCTTCCGAATACAAAAAGATGATAGCCAAATTACCTTAAACAACTTTATGCAATTATTTCTCGGAGACGGAAGTTATATTTTAACAAATGAGGGAATAGACTGCTCTATTCCATTGGAAGGAACGGAACAGAATGTGCGTGCATGGTATGTTTCACCACCGGTTATTGAACCCGTTCGCGAAAATGGTTGGGTAGGTGCTGTTGCAGAAGGGGGAAGCGTCAACTTTCGTTCGATTCACTTCAACCCGCATGGCCATGGAACACATACGGAATGTTTAGGCCATATCACTCCTGAAGTCCATTCTGTAAACGGCATACTTGATGAATTGCTTTATTCTTCCGTATTGATCACCGTTGCTCCGGAAATTCGTTTGCAGGCTGATGGATCCGTTGACAGGGTAGTAACGGCATCAACAATCTCTGAACAGTTGGAAGGCTTCAAAGCAGAATCATTAATTATCCGGACCCTTCCAAATGATCAAGGCAAAATGCATTTGAATTATTCGGATAGCAATCCGGCATATTGTGATGTAGATATTTTACCTATCTTGGATAGGTTGGGAGTGAATCATTTACTGATTGATACGCCTTCGGTAGATCGTGAAAAAGATGGAGGAGAATTGGCTTTTCATCATGGTTTTTGGGGTGTTCCAAATAACCAGAGATTTGACAGAACGATTACGGAAATGGTGTATATTCCGGATGAGGTTTTAGATGGAGAATACATGTTGAATCTTCAAACAGCGCCTTTTGTAAATGATGCAACACCCAGCAGACCGGTTTTGTTTCCACTTCATCGAAACGCGGAGGACTAAAAAGATTATATTTGCTAAAAAATAAAAGTGGCGCTATTTTTGGGTGTCTCAAAATTGAAAATTATTTAAACATGAAACGAATTTTTGCTTTTGCAGTTTTAACTCTTCTTGTGGTAAGTTGTGCTCAGAAAATTCCTTACACGGAACAAGTAAAACAGGATTTTGATTTATCACCGGAGAACATGACGAAGGTTCAGTTTTACACGTCTTCAAATATTATTTTGGAGAAGAATCAATCTTCAGGTAATCAAGGAACTGGAAGTTCAGGAGAATTGGTAGTGAATTCATCTAAAACCCAGAATCGTATCATTATTCCTACGAATACAAGAGGGGTTTTCGAGAAAATCGGACCAAACAATGAAGTGATTGTTCGTTTTGAAGTTGGTTCCGGTAAAGTAATTAAGTTTGCAACCCGTGCAACGCAAACAAGTGGAAAATACTACCTGGTTGCAGATTGGAAAAATAATGGCGGAACGATGGAATATGGAAACGAAACTTATACGGTTTCATCTGGTGGAAGCAGTGCATTTCTACAAGTTCGCATCAAGAAACTTCAAAAAACAAAACGCAAAGATCGTGTTGTTAAAGGAATGAAAGTTTAATTTCAATAGATAAGAATTTAGTAACGGGAACGCAATTTGTGTTCCCGTTTCTTTTTAACTTTGTGCCGATGAATTTCTTAGCTGAAAATTACGCTGTCTGGAAAGCGCTGCATATCATTTTTGTAGTGAGTTGGTTTGCCGGCCTGTTCTATATGGTAAGGCTTTTCGTTTATCATACGGAATCCAATTCGAGACCGGAAGATGAAAAACGTGTTTTGCAGGAACAGTTTAACGTGATGCAAAACCGATTGTGGTACATTATCACAACCCCGGCTATGATCCTGACGGTTGTTTTCGGAACCTTGATGCTCATTGCGAATGCAGGGCTGTTAAAAATGCCTTGGATGCACATCAAACTCACTTTCGTAGCAATTCTTTTGGTGTACCATTTTATTTGTCAGGGAATTATGAACCGTCTAAAGAATGGCTCATCGAAATGGACTTCCGGTCATTTGCGACTTTGGAATGAAGTGGCAACCCTCTTGTTGGTTGCAATCGTTTTCCTGGTAATCATGAAGTCCAGTTTGGGATGGCTTGGTGGGGTAATTGGATTTTTTGGAGTTGGAATTGCCCTAATGTTGGGTATAAGACTCTATAAGAAGTTGCGGAAAAACTGAATTGTTTTCCGGTATAATTCGCACTTTGTGATGGTATCGGGAATACACCAAAAATGAATAACTTTACAAAAAGACTTTAAAATGACTTACGAAAATATCCTGGTGTCCCAAAACGGACATACCCAAACAATTACAATCAATCGCCCGAACCAATTAAATGCGTTGAACAAGCAAACCATTTCCGAATTGAATCACGCGCTGAATGCGGCGAATGAAGATTCCGGAACAGGTGTTGTGATTCTTACCGGATCAGGTGAGAAGGCCTTTGTTGCGGGTGCTGATATTAAGGAGTTTGCAGATTTTTCAGTTGAAAAGGGTCGTGAATTAGCTGCTCAAGGACAGCAATTATTGTTTTCTTTTATTGAGAATATGACCACTCCGGTAATTGCTGCAGTGAATGGTTTCGCTTTAGGAGGTGGATTGGAATTGGCAATGGCTTCGCATATCCGCATCGCCTCTGCAAATGCGAAAATGGGTCTTCCGGAAGTTTCCTTAGGAGTAATTCCGGGTTATGGAGGTACGCAGCGTTTAACGCAATTGGTTGGTCGAGGTAAGGCAAATGAAATGATTTTCACTGCTGGGATGATTTCTGCCGATGAAGCGAAAACTTGGGGCTTGGTGAATCATGTATGCGAACCTGAAGAATTGATGGATTTGGCGAATGAAATGGCAACCAAGATCCTGAAGAATTCCGGAACGGCTATCGCATCTGCTATTCGTGCAGTAAACGCATTGTATTCAGAAGGTGGACAAAAAGGATTTGATGCCGAAGTAGAAGAATTCGGTAAATGTTTCGGAACGGCTGATTTCAAAGAAGGAACAGGAGCGTTTATTGAAAAAAGAAAACCAAACTTCCGAGGATAATTGAATCCGCTTAAAAAACTATTAGGGCAAACAGCTGTCTATGGGTTATCTACCATTTTGGGGAGAACCCTGAACTATTTATTGGTTCCGCTTTATACTTCCATATTTGTTAAACATCCGGAAGAATATGGAGTGGTTTCCCAATTGTATGCATTTGTAGCTTTTTTAATGATTTTGCTGACCTTCGGAATGGAGACAACCTATTTTCGCTTCATTCAGGATACTGATGATAAGAAACGGGTTTTTCAAAACGGCTTTCTAACCGTTTTACTTTTGAATGTCGCTTTCTTCCTGGTCATATTAGGATTCAATCAAGGCATTGCAGATACCCTTTTGTTCAATGAACATCCGGAATATATTATCCTGATGGGAGCGATTGTTACCATTGATGCGGTTTCCAGTTTACCTCTCGCAAAACTTCGATCAGAAGAAAAAGCGAAGGAATTTGCCATTATTCAGTTTTCATCGATAGGAGTAAATATTCTTCTGAATCTGGTATTACTCTACTTTTTTGTTGATAAGGAGGATCCCGTTAATGGAGTGTTCTACATTTTGATGGCAAACCTGATTTCCAGTTTGGTTAAACCAATCATGCTAAGAAAAGATTTTACAGGAATTCGATTTAAGCTGGATGTTCCTTTATTGCGAAAAATGATGGTTTATGCCATTCCAATCGTCATCGCCGGTTTCGCCGGAATTATCAACGAAGTAATCGACAGAATCATGCTGAAGCAAATGCTTTATGATCCTGCAAATGGGTTTACAGCAAAAATGGCGGATGCACAAATTGGTATTTACAGTGCGTGTTACAAATTGGCAATGCTCGTTACAATTCTACTTCAGGCTTATCGATATGCAGCAGAACCGTTTTTCTTCAACCAGATGAAGAACCAGGATCGGAATAAATTGTATATCAAACTGATGAACTATTTTGTCGCAATAGTTTGTTTGATATTCCTTGGAGTTTCTTTGAATCTGGACATTTTCAAATACTTTATTTCGAATGAAACATTTTGGAAAGGACTACATGTTGTTCCCATTCTTTTGTTGGCAAACGTTTTCTTTGGAGTTTACATCAACCAAAGTATCTGGTATAAGCTTTCAAACCAAACAAAGTACGGAGCGTACATTTCCATTATGGGTGCTTTTTTGACGATAGCGATCAATTATTTATTTATTCCAAAATTTGGTTTTATGGCAAGTGCATGGGCTACATTGATCGTTTATGCATTCCAAATGGTGGTTTCTTATTTATGGGGACAAAAACACTTCCCGATCAAATACAACCTACGTAAGTTTTTCCTTTACCTGGGAATGAGTATCCTAATCTATTTTGTTTCGGTTAAACTTCCTTATGGAGATCATTCACTCATTAAATTCGGATTGAATAACCTACTTATCATCGGATTCATTTACATCGTGATGTCAGTGGAAGGAGTGAAACTTTCAGCTCTTCGCAGAAAATAAAAAACCCCAACTCTTTCGAACCGGGGTTTTCAAATAATGAAGCAATCTTATTTAATTACTTTATAAGTTTTAGAAGAATTTTCTCCTGAAAGAATCAACAAATAGGTTCCGGAAGAAACAGATTGCAATTGATTCAATTCAACCAATCCAGAATTCGGATTGCTCATCTCGGAAATAAGACGTCCATTCAGATCAATCAATTTCACGGATTGAATCAAACCATCTTTGTTATCGACAGAAATGGAATTGCTAAATGGATTCGGGTAAATAGTAGCATTATCCAGCAAATGCTGTTCATCCAAACCAAGTGTTGATGTCCAAACCGTTGTTCCGTCAAAGTAAATGACATCATTTATTTTGAAGAAATCATTGATGGATTTGTTCGGACAATAAACAGAAATCGTAAGAGAATAATAACCCGGATTTCCAATCAAGGCAAGTGTATCGCTGATATAAACCGTATCCGTTGGAGAATAAACGGCCCAAGTAACATACAAACTTTGACTGCTTGAGTTGTATACCGCCTGGTATAATGAAGCTGAGTCAATCGTATTGTAATCGATTATACAATTCGTAACCAAATCAGTATACAATGTATCGTTGATTGCTCCATTCGGATATGGATTATTGTTGTAAGTCGAAGAAGAATCCGCAATTACAAAGCTAACGGTTGTGCTGTCAAAATAAAAGGTACTCCAAGTAAGTACAGAATAGATACCTGCACACAGATTACTGATGGAATTGGTTGTTGCACCAGTGCTCCATTCTACAAAATAAACGCCCGAACCACCCGTTGGAGCAACAGAAGCCGAACCACTGCAGTTATTCGTTAGATCATCCGTAGATGTCAGGTTTACTACAAGCGGAGTTGGGGTTGATGAGCTGTCAATTATAGTTCCTGTTGCTGTAATTGCACAGCCGTTTGAATCTGTACATGTTACAGTATAATTTCCGGCACAAAGATTCAGATTGTTTTGTACAGTTGAACCGGTGTTCCAAATGTAAGTATATGGAGCAGCTCCGTTAAATGGATTAAACATAATTGATCCGTCACAAATTGCAGGACTTGAGGCAGGGGTAGAAGTAATATTACCTGAGAAATTAGCACAAGGAGCATTCACAGTCGCGTTGGCACTGGTCGTGCAGCCGTTCATATCTGTACAGATGACGCTATAAGTTCCCGGACAAATATTTGTTTGGTTCTGTACCGTCATTCCGGCTCCGTTTGACCAATTATAAGTATATGGAGCACTTCCGCCTGTTACTGTCAGTTGAATCGTGCCGTCGCAATTTCCGAGCGTACAATTCGTAGTAGAAAGATTAACAGTCAGATTCGAACATGGATTCGTGATGGTAAAATTAAAGCTGACAGTATCCTGGTTTGAATCTTGAATATAGACGGAATAAGATCCGGCACACAATCCGGCAATTGAGCTTGTTGTTTCACCGGTACTCCACGCATATGAATAACCACCTGAACCACCGGTAGGAGCTGCTGAAGCTGTTCCGGAACAAGTCATGGTATTATCATTCGTATAGGTAACATTCGGAATGATTTGCGCTGTAATTAGGTTAGAGCTTGATAATGCAAAAAGCATAAATACAAGCGAGTAGAGGTGTTTCATAAGTTTAATTTTGCTCAAAACTAACTCATTACATATAAACCTGCAACTCTTTTTCGATTATTGCGTACATTAAGGTGTGATTTTCATAACTTTGTGACATGTTGACAGTTGAACAGCTTATCGGGGATTTATTATTGCAACACAATTGTGTGATTGTTCCATCTTTTGGTGGATTCGTGGCACAACGCACTTCTGCGAAAATTGATTCTGCGAAAGGAGTGATCATTCCACCTAAGAAATCGGTTCTGTTCAATAAGCAATTGATCAACAATGACGGGTTATTGATTGCAGCCCTTTCACAAGCGAATTCAATTCCTTATGCTGCAGCTGCAGAAGAAGTTCAGGCGCACATCACTGAATGGGAGGCCAAACTTCAAATGGGTGGTAGAATCACAATTGATCGTGTCGGAAACCTGTTTTACGACCAGGAGCGAAATTTGTGTTTCGAACAAGATCGTTTCTATAATTTATTACTTGAGTCATTCGGATTAAGCGCTGTTCATTTTGTTTCAGTTGCTGATGCAGAAGCCAAGGCATCGCATGAAACAATATTGCATGTGGTGAAGGCTGTTGAAATGGAACAAAAACAATTGCTTCCAACTTCGGAACCTTCTTTTGTATTAAAGGAAGAACCAATTGTTCCGGTTTTGGAAGTGGTTCATGAAGAACACATTCAACAAACAACTCTTCCACTTAAGAAAAAATCCACTGCTTGGAGATATGTGGCCGCTGCGTGCTTACTGCCGATTGCTTTTTATTCCTTTTGGATTCCGGTGAAAACGGATGTGTTGGAATCGGGCGTTGTTTCATTGTCTGACTTTAACCCTTTTCATTCAACAAAACCTGGTACATATATCGCTCCGGAAGCAAGCTATAGTTTCCCTAAACGTGAAAGTAAGAAGCAATTGGAAGATCTTCCAAGTAATGTGAAGACTTTTTCATATGAAATGGATGAGGACACCTATGTTCCGGTTTCTTTGAATAAGAAGAAGGAAATTGTTCAAGAAGTTGCGTCGGAAACAAGCCAGCCTGAGATTGTGGAAGCACCAAAGAAAGTGGTTGAACAACCAAAAGCCAATCCGGTGGTTCCAACCCCAAAGGGTGGACAAATCATAGTAGGAAGTTATTCAGACAAAAAAAATGCAGAAGACCTGATCAAGTTGTTGGAATCCAATGGAATTACAGGTCAGATAATGGAAAAAGACGGTAAAATCCGCGTTACTGCCGGGACTGCCTCGCAATTTTCTCAATTGGAACCGAAACTGAAGGCTCTTGGGATTTCTCCCTGGGTTTTGAAATGATTAAGATCATATTTAAATTTCGAATTTAGTTCGTAACTTGGTGTAGTAACTATGTTGTATACACCCATGAAAATACTTGTCCCGATTTTGCTTTTTTTGGTGGTTGGTTGTGGCTCAAAAATGAAACCCATCCGTCCGAAAACCCAGAATGTTTCCTCTTCCGTATATGCATCCGGAACGATTAAAAGTAAAAGCCAATACCAAGCCTTACCACTTGTTGCAGGAATTGTTCAAGCAATTTTTGTGGATGACGGCGACTTGGTTAAGAAAGGCCAACTCCTGTTCAAGATAGACAATCAGGCACAGCTGATCAATGAAGAGAATGCGGCACTTTCCGCTTCATATTATGATTTAGGCTCGAATCAGGATAAATTACAGGATGCCCGGAATTCCATTCAATTGGCGCGTGAAAAACTAAAGACAGATTCGTTGTTATATGTGCGACAATTAAACCTCTTCAATCAGAATGTTATTTCAAAAGTGGAGCTGGAGCAAAAGGAATTGGCTTACCAAAGTTCCCAAAACGCACTTTCCAACGCACTTATCCGGTACAACGATTTAAATCGTCAAATCAATTTCAGTGCGAAACAAGCTAAAAACAATTTGGCCTTGTCCTCCAAATCAGCCTCCGATTTTGAAATCCGGAGTGATATTGATGGAAGGGTTTATAGTGTCTTGATTGAAAAAGGAGATTTGGTAGGACCCCAGGTTCCTTTGGCTGTTTTGGGTTCTGCGGATAATTTTATCCTGGAAATGCAAGTGGATGAATACGATATCGCAAAAGTAGACTTAAACATGCGTGTTCTGATTACTATGGATAGTTACAAAGGTCAGGTCTTCGAAGCAAAAGTGACCAAGATCAATCCTTTGATGAATGAACGTTCCAAAACTTTCAAAGTAGAAGCAACATTTACGAAAGCACCGAAACGGGTATTCCCGAATACATCCTTCGAAGCAAATATTGTTTTGGAATCGAAGAAGAACGTACTCACGATTCCCCGGACTTATCTGTTGAAAGGAGATTCCGTTCTTCTGGCAAGTGGTAAAAAAGTGAAGGTGACAGTTGGTTTGCGCGATTTCGAGTTTGTTGAAATTCTTTCAGGAATCAAACCGGAAGATGAAATAATGCTGGAGAACGAATGAAATTTGGATTGATTTTAAGTATTTCGAAAGCCTTGTTATTGGCTCGCTGGAAACAAACATTAGTTGCTGCTATTGGTGTTACTTTCAGTATCACCATGTTTATCACGCTTTTGAGTTTTATGACGGGTTTGAATAAAATGTTGGATGGATTGATTCTCAACCGAACTCCCCATGTCCATATTTACAAGGAAATCTTGCCATCCGAAAAACAGCCTATAGATTTTGAATCAAACGGGCACAATTTTATCAGTTCCGTAAAACCGAAAAATGATTTGTTGGATTTGCACAACAGTGCGATCATTTTGAAATCGCTCCGGGATGATTCAAGAGTTCTGGGAGTGAGTCCGAAAGTGAATGTTCAGGTATTTTATAACATCGGTGCGGTTGATTTGAATGGTGTCTTAAATGGGATCGATGTTGCCGAAGAGAACCGGCTGTTTACTTTTTCCGATTATGTAGTTGAAGGAGATTACCAGGATCTCAAATATATTCCCAATAGTATCATTTTGGGAAAGGGCGCGGCGGAGAAAATTTTGGCAAATATCGGCGACAATATCCAAATCACGACCTCCAAGGGAGAGCGTGTTCAATTGAAAGTAGTAGGTTATTTCCAATCCGGTCTGCAGGATATCGACAAAGTACAAAGTTATGTTTCGCTGGCAACGGCACAGAAACTTTTAGGGGAAAGCAACAGCTACATCACCGACATCCAGGTGAAATTAAAAGATATGAATCAAGCTCCTGCAATTGCCAAAGAGTACGAACAAATCTACGAAGTCGAAGCAGTTGATATTCAAACGGCCAATGCACAATTCGAAACGGGAACAGCTATCAGAACCCTGATTTCTTACGCTGTTGGAATAACCTTGCTTATTGTTGCGGGTTTTGGGATCTACAACATTTTGAATATGATGATCTATGAGAAAATGGATACGATAGCAATCTTAAAAGCTACTGGATTTTCCGGGAAGGATGTGAAACGCGTTTTTATTACAATTGCATTGACAATCGGCGTTTTCGGAGGGTTATTCGGACTCTTGTTCGGGTTGCTGATTTCTTCCGGAATTGACAATATTCCTTTTAAAACAGAAGCTCTTCCAACGATTAAAACCTATCCGATCAATTATGATCCGAGATATTATTTCATAGGTGGAATTTTTTCAATTATCACGACTTATTTTGCCGGATATTTTCCTTCTCGGAAAGCGAGTAAAGTGGATCCGGTTATAATCATTAGAGGAAAGTAAGATGAGTGTACCGATTTTACAGGCAAAAGAGATTTCCAAGTTTTTTCACGATCCCTACGATATTCAGGTTTTGAAGAAAATCAGTTTTGAAATCCAAAAGGGGGAATTTGCTTCCATTATCGGAAAATCAGGTTGTGGAAAATCCACGCTGTTGTATATTCTTTCTACCATGGATACGGATTATCAAGGAGATTTGATACTGGATGGACAGGTGATGCGTGGTAAAAAGGAAGGGGATTTGGCACGTGTCCGAAATGAAAAGATTGGCTTTGTTTTCCAGTTCCATTATTTGCTTAATGAGTTTTCCGTGTTGAAGAATGTAATGTTACCCGGATTGAAATTGAATAAATTGAGTTCGGCTGAAGTGGAACAACATGCATACGAAAAATTGAAAATTCTGGGAATTGAGAATGAAGCGCTCAAAATGCCGAATCAGCTTTCAGGCGGGCAAAAACAGCGGGTGGCAATTGCCCGGGCATTAATCAATAACCCCCTGATTTTGATGGGAGATGAGCCAACGGGAAACCTGGACAAAAAAAACACGGAAATTGTTTTCGGTATCTTTAAGGAATTGGCAGAGGAATTCAACCAATCCTTATTGATTGTGACCCACGATAATGAATTCGCGGAAAGAACACATCGAATCATTGAGATGGAGGATGGGGCGATTATCCGCATGTGAAAAGAATGAAAAGAAGAGGAGGACAATAAGTTTATTTGGTATTTATATTTTCCTTTTGAAACTGGTTTCCTCAAAGAAACTCACTATAGAATCAGGCGTTTAACGTCGTATTTTTGTATTATGGTAATGAAAAAGAAACAAATTCATGAACCTGCAGCTTGCGCAGGAAGAATGCTGGCAATCCGGGATACGGTAGAATTACTATCGGGTAAATGGAAAATTCAGATTATCGGTACCCTGGTGTTCGAGAACTCGATGAAGTTTATGGAATTGAAACGGAATATCCCCGGAATCGGAGCGAAAATGCTTTCAAAGGAATTGCAGGAATTGGAAATCAATCAATTGATCACCCGGACGGTTTGTGATACAAAACCAATTACGGTTGAATACAAGATAACACCTTACGGTTTGACACTTCAACCGATTATTGCCGAATTAGCAACCTGGGGAGCAAATCACAGAAAACAGTTGTTCAGTACCGCCAGCTAGAAACGGATAGTCACACCGACCATGGCCTGGAAACCTTGTGTTGGGTAATTATACCATCTTTTATAACGTTGGGCGGCTACATTGTTCAAATTGATGAACCCGGAAACGCGCTTATTATAACGGTATTCCAATCCGATATTTGCATCAGCAAGGAAGCCGAGTTTCAATGCATATTGGTTGTTTTCTTCCAATACATCTTTTCCCGGAGCGAATACCTGTGCTCTTCTTCCTCCTTCGAAATTCGCATCAACTGTCAAAATAAACTTGTCGTACAAGTTGTAAGTCGCTCTTAGGATAACCTGGAATTGAGGCAGGTTCCATGCAAAAATATTGTTCTTCGCATTGTAAGAATAGTATCTCCCGATCGCGTCAATTTTCACTTTTTCTTTTAGCTGATAATAAATGGAACCCTCTATCTTGGTAATGTTCATCGTATCATAAATGACATTGAAACGATTCCTGCCTGAATGAAGTGTATCTGTTACAAAAAGCGCTTTGTTTTTCACATGTGAAAAGCTGATAAAGGCATTGAATCCGATCCGTTTAGATAGGGTTCCCTTGATTCCAACGAATCCGTCTGCTGCCTTGTGCTCATTCTGTAGGGAAACATTGGATAGGGAAAATTCATTTTCATCCGTAATGCGCTTGAATGATTGCTGAGTCAAACCTCCTGTCACGCCGGCATATGGAATCAAAATATCATTGAACAAGGAGTATTTCACTTCCGCGATCGGATAGAGATACACTTTGTTTTTCGTACCCAGGCTAGCTGTTAGATCTATCCCGATCTTTGCTTTCAGCTTACGGTTTTTGGAATAAGTGCTGATACTTGGTCGCAGGCTGATGATGGTGTTTTTGTTTTCTAAACCGGTGTTTAAGGAAACAGGCATGGTATCGTTCAAAACGCCATATTTGTATGAATTGTGTAGGATGTCCAGATCTGCAGCGAAAATCTCTGTTCCCCATTTGTATTCAGCTCCCGTGCGAATCGCGAAGAAATTCTCCCGTGCATTCCAATCCTTGATTGAATCGTCTTTTGGTTTTTTGTCACTGAAATGACGGTATTCGATACCTAATTTCCAATTCAACCCCAAACTGTCGTGTGCATGTGAATTGAAAACTCCTTTCAGGCCAAAGGTATTGAAACGTTGTGCGATACTATCCTTGTTCGCATCTTCATTCGGGAAACCATAAAAGTGGAGCCCCTGATTGCGGTAATAGGATTCTGCATCCCAGCTGTATTTCTTTTCGTTTACACCTACAAATCCGCGTACATTTGTCCGGTCAAAATTTGCCGGAGCTACATTTCTCATTTTCCCGAAAGAGCTCAAATGCTGGATATTTCCTCCATAGTTCATTTTGCGACTGCGCCCGTTGTTGTAATATACTTCAGCCAATGGCATCAGCAAAGAACCGATCCCGATCCGCGCATATCCGTTATACAATTGCGGTAACTTTTGTTGCAGATTCACTTTTGCAGGTTCAATCTTAGGAATCTCAAACGTAGGTTCATAATTGATTGAAAGCAAGGGGTAAGAGGTGTTGGGAATTGGAAAAACCGTGTCCAAGATTTTTGGTTGGATATTTCGACGGTGGGCATCTTCAACGGATCTGTCCCCGGTAGTATGGATGGTCACATCGGCCCCGGTTTGTGCAAACACTCCCGGAAACGATCCAATCAGTAACACACTTAAAAGTGTCAGTATATAGCTGTTTCCCTTCATTATTTCCCCGTTTTTTCGTCTACTTCGATTACCGTAGGATCACTCGGATTGGTCAAAGTTTTTGGTTGTGTTTTCAATTGCATAATCTCGTCGTACAATTCGCCGGCTTCCTGCAGAATTCCATCGTCTTTTTTAGGATAATGGTCGATGACAGATTTGATCGTATTTTCTGCCTGGAACAGGTCTTTCTTCTGTAAGAGCACCTTGGTCTGTAGGATCAACCCTTTTGCAATCCAGAAATCATAACCCGGTTTCATTTTAAGCAACTCGCGGATCACTGTTTCAGTTTTGGTATAATCCGCTTGTTGGAATGCGTTGTCTGCAATGGTGTACTTCGATTCAGCAGCCCAAATGGTTGTTGCATTCTTGACAACGTATTCCAAAGAAAGTTGTGCTTCGGCATATCGTTTTTCCTTTGAAAGGGATATTCCTTTAATGTATTCCCCTTCCAATTTCAATTGGGTGGTTTGTTGAACACCCAATACTTTTTGGGCGTATTCAACAGCATTGGCATAATTTTCCAACAAGAAATGACAGCGCATCAATCCGATCCGGGCATTGTTCAGGTATTCCGGATTGGAACTGGTTTCTTCCGTTCGCTTGTAATACGGAAGTGCAGCCTCTTTCTGATTTCCATTAAACAGGAATTTTGCTGTTCTAACAGATGCCAATTCCGTGTAATCATCGTTCGGACCGGCAAGTGTAACCTGGTAAATGGCAATAGCTTCCGCTTCTTTTTTCAGTTTATACAAGGCATCTGCTTTTTGATTCATCGCATCCCGGTAGAATTTGCCTTTCGGATACTTGTTCAAATACTTGTCAAATTCGGTTATCGCCGCATTCCATTCCGATTTTTCATACTGATCGAATCCCAGGCGATAGTACTCGTCTTCCACTTGTGTGGCAATTGAGTCCGCACAACTGTATTTCCCAGCCAAAGCTTCAATTTTGTTCAATAAACGTTGTGCACGGTATACATCAGCCAAAGAACTTACCTCGCGCTCACAGATCGTATCGTTGAGATTGAATTCGTTGAGCACTTTCAAATAATAACTTTCCGCCTGGTTGAAATTAGCGCGTTTGAAAGAAATGTCGCCCAGATAATGGTATGCTTCCGGAACCCGTGAACTCGTCGGATAGTCTGAAATGATCTGTTTGTAATAGCGTTCGGCTTTGTCCAGGTTCTCCAAAACATAATAAGAGACAGCAATTTCCTCTATGGCGCGTTGCATATAGCGCGATTTCGGATAATTGTTGATCAGGTCAATCAAACTTTGGATTTTCTCAGTGGATTTCCCCATGAAACCATAAGTACGAGCCATATAATACAAGGCCTGGTCGTCGTAACCCATTTTCAGGTTGTAAGCGGCTTTGTAATTATCAATTGCTGATTGATTGTCTTGTGCATTTCGATAATATTCGTCTGCCAAGCGCATGTAAGCATCCGCTTTTTTGTCCAGCTCGGTCAAGTTCGGTTGTTTCAGGTAATCCCGGAATGTTTCTTGTGTATTGCGGTAATCTTTTAATGCCAGGTAAGCATATCCTTTGTTGTACAAGGCATCGTTTCTCAAACCACTTGATTGCGAACCTGCCATTCCCATAAACTGGGCATATTTTTTCACAGCTTCCGAATAATTCTTCAAATAGAATTCTGCATCAGCTGTCCAATACATTGCTTTGGCACTCACTTCAGGAACAATCGGGTAGCGGTCAACCAACTGGAATGCCTTGATGGCGTTTTGGTATTCCGATTTTTGGAATAATTCCACTCCTCTATTGAAAGCGATCAATTGGTAGGCCGACTTCAGTTTGATGTCCTTGTTGGTCAACTGATCTAAAGATTCAAGAGCCTTCTGATAATTCTTAGTCGAAGTATATACGTTTACCAAATATTGGTAGACAACCGGTTTGCGTTTTGAATCCGGGTATTTTTCGAGATATAATTTGAATGCTTCGACCGCTTCATCGTAAGCGTTCATATCCAGTTTGTAAGAAAGCAATGCGTAATTGTACAAGGCATCTTCCTGGATCATTTTGTCCAGATCCAACTGGCTTGCTGCTTCGAAAGCCGTTCGCGCATAAACCAGTTCACCCAGGTTGGTATAACATTCACCTGCATGATATAACGCAATTTGACCAAGAACATCTTTTTCACGGGCTACACGGTCGAAGTATTTAACCGCTTTGGTGCAATTGGATGTCCGCGAATAAGCTAGAGCCAAAGCATAATCGTCATCTCGTGTGGTGTTTGATTTCGAATTGTACAATTCCAGATAGGGAAGCGCCTCATCGTATTTTTCAAGGTGGAAATAACTGTCACCGATAATATGACTGATCTCGACCTGTTCAGCAGGTTTTAAACTGTCTACTTTACCTGGCGCGAAATCCACCACATCCTGGTATTTGTGCTGGATATAGTAAATCTGAGTAATGTAATACGGAACCACCCTATTGAACCGGTTATCTGTCAATAATTTTTCAAATCCTTCCAACGCTGTTTGGTATGAACTGTCCAAATAGCAAATGTGCGAGTAGTAATACAAAGCCGGAGCACCATATTGACTGCTCGAATCCTTTACTTCGTAAAAAGCCATTTTGGACTCGGGATAATTCTTCTCATCAAAGTAGGCATAACCCAATTTGAAGTAATATTCTTCCTGATTTTCCTTTTCAACCGAAGACCGACTCAGCTCTTTGAAGTATGTGATGGATTTCTTGTAGTCCTTTTTTTGGTAGTAATAACGTCCGATCTGGAACAGGATATTGCTGCGGTAGATGCTTTCCGGGTATTCCCGGTTGAAGGTTTCCAATAGATCAATCGCATCATTATTGAAGAGTTCCAATGCGGAAAGCCCTTCATAATATAATGCCTTGATGTAGTATGAATCATTCTTGGAGCCCTTGTAATCAGTGATGAATAAACGGAACTCCTTGCGTGCTGCACTGTATTGTTCTTTCTCAAACAAATCTTCTGCTTTGTAGAATCCACTGAGAGGAGAATGGTACTTCTCGCTCACTTGGGACCATGCCGAAGAGCTTGCAACAAGTAGAAAAAGGAAAATAATAAAACGCATTACAACTATTTTAAGATAGTAAAATTAAGGAGTACCGAGGGAGAAAGGGGATGCGCGTTTAAAAGTTTTAAACGTATAACTGTTAAGAGATAATCTTGTTACATCGGATTTTCATGAATTGGAATCCTGAAATTTACAATGGAATTTAGTCGTTCAAAAAGTTCAAAGGTTTAAATCCCGATAGCTATCGGGATCAAATTTAGACTTAACCCTTTGAACGCTTGAACCTCTTTGAACATTTAATCTCATAAGCGGTGGAGAAAGTTATTCGAATTCAAAACGGGCGAATTGATCAATTGGGTCAGACGGTTCTTGAACACATCAATTTCGAGGTAGAGTCCGATGAATTGGTTTTTCTGATCGGGAAAACCGGTTCCGGGAAGAGTAGTTTATTGAAAGTACTTTACGGGGAATTGGAATTAAGTGATGGTTCCGGCTCAATGGTAGAGTATGATCTGAAGAAACTCACGAAAAAACAGATTCCGAATCTCCGCAGAAAATTAGGAGTGGTTTTTCAGGATTTCCAATTGCTTTCCGACCGCTCGATTAACGACAATTTACGTTTCGTCATGCGTGCTACCGGCTGGAAAGACAAACGCGAAATGGATCAGCGAATCCGTACTGTTTTATCGATGGTTGGCTTGGAAGGAAAAGAACACGTTCAACCACATCGCCTTTCGGGAGGAGAACAGCAACGCGTGGCAATTGCCCGTGCGCTCATCAATCACCCGAAAGTGATTATTGCGGATGAACCGACAGGAAACTTGGATCCCGAGACTTCCACTGAGATCATGCAGCTGATTGTTGCTGTTGCAAAAGAAGAAAAGGCTGCAGTGATCATGGCAACGCATGATATGTCCCTGATTGAGAAATTCCCCGGAAAAGTGTACAAAGTGGAAAACAAGGAGTTGCGGTCTTTGGATATGATGAATCGGTTTGATCCGTTTCAACCCTTGTTTGATTAAGACGATAAGACCTCGCAAAAGAAGATTTTTTCGTTTTCCCCCTTTGGAGGGGGATAAAGGGGGAGGAAAAATTTAAATGTGTTTTCCCCTCTAAAACCCAATTTCCTCCAAAGCAGCTTTCAGTTTTTCCACACCGAATTCGGATTCCAATTCTTCCAATCGACTTTCGAAAACGTGATTTCCCGCCAGCACAGATTTTATCTTGTCTGCTAAAGGCAAAACCGGATCCCAAATCTCACAGTGTTTTTCCAAAGCCGGAGTTCCGGCCAATTCTTTGGTAGCAATGCATGGTTTTCCTGTAAGTAAAGCACGAATCACTTTCAGTTTGATTCCACTTGTCTTGAAACCGATCAATAAATGCACAGAGCAACTTCGCATCAGATCGTTCAATTCCGAATCACCCGGATTTGCAATACATTCCCAACCTTGTGCTTCAATTTTCTTGATTAAGACCGGATTTGGATTCTTACCGGCAATAACGACAGGAATGTCAAAGGATGCGCGTTTGTTTTCCAGGATCAGTTTGTCGATAGCTTCCTGATTTTCCGAAACCGACAAGTTGCCGTGAAACAATGCGAAATGTTTTCCTTCCACTGGTTCCAGAATCAGGTCGGAATTGATGGTTACAGGAAGGTAAACCCCATGAAATCCTAAATTCTGGTAATAATCCAAATCTCTTTTGGAAATACATAACAAGGGGATTTTCTTTAATTGCAATTCTTGTTTTCGCAATTTCCGGGCTTCTACCTTGCAGTACAATCGTTCCGAATAAGTCTTGGAATTTGTTGCCAGATCCCGGTAATAGTGCCACTCGACATTATGCATACGAATAGCTAATTTCCGGTTGTTTTTGCTTAGTTCATTTGCCCAAAAGGTACTGTGCTGACCTTCCAATAGAATCGGATGTTGATCTCCCATCAACCGGTTCAGAAGTTCTTGGGAATTCCTGCTTTTTACAATGTATGGAAGTTTTGAAAAGAGCGATTTCAACCCGGTTTTCCGCTCATAATAGTAGACTTCGTCTGCAATTTCAGAGAAATCATGATTTCGCCCTCTGCCATATTCGTAGCAGTGAAGAATAATGTGATAACCCAGACTTTTCAATCCTTTTGCCCGGAGGTAAACATCCAGAACTCCACCATAATCCGGAGGAAACGGTACATCGAAAGAGACTATATGGATTTGCTTATTCATGAACTTTCGGATAGAATTCGTTTAACTGTTGAACCTCCACTTCCCAGTTTTCGTTACGGGCAGCAACTTTACAATTGTTTTTCCAGGTTTCCACCAATTTCGGATTGTCGAGAATTGTTTGGATCTGTCTTGCAAGATGTTGTGGTTCGAAATCTGTTACAATTTCACCGACTTCGTAGCCCTTGACGAGTTTCGAGACTTCAATCAGATCGGAACAGACAATGGGAGTCGAAGTATGGATATAATCGAAAATCTTATTGGGAAGTGAAAACAGATAATTCGGATTGGTGGGTTGGTCAAAACTTAAACCCAAGTCGGCTTGTTGGGTAAATTGAAGCAATTCCTGGTACGGGCGTTTTCCGAAGAAAAGCACCAGGTCTTGCCATTTTTCTTTCTCCACCAGCTTTTTCATATCGGGAATGATATCTCCGTTTCCTACGATGATGAGCAGGGTATTTTGCAAAAGGGGCATCATGCGAATTGCTTCTTCAACTCCTCTGTCCACATTCAATCCGGCACCTTGCATGATCAAGATGTGCTTTCCTTCAGGGATTCCCAGTTCTTTTTTGGACATGATGGAAGCAGGATGCCAAAGAGGTGAAACATTTCGGACTACTTTGAGGGAAACACCATATTTTTCGGCATACTTCTGAGCAATGGATAAGTTAACAGTACTCACAAATTTTAGTTTCGGAAAGATAAACCGTTCGATTCTCTCCCACACGGCTTTTATCTTCGGTCTGCTGATCAGTTCCGGAACTTCGGTAAAATATTCATGTGAATCGTAAACCAATTTCTTCCGTTTCAATCTGGATACCAGGTAATTTGGAAGGAGGGTATCCAAGTCATTTGCCACAAGAATGTCGCATCGGTGAAAGAGCAAGAACCAAAATAGGCGAAAATTAAACCAGGCATAGAATAAAGCTCCTTTTTCAAAAACCATCCTGAAGCGTTTGGTGCGGTAACTTCGGACTTCCATTTTTTGACTTGACTTGAGCTTTCTGCCTACAAGTAAGACTTCATATCCTTGATTCCGAATGAACGAACAAACCTTATGAACACGCTGATCGGTATTCAAATCGTTAATAACGCTAACAATCACTCTTGGTTTCTTCAATCTATAGTTTTACGATTCGTGCAATTCGTTGGATGGTTCCGTCTGAGATACGAATGTGATAACTGCCTTTTGCAACAGTGCTCAAATCGAAAACTCCTTCACTACTTGTGATATGCTGTTGCGTTTGAATGACTTTTCCGGTCATGTCCAGGAGTTCGATTGATATGGATTCACTTTCAATACCGGAAAAATTTATACGTACTTCATCGAAAGCCGGATTTGGATAAATTGAAATTGCATCCAAGTGGTTCTGCTCCAATCCAAGTGAGTTTGATAGAATAATATTGTAATCCTCCACCTCACCATAATTCGTGATACCACAAGGATCTATCGGTCCTTCTCCTCCTTGTTCTGCATTGAATGTAATACGGGTTCTCATTTTGACAATTCCTGTCGCAGTGCTTGTGGGAACCTGGAAATTGAAAACCAGGGATACACCGGGAGTAATGGATACAAAAGCAATGCGTTCACCGAGATCATCGAAATCGAAATCACCGTTGAAATCAATCCAGGCGGCAATCTCATCGCCAACATATGCACTTCCGGGACTATCACCCGTTATTTGAGGTATGATAGTGATATCATAGGATTGCCCTTTGATCAATGTGGCGCTCAAATTATAGTTTGCGTAGTTGGTACACCCCGTTTCATTGTTAATCGCTTCCAAAGTCACTTTTTGAATGAATTCATCACAATAAGTGGAAGTGGCTGTACAAGGGGAAGTTGCTGCTGTTACGAAAATGTAATCTGTTTTCAATTCGGAATCCGAGCCACTGGAATTTGAAACAGTTAATTCAACCGTATATGTTCCTCCAACAGAAAAAGTAAGTTGTGGATTTTGAGACGATGCATTTGTTCCACCGACATAACTCCAACCGGTTGCCGGTGTAATTACCCAAGCCCAGTTGGTAGGACTTCCCGTAGACTGGTCTGTCAACTGGGATGTTCCGCCGATACTTACTGTTGTCGGATTTGCAATAAATTCTGCGTCGGGTTCAGTTGGTATTATGGCACATGGTGCAGATAATCCCGCCAAATAAGTCACTCCGGTATTGGTCGGATCCAACCAGGGTTTCAATTGTGCATTTGCAGTGCTTCCATTCTGATCCCAGTCGATAGTGAACTTTCCATACAAATCAGGCTTATCCGGTCCGGTTCCTTGTCCTGCTCCATTGGCCGTGCAAGCCGATTCTCCACCGGAAAGTTGACCGATAATCCGACCATAGGAATTGAAGATCGGGGAACCTGAAGAACCACCTTCCGTTACTCCATGACCATTTGCGGTCGTTGCCCAATAAACTTTCCAATGCGCATTCGAAGCTCCTGTATAAAAGGTTGCGTGTTCTAGTGGGTTTGTGTAAGTAGATATTTTCTTCGCGCTTCCATAAGGATGGTGAATACCAACACCACTTGCCGAAGGATTATTGGTTCTGTCCCAACCGGCGTAATACACATCGTAAGAAGTCGGAGGCCGTGAACTCAGTTCTACCAGATAAAAATCAGAACCGGCTACCTCGTAAGGATCCGGAGGATTGTTCAATGTTCCATTACCGGAAGAAGCTCTTACTGTTCCGCCGGTCATTGTCTTCGTTCCTTTTGCAGGATCATTGTAATTCGCAGTACCCGGTGCACAAGTTGTTTTTTGATATTTCCAATACCAAACCCAAGTTGCGATGGATTGACCAGCGACTCTTTCGCCACAATGCCAAGCTGTCAGAATATAAGGTGTGCAATCATTTGAAGTGTTGTTGATAGTGGAAGCCGAACAGACAAAGGTTGAGCTTCCATCGTTAAAAGTATAGTGAACAACGGATTTGATCTGGTTTGCCCAGTTATTTCCTTCGGAACAAGCAACGTCTACTTCGCAGGTTCCGGCTTTTGAATCAGTATCATTATCTATAAATGCATTCAAGTGTTCTTCTACACCCCGATAGAAATAAACGACTTCATTGATAGTAAAAACAGGAGTTTCCTCTACCCAACTCGGTGCGCTATATTCCAGGTACAATTTTTCGCCCTGAACCATTTCCATGGCCTGGAAATGGTCTGTTGAAGAGGAGTAAGCTCCCAGAATCTGTTTCCCATTTTCGTTGTAGGCAAACAATTTTCCTCCAGCAGGAATTTGGACCGCTTCTGAAAAGTACAGTCCGAGAGCAAGTGCGTCTTTTCCCGAAATGACCAATCTCCAAACCTTTGTTCCATTTGTCAACAAAGTCCAGGTTCCGGAAGAGTTCATACTAATGGAAACAGGCACATTCAAACCCACACGATAAGCACCTTTTGAATCATTTGCCAAATCTTCATTCTTCGCAGCGGCAATATTGGGTTTGCTAAGTGTATATTCAGACGGAGCATATTGGAACGGGGAAACAGCGGTAGTAGTCACTTTTTGCAACCCTATCGGAAGTCCGCCCTCACTTATCTGTGCATTTAATGCTACGCCAATCGACAGGAATATGCCGAGCATTAAAAGATATTTTAGCATTGTGCTTATATTTATGTGTAGTTTTCTCAAAATTACACTCTTTTAACACAAGAAACCAACTTGAAAACGCTTTTTTATTGAAGTTTGTCAGATGAACAAGGTATTAGTCATTGAAGACGAGCAAAGTTTGCTCGAAATGATTCAATTTAATCTCGAATTGGAAGGCTATTCTGTGACCACAATTAACAATGGCAGAGAGGCTTTGGCAATGAAAAATCAATTGGATAACTACAACCTTGTAATCTTGGATGTCATGTTGCCGGAAGTGAGCGGATTGGATATTTGCCGCACATTCAGGGAGGTTTCCACTGTTCCGATCATCTTTATTTCTGCAAAAGGAAATACCATTGATCGGATTGCAGGTTTGAAATTGGGGGCAAATGATTACTTGCCGAAACCGTTCGACCTGGAAGAATTCATCCTGCGATGTTCGATTTTGGTTCAACCTAATAAAAAACAGGTTGCGATTCCTTCAGAAATAAAAATCGGGAATTATCGTGTCTTGCCGGCTTCGTTTGAGGTAGAAAATATTTTTTCCGGTGAAAAAGAGGAGCTAAGTAAACGCGAAATGGAACTGATCCAATTATTCTTCTCACGAAAAGATGAGGTGGTTTCCCGCGATGAAATACTGAATAGCTTATGGACAAATGATCAATTTCCCACCGGGCGAACGATTGACAATTATATTTTGAGTTTTCGGAAACTGTTTGAAGAAGATCCGAAGAACCCCCGATTTTTTCATTCAATTCGAGGGGTCGGATATAAATTTACCTTACTTGATTAATCCTATCTTTGCAACATGGTTGTAGAACTTGACAGAGAAGTAACAGAAGAAAAAAGAATGCGTTATGACAAAGCCTATTTGAGAATGGCTCAAACCTGGGCGGAATTGTCACATTGCGAACGAAAAAAAGTAGGAGCACTCATTGTGCGTGACGGAAGGATTATTTCTGATGGATACAACGGAACACCGGCAGGCTTTCCAAATTGTTGTGAAGATCAACAGGGAAATACCGAATGGTATGTATTGCATGCAGAAGCAAATGCAATCCTGAAAGTGGCACGCTCCACAAACGATTGCAGTGGTGCTACGCTTTTCATTACCTTATCACCCTGCAAAGATTGCAGTAAACTGGTTCTTCAAGCAGGAATCAAACGAGTTGTTTATATGATGGAATATAAAGACACCATGGGCGTTGATTTCTTGAAAAGCGCAGGTGTTGAAGTTGTTCACATCCCAGACCCAAACATAAATGAATAGAAAATACGCCTTTGTTTATCCGGTATTGTTAATGATCTTCCTGGTCATTGGTTTGTTACTCGGATCAAGATTAAATCAACCGGTTGCTCAACAGAGTTCAGGTAATTATTCCAAGATGCAGGAAATTATCGGTTTGCTGGATCGGGAGTATGTTGATTCCATTGAAAGCACGAAATTGTTTGAAAAGACCATTTCAGATATGCTTCATGAATTGGATCCGCATTCGAATTATATCCCTTACAAGGATCTGAAAGCGATGAATGAGCAAATTGATGGTAAATTCGGTGGAATCGGAATTCGATTTGCAATCATCCGGGATACCTTATGTGTTACGAACGTCATTCCAAACTCACCTTCTTTTGGAATGGGTGTTTTGGCAGGAGATAAGGTCCTGATGATTGACGGAAAAAACGTGGCGGATAAGAAAATCAAGAATGAAGATGTATTGGGTAAGTTGAAGGGAGAGCCTGGCACGAAAGTGAAAATTCAACTTTACCGCAGTAAGAAGAAAATCGAGAAAACGATTACCCGCGGCATTATTCCAATTCCTTCAATCGTTTGCGCACAGATGCTGGACGAAAAAACAGGATATATCCGTTTGGATAATTTTTCTGTTTCATGTGCCCAGGAATTTTATTTTGCCGCTAAGCAATTAAAAGCAAAAGGGATGAAAAAACTCATCTTTGACTTAAGAGACAATGGTGGTGGAGTGTTGGATCAGGCGGTTAAGATTTCGGATGAATTTTTACCGAAAGGAAGAAAAATCGTTATTATAAAGGGAAAAAAATACTTAAGCACCACCCGATATGCACAAGGTGGAGGCTTATTGGAAAACACGGGGCTTGTAGTTTTGATCAACGAAAATTCTGCTTCTGCTTCGGAAATCGTTGCCGGAGCAATTCAAGATAACGATCGCGGAACAATCATCGGTAGAAGATCTTTTGGAAAAGGATTGGTTCAACAGGATTTCTCGCTTTCCGACAAAAGTGATTTGAGATTGACTATCGCAAGGTATTATACTCCTTCGGGTCGATGCATCCAAAAACCTTTTGGGGACAGCTATGAAGATTATTATCACAGTGCTGAAAAGAGAAGAGATAATGGTGAATACTTCGCTCCCGATTCATCTGTTTTCAAAAACGCACATAAATTCCAAACTGTTAAAGGACGAACTGTTTATGATGGTGGAGGAATAATGCCGGATATTTTTGTTCCCCTGGACACGTCGAATTCTACCATTTATTATCTCACACTCCGTTACTCCGGCGTATTTCAGCAAGTTGCTTTTGATTTTGTGTCAAATAAGCGAAACTCGTGGCCTTCCATTTCGGAATTCAATGCGGCGTTCAATACGCCAAAACCTCTTTTACAGAAACTGGTTTCAGAAGGGGAGAAATTGAAGATCCCATACAACGCTTCTGATTTTGCGCGCAGTGAGGAATTGATGAGACACGTCCTGAAGGCCGAGATTGCACGTCAATTGTTTATAGAGGAAGGATATTTTTTCGTTGTCGCATCTTATGACAAGGAAATCCAAAAAGCGCTCCAGTTTCTGAAGCGCTGATTGTGTACAATATATTAATTTTTGATAATTGGGTGAGAGCTGGTTACTCCGTTGCAAATCATGGAGATAAAATAGGTTCCTGCTTTGGATGCAGCGCCGGTTTCTGATAAACCATCCCATTCGAAGCCATTGAATGTGGTTGAAATGGGTTGTTTGTCACAAATGGTGCGAATCAGCCTTCCTTGATAATCATAGATAGCCAGTGAAACGATGTCTCCGCTTTTTAGCTGATTTGGTTTAATTGAGACGCTTTCTGAAAAAGGAACAGGGAATATTTTCCAATCGTCATCGGAAATAAGTTCCTGCATTCCCAAACTAAGTAATGATTCCAAATCAATCAATTCATCACCTGGCTGGTATTGCAGAAAATGAAAGTAAACCAGGAACATTTCATCGGTAGTGCTTTCACCTGCGTGAACCAAAACAGGAGGGTCACTCGGATTACTAGGATTGTTTATGGTATTGTCATAAGTGGCCTCTCCTTTTAAAACAGATCCTGTAGGAACCTTTTGCAGGTGTTTGAAGAAGTAGAAATCCTGCCAGTGAAAATCCCATTGTGGAATATCAGCGAACTTCACGGTATCATTTGCCGGTGTTACAGCATAAGCCCGAATAGTTTTACCCAATAAATGCATGTGAGGAAAAACACTTAAAATACTGTAATTTGTGGGGACTCCTCCGGATGCCGGGTATTGTGCCGTGAACGATGACAGTTGATTGGGGGGAATTGAAAGCGACCAGTTTTGTAACACAGGCGCAGCATATACATCCCGGATCCCGGTTTCTCCAGGTGGATAAAAATGAAGGATGACCTTGGTACTGTCATACTGACCATAACTTCCCTGAGGATAATGCATGGCAAAAACGAGATTGCTGTTGGCCGGAATGGACATCCCCAATTTAAATCCGGTTGCTGAAGGGAAAATCAATGGTGAAGAACCTGGTGTATATCCACCGATGAGCGTGGAACTTTGTGGAGGACCTCCACAATCTCCACCAATTGTATCACCTTGATAACTTCCGCTTGGATCAATGTAAATGAGTGCATGATGAACAATTTGTCTATTTCCAGGAACAATTTCCATCGCGCGGACATACCTGTTTTGAGTCAATCCGGTAGGAAGGCTGAAACAAACATAATCATCATGCCCACCTTGTGCCTTACTTTGGTATAGTGGAATTTGAAGCATCAAATCACCGTTTCCTAAAATGCTGCCCGAATTAAAGATCGGTGGAGCAGGAGCATTTGCCGGATTTCCTTCGGGTGTTCCATTGGTAAGCCATGACACGAGCGTTGCTTTATCCGTCGAACTCAATGCACGTGAATGGCTGTATTGCTGATAATTTTCATCGGGAGGCCATGGAGGCATTTCGTTGGTAGCGATAGCATCATTAATAGCGCTTGCCATCGGGCTGACTTCCGCATAACTCATTAATGAGAATGGTGCAATTCCTCCGGGATGATGGCAGGATGAGCATTTGTTGTAAACGATACTTGCTACATTATCACTCCAGTTTTGTGCAAAAACAGAGGAACTAGCAAGGATGAATACAAGAAGTAGTTGTTTCATAGTACTGGTTTTGAGTCTAAATCTAGAAGAATATCTATTGATTTCCAATTATTTGGATAAGTTTTACAGGCGAAGGTTTAATTGTTTAAAAAGTAGTATTTTCAATCCATCAATTAATCAACATGAAGTATCTCCAATTAGGTGCTGTAAAAAAAGAAAATCCGAATCTCCAGTTCCCGCTTTCCGAAGATCAAAAAGAGGAGTTTTTAGAAACATTTAAAAACCTTTTCCCGGATGCTTCGGAAATTGATCAGGCGCAGTTTTTGGGCATTTGTTCCAACCCGAAAGGAATCATTTTTGCCTCATGGACAGAAGAAAATGCGAGTCTGAGCCGCACACTCAAAAAAGGGGAATTTTCGGAGCTTTTTATCGATTCTTCCAAACTTCAGGAACACGCTCTTTTTGAAGAATACAAAATTTTCATCGAACTCTACCTGTTCCCGATATTTACGGATCAATTTTCTTCTCTTTCCGAAAAAAACGTTCATTTTTTCATGAGTTATTCGGTTTTGTTACCAGATTATCAGCAAAACCTGGTTCAAGACTCTTTGTCGGATTGGATTTTCAAGCAAAAGGAAGAATTGAACCTGGCAACCAATAAAGCGAAAAAAGACACTGATCTGCATCGAATGGTGGATTCATTCCTAACTGCACCAATGATTACTGCTTTGAACTTATTGAATGTCAATCATTATCGTGTAAAGACCCAGTTGCTGGAATTTTTCATGAGTTTGGCTTACCATCCGAAAAGTTCTACACGATTCCTGATGTATCTGACCAATAAGCTATTGGAAATCCAATTTACAGCTGAGCACAAAAAGCAATTGAGCACTTTTGGGACAGATGTTAAAAAAGGAAAGATCGTGGTGGAATCCACGCGTGTTTCCTGGCTGCGCCTGAGTTTAGTCATAGTTGTTCTGTTGCTGTGCTGTGCAGGAATTGTCGCCTTGTTCTTTGTTGAAGCGGATCCCGAAACAGATACACTCCAGGAACAAACAGCTTATATGCAATTCAGTAAGGAAGAGCGATTGAAACTTGACTCCCTGATTACGGAAATCAAAAGCGAGGAACGCATGGTTGAAGATGCGCAATTGGATTCCAATCTTCCATTCGTTGGAATTGACCTGGTTACAAAGCGCGATTGGAATAACGAATTGTTCCGCAAATTATATCAAAACTGGGGGAACAATGATTCTGTTCCGTACACCAAATTTTTCAGCCAGGGAAAACCATTCAGCAAACCTTATGTGAAGACCAAAGATCTGGACAAGAAACCGGGACAAATTGCTGTGGAGCTTCACAATGAAACTGATCGTATGGTATTGCTTGTGGTATTTCAAAACAATAAGAAAGAACCCGTTTACACCAAATACCTGGAAGCAAAGTCATTGGCCGAATGGAAAATTAACATAGGGGAATACCTGATTGTTTTACCGGGAAATAAAGTTCCGTCCAACCCTGAATTCGGCAATCTTCCCTTCAAGGAATTGGATCAGCATTTCTTTGAAAACCTGGGAATTTCCTATCGTGTCGATTACATCAATAGTAAACGGATCAAATTGGTCTGGGAAAATCTGGGGAACAATGAATCGTATTTGGTGGATTTATCGGGAGCATTGGTGAAGGAATAGAAAAGGTTCAAAAGTTCAAAGAGTTCAATAGTTTTTACGACAGTGGACTCCAGGTTCTTTAAGCCCTTTTGAACGTTTTTTAAACTTTTGCAAAAAAAGAAGAGAGACCGGAAATAAGTCTCTCTTCACACGCTACCTAAACTAAACCTAACTACTACTACTTATACTCTTCTAACGCAGGTATTTTCGTTTTGGTACATGTGAAGTATATAATTAACGTCTTTTAACGCATCAAGGAATTTATCCGGAAAGAAGTTTTGAAAACTCGGGTTCGAAAGATTGGGTGTTTGCTGATTTGTAGGAGAAGTCGTTGAGCAACTTGTAGGGAAATTTTGCAAAAACCAAAGTTCCTAAAAACAACAAGAGAGAAGCAGGCGCTCCTCTCTTGTTCCAACCTAAACTACTACTACTTATGAAAACTAACCTCTAAAGTCATAACAAATAACGTACCAAAGTATTTATCTGTTTCTGACGTTAGCGTATACAAAGATAACGGACACATTTCGATTTTGTTTCATAAATAAGTTCTTTTTAACATTATTTGCCAAACGGGAATTTTACTGAAATAGGCACTTAAGATAAGATTTCATGTATCTTTGACGACGAATTATAAGTTATCCTCTCTGAAGGCATGAAAGTTATCGATCATTTAAACACGGCGAACGACACGCTATTTTCATTTGAAATTCTCCCTCCGTTAAAAGGAGCGAATATTCAATCCATTTACGATGGAATTGACCCCTTGATGGAATTCAAACCGAAATACATCAATGTTACTTACCATCGTGAAGAATTCATCTACAAAGAGCGCGAAAAAGGACTGCTCGAAAAGATTGCAATCCGAAAAAGACCGGGAACGGTTGGAATTTGTGCGGCAATCATGAATAAGTATTATGTAGATGCAGTTCCACACCTGATTTGTGGAGGATTCTCCCAGGAAGAAACCGAAAATGCATTGATTGACTTGCAATTCCTCGGGATTGACAATGTATTGGCTTTGCGCGGAGACTCCATTAAAACAGAATCCATGTTCAAACCGGATCCGGAAGGACACAAATATGCCGTCGAGTTAATCAACCAGATTTCAGAAATGAATAAAGGGAATTACCTGGTAGATGATATCCAATTGGCTCCAACCGATTTCTGTATCGGGGCAGCAGGTTATCCTGAGAAGCACTTCGAAGCGATGAACCTGAGTACGGATCTGCATTACCTGAAAGCAAAAGTGGATGCAGGAGCGGAATACATCGTGACTCAGATGTTCTTCAACAATCAGAAGTATTTTGAATTCGTGGACGCTTGCCGTGCGATTGGAATTACGGTTCCGATTATTCCGGGAATCAAGCCGATTACCACTTTGAACCATATTTCCTTTTTGCCGAAAGTGTTCCATATCGATCTTCCGGAAGAATTGAGCAAAGACCTGATCAAATGCAAAACCAACAAGGATGTGTTTGAAGTGGGCGTTGAATGGGGAATCTACCAATCACAAGAGCTTAAGAAAGCAAACGTGCCCGGAATCCATTATTATACTATGTCAACCTCTGATAGCGTTAAGACGATAGCGGAGAAAATATTCTAACTATGAAAAAATCACTTGTAAGTTTTCTGTTTTCAAGCGTTTGTCTGTTGGGATTTGCACAAGCAAAATTTCAACCTTTGAAACTAAACAATGCCCTGGTTGTAAGTCATTTGGACAAAGAGTCGGACCAGTTTTCATTGGAAATTGCGGTTTCCGACGTACTTTCAAGATCCAAGGTTAAAAACTCGGTTTCACTGAATGTGCTGAAGGCGGGCGGAGATCCGCAAGTTTTAATGACTGATTCCTTGGCTCAGTTATTGAAAGCAAAAGGAATCAACACCTTGATGTTGGTTTCAGTGCGCGGTTTCGACAATCGATTCAGACCTTCAACCGGAAATATGACCCTGGCGGAAGATCTGGCAGCGGATAATTTGTTTCCAATCTATAAAGAAGATATTGTTTCAGTAACCTTTGAATTTCACTTTTACCGCGACGGAAAATTGGTTTATGCCGATTTGTTGAAAATTGGCGGAGCAGGTTCCCGGGATAAAGTGCTGAGAAAATTTCGTAAAAAATTGGCTAAACGCGTTCAGAAAAGCTGGATGTAATTTAAAATAGTCAAGACTTTTAGAAACAAGAGTCAGGGCAAACATTTTGTCCTGACTCTTTTAGTTTTGTCTTTTGACCCCAATTATATTGTGAAAGATAAGCATCCAGGTTCCAGGGATATTCCGCTCAAAACCGCTGTAACCTAAGTAAAAATTCCATTACCTTCGTCAAAACACTCTGATGAAAAACCTGCTCTTCTTGTTACTCTTCTTACTTACTGTACCCGGGATGGCACAACGTGATACCACGAACCATATTCCGCAGCCTTTCGTCTATGAAAGGGCAGATGGTGCCAGTATCTATTTTCTTCCCGCTTCTGAATTCAGGGATTTCGATGCCGACTGGAAAACGCGGGGAGACGGTTTCACTTTCTACCCTTCTGCGGAAACAGAAGAAAACTGCCCTGAAGGATTGAACATTTCCGGAATCAAAGCCAAGGAAAAAACCTATACCTATAAGATCAAAGCCTGTATTTTCCTTACCATTAAACGGGATGAAAACCAGATTACCGTTACCGAAAAAACCTGTCCGGGCCAACCAGCAGGATGTACCGGCTGGGGCGGGGTTTACCTTTACAAAGGTCAATTTTGATTCCTGGGCAAAAGTTGCACTTGACGAACCACACAACAACATCGGATAGATAAACGAGGAAGTAAAAGCTGTTTAAATTATTAATTATTTTTTCTTAGCGATTTCTTTCTTCGCTGATTGAAGAGCTGCCTTTATAAGTTCACTTTCAGGATCGTGCATAAGGTAATACTCAAAATCTGCTAAAGCATCAAAGTATTGCCCCAACTTCAGATACGCAATCCCACGTTTTTCATAGAGTTCGATATCGTACTTCGAATAAGGTGCAGCAAGTGAAAACAAACGGATGGCCTCAAGGTATTCCTTTTTTTCAAAAGCTTCGATGGCTTCTCTTTTTAAGGTTAGGAACCCAGCGTCGCGCGCAATTTTTCCCGCTTTAATCTTGAGAAATTGGATTATTTCTTGCTGCTGTTCTGCAGTAATTTCTTCTTTTCCAATGATTACCAATTCATCAAATTGTTCGTCAAATTCCGAACAGGCACTTTTGATATCGAATTGGTGTAGTTTCTCCATGGAAGGAACATTGGTAGTCGACCAAAAACGTTGAACAAGAATCTGATTTTTGGAGTATTCCAATAACTGGAACAAATAGAAAAGAGAATCGTGCTGAAAGTAAAAGTAACTTCCAATAGGCATTTTCTCTAGTGCAGATTTCATAATTCGAAAGATACAATTAATTAAAAATGCAAAATCGTCAGTTCTTCATAATTCTGTCCAGGGCACTAATAAACAATCCTGCTGCTTTTGCCAAAATCTCATCGGTATGTGCCTGGGAAATGAAACCGACTTCATATCCGCTTGGCCCCATGTAAAATCCTTCTTCCAATAAAGCTTTATGCAAGTGTTTGAAGTCTGTCATATCCGGGTTGATCTCTTCTGCAGCATGAATGTGTTTCGAATTATCAAAGGAAATCCAGAAAATAGAACCGATTGTTACCAATTCAAAAACATATCCTTTTTCGGTTGCATGGGAATTGATTCGATCCGTAAACAATTTGGTTCTGCGTTCCTGGTCTTCATAAAAACCGGGTTTGCTGAGTTCGGTCAGTTGTGCCAATCCTGCAGCCATTGCAACCGGATTTCCGGATAAAGTTCCGGCTTGGTAAACCGGTCCATCAGGAGCAATGCACGCCATGATTTCTTTTTTGGCCCCGTAAGCTCCAACAGGCAAACCACCGCCGATAATTTTTCCATAAGTCACCAAATCAGGAGCAATTCCATAGTATTCGGCAGCACCGGAAAATGCTACGCGGAAACCTGAAATTACTTCGTCAAAGAACAATAAGGATCCGTTCTTGGTACAGGCTTCACGAAGTTCCTTTAAGAAACTCAACTCTTGTAAAAGCAAGCCATTATTTGCCGGAATAGGTTCAATAATAACACAAGCGATTTCAGTTCCGAATTGCTCGAAACAACTGTGTAACGCCTCCAGGTCATTTAGGGGTAAAACGAGGGTTTCATTTGCAAATGCTTCCGGGACTCCAGCGCTGGAGGTATTTCCGAAAGTGACTAAACCTGAACCAGCTTTCACCAATAAGGAATCGCTGTGTCCATGATAGCAACCTTCGAATTTTACGATCTTGTTTCTTCCCGTATAACCTCTGGCCAAACGAATTGCCGACATGACAGCTTCTGTACCGGAACTTGTAAAACGGATCTTATCTATAAATGGATTCTTCGAAAGGATCAATTCGGCCAATTCGTTTTCCAAACGGGTTGGTGCGCCAAAACTTGCACCATTTCCCAGAGCAGCAACGATTCCTGCATATACTTTTGGATGATTGTGGCCTAAAATAAGCGGTCCCCAGCTTCCACAAAAATCAATGAACTCATTGTCATCTTCATCCCAAATAAAAGCGCCATCTCCTTTTTTGATAAAGAGTGGGGAACCCTCTACAGATTTGAATGCTCTTACCGGCGAATTTACTCCACCGGGAAAGTAATTTTTCGCTTTTTCATAAAGAGCTTCCGAGTTGGATCTGTTGAGTTGTTTTGTTGTCATTGTGACGCAGATTTTAATTTGATGCAAAGTTACGAATCGAAGAGCAGATTTAGTGAGGAATAGTTGGAATTTTTGAATTGAAAATAATTATTGGAATTCTAAATCGAGATGGTGAAGACAATAAATGCATGTGAATAAAGAAAACAACCTATTTCGTGGAATTGACGTAATTCCGCAATATTACGTCCGTTAAATTTATTATTGAATTCCTAATAGAATATTTCATAACCTACCATCAGTTACACGAAGTCTTTTCACACAGGCTTTTGTCTCGACTTAGTCTTCAAAACCTTTGGCTTTTTCTTATATTTGAAACATATTTTTTACCAGTTCTCTTATAGAACAATCGATTTATCAGATGAAATACGAATTTACTCCCGAGTTTGCGGCTCAAATGGATGCCTCTGATCCATTAAAGTCTTATAGAGACCGCTTCCTTTTTCCAACTTTCACTAAGAATCCTGTGAGATATTTCACTGGGAACTCCTTGGGTCTACAACCTAAGACAGTGCGCGAAAAAGTGAACCTTGAATTGGATGATTGGGCGAAGTGGGGAGTGGAAGGACATTTCCTGGGAACAAATCCGTGGTATAAGTATCATGAATTCCTGACGGATGCTTCTGCAAAGATAGTAGGTGCATTACCAAAAGAGGTAGTGGTGACACATTCATTGACCACGAACCTGCATTTGTTGATGGTTTCGTTTTATCAACCCAAGGGAACAAGAACGAAAATCTTGTGTGAGGCGAAAGCATTTCCAAGTGATCTGTATGCATTGGAATCGCAAGTCCGATTTCACGGTTTGGATCCGGAAACGGATTTGGTTGGAATGCTCCCGAGAGAAGGAGAACACACTTTGAGAGACGAGGATATCTTAGCGAAGATTTTGGAACTGGGAGATTCTTTGGCTTTAGTGATGTTTGGTGGGGTGAATTACTATACCGGACAATTGCTGGATATGGAAGCAATTACCAAAGCGGGTAAAGGAGTAGGTGCAATGGTTGGGTTTGATCTGGCACATGCAGCGGGAAATATTCCGGTTAAATTACATGATTGGGGAGTTGATTTTGCTGCCTGGTGTTCTTACAAGTACTTGAATTCAAGTCCTGGCGGAGTTTCCGGGATGTTTGTTCATGAAAAACATGCAAAAAATGCTTCACTTCCGCGATTTGCGGGATGGTGGGGATATGATAAAAGTACCCGTTTTCAGATGGAACCGGGTTTTATTCCAATGGAAGGTGCCGAAGGTTGGCAATTGAGTAATGCACCGGTACTTGGAATGGCTGCTCATTGGGCTTCCCTGGAAATCTTTGATGAGGTTGGAATGGATCGGTTGAAAGCAAAAAGCGACCTATTGACCGGTTATTTGGAATTTATTTTGGACGGATTATCAGAAAAACATGCCGATAAGGGCCGATTTGAAATCATTACTCCGAAAGATCCGAAACGCAGAGGAGCACAGTTGTCGATCCTGGTCCATGGAAAAGGAAAACAAATTTTTGATGCAATTTCTGAAAAAGGGGTAGTTGCGGATTGGAGGGAACCGAATGTGATTCGTGTGGCGCCCGTTCCATTGTATAATTCATTTGAGGATGTTTATTTCCTTGGAAAGTATTTGGAGGAAGCGATCGTAGAGCAGTAAACCACGATGTTTTAAAAAAGGCATTTAAATTTCCCGCAGAGGACGCTGAAGAACACAGATTTACTACGTGATTTATGTGACCTGTGTGGTAAAAGGATAGAGTAGTATGAAAAAAATAGCAGTAGTAGGGGCAGGACTTGTTGGAAGCTTACAAGCCATTTTACTTGCACAGAAAGGATACCAGGTTTCAGTATTTGAAAGAAGACCGGATTTGAGAAAAGCGACATTAGTAGGTGGAAAATCCATCAATTTGGCGCTTTCGGATCGTGGTTGGAAAGCTTTGGAAATTGCCGGAATTGCAGAGGATATTCGCAAAATTGCCATCCCGATGTATAACCGATGTATGCATGCATTGGACGGAACTTTGACTTATCAGCCATACGGGGTGAATAACGAAGCAATTTACTCTGTTTCCCGTGGCGGATTGAATCAAAAGCTCATGAACCTGGCGGATAATTATCCCAATATCGAATACTTTTTCGATCGTAAATGTTTGGACGTCAATTTGAAAACAAATGCGCTTTCATTTAAGAACGAACGGACAAATGAGGTAGAAGAATTCTCAGCAGACAAAATTTTTGCGACAGATGGAGCCTACTCGGCGGTGCGTATGCGGATGCAGAAATCGATGACCTTTGATTATTCTCAGAAATACCTGGATCATGGATACAAAGAGTTGGTGATTCCGGCTAATGAAGATGGAAGTCATCAATTGGATAAGAATTGCCTGCATATCTGGCCAAGAGGCGAATTCATGATGATTGCACTGGCGAACCTGGATGGAAGTTTTACCTGTACTTTGTTCTTCCCGATGGAAGGGGAAACTTCATTTGCAACGCTTCAGACACGTGAGCAAGTAGCTGCGTTTTTTGATAAGACTTTCCCCGATGCTGTTTCGATGATGCCGACCTTATTGGATGATTATTTCGAAAATCCGACCAGTTCACTGATCATGGTTCGTTGTGAACCTTGGAATTACCAGGATAAGATTGTTTTGCTGGGTGATGCGGCACATGCAATTGTTCCGTTCTACGGACAAGGAATGAACTGCGGATTCGAAGATTGTACGGTTTTCAATGAAATGTATGATCAAAGCAACGGCGATTGGAATGGATTACTAAACCGGTTTTCGGATCAACGGGTTCCGGACGCAAATGCCATTTTGGATTTAGCGTTGGATAATTACGTGGAAATGCGCGATAAAACAGCAGATCCTGAATTCTTACTACAAAAGAAGATAGAAGGTAAATTCTCCCGATTGCACCCGGATAAGTGGACTCCGCTTTATTCACAGGTTACTTTCAGTAATACGCGTTACAGTGATGCATTGAAGAACGGAAGAAAGCAAGATGCCTTGATGCAGCAAATCCTGAAAATCGAAAACATCCATGAAAAATGGGACGAACCGTTCGTTATGGATAAAATGTTGGAACTTATTTCGTAACGAATCCGAAAACTTTAGATATTTAACTAAAATTAGACCATGAAATTTGTCGTTTGTATTTTGTTGATTGCGGTTACCGGATTCTCTTTTGGCCAATCCAGGAACTTGAAGGGGCATAGCCGAAAAGATTTTTTTGGTGGCGCCAGGGATTACCGCCAGTTGACAAAAGACGGAATTCAAATTTCAATAGGACCGAATTATACCTTCACCAATCCGCATGTTACGGAGTATTCGGGTACCGATGTCAATGGTCGCCCCGTTACAACCACAGTTGACCCGATTGGAAAACCAGGGGGATTTATCGAGATCGGCGCGGCACATTACCGCCTGAAATCCTCTAAGATTTTAGCTTCCTGGTACAAGAGACGAGGAGATAAAGGAGAGGTCAAATGGATTGGAGCGAACCTTTTTCACCGTTTGGATTGGGGATTGGGGTTCAACTATATTGGTGGGAGTGAGCACACGCGCTTCGAATTGTACGATCCATCTTCGGGAGCTTCTTCTTTTGATGAAAGTACGGGTTCATTCTACAATGGATACCTTACTGCTCGTGTGACAATCGATCGTTTCACCAAAATTGCAGATGGCTGGCATTTGGAAACAGGTCTTGGATTTAATTTCCTGTTCAATGCACTTCCTGCACCAAAAACGCCTTATGTACCGACAATTGCTCCTGTGAAGTTCCAGCAGGATTTCATGGCTCAATTCCACTTACACTTAGGTTTTACAAGAACGATTCGCAGAGGAGACTATCTGACCTTGGGATTCATCGTTCCGGCTATTGGGATTTACGAACCGAATAAGGCGCGACCAACCATTCAATGGTTTTCAAGTAATTACTGGCCGATCCAATTCCAAATTCGTTGGATCCATCACTTCACTAAAAAATCAAATGGTTGTAATACCGGCACACCGGAAGACCGTAAGAGAAACAACGAATACATGCAAAACCGTTAACAGCGAATCCGATGAGAAGATTTTACTACTTGAGCTCTTGTGATACCTGCCAAAAAATCATGAAGGCTTTGAACCTTCCGAATGATGTGGAGCTAATTGATATCAAACAGACAAATATCGATGCAAAAACCTTGGATTGGCTGAAGGAAAAAGTAGGTTCCTATGAAGGAATGTTCTCGAAAAGAGCGATGAAATTCCGGTCTCAGGGATTACACGAAATGAATCTGACGGAAGCGGATTACCGCAAATACATGCTGGAGGAATATACCTTTCTGAAACGGCCATTCACAATTTACGATGATCATATCTGGATTGGGAATGCTAAAAAGGATGTAGAGTCGGCACAAGCATTCTTTGCAAAAAACTGATGATATTTAGCAATTTAGCTAACAGCATTCCCTAAAATTGATTCTAAAAAATCTAGAAGAAGCGCAACCTGCTGTCCAATACGGATTTTCTGTAATTGTCGAGCTTTTCATCACAGTTCCGTTGAATAAAACGGCGTACAAATTTTTGTGTGCCTTTCCCCATTTTGAAATCCAACTCGTCTCCAAAAATCGGAACGATGCCTAGGAATTGAATCGTTTTCCCTTGAATTTTTACGGGTTCTAATTCCCGTTGAAGTAAAATCGGATCCAGGAAGATGAAATATTCTTGTGGCATGGATTCCGAAATTGGAACTTCCGGATTGCCGGTCGGGATGGTATGACCTGGTCCGTACCAGGTATTTCGGTCTCTTACAAATCGCTCCAGTTTATAAAGCCAAGTATAGATCCAGGAAAAATTAGGGTTTGTATGATCTTCAAAGTCCCAATAGGTTGGCAAACAGAAGTAAATCTCATTGAATTCTCTTCCTATCCATTTGTCCAAAACCGGCATTTTGTATTCCGAAAGAGAAGCAGTCATGACAATCGTTACAGGAACTTCCAATTCTAATAGCAGAACAATCAGTTCCTGATCAGTATGTAAAGGATTTTGAATGGATTTTACACGATGTGCTCCAAAACGGTTTTCTAATGCCTTTATAAGTTCCATAGTGACAAATATAATGCATCTCTCTAGCTTTACGCTTAAGTTTCAAAAGTACGGGCAATAAAAAAGGGGCCTAAGCCCCTCTCATTGGTTATTGGTTTAACTATTTATTTCGCTTTAAAGAAATGGTCAATTTCAGAAATGCGCATCGTCATATCATTTCCTTCCACTTTTGAGATGTTGAAAATAATAGACTTCTTTTGGTTGGGACCATAAAATAAGAATAAGTCAATTTTGTCTTCGTATTGGGTACTTAACCATTTTCCTTCCAGATCGATGAAATCAGTCATGTTGTTTTGGTCATACCAACGACCTTTGAACGTTTCGTCGTCCCTCAAATCAAAATAGATGTTGTCGATGCCTAAGATCTTGTCCTTGTCCGGACCGAAACCATCGACCTTCACAAGTGTCCATTTCTTCACAAGACATTCATCTATGTTCGAGTTTGAACAAGCAGAAAGGACGAAGAAAAACAGTCCGAATAGTAAGTAAGTAAAACGAATCCTCATAATTAAAAATCAGCGGTCTAGGTAAAACTAAGATTTCTCTATAGAGTACCAAACGCTTTTTTTTGAGATTGTATTTAAGCAAATTCTGAGTGAGTGATTACCCAATTTGACTGTGCAATTTACTTATGCCTTCCTAGTATTTGTAACGATTCTACAGAATTTCCTTCAAAGAATTCCAAAAAGATTGATCGGACAGCACAGCTCCTTGTTCAATTAATTGATGAATTTCCATCTCGCGGGAATCGTTGTAATTCTTTTTGCTTGTAAAAAAGGAAAGCCCGGTGGGTGTTTTGGTTAGTGCTTCATGGATTCCTTCAACAGTTGATAAGTCAATTGAAGTCTCGCTTTTTTTCTGAATGGCGATTAATTCCTGTTCGTTTTCCAGGAAATGGAATACAATGCATGAATCGGGTGTGCGGTGTTCCAAAAACCGGACTTTTTCATAAACGGTTTGCAGCACCTGATCAGAAAATAACTCCACTAATTCCAACGCTTTTTGGGGATCCTCCAGGTTCAGTTTTGCCCACTCCTCACCATGAATGCCATTAATAATCAGGAATGCCTTCAAGTCTCCTTCAAGGTGTTGAAGTTCTTCGTCAGATAAAATCCGGTATTTCATACTGCAAAAGTAATGTTCCGGCTACAAATATGTATACTCGAACTGTACTTTCCTTCCGCTTTGATACGTAACTTCCTGAATCAGGTTGCTTTCTGAATAAATGAAAGAGGTCGTGATTATGGCCTTATCCCTTGGCTTATAGCAATCGATATGTCGGATAGTATTCCCGTTTTTATCTTTTTCCCGGATTAGTTTATAGGATCTTTTTCCATTTTTCCTATAGGCTTCATACACATCCTTTTCTTTTGAATAAGTATTGTGATTTACTAAAATGGAATCATGTAAAAAACGCTTGTAACCCGTCATCACAGAGTCCTTATCAAAGGTAATTTCCTGCAAATAATCTTTTCCATTTTCGATGGTTCTGGTATAATTGGTATAGGATCCGTCATTATTTGAGCCGTAGTATTGACATTGAGTTACTTCATCTGATTTGGACTCCTGGATTTTTCCTTTTTCGTCACAACGGTAGATCCAGCGTTTTTTCAATTCCCCGTTAATTACATATCGGGATTCTGTCGCTTTTTTCAATAGGTCGTCATAATCGGTTTCCAACCTGTAAATCTTTTCTTTCTTTCCGTAGGTTTTCTTTTCCACCAGGGAAGTCAGATCACCACTGAAATAAACATACCTGGTTTCTGCATTTAGCTTCTCGTCTTTAAAAGATCGGATGGTTATAATTCTGGATTGAGAATCATACCCGATTCTGGTATTGAAGGTGTGATTCTTTGTGATGCGCTGGATTTCACTCAATAGCGTATCGGTGAATTTGTAATTAACAGTATTATAATCAGTTTTCATCTGAATGAGTCTTCCTGACAAATCGAAAGTGCGCTCGTACCAAACCTTTTTGCTACCATGCTTATTTACAGAGAATGATTTTACAACCTTCACCTTATTTTGCTTCATGGTCTTGGTATTTGCCCCGTAGAACATATTTTGTTGGTAATCATACCCCAATTCGTATTTCGCTCCCCACCGGAGGTAACTCAGCACAAAATCTTCCGAATCTTGACCGATCCAGGCAAATGAAGTGCATGGAAATAATAACAATAATAGAAGCAGTTTTTTCATAAGGTAATTGTTTTAGGCTTGTGTTCAATAAGTTGAAATGTAGGATTGGTTACAGCTCAAATCTACATAAAAAAGGTATTTTTGTCAAATGCAGAAGAAAGGTGTTGCTATTCTTGGTTCTACCGGTTCAATCGGGACACAGGCTTTGGAAGTTATCCGGGCTTATCCGGAGAAATTCGACTTGCAGGTGATTACCGCTCAATCAAATTCGAAATTGTTGATTGAACAGGCAAAACTGTTTCAACCAAATGCGGTTGTGATCGCCGACGAAGAAAAGTACCAGGAAGTGAAAGATGCACTTTTTTCGGAAGATATCCATGTTTATGCCGGAAGTCAGGCGCTTTGTCAAGTGGTTGAATTTCATGAAGTGGATATCGTATTGACAGCTTTGGTTGGTTATGCCGGATTGAAGCCTACATTGGCTGCTATTGAAGCGGGAAAGGATATTGCATTGGCGAATAAGGAAACACTGGTAGTAGCTGGGGAATTGGTGACAGCGAGAGCACGCGCCAAGGGAATCAATATTTATCCGGTGGACTCGGAACATTCTGCAATTTTCCAATGTCTGGTAGGTGAATTTCACAACCCGATCGAAAGGATTTACCTGACAGCATCCGGTGGACCATTCCGCGGATGGAAAGCAGATGCATTGAAATCAGTAAGTCCAGCTCAGGCCCTGAAACATCCGAATTGGTCTATGGGTGCCAAGATTACTATTGATTCTGCTTCCATGATGAACAAAGGTTTGGAAGTTATCGAGGCAAAATGGCTGTTTGGCTTAAAGGCGGAACAGATTGATGTGATCGTTCATCCGCAGTCAATCGTTCATTCATTGGTTCAGTTCCAGGATGGTTGTATAAAAGCTCAAATGGGACTTCCTGATATGAAGTTACCGATCCAGTTTGCGTTGACTTATCCGGATAGGTTGAAAACAGAATTTCCCCGCTTCAACTTTTTGGATTATCCGCAATTGACTTTTGAAAAAGCAGATATGGAAACTTTCCGGAATTTACAATTGGCATATAATGCTTTGGAGAATGGAGGAACAGCAGCATGTGCGTTGAATGCTGCAAATGAGATTTCAGTGCAGCTTTTTTTAGAAGAAAAAATCGGGTTTTTGGATATTGCCCGGATCAATGAGGAAGTGATGACAAAGACTCCGTTTATTTTGAATCCGAGTTATGAAGATTATGTGGAGACAGATCGTTTGGCGCGTGAATTCGCAATTAAATGAATGCGAAATAGAAATAGGTCCAAAAGACAATAAGATACCGGACAACCTTGCCCAAACTCATCAAAGTCATTGTTTTCCAAAAAGATACACGGTAAACACCCAGTACAATTAGAATGGGATCTCCAATAATCGGAAGCCAGGAGAATAATGCTGTCCAGGAACCATATCGTTGGACAAACAATTCACTTTTTAAAAATTGTTTCTTGCCGAGTATTTTTCTGCCGTAATAACCCAACAAGTAATTGGTACATCCGCCCAGGCAATTCCCCAGACTTGCAACCACTAAAATGGAAAGTGGTGAATAGCTTTCCGAATTCAAAAAGAACAGGAGTGTTGCTTCGGAAGGAAACGGGATGATCGTGGAAGCTAAGAAGCAAACCAGGAATAAACCGAACAACCCCCATTCAAAAGCCATACTTGTGCAAATAAAAAAATGGGGACCGAAGCCCCCATTTCCACTTTATATAGTAAGAATTATTTCTTAACGATACGTTTTGTGATAGTTTCGTTACCAACAGTTAATGTGTAGTTGTAAATACCAGCTACGAAATTTGTTCCGTCGATAGAAATTGATTGTTCACCACCATTCATGTTAGTAGCAGGAACTGTTGCAACTGTACGACCAGCAACATCAGTAATCACTACTGAAACTTGTGCATCAGCTTTCAAGTTGAATTTAATTTCTGTTGTACCAACGAATGGGTTAGGGTAAACCGTTACGTCAGTTGCAGAAGTCAACTCAGTAAGACTTAATGTAGGATCGAAGTTCAAACGAACCCAAGGCGTTTCTGTTGTGTAAAATCTGTTTGCCTGAACAGTGATATCGTCCCCGTCTACGAAGAATGATGTTTGAGGAACCGAAGTACCGGCATTTGCAACTTTTACATTTGGAGAATATGTTGCAGCCATTACAAAATAAGTAGTACCTGCTTCCAATGCAATTGGAGTTCCCAAGTAAATTGTCAAGTTTGTATTGATTTGACCAGCTGTCAATGTAACAGACGGAGATTCTCCAACCCAAACGATTCCTGATACATCAGATTTATAAATTTTCACATAAACTTCAGATCCGACTGGTGTACCAGTTGCGAATTTTACGTCAATACCCTTTACTGTTTGAGCAGTCCAGATATCAAATAAGTTTCCAACTTCGAAAGGATCTGTTGCGTTATCCGTGTATCCGTTAGTAACACCGTTATCTCTGGCATAGATGTAATTTGTTACATCAAAAGAGAAGTTGCTTAATACGTTATTTGTAGGAACATCATCTGCATCTGTAGCTGTCAACATTCTTGCAACATTATAAGTACCAACTGTAGCAGGTGTGAATTGTGTGGTCAAAGCCAAACTGTCATCTGCACCGGCAGCAATAGTTACAGGAGCACTTGTTCCAGCAAAAGTTCCGGCACCAGTAATACCAACACCGTATACTACATTTGTCATAGATAAAGCACCATCGTTTTTAACATTCAAAGAATAATCGATTGGAGCGATTTGCGTTGTAGGAATTTTGAAATATCCTAATCCTGCACTACCCCAATCATCACTTGTAATTGCCAAGTCATAATCAGCAGGAGTAGTAATTGCTACATCGTCAATGTTCCATCCGTAAGTGACCCATACATTAGCACTTGTTGAAGTAGGGAAACGTGTTGTCCAATGGAAACGAACCAAAAGTGAAGTAGATCCTCCCGGAATAAATGAACTGATGTTAATAGATTCCTGTGTTGGATTAGCGTAAGGATCGCCACCAGCGACAGAGAAAGTTCCTTTATCTGTATTATCACCTACAGTAATCCAGTTAGTACCACCGTTTACAGAAATTTGGAATTCTTGTAAGTCATTGAATAATGCACCATTTTGTACGAATGATAAAACAAGGTTTGGTTGAGATGTAATATCAACCGGAGTAACTGAAGTTAAATAGTAATCAACATTCAATGCTTGAGTTGGAGGAGTTAACGTAGGATTTCCATTTCCTAATTCAGCGAAATTACCATGTGAAGTAGAGTTAATGATTCCTTGAGTCGTGTTGTTTGCCCAACCCTCTTTCGTTGCGTTGATGTTCCAACCAAAATTACCTCCTGTTTGTCCGTCATTATCGATATTCCAATCACCAGGATTCGAGAAGTCGCTTGACCATAGAACTGTACCTAAAGCTTTCGGAGTTGAAGCGCTTTGAACCGGTTTACGGTTTTCAGTACTAATTTTTTGAGCTATACGAGGTGATGCAACCGGTCTGGCATTTTGAGCAAATGCACCTGAAACCAGCAACAATCCCGATAACAAAGTAATGTGTTTTTTCATGTTTCTTTAATTTACTAAGTTCTAAATTTAATTATTTGACCCACAAAAGGTCAGTTTATTTATTAAACGGTACTAATTATGAAATGAACGGTAATTGCTGTCCCTCAAAAAAGGTAATTTATCTCGCAATTGCCTTTGTTCTTCATAACTAATACTATAGCTAATGACGTTTTCGGAATCAGAAAGGTTGGAAATTTCTTCTCCAAGAAGGTTGATTAATTTGCTCTGACCTGTATAAGTCAACCCGGTATTATCTCTGCCGACCCGATTCAACCCGGCTACATAACATTGGTTTTCAATGGCTCTTGCCGGAAGAAGTGTGGACCAATGATGTATTCTTCTCTCCGGCCAGTTTGCAATGTACAAAAGGAGATCATAAATCGGTAAGCCATCAACTTCTCCGTTGCGAATGTTTTCAGGGAAACGCAAATCATAACAAATCTGTAAATTGATTTTCCATCCGAGATACTCAACAATGACTTCTTTTACTCCCGCAGTGAAGTGAACGGACTCTTCAGCCATTCCAAATAATTTGCGTTTATCGTAAGAAGTAATGGTTCCATTCGGCTCTATAAACACCCCACGGTTATAGTAATTTCCGTTCTCCTCTATAATCAATGAAGTATAACATGCTGCATTTTTTTCCTTAGCGACTTGTCTTAGCCAGGAAATGCTTGGACTGTCCTCCATTTTTTCTGCCAATTGACTTACATTCATGGAGAATCCGGTTTGGAACATTTCGGGGAAAAGAATCAGGTCTGTCTTGTCAACGGATTTCAATAACAATGCATAATGCTCCAAATTGGCTGCCTTGTCTTCCCAGATCTGGTCTGCCTGAACAAATGTGATACTTAAATCTTGCATAGTCTTTCTGCGGCTTGAATTAATGTTTCGTCAGTTTTTGCAAAACAGAAACGAATTGTATGATAATCATTCAACTCTTCATAGAAGACAGAAAGTGGAATTGCAGCCACACCAACTTCCTTCACCATCCATTCGCAAAATTGAACATCAGGCAGATCGGAAATTTCCCGGTATCTCACTGTTTGGAAATAAGTTCCTTCACTTGGCAAAAATTCAAACTTGCTTTTTGACATCAATTGTTTGAATTGGTCGCGCTTGTCCTGGTAGAATTTCCCCAAGGTAGTGACATCGGTGGTGGAGATATAATCCGCCAGGGTTTTTTGAGCCACGCTATTTACTGAGAACACCATGAACTGATGCACTTTTTTAATTTCTTTCAGAATGTTTTCGGGAGCAATAATGTAACCTACTTTCCAACCGGTCAAATGAAATGTTTTGCCAAAGGAAGAAACAATTACACTCCTGTTTCGCAAAATTTCATTGTTATGTGCGGAAAAGTGCGTCTTTTCAAAAGTGATGAATTCGTATACCTCATCAGAACAAAGAATCAGGTTGGGATGGTCTGTCATTACCTGAACCAAGGCGTCATAGTCCGATTCATCCATCATTTTTCCAGATGGATTATGTGGATTATTGATGATCAGAACCCGTGTTTTTTGATTGACCGTTTGTCTCAATTCCCGCCAATCAATTGTAAAATCCTCCCGCATGGGAATATGGATCGCTTTTCCACCGGCCAAATGGACAGCCGGACCGTAGCAATCATACGCAGGATCTAAAATAACCACTTCATCGCCAAAATGAACCAAAGCCTGAAGTGCTGCAAAAATACCTTGCGTTGCTCCGGCAGTAATCAGGATTTCAGTTGCCGGATTGATTTCCCGGTTATAGACGCGATGTACCATCCCGGCAATCCCATCCAATAACGACGGCAAACCGGCCATCGGGGCGTATTGATGGACATTATCCTTGCTATTCTTTGCCAAAAGTTCCTCAATCAATGGATCAATTGGAAAATTCGGGAAACCTTGAGAAAGATTGATGGCATGGTATTCATTTGCCATCTGGCTCATGGTTGAAAAGATCGTGGTTCCTACTTTTGGAAGTTTTGTTTGCATGGGTTACATTTGTTTGCAATTAACAAAGTAAATCATTCCTTCATAATTTGATGCGTTCGGCAAAGGATATTTAACAGGAATCCAATTTAATAAACACATTATGAAACTCCCGATTTTCACAATTCTCACACTTTCTTCCCTTATTCTTTCTTCTTGCAGTGAAGATTCAATTTGTGATTGTATCCGTGCAAGCGATGAGTTGACAAATAAATACGACCAATTACGAACAAAAAAACTCACGGTCAGCGGTCAAAAAGAAATCAAAGAACTGATCAAAACGAAGAAGGCTAAGTGCAAGGAATTCGAGTTGATGAGCGGTCCGGAAATGATGGAGCGAAAAGCAAGTTGCAAGTAAGAAGCCACGATCGCTTTTGTCTTAATTTCAGCCGGGTCATCCGTTTGAATTCCATTCTTGCAGGTCTATTGAAAACTTCCGATTTGACTTAACAAATATTCCAGCTAAATCGAAATAATAGAACGTGAAAATCGCTATCTTTGCACCTGCTTACCAGTAAAGGTAAGTTTCAAAAAAAGAGTGAAATTTTATGAGTGCATTTTCATCCCGTCACATTGGACCTGATTCAGCTGAGAAATCTGAGATGTTAGCTGCTATTGGAGTTAAATCAATTCAAGAATTAGTAGATAAAACAATTCCTTCACACATCCGGTTATCCGGAGAGCTGAGGATTGATGCTGCAATGAGCGAGCAAGAATACTTGCAGCACATTACAGCTTTAGGTGCTCAAAATAAAGTATACAAGTCTTTTATCGGTTTAGGATACAATGAAACAATTGTTCCTTCTGTTATTTTGCGTAACGTACTGGAGAATCCGGGATGGTATACTGCTTATACTCCTTACCAGGCTGAGATTTCTCAGGGTCGTTTGGAGGCCTTGCTTAATTTCCAGACAATGGTTTTGGAATTGACGGGAATGGAAATCGCTAATGCATCTCTTTTGGATGAAGGAACGGCTGCTTCGGAAGCAATGATCATGTTCTGGAATTCGCGTTCCCGACAAGAGGTGAAAGACGGTGTAAATAAATTTTTCATTTCCAAAAATGCATTCCCTCAAACAAAAGATGTTGTTCTCGGAAGAGCGATCAATTTAGGAATTGAATTGGTTGAAGGTGATGAAACAACTTTCACAAATGATGGCACCTATTTCGGAGCGATTATTCAATATCCGGATGTTTACGGAAATATTACGGACGTTACCGGATTTATCGGTCGCAATAATGGATTGAAAACGGCAGTTGCTGCGGATATCCTTTCATTGGTTGTCTTGAAATCACCGGGGTCACTTGGAGCGGATGTAGTTTTCGGTACGTCACAACGTTTCGGAGTTCCGATGGGTTATGGTGGTCCTCACGCAGCATTTTTCGCAACAAAAGAGGATTACAAACGCACTATTCCAGGTCGTATCATTGGTGTATCGAAAGATGCAGACGACAACATGGCATTGCGTATGGCATTGCAAACACGTGAGCAGCACATTAAAAGAGATAAAGCAACATCGAATATTTGTACAGCGCAGGCATTGCTGGCAGTAATGGCTTCCATGTATGCGGTATATCACGGTCCGGACGGAATGAAAGAGATTGCGAACCATGTAAACGGGTTGGCTTCTGCAACAGCAAATGGATTGAAAGCAGCAGGAATTCAAGTAGGCTCTGATTCATTTTTTGACACGGTTTGGGTAAAAGGAGTAGATACAGCGAAAATCAAAGCGGCAGCTGAAGCGAAGGGAATGAACTTCCGCATCATCAATGGGTCTGAATTGACAATCAGTTTCGGCGAACCACACACGATGGAAGATGTTGCTACGATCTTGTCAATCTTCGGTGCCAACAAAGCTGAGTCATCTACTTTAGCTTCTTCAGTTTTGCGTACAGACGGAGTATTTACACATGCAACGTTCAACAAACATCATTCTGAATCCAAAATGATGCGTTACCTGAAACGTTTGGAGAATAAAGATTTGTCCTTGGTACATTCCATGATTCCTTTGGGATCTTGTACCATGAAATTGAATGCAGCTTCCGAGCTGATTCCGATTACGAATCCCCAGTTTGCAAACATGCACCCGTTTGCTCCGGTTGAGCAGGCTGCCGGTTATCACGCAATGTTCCGTCAGTTGGAAAAAGATTTGTGTGAATCAACTGGATTTGCAGCGATGTCTTTACAACCGAATTCAGGTGCTCAAGGAGAATACGCCGGATTGATGGTAATCAAAGCATACCATGAAAGCCGTGGAGATATGCAACGCAAAAAAATGATTATTCCATCATCGGCGCATGGAACAAACCCGGCTTCTGCAGTAATGGCAGGAATGGAAGTGGTTGTAACAGGTTGTGACGAAAATGGAAACATCAATATAGAAGAATTAAGAACAGTAGCGAACCAGATCGGGAACGAATTGGCAGGTCTGATGGTCACTTATCCGTCTACTCATGGAGTTTACGAAGAAGGAATCCGTGAGATTACGTCAATCATTCATGAGAATGGTGGACAAGTGTACATGGATGGTGCAAACATGAATGCACAAGTTGGGTTAACCAATCCGGGAAACATCGGAGCAGACGTTTGTCACTTGAACTTACACAAAACATTCGCTATTCCTCACGGAGGTGGTGGACCTGGAATGGGACCAATCGGAGTAGCAGCGCATTTAGCCCCTTTCTTGCCAAGTAACCCGGTTGTTGCAGCAGGAGGAAGCACACCGATTCATGCAGTTTCTGCGGCACCTTACGGAAGTGCTTTGATTTTGTTGATCTCTTACGGATACATCAAAATGCTGGGAGCACAAGGATTGCGTGAATCTACAGAAGCGGCAATTTTGAATGCGAATTACATTGCAGCGAAATTGAAAGGTCATTACGATGTGTTGTACACCGGTAAAAACGGTACGGTAGCTCACGAAATGATCCTGGATTGCCGTGATTTCAAGAAAACAGCAGACGTGGAAGTAGCAGACATGGCAAAACGCCTGATCGACTTCAATTTCCATGCACCAACAGTATCTTTCCCGGTAGCGGGAACCTTGATGGTGGAACCGACCGAATCGGAAGACAAGGAAGAATTGGATCGTTTCATCGAAGCGATGATCAAGATCCGCCAGGAAATTGCGGATATCGAGAACGGAAAATCCGATAAAGAAAACAACTTATTGAAGAACGCTCCGCATACAGCAGATTGTATCATCAATCAAGAATGGAATTACCCATATTCTCCGCAAGAAGCAGCTTACCCGGTTGCCTACTTGAAAGATTGGAAATACTGGGTTCCTGTACGCCGTGTAGACAATGCTTATGGAGACAGAAACTTAGTATGTTCTTGTCCGAGTGTGGAGAGCTACATGCACGTGGAGGCTTAAGACAATAAATAATTTATAGTGAAAATCCGTTCATCGCTTGGTGAGCGGATTTTTGTATTTTTGTGCAATCAATTTAACCGTATGAATCGTTTAATCGCAACAATCTTTTTTTCAACCATTCTATCAAGCTTAAGTTTTGCACAGCCCGGGAGTAACGATTTTTCATTTAATCCCAATGATACAGGGATCAATCGGGGGAGTCTGGTGAGCGGTATTGTTTATACAAGTTGTGTGCAGCCAGATGGAAAAATTGTCATTGGAGGCAACTTTACTGCGGTTAATGGAGTTCCCAGAACAAATATTGCCCGATTGAATCCAAACGGGACTCTGGACTCAAGTTTCAATACTAATTATTCCGCTGTTGGGACAAGCAATTATACCGCCAGAGCATCCGTAATTCAACCGGACGGGAAGATCATTATGGCAATAAATGAGAATGCGAGTTCTGATAGTCAAATCATAAGGATCAATCCGGATGGAACACTAGAGTCCGTAATGAATAACACGGATGGGGACATTTTGACTATCAGTTTACAGCCCGACGGAAAAATCATCGTAGGTGGGGAATTTATGGAGGTTAATATTGATGTCAGAAAAAAAATTGCCCGATTGAATAGTAATGGTTCGATTGATCAAAGTTTTTATGCAGGAAATGGTGTTTTTGGAACTGTTTACACAACCGCCGTTCAACCGGATGGAAAAATTCTGATTGGTGGAAATTTTTCGACAGTAAATTATACTTCGGTGAATGATATTGCGCGATTGAACGGTGATGGATCTGTAGATTTGAGTTTCAATCCGGGTAGTGGGGTTGATTATTTTGTGCAATCCATGAACCTGCAGGCAGATGGAAAAATTCTAATCGGGGGAAACTTTACCGATTTGGATGGTTTTGCGATTAATAGAATTGCCCGGTTGAATACTGACGGAACAAGAGACAACAATTTTGACCCGGGTACAGGAATCAACCAGAACGACGTTTGGACGATTCAGTGCCAATCGGATGGGAAAATACTCGCAGGAGGTTATTTCAACACTGTAAATGATTCGATCCATAATGGCATCGTACGATTTGAAACGGATGGCATTATTGACAGTACGTTTAACGTCAGCTTGCCTGCCAATACATTTATTTATGCTGTCAATATAATACCTGGTGGGAAAATTGTTTTAGGAGGAAGTTTTTCGACTGTGAACGATGTACCGTTCAACAAAATCGTCAAAGTCAATGAAGACGGTTCTTTGGATGATGTATTTAATTCCGGTACGGGGGCTACAAATGTGGTTCATACGATTAACTTACAAACGGATGGTAAATTGGTTGTGGGTGGAATTTTCTACAGTATAAATAATGCTTATCGTACAAGTATTGCAAGACTCAATCCGCAAGATGGTAATCTGGATTCCACTTTCGAGATAGGGACTGGGGCATTTTTGAATGTTTCTGCAAGCTATATCCAGGCAGACGGAAAGATTTTGTTGGGGGGTAACTTCACATCGTTCAATGATACACTTATAAATCGGGTAATCCGTTTAAATTCAGATGGTTCCATCGACCAGTCATTTGATGCAGGAACGGGTGCAGATGGTGCTGTTACTACTATTAAGGTACAATCAGACGGCAAGATATTATTGGGAGGAGAGTTCTTTTCAATCAACAATGTTCAGAGACCTGGAATAGCACGCTTAAATCCGGACGGATCTCTGGATATGAGCTTTAATATCGGAAGTGGATTTAATGATTATTTGGATAAAATCATCCTGCAGCCGGATGGTAAAATATTGGCTGTGGGAAACTTCACCTCCTACAATGGCGCCTCATATAACAAAATTGTCAGGCTCAACGAAGATGGTACACCCGATGCCTCCTTTAATAGCGGATCAGGTCCCAACACCACTTTGTATACTGCAGCATTGCAACCAAATGGAAAAATCTTGTTAGGAGGATCTTTTACATCATTTAATGGGAATTCAGGCAGAGCAATTGTTCGCCTGAATGCGGATGGAACGATGGACCCGGGATTCAATATACTCACATTTACCGGATCCATGAATACAGTTAATGCCCTATTAATTCAGCCAAATGGCCGGATTGTTATAGGAGGATTGTTTTCAAACATCAATGGAGTTGCGAGGAAAAATATTGCACGATTGAATGCAGACGGAACTCTTGATACAACATTTAATCCTGGATCAGGAACAAACACGACCGTTACTAATTTAGCAGTTCAATCGGATGGAAGAATTATAATGAGTGGAAATTTTACCACTTACAATGGAATTAATAGAAACAGGATTGCACGACTTCTGGATTGTTATCCGTCTAGTGAACTTTTACCGGTCACGAGTTGTAATGATTACTATTGGGCACAGACGGGTGTAACATATACCACTTCCGGGCAGTATTCGGACACTCTGGTAAGCGTTGGCGGATGTGATTCTATTATTACGCTGGATCTTGCGGTTTATTCGAATCAACCGATAACAATTTCTGCTTTCGCTTCACCTTCCGATGCAAACTCATGTATTGGTCAGCTTGCTGTCACTGTTTCTGAAAACGCTCCTTTCGAGCTGGATCTTGATAATGGTTCACAAATGCTGACTTCCAATGGATACAGCCTGATAATGAATCTATGTCCGGGAATGCATGACTTACATGTAACAGATTATTGCGGGGATACGCTTTCTACAACGCTTGTCATCCCAGTCGATTCAAACTACGTCTTCAATAACCCATTTGTCGATTCACTTGCCCAGGATTCACTGGGAGTTACTATGACCAACTGCAATATTTATTACGCTGGAATTGATACCGCTTACATTGATTCGATTTGGGCAAATGGAAATACGGTAAACGTGATTTGGAATATCGTGGATTCTAACGGATCGAACTTCGACACGACAAGTTATGTGCTGAACAATGGAAACGGAGTTTATTGGGTACAATTGAGTGTGTTCTGTCCGAATAAATCGTTGGGAGAATACTTCACGGTGACCGAAGCAATTTACTTCAATAACGGACATGTTAGTACAGCGGGATTAACAGATCTCGGAAAGGACTTGTTCGAGATCTACCCCAATCCAACCAATGATCAGATTCACATCAGTTTCTCAGGTTCGGCTGCCGAATTGATCGTTTATGATCTTCAAGGAAAAGTGGTACTGAAAGACCGAATTCAAAATAATGGAACTGTTTCGCTTCAGAATTTTGAAAGAGGAGTTTATTTGTTTGATTTCAAAAACTCACAAGGACATAGTATTCAGCGGGTAGTGAAACAGTAAATATTATAAGAAGTGTGATGAAGGAATAGGGAGGAATTAATAAATTTTATGAGTTGTAAATCCGGCAAATAGATTAAAATTCAATTACTTTTAAGTCATGTAATCTCTTTTTATGCAAGTTCTTAGGAAAGTTTCATTGTTTATTTTTCTGCTGTTTGTATTCGATTCTTTTGGACAAGTAAATTATGGATCTATTGATACGACATTTAATCCGAATGACATAGGATTCAGTTACAATCAGGGAAAGGAATTTTGTAACACCCAATATGGGGTGAATGATTTCTTTGTTCATCCAAACGGGCAAATCACAATTTGTGGAGGATTCCAGTTCTTCAATGGTTATTATAGACAACAAGCTGTTCGATTGAATGCAAATCATAGTGTTGATCCCACCTTTGAAGTTAATTTCAATACCAATGAAATGAATTGGACGCTTGGTGTAGTAGTAATGGATATACAATCATCTGGTAAAGTGATTGTAGGGGGTGATTTTCTTGAAACCTCCACTGGTACATCAACAGCATACCGCAGAATTGCAAGACTTGACAGCAATGGCAACGCAGATCAGACGTTTTGGACGGGTCCTAATTTCAATGATAAAGGAACGAATGATGTTGTAGAAGATATAGAGGTTTTACCTGACGATAAGGTTCTTGTAGCTGGTAGATTTAGCAGTTTTGGCGGAACACCAGCCAATCACCTTATGAAAATGAATCCTGACGGGGGTTTAGACAATACTTTTAATATCGGTATAGGTCTTGCGGGAAATTATGACTTTTTAAACAGGGTAAAAGTAATGGGAAATGGGAAGATAATGATTGCTGGTTCGTTTAACTCCTGGAATAATCTCCCCAACACAAACCTGGTACGTCTAAACAGCAATGGCTCATTGGATCAAACTTTTTCAACTGGATCTGGTCCGAATGGTTTTATATTCGCAATCCATGAATTGGCCAACGGTAAAATTGCTATAGGAGGAGACTTTACGAGTTACAATAATATACCATGCAATCGCTTTTGTATCTTAAATCCTGATGGAACGCTTGATCCGAACTATATTGTTGGAAGTGGATTTTCAGATGCTGTTTATGCGATTAGTTCAGATGCTACTGGTAATATTTATGTAGGAGGAAATTTCAACACCTATAAAGGAATTACAAGTCCTTACTTCGTCTGTATCTCATCAACAGGTGCTTTCAACAACAACTTTGTTAGTGGTTTTAATGATAAGGTGAATGTCATTAAAGCTCAACCAGACGGAAGTATTCTATTAGGCGGAGCATTCTATGGATACAATAGCTATGCTATCCATTCATTTGCTCGAATCCTTGCAACGGGAGCTATTGATACCATGTTTAATAGAAGCAGCGGAGCCAATAATGAATTGCTTGGATGTAAAGCATTACCTCAAAAAAACGCATTGATTTTTGGTAGAATTTGCGAATTTCAAGCTTATAATGGAACCCTTGTACCTTCAAGTATTGCCAAAATTGACAGCGTTGGAAGATTGTGCAACAATGCCTTTATAGATTTACCTTTCTCAGATGTCTATACAGCTTTTGTAGATACTGCGACTAACAAAGTTCTGATTGGTGGCACCCTAGAATATGGAACTGGTCCGCCATATACAGCCCTTATTAGAACGGATCTGAATGGCAATCTTGATCCTACCTTTACCTCTCAGATTCCAGAGAACATTTCTGAAACAGAAATCTTTGATATTGATCCTGTTCAAAACAATAAATACCTGATTACACATCAACAGGTAAATGACCTGTTTGTCAATCGTATCAATGAAAACGGAACAATTGATAATTCATTTAACCAGATTAACATAACTAACGGATTTACGCGAACAACTGTATTATCTGACAATCGTTTTTTGGTCTATGGTGATTATAACACTTACAATTCCTCAGTTGCAACCTATTTAGCATGTTTTAATGAAGATGGAACGCTCGACTTCAGTTTTAATATCGGGACAGGACCAAATGGTATAATTGAACTAATCAAAGAACTCCCAAATGGGAAATTGTTTGTCAGTGGTGAATTTACAACTTGGAATGGTTCATCCAAACCAGGCTATGTTTTCCTGAATAATAACGGAAGTGTTGCTAACGGGTATTCTTACCCACTAAATTACACGTCAAGTCAATATGTTAAGGCAATGGAAATATTGCCATCTGGAAAACTTCTTATTGGTACTGTTTCCAGCGCTAACACTTCTGATCCTCCCAACTTAATGTTACTTTACCCAAATGGAACAATTGATCAAAACTTTACTGGATATCGAACTCCTAACGTTGACGGTCTTGGTTGGATTTCAGAAATAACCGGATTCGATTCCGAAGGTTTTTACATTGTAGGGTCTTTTGGATCTGTAAATAATTCGCCTGCGAATAACATAGAAAGATTTAATTATCATACTACGGACATTGGTTATTCCGAGTTAACTTCCTGTGGTTCATATATTTGCCAGAACGGACAAACATACACCTCAAGCCAAGATTCCATATATTATTCTGTTGTCACATCCAATGGATCAGATTCCATGATAATCTTAAATTTAACCATTCTTAATTCACCAATTGTAGCACAAGCTGTTTTAAATCCGGACAACTCTATTACAGCAAGTGGTGGAATTTATTATCAATGGATCAATTGTGATAATAATCAATGGATTAACAATGCAACTTCTGCAACCTTCGTTCCAACTGGAAACGGGAGCTATGCAGCAATTGTAGGAAATGAAACAGATTGTAATGACACTACAAACTGTATTGATTTTAACACTGCTGGAATAAATGAACTCCCAGCTTTCCAGGTTCAGCTTATACCCAATCCGACCACTGATTTCCAGACAGTGATTTTTCAAGGAATGGAAGCTCAACTTACTATTCACGATGCTCAGGGCAAACTGATTCAAACGTCCAACATCATTTCTGGCGACCAAGTTTCGTTGAAGGATCTTCAATTGGGCGTTTACTTGTTTGATTTCAAGAATTCGCAAGGACATAGTGTTCAGCGGGTGGTGAAACAATAAGGATTTAATAATATAGATTGGGAATCCGTATGTCAGCCGACGTGCGGATTTTCGTATTTTTGCAGTCCCCATTTTACCCATTCATGAAGATCTTAATTATTGATGACGAAAAAATAGCCCGTGAAAATTGCAAAATGGTATTATCACTGAGCGGCATAAATGATTTGCTTGTCCGGGAAGCAGATAGTGTTGCAAGCGCTTTACAGGAAATAGAAGATTTTGATCCGGATTTGCTGTTGCTAGATATCCAATTGCACGACAAAAGCGGGTTCGATATCCTTCAAACAATTGCCCCCAGATATATTCCAACCATTTTCATTACGGCTTACAATGATTTTGCACTAAAAGCTTTCCAAGTTTCGGCATTGGATTATCTGTTGAAACCTTTTGATCCGTCCGATTTAACGGCTGCTTTATTGAAAGCGCAGAAACACATTCAGAATGACCGGATTTTAGAGCAATTGGATGTGTTTCGCAAACAAATCAAAACCACGGAACCAAAGCGTATCGTATTGAACACCGCCGATTTGTTGCACATTGTAGACATCGATGAAATTACCTATTGTCTTGCGGATGGAGCATATACGCATTTCTTCTTCACTGATCGCAAGCAAATCATGGTTTCCAAGACACTAGCTCACTTCGAAAGTATCATAGATAATAATCAGTTCATCCGGACGCATCAAAGTTATTTGGTGAACATGCGTCATGTGACCCAATTCGACAAACGAAACGGAGGTTTTTTAATCTTGCCGAATGGAATTGAAATTCCGGTTTCCACCCGGAAGAAAGAAGAAGTACTGGCTCATTTTAAGGCAAACTACCAGTAATTTAAATTTGAATCAATGAATTTCTTTAAAAAATTATCAAGCGGTCTGCAGAAAGTTAGCCGTTTTATTGCAGTTGCTTTATTCTGTCTTGTTGCAAGTTCATCTGATGGTCAACCTCCGCTGGATAGTTTGTTGTATAAAGTTCAGTACCAAAAAGAAGATACACTCAAAGCCAACCTTTATTATGATATTGGAATAAGATATGCTCAAAAAGACAAGAATCTGTTCAAAACCTATGCAGACAGTCTTCAGCGATTATCACGGAAAATAAACTACAGTAGAGGAACAGGATTGGCTTATTCTGCTTATGGGTATTATTATTGTTTGGTCAAGGACTGGCCCAAGATGAAGTCTCATTTGGAAAAGTCGGACAGTATTTTCGAAAAATTGAACGACAGACCCAAATTGATGACCAACAAAAGTGTTTACACACTTTATTATAGCTACTATAAAGAATTTGATAAGGAACTCCAATTATTACTTGAAATACTGGAGTACAGAGAGAAACATGACAGTAAATCTGAAGTAGCGAAGACATTGGGAAGAATCGGTGTTGTATTGCAGCAGTTACTCCGTTACAAGGAGGCCAAAACGTATTATTTGCGTTCGATTCATATGCGGGAAGAAATCAAGGATTTTAGTGGGAAGTCTCTTATATTGGTAAACCTGGGCGGAATGCTGAATCAACAGAAACTGTTTGCGGAGGCTCAACCCTATCTGGAAGAGGCGCTGAGAATACAGGAAACCTACAAGCAACAAGGTGTCATCCTGGCTTGCAAAGCGAATCTTTCTCACGGATATGTGGAAACGGGAAAAGTGCGCAAGGGTTTGGAAATGATGACCGAATGTGAGGCTTATTACGAAAAGCAAAAGGACACATTCAACTTGGTAAAGTTGGGAAATATTCAGGCTCTTGGTTATACAAAACTCAAGCAATATAATCAGGCGCTTTCGATATTGAAAGAAAGACATCGGTTAATCAAAGGCAATCCGGTTTATGCCATACAGGAAGGAAACCTGCTTTGGGAGTACTACAAGGTCTATAAAGCCATGGGGAAAACAGAGGTGGCTTTGGAGTACTTCGAGGAGGCCAATGAAATGCAGGTACAGAATAATCGAATGGATATACAACATGGAGTTTCCCGTATGAAGGAGCAGTATGAAACGGAAAAGAAACACCGGGAAAATCAGCGGCTCAGACAGGAGAACTTGTACAAGGATTTGCAGATCAGTCGCCGCAATTACATTCTATTCGGTTCCGTCTTGTTGGTCATCTTAATTTGTGTGATCGCTTTCTCCACCATTCGATACAACCGCTTGAAAGCACAAAAAGCGACCATGGAAATGGAACAGCGTTTATTGCAAAGTCAGATGAATCCGCATTTCACCTTCAATGTGCTTCATGCAATTCATACCTATATGCTTAAAAAGGACACCGAAGAATCCGGTAAGTTACTTACAGCATTTGCCCGTTTGGTGCGAGCTATTTTGCAGCATTCATCAAAAGACAGCATTCCACTCTCAGATGAATTGAACTGGTTAAGAGATTATATCCGTTTGCAGCAATCGCGTTTTACCAATTCATTTAATTACACGATTGAGATTGATGAGCAATTATCATCCGATAATGTATTACTGCCTCCAATGTTGATTCAGCCATTCATTGAAAATGCCATAGAACATGGCTTTTCAGAGTCGGATAAGTCCGGGGAGCTGCATATTTCGTATAAAAAGACTGAAAAAGAACTGGAAATTAGAATTACAGATAATGGAAAAGGATTTTCCACCGGGGATCAGGAACGTGAAAAAAAGGATCACGAATCTGTTGCAATTCAGATTACAGAAAAACGGATCAACTTATTGAACAGGAAAAGAAAAGGAGCATTTAAGTTTGAAATCAATTCAAAACCGATGGAAGGAACAACCGTCTTTTTTTCCATCCCTTACAATACGCTTTTTGATTAACTCCGGTTTTTAGGTTAAAAAGATTCAGCGCTTATTTGAAAAATACCTGCACTTGCCAATTGTTCCCGTCCGAACACCAATATGGGAGATTTCGTTAGTCGATGTTAGGCTACTTTTGTGCCAAACACAGAGAAATTATGAAATTATTTATCGTACCAATTGCAGTTGTAGGATTACTATTGGGATCTTGTTCGGCGGAACCACCTGTAACAATCAAAAAAGGGTCAGAATTCACTTTTGACGAACAAAAAATGACTGTTGATTTTAAAGCAAGCACTGTTTTAGTGAATGAGAAAGAACAACAAACATTGGTTGCTCCTGAAGGAAAAATTTACTTGTTGGTAGATGTAAAAGCGGGAAATAGCAACTATTTTGCATCCTTGAAAGAAGGAGATAAAGAAATTGAAAAAGTTGATTTCTTAGTGTCAGGACCTTTCGTTAGAGACTTGGATATTACTACAAGTCCGGATAAAAGTGACTTGTATCTGGTAGATGCAAATGGAAAGTATACAATTGAAATCAAATCTTACAGTGATGCAGTTGCAACATTAGATGCAGGAACGTTGAAAGACGAAGCTACTGTGAAAGTAAGCGAACGTATGAATGCGTTCTTGAAAGAGTTTGCAGATGGTAGTGGTATTTTGAAAGCTGCTAATAACTATGTAAAAGAAGGAGTGAACCCATACGATATTACAACGGAGAATGGAGAATCGATTCTTGGTGATCCTGCAACAGCTGGACTAGCAATCAAGAATATCAAAGCTGACGGAACGTATGTTTGTTCTACAGAGCAATGGTATGATAGCGTAGAAGTGACTTGGGACGGAGACAACATTTCCAAAATAGTTGTTACTGTCAAATAAGGAATTCAATAACCAACCCTGCTTGAACGGGCGCTGTAACTCAAATCAAAGCCCAAATCCGTCTTCGGATCCTTATGGATTGGAAGGCGGATTTTTTGTAATAAATCTTTGCACAATCAAATTATTCATTGTCAGGGTTAATATGCTAAATATCCGAATTATGAATGAGATAATTTATTAGTTTTGAAGGGCCTAAATTATATTATAAATGAAAAACAAGCTATACCTTAAACTAATTCTTGCGACGCTTATAACACTGGTCAATATCTCCTGTAATCTGTTTGCACAAGCAAGTGCTATCGATCCTGCTTTTACTATTGGTACAGGATTCGACAACCAGGTCCAATCAATGGCGATCCAACCGGACGGTAAAATTATTTGTGTTGGATATTTTACTTCCTATAACGGAACAACTGCCAATTACATTATTCGTTTAAACCCGGACGGAAGCCCTGATTTGACATTCAATTCCGGTGGTTCCGGCGCCAACCAGAATATTAACAAAGTAATTCTTCAGTCAGACGGGAAGATATTAATCGGGGGTGGTTTTTATCTCTATAATGGAGTATCAAGGGTATGCATAGCAAGGCTGAATTCGGACGGAAGTTTGGACGCGTCCTTTAATGCTGGATCCGGTCCTGGTGGAGGAATGGGTTACGTAAAGACCTTAAAACTGCAAACTGACGGAAAAATAGTTGTTGGAGGATCATTTACCAATTTTAGTGGCAATTCGTCTATCCAGAATATTATGCGATTGAACTCAAATGGAACTATGGATGCAAGTTTTGGCACCTTTAGTGTACCCCTTGGTTTTGATGGTGTAGTTCATGATTTGGTCATAGATTTTTTCGGAAGAATTACCGTCGTGGGAGACTTTACTTATTACAAAAATGGTTCTACGAATTATCCCGCTTCAAAAATTGCCAGGATCAGCTCTACGGGTACATTTGATGCCTCTTTCGTAACTGGTACGGGTCTTACCGGAAACGCTTACAATCTACAGATTTACAACGGTGTAGTCTATGTTTACGGAAGTTTTTGGATCTACAATGGAAACAATGTTCGCGGACTCATAAAATTAAATGACAACGGCTCTTTATTAACCCCTTTCGATGCATCGGGAACAAATATTGGAGTTGGTGCAGTTTGTTTTTTACCGAACGGTAAAATTATGGTTGGGGGGATTTTTGTGACCTACAATGGTGTTGCCAGGGGAGGTATTGTGTTATTAAACAGTAATGGAAGCGTTGACACATCGTTTAATCCGGGACAAGGATTTAATAATAGTACTGTTTGCTGTATGGCTCTTCAAACTGACGGAAAAATTCTGGTTGCCGGAAATTTTACAAGTTACAATGCGAATCCGAAAAACAGGATTCTAAGATTGGGATTTTGTGCTGCACCGATTGATAGAATCGAAACGGTTTCTGCTTGTAATTCTTACACCTGGCATGGAACTACCTATACATCTTCGACGAATACACCTACTTATTTGATCCCTGGTGTCGGAACCTGTGATTCACTGATTCACTTAAACTTGACCATTAACAACCCATCAGCAAATATAGATACACATACGGCGTGTAATTCCTATACGTGGATTAACGGAGTTGCCTACACAGCCTCGACGAATGCACCGACGGTTACATTGACAAATGCAGCGGGTTGTGACTCAACGGTTACTTTACATTTGACTATCCAATCAACTACCGGAACGGATATTCAAACGGCATGTAATAGCTATACCTGGATCGATGGAACCACGTATTATGCTTCAACGAATACACCGACTTTTGTCTTGCAGAACGCAGCGGGTTGCGATTCGACAGTCACTTTGAATCTCGCGATCACACATTCAAATACAGGAACAGACATTCAAACAGCATGTGATTCATTTGATTGGATCGATGGGAATACGTATACTTCTTCCACGAATACACCGGTTTTTGTCTTGCAGAATGCAGCGGGCTGTGATTCGACAGTCACTTTGAATCTCACGATCACACATTCAAATACAGGAACAGACATTCAAACAGCATGTGATTCATTTGATTGGATCGATGGAAATACCTACACTTCTTCAACAAGTACTCCTATGTTTATCTTACAGAATGCAGCAGGTTGCGATTCGACGGTCACTTTGCATTTAACCATCCAGTCGAATACAGGAACAGACATTCAAACAGCATGTGATTCGTACGATTGGATTGACGGAAATACCTATACATCTTCTACGAATACACCGACATTTGTCTTGCAGAATGCAGCAGGCTGTGATTCGACGGTTACCTTGAATTTGACGATTACACATTCAAATACCGGAACGGACATTCAGACAGCCTGTGATTCCTATGATTGGATCGATGGGAATACGTATACTTCTTCAACGAGTGCGCCTACGTTTGTATTACAAAACGCAGTAGGCTGCGATTCTACGGTTACTTTGAACCTGACGATTACACATTCAAATACCGGAACGGACATTCAGACAGCCTGTGATTCCTA